>CAWEVE010000001.1:0-132454 GCA_963812465.1 Terriglobia bacterium
CAGCCGTTGCAGCAGATGGGCGCGAACCGCCCAGTAGGGCTGATAAGCGGAGACATCGTCCGGGTCGATCCCATCCAACAATGCCAGGCCCGCTTAGGTCCCTTCGCTTCGGCTGCTGCTGCGGCATATCCAGTCTGCGTGCCGAGCGTGGGCGATATGCGGACCAATTGTTCATAGAAGAACATGATCGCAACCCATTCGGTCCGGCCGCTGCGTGCCCGCTCGGCGTGTACCGACTGAATCGCGGCTTCGAGTTGAAAGCGTCCGGTGCGACCGCGGCTCGATGCTTCGGCGAGATGGCGTTCCGCCTCCTCTATCAAAGCAAACGACCACTGCGTGAATCTTGCTCCGAGAGAGGAACGTACCGGCCGTCAGGCCCCCGCCGTGCCGCTCTGCGGGCCTCACAGTGAAGCATGAGAGCCAGCAAGCCGCGAACCTCCGCTTCCGCGGGCATCAGGTGTAGAAGGACCCGTGCGAGCCAGATCGCCTCCTCGGCCAGATCGCGCCCGACTTGGTCGACGCCCGCCATGTCGTCCCAAGCAATCCCGAAAGCGGCATAAATCGCTTCAAGCACCGCGTCCAGCCGCTGCGGCAACTCGTGCTCTTGCGGGACTTCGAATTGAATACCGCCATCGCGGATCTTGGTCTTGGCGCGCACCAGGCGCTGGCCCATCGTTTTCGGCGAAACCAGGAAGGCGCCGGCGATTCGTGCTGCATCCAGTCCCAGAACAGTTTGCAGCATAAGCGGCGTGTGCATGGCTGGATCGATCGCGGGATGAGCGCATACGAAGAGCAGTTTTAACCGGTCATCTGGAAACTCCGTCGACAAGGCCACCTCGTGTTCCTCTCTCAGGAGCTGGAGGGTCGGCTCGCTTGCAGCAGCCACCTGTTGATGACGCACATGATCGATGAACGAGCGGCGCGCCGTGGTCAGCAGCCAGGCCTCCGGATTCTGTGGCACGCCATCGCGCGGCCAGGACTTGAGTGCAGCGACCAGCGCATTGCTGAGGGCGTCCTCGGCACTGGCCACGTCGCGCGTCTGTGAGGAAAGATAGGCCACCAGACGACCATAGGATTCGCGGGCTACACGCTCGATCGTCCGGTGAGTGCTGTCGCTTTCCTGGCCGCTTCCGCTCATCACGTGATCCGATGCTTGGCTGCAGGCGCAAGCGGACGCACCTCCACAACACCAGCCGAGGCCGCAGGGCAACGCGCCGCCCAATCGAGCGCCACGTCAAGCGATGGGAGCTCCATGATTATGAATCCTCCCAGTTGCTCCTTGGTATCCGCGAATGGGCCATCTTGTACGCGCCGCTTACCTTCCTTAAGTCGCACTGTGGTTCCGGTGTCCGGCGCTTCAAGTGGATCGCCAGCGACGTAGCTGCCGGATTCGACGAGCGACTTATGGTACGCGCGCCAGGCACCGGTGTAGGGGTCGGTTCCATCGCTTTTCCGCGCCGCAAAAGCTTCGGGGGATTCATAGATTAGCAAGGCAAATTGCATTTGGCTTTTCTCCTTTGGGAACTATTGTGAACGCAGTGTGCGCCCGAATGTATGACGGATGGGAGGCGGCTCATTCGACAGATTCGTGGAAATCTACAGGAATTTCAAGCAGCACGATGCATACCATACATCGGGCCCGGTCGGATCCTGATTGATAACGCTCAGATGTACTGGGCGGCGAGCATCTCGGCTGCGCTTTCGTCCAGCTGTTCGGCGCGCCGGACTTCTTCGAAGCGGGCCAGCAAGTCGTCGGGACGCAGCCGCCGTTTTTCGGCGCCCTGAAAATCGTGGATGATCTGGCCGCGGTGCATCATTATTAGCCGGTCTCCCAGACTTGCCGCCTGGTGCATGGAGTGCGTCACCATCAGAGTGGTGAGTTGGTCGCGCGCCACCACCTGCTCGGTCAGGGCGATGACCAGGTCCGCGCTCTTGGGATCAAGGGCGGCAGTGTGCTCGTCCAACAGCAACAGTTCTGGGCGCAGCCAGGTGGCCATGAGCAGCGTAAGCGCCTGACGCTGTCCTCCCGAGAGACTTCCGATCGCGTTCTCCAGCCGGTTTTCAAGTCCCATATTCAGCCGGCTGACCTCGTCGCGCATTCTAGCTACCAGCGACTGTTTCAATCCCCAGCCCAGACCCCGGCCCCGGCCGCGGAGCGCAGCAAGACTGAGATTCTCTTCTATGGTCAGGCTGGGTGAAGTGCCGCTGAACGGATTCTGAAACACGCGCCCGATCAGTTGGGCGCGGGCATGCTCGGGCCATCGGGTCACGTCGCGTCCCGCCAGGCGGATGGTTCCTTCGTCCACCAGAAACGTTCCAGCGACGGCATTCAGCAATGTGGATTTTCCCGAGCCGTTGGTTCCGATGATGATCACCCAGGAACCGGCGGCCAGCTCAAGGTTCACGCCGCGCAGCGAGCGGACTTCATTCGGGGTGTCCGCGTTGAATGTCTTCGAGACTCCCTGAATCTCTAGCATGCGATCTAAGCATGGGCGATCCGTGTGCGCTTCTTGCGCAGGAATTGCGGCACGATGAGGGCGCAGAAGACGAAGACCGCCGTGATCAGCTTCAGGTCGTTGGGACTGAGTCCCCAGCGCAAGGCCACAGCCACCAGTAACCGGAAGAGCACGGAACCCATAACCGCACCGATAATCGTCGTGCCCAACTGGTTCGTCCCCACTAGCGCCTCTCCGATGATGACGCTGGCCAGTCCCCACACCACCATTCCGATCCCCATGCCGACGTCCGCGAAGCCCTGATACTGCGCCAGCAGCGCTCCGGACAGCGCCACGAAGCCGTTCGAAATCGCAACTCCGAAGATGATCATGTTGGCGTCGTTGACTCCCAGTGCCCGGATCATCTGCACGTTGTCGCCGGTGGCGCGCATGGCCATACCGAGATTGGTGCGCAGAAAAAGATACAGCAACGTGCCCGTCAAGGTTACAACCAGAGCGACCGCTGCCAGCACCGACGCGTCGCGCACGCTGACTTCCCAACCCGCGAGATCGAAAGTGGTGGCCCCGCGCATGAGCTTTATTCCAATCTGCTCCGACTGCGTTGCCAGCGTGGTTACGGACAGCAGGGGAACGTTGCTCTTGCCCATGATGTGCAGGTTGATGGAATAGAGCGCGGTCATTACCAGAATTCCGGAGAGCAGCGAGTTGATCTTGAAACGGGTATAGAGTGTGCCGGTGCAGGCTCCTGCAATCATTCCGGCACCGAAGGCAGCCAGCGATGCCAGCAGCGGATTCGTGCCGTGCGCCATCATGGTCGCTGCGACGGCGGCGCCTAGAGTGACCGATCCATCGGCCGTGATGTCGGGAAACGCAAAGATGCGGAAGCTGATGAACACGCCCAGGGCGAGCAGCGAGAGGATGAAGCCTATCGTGAATGTGCCAATCAGCAGGCTCATATGCGTGTCAAGTTCATCTGATCTCGGACGCCGCGCCGATCCAGCAGGCGCCGCGGACGAACTCGCTTTGCTGCGGTCCGGCGGCGACGCGGCCGTCGGTGAGCAGGTGAAGTACGCCTTGCAAAGTCTCGGTCTCGAATAAAGTAGTGACCGTGGTTTTCAGATCGATGCTCCCCTTCTGCAGCGGACGATAGGAAAATGCCGCCGCATGAAAATGCCCCTGCGGCCACGCTTCAGTTCCCAACGGCCGAAGCAGGGGCGCCAGCGGCGCGCACTCGGACCTTGCAGCTACGCCTGAGACTAACGCCAGCGAACGCGAGTACAGCCGCTCGGTTGAGAATGAAAGCCAGGAGCGAACCTCCGGATATTTGAACGGGGCGTCGGTCACTCCAGTAGCGGCTCCGGGCGAGCGGCGAAGTGCGGCTCCCACCAATCCAGCCGATTCGACCACCATGACCAGTCCAATTGCCGGAGTGTCTGAAATCTCCAACGCGGTGCGCACTAACTCCGCCAGCGAGATGGGGCCTTCGGCACTGGAGGTTTCGAATCGCATCAGGTGGGTGAATGCGCCTTCGCATCGCACTCCATACAGGACGTTCATCTCCGGCACCAACTTGCCGCTGGAGACCATGAAATCCGGCACGTTGGTTCCGTCTGTCGGCAGATAAGCCGCCGAGCCGCCCACCGCCAGGAATTCACCAAAGCGAGTCTGCGCATCCTCGAAGCCATGGCCGAAAGCTCCCAAGCCGAAGCCGAATGTGTTCGACGGATACGTCACCATCGAGCAATCCGCCGGACCGAAACGGCAACCTTTCAGCAAGGCCGGATCGCCGATGCGTTCGCAGATCAGCGGTTTTCCCGCAGCGCACTCCATCACCTCGAACGACCCGGCGGCAGATGTAAAGCTGCGTACTTCGATTTTGTGCACCGGAGGCGAAGAGGCCGGAGTTGTCTGGGCGAGCAGGATGGTCGAAAGCCTGCAGAGGTCCAAAACCTGTTTCACCCGCTCCGAAGGGCTGGTGATCACGAAACTGCCGCCAATGTTTTTCAGCTGGGTGTGAAACTTCACCAACAGCCCGACGCCCGCCGAGCTGAGAAAGGAAATCTCGGACAGATTCAGACGAATGCCGTGTGCTCCGCCGCGGATTACCTCTTCCAGGTTGCCGCGCAGATGCTCGGTCCAATAATTGTCAAGCCGTCCCTTGACCTTGACTTCGAGTGCGTCACCGAGTTGTTGGGTAACGATTTCCATGGCTGAGTTGTTACGGACCGACCTTCTGCGAATACTCCTTAGGAATGGTCAAACCCAGTCGCTCTGCATCGCCGCGGCTGATGGCCAATTCCTCAACCGCAACTTCCTGAAGAGGCAGATCTTTCGGGTCTGCGCCCAGCAGCACCCGGCCCGCCAGCTTTCCGGAAGCCACGGCCGCCGAGTGGAGGCTGATGCCGAGACACGCCAGACCGCCACGGGGCAGCTCAGAGCATTCATCGGTGATGAGCGGCAGGTGCGCATCCTTGGCGCCTTTCACCGCGCCTTCATAGCCTTCGATGGCGGTGTTGTCTCCTGGGAGCCACACTACCTGGACATCCCGTCCCGCCAGAATCTGCACCGCCTGCAGAACTTCATTGGAACCGGCGAGGGCGATCTCCTCGAGTCTTACGCCGCGGTTCCGAAATATCTCGCGGGCCGCCGTCAACTCCTTCACCGAGTTGGCCTCCGCCGGGTTGTACATAGTTCCCACCGCGCGCAATCCGGGGACGAGCTTCTGCATCATGTCCAGGGTGCGGCTGATGGGGGGAAAACTGCCGACGCCGGTGACGAAAGGCAAGTGGTCAGTGTGGGTTTTACCCGCTCCGGCGGCGATCGGATCGGTCACGCAGGTAAAAACCACGGGCTTGTGCTTCACCTTGTTGCAGGCCCCGGTGAGGCACGGGGTGGTGATGGTCATAATAAGGTCGACATCGGAGTTGTCGTAGTTCTGCAGGATGGCGGGGATGTTGATCATTTCGCCTTGCGCATCGGCGCGGCGAACTTCCAGATTTTTCCCTTCGTCGAAGCCACTGGCTTTCAGGCCCTCGATCAGGCCCTGTACACACTGGTCGGTGCCAACGTCACGGGCGAAGTAAACGATCGCGGCTTTGACGGTTCTGCCGGTTGCGCCAGCTTCGGAACGCGCCCTGGCGGAAGCCGCGGAGGCCGTCTTGCGATGGCCCAAATCAGTGAGCAGCAATATCGAGGAAAATAGCGCGATCAGGCCCAGACCCAGGGCCAACCTTTTTATCGCGATCCATAAGGCGGTGTCGTAGAAGCGCATAGCGCTTGCAGCGGGCTCCGGGAGCGAGGCGCAATTATACAGGTCATGTCTGCGGAGCACTGAAAACGGCGATGGCATGGCCGCTGTCGCCAACGAGGCCCCTGGCGGTACCTGAATAAGAGGATGGAAACGAAGCCGTCAGCCGACGACTATCCAGAAATGGGAACCATCCTGATTTGAGACTCACCCATTCTGGCACCGGTATTTGTTGGCTGGTCGTCAATGTTCCCAGCACATACTAGCGGGATACCATCGCCGCTGAGCTCGCACTCCAATCTGAAATGCTTCGAACCTTGCCTGACATCGGCCCCGCAGAACTACCGAACTGGAACCGCGCTCCTTTCCGCAAACAATTCCTTCTTGCGATTATCTTTCTCGCGGCGTTTCTGCTCCTGGACGGTTCTTCGACAGCGTCCCAGGCTTGGGAAGGGGCGCCCACTTGTTATTGGCCGGTAGGGTTGATCCTGGCGTTGTTGCTGTGGGGCGGGTTGCGGTATTCGCCGTTGATACTCGTTTCCAGCCTGTTCGCGGCGGTAGTGAACTACCATCGACCGATCATTTCCTGGGCCGGAATTCCCGGTTCGGCAATGATTTACCTCGCCTATATAGGCGGTGCGGTTCTTCTCCGAGGGCGATGGCGAATCGATCCGAGGCTGGGCACGATCCGTGACGTCGGCAAGTTTTTGCTCGTCTTTCTAGGCGCAGCGATTCTGAGTGCCCCTGTCGGAATGCTGACAGTTCTGGCAGACGGACTCATTCACCGATCCGATGCTCTGAGGGCAGCCTTAGACTGGTTGGCCAGTGACGCGGTTTCGATTGTTACCTTTGCTCCTTTTTTGCTTTTACATGTCGCGCCGAAGGTAGGTTCCTGGTTGACGGCCGAGACTGGCATTCGCCACCTCGCGCCAAAACGGCGTGCGCTGTCCATGTTTGAAATCCTGGAGATAGCAGCCCAGGCGGGAACTATTCTTGCTGCCATCTGGCTGGTGTTCGGCTGGGCTCCTGCAATTCCGTACCAGCCTCTTTATCTGCTCTTCATTCCGGTCGTGTGGGTTGCGGTGCGCCGCGGTCTGCCAGGGGCGACAATAGCCAGCTTCGCCATAAACCTGGGGATGACCTTCGCAGCCTGGTTCGTGCGGGCGCCTGGCGGATCAATGCCGCGATTCCAACTTGCCATGTTGGCCCTCGGGTTGACCAGCCTTTGCCTGGGATCAGTCGTCACCGAACGCCGGCGGACAGAATCCGACCTGAGATCGAAAACCGCGTTTCTGCAGGCGCAGGCAAACTCCACCATCGATGGGATTCTAGTGGTGGACGACCGCGGCCAAAGGCTGATGCACAACCAGAGGTTAGTCGAACTGTTCCACGTTCCTCCTGACATCCTGGCCGGCAAAGGTAAGCAGAGCATCCTTGCGCATATAGGTGCCCTCATCAAGGAGCCCGAACCCTTCATAGCCAAGGTCCAGGATCTCACCCAGCATCCCGGCGCGAGCAGCCGCGACGAAATCGAGTTGAAAGATGGCACATTGCTCGATCATTATTCGGCTCCCGTTATCGATGAGAGCGGAAAATATTATGGGCGGAGTATGGACATTCCGTGACGTTACCGAGAAGAAACAAACCGAGAAGACTCTCCATACCACCGAAGAGAGGTTTCGCCAGTTAGCGGAAAATATTCGCGAAGTGTTCTGGATGAGTACTCCGGCTGCCGACGAAATTCTCTATGTCAGTCCCGCCTATGAAGAAGTTTGGGGCCGGACCTGCGAGAGCGTCTACCGAAATCCAATGTCATGGGCGGACGCGATCCATCCCGATGACCGGGAACGGGCCCACTCGGTGTTTGTCAGGCAATTGCAGGGAGAATTGCTCGAGTCGGAATATCGCATACGAACACCGGGTGGCCGGGAGAAATGGATAAGCGACCGGGCCTTTCCGGTTCGCGACCAAGGCGGGCTGTTGGTGCGGGTGGTTGGAATCGCAGCCGAGATTACCGAGCGGAAGCTCTACCAGGAGGAATTGATTCGCGCCCGGGAATCCGCCGAAATCGCTAACCGGACGAAAAGCGAATTTCTGGCCAACATGAGCCATGAAATCCGCACGCCGATGAACGGAATTATCGGTATGACAGAGCTGGCGCTTGATACCGAACTCAGTCACGAGCAGCGCGAATATTTGAACACGGTGAAGACCTCCGCGGCTTCGCTGCTGGCGCTGATCAATGACATTCTGGATTTCTCGAAAATCGAGGCCGGCAGACTGGAAGTTGAGAACATCGATTTCAATCTTCGCGACAGGTTGGAAGAAACGATCAGCGTCCTGGGTCTCCGGGCCCAGCAGAAAGGACTCGAACTCATCTGCCATATTTCGCCGCAAGTTCCTACGGATCTTGTTGGAGATCCATTCCGGCTCAATCAGATCGTGGTGAATCTGGTTGGAAATGCGATCAAGTTCACATCCGAAGGTCAGGTGGTGGTGAAGGTTGAGGTCGAGTCGAAATCCACATCCCAAGCCGCCCTGCACTTTAGCGTGGTCGATACCGGCCCGGGAATTCCCTTGGACAAACAGAAGGTGATTTTCGAAGCCTTCGCGCAGTCCGACAACTCAATGACGAGAAAATACGGCGGCACCGGCCTCGGTCTGTCGATCTCTTCGAAGCTCGTTGAATTGATGGCAGGCAGGCTGTGGGTCGAGAGCCAGCCCGGCAATGGCAGTGCTTTCCATTTCACCGTGTCCTTCGGCTTGCAAAAGTCACCCCGGAACAAAGTGGGCCACGTCCGACCTGGAAGTCCTCCGCGATCTTTCCGTCCTTATTGTGGATGACAATGCCACCAATCGCACTCTGCTGCGTGAGGCCCTCATCTGCTGGCACATGAAGGCGGACGAGGCGGAAGGCGGAAGCCAAGCCATCGAAATGCTGCACGCGGCGAAAAATGCCGGGCATGCTTATCGCCTCGTCCTGCTGGACAGGCAGATGCCGGGAATGGATGGATTCGATGTGGCCGCCCACATTCAGCGGGATCCGAGTCTGACGGAATCGGTCGTCATTATGTTGACCTCCGCCGGCGCCAAAGGCGACGCCGCACGCTGCAGCGAATTAGGCGTCAAGGCATGCTTGTCGAAACCGTTCAAACGGGCGGAACTCATGGAAGCAATCAAACTCGCGTTGCTGGGAAAGCGCGAATCGGTCAAGGCCTCTGGCTGAGGCCGTGCCGGCGGCGGAAGTTCGTCGGCACTTCAGGATTTTGTTGGTGGAGGACAATCTGGTAAATCAAAAAGTGGGCGTACGACTTCTGGAGAAGCAAGGACACACGGTTTTTCTTGCAGAGTCCGGGAAAAAGGCGCTGGCGGCATGGCAGGAACAGATCTTCGATCTTATTCTGATGGATGTTCAGATGCCGGAAATGGACGGCCTTGAGGCCACGAGGATGATTCGAAGACAGGAATTGACGGGCACCCCGGAGCAACCAGGCCGAAAACGCATTCCGATTGTCGCCATGACCGCTCACGCCATGGTGGGAGATCGTGACCGCTGTCTCGCGGCCGGCATGGACGACTATGTCTCGAAACCTATTAGCGCACGCGACCTGTTCGCGGCGATCGAGCGGGTCATGGATTCGGAACAGACGTCCTTCGCACAGACCAAAGCTGCGTCCAACTAGGATTCTGACGCTGTTTTCATCGGGAATGGTTCGCCCGTTCATTGCAGTGGCGCAAGGGTCGCCAAACTCACTCCTGTCTACTTATACTTCCCCAGTAAGGGTGGCCACCCGCCTTTCCCGTGTTTTATCACGCACGCTATTCCCAATGGGGAGAGATAAATGAATACAGATTCGAAAGAGCAAATAGCCACCCGCGAAGGCTCTCGGCCCGCCAGCGCCGAGCAGCGGTTGAAAGAACTCGGCATCACGCTCCCGGCTCCGCCTGAGCCGTTCGGCAGCTATGTGGAAGCGGTGCAGACGGGCAATCTGCTTTTTCTGAGCGGCATGCTTCCCACGGAAGGCCGCGGGGCGAAATTCGTTGGGCGCGTCGGAGCGGAGCTAGACGTGGAAGCGGGGCGCAAGGCGGCTCAGCCTCGCGGCGCTCAACGTCCTCGGTGTCGCGCGGCAGCATTTGGGCTCGCTCGATAAAGTGACGCGGGTCGTCCGGCTCGGCGTGTCGGTGGCCACATCGGGAGATGTCCGCGATCAGCCGAGGGTCGCAGACGCTGCTTCGGAGTTGCTGCAAGACGTCTTCGGAAAAGACAAGAGCCCGTGCCGCCTGGTGTATGGCGTCGCCAGCCTTCCGCTCGGCACCCCGGTTGAACTGGAAGTCATTTTCGAGGTGGCTGGGTGAGAGATTTTGTCATACAGCATGGTCTTTTCGGCTCGTCCCGTTGGATTCGATGCTTGCGGGTCTCCCGCGCGGCATTGGTGATTTCTCTGATGCTCGTGTCATTACCATCATCATTCCAGTTTCACTTGCTGGCCCACGCCCAAGGAAAGGAACGTCCCGTGGAACATCCGACTTTTTATCGCACGATACAGATCGATGGGCTCTCCATCTTTTACAGAGAAGCCGGCCCGAAAGACGCGCCGACGCTTCTCCTGCTGCACGGACTGCCTTCTTCATCGCGGATGTTCGAGCCTCTCTTCGTCAGGCTTTCCGATCGCTTTCATCTTGTAGCACCCGATTACCCGGGCTTCGGGCATAGCGACTGGCCAGACCCAAAAAAATTCGCGTATACGTTCGATCACTATGCCGAGATCATGAATCACTTCAGCGAAGCGCTCGGGCTCTCGCGCTATACGCTTTATATGCAGGATTACGGCGGCCCCGTGGGTTTCCGCATGGCGTTGGCGCATCCTGAGCGCGTAGAAGCTCTCATCGTGCAGGACGCTGTGGCGCACAACGAAGGCCTGGGGGCGAACTGGAAGACGCGGCGAGCCTTTTGGGCCGATCGTGCCGCCAACGAGAGCGCGCTTCGCACAAATCTGCTCTCGCTAGCTACGACGCGTACCCGCCATGTAGGAAACGATCCCAACGTCGAACGCTACGACCCCGATCTCTGGACCGATGAATTTTATTTTCTCAATCAGCCCGGCCAGGCCGACATTCAAAGCGATTTGTTCTATGACTATCGCACCAACGTCGACGCCTACCCCAAGTGGCAGGCCTGGATGCGCGAGAAACAGCCTCGGCTGCTGGTGATCTGGGGTAAGTACGATCTCTCGTTCGATCCCGGCGAACCGGAACGCTACCGCAAGGACGTTCCGAAGGCCGAAGTTCACGTTCTGGATGCCGGTCATTTCGCATTGGACACGGCTGCAGATGAGATTGCCGCATTAGTCCGAGGCTTCGCCGGTTCTTCACGCTGAGGGTATCTGCCTCGCGGCTCTTGAATTCCTCTTCGCCTCGGCCTTCTCCATCGTGACAGGACAAGCTGGTCGAGGTATTCCGATGCGTCGTCCTTCCGGCTGGGCTCCACATCAAAGGCGGCCATGCGCGCCACCCCGGGCGGTTCAAGCGGGCAAATCCGGGCCATGACCGAGCCTGATTTCGTGTGATACCATACGCGGCCAGACTTCCGGACATGCTCCTCGCGCGCAACCGAGTCTCCGCACAACATCAGTACGCTAAATTGCAGAGAATTCTATGGGCAAACGATCTGCGAAAGCCGCAACCGCTTTGTTTGCTGGACTGGCGGTGGTCGCTTTCTTATGTGCGCCCAACATCCGGGCTCAAGACTTACCCGACTCCGCCCCCCTGTTGACCCTTAACCAGGCCATCGAAATTTCCATCGCCGACAACCTCACGCTAAAAATCGCTGGCCTGGAAATCAACAAAGCAAAGTTTGATGTTGCCGCAACCAAAACCAAACGCTTGCCTGCTTTGCAGACCTATCTTTTCGGCTCGGTACTCATTACTCCTGTCAACTTTACTTTTCCCGTCGGGGCCTTTGGAACTTACAAGAACGTTGGGCCTATTCCGGGCATGGAGCAGAAGATCACTACGCCGGCGGGAACGCTCAATACATATGCGCTCGCCCAGGCGGCGCAGCCTCTGTCGCAACTTTACAAACTGCATCTCGGCATTCGTGAAAAAGAACTGTCGGTCGATCTGGACAGCGAAAAATACCGCGAGCAACGGCAGAACGTCGTGAAGCAGGTGAAGCAGGCTTACTATTCCATCCTGCAGTCGCAGAGCGCTCTCCAGGCTGCCCAGGCCAGCGTGAAGCAATATGAGGAACTGGATCGGGTAATGTCAGAAAAACTTTCGCAGGAGGCTGCGCTGAAGTCAGACAGCATGGAGGTCAAGGCCAAGCTTGCCCAGGAACGCTATAACGTTTTGCAGTTGACCGATCAATTGCAGAGCCGCCGGGAACAGCTCAACGATCTTCTGGGGCGCGATCTGGCCACCGCGTTCCGCACCGAGGATGTTCCCGCCATGGCGGCAGAGGAATCCGACCTTAGGAGCGGCGCAGCAAATGGCGCTCTCAAAACGTCCGGAAATCAAGCAGGCCGAGATCAATGTCCAGCAGGCGGACTATGACCGGCGCCTGGCGAAAGCCCAATATATTCCGGACGTGGCGGTTGCGGTCCACTACACTTCGCCGTTCAACGTGGAGTTTGTTCCGAAAAATATCGTGGCAGCCGGCTTCGAACTCAATTGGGAGCCGTTTGATTGGGGACGGCGCAAGGATGAAATCAATCAAAAGAAAATTGTGTTGGATCAGAGCCAGCTTCAATTGAAGGACGCTCAGTCCAAGGTCCTGCTCGATGTGGACAACCGCTTTCGAACGCTGCAGGAAACCCGGGTTCTGTTGACCGTGGCCAAGACTGCCGCGGACGCCGCCACCGAAAAGCTGCGCGAGATGACCCAGAAGTTTGGTCAGCAGTCGGTTCTGCTGAGAGATGTCCTGCAACAACAGGCGGCTGTTGCTTCGGCGAATTCCAACTACGAGCAGGCACTGCTCTCGTTTTGGACGTCGAAGGCTGAATTTGAAAAGGCCGTGGGAGAAGACCGATGAGGCAATTAAGAATGGCACAAGTTCAGCGTGTGCGCGTTCTGTTGTTGGCCGGGAGTGTGCTGGGCCTGGTGGGTTGCAACACGGCCAACTCCACGGCTCCAGCTTTGACCCCAGTGCGCGTTGCCCAAGTACAGACGCTGACTGCGGGAAATGCGGTGAGATACTCAGCCAACATCGTGCCCAACTCGCAGGTCGATCTGGCGTTCCGTTCCAGTGGCTACATCGAAAGCATCCGCCAGGTGCGTGGCGCAGACGGGCACGTTCGCAACGTGGACGAAGGCGACTGGGTTACCAAGGGAACGACGCTCGCTGTGGTACACCAGCAGGACTACAAGGACAAACTTGAACAGGCAAAGGCGCAGCTGGCCAGGGCGCAGGCGGATTACGATCACGCCAAGCTGCAGTTTGACCGTACATCGATTCTTTACTCGGCACAAAGCGCCACCAAGCCGGAATACGATCAGGCCAACGCCCAGTTCGCCAGCGGAAAGGCCGCGGTAGATGCCGCCAAAGCATCGGTATCCGAAGCGCAGATTGCGTTGGATTACTGCTCTCTGCAAGCGCCTTTCAACGGATGGATTATCAAACGCGACGTTGACGTCGGCAGCCTGGTAGGTCCTGCGACGAAGGGTTTCACCATCGCGGACACGAGATCGGTCAAAGCGGTCTTCGGCGTGCCCGATTTTGCCATCGGCCGAGTTCGCCTGGGCCAGCCGCAGATCATTACGACCGATGCGCTCCCGGGAGAATTTCGGGGACGCATCACGTTGATTTCTCCCGCCGCTGATCCCAAGAGCCGCGTGTATTCGGTGGAAGTGACGCGTGGCGAACCCCAAGGATCTTTTGAAGTCGGGGATGATCGCTTCGCTTGGTTTGGGCGGCCAGCCGTTGGCCCGCCGGCGATGGGGGTTCCTCTTGCGTCCATCATTCGTGACCCAGTTCATGCGGATGGCTTCGCCGTACTGGTCACGGAAGACAGTGGAGATACAACCACGGTGCGCGCACGCTCGGTCGAACTCGGCGATGCCTACGGGAATCTCGTTGCCGTCACCGCCGGCGTAAAACCCGGAGAGCGCGTGCTCACGACCGGCGCCACCCTGGTCAAAAGCGGAGACCGGGTGCGCATTATTCCCTGAGCTGGATTTGATGTAGATGTTCGCGGCAGAAATTATCGAATGGCACATAAGACAGAAGCCGAAGTCGTTCAGCACACGCACAACACTGCGCGGTTTTTCACCGAGCATCGCCAGGTTGCGCTCATTCTGCTGTTCGGCACCATGTTGTGGGGCTGGTACAGCTACCACAAGATGCCCAAACGCAAAGATCCAAGCATTCCTGTGAGAGTGGCGGTTGCCACTACGCCTTGGCCGGGAGCGACCGCGGAGGAAGTCGAGCAACTGGTCACCCGTCCGATCGAACAGACGATGGCTCAGAACGCCTTCATCAAGGCGCCGATCGCTTCGGACTTCGGTATTCGCTCACTCAATTTTCCCGGGCTTTCGCTGGTCTATGTGCAATTGGACGATCGGCTGAAAGACACGCGCAAGCAGTTCAGCGACATCAACCTCAAGATCGATGCTCTAAACAGCAAGCTTCCCCAGGGAGCTGGCCCCATCCAATTCAATAGCGACTTCGGCGACACGGCGGCTCTGATGCTGACTGTGGCCAGCCCCCCGGCGAGCAGCGTCGAGATTGCGCTGCGAGCGCGATCGGTGCAAAAGGCAATCGAAGAGGTGCGCCGCGGGGAAGCCAGGAATGCGCCGCAGCCCCGAGTGAGCGTGGTGTATTGCTTTCCTCAGTCGATCGCGGCCGAGCAGCTCCGCGCAGCGTTTCAGTTAATCGCGAATCTTTCTGCGCAGAACAAGGCGCTTCTGGACTCGCATCTTTTCGAAGGGTCGGGCTTCATCGGCCTTGATGCTACTTCGCAGTTAAGCGACGACGTCTTGCGGGCCTGGGGTGAACGGCTCCTCCAGGAACGTTTTCACCGATCCGAGATTCACCCCGACGCATGGCAGGCTGCTTTCATCCGCGACCCGAAAGAAACCGAGGCAAAGCTGGCTGCCGTAGCGGGCAGTAAATATTCCTATCGCGATCTTGATGATTTCACCGAACTGATCTCGCGCACCCTTCAGGGCGCACCGCAAGTTGCGAAAATCGACCGCAAGGGCGTGCTTCCGGAACAGGTCTATCTCGATTATTCGCAGGAAAGACTGGCTGAATATGGGGTCAAGCCCTCGAATCTGAAGGATATTCTCAGCGCGCGCAACAGCACTTTGCCGGGCGGCCTGCTCGAGGTCGGGCCCAAGAGCATTCAGATCGATCCTTCGGGAAAGTTTGACGACGCTCATGAGATCGGCGACGTCATTATCGGCACTTCAGCTTCCGCTGCCCATAGCCCAATTTACCTGCGTGATCTCGTGGATATCTCTCGCGGCTACCAATCCCCCGCGCGCTACCTGAACTATTTCACCTGGGCGGATGACAAGGGGAACTGGCATCGCAGCCGCGCGGTCACGCTGGCCGTGCAGATGAAGGACGGGGAACAGATTGGAGATTTCGGAAAGAGTGTCGACGAGAGACTCGCCACGGTCAAGAATTATCTTCCCGAGGATTTGATCATCGCGCGGACTTCGGATCAGCCGCTGCAGGTCGACGAAAACATTGATCTGTTCATGGATGCACTCTACGAAGCGATCGCGCTGGTGGTGCTGGTCTCCTTCATAGGATTCTGGGACTGGAGGTCGGCGCTGCTGATGGCCATCTCCATCCCCATCACACTAGCGATGACGTTCGGAATGATGTACGTGCTGGGCATCGATATCCAGCAGGTCTCGATCGCCACATTAATTATTGCGCTCGGGTTGCTGGTCGACGACCCGGTGGTCGCGGGCGATTCCATCAAACGGATGCTGGCCGAAGGCCAACCCAAAGTCGTTGCCGCATGGCTGGGGCCGACAATGTTGGCCAGCGCAATCATGTACGCCACCATCACCAACATCGTGGCCTACCTGCCATTTCTGCTGGTGACGGGCAGCACCGGCGAATTTCTCTACAGCCTGCCAATCGTGATGACCTGCGCGCTGGTGGCTTCGCGCGTGGCGTCCATGACCTTCGTTCCGCTTCTCGGCTATTACCTGCTGCGGCCTGAGAACAAGCCTGAGAAATCGATGCAGGAGCGGCAAGCCCGAGGTTTCACCGGATACTATGCGCGAGCGGCCAAGTTTTCGATTGAGCATCGCTGGAAATTCTTTATTGGTTCTCTCGCATTTCTTGTTTTGGGTGTCGTCATCTTCGGGCGGTTGAAGACAGCCTTTTTTCCCGAAGATGTTCAGTACTGGTCCTACGTTGACGTGTGGCTTCCCAATGACGCCAATCTGGACGCGACCAACCAGACCACGCAGCAGGTTGAACGCATCATTCGGCAACAGGCGGAGCAGTATGGGCGGCAGCATCCCGGCAAGGACGGCAAGCCCCGCGACATTCTCAAATACGTCACAACGTTCGTGGGAGGAGGCGGTCCGCGATTCTGGTTTTCAGCCTCTCCCCAATTACAGCAGCTGAATTACGCCCAGGTCATCACCGAGCTCACCGACAAGGAAATCACTCCCGACTTCGTGCAGCAATTGCAGCCCGTGCTGGTTGCGGCTGTACCTGGGGCGCGCTGCGACGTGCGCCAGTTGCAGACCAACCCGATGGATTATCCCGTCGAGATACGAATTTCGAGTGCGGCGGATTTAACTGCGGCCCAGGAGGCCGATGACATCCATATCTTGCGCCAGCTTGCCGGGCAAGTAGAGGACATCTTTCGTTCGCAGCAAATGGCAGAGCGGGTGCGCAATGATTGGGGTGAAGAGAGCGCTCAACTGAAGCTGAAGATCGATCCCGATCGCGCCAACCTTGCCGGCATCACTAATTCGGATGTGGCACTCTCATCCACGTCCGCCATGAGCGGCATGACGGTGACTTCACTCCAGGAAGGGCATAAGCAGATTCCGGTGGTGGCGAGGCTCCGCATGGGCGAGCGGGCGCAACTTTCGGACCTCCAGAACCTGTACGTTTACTCTTCGCAGGACAATTCCAAAGTTCCTCTCGTCCAACTTTCTGAAATTACGCATACCCTGGTTACGGGACGTATTGTCCGCCTCGAACAATTCCGCACCATCAGTGTTCGGGCATTTGCTGCGGCCGGCTACCTGAGTTCTGATCTTCTGAACGCTGCCATGCCCAAACTTCGCGAATTCGAGAAGTCTCTTCCTCCTGGTTACCGCATGCAAATCGGCGGGGAATATGACAAGACCAAAACTGGATTCACCAACCTCGCCATGGTCATGGTGATTTCCATCTTCGCCATTTATCTCGCCCTGGTGTTCCAGTTCAACAACGCCATCAAGCCGATCCTGGTGCTGGCGGCAGCGCCGTACGGAATGGTGGGGGCCTTCGCACTTTTGTGGGTGATGAACGTTCCTTTCGGATTCATGGCGTTCCTGGGCGTGGCCAGCCTGGTTGGGGTTATCGTCAGCCACTCGATCGTGCTTTTCGACTTTATCGAGGAACGGCACGCCGTGGGGGACGATTTTGAAAACGCCGTCATTGATGCAGGCATCATTCGCCTGCGGCCGGTGATGATTACCGTGTTTGCAACCGTGCTGGCGCTGTTTCCGCTGGCCCTGCACGGCGGCCCGCTCTGGAAGCCTCTCTGTTATGCCCAGATCGGCGGACTGCTGCTGGCGACCGTCGTCACCAAACTGCAGGTCCCGGTGATGTATGCCATCTTCGTCCTCGACCTTAAGATCTTGAACTGGGATACGAAGGACGCCGCGGGGCTGGTAGCCAGCCCGGACCCGGCCTGATTCAATTTGCGGCATCAGAGATCAAGGAAATTTCAACAGCAGTAGATTTACGCGGAACACTCGAATCAGCAAAACCTACAAGGAGCCAAAATACGATGACGCCTGCTTCTCTTCAACGAACTGCGATTCTGATCATTGCGGTGGCTGTAATCGGTTTAACGCAGCAACTACGAGCCCAGGAAAACGCCGCCTCCGCGATTGCGTCCAGGATGGCGGAAAACTCCGAAAAGCTGCGGACTTACACCTTCAAGCAGACGGCTCAAGTTTATTTCAAAGGTGAACTCAAAAAAACCATGGTCAGCCAGGTGCACTTCGATAGCGAAGGCAAACGGGTAGCAGTCCCGCTGCAGGTCACGCCCGCGGAAGACACGGAACAGCGGCGCGGCCGAATCGGACGAAGAATCGTCGAACAAAAGAAAGAAGAAATGAAAGATTACATCGAGCGCCTCACCGGACTCATGGGCCAGTACCTGCCTCCGACGTCCGACAGGATTAAGGCGGCTGTGCCCAGGGCCCAATTCAGCCAGGGGACGGGAACGGCTGAGGCCACTCTGCCCGATTATCTGAAAGCCGGAGACTCCATGACGATCAGCCTTGACACGGCGGCCAAGCGGATCACCCAGTTGCGGGTGAAATCGAGCCTGGACAGCGATCCGGTTTCAATTGTGGTCAACTTCAGCCGCTTGCCGGACGGCACGAATTACCCGGCGACCACGACAGTAAAATCGGAAGCAAAAGAAATCGAGCTTCGAATCTCAACCTCCGACTATCAACCTCAGCCGAGGTAAAGCCAAACAGCACGACACCATCTGCCGACTGAAAAGCCGGAGACCGATAACTGCGTCTTTTGATGCGGGCAAACATTCGTTCGCGCTTTAATCGCGATCCAGTCGAACGAAGAGTATGACTGTCTTTTGTTTCGTAGAAGTTTTCAGTCTGCTCCGGCTCCGAATCGTTTCTGTTAATAGCCGCCACGCCAACCTCCGCCTGGGTTCGCCCTCGTAATCTTAAAGTTCTCGCCGTATTTCTCTGCTGTCTCGAGTTGTCTCCGAGATTTCCACTCCGCCGAAAGTTTTATTCAACGAATATTCACGAACGGTTCATCGCGATGTAACCAAGGGCGCTCAGGTTGAAGTCAAGGGAGCCTCCAGTTCGAAATCCATCACATGGAGAAGTCCGAATGAAGGTCGCTGGTTTTGCACGTTCGTTGTTCCGCAACTTCGGCTTGGGTGTAACGTTGTTTTCCACCGTATTGAACCTGGTGGAACCACCCAGCCTCGCTGCCCAAACCTCTCCCGCTGCTGCCACCACGCCAATTCAGCACGTGATCATCATCATTGGTGAAAACCGCAGCTTCGACCACGTTTACGCCACCTACAAGCCCAAGCACAGACAGACGGTGTCCAATCTGCTCTCCCGAGGGATCGTCAACGCCGACGGCACACCCGGCCCGAATTATCTGTTGTCGGCGCAGTACAGTGCAGTGGACTCGTCAATGTTTGACCTCGCCGCCCAAGGCAAGGCCATTTACGGAAACATCCCGCCGCCACTGGCTGGAGGCGCAACCAAAGCCAGCGACACCAGTCCGGCGCCGTTCGCGACCCTGCGGATTGCCAAACTCGCAGAACCCGATCTGTTTCACACGTACAACAAATTTCTCCTCACCGGAGCGACGGGTTTGGCGTATGGTGTGGTGGATACTCGCATCACCAACGTCAACAATCTGGGACAAGGCGTCTTCCAACTCACTCCTGGAGTGAAATATGACGACTACGCCAACAGCCCGGTCCATCGTTTCTATCAGATGTGGCAGCAGACCGATTGCGACACCAGTCACGCCACCGCCAGCAATCCGAGCGGCTGCCTGAGCGATCTTTTCCCCTGGGTGGAAACCACTATCGGCGCGGGCAGCAATGGCAAGCCGCAGCCCACTCCGTTCACTAACCTGACCACCGGCGAAGGTTCGACCGCGATGGCCTTCTACAACGTTCAGCAGGGCGATGCTCCCTACATGAAGGAGCTTGCAGACCAGTACACCCTCAGCGATAACTTCCATCAATCGGTGGAAGGCGGCACCGGAGCCAACCACATCATGTTCGGCTACGCCGATGCCATGTGGTACAGCGATGGAAACGGCAACGCGCTCACCCCGGTAACCAATCAGATTGAAGATCCCAATCCGCAAGCCGGAACCAACAACTATTACAACGAAGATGGATACGGCGATGCCGACGGGACCGGTGGCGGAAGCTACAGCGCTTGCGCCGATATCAGCCAACCCGGCGTGGCACCGATCGTGAACTACCTGCAGGCCCTGGCAACGCCCGTCGATCCGCGTTGCGAAGCGGGGCACTACTACCTGCTCAACAACTACAACCCCGGTTACAACGGCGACGGAACCCTGGCCAGCCAGTACTCGCCGTTCACCATCCCGCCCACTTCGCAGAAGCACATCGGCGATTCGCTGGCGGCTGCCAATCTCTCCTATACCTACTTCGGTGAAGGCTGGGATCTCTACCAGACCGATCCAACTGGAGCCAACCCGTACAACGCCTACTGCAACATCTGCAATCCGTTTCAGTATGCGACCGACATCATGACCAGCCCGACCCAGCGTGAAGCCCACATCCAGGACACCACCACCCTGTATGAGGACATCGCTTTGGGCAATCTGCCGGCGGTTTCGATCGTCAAGCCGAGCGGATTCGTGGATGGCCATCCGGCTTCGTCCAAGCTCGACCTGTTCGAGGGCTTCACCAAGAAAATCATTACTGCTGTACAAGCCAACCCTGGGCTGTGGGTGAGCACGGCCATCTTCGTGACATTTGACGAAGGCGGCGGCTACTATGACTCGGGCTACATCCAGCCGGTTGACTTCTTCGGCGACGGCACGCGCATTCCACTGCTCGTGGTCTCGCCCTATTCGACGGGCGGCCACATCAATCACAGCTATGCAGACCACGTTTCTCTGATCAAGTTCATCAACAGGAACTGGAACTTGCCGCCAATTACCAGTCGCAGCCGGGACAATTTTCCCAACCCGATCACGACTGCGAGCAATCCCTACGCACCCACGAACAGCCCGGCTCTGGACGATCTGTTTGACGCGTTCCAGTTTCCGCCAACCAAGTGAAGAGGTAGATGTAGAGGTAAGAACTGCAAAGCGCGTTTAGTGACTTCGCCGGCCAGGGTGTTCCTGCCCTGCCGGCGAGTTACTGCAAAGCTTTATGGACATGGTCGAAATTCAGGAAGTATCGAAATTCAGGAAGTTCGATTCAGGAGGTATCCGTGAACAGAAATAGTTTCTTCGTCGTTCTTTTTCTGATCGTTCTTATGATCCTGGCGGGTTGCATGTCGGTGATCGCGGGTGACGTTCCCACCGCCCAGTCTGCAAGCGTGGCGGGGACGTGGCAGATTTCCTGGCAGGCTCGCCTGGGGACTGAACAGGCGACCATCGAATTGGTGCAGAACGGGTCAAGGCTGACCGGAACATTCCATGATCCGCGCCATTCCGCTCCTTTGTCCGGCACGATCGAAGGCAAGAACATTTCCTTCGACGTGGAGTTTACGGGAGGGCGCCCGTACACTATCGGCTTTAAAGGGGCCGTCGATGGCGACAAAATCACCGGTACGTCGCAGGCCAAGAATATCGGTGATACCAAGGCGTACCTCGGGCACGGGGGAGAAATTGTGCAGCCAGAACATCCCTGGTCAGCAATCCGGCCGGGAGAGCCAGCGGGCCTGCGAACTGCGATCGCCAAGACCGGAGCAGCAGGCCATTCCAACTGAGAATCCAGGGGCCGGCGGCGATCAGTCAAAGATGCCGCCGGCTCATTCCTGGCTATTTTCTGAAACCTGATTTCCGAGCGGTTCCTGGAAGAGAACTTCCCGAATGAACAGGCGCGAGTTGCTGCGAATAAGTCTCTACGCAGGCACTGGACTTTTTGCGTGCCAACCGAAAGCGCTGCGGGCTTTGGCGAGAGCTGTCGATCCGATTCAGAAACAGCCGGGGCTTGCAAGCTATGTGGATCCGCTTCCGGTTCCGCCGGTAATTCGGCCGTCACCAGTCGAGGGGACGTGGTCCAAGTGCGCATGCACGAGTTCCGCCAGAAAGTGCATCGCGACCTGCCGCCCACCAGCCTTTGGGGCTACAACGGAATGTGGCCGGGGCCGACGTTCGAAGTCCGCCGCGGCCAGGCGCTTTCCGTGAACTGGACGAACCAGTTGCCAACCAAACATTTTTTGCCGATCGACACGACCATTCACGGCTCCGAGGAAGCGATTCCTCAAGTGCGCACCGTAGTTCATGTGCATGGTGCTCAAGTTTTGCCGGAAAGCGACGGATATCCCGACGCATGGGTTACCTCTGACGGGAAGACCGGCCCGGTGAATGGCACAAATCCAGCTCATTATCCAAACAACCAGCAGGCCGCGACGCTCTGGTACCACGATCACGCCATCGGCATCACCAGGCTGAATGTGTATGCGGGCCTGGCTGGCTTCTACCTGATTCGCGATGATGAAGAGGATGCGCTGAACCTTCCCAGCGGCCAATTCGAAATTCCATTGCTGCTTCAGGACCGGAAATTCAATCCGGACGGATCGTTGCTTTATCCCGCGGCTCAGAATGGCACGCATCCGGTCTGGATCCAGGAGTTTTTCGGAGATACGATTTGCGTGAATGGCAAAGCCACTCCGTTTCTGGAAGTTGAACCGAGAAAATATCGCTTTCGGCTGGTCAATGGTTCGAACTCGCGGTTCTATCATCTGACCTGGTGCCGGCCGATCACACGGGCAAGCCATCCGGCAGACCGGCCGATGCTCCACCATTTCATCAGATCGGAACCGATGGCGGACTCCTGCCTGCTCCCGTGACGCTGCACTATCTGATTGCGTCGCCGGGGGAACGTTTCGATCTGATCCTGGATTTTACGGATCATAAGGGCGAGAGCTTTGCTCTGATTAACGACGCGCCCGCCCCCTATCCTCGCGGAGGAGAAGTTGTTCCCTCTGACGTGATGCTCTTCAAAGTGACGAAACCGCTCTCGGGTACAGATACGAGTTCACTTCCCGACACGCTCGCACCGATGTCGACGTTGAGCCCGGGTCTCGCGACGCGCGAAAGGGTGCTTGCCCTGACTGAAATGGATCGTCCTTCCGACGGCTACACCATGATCGGACTACTCGGCCAGAAGCATTGGGATGATCCCATCACGGAAGATCCCAAGGCGGGTTCGATAGAGATCTGGTCGTTCGTGAATGCCACCGGCGATGTTCATCCCATTCACCTTCATCTGGTGCAGTTCCAGGTTCTGAATCGCCAGCCTTTCGACGTGAAGACCTTTGTGCAGACCGGGAAACTTATTTTCACCGGCATTCCGATGCCACCAGAGGCGAACGAACGTCCGGGCTGGAAGGATACGGTCAAAACCTACGCCGGATACGTCACCCGGGTGATTCAGAAATTCGACCTTCCCGAAGGAGCACAAGCCACCCCGGGGCAGGAGTTTCGTTATGTCTGGCACTGCCACATCCTGGAACATGAAGACAATCAAATGATGCGGCCCTACAAAGTGATCGCCTGATCGAGCATTCACAAACCAAATATGGAGTGAAGCGCCGCGATTTCTTCGTGGAATATGGCGGCGGTGCGCATGAGGCACGAAATCCCGGTTTCTTTTGGGAATATAATGAGATGCGAAATGGCCCTCACTCCCGGCACCAAACTCGGGCCCTATGAGATCGTCGCTCCGCTGGGCGCCGGCGGGATGGGCGAAGTGTATCGGGCGCGGGACACGCGCCTGGATCGCAGGGTTGCGATCAAGATTCTGCCCGCCGCATTCTCCGCAGACAGCGATCGGTTGCGCCGCTTCGAGCAGGAAGCGCGTTCGGCATCTGCTCTCAACCACCCCAATATCGTTACCATCTACGAACTCGGGCAGGACGGTTCCACTCACTACATTGCGATGGAGCTGGTCGAGGGAAAGACGCTGCGCGAGCTGTTTGTCGCTCGGCTTGCTGCCGATACGAAAAGCAATTGAAATCGCGGCGCAGGTTGCGGAGGGGCTGGCCAAGGCGCATGAAGCGGGCATCGCGCACCGGGACTTGAAGCCCGAGAACCTGATGGTCTCTCACGATGGATTCGTCAAAATCCTCGACTTTGGCCTGGCGAAGCTCGCGTCGCCCAGCGGAGAACTGTCGGATACTGAGCGCTACGCTCGCGTTGCAGACTCAACCGGGCATGGTTCTGGGAACGGTGGAATACATGTCGCCGGAGCAGGCCAGCGGCGCGTCAGCTGGATTTCCGGTCAGACCAGTTCTCGTTCGGCCTGGTGCTCTACGAGATGGTGACCGGAAAGCGCGCGTTTCAGAGAAGCACGGCAGCGGAGACCATGGTGGCCATTCTCCGGGAACAGGCCGAACCGATCGGAGTGCAAAACCCCGACGCTCCCGCTCCGCTGTGTTGGGCGATCGAGAGGTGCCTGGCGAAAGAGCCCGACAAGCGCTACGTCTCTACCCGGGAACTCGCACGGGAACTTGCCGCCATACGCGACCGCTTCTCGGAGAAGCCGGTTAAGCAAGTGGAGACCCGCCCCGCCAATCTTCCCGTGCAGCGGACCGGGTTTGTGGGGCGGGAGAAGGAAGTAGCTGCCGCCAAAGAACTTCTGCTGCGTCCAGGATGTGCGCCTGGTCACGGTCACGGGTCCGGGCGGGATCGGCAAAACGCGCCTCGCGGTGGAGGTGGCGAGTGGCCTGGTCGAGCGCTTTCCAGGCGGCATTCATTTTGTTCCGCTTTCCTCGCTCAGCGATCCGGGCTTGATCCCTTCCGTGATCGTTCAGGCGTTGGGGATTCGGGAGGCGGGAGGTCAGTCGCCGCTCAAAATACTCAAGGAGAATTTGCAGGATTCATTGCGCGCACCAATGCTGCTCCTGCTGGACAATTTCGAGCACCTGATGCAGGCGGCGCCCACGGTGGCAGAGCTTCTGGCCATGGGTCCCAATCTCAAAATCCTGGTAACCAGTCGCGCCGCGCTGCACGTGTACGGAGAACATGAATTTCCGGTGCCGCCGCTGGCGCTGCCGGATTCGCGGTCCATGCCTCCGCTTGAGGTTCTGTCGCAGTACCCTGCGGTCGCGCTGTTCGTGCAACGCGCCGTCGCGGCCAAGCCAGATTTTGAACTCAACCGGGAAAACGCAGCCGCCGTCGCCGAGATTTGCGCCCGGTTGGATGGCCTGCCTCTCGCCATCGAACTCGCAGCCGCCCGGGTCAAAGTTCTTTCGCCCTCTTCCATGCGGACACGCCTGGCGAGCCGGTTGCAGCTGTTGACGGGCGGCGCGCGCGACCTGCCGCAGCGGCAGCAGACGCTTCGCGCCGCCATCGATTGGAGCTACGATCTGCTGAGTGCCGCCGAGCAGAAGCTTTTCCGAAGATTGTCGGTGTTCGTGGGCGGATGCACTCTGGAAGGCGTGGAAGCGGTGTGCGACACCAAAGGCGATCTCGATCTGGACCTGCTCGACGGTATGGCATCCATGGTGGACAAAAGCCTGGTGCAGCAGAGTCGAGCAGGCGAAGGGTGAATCGCGGTTCGTGATGCTGGAAACGATTCGCGAGTACGCTCTGGAAAAACTGGAGGCAAGCGGCGAGGAGGCCTCTGACAAAGCGCGCCCATGCCGCCTACTGCCTGGTGCTGGCAGAAGAAGCAGGCTACGGAGCAGAGCGGCGCGGAAGGAGCGGAATGGCTGGAACGCTTCACGTTGGAACATGACAATTTTCGCGCGGCCCTGGAGTGGCTGACAGAAACCGGAGATGCGGAGTGGGGCCTGCGTCTGGGCGCCGCCCTGTTTCGTTTTTGGGAGACGCGCGAGTATCTCGCCGAAGGCAGGGACAGGCTGGGCAAGCTGCTGAAGCTCCCCGGAGCGGCAGCTCCCACCAAGGCGCGGGCGCGCGCGCTTTTTGCCGCGGGCGTGCTCGCAGGCGAGCAGGGAGATTACGCCTCGGCGGATGCGCTCATCAGGGAAAGTCTGGACATCGCGCGTCAGTTGGGTGACAAGCAGGGCGTCGCTGTCTCCCTAAACGCGCTGGCGGTCAATGCTCGCGACCGGGGTGATGTCGCGGATGCGCGATCGCGCTGTTCGAAGAAAGCCTGGCTGCTGTGGAGAGAATTGGGCGACCAGAAGGCTGTCGCTCGTGTCTCTCAGTAACCTGGCGAATGTCGTCAAATTGCAGGGTGACTATGCCCGCGCGCGCTTCCCTGTACGCGGAGTGTCTCTCCATCTTTCCAGGGACTGGGAGATCGGGCCGGCGTCGCCTGGTCGATGAACTACCAGGGGGATGTCGCCCGCGATCAGGGTGACTCCGCAGCCGCGCGAGACGTTGTACGAACAGGGCCTGGCAATTTTTCGGGAACTCGGTGACCGCTGGGGCATTGCCGGCACGCTCGCTGATCTGGGAAACCTGGCGAGGGAACAGGGGAATTATCCCGCAGCGCACTCTCTGTACCGGGAAAGCATAAAGATTTTCCAGGAACTGGAACACAAACGCGGAATTGCGCGCCTGCTGGAGTGTTTCGCGTGCTCGGCGGCGGCTCAACTCGAAGCCGAGCGCTCGCTGCGGCTGGCGGGCGCGGCGGCTGCGCTGCGCCAAAATATCGGCGCTCCGCTCACGCCGGCGGAACAAGCCAAACTGGAAGCAAGTCTGCACCCGGCGCGGCAGGCATTGACCAACACGGCAGGGCGCGACGGCCTGGTTGGAAGGTTGGGCTTTGCCGGTCGAGAAAGCGATTGAAGAGGTGCTGATGCCCGACGGCCGCATCTCCTCGCGCGAGCCTATAGCGCCGGAGGACTGAGTGACAGTGAGGAAATCCGAGCTTCCGCAGGCTCACAGCGCTTACTCCGCGGTGGACGGATCGAGGAGCCGGCGCACGGCGGAGACGCGATTGGCAGGAATGCCTACGCGCTTGGCGTGTTCCTGGATGGTCGCCTCGTCCGGAGCGAGGTAGACGCAGTACACCTTGTCGCCGGTGACGTAGCTATGGAGCCACTGGATCTCAGGACCCATTCCCTTCAGAACGTTGACCGACTTTTGGGAGACTTCCCGCAATTGGGCGTCGGATAGATTTCCGGCTCCCGGGATTTCGCGTTCGATGACAAATTTGGGCATGAGCGTCCTCTGATTGCGCATATATCCTAACAAGCACGACGGAGCGGCTTCAAGACGGCTTGGCCGAAGCTGTTCCGGTCAGCGAACATATGGCCAGGAAATCAAACAAGAGAATGAGGTTGCCATGGATCTTCGATCGCTTCAGAAACCGCTGAAAGAGCAATACCGCAATGACCCCAATGCCTCGCGAATCACGCTCCGGGCAAAAGGCGGGCAGACGGATGTTCCGGTGTCATGCTCGGTCGATATCGGACGCGCCATCTATCAGGCCGAGGCCCACAAGGGAGTCGGAGGCGCCGGCGCCGGCGCCTGTTCCGGCGATCTTTTGCTTGGGGCTCTGGCGGCTTGCGCGCAAATCACCTGTCAGATGGTGGCTGCGGCCATGGGCATACCAACCGAACGCATTGAGGTCACAGTGGAGGGAGACTTGGATCTGCGAGGCACGCTTGGCATATCGAAGGACGTGCCCGTCGGCTTTGAGAGCATTCGTCTGCATTTTGATGTTGCCGCGCCTAAGGCAACTCCGGAACAACTGCGCGGATTGCGCGAGAAAACAGAACAGTATTGCGTGGTGATGCAGACCTTGATGCGGCCGCCGAGGCTGCAGACCGAATGGGTTGGTCATGACGGCGAAGCCGCCCTGGTAGCTAAGAGCTAGGGTGATTGCTGCCGCGTTGCTTCGTCACCGGAAACCAGAGAATAGAAATACACAACGATCCCGGCTGCGCACAACAAGCCGCCGCCGCCAACCAGGAGAATAAAGGCGAGGGGCCGTGCCCAGAGCAGGCAAACCGCTTCCACCAAAAGGCCGGCAATCAAGAATATTCCGGCCAGCCGGAGCCGTTTCTCAAGTCCCGCGATTTTCACTGGGCTCCTTTCCAAAACTTGACCTTACTTAATTCTCCGACGTTGTGAACCACGTCGTGGCAGCCGCTGGAAAGACACGAAAGCTTGTTTGCCTTCACGGCTGGAAGCAGATCGGGATCGGCGGTGTGGACCGCGCCCTCTTCGAACGACCGGGCGCCCAGGTGGCAGTGCAGGCATTCGCGATTGTTATAAGGCTCGTAAAGACGAATGGGATCGTGAGGCTTCCCGAAATACTGCACGTAGACATGATGCAGTCCGTTGAACTTGGCCTTGACTCCGCCGAACATCGCGTAGTTGGTGTGACAGGTGTAGCAGGCCTCATCGGCCGGTACGCGATGATTCTGAAAGTGCGCGGCGGCGAGGTAAGTGGGGTCATCCACGTACAGGCTGCGGCCGTGAGACGCCATGGTATGGCAGGACAGGCAGAACTCGGTACTCGTGGCTCGTTGAAGTTCGGAAGAAACGCCCATGGTCATGCAGAGTGACGGCAGCAGGAACAGGACGAGAAAGGCCAGCATCTTCCCGCCGCGGGTCACGGTCACGCCCGGCCATGCGACCAGGACTCCAATCAGCACCGCGCTGAGGGCGATCAGCGATAGCAGCAGTATTGTGGGAAAGTGCATGTCTGTTCTTAGTGCAGGCGCGAACGTCCGCGCTGGTGCGTGCAACACGCCCGCGCGCGAACGCAAGCGCCTACCGTGCGGTTCCTATTTTGCCGCCAGCGAACGGATGTACCCTACCAGGTCTTTAATCTGATCGGGCTTCAGGCTCTTCTTGTAGCTCGGCATTTTGTCTTTGCCGTCAGAGATCAGGGTCGTCAATTCGTCGTCGCTCATTTTCTGTACTTCGGGCGAGGTAAAATCTCGCACCCCCATTTTCTTTCCCATGGGGCTATCGCCCTTTCCGTCCGCGCCATGACACGCCGAACATTTTGCCTTGACACCAGCAGCGTCTTGCGCAGCCAGCGGTGAGTCCATAGAGCGGCCGCAGCCAGGACGGCTGCGACTGAAATGCGTTGCAGAATAGCTTTCGTACTTACCATTACTCCTCCTGAGAACATCTGCTTAAGTCGTAGCGCTGAACTGAGTTCGAGGCAAGCGAGGCGCGCTGTGCGGTTCAACGCAGGTCTCCTGCGCTCGCTGCGCTTCGCTCCGGTCGGGATGACAGAGTTTGCAGAGCTTTTCGTCCAGAAATCCTAAAACGCATATCGCATCGAAAGTGTGACCAGGTTGCCGCGAAAATTCCGCGGAGCAAATAAATCCTGTGGAACCGGAGTCTGGGATCCTCGTGATAGCCGTAGTAACCCCAGTACGCCTTGCCCGTCCAACGTTTCGCGAGAGCGTAGTCAAACCCGCCATAAGGCCGGTGGTAGTTCGAGTCGAGCGGCCCGGAGGGCGCGTTGGGGTTGAGAAACAGCGCGCTGCCCGTGGTGCTGGTCACGTTGTAGCCGACGTGGGCGGTCAGCCGGCGCACCGGCTTCCACATCACATCGAAATATCCGTAGTTTGATTTGTTGGTGTAAACCGAAAGGTCCTGACTCAGCACGGTCGATCCCGGGCATTGCGAGACGCCGGCAGGGGCCGGTGTACTCACAAAACAGATCAGGATCTGCGAGAAGTCGTCGCTGTAGTCGTATCCCAGTTCGAGGGAGATGCGGTCGTTCGGCTCGAATGTCGCACTCCATCCGTAGAGGCGATTGTGCTGCAGATTATTGATCTCGGAGACATTGTTTCTTTTTTCCAGAATATTGATCGAGCCGCTCAGATTCACCCAGCTCGCGAGTTTGTAAGTGGTCCGCACCCGGTATTCCTGCCATTGCCTGGGACTAATGCGGGTGAAGGAATTATCGGCGCTGGCCACTTCCATATCGAAGTTGACCCGCCAGGCATCGACCGGCCTCGCCCAGAAACCGAACAGGCCGGAATACTCGTTGATCAACGTCTCGCCGGTGTCGGTCTCGATAGGAAGCGGAGTATGAAAAGTGAAGGAGCCATCTCCATTGGCGGTGCATCCATTCGGCAAAACGCCGGCCACCAGAGCGCAGTCTCCGCGATTAGCATTCGAAGGATAGAAAAGCTCGCTGATCTGCTCGAAGTCGGCGTCGTCAATGGCGCGGTGGCGGAAGCGGTAGCCGAGACGCGCGCCAAATTTCCGGGTGAAGTCATATTCAAGCTGGAAGAGATTGGTTTTCTCATCCTGTTTCAGCAGCAGCCCGGAAATGGCCTGCGAAATGTCCGGCCCGGAAGAGGTACTGTGCACCGGGATGCCCGCCACTCCATCCGAAGGCACCGGACATGCGATCGATGGCGCAGTCCGGGAGCGAAGACATTCGGTCCTGTCAAAAGACTCGGGCTGAAGAACTGGCAATTTGAGGAATCGAACTCGCCCGGGGTTTCGGAAGCTGGAAAAAGTAAAGGTATCCAGTATGCGGAACCTGTCGGTCACGTGCCAGGTTGCTCCGAAGTCCACAGTCGCGGATACGTGGCGTCCGAACGCCGGTCCAAAGACATTGTTGTCTCGCAGGTTGGTACGGCTTTCACGGCCGGTCAGCAACTCCTGATATCCGGCCACGTTCATGTCGCCACCGGTGTAGCTGACCCGGCCGGACAGGTCCACGGTCTTGAAGTAGTTCGACTGCAGGCTGAGTTGCTCGGTGGGCATGCTGGTCCGTACTCGCCCGTTCCGGGAGTAACTTAGAAATGCGTTACACGTGGGATTAACCGCCCCCGAGACCAGGAAGGTGCCGGCGCAAGGCTGGCCCGGCAGGCGAGTTGAGCGAAATGCCGATATCCACCGGCACGCCATTGGACAATTGAAAATTCTGATTCTGGTCCGTGACCCCGGTGTCGCCCTTGTAGTAATTAAAGACCTGGTCGTAGCTGATGTTCGTCTTGGGCAGAAGTTTGAAATCCACCCCCAGCCGGTAGGCATTCACCGTGTTTCTTGAATCCTGGAACAACAGAGCCTCAGTTCCCTGATGAAGGGTGCTGAACGCGGGGCCGTCATTCACATTGCGGGAATAGCCAAGACGGAAGCGATGATCTTCGACTGCGGCAGCAAGGTCAGGTTGTAGTCGCCCATCTTGCGCCGGGTATTGAACAGGTGCGGCGAAGAACTGATGATGGGATTGAAACCCGCCGGAGCATTGGCGAATGTGCTGACCGGGTTCAGCGGGTTGGCCAGCAGCGAGTAGTCCCAGACATTCTGGTCGCGGCGGAACATGGCGTCAAAGTCGTACCACTTGTTCTTACTATCCGCAGACGCGAGACGTTGTTGGGATCGCCTCCATATCCGAAGTTGCTTAGATAAAGCCGGTCGAATACCAGCCCCTGATGGTTGAGCGATCTCATCTCCAACGTCATATCCATCAGGCGCGGGCCCTGTTGCAGATTCAGGAAGGTGTCATAGGTGGCCTGATTTCCGGTGAAGTTGGTGAACCGGTAGCCGAATTCCACGGACTGCTTGATGTTGTAATTCCCCGAATCGATGCCTTCCTCCTCTGCCGCTGCTGAGACCACGCCGCCGCAGCGCCACAAAAAACAGCATGGTGATGCGCCCGGCAAGAATCCAGGCCCTGCGGAGCCGATGCGGTGATCGTTGGTGTCCTGCGTTCTTTACTCATGCTCCGCCTGCTTAAGACTGCAACGCTTATTTAAAGAAGAAAGGATCGAAGTTCGACCCATGAATCGCAACGTGACAGAGAGTGCACGCCTGATACTTCTGTGCCTGGTTATGAAAAGTCGGAGTAGCTGGCGCGCCGGTATCGACGGTCAATGAGTGGCACTCCAGGCACAACAGGTTCACCTGGCTGCGCTTTAACAGCCGCGGATTGGCCGACCCATGCGGGGTGTGACAGGACACGCAGCCCTCGGTCTTTACCGGAGGATGTTCATGCACGAACGGGCCGGCTTTTTCCGAGTGGCACTTGATGCAAGCCACATCCTGGGCGGCGGTCGCGCGCAATTGCCGGGTCTGGAATCCGCCATGCGGATTGTGGCAGTCGTTGCACTGCACCATTCCTTCGTTCACGCGATGATGAAAGGGGCGATTGAACTGCTGTTTGGTTTCCAGATGGCAGCCATAGCAAAGCTGTGGCGTCTTTTCCTTCATCAGGAACTGGCTTTCCTTGGCATGGTGAGGGGAGTGGCAGTCGATACAGCCAACATTGTTTTGCAGGTGCGCGGATCGCGCAAAATTAGCGTGTTCTTCGCCATAGCTGTGGCAGTCCAGGCAACGCTCGCTGGCTGCTTGCGCGGAAACACCTTTAAAGGTGAATATCTTTGTCTTGTCGCCGCCGCCTTCAACGTGTTCCTTGCCCGGCCCGTGGCAGGCTTCGCAGCCCTGCCACTCCGGCCCGCGCTTGTTGTCCAGCGTGGTTACGAAGTGGGGAGTGGTCTCAAAATTCTTGAAAATGTCTTCATGGCAGGTTTTGCAGGTTTCGGCGCCCACGTAAAGGGAGGGGTCGGTGAGCCGCTCATAGTGCTTGCCCGATGAGTCGGGACCTGACTTGGGTTTGTCCGCGGCCACGAGGATGCCAGCCAGACTGAAAATCACGGCACAAATTGCGAGCAGAGGCGCCAGCATCTGCTCGGGCATCTTTGGCTGCGTCATCCGCGTCTCCCCGCGGACCTAAGAGGCTAGCAACTAGGGCTTAACCCCAAATTCAATTTTCGATGGGCTCCCCACTTTCGCGGACGATACCTTGAGCGGCCTGCCCAAGACTGTTCAAAATTGATCGCTTTCTGGATTTGCCCCGTTCAAGTTCCCAGTGGGGCTTTGACCCGGAAGTCTTCAAGCGTCGCTACGGCTATCGGCGAACCTGAGTAGCTCTTTAAGCGTGTTGGTGAGTCGCGGCCAGCCAAGCTTCTGCCATCAAACCGCCTCAGACTGAACAGAGTCACAGAATTGTGCCGCCGCTCGCTGTGCCGGCCATCACAATCGCCGGTGATCTCCGTCACGTCTCTTCAAACCCGTGCAGCTAATATTTTTTCGGGAGGGTCTTTAAATCGTTGTGTAGTTCTTTGGATACTTGTTCAATATTGACCATTCCTGCCCGCCGGTTTTGGGACATCATCTTTTCCGCTATGAAGAAAATTGTGACTCCCAAGCAGATTCTCGCGATCCATTGCCCGACCTGTGGCGCTGCGCCACGACAGAGATGCGAACTCGGCACTGGCCAACTTCGCACCGAGCCCCATCGCGACCGCCGACTGATGGCGGCGGACTTTAGACGACGAAGTATCTAACCCCCGGATCGCTCCGCCCATGCTGGCAACACATTGTTTAAGACACCGCTCTTTTCTCTTCGGCACTGAAAGAGTTAGGCTGTACAAGTAACATCTCCCGCCCACCGCGCTGTTGGCGCAACGCTATTGGCGCAACAATGATCCTTGGAGAACGTCATGGCTGACCAACCTGAAGTCTCGACCCCGCTCTCTCCCGATGAGCTTAGAAAAATGAATGCCTATTGGCGGGCTTGCAATTACCTGTCGGCGGGAATGATCTATCTTCGGGCGAATCCGCTGCTCCGCGAGCCGCTCAAGCGCGAACACATCAAGAACCGGCTGCTCGGGCACTGGGGCTCGGATCCCGGCCAGTCCCTGGTTTGGGTCCACCTGAATCGTCTGATCAAGAAGTACGACCTGAACGTCATCTATATTTCGGGGCCAGGTCACGGCGCGCCGGCCACGCTGGCCAATTGCTATCTGGAAGGCCATTACTCGGAGATTTATCCGGACAAGAGTCGTGATCAGGCTGGCATGCTTAAGTTTTTCCGGCAATTTTCATTTCCCGGAGGGATCGGCTCTCACTGCACCCCGGAAACGCCAGGTTCGATTCATGAAGGCGGAGAGCTTGGATATTCCATCTCTCACGCCTACGGCGCAGCCTTTGACAATCCCGATCTCATCGTCGCCTGCGTGGTCGGGGACGGCGAAGCCGAGACCGGCCCGCTTGCCACCTCGTGGCATTCCAACAAGTTCCTGAATCCGATTCGCGATGGAGCCGTCCTGCCGATCCTTCACCTCAACGGCTACAAAATCGCCAATCCCACAATCCTTGCCCGCATTCCCCATGACGAGTTGGAGGCGCTGCTTACCGGATGTGGCTACAAACCTTACTTCGTTGAAGGCAGCGACCCGTCCGCGATGCATCAGGAATTGGCCGCGACCCTGGAGAAATGCATCCTCGAGATTCGTTCGTATCAGCAGCACGCCCGCTCCACCGGCGACACCGCTCGCCCGCGCTGGCCGATGATCGTGCTTCGTTCCCCGAAAGGTTGGACCGGACCGAAAGAGGTAGACGGACACAAGGTGGAGGACTTTTGGCGGGCGCATCAGGTGCCAGTGCTCGATCCAGCCACCAATAACAGCAGTCTCAAAATCGTTGAAGAGTGGCTGCGCAGCTACAAGCCAGATGAACTCTTCGACTCCAACGGAACTCTGGTTCCGGAATTGCAGGAGATGGCGCCCTCGGGGGAACGCCGCATCTCCGCCAATCCCCATGCCAATGGCGGCCTGCTTCGCAAGGAACTCGAGCTGCCGGATTTCCGCAACTATGCTGTGAAAATGAAGGCTCCGGGCTCTCTCTACGCTCCGCCAACCGACGTGCTCGCGCACTTCCTTGCCGAGGTGATGCGCCGGAATATGAGCAGCTTCCGCGTCTTCGGTCCGGACGAAACCGCCTCCAACCGGCTCACCGCGATCTACGCTGCTTCGAAAAAGACCTGGCTTGCCGAGTACAAGCCGGAAGATGCCGACGGCGGCGAACTCGACGTCTCCGGGCGCGTCATGGAGATGCTCAGCGAACACACACTTGAAGGCTGGTTCGAAGGTTACGTCCTTACCGGTCGCCACGGCTTCTTCTCTACTTATGAAGCCTTCGTCCACGTGATCGATTCGATGTTCAATCAGCACGCCAAATGGCTGGAAAAGGCGAAGAACGAGCTTGACTGGCGCGCCCCTGTACCCTCGATCAACATCCTTATTACGTCCCTGGTCTGGCGCCAGGATCACAACGGCTTCACGCACCAGGACCCGGGATTTCTGGACGTAGTTACCAACAAGAGCGCCGACGTGGTCCGCATCTATCTGCCGCCCGACGCGAACTGTCTACTGAGTGTGACCGATCATTGTCTGCGCTCCCGCGATTACGTCAATGTCATCGTCGCCGACAAGCAGGACCATCTTCAGTACCTGGGCATGGACGATGCGGTAAAGCACTGCACAAAAGGCATTGGCATCTGGGACTGGGCGTCCACAGATGACTGCGAAGAGCCGGACGTGGTCATGGCATGCGCCGGCGACATTGCAACAATGGAGGCGCTGGCAGCGGTTGAAATCCTGAAGACGCACTTTGCCGATCTGAAGATCAGATTTGTCAACGTTGTCGATTTATTTCGCCTGATGCCGGAGTCCGAGCATCCGCATGGCCTTTCCGACCGCGATTTCGATTCGCTTTTTACCATCGACAAACCGGTGATTTTCAATTTCCATTCTTACGCGTCGCTTATTCATAAGCTTACCTATCGTCGCAAGAATCATGACAACATCCATGTGCGCGGATACAAGGAAAAGGGCAACATCAACACGCCGCTCGAGCTTGCCATCCTCAACCAGGTCGATCGCTTTAACCTGTCTATCGACGTCATTGACCGCGTTCCGCGCCTGAGCAGCATCGGCGCTCACGTCAAGGAATGGCTGAAGGGACAGATTATCGACAGCATTGCTTATGCCCATGCAGAAGGCATCGATAAAGAAGAGATTCGCAACTGGAAATGGCCGGGAAAGGCATGACAGAAACGATTGCCGGGAAAGACGATCTGATTCTGGTGCTTAACAGCGGCTCCTCTTCGCTCAAGTTCGGGGTCTATTATCGCGGCGCGAACGACGAGGAGCCGTTGCTGACCGGAAGCGCCGACGGTATCGGACGCAGCCAGGGTTCATTGAGCATTCATTCGTCGGACGGAAAATTGCTGGTCCAGCGTGACAACATCGTCGAGTCGCAGCAGGATGCTCTGGCCACACTCGCTGCGGCCGTCCGGGAGCACATGCAAAGCTCACCGCGTGCAGTGGGTCATCGGGTCGTGCACGGAGGACCGGAGATCCGAACCCACCAACGGGTTACCCCGCAAGTCATGGAGCAATTGCGCTCGGCCACGCATTTCGCGCCTTTGCACATACCGCAGGCGCTGTCGCTGATTGCCTCCGCGCAATCCATATTTCCGTCGGCGGCGCAGTTCGTCTGCCTCGACGACGCTTTTCACCAGACGATGCCGGAGGTGGCGTCGCATCTGCCAATTCCGCAGCGCTACTTCGACGCGGGAATTCGGCGCTACGGCTTTCACGGGCTCTCCTACGAGTCACTCGTGCATCACTTCGGCGCGCGGCTGCCCGAGCGGGTAATCTTTGCGCACCTGGGCAACGGAGCAAGCCTTTGTGCCGTTCGCAACGGAGTCTCGATCGATACCACGATGGGGCTCACGCCCACTGGCGGCATTCCGATGGGGACTCGTTCGGGAGATCTCGATCCGGGCGTCTTGCTATATCTTTTGCGGGTTGAGAAGCTCACCGCGAACCAACTTGAAGATCTGCTCAATCATCAGAGCGGTCTCTTTGCTCTTTCCGCCGGGGAGAGCGACGTGAAGCGGCTGGAAGAGCGGGCGCGCTCTGGGGATGCGCGGGCCGTCCTTGCCCTGGATGTCTTTGCTCTTTCCGTGCGCAAGGCCATCGGCGCCTATATCGCTCTGCTCGGCGGCATTGACCTTCTGGTCTTCACCGGCGGCATCGGAGAGCATAGCGACTACATTCGGTCGGCAGCTACGAGCAGCCTCGAATTTCTTGGTCTCGCAGCCGACAAGATTCAGATTGTCGCGACCCAGGAAGAACTGCAGATCGCGCGCCACTGTCGCAGGATGATGATGAGACGACGTAGCCGGGGCACCGGCGGATTGGATACGGTAAAATCAGGCCGTCAGTGCGTAGAGATGTCGAAGAGTCTTGATTGGAGTTGGACATGGTGATCAACGAAATGACCGCGAACGAGTGTGGCGCACTGCTGGCTCGCGCTTCACTGGCGAGACTCGGATGCTCTCTCGATAACCAGCCCTATGTCGTGCCCATACGCTTTGCCTACGAGCCTGACTATGTTTATGCGCTCTCGACCTTGGGGCAAAAGATTGAATGGATGCGGGCGAATCCTAAAGTCTGTCTGGAAGTTGACGAAATCGAGAACCAATCCCAGTGGATGAGCGTGATTGCCACTGGCCTTTACCAGGAATTGCGCGAGCCTCAATTTACAGATGAACGGGAACATGCTCGCAAACTGTTAGGCAAGCGCTACCGCTGGTGGCAGGACGCATTAGCGGAGCGGCAGCTAAAACTGGGCGACGACTCCGTGGCTCCACTCTTCTTCCGCATTCACATCGATTCCATCTCCGGCCTTCGCGCGGTCGACGAATCCCCGCATCCGGCAAAGATTCCGCTGCAACGGCTGATCGCAGTTAACAATCGCAGCGTTGAAACCTGCCAAAGGAGAGTTTGCCCATGTCCGGACGACTCCACTGTCGTTTACTCTCGGGAATATAGATTTGATTACACAGCTTCCAGAATGTCTCTGACCCTCCGGACCCGTCCCTCGAATTCATGCGCTGAAGTATTACTGGTCGCGTCAGCAGAACCCAGGGACGCGTGAATCTCCGGGGCGCCGGTCTGTTGCAGGATCTGTTGAACATTCCCGGCGTTAACTCCTCCACCCGGCATGATCGCGATACGGTTTCCAGCGGCGCGAACCAGATTCGCAATTCGGGCGACGCCGTCTACTACCCGATCCTTGCCGGCTGACGTGAGAATCCGGGCGGCGCCGGTTTGGATGACTGCCTCCAGGCAAGCATTCCCGTCTTTGTCGCGACACAGGTCGAAGGCGCGATGGAAGGTAACAGGAAGAGGGCGTGCCAGCTCCACCAGCTTGCGGGTGCGCGAAATGTCCACCTGCTCCCTTCGTCGAGAATCCCCAGCACGATTCCATCCACGCGCAAATCCTTGGCCGCACGAATGTCACGCGCCATGATTTCGAATTCAGGGCTGGAATAACAAAAGTCGCCGGCTCGAGGTCGAATCAGGACATGAATGGGGATCCGCAACTGTTTGCGGGTCGCTTCAATCAACCCCGCGCTGGGAGTGATCCCGCCGCATGACAAGTCGCTGCAAAGTTCAATGCGATGCGCGCCCCCGCGCTCGGCGGCTATTGCGCGGTCCGTCGATTCGACGCAGATTTCAAGGACAACGCGACTGGGCATGCGGCGCTCAGAATAACTGAGAAGCGTAAGTGTAATAATGATACTAGGAGGATGTGAGACTTGACGCCGGACTACGCCGCAATGCTCGCTGTCGCGCTTGCCGAGGCCCGCAAGGGACTGTCTGAAGGTGGCATTCCCATCGGAGCGGCGATCTTTGATTCACGCGGTCAACTGGTCGGCGCCGGCCACAACCGCCGCGTACAGAACGGCGACCCCTCGATGCATGGGGAAACCGATGCTTTCCGCAACGCCGGCCGTCAGCGCAGTTATCGCAACCTGACGATGGTCACAACGCTGGCGCCTTGCTGGTATTGCAGTGGACTGGTCCGGCAGTTTGGTTTCGGCACCGTGGTAGTTGGCGAGAGCCGTAATTTCCAGGGTGGACTCGACTGGCTCCGTTCACTCGGCGTTCATGTAATCGATCTCGATTCGGAAGAGTGCGCTTCGCTGCTGAGCCAGTACATCCGCGCCAATCCCGAGGTGTGGAACGAGGACATAGGAGAAGAATGAAGCTTGATAAAAAATTAGATCCGCCGAGTTTGCCAAAAGTTCTCCTGCATGAACACCTCGACGGCGTGCTGCGTCCGGCCACCGTGATCGATCTCGCGAACACCGCGAAATATACGGGCCTTCCCACCCGCGATCCGGTAGCGCTGGCCGAATGGTTTCATCAAGGCGCGAACAAGGGAAGCCTGGCCAAATATCTGGAGGGCTTCGCGCACACGATTGCGGTAATGCAGACAGAAGAAGCGCTCGAGCGGGTAGCGTACGAACAGGCCGAAGACTTGAGCAAGGATGGCGTGGTTTACTTTGAAACCCGCTTTGCGCCCGTCTTTCACACCACGAAAGGCTTAACCCACCAGCAGGTGGTCTCGGCTGTTCTCAAGGGACTGGATCGGGGACGCAAGGACTTCGGAGTGTCTTCCGGGTTGATCATTTGCGCCATGCGCAATATGGACGTCTCCCTGGAGATGGCTGAGCTTGCCGTCGATTTTCGCGAGCGCGGCGTTGTCGGCTTCGATCTGGCCGGCGAAGAAGGTGGATATCCGCCCAAAAAGCATGTGGACGCGTTCCACTACATTCAACGGGAGAATTTCAATATCACAATTCACGCGGGCGAGGGCTACGGAAAAGAATCGATCTGGCAGGCCATTCAGTACTGCGGAGCGCATCGCATCGGACACGGAACTCGATTGATCGACGACATCGCCATCGCAGAGGGCAAAGCCGTGAAGTTAGGCGATCTCGCCCAGTATGTTCTTGATAAGCGCATCCCGCTGGAGATTTGCCTGATCAGCAACGTCCATACCGGCGCCACACCCAGCCTGGCCGAGCATCCTTTCAAGATTCTTTACCAGGAGAAATTTCGCGTCACCCTGAACACCGACAACCGGCTGATGAGCGATACCAGCATGAGCAAGGAATTTGAAGCGGCGGCGAATACCTTCGGCCTGTCCCTGGATGACTTCGAGAAAATAACCATCAACGCAATGAAGAGCGCCTTCCTGCCGTACGACCAGCGCTGCCGTTTCATTTACTCAGTGATCAAACCGGGCTATGCAAAGCTCAAAACCGAGAACTGATAACTGATAACTGAAAACTGATAACCGGGTTTTGTTCCTAAAAACCCGGGACGCATGTCAGTTCACACAGCAAGCTTCTTCCGGCCCCAAGCGAACAGAAGCGCCGACCCGATCATCATGAGTCCGCCGCATAGTCCGATCCAGACCCCCAAGGCTCCCCACCCCAGCTTGAAGCACAGAACATAGCCCGCAGGAAGCCCGATCAGCCAATAGGCGATGAAGTTGGCGAGCATGGGAGTCTTGGTATCGCCCGCACCCCGGAGCGCGCCTGTTGCCACAGTCTGCAGGCCATCGAATAACTGGAATGCGGCTGCCACCAGGAGGAGCCTCGCGCCGGTGCGAATGACGGCCGGATCCGGCGAAAACAAACGGGCGATCAAGGTCGGGACAGACACGAACACCAGGCCTGAGCAGGTCATGAATGCAGCCCCCATCATGATGGCCGACCAACCCGCCCGCCGCGCCCCCGCGGGATCTTTTCTTCCCAGTTGCTGTCCCACTCGCACTGCGGCGGCAGAACTGATCCCCAACGGAACCATAAAGGTGAGCGCGGCACAGTTCAATGCGATCTCATGCCCGGAGAGCGGCACCGGCCCGAGCCTCGCGATCAACGCGGTGGCAGCGGCAAAGGCTCCAATTTCGAGCAGAATCTGCATTGCCGCCGGCGCGCCCAACTTCAACAATGCCCACATCCGGTGTGTGTCGATCTTTAGCGAGTCGGCCCATCGAGGCAGCGAACGTTTTGACTCTACCCATAGCAATGTGAGGGCAAGCACGCCAGCCATATAAATTCGAGCAAAACAGGTTGACCATCCTGACCCGGTAATGCCCATCGCGCGAAAGCCAAGATGTCCGTAAATCAATGCCCAGTCGCCCACCGCATTCACAATGTTTGCCGAGATCAACGCGAACATGATCGGAATCGCCACGTTCACAGCCTGCAGATAGCGGCGCAGCGCGAAATACGCGAGCAGGGGCAATGTGCCCCAGGCCAGCGCCCGCAGGAACGGGCGCATCGGTCCCACCAGTTCCACGCTGATTCCGAATCGTGTCATCAACTCCGGCCAGAATGAAACCGCAAACATCAGGACCGGCGTAAGCGCGAGCGCCAGGAACAGTCCGTTCACCAGCGAGAGCCGGGCGTCGCTGATATCCTCGCGACCGAAGGCATGTGCGACGAAGGTATCCAGCCCCAGGAGCAATCCGCCGCCAAATATCGCCACACTGTGGTAGAGACTCTGGGCCAGACCGGTAGCTCCGATCGCAACCGCGCTGTCAGGCAGCCGGCCGACCATGATGGTATCCACAATTCCCATGCTCATCCATCCGATTTCGGCGATGATGAGCGGCAGCGCCAGACGGACCGTCAGCAGAAAGTCAGTCCGCAGCACTGCGAATGGAGTTTTATCGAGCGTCGTTTGCATTTGGACAATTTTGACTATATCAACTCGGGAGCGACCTGATATTTGAATGCCGGGAATCCAAACTATCGCATGTCGACTCGAGAATATGAATGTTTACTGTGTGCCTGATTCCTGCACAATTGCGAGAGCCCATGAGCAGCTTCCAACAACTGGCTTCAGCGCTTCTGCTTTTTGCATCGTTTGTCCTGCCCCTCTACGCGCAGTCCGCAGCAATTCCCGCGCCCATCCCCATCAAGGTGGTGGTAGTCACCATGTTCGAACGTGGCGAAGACACGGGCGACACGCCGGGTGAATTCCAGCTCTGGGTGGAGCGCGAACATCTGGACGAGATCGTCCCGCTGCCGTCCGGCTATCATCACCTCCGCCTGAATAAGGATGGAGTGCTGGGCATGGTGACCGGTGTCGGCACTGCCAAGGCCGCGGCCTCGGTGATGGCGCTTGGCCTGGATCCGCGCTTTGATCTCTCGAAAGCTTATTGGATCGTCGCCGGAATTGGCGGCGGAGACCCGGCCGACGTATCGCTCGGCTCGGCGGTTTGGGCCGACCACGTGATCGATGGCGACTTGTCGTTTGAGATTGATGCCCGTCAGATTCCGCAGAACTGGCCAACCGGTTATGTGCCACTGCGCAAAGGAAGTCCGTACGAGCAGCCGCGCCAGCGATTTCTACGGCGAGGCTTACACTCTGAATCCTGACCTGGTGGGCTGGGCCTTTCACCTCACGCAAAGTGTCCCGCTTGCTGATTCCGAAACGTTGCGCAAGTTTCGCGGCCGCTTCGCCACTTTCCCTAACGCATTAAAGCCGCCATTTGTCGCCCGAGGCGATACCTTGTCGGCCAGCACTTTCTGGCACGGATCAAAAATGGATGAATGGGCCAATGCCTGGACGCGCTACTACACCGCCGGCAAAGGCAACTACATGATTGCCGGCATGGAAGACTCGGGCACGATGCAGGCTCTTACCTTTCTGCATCAGGCCGGACGAGTGGATCTGCAACGAGTGCTGGTTCTACGCACGGTAAGCAATTACGATCGCGAGCCTCCCGGCACGACCGTCGCTGACAGCCTGAAGGAAATGGTTTCCGGCAACTACTCGGCTTACATGCCGGCGCTGGATGCGGCTCAGTCGGTTGGCGACAAGGTGGTACGGGACATCGTCGAGCATTGGGCTGAGCGCGAGTCGAATATTCCGCACTGGCCCTAGCCGGATTTCAATTACGCAGAAAGAGCCGCCAGAGTTTCGGCCAGCACCAGAGTCCCGCGGGCAATGTCCTCGGGCGACGCATATTCGTCAGGACGATGGCTGTAGCCCTTGCGGCAGGGAATAAACAGCATCGCCGCCGGCGCGATACGGGACATGAAGAGCGAATCATGATAAGCCCGGCTGATCATCGGAAGAAACTTCTGTTGATGTTTCCTGCAAGCGTCAGAAAGGGCGGCCACGATTGTGGGCGCGCATTCCGCCGGTGCATCCGCGTTCACCAGTTCGGTGTGAACGGCAACTCGGCGGTTCGCAGATATCGCGCGACCGGCATCTTCGATCGCTTTCATCACGCCATCGCGCCGGGCAAGATCAGTATCGCGAATGTCGACGCTGAGACGAACCCGGCTGGGAATACTGTTCACGGCCCCCGGAAACACGTCGCAAATGCCGACGGTCGCAACCGTATCGGCGGCGCCGCTGTTTCGGGCGGCACTTTCGATCGCCAGAATCAGTTCCGCCGCTGCGCACAGCGCGTCGCGACGATCCGGCATCAGTACGCCGCCCGCGTGTCCGCCCGCTCCTTCGAGAGAAACTCGCATGCTGGCGGGAGCGGCGATTTTTGTAACCACTCCCAGCGGTGTGTTTTGCTGCTCCAGCAGCGGACCTTGCTCGATGTGCAACTCGACAAATGCTTTGTAATAGTCGGTGGGCAACTTCACTTCTTCGAGCTCTCCGCCAAGTCCGGCCTGACGGCGGACTTTCTCGACCGGCTCCCCATCGCCGTCTTTCAATTGTCTGGCGGCTTCAGCCGAAAGGGTTCCGGAGAGCAGGCGGCTGCCCAGGCATCCGATTCCGAAACGCGTCGGTTCTTCAGAGGTGAAGACGAGCAGCTCGATCGAGTGTCTGGGATGGAAGCCCGCCCGCCGCAGCGCCCGTATTGCCTCAAGTCCTCCCAGTACGCCCACCACTCCGTCGTATTTCCCGGCGTTGGGAATTGCGTCGATATGCGAACCGGTGCCGACCGCCGCTGCCTTCGGGTCAGACCCAGCCCAACGCGCGAAGGTGTTTCCGATCGCGTCCTGCCGGACCGCGAGGCCGGCCTCTTCACATCTCGCCCTCAGCCAGGCACGCGCTTTGAGATCGGCTGGAGTGAATACGATTCTGGTAACCGCGGGAGGTTCGGCGTCAGAAATCGCAGCCAGTGCTTCGATCTCTGAGAGTAACTTGGTCCCGATCAATTTCAAGCTTCATGGATGAATATCGGCCAGTGGATGGCGATTCCAGTCTTTATAAATTAGATATTTTGCCGGCACTTTGCCGAGCGCTCCAAACCATTGCGGGCACCACGGGCCCATCCAGATAAAATCTCCAGCCGTAACCGCATACCAGGCATCGCCCAGCCGGTAAATTCCGCCGCCTGCCAGCATGATGAGTCCATGTTCCATCACATGCATTTCCACCATGCTGAGTGACGCGCCCGGCTGATACTCCATTGTGTTTACTGCGAAGTCGTAAGTCATCTCGTCGGGAAGCAGACACTTCACCTGCAGGCTGGGATCATCTCCCAGCGGATGAGAAGAAACTGCGTCCTCGCTGGAAACAATGGCATGCGGCAGCGCGACTGAGGCGAGAGCGTGATAGGGCTTTTCGATTACGGCGACGCGGCTTGTCTTTGTTGCCAGGACGCGATGCTGCACTCCCTGGGGCAAGTAAGCGTAGCCGCCGACACTCAGTTCGCTTGGCTTGCCGCCGACCTCCAGCTTAAGGCCTCCTTCGATCACAAAAAGAAAACGCTGCGCCGGGGTGCCGCCCAGTTCGCCGCCGGCCTCGAACTCAGCCGTGTACTGCGTAAATCTCGCCCCTATCGCCGGACCCGCATGAACAATGGCGGAACAGGCTTTCATCCCCGGCAAAGCAGTGCGGACGAAAGTATCGGCAGTCAGCAGCAGGTGATTGGGATGTTGCGAACTTCGGGTCTGACCAAGGTTATGCACGGTGCATCCTTCCTTGAAGCGTTGGTGACGAAGCCAGTTGCTCGAGCAGATGCATGCCGCACTCAATCGCTTTCGCTACATCGTCAGTCCTCACGGACTCGGCCGGATCATGGCTGATCCCGCCCGGAGTTCGCAGGAAAACCATGGCGCTGGGAACTCTCTCGGCAAGGATCATTGCATCATGACCGGCGCCACTCACCATGCGATGCGGTTCACATCCGGCTTGTCCGATCGCCCGTTCAATTTCATTCACAAGAAATGAATCCATTGGCACCGCCTGCTGACTAAGAAGAACATTCCGGCTTACCGACAAACCACGCCGCTCCGCAATTTCTTCCGCCTGGCGAATCAGATTATCAACAGCGCGAGTGCGAACCTCGTCCGAGCCATGGCGTACGTCGAGGGTCAGCCGAGCCTCGCCGGCAATGACATTGGTCGCTCCCGGCTTGGCCTCGATCACGCCCACGGTGGCCACCAGGCCTGGAACGCTTTGCGCTTCCCGCTCCACCGCGATGATCCACTCCGCGGCGCCTGCAATCGCGTCCCGGCGAAGATGCATCGGCGTAGTGCCGGCGTGGTTAGCGCGGCCAAGAAATATGAATTCCAACCGGCTCTGTCCCGCGATCGCCTCAACAACACCAAGCGGCCGATTCAGTGTTTCGAGCACGGGCCCCTGCTCGATGTGAAACTCGATGTATCCCAGAGTTCCTTCTTCTAAGGCAGCCTGGGAAATCTCCCGCGGATTCAAGCCAAAATCTGCAATGGCTTTGCGTACCGAAACTCCGCGCGCATCCTCACGATCCAGGAGTTCATTATCAAGCCTGCCGGTCAGTGCCCGGCTGCCGATGAAAGGTGTTCCAAACCGAACGCCTTCTTCTTCGGAGAATCCGACAACTTCAATTCCAAAAGGAAGCCGTCGTCCATCCAGAGCCCTCCAGCAGGGCAACGGCAAGCACCACGCCGAGAACTCCGTCGAACGCTCCCGCGTTTGGAACCGTATCTAGATGCGAACCTAGCAGCAGTCTCGGCGCCTTAGACTCTGCTCCGGGGTAAAGTCCGCGCAAGTTTCCCGCCGCGTCGATTCTTGTCTCGACCCCGAGCGGCTCCATCCACGCCGCGATTTCGCGGTGGCATTCGCGCATGGGCGCGGAAAGGAATGTCCGGCGCGTGCCGCCAAAATCTTCACTGAAGCGCGCCAGCTTACGGCAGCGGGCGATGACTTCTTCAGCGCGACTTTTAGTTCCACTCGTTGTCCGCACAGGATCCTAACAATGTCTGCTGACGAAACACATCTCTTGCCTGCATTAGGCCCGGCGAATGACTTTCGCTGCCGCCCACCCGGCGAACACCAGGAAAACCAGAATCTCCCAGTTATAAGTGTTCCCGTAAGTCGCCACCGGAAAATGATTGCTCAGCATGATAAACACAACTGGAACCGCCATGAACGTATTGTGTTTGGAGCGGAGCTTGGCCTGAGCCCCGAGCGCCGGATCGAAGGTGGCGCCGGCCGCGGCTGCGGCAATCAGCTTGCGTTGGGCGGGAAGAATTCGCATCCACACGTTCAGGGTCATGATCGTCCCGAACATCGCGCCTACGTGGATGTACGCGGCGCGCCCGCTGAAGACGTGTACCAATCCCCACGAGATTCCCGCAACCATGATGAGCGAAAATATCGCAAACGCAGTTTCCGACCTGCCCAGCGCTGACCGCACCGCCAGATCGTAAATGAGCCAGCCGAAAACCAGCACACCCAATCCGATGGCGATGCCGGTGGCTTGAGAAATATTCGCAACGTCGGTGTCGATGAGTCCCCCGCTAAAGTAATAGACGAGGAACATGAGCACCATGCCGCTGAGCCAGGTCATCGCCGCTTCCCAGCGAAACCAGTGCACCTGCCCGGGCGCGACCCTCAGCGATTTCTGTTTTTCGACGGTATAGAAGCCGCCGCTGTGGACCATCCAGAGCGCCGCCGGCTTGCCCTCGGCGTTCTTCTCGAGTTTTCCAAACTGGCCGTCCAGCCAGGTGAAGTAGTAGGTCTGGCCGACCCACATGATGCCGGCAAAGACATGGAACCAGCGCACGATCAGGTTGAGCCATTCCCGGACGGAAGACGTCATCCCAGATCCTCATCGGTTTGTGGCGGGACGTTCATGCGCTCAGCTTCCCCGGTAAGTCGTGTACCCGTTCGGGCTCAGCAGCAGCGGAATATGGAAGTGCGTTTCGCCATCCCGCACCAGAAATGTGATTTCCACCACCGGATATAAACCCTCGATCTTCTCGCGCCGCGAAATAACTTGCCGGTGTCGAACGCCAGCCGGTAAAGCCCAGCCGAGAGAACTTTGTCGTCCGGCAGCAATTGACCGCAACGGCCGTCGTGATCGGTGCGTGCCGAGCCCAGCGGCACCCAGTCGCCCGACTTCTCCTGCCGCTCCAGGCGCACAGGTACATCTCTCGCCGGCTTGCCGCGGGCGGTGTCCAGAACGTGAGTGGTAATGCGTTTCATCATGACAGCCATCTTCTCAATCGGATATGCGTGATCTGCCGCTGCTGCTCCGCTGCCTCGCGCAGTTCGGCGTTCCGGTCATTCTGCAATCGCCGCCGCAGAATCTCCAGAATCTCCGGCCCTGATTTTCCCGTAGCGCACACAATAAAGATATGGCCAAACTGCTGCTCGTATTTCCGATTCGCCTCCGCCAGCGCGATCTTGACTTCTTCACCTGCGGCTGCCACGTTCCGTTGCTCCTGCGCAGACCAGGCGGACTGAGCGGGCGCAGGCTGCCCGGCGACTGTGCTGCCTGTTTCTCGCCAATCTCTCTCGCCGATCCGCGGGATGGCTGCGGAACGCTTCCATCCAATCTTCTGCTGCCAGGCTGCGCCAGATTTCGTCGGAGGCAGCCAGCAGAGCCGCTTCATCCGCGAACGGTCTTCGCGCAGCCAGTCGCTGCGCCCAGGCCTTCGATCCGCAGCACGGCAAAATTTCCTTCGCCGCCTCCTCGGCCGAAAGGCGATTCCAGCGCGCCAGCACGTCGCTCATGCCTTCGGTCCGCGTCGCTCAGCGCCAGTTGTTCGAGAAACTCGGCCACCAGATTGCCCGCCACCGCGGCCCGGTATTTCGCCGTGGATCGAATATCATCGATCGGCCGGATCTCCGCAGTCGCGGCTTGCTTTGCCATTACCAGCAGCGAAGAGTCGATAGCGCTTTCCTTTCACCAATTGTTCCGTCTTCGCCAAACGAAGCGGAACCGGCGCTACGCTTCCGAGAGCGATGCGGACGTCCTCGACCACGCCGCCGGCGACCCGCCCCAGCGCCGCGATGCACACTTTGGAAATCGCCTGCGCGTTGCGGCCCCGACCTTGCGTGTGTAAGAAACATACTCCGAAAATCGCCGCGGAAGACAAACCGCCCGAATCAGTTCATCCGGCGCAAGTTTCATTTTCTTGTAGCCGGTGTGAAAATCCGCATAAGGCAATCGCCGCTCTCCGCGAACCGAAACCAGAATCAGTTCCGCGTCATACACCAGCAGTGCCGGCAGCGAATCCGCCGCCGGAGAGGCATTCACGATGTTGCCTCCGAGCGTTCCCCGATTCTGGTTGGCGATTCCGCCCGTCCAGCTGGCGGCGCTCGCCAGCAGCGAAAATTCGCGCTGCACGAACGGCGTGTTCGCGCAGATCGGTATAAGTGCATCCCGCGCCAATTTGGATTTCGTCGGGCAACACTTCAATGCGCCGCAGCTCCGGAAGATTCCAGATGCTGACCAGCTTTCGCGCCGGCAGTTTTCCCGCCGCGTACTGCACCATCACGTCGGTGCCTCCGGCGATGGGCAGCCACGCGCCCGGCTCCTCGGCCAGCAGCGAGACCACCGCCTGCAAGCTGCCCGGCGCAACCAGTTGATAATCGGCCGGGTCGGATCTCATGTTGCGGACCTGGAGGTCCTGCCGCCGCGCCGCTTCCGCCACAGCTTCGAAGATCTGAATGTAGCCGGTGCAGCGGCAAAGATTTCCGGACAGCCCTTCGCGGATTTCTTCCAGCGTCGGTTCTGGCTTCTTTTTCAGCAGATGAGACGCCGCAAGAATCATTCCCGGCGTGCAGATGCCGCACTGCGCGCCGCCGCAATCCAGAAATGCCTCCTGCAAGTGACTGCAGCTGCGCGCCCGCGGCCAGTCCCTCGATGGTGACAATGTTCGCATCCTTGGCCTGAAGAACCGGATCAGGCAGCTATTCACCAGCGCGCCGTTCATCAACACGGAGCACGAGCCGCACTCGCCTTCTCCGCATCCTTCTTTGGCGCCGGTCAATCCGAGTTGTTCCCGCAACACATCCAGCAACCGTTCCATCGGATAGACGCGCACCGTCTTCAACTCGCCGTTGACCGTCAGCGAAACTTCGCACTTTGCGCGGCTTCCCGAAGTCGGAGTTCCGGCGAGGCATCATCGCACTCCACCAGCGAGCTGCGGTCTCGCGATTAAGCGTCAGCGCTTCGAAAATATCTTCCGGAAGCAGCGGAATCGAATCGAAACGAATCCTCAGCGCGTCTTCCACCGCGTTGACAATGGCCGGCGCCGGACCATCCATGGGAAGTTCGCCGATTCCCTTCGCGCCAAACGCCCCATGAACATTGCCCAGTTCCTCGAAAAACACGCGAATGGGAGGCAGGTCCGCGGAAGTCGGCATGATGTAGTTCGTCATCTGGCCGTTCTGCATGCGCCCGTTTTGCCAAACCACTTTTTCGTACAGCGCAAATCCGATTCCCTGCGCGACGCCGCCCGCGATTTGCCCTCGCGCCAGAACCGGATGCAGCACCTTGCCGACTTCCTGCAGCGCCACAAAATCGTCCACCGTCACGCTGTAGGTGGTCAGGTCCACGGTGACTTCGGCGACATAAACCGCCCAGGCAAACGCCGCATAGGCTTCGCCGCGATACTTTTCGTCGTCCCAGAAAACATCGCTCGGCGGCTTCGTAGCGCGCCCACGACCGGAACTGTCCGTGCGCGGCCACATGATTCCGGCACGCCGCGCGAAATTCCTCCGCCGAGTAGGATCTCGCCAAGCAAGCCGCCAGCCGATCAGCGTCTGCTTGATTCCCAAGCGCCGCCGACTGCACCAGCTTTCCCACCACCATGGCCGTGCGCGACGCCACCGTGGGGCCGCTGTTCGGCACCTCATCGGTATCCGGCTGCGCGATCTCAACCTGCTCGTACGGCAGGCCCAGCGCTTCGGCCGCGATCTGGCAAAGAACGGTCTTGGTTCCCTGGCCGAATTCCGTGCTCGAAACCAGCACGCGCACGCTGCCATCGGCGCAGCCCTCCACTCCAACCACGGAACTCAGATAGCGCTCGCCCGATCCGGTGAATCCCGCGCCGTGCAGGAAGGCCGCGATGCCCATTCCCTTTCGCTTCTGCCCGCCTCATTCTCTTTCGCGAACCGCTGCTTCTTCGCCCGGTAGTCGGAGAGTTCCAGCGCGCGATCGAGAAGCTTGTCCAGATCGATCGGCTCGCGCACGATCTGTTCCGTGGTTGTCGTCTGGCCCGGCTTCAGAAAATTCCGGCGCCGGATCTCGACCGGCGAAAGCCCTACCACCTGCGCGATGCGGTCCATGTGCCGTTCCAGCGCAAACAGGCTCTGCGGCGCGCCAAAGCCGCGAAACGCCCCGTGCGGCGGGGCATTGGTGGCCACCGCCTTGGCCCGGATGCGAACGTTCGGCCAAAAATAAGGACCGCCGGCATGAATCGTGCCCCGCGAAAGCACCACCGAAGACAAGCGTCGCGTAGGCGCCGCCATCGATCGTGAATTCAATTTCGCCGCCCAGAATCTTTCCGTCTTTGCTGACGGCGGTGCGATGACGCGTCCGCGAAGGATGGCGCTTGGTCGTGGCCGCCATGTCTTCCATGCGGTCATAAATGATTTTCACCGGCCGTCCGGACTTGATCGCCAGCAGCGCCGCATGCGCCGCGATCATCGACGGATATTCTTCCTTGCCGCCGAAAGCGCCGCCGGTCTCCATCTGCACCACGCGAACTTTGTCCGCCGGCAGGTTGCACAGCGCCATCAGCGCCTTGTGCACGTAGTAAGGACACTGCAGCGAGCCCCACACCGTGATGCCCTGCTGCGCATCGAAGCTCGCGATCATGCCGTTGTTTTCGATGTAGAGCTGCTCCTGCGCGCCGGTCCGGTATTCGCCCTCGACGATGTAGTCGGCCTTCTCCCAAACTCCGTCGACATCGCCCTTCTCCATCAGATAGCGTTTTGAAGATATTGTCCGCTCCCCAGATGATTTCGGAGCAGCTCTCGCTCTCTTCCATGGTGAACACGGCAGGAAGCGGATCGTATTCGATCGAGACCGCCGCAACCGCCTTCGGAAGAACGTGCCGGTCGGGATGGGCCAGCAGCAGAATCGGCTCCTCGGGATGGTTGACGATCCCATCCGCCAGGCAGGGCTGATCGTCTGCGATCAGCGCGATGCAATTTTTCCCGGGAATATCTTTCGCGGACACAACGACAAATTCGTCCCAGGCGATTCCGGGCCCGAAGCGTGATGTTCTTGATTTTGCCGCGCGGGATCTGGCTGCGAACGGTGGCGCCGTAAAGCATGTCCGGCAGCGTCATGTCGTCGATGTACTGCGCCTGCCCGGTAACCTTGTCGCGGCCTTCTTTGCGCGGGACCGACACGCCGACGATGCGATCACGCATCATGAACTGATTATCGCATGCAGGTCTCACGTGCGGAGCTTCGAGCATGAGCCTGAAGCGCGCGAAGAATGCAGCGCCGACGTAAGTATCGCGGACGAAATCGTGACGACTCCAGCCCTGAAAGGCGACAGTAACATCGAATCCTTAACGCCGCCACTCCCGGCCGCTGGCTCTCCGGGAAACTCGCCGTCAGCGAATACAGGCTGCCCCGCAGATAGGTGGCCTTCACCACGCCGCGCAAGCGTCTCTCCCAGATAAGGCGAAACGGATGCCGATAATGCAGCCGCTCCGGCGTCACACTGAAATCCGCCTCCGGATCAAACACCACCAAGTCCGCATCGTATCCCGCCGCAATTCGTCCCTTTGCGCGCATGGCACCCCGCCAGCCGCGCCGGGCCCTCCGCCATCCAGCGCGCAATATCTGTCAGCGCAAATCCCCGCTCGCTGGCCTCCGTCCACATCACCGGAAGCGCCACCGAAAGACTCGAAATCCCGCCCCACGCGGTCCTGAAGTTTCCCTCCGTCGAGCCGCTTCATCGCCGGCGGACAAGGAGAATGATCGGTGGCCACCAGATCGATGATTCCTTCCTTCAGTCCTTGCCACAATGCTTCGCGGTTTTCGCGGCTCCGAATCGGCGGCGCGCACTTGCACAGCGTCGCTCCGTCCGCAATCGTCTTCCGCAGCCAGATGCAGATAGTGCGGACAGGTTTCCACGCTGACCGCCAAGCCCCTCCGACCGCGCGGCCTCGCAACTCCGGCAGCGCCTGGCTGGTCGAAAGATGGACGATGTGCAGGCGAAAATCGATATTCCCGGCACAGCGACAGCATCATCCGAATCGCCGACAGCTCCGCTTCGTCCGGCCGCGATTGCAGATAGGTCGCGTAAGCATTTCCAATCGGCATCTGCCAGGCGCTGCGGTGGCCGCATCCACCGGCCCGGCAAGTTCTGCGTGCACCAGCAGCGGCAGACCAGTTCGCGCCAGATGAGGCAGAGCCGCACGCAAGTCTTCTTCGCTGACCATGGTGAAGCCGTCGATCCCGGGATGAATCAGAAAGCATTTGAATCCCAGCACGCCCGCGGCGGCCAGCGCTTCGATATCATCCTGGTTATCTTTGACCACGCCGCCCCACGCCGCCCAATCGACCCGGCACTTGCCCCGCGCCGCTTCGCGCTTTGCCTCGAGCGCGGCGACTGTGGTCGTCGCCGGCAGGCAGTTCAGCGGCATATCGACCAGCATCGTGTAGCCGCCCGCCGCGGCCGCGCGCGTCGCGGTGCTGAATCCTTCCCACTCCGTCCGCCCCGGCTCGTTGATGTGCACGATGAGAATCCACCAGCCCGGGAAGAATCGCCGCGTCGCCGAAATCATGCGCTTCGACGTCCGACGGGATTTGCTCGGGAGGAACCACCGCCCGGATTTGTTCGCCTTCCACCAGAATCGCGGCCGGCCGGATTCCTCCCCCGGTGACTACTCGACGGGAAATGAAAGCCTGCAAGCTCATGGCGTCAGCCTGTCCGGAAGGGAGTTGGCGGTGAAGAGCCGAGCCTATCGTGGCCGGCTTCACTTTTTCAACTTCCAGCTAGTCGATCAAGCGAAGTTAGCGGAGAACACTCCACGAGAAACATTTGTGCGCTTCCAGCCGTCCGCTTATACTTGCTTCCTTTGATCGGACGAATCGATGCATCGAGCGATACACGATGAACAATCCTTTCATGGCTCGCGCCATTCAACTCGCGATCGAAAATGTCCGCTCCGGACAGGGCGGACCTTTCGGAGCCGTGGTCGTGAAGGAAACGACATCGTGGCCGAGGGCGTGAATCAGGTGACCGCAAACAACGATCCCACCGCGCACGCCGAAGTGCTCGCCATCCGCCAGGCCTGCCAGAAACTTGGCGTCTTCGAACTGAAAGACTGCGAACTTTACACCTCTTGCGAACCTTGTCCCATGTGCCTGGGCGCAATCTACTGGACGCGATTTGCGCGGGTCTACTTTGGCAGTTTCGCCGCGGACGCTTCCAAAGCTGGATTCGACGACTCGTCCATCTACCGTGAAATCGCGCAGCCACACGCGCAGCGTGGCATTCCGATGATTCAGATGATGCGCGAAGAGGCGCTGGCGGCATTCCGCGCCTGGAAAGAAAAGCCGGACAAATACGTTATTGAAGAACGCAGGATCGCGCCGCCAACCGGAACGAGAACAGAAAACTAAGAACTGGTTTTTCTATAAAAGCAGGCTACGAAAAACAGCTGCCGCAATTTCAATCGAGGAAAGACGATTGATCGATCGCTACTTCAAGCTCACCGAAAATCAACACCACCGTGCGCCAGGAATTTCTCGGCGGTCTCACTACTTTCCTGACGATGGCCTATATCGTCGTCGTCAACCCACAGATCCTCGCCCAGGCCGGCATGCCGGTCGACGGAGTGGTTTTTGCCACCTGCCTCTCGGCTGCGGTCGCCACTCTGGTCATGGGACTCTACGCCAACTATCCCATCGCGCTGGCTCCGGGGATGTCGCTCAACGCCTACTTCACCTACTACGTCTGCTTGAACATGCACATCCCGTGGCGCACCGCGCTTGGCGTGGTTTTCTTCTCCGGGTGTCCTCTTCCTCGTTCTCACCGTCACCGAGTCCGCGAACAGATCGTCAACGGAATGCCCGATTGCCTGAAACATTCCACCGCGACCGGGATCGGCTTCTTCATCGCATTCGTCGGACTGCGGAACGCGAAACTTGTGGTGGCCAACGCCGCAACCTTTGTCGGCCTGGGAAGTTTTGCCGACCGCGAAGTGCAGACGGCGTGCTTCGGCCTGGTCCTGACTCTGGTGCTGATGGCGCGAAAGCTGAATGGCGCAATCCTGATCGGCATCGTCGGCACCGCGCTGCTCGGCATGCTTCGCGGCATTTCCAGTTGGCCCTCCGCCATCGTTTCCATGCCGCACCCGTCATCCACCTTTCTGCAGCTAGATCTTCGCAGCGCCATCCAGCTTGGCTTTCTGGAAATCCTGTTCGCCTTTCTTTTCGTCGATCTCTTCGACAACGTGGGTACCCTGGTGGGCGTGTGCGAGCAGGGGGGCTTCATCAAGGACGGAAAAATCCCGCGCGTCGGCCGCGCTCTGCTGGCCGACGCGACTGGAACCGTCTTCGGAGCGATCGCCGGCACATCCACGGTCACCAGTTACATCGAAAGTGTTGCCGGCATTGCGGTGGGCGCCCGCACCGGACTCAGCAATATTTTCGTGGCGGCGCTCTTCGTGCTCGCCATGTTCTGCTCTCCGCTGGCGGCGGCTATTCCGGGCTATGCCACGGCTCCGGCCCTGATCCTGGTGGGGGCTTTGATGACCCAGTCGATCGCCCACATCGATTGGGCGGACTTCAGCGAAGCCGTGCCCGCCTTTATCACCATGCTGGCCACGCCTCTGACCTTCAGCATCGCAACCGGCCTTAGCCTGGGACTCATTTCCTACACGGTGGTGAAAATTGCAGCCGGGAAACTTCGTGAGATCAACGTGCTGGTTTGGATTCTCACCGTCCTGTTTATCCTGCGCTACGTCTACCTTGCCACCGCCTAGCAAGCCCTGGTCAGCCGTCTCGGTATCCCTTCTGGTTGGCTCAAATACCTGATTCCACGGTGCTACAATTAAAAGGTTCCTATCCGGCCCTGCGAACATCGATATCTTCTGAGTCAATAATCGAGTGACGCAATAATCGAGGTGCAATGATGGCAACCGTTGAAGCTCCTACCCGCCCACAGATTCGCCTGCACGAAGGTCCGTTCGTGAATGAACCCCTCACCGATTTCACCAAAGAAGAGACTGCGCGCCAGATGCGTGCAGCGATCGAGAAGGTGCGGGCTCAACTGGGCCGCGAGTATGACCTGATCATCGGCGGTAAACGGGTCAAAACCAAAGACAAGATCAAGTCCATCAATCCCGCCAAGCCCTCGCAGGTGGTCGGACTGCACCAGAAAGCCGGCAAAGAGCATGTCGAACCCGCCATGCAAGCGGCACTCGAAGCTTTTGGGGGCTGGAGCCGCTTATCGGCCGAAGAGCGCGCCAGCTTAGTTTTTCGCGTAGGCGATGTGATGCGAGAACGCAAATTTGAATTCTGCGCCTGGCTGGTTTTCGAAGTGAGTAAGAACTGGGCCGAGGCTGACGCGGATATCGCCGAGACCATCGACTTCTGCGAATACTATGCTCGCGAAGCGCTGCGCCTGGCCAGGACGGAACTGCCGGTGCAAATGCCCGGCGAGCGCGACTCGCTGCTTTACATTCCTCTGGGCGTGGGCGCGGTGATTCCACCGTGGAATTTTCCTTGCGCCATCATGGCCGGCATGACGTTGGCGTCCATCGTCAGCGGCAACACCGTCATTCTGAAGCCCTCCAGCGACTCTCCGACGATCGCGGCGAAATTCGTCGAACTGCTGGAAGAGTGCGGCATGCCGGAGGGCGTGGTGAATTTCTGTCCTGGCGCCGGCGCGACATTCGGCAACGCGGTGGTGGGACATCCTAAAACGCGCTATATCGCTTTCACCGGTTCCCGCGAAGTTGGCCTCGACATCAACAAGAGCGCAGCGACGCAGGCGCCAGGCCAGATCTGGATCAAGCGCACCGTTCTCGAAATGGGTGGCAAGGATGCCATCATCGTGGACGCGGACGCTGATGTTGATTCCGCCGTCGAAGGCGTAGCCCAGGCGGCATTCGGCTTTCAGGGACAAAAGTGCTCTGCCTGCTCTCGCGCCATTATCGACGAACGTATTTACGACAAGTTCCTGGAAAAGCTGAAAGCGCGGGTGGAGAAAATCACCGTCGGCGATCCCGCGGAGAACGCCAACATGGGCGCGGTCATCAACGAAGGCTCGATGAAGTCGATTCTCGATTACATCGAAGTCGGGAAAAAAGATGGACGCGTCATCACCGGCGGCGGCCCGGCGAAAAACGCAGGCGAAGGGTACTTTCTCCAGCCGACCGTCATTGCCGATATTCCGCCCAAGTCGCGTCTCGAGCAGGAAGAGGTTTTCGGTCCATTGCTCGCCGTCATCAAGTCAAAAAATTACGACCACGCTCTCGAGATCGCCAATGACACCGAGTTCGGCTTAACCGGCGCGGTGTACACGAATTCGCGCGAGAAGATTGAACGCGCCATTCGCGAATTCCATGTCGGCAACTTGTACATCAACCGCAAATGCACCGGTGCGACGGTCGCGGCGCATCCTTTCGGTGGCTTCAATATGTCCGGTACGGACTCGAAGTCCGGCGGCCCCGATTATCTGTACCTGTTTACGCAGGGCAAGGCGGTCGGCGAAAAAATCTAGAACAACAGTTTGTCCCGGGCAGACTGCGAGACTACTGGGCCGGACGCCTCAGTGCAGAGGCGGTTTCAGGTTAGAAGCCTTCTGTGATTCCAGAGCTCCCAGCAGTTTGTTCACCCGCTGGAAATCAGAATCATGTCCTGACCAGGGTAGAAGTATGTCGGGAGTGATTCCGTTTACCTCGTTTGACCCGTCGGCGCGAAAGCGAACACAGTCCGGCATCTTGAGCTGCGCCCCGGAATTCTTGAGCTTGGCCGGGATACCTCCATCCGTGTAGCCGCAACCCGCCCCACCGGTCAGTTCGCCGATAACTATTGCGGCGTGATTATCTTGCAGTAGTGCCGCGAAATATTCTGCCGCAGACCAAGTCCCGCGATCACCAGAACGTAGAGAGGAAGCTGCCGCGGATTCTCAACGTAGGTATAGCGGCTCGGTTGGAACAAGGCCTCCTTGGATGCAAGCGCAGCCAGGCTGCCGGGCTTTGCGTAGGCCATGATTCCCGACGCGAACAGAGGCTCCTTAACCAGCAGGGAGCAAGGAAGTTTCTCCGGTATCCCAGACCGCAGCCGTCTGGCAAGGCTGCTTGCTTGCGTCAATTGCTTTTTCGAGTTTGTCCGCCGCGTCTCTCAATAGAGCTTGTGAATCGGTGGGCTGTTTCAGATCGGTTTGTACATTGTCGGTTTGAACATCGCGTAGGCGCTCTTGAAGCTGTTTGGTCCAATGTTCATGTTTGATGAAAGCCATCTTCGCGTCGCGTAGTGGAATAGAGCTTAAGGCTCGGGGCGGCGCTTCAACCCAGTCCGAGCCGCCTCCATTGTGCGTGATGTCGATCAGGAGGGCGGTCGCCCCAGCCGCGGCAAGTGCGTTTGCTCTCCGTACGAGAGCGGAAGTAAGAAGATTTGCGGTGGCCAGCTCAAGTCTGGTCATCGCATTTCGCGTCGCATTCGGCGTTTTCCTCCATATGCAAATCTCGTACCGCCTGTTCACAAACCTCAGGGTAAGCATGTTCGCTGAAGAGACCGATTCGAATGATGCCGAGGACGCGGCTATGCAATCGGAGAAGGCCGCCGGGAAAAAGCGTGGTTTCAGGAGTGTTGAGCGAAGCAAACTCAGGAACTACAGAGAAGTCCAGTCCGGGATGATTGCGGTTGCTGTAGCCCATCCGATCACACAGGCTTTGTGTCTTCGTAGGTGCAGGCGTCGGCTGTGCGCCGCTTTTGGGCCATTCAATTTCCAAATGGCCATCTCCGAAGCTGGCCAAAAACTGATCGAGAATCCGGCGGGCGTCGAGTTCATTGGTGGCGGCACGAAGTTTCGCTTCGGTGTCCATTCGCAGCCGCGGCAGGTCCATCTTTCGATCATCAACCGCCCATTCCAGATTTGCATAGTGCGAGGACATTTCCGACAGCACTTGATGAAAGTCCTCGAGCCAGGGCGCGGGATCGAAAATATTTGCCTGGGACTGGTTTGTATTCGGATAGGAAGACGGGCAAGTCAGAACGGTCAGGAAAAGGACAAGCAATCCTCGCTTCATCGAGCCTCGCGGGTAAGTTCCCTCCGGCTAATTCTACTTTGGTTCAGCGCGCGCGGCTTTGGTCAGCCGATCCAGTTTCAATTGGGGAATGCTTTTTTACAGGTTTGTAACAAAGCCAAAACACAGCAGCGCTGTAACTTGCTCATTCATAAGATTCTTCTACTACCTATAAGTTGCGCGAAAAGGTTTTATGACGGTGATCGAAAATTGCTATTGGACACGCCCGACTTCGTTCCCTATGGTTGAAGCATGGCTACCTCATTCACCATTGACGATTCTTCTGTAGATTTTCTTCATGAACTAGGCACGCAAATGGCGTCGGCGGACGCGTTGCACGAGGTGCTCGCGCGGGTTGTGGACTTTGCGTCGGCGCTGGTGAAATGCGATTCCTGCCTGATCTATGTCCTGGATGGCGAGGAACTCCTGCTTCGCGCCTCGAAGAATCCACATCCGGAAGTTGTCGACAGACTGAAGCTGCAAGTCGGAGAAGGCATCACCGGATGGGTGGCGGAGCATCGCGAGCCGGTTGCGGTCTCGAAGAACGCTTCCAAAGATCCTCGCTTTCAATTCTTCCACGAGTTGCCGGAAGATACTTACGAAGCATTCTTGTCCGTACCTTTGATGTCTCGCGGGCGGGTGGTTGGCGTGATCAACCTGCAGCATCGCCGGCCTCATCTGCACAACCAGAAAGAAATCCGGATGATCTCGACTGTTGGTTTCCTGGTGGGAGCCGAGATCGAGATGGCGCGGCTGGAAAGCGAGAACACGCATCTTTCGCAAAAACTCGAAACCCGGAAGATCGTGGAACGAGCGAAGGGCATCCTGCAGCGCGATCTGTCGCTGGACGAGGAGCAGGCTTATCTGGCCTTGCAACGGCAGAGCCGGCAGACGCGGAAATCGATGCGGGAAGTGGCCGAAGCGGTCGTGCTCACCGATGAATTACGGCGCACCTCGAGGACCAACTAAAGCGAAGGCGGCGCTTTCTCCTGCAGAAATACCTGGCGGATTCAAGCACAAGAAAATGCGGAAGCGGACTGCAGCATGTCCGCTTCCGCATTGCTGTTACTTGCCGGATTGAACTTCGGCGATCGGACCCAGCCGGGCCGTCTCCGAAGCTGGTATCCGCGCCTTGGGGGTCGCGAATACCAGTCTCATGCCAAGCTCTTCCAGGTCCAGCGCGCTCACAAACGATTCTCCGCTGGCGTCGTGGCTGAGAATCAGTTTGCTGCCGTCCGTCAGCGTTTCTGTAGAGATTCCCTGCGGTAACACGATCGCCAACTGGCCGCCGCCGACTTTCTCGACCTTGATCTGCGCCGGGAAGCTGGGAGACTCTAACGAGAACTTGTAGTCCCCGGGCGCCAGCAGCATGCCTCCCCAGCGGGTTTGGTGAGTGAGAGTGAATGCTCCGTTGGCGCTCTGGGCATATGCGGAAGTGGCAGACGCGCCCAAAATGCCGACGGCCAGGACGAGCGTTCTGAAAAATACTGCATTGCGAATTGATTTCATGACCTGATCTCCTTGTGGTTGTCGCGAGCAGACACCACGGCGCCTGCGCCGAAAAATGCGGCTCGCATGATTTAGGGGTTGGACGTCGAGGTCAGGAATGAACCAAATCGGAACTACAGGGGTTAGAAAACGAACTTCAAAGTTCGCGCCATCCCATGGTGCGATAGTGTTTCGTCGCACAACTAGTGGACATTGCTACTGTGCCAGCACCAGCCGCCGGAGTCCAACTCAAAAAATCAATCAGGGGTATTCGGGCATGTCGGCCTGGACGCTGTCGAGCTTCGCTCGACCGGACAGCTGGGGCAGCTGTCCCTACATGGTCCATGGCGCTGAAAGCACAAAGGCCGCCCGCAGGGCGGCCTTTGTTACCAGCAAAAACTTCTTTACGACGTCACTCCCGCTCCGGCCTGGGGAGTGGCTGCTGCCGCGGTCGCGGCTGCGGCTTCGTTCAGAATCCGGTGATGAATCGTGAACAGCGCCAATTCCAGCCGGTCAGAGACGCCGATCTTGTCGTACACGTTGCGCAGGTAATTCTTGATCACCTGCTCGGTGGTTCCCAGCTGCGAGGCGATCTCCTTGTTCTTATAGCCCTGCACGATCAGCGCCACGATGCGGAGTTCTTTCGCGGTCAGACGGTCGCGCACCCGCAGTCCTACCATATCGTTCTCGGTCAACTCGCTGGGCACCGCGATGTCCTGAACCCAGTTTTCGCCGCGCGCCACTTTGCGCACGCAATCCACCAGCGCCGCGCTGGTGACATTGCGATAGACCACGCCATGGGCGCCTGCGCCCATGTAACGTTGCGCGCTTTCGCCGGTGTCGGCCAGCACCACCACCCGGGTTTTGGCTTTATTTGCAGCCAGCAGAATGCCGGGAAAATCGGAATGGAATCCGCCCGCGACCACCAGCACCGCAGCGCGAAATTTATCCAGAGCCATGAACATCTGCTCCTGGGTTTGCGCCTGCGCCACGATGCGCATTTCGTCTTCAACCGCCAACACTTTGGCGATTCCCGCTCGAAAAATGGCTTGATTGTCGGCCAGAATCAATTTGAGCATCAGTTCAGCTCCTGCTTCTAGTGGCGAACGAAATCGTACGAGTCAATCACGCAGGCTACGCCGCGCGCTTCGCTGGGACCGCCGGTCGGCTCATCCGTTCGTACGACACGGCCCCGGCACTGGATGACCACGCCTTCTTTGGCCCCGGTCATTTCCGGCGGCAAAGTAATCTCGAACTCGACGGTCGAGCCCAGATCCAGCGCGGCGTCGGAGCGGATGTACACTCCGGCGGCGCTCAGGTCTCCGGTGACTCCTTTGTGCTCGCCGCCTTTTTCAGACTGGTGAATCTTGATCGGCAATTCCAGGGGAAATCGTTTCCCCGTCCGCGCGTCGGACACAAGACCTCCTCGCTCCCGCCCATTTCCATCTGCGAAACCCAGCTCCATGCCGGATCTCCTGAATGTAGCCAGAACGATCTGCTTGCGCGGTTATATCATGGATGATACCCCCCGCAAAAGCCTGATAAGGCCATTGGCAAGGGTAGCAACTAGGTTCCCCCATGAAGGATGGGCCGGCGCCGGTTCCTGCTTCAAGAGGGTTATCGGCCAAAACTCGCCAGCGCTCGACCTGGCACAGGCGCTGGTCGCATGAGCAGCAACGCCTTTGCCGAATTCTGGCCGGACCTTAGCAAGTACGCTTTTCACCGGGGACATTGACCGCAGAGCGCGCCTGGTCACCGGTTACCCCTTTCCTTCCCGCACTGGCAAATCCAAACTCTCTGTCCTCCCGTACTTTATGGGAGAGACATTGAGAAACGACCATGCCCGAGCTTCTTCCAGAACGACTACAGTTTGACGTGGAACGCTATGTTCGTTTGTCCAGGAAAGTCGATATCAGCGACCTCGATCTGAGCCAGGCCGCCCACTATCCCATCAGCGACGAAGAGATTCGCGCCCTGACGTACATGACGGACATCGAGTCGCACACCATCGTGTATTTACGAGCCATCCTGAATACTTGCGCTATCGAAGACCCGCAAACCACGGCCTTCTTGAGTTGCTGGGCTTACGAAGAGTTCTTCCACGGCCATACCCTCCGTCAGTTTCTCAACGCGGTTGGAGTGCCTATTTCGGCGACCCGCATCGCCGAAGTGCAGAAGGCCACGTCGCTCCTGGAATGGTTGAAGGAATTGGGATCGTCGGTGCTATGCCGGTTTTCATCCCACTTTCATGCAGCCTATCTGACTTATGGAGCTATCTCGGAGTTGTCGACGCTGGAAGGGTATGGCGTGCTGGCTCGTAAAACCAGAAATCCGATCCTGGCAGAAATTGTGCGCCGGTTGGCCAAGGACGAGCGCCGCCACTTCTCGTTCTACTACAACAAGGCACGTCTGCAGTTGCGATCGCGGAACGCGCAGCGACTGACCAACTTCATCATCCGGCATTTCTGGCTGCCGGTGGGCGGGGGCGTGAAACCGGACAGCGAAGTGGATTGGATCCTGTCTTTCATTCTGGGCGATCCGCAAGGTGCGGACATCGCCCGGCGAATCGATGAGACCATCGGCAAGCTCCCCGGCCTGGCCTGGTTCGACCGGCTGTCACGCAGCCGCGAAGAAGCTATGCGTCAGGTGACAACGACGTCGGGAGCAAGCGCTGGCCTGCTCGTCCGCGAAGCTTCCATGCCGTAAGCGGTGAAGGGAGTCCGGTTGTTCCCGGTCGTCTTTGCGTTCTTTGCGCCCTTTGCGGTCAAAATCTTTAATCGCAAAGATCGCGAAGGATTCCGCAAAGCGCGCAAAGGCAACGCGACTCAAAACGCGCCCCCGCCACCGCCGCCAAATCCTCCGCCCGAGAAACCGCCGCCTCCGCCACCTCCACCGAATCCCGAACCGGTTGAACTGGATCGCGGCGCGGAGACAAATACCTGATTCATATCCGACGCCATGTTGTGCATCGAACTCGAGAAGAAGATGGGATTGAACCCTGTCATCCCGTTCGGCGACACGTACCAGCTGGGCGGATTCTGAACGATTCCGGCAAACGCCTGTGCCCAGTGGTGCTCTACTCCCAGCGCCATCGCATAGGGCAAATACTTTTCAAACGTGTCTGGAGGCATTCGCTTCAGCCGGTCGGCGTCCACGCGATTCATGAATTCCTGAAAGCCCAGGACTGCGATCCGGGTGCGGCCGCCCTGCACGGTCTTGGCCGACATCTCTCGCGCGAACAGCCACCAGATCACCAGGGAAATGATGCCACACACGAAGAGAAGCACAATTGAGTTAAACATCCCCGTATATCCCAGGAAGGGTGCGGCAAGAAACGGGAGAGCAATCAGAACTGCAGCTCCCACGCTGTACGCGTTGGCCGAGTCGGGATCGAGCAGATACATGCCTTTGATCTTCAGCGCCGACTTTATATCCTGCTTGATGACGGGGATTGCGGTGTAGAAACGGTTCTTCAGGCTGGAGAGCCGGGTCTCCTGGCCTCCGGCAAAAATGTTTTCCAGCATCACGCTTTCGTGCGGCGCCAGGCCTTGCCATTCGGCAACCGGCTTCAGCAGGTGGAGAATGTAGTCCTTGGAATGGAAGATCAGGAGGTTCGTTTCCGCGGTTTCTTCAATCTTTACGTAGCCGCGCACCGCCAGATCGACAATCGTGGAGGTGATGTCACGAGGATGAACGGTGTCATCCAGCAGCGCGCCTGTCTCCGCGGGTGACATGCCGGGCGGCGGTTCGTACATGGGCGCGACCGAGCGTCCAGGATCAGGATCGCGGCCTTTGTACCACCACAGGGTGAACATCACCGCCAGAGTCACGAAGGGCAAAAACACGACAGGGTTGCTGTCGAGAAACCAGAAGAATCGCGTGATCGCGCCCGGTTCCGTGAGGATGCCCTTGGGGATGAAGATGTCGATCGTCATGCCACCGCGCATGGGCAGCGGATTGGTGCTTTCAAATAAAACATCCGCGCCCTTGATCTCGGTAGTCGCGTCGCGCTGCGACGATCCATAAGCCCCGGTAAATGCCTGTGCCCGCAGCGAACCAGCGGCGTTCGTCGGCAAGAAGACCTCAGCGGCGACGTGATCGATAGGAACCGGCCAGTCGTTGCCGGTGATATTCCAATAGAACTCGTCGTGACCTTCAAAATAGCGTATGCCGTTGCGGACGACGTAATCGATCTCCACTGTCCGCGAGGCGTCGACCGCGTCGGGAATGTAGATTTTCAGATCGCGATAGCCGCCGGAAGTCGTGGACTCATACTTCAGCTTCTGGCCCGCGCCATCGGTGACGGACTTGATATCCAGAAAGAGCGTGTAATTCGTTCCTTGCGGACCGGGATAATCGATAGGAATGGTGCGGTGAATTCCGTGCCACTGCCCGATGAAGACGAGGCTGATGCGCTCTTTGACCAGCGTCGATCCATCGCTGCTGATGGAGATCACGTCCTGGAAGTCGGCGATCCGCCAGCTCTGCGCCGAGAGAGGAACGGTCAGTCCGAATAAGCAGAACAAAAAGAGCGAGAAGAGTTTGAATCGCAGGGTCATCGAAGTGGGCCGCTTCGCGGCTGAAATCCTATCTGAACCCCTAGAACTTCACGGCTACCGGTTCACGGTCGGTCGCCGCCACTTCAAAGAACTGACGCTGCTGGAAGCCAAGCATCCCGGCAAGAATATTCGTCGGGAAGGACTGGATTTTCGTATTCAGATCGCGCACCACCGCATTGTAGTAACGGCGTGCATTCTGAATGCTGTCTTCGGTCAGGTTCAGTGAGCCTTGCAATTGCGTGAACTCCTCGGAAGCCTTCAGCTGGGGATAGTTTTCCGCCACCGCGAACAGGCTTTTCAGCGCTCCGCTGAGCTGGTTCTCGGCCTCGGCTTTGTCGCCGGGGGTGGTCGCCTGCATCGCCTGGGAGCGGAATTTGGCGATGTTCTCGAAGGTGCCTTTCTCGTGGGTGGCGTACCCTTTGACGGTCTCGACCAGATTGGGGATCAGGTCGTGTCTGCGTTTGAGTTGAATATCGATGTCCGACCAGGCGTTATCGCATCGGACACGCAACTGAACCAGGCTGTTGTACATCCCAATCAGCAGGATGACGATGACAACCAGAATGCCGAGGAAGATTAAAGCCATGAGCGTCTCTCTCGCGTGAAGTGGGGAACAGGGGCGACGGTAGCACACCGTGAAGTCCGGCGCAAACGCCTGCGACGGGTGCGGGCGGGCAGGGGGCTATCGAGGCGCAGCCTGACAGTTTAAAATTACGCAAGGGGTGGAATATTAGCTACGCAAGGCCGAATCTCAGATGGTTGCTGCCGCTGGTGGCTTTCCTGTCCGCCGATGGCGGCTTCCGCCCAGACTTGCCTGACCACAGGCGATATGGACGAGGCGGCGCGCTCCGCGCTGGTGACGACCGCGAACCGCTTCTACGACATGGCGGCGCGCGGAGACTCAGCCTCGCTGCGACAGAACTCGATCACCAGTCTGGCGACAAATTTTACCGGCATAGAAAACGCGATCAGGGAAAACCAGGCCAACCTGGCCGGAACGCAGCCGGTGGCGCGTCCGCCATTTCTCCTTAAGGCCGAGGGCACAAGGCCGCTGCAACGGGCTGAGTTCCTATGCGGCGTTTTCGGAGCGCAAGGGCAGACTCGAGACAGCGCGGTTTTTGTCATCCCCAATCTGCCGCCGGGGAATTATGGGATCGTGACTCTGGATGCGCCGTCGCCCCGGGGCGCTAACACGGTGTCTTTTGTTCTGCAGGAGGAAAGCAGGAATTGGAAGCTGGGCGGCTTCTATGCCAAGCTGACTCAGATCGCGGGACACGACGGTAACTGGTTTACCGAGCGCGCGCGCGAGTTCAAAGCCAAAGGGCAAACCCGCAACGCCTGGTTCTACTATGGCGAAGCCCGCGAGCTGCTGGTTCCCGTGCCCTTCATGGCCACCGCCACCACCGACAGGCTCTACGACGAGATGCAAACGGTAAAGCCGGCGGACATGGCTCCAGCGGAGTTGACCGCGGGCCCGAAGACTTACAAACTCATCGATCTGTTTCCTGTCCCCGTCGCCACCGACTTCGATCTGGTGGTGAAGTATCAATGCGCTGACGTCTCCGACAGCGGCCGGACGTTTCAGGACAATATTGCGGTGATGAAAGCGCTGGTCGCCAGATACCCGGAGTTCCGCGACGGCTTCGCCGGAATCGTGGTTCGCGCAGTCGAGCCTTCGGGACGGGACTACGGGTCCATGCTGGCGATGAAAGACATCAAATAAGTTTTCAAACTAAGAACTGAAAACTGAAAACTGACAACTGACAACTGAATCGATAAGCAGCAAAAGCCGCAGCCAAAACTCTATTGCTGGAAAACCCCATTGCTTTATTGCTGAAAAACACATTCCTTCGGATCTTTGTCTTTCCGCAAAGCAAGAAAAACCGGAGCACGCAACTTCATGCCACCCTCCGCGCTCGCATGTGTCCACTCCGAGAACTTGATTTCCGCCACCAGTTCAGGCTTTACCCAATGCACTTCTCGTAACGCTTCCACTCCGTGGGGAAAAGGGCTGCGCGTCGTCTCCCGCGTTTTCAGTTGCTGCCAGATTTGCTTCAGCATCGCCTGATCGAAGCCGGTTCCCGCCTGGCCAACATGAATGAGTTCTCCATTCTTGTCATACAGGCCAAGCACGACGGAACCGAAATACGCGCGGCTGCCCTCGGGATCGGTATATCCGCCGATCACGCAGTCCAGGGTTTGCGTGATTTTGATCTTGAGCCACGCCTGGGTGCGGCGTTCTTCGTAATAGCTGTCCCTGCGTTTGGCCAGAATTCCTTCCAGCCCTTTTCGTTTGGCGACATCGAACAGCGCTTTGCCCTGCGGAAAGTGATCGGAGTAACGGACATTGCCGGAGACGTCAGTGATCTCCGCCAGGATGGTTTTCCGCCGCTCGAGCGGCAACCCGGCGGAGGTCGTAGCCGTCCAGGTAAAGCAGATCGAAGACGAAATACAGCACCGGGATATCCCGGCCGGGAAGCGGTTCGCCGGCCACGCTTCGCGAATTCCCGTGCGCTGCTGCATCAGGCTGAACGACGAGCGGCCATCCTCGTCGAGGGCGGCGATTTCGCCATCGAGAATTGCCGTCTCCGCTTTGATGGATGCGGCCAGGTTGTGCAGTTCAGGATATTGGGCGGTCAGGTCGTTCTGATTGCGCGACACCAGGCGAACTTTGCCCTTCGTGATAAATGCAATGGCGCGGTAGCCGTCCCACTTGATTTCGAACAGCCACTCGGGATCGTCGAAGGGTTTCTCGACGGAGGTGGCCAGCATGGGATGAATCGCGATGGGCATGGGCCGCTTGACGGCGCCCTCTAAACCTTTAACCACAGAGGACGCAGAGGACGCGGAGGAATTCTTTGTTACTGTTACTCTTTGCTGGCTGGCGATTTTTCTCGGGGTAGGATCCTCTGCGTTTTTTGCTTTTTTTTTACTCCGTGATCCTCTGTGTCCTCTGTGGTTAAACTTTTGCTTCTCTTCTTGTCGAACTTGGCGATCGCATCCGCGAGCCAGGGGGCCTTTACCGCCCCGCGCGACGCCGGCCGGCTGCTGGTCCACTTCTTCGAACCCTGGTCGCCTGCGATGTCAGCCATGGTTCGGCCGGTCAGCGCCGACTCATCGTATTGTTCAATGTCGTAGCCTTTGACCACCGCATCGTCCTGTTTCTTGATCAGGAGCCACTCCGTGCCTTTGGTGCCGGGGCGGCGCGAACGCATGTGAATCAGCGCGAAATCGCCATTGAGTTTTTTGCCGTGCAGCCGGATCTTTAAATCACCCTTCTTCAGCATGGCCTCCGCTTCCGCGTCGGTGCCGGGCACGAACTTTCCCTTCACCGGTTCGGGCGAGAGCGGCTCCCACGTGCCCACATCCCACACCATCACCGTGCCGGCGCCGTAGTTGCCTTCGGGAATCGTGCCTTCAAAATCAAAGTAAGAAACCGGATGATCCTCCACCTGCATCGCCAGCCGTTTGTCGGCGGGATCGAGGGAAGGGCCCTTGGGCACGGCCCAGGATTTGAGCACGCCGTCCATCTCCAGGCGGAAGTCGTAGTGCAGCCGGGTGGCGCGGTGTTTTTGCACTACAAAACGGTGCTGTGATTTTTTCTCAACCTTGGGAGGCGGCTCGGGGGTTTCTTCGAAGCGGCGTTTGCGTTTGTATTCGTCGAGGGACACAGGCCCATTCTACCGCCTGCGGGAGCCAGATTCGCAAGACGGGAACGTCGCCGAAGATCAACTTCACCAAGCGCAGACTCGAAGCGCAACGGTAAAACTGCCCCGGCGCGTCAACTCGACTCGCCGGGGCAGGGATCAGGCGGCCTTACCGGCCGCGATCCGGCGTGTGGTCCAGGTATCCACGTTGAAGGTGTCGACCGAGGGTTCGCGTTTCAGGACAGGTTTGAGCATTTCGGCGATGCGGCTGAATTGTTCGCGATGATACCGCTCCGCATCCTGCTTGCTGTTCCAGAAGCTGACCGAAACGACCCGGTCCGGATCGCTCTCAGACACCAGGCCGATCAAGTCCACAAAGCCCGGCTGCTTCTGTAAGATGGCCAGCACGTCGTTGCGTAGCTTGTTGTTGAAATCATCCTTCTTGTCTGGTTTGACGTGGCATTCCACAAAACGGGTAAACATGGGGTTATCTCCTTTCGCATTCAAATGTGAATTAAGAGGGTCCGGCCCGCCGTCACAGACAGCTGAATCCACCAGCCAGAACGGCGGGGAAGGATTGGTTGCTTCTATTGGTTTACTAAAGAGCAAATAGCAATGAGAGCAAAATTATAGTCCCGCCGACCGGGCGCAGTTTTGCACAGGCCAGCCATTCATGAAGCGTGAATATCCCGATTCGCCACTCGTAGGCGTCGGCGCCATCATCATCGAAGACGGCCGCGTCCTGCTGGTCAAGCGCGGACATGCTCCCCTGGCGGGCGAGTGGTCCATCCCCGGCGGCGTACTGGAACTGGGAGAAACCGTTCGCGAAGCCGCCGTCCGCGAGGCTCGGGAAGAAACCTGCCTGGCGGTCGAGACCTCCGAACTGCTGGGCGTCTACGATCGCGTGGTGCGCGACCATGATGGCCGTACCCTCTATCACTATGTGTTGATTGATTTTCTTTGCCGCCGGGTATCTGGACAGGCGCAAGCCGCCGGCGACGCAGCCGAAGTACGCTGGTTCACGCCGGCCGAAGCCGGAGAACTGAAATTAGCCGAGGACACTGCGGAAGTAATCCGCCTGGGATTCGAAAAACTCAAGCCTTGGATGTAGCGCCGTCTCATTGCCACCCTGCATTCCGTCACCCTGCCCTTCACGGTCATCACGAGCGCCTGCCCCAAGCCGCGTTGGCCGGTGACGCGCAAGAGCCAGGGCCTGGGCTTTGCGCATAGGAACTAGACGCGGCATTGTGCCGGCCAAGGACCCAGGTCCCTCGACAATCTTTGTTCCGCGACGTGCGTCGACCTGAACCGGTTGCCGGGTGACAGCATTAACGCCATCGCCATGACACGTTCAGTGCCCGTCCTAGACTCTGGGAGCAGGTATAATCGGCGTCCATTGGGGGTGCCATGCCTCTCGCTGCAGGCACACGCTTGGGCCCTTACGAGATCGTCGCACCGGCTGGAGCCGGCGGGATGGGCGAAGTTTACCGCGCCCGCGACACGCGGTTGAACCGCGATGTCGCCATCAAAGTCCTGCCTGAACATCTTTCCAGCAACCCTGAACTCCGCGAACGCTTCGAGCGCGAGGCTCGCGCCATTTCGCAACTCTCGCATCCTCACATTTGCGTTCTGTACGACATCGGAAAGAATGAAGGCGCCGACTACCTGGTGCTGGAATACCTGGAAGGCGAAACCCTGGGCGTGCGTGTCCGCCGCGGGCCGCTTCCCGCCGACCAGGTGCTGAAATACGGCGCTCAGATGGCGGACGCTCTGGATAAGGCCCACCGCCACGGCGTCGTCCATCGCGATCTCAAGCCTGACAACGTGATGCTGACCAAGTCGGGCATCAAGCTGCTGGACTTCGGCCTGGCCAAGCCGGTCTGGGAGCCGTAGGCGTGGCCTCGTCCGGCGCCGCCACCATGACCCACAGCCCTTTGACCACCGAAGGCACGCTGGTGGGAACATTCCAGTACATGGCTCCGGAACAACTGGAGGGACAGGAGGCGGACGCCCGCAGCGACATCTTCGGTCTGGGATGCGTGCTCTACGAGATGGTCACCGGCCGGCGCGCCTTCGAAGGCAAGTCAACCGCAAAAGTAGTAGCTGCGATCATGACCACCGAGCCGCCGCCGTTGACCACGCTGTCGCCTTTGGCTCCTGCCGGGCTGGAGCGGGCGGTGAAGAAATGTCTGGCGAAGGATCCCGACGAACGCTGGCAGAACGCGGGTGATCTCGCCAGTGAACTCAGATGGATTTTAGAAAGCGGATCGCAGTCCGGAGTTGCCGCACCGGTCGCAGCTCGCGCTCGCGGAAAGTTCATGCGCTGGGGGACGCTTGTTCTGGCAGCGCTGGCGCTGGGAATTCTGGCTGGCTTCCTTTTGCGTCGCCCGGTCGCGCAACCGGTGCTGCGGGTCGCGGTCAACCTCCCGTCCGGCAGCAGCCTGGTTCAAGGCCAGGCTGCGGTGTTGTCACCTGATGGACAAATGGTGGTAATGACGCTGGCTGACGCCGACGGGAAATGGAGATTCTGGATCCGCCGCTTGTCCAGCGATACCGCGCAACCAATGGTGGAAACCGACGGGGCAATCTCACCCTTTTGGTCCCCGGACAGCCAATATGTCGGTTTCTTTTCCTCCGATGGAAAACTCAGGAAAATAGCCGCCGCCGGAGGAGAGCACGCCGAAGCCTTGAGTGCCGTGCCTTGGTCTGTGTACTGGGGCGCCTGGAACCGGGAAGGGGTGATCGTTTTTTCCGCTGGCCACCTCGGGCTCTACCAGATTTCGGCCTCAGGTGGAACGCCTGTCAAGGTTCCGATATCCGAAAAAGATCAGGCAGACTATCGTTGGCCCAGTTTCTTGCCCGACGGCAAGCATGTCCTGGTGACCTCCAACAGCGCCTCGGGCGGAATTTTCGCTGTCACCCTGTCTACTGGGCAGGTTCAACTGCTGTTGCCAGGTGAAAACGGTCCGGCGCAGTATGTCGAACCTGGATATCTTTTGTTCTTGCGTGGAGGCGTCTTGCTGGCGCAGCCATTCGATGCGCGCTCTCTTAGCACAACCGGAAGCGCCCAAAGCATCGCTGAGTCAGTATCCCCCGGCTCAAGTTTCTCGGTGTCGGGCAACGGGCTGTTGTTGTATCAACAAGCCTCCCAGGCACAGCTCACCTGGATGGATTCCGAGGGCAAGAAACTTTCTACGGTCGGTGATCCAGGTTACTTGTCGTCGCCTTATCTCTCTCCCGATGGCCGGTACGCGATGGTCACCGTGCTCCCGCCCGGACAAAAAAATCAGAAGCTTTGGCTGTACGACCTCAGCCAGGGCACTGCCAGTCCGTTTACCTTTGGCGAAGGAGATGATGCCTATCCTGCCTGGTCTCCCGATAGTCAGCAGGTGGCATTTTCTTCTAAACGCGGCGGCGGCCAGGAAGACATTTACGTTAAGCCCGTAGGAGGGGGCAGCAGCGAGCAACTGCTGCTTGGCGGTGAGGGTAACAAGGAGCCCGACCGCTGGTCTGCGGATGGCCGGTACATTCTCTTTGACTACACCGGCAAGACAGACAAAGGCCACCGACATCTGGGCCCTGCCTACGTTTGGAGACCACAAACCCTTTCCCGTCGTCCAAACTCCCGGGACCGACTATTGGGGGATGTTCTCCCCCGATGGAAAATGGGTGGCCTACGAGTCGGATGAATCGGGACGGGGCGAAATCTACGTGGTGCCATTCCCCGGGCCAGGAGGCAAATGGCAGGTTTCTACCGGCGGTGGAGTCCAACCATTGTGGCCGCCAGGCAAGGAGCTGTTTTATTACACCATCGATTCGAGGCTTGCCGCGGTGGAATACGCTACCCAGGGCCCGAATTTCATCGTGGGTAAGTCTCGGCTGCTTTTTGGAGGGCGCTCTATGGGAAGTATTACTGGCGCTGATGTGAGCCGTAATGGCGCCGATGTAAGCCGCACGACAAGGACAAGCGCTGGCTGATGGCCCTGCCGGTTGGGGAACCCTACGCCTCCCCCCTGATCCTGACCACCAACTGGACCGCGACACTGAAGAAGTGAATGATGCGGAACGCGAAAAAGATTTGCTTTGAAGCGGGCTGGAGGCTAGACTTGCTCCGTAGGCCGAGAGGCTTCCTCATGTTCTGGTTCTTCATATTCTTTTTCGTCTCCGGATTCTGCAGCATCCTCTACGAAATCGTGTGGCTCCGGCTGGCCATGGCGCAGTTCGGGGTCACCACCGCCCTGACCTCGATCGTGCTTTCCATGTTCATGGCGGGCCTGGGACTGGGCTCCTGGGGAAGCGGCCGCCTGATCCGCAGTACGAGAGCGGAATCGAGGATCCGGCGCTGCGCTTCTACGCGCTGGCGGAATTGCTGATCGGCATGTCGGCTCTTGCTGGTTCCGTACCAGTTCTGTGGGGACGAAAACTGCTGGAGCGCCTGGCCGTGTCCTCTTCCTGGGCCTACTATCTCGGCTCCGGCATCTGCGTTGCTCTGACTCTGATTCCGTGGTGCGCCTGCATGGGCGCGACCATACCGTTGGCCATGCTGGCGATTCGCGAAGCGCTATGCCAGAAAATCGGAGCGGTCATTCAGCTATCTCTATCTGGCCAACATGCTGGGAGCGGTGGCGGGAGCAACCGTGCCGTTGCTGCTGATCGAACTCTATGGCTTCCAAACACCTTGAAAATCGGCGCGGCACTGCAACGGCCTGCTGGCGCTGTCTGCGATTGCGCTCAGCGCAGCGTTCCGAAAAATCCGCTGAACAGAGCGGCGAACGACTGCGAACATCCTACGAACACGTAGAGACGTAGCTAGCTACGTCTCCACCACGAACCTGGCCTCCGCACTCGCACCGCGACCACCAAACCTCTAGTCCTGCTGTTCCTCACCGGCCTGACCAGCCTGGCAATGGAAGTCGTCTGGATCCGGCAGTTCACTCCCTTTCTCGGCACCGTGGTGTATGCTTTCGCCGCCATCCTCGCCACCTATCTGGTCTCGACCTTCATCGGGTTGCAGATCTATCGTCTGTGGAGCCGAAAAAATCGGCAGGAAGGCCGGCTGATCTGGGTTTTGCTCGGTTTTTTTGCCGTGCTGTCGCTGGTCGCGGCCAATCCCAATCTGCGCTCTTTCCGGATTGTCGCAACTGGTGCGTCTGCCGATCGGAATCGCTCCTTTCTCCGGCGTTCTGGGCTTCGTCACACCCCTGCTGGTGGATCGCTGGTCGCGCGGCGATCCCGCCCGGGCCGGAAAAGCTTATGCCTTGAACATTCTCGGCTGCATTCTAGGACCGCTGCTTTCCGGCTTCGTGCTGCTGCCGCTGATCAGCGAACGCTGGGTGTTGTTGACCCTCGCGCTGCCCTGGCTGTTGATTGGCGTGCTTCCGTCCGGGATCTTTAGACGGAAAAAAACCAGACGGACAAAGCCCCGCCTCGGCTGGCAGAGCCGGCTTCTCCTACGCGGTCGTGCTGCTGGCGCTGACGCTGGTCTTTTCTCAGACCAGCTTTGAAGACCAGTTCCGTCAAGGCAGGTTGACGCAGGACCGGCTACGAGGTGACGAAGTTCGCCGAGGATGAGGTGCTGCGCGACAACACCGCGACCATCGTCGCGACCGGAGAAGGCAAGAACAAGCGACTGCTGGTGAACGGGGTGGGAATCACCGGCCTGACTCCCATCACCAAGTTCATGGCGCATTTGCCGCTGGCCTACCTGGATCGTCCGCCGCAGAACGCGCTGGTGGTGTGCTTCGGCATGGGGACAACTTTCCGCTCGCTGCTTTCCTGGGGCATCCCGGTGACCGCGGTGGAATTGGTCCCCAGCGTGCCGAAAGTTTTCGGCTACTATCACGCGGATGGCCCGAGTTGTTGCGTTCGCCGCTCTCTCACCTCGTCATCGACGATGGCCGGCGCTATCTGGAACGCACCACCGAGCAGTATGACGTGATCACTATCGACCCGCCTCCGCCGGTGGAAGCCGCCGGTTCGAGCCTGCTCTATTCGAAAGAGTTCTATGCCATCATCAGGCGCAGACTGCGGCCCGGAGGGATTCTGCAGCAGTGGCTTCCCGGCGGAGACGCAGTCGTCCACGCCTCCGTGGCCCGCGCCCTGAAGGAATCTTTTCCTTACGTCCGCGTTTTTCACTCCGTGCAGGATTGGGGCTACCACTTCCTCGCCAGCGACCAACCGTTACCCAATCGAACAGCCGCAGAATTGGCTGCGCGTCTGCCCGCCAGCGCTGCCAGGGATTTTGTCGAGTGGGGACCCGGAGGCGACCCCGGAACTTCAGTTCGCCAACATCCTCAAAGAGAATTTCCCCTGGACCAGATGATCGCCGAAGCCCCGCAAGCGCCCGCCCTCGACGACGACCGCCCCCAAAACGAGTACAACGCAATCCGCCGCCACCGCGCTGAACCGAAGCAGCGTGGAATAGTCTTAAGCATCACAGAAAGGGAAGCACGACTTCAGTCGTGCCACAGGCTGGCGCCCGAAGCCCTGGTAAATAAGAACGGCCCGCGCACTTTGCAGTACGCGGGCCGCCCGGTGGACTGTTTGGGATTGACCAAGGGGTGGTCACTCTACGTGGCCCCTTCGGTAAACTCCGGGTCCCGGCGCAAACTTCCCTCGCCGGGCGGATCCAACCCTAAATCACCGGTAGTCGTGCGATGGTTCTTAGAGCAACCGCCCTAAGTCTCAGCCACCTCACCTGGTCTTTGATTCCCACAACTATTACCTTCAGAACTTGTCATCAGACCACCTCCTTTCCGGTGTAATTGCACATTAGTACGAAACGCTCCGCCACGTCAACCGGCACGAAAGTGGGGAGTTGGAACAGTAAATGAAATCTCAACTGGACCATGTAGGGACGGGTCTCCGACCCGTCCAGGCCGAGCGCAGCTCGGCAGGATTTGCCGTTGAGTTCGACTTCAGATTCAGAGAGACCAAGCGGGAGACGACCGTGGAATCCCACCCTTCAAAAACGAAGGGTGGGCCACCCATCTACATACCTGCTTCCCCGACCCGTTGAACCAGCATCATGATCGCCCGCTGGGCCGCGAGTGCGGCCCCTTCCTGCCAGCCGATAATGTGGCTGCAATGGTCTCCAGCAAAGTAGATTCGATCGTCAGGAACGATCAGCTCGCGGTAGGGTCCGTTGTAATACGGCGTCTCGTCGACGGAGGAAACCCCGGCCCTCGGCTGACCCATGATCCCAGGCTGTACGGGACCTTGCCCCATGACATGTAAAGCGGCTTCTGCAGTTCCCTGCTCTTACCCGGGATGCAGTTTTTCCACGGCGTCTCTGGAGGCTGCGATCTTCGCCTCATACGATGGCAGCTTGCCGAAGTCGGTCCAGTTTTCGACGGCATAGCCGGAGACGACGACTCCGCGCTGGGACATCAGGTTCGCGCTGGGATACCAGACCAGCGGGATGGTGCCGGTCGTGAGCCAGGAGATGCCCCCATAGATCTCGTCGCCGTCCTGCTCCCAGAAGCGCCGCGACTCCCACGCGATTTTGAAGGCAGAGTCGTAATTGACCTGTTCAATCGCCGCCTTCACTCGCGGAGCGAAGTCATTGGGAACGGTCTTGAGGATGCTGGGCGGCAGGGCGCAGATGCAGTAGGGCGCCTCGATCGAACCGAACGGCGCCCGGAGTCGCCCTGGCGATACAACACTCGGACTCCATCAGGCGTCTTTCTGATCTCGCTGACCGGCGAGTTATAGCGGACCACCTCCCCCAGCGACTTGGCGAACGCATAGGGAATCCGATCCATGCCGCCGACAGGCTGGAACATGGTGGCCTGCATGTCGGGCCGCTCTTCGAAGAGCATGGGTCCGACAAAATTTCGAACGCAGCAGGTCGGAGAAAGGCAGCGGATCGCGGGCAACTTCGATCTGATCGGCGGCGCCGGGCAATCTGCCGGTCGCCGGAGCGGACCGAGCCCTGGTATTGATAGTTCGGTCCCAGATCGCCATACAACTTAAGAAAATCCATCACCAGGGCATGATCGTCCGGGGTGAAGGCCTGGTCGAGCGCGCCCTGCTGCACGCACTTTCCCAGCAGTTCGGCAACATGGCCGCGGATGTCGTTGATGGCCTGGGCCTGGCGAATTGGTTTGCCGCCGAAAACGTTGTCATTCTGCAGCAGCGAGTTGCGCGAGCTGTTTACTTCGACTTCGAGCGCTACTCCGAGTTCCCTGCAATAGCCGAGCATGGTTTTGTGGATCGCGGGCAGGCGCGCGGGGCCACAGTTGAAATAGTTTCCTTGGTCGAAAGTGCACTCCTGCGAGGTCCCGTCGTTGAACACCAGCTTCGATCCCGCGCGCAGCGTCCAGTTGCGGCCGCCCGGACGCTCGCGTGCTTCCAGCACGGTGCAATCAAAGCCTGCCCGGCGCATCTCATAGGCGCAGACCAGCCCGGCAATTCCCGCGCCGAGAATAATCACTTTGGTCCCGCGGCCGGTCGAGGGAGGCAAGGGGAAATCGTTCCGCTGCTCGGTTTCGACCATTCCCAGAAGACCAAGCGAATGCGCGGTCATGAAGGCGGCGCCGTATCCACTCGTATGCGCCACTCGTGCGATGAACTCGCGCCTGGTGATTGCCATTCTGGCTAGTCCCTCTGTTGAAGTTTTCGTCTCTCGATAAAGATTGGTTCTGGGTTCAACGCGGCCGGACAGTCCCACATTTTCGTGGTTCAGTATAAGGCAGGATCCGACGACGGCATTGTGGTCGTGTGGGGCGGGCGCCCTCGCCCGCCATCGAGAATAACCTGGGCGTGCAGCCCGTGTACCTCAAAAACTGAAAAAGTTAAGCGAGTCTTCGAGTTTCCCCCCTCCGTGGCGGCAAACCCCAAGCCTCTCCGAGCATCTTAGTTTTCAGCGCCAAACGGTTTCGGCGCAAATGAGACAGCTTCAAGCCATCGAAGGAGGACACATGCAAACCGTCGTCGGAGTCTTCGGTTCCCGGATGGCCGCTGAACAGGCCATGCGTGGATTGCTGGCCAGAGGCTTACCTTCGCAGTCCGTTATTTTCTTGAGTGGCGAAGCGGGTAGCGCTCAAGCGGAGAACCTTCCCACCACCGATGCCGAGCGCGATGGCATGGGCGAAGCTGTTGGCGCGGTCGTCGGCGGGGCGGTCGGCGCCAGCGCGGGATTGTCGCTGGGCAGCGCGGTTGCCAGCCTGCTGGTGCCAGGGATTGGCCCGATCTTTGCGATCGGACTCGGCGCGGCGGCTCTGCTCGGGCTGGGTGGCGCCGCGGCTGGTGCAAAAGCTGGCGATGTTTCTGAACACGCGATGGACACAGGCGTCCCTCGGGATGATGTGTCGTTCTATCGCGAACTATTGAAGCGCGGCCGCTCCATCGTCATCGCCGAAGTAAACCACGAGGATGAGGCGAAAACGGCGCGGGAGATTTTTGAGCAGCGTGGCGGCGAAAACGTAGAGGCCGCCCGCAAGGAACTACACAGCGCCGCCTGAAGAGGCCGATCTCATTCTCTCGAGGGTGCCCCGTCCAAGCTCCGCTTGGGCGGGTTTTTTCTACGACCGAGCGCATTTTTCCGCGTCAGAGATTTCTCCAAGCGTCCGCAGATCCTTCGCCGCATATCGGCTGAGGCCGATCTCCGCTTGTGCTTTCAGACGTTTACAGGTATACGCATATCTATGTACATACAATAAAGTAAGTGCATAATGTTCCACGTGGAACACTTCTCCAGTTTGCCGACACCCCTTCTCGCTCTTCCCGCAGGTCATGGCCCACAGGAATCTACCTGCTTCGCTCCCGCGTTCCTACACTGGAAGTAACCGCAGGGTAACCGCTTCGCTGTAAGTGAAGGCGTGGTTCAGCCTTTCCAGCGGAAGGCGTCGGGTTGGGGCAGGCCGATGTGGGCCAGGACGCGGTAAGCGAATTCTCGGGCCATGGCATCCAAGGTGGCGGGCCGGAAGTAGAAGGCGGGAATGAGCGGGAAAACGGTCGCGCCGGCATCGGCGGCGCGGTACAGGTTGCGGATGTGGATTTTGTTGAGCGGCGTCTCGCGCACGCAAAGCACCAGCGGACGCTTCTCCTTGAGGCAGACGTCGGCGGCGCGCTCGATGAGTTGTGAGGCGATGCCGTTGGCGATGCGGGCCAGCGTCCCCACGCTGCAGGGGATGACGACCATCGCGTCGGCGGGATAAGAGCCGCTGGCGATGTTGGCGCCGATATCGGCGTTGGCCTGCTGCTGAATTTTGCGCGAAGCTTGCCGGTCGCTTGCCCAGGATTCTGGCCGAGATTGTCCGAAGGTTGCTGCGGCCGCGCAGGCCAAGTTCCTCGGCCATGACGCGCAGGGCGCTGTCGGAGGCGATGAAGTTGACGGTCTGGACGCGCTCGATCGCGTTCCACCGCGAGCAGGAAGTTGCTTCAGAAATAACGAGCCGCTGGCGCCGGTGGTGGCGACGGTCAGGTTTTGCGGCGGGTGATTGGGCAAGTTGGACTCCCGAGCGCTCCGAATCTTGAGCATAGGGAGGCGGCAGGAAGAACAGTCAAGGAAGGCAAGAGCGGCGGGTCGAGGGCGCCGGCCCACGACCACGACCAACGACCAACGACGGAATTATGGCATCCACCACCAGCTTACGACTCGCGGCGCAGTGAGGCGCAGTTGCACGCCCTGGCTGGAGTGGAGCGCGAGATTCGGGCCAACGATCCCAGCGGCCGGCGAAAATATCTTCGCGATTTCAGCCAGGCCTTTCGCTCCTACGAGTCGGTCCTCGATCGCGAAGAATTGAAAGCTGCAGGTCGGCGACGCCGGACATCGTTCTGATCGGCGACTACCATGCCCTGCCCGCTGCGCAGCGCTTTGCCGCGACTCTGCTCGAAGAGCGCGCGCAGCCCGGAGACCGCCCGGTGGTGCTGGGCGTGGAAACCATTTTTTCCCGCGACCAGCACATTCTCGACGAATGGTGGCGGCGCGAAATCGACGAAGCCGAATTGCGGCAGCGCATTCGTTTCGATCTCGACTGGGGATACGACTGGGCGCCATTCTACGAATTGCTGGTGACGGCGCGCGAGCACGCGCGAAGCGATCTACGGGCTGGACTGCATGCCGCGGGAAGATCTGCGCAAAATCGGGGCCCGCGACCGCCACGCCGCCCACAAGATGGCAGAGATCCGGCAACGTCATCCCAATGCGGTGATCATGGTGCTGTTTGGCGAGTCGCACCTGGCGCCCGGGCATCTTCCGCGCGTGCTGCGCGAGCGATTGCCGGAAGAGCGCGTGCTCACCGTCCTGCAGAACGTGGACGCGCTCTACTGGCGTGCCGCGGGCGAGCGGCATGAGCAAGTCGAAGCCGTGCGCGTGAACGGCGACGTGGTCTGCGTATTCAATTCCACGCCGCTGGAAAAATACGAGAACTACCGCCTGCACCTGAGCCGCTGGGGACGCACCGAAGAGGAAGGTCCGGACCTCGCGCCCACGATCTACAACCTGATCGACAGCCTGCTGCGCTTTCTCGACATCAATCGCTACTCCTCGCACAACGGCACGCAGCCGAAATTTCTGGTGGACCTGCATGCCCGAAGTCTATTGCCGCGCTTCCGACGCGCGCTTGCGCCAACTGCTCTCCCGCCACCAGGCCACGCGAAGAGGAAACGGAGGCTCTGGTGCGCCACGTGGAGGATCGTGGCAGCGTGTATCTGCCGCAGGTGAACGCCTTCTACGTGCGCGAGTTCAAGATGATGTACGCGGCGGAAGAAGCGGCGCGCTTTCTGCATCACGCCTGCCGCGGCTTGCCTTTGCGCAACGGAAACGCCGCGCCTGCGGGAAACCCAACTCGTTTCTATGCCCAGACTCTGGAAAACGCTTTGGGATACTTCGGATCGCGGGTGTTGTATCCGGCACGTCCGTCAGCCGAAGACGGCGCGGGCCGCGAGCTGCTGCGCGAGTCTCCGGAATCGGAGCGCAAGAAGATCGAATCGAGCGCCCAGTTGCTCGGTTACATGATGGGCAACGCTTTGTATGAGGCCTATCTCAAGGGCCGGGTTCCACGCAGCATGCTGCGCCGTTTATTTCTCACCCACCTGGAAGAGCCGGGCAAAGCGAAAGAGGCCTTCCGGGAGATCGCCGCGAAAGTCCGCGGCAATGGCAAGAAGCTGCCTGGCTCGGTCAGGCGATAGCAAACCCTTTTAACCACAGAGGACACAGAGGATCACAGAGGAGATCTTTTGTCTAAAGATCCTCCGTGATCCTTCGTGTCCTCTGTGGTTAAAGCCTTTCAGGCCCCGAGTGCTAATCTAGTCTCGCGTCGGCTGAATGCTGAAAGCTGACGGCTGAAAGCTATTTTGAACGCCGAATCCATCCACAAACTTTTCGAGCAGGTCCGCCGGGGCAAGCTTTCTCCCGACGAGGCGGTGGCACGCCTGCGGCATCTGCCATTCGAAGATCTGGGATTCGCCAAGGTCGATCATCATCGCGCGTTGCGCAACGGCATGCCGGAGGTGATTTTTGGCCAGGGCAAGACGCCGAGCTCAGATCGCGTCGATCTTTTCCCGGCTGGCCAGGCAGGGGGGAAACATCCTGGCCACGCGCGCGAGTGAAGAACAGTTTGCCGCGATCAAAAAGAAAGTTTCGAAGGCGGAGTATCGGGCGCTGGCGCGGGCCATCGTTCTGCAGCGCGACAAGAAGAAGTACGGCAAGGGAATCATCGCGGTGGTTTCGGCCGGGCACCAGCGACATTCCGGTGGCGGAGGAAGCAGTGGTCACGGCCGAAATGATGGGCAACGACGTCGAGCATCTTTATGACGTGGGCGTGGCCGGCATTCACCGGCTGATGGCGAATCGCGCGTCGCTGACGCGGGCGCGAGTGGTGATCGTGTGCGCCGGCATGGAAGGCGCGCTGCCGAGCGTGGTGGGCGGACTGGTGGGCGTGCCCGTGATCGCCGTGCCGACCAGCGTGGGATACGGCGCGGCGTTCAAAGGCCTGGCGGCGCTTTTGGGGATGATGAATTCCTGCGCGTCGAATGTGAGCGTGGTGAATATTGATAACGGGTTTGGGGCGGGGTATGTGGCGGCGCTGATCAACCGGCTGTAGGGAACCGAGCAGGAAATTCCGCACCATTCCTTTCAGGTTGAGCACAGGTCAGGCTTCGACAGAAGCCGCGGGCGATGGCGCCCGCGCCACACAACAAAAAGGCACGGCCGAAGCCGTGCCTCCCTCCGATCCACTGTTCTACTTTTATTACGAGCCCTTTACCACTTCCAGATTGTTCTGCACGCTGAAGACGCCGAACACCTGGTTCGCTCGCATGCCGGCGAGCTGTTTGTCCATGGTGGTGGCCACCGTTCCGTAGAGGCTCAACTTGCCGTTGTCCACCACGATGCGGATGGGCCTGGCCGGATCACTGGCATAGCGGCCCAGCACCGGGTCGCGATAGATGGCGCGCATCGCGCTGATCCGGATGCGGTCATCGAAGCCTGAAACCGGCAGCACCTTGATGTTGTCCACGACTTCCTTCACGCCCGGCAGGTTGTTCGCCAGCGACAAGGCCGAGTCGCGGCCAACGTCGGTGCGAGTTGCCCCGTTCAAAGTGGCGACGCCGTTGCTCACCGACGCGGCCACAAAGTTGAACTGGTTGTCATAGCCAATGCGATCGTAGTGCAACTTGCGATCGAGTTTGGCTTCCAGTTCGGCATCAGGAGCGGTGGTGCTCACCGCAACTTCATTGCGGACGCCCTGGACTTTATCCAGCTTGCGGACTTTCTTGGCCGCGTCCAGCTTCTGCTGATACAGATCGACGTTGCCGGTCAGGGTCACAATGCCGTCTTCGGTGCTCGCCTGCAGGTTGCGGAAATTCTTGTTCTTCGCCAACTGCTGCGTGACCCGGGTCTGAATATCGTTGTCATAGCGAGTGCTCGCGGTCTGGGCGGCCAGCCCGGCACTCAGAATACCTACAGTAAGAAATGAGGCCACAGCTCTAAGAATATTTTTCATGTATTTGCTCCTTGGCCAACTTTTAACTAGTTGGTTAATTATTTGGATGCGAGCGTTTGCGAGAGGGATGCATGGGTCCGTGGTGCCGCTCGAGTGCGTTTTCGACGTGGTTGTCGAGGGCGGTGGAGCTGCGCGCAGATCCCTGATGGGCTGAAGCCCAGCTGGGTCTCTTTTGAAGCGAGATTTTGGGGCGCTTGACAATATTCGTTATAACGAGTATATTCAATTTGTGGCTAAAGGTATCCAGGCGGAGATTCAGCAGACCAAGCCTTTCAGCAATCTGGAAGAGGAGGCGCTGGTGTCATTGCAACGCACCGCCGATCAACTGGCAGGGCGTCTGAGCGACATGCTGAAGCCTCACGGCCTGTCGCCTACCCAGTACAACGCGTTGCGTATTCTGCGGGGCGCTGGAGATGGGGGGCGGGCCTGCAGTGAGATCGCTGAGCGCATGATCAACCGTGACCCGGATATCACTCGCCTGGTGGATCGCCTGGAACGCCGCGGCCTGGTGGCGCGCAGCCGCGAGAAGCGGGATCGCCGGGTGATCATCACCCGAATTACGCCGGCGGGACTGGATTTATTGCGGGGTCTGGATCGCCCCATCGAGGAGTTTAACCGCAAGTTATTGGGAAATTTGGGGGAACCGCAGTTGCGAACTTTGATCAAGCTGCTGGAAGCCGCACGAGAGCAAGCCGGCTAGTTTTTTTGCACATTTTTTCGTTATCACGACATCTGTTACATAGACATTCTAAAAAGGAGCAAAAACATGAGCAGTTCGACAACAACCGCTACGGAAGCGACGGTCAACACAATTTCAACCCAGGAAGTTCGGCAGCTTCTGGATAGCAAACGTTCTTTCCAGTTCTGGAATGTATTGACCGACGAGTGGTTCAAGGGCGAGAACATTGCCGGCTCGCGCCGGGTGCCACTGGACAAAGTCGGAAACGAGGTCCGCAGCACGAATTTACCCAAGGATGCGGAGATCGTCGTATACTGCGGCGGCCCGAAATGTCCGCTGAGCCGCATGGCGGCGGAGAAACTGGCGAAGCTCGGCTACGAAAACGTTCGCGCTTACGAGGGCGGACTGGAAGAGTGGAAGGGCGCAGGCCTGGCAATCGAAAAGGCATAAGTCACAGAATCTCGTTAGACAGAGGGCTCGGTTCATCCCGGCCCTCTGACTGTTTTTCGGCTCGGGCCATTCAACAACCGCAGAGTAAAACCAGTTCCGGAGGAAGCTCATGAGCAACGGTTCGAACCAGCACTGGGGACTTACGATTTTACGAGTTGTGGTCGGCAGCGTGTTTTTTGCGCACGGCCTGCAAAAAGTTTTCGTCTTTGGCTTTCACGGCGTTGCGGGATCATTCGCGGGAATGGGAGTACCGGTTCCGGCGGTGACCAGTGTGCTTGTGAGCCTGGTTGAGCTGCTGGGAGGCGCCGCGCTGATTGCGGGCTTCCTGACTCGCTGGGCGGCGGCTCTCAATGGTATCGATATGTGTGTTGCCCTCCTGCTGGTCCACATAAAAAATGGTTTCTTCAACCCGATGGGGGTCGAGTTCCCCTTGACGTTGCTGGCGGCTTGCGTGGTGTTGGCGGTTGCTGGGGCCGGGAGCGGCGTCAGTGGACGGGGCCATGGCGAAGCGGACGTAAGGTCTCAGGGGTTGGCGGCAAAGGCCGGCGTGGCGTCGGCCGTGTGAGACTATCCTGTGAAACCGGGTAATTTTCAGGCGTCCCTACGGGACGAAACGGTCGCTGGACCCGGCGTTAAAACGCCGGGCTATTATCGGCGTCCCTACGGGACTTTCGGTCCTGGCTTTTTCGACGGCGCGTGCTTCTTCCCCTTTTTCTCCCCGTTTTTCCCGCCGAATACCCGCGCGAAAATCTTGTCTATATTTCTTAGCTGCCGCTTCAGGTCGAAGGCGCGCTCGATCTGCTGGCGCGGGACTTTGCTGGTGATGCTTTTGTCCTTCAACACCAGTTCACGGAAGTTCAGGCCTTCCTTCCAGGCGCGCATGGCGTGGGTTTGCACCGCGCGGTAAGCGTCCTCGCGCGAAACTCCGTGTTCCACCAGGTCGAGCAAAAGCTGGCCGCTGAAAACCAGGCCGCGAGTGCTTTCCAGATTGGATTTCATTCGCTCCGGGTAAACAAACATGGTGTCGAGCACGCTGGGTGGTTTTCTGCAGCATGTAATCCACGAGCGTGGTGGAGTCGGGGATGATGATGCGCTCCACCGACGAGTGCGAGATATCGCGCTCATGCCACAGAGCGACGTTTTCGAAGGCCGCTTGCGCGTTGGAGCGCACCACCCGGGCCAGGCCGCTGATCTGCTCCAGCGTAATCGGATTGCGCTTGTGCGGCATGGCGGACGAGCCCTTCTGCTTTTCGCTGAAGAACTCTTCCACCTCGCGAACTTCGGTGCGCTGCAGATGCCGGAGTTCGGTGGCGATCTTGTCCAGCGTGCAGGCGATGACCGCGAGAGTGGCGAGATAGGCGGCGTGACGATCGCGCTGAATCACTTGCGATGAAATGGCGGCCGCCTTCAAACCCAGCCGCTCGCACATGCTCTCTTCCAGTTCGGGGCTGAGGTGGGCGAAGGTGCCCACGGCGCCGGAGAACTTTCCCACCCGCATGTCTTCCACGGCGATCTGAAATCGCGCGATGTTGCGCTGGGTTTCGGAGTACCAGTTGGCCAGCTTGAAACCAAAGGTGATGGGTTCGGCGTGAATGCCATGGGTGCGGCCGACCATGGGCGTGTCTTTGAACTCCCAGGCGCGGCGCTCCAGCACGGCGGAAAGTTTTTCCAGATCGGCGGCGATGATCGCGGAAGCCTGCTGGATGAGCAGGGCCTGGGAGGTATCGACCACATCGTTCGAAGTCAGGCCGTAGTGGAACCAGCGGGCGTGGGGGCCGACGATCTCGGCGACCGCAGTGGTGAAGGCGATCACGTCATGGCGAACTTCGGCTTCGATTTCCGCGATTCGATTGACGTTGAAGTCGGCGCGTTCACGAATGGCGCGGGCAGCGTCCTGGGGCACCATGCCGGCTTCGGCCAGAGTTTCGGTGGCGGCGACTTCGACCGCGAGCCAGGTGCGGAAGCGATTCTCGTCGCTCCAGATGCGGCCCATGTCGGGACGGGTGTAGCGTGGAATCAACCTGAGTCTCCCTAATTCCGATCTGAGATTCTTGAGAAATGCGGGACCAGAGATTCTAAATGGAGGGGACCAGTCGTGTCTCGGAGCGTCTACGCCAGCGCGATCACGTCGATCTCGACCAGAACATCCTTGGGCAGGCGGGCTACTTCCACCGTGGATCGGGCGGGCGGGGCTGACATTGAAATATCGTCCGTAGACTTCGTTCATGGCGGTGAAGTCGCCCATATTCTTCAGGAACACGGTGGAGCGCACCACTTTCTGGAGGCTGCTGCCGGCGGCGGTCAGGATTGCGGAAAGATTCTTGACACGCGATCGGTCTGGGCGGCCACGTCTCCGCCGATTACCTGCTGGTTCGCCGGGTCGATGGCCACCTGGCCGGAGACGAACACAAATCCGCCTGCGCGGATGGCCTGGGAATAAGGGCCAATCGCCTGCGGTCCATCTTTGGTCGCAATCACGTCGCGCATGGAGCCTCCAGAATCAGTCAGAGATTAACGCAGATCGGCGCGGCTGGAGTCAAACTCGCAGATGCGACGCAAGATCGAGATAAACTCGCGGTGACCACGTGTACAGATCGCAAATCGCCGGAAGATATAAAACCAGTGTTCAGTTTCAAGTTGTCTGTTCTCAGTTGAGTTGCGGCGACCGGCTAGATTTTCTGCAGTCTTTGCACGTCGTGCACGCCGGGGATCTTGCGTACGCCATTGACGATATTTTCCAGGTGCTTCAAGTCGGCGATGTCGAGCACGATGTCGACATTGGCCTGGCCGTTATTGGTGCGGGCTTCGATGTTGCGGATGTTGGTTTTGGTATCGCTGATGACGGCGGTGATCTGCTTCAACATGCCGAAACGGTCGTCGCAGAATACGGTGAGTTTCACGGGATAGGCGCTGGGCGTGCCATCGTCCTGGGACCACTCGACGTCGATTCGCCGCTCCGGTTCGTACATCAGGTTCATCACGTTGGGACAATTGAGCGCGTGGACGGCGACGCCTTTGCCGCGGGTCACGTAGCCGACGATGGATTCGCCGCGGATCGGGTTACAACAGCGTGCCCGATAGACCAGCAGGTCGCCCTGTCCCTTGACGCGGATGGCGTTGTTGTTCTGGTCGCCACCGAAAACGCGGCGCACCACGCTGGCCAGGCCGCTGGTTTTCTCGGGCTCGTCGTCCGCCAGGGGTTCGCTGGCCGAGGGAGCCAGGCGTCCCAATATCTGCCGCGCGGAGAATTTTCCATAGCCGATTCCGGCCATGAGATCGTCGGGCCGTCCTACGCCGTAGTCGGCCGCGATCTTCTGCAACTCTTCGTCCTTGATATCTTTCAGCGCCACGCGATACTTCCGCGCTTCTTTCTCGATCAGCTTCCGGCCAATCTCAATGGCGCGCTCGCGCTGATGGACATTGAGCCAGTGCTTGATCTTGTTGCGGGCGCGGGATGATTTGGCGATGGCCAGCCAATCGCGACTGGGCTTGTGTCCGGTCTGGGTGAGGATTTCGACGATGTCGCCGCTGTGCAGTTTGAAACGCAGCGGAACCATCCGCCCGTTTACTTTGGCGCCCACACAACTGTGGCCCACTTCGGTGTGAACCGAATAAGCGAAGTCGATGGGAGAGGAATCGCGCGGCAAGACCACGACCTTTGCCCTTGGGAGTGAAGGTGTAAACCTCTTCGGGATAGAGATCGATTTTCAGCGTGGAAAGAAATTCGCTGGGATCGGAGACGTCGCGCTGCCACTCCACCACCTGGCGCAGCCAGGCCAGCCGCTGCTCATCCTGCGCCGAGACTGGACCATCTTTGTATTTCCAGTGCGCGGCGATGCCTTCTTCGGCCATCTTGTGCATTTCTTCGGTGCGGATCTGCACTTCGAAAGGCATGCCGTCTTCCGAAATGACCGAGGTGTGCAACGACTGGTAAAAATTTGGCCGGGGCATGGCGATAAAGTCTTTGATCCGGCCCGGCACCGGCCGCCACAAGTTGTGGATGATGCCCAGCACCGCGTAACAGTCCTGGACCGATCGCGTGATCACGCGCATGGCGTAGAGGTCGTAGACCTGTTCGACTGCGATCTTTTGCCGTTGCAGTTTCTTGTGGATGCTGTACAGGCGCTTGATGCGGCTTTCCACGGTCGCGGTGATTCCCGCCTCTTTGAGCTTGTCGCGGAATACTGCCTCGACTTTCGCCAGGAATGCTTCGCCCGTCTTTGCGCCGCGCCTCGACCGCCTCATGGACTTGCTGATATCCGATGGGATCGACGTAGCGGAACCCGAGGTCTTCCAGTTCTCCGCGGATTTTGCCCATGCCCAGGCGATGTGCGATAGGCGCGTAGATATCGAGGGTCTCACGGGCGATTTTCTGCTGGCGATCCGGCGGCAGATGCTCCAGGGTACGCATGTTGTGCAGACGGTCGGCCAGCTTGATGAGCACGACGCGGATGTCGTCCACCATGGCCAGCATCATCTTGCGCAGGTTTTCGGCCTGCTGTTCTTCGCGGGTGGCGAAATCGATGGCGCTGATCTTGGTGACGCCCTCGACGATGTGCGCCACCTGCTCGCCGAACTCCTTGCGGATATCGACGACCGTCACCGAGGTGTCTTCCACGGAATCGTGCAATAGTCCGGCGGCGATGGCTACCGGGTCCATCTTCATTTCCGCCAGAACCAGCGCCACTTCCAGAGGATGAACCAGATAGGGCTGGCCGGAGGCGCGGCTTTGGCCGGCATGGTGTTTCTGGGAAAACTCGTAGGCCTTGCGGATGAGTTCCAGGTCGTCGTTGGGCCGGTTGGCCCGCATCCTGCGCATCAGCTCACGGAACTTGGTCACCGTGAGGACGTTGGTCGCGAACTGTTGGCGCAGGGTCGCCATGCACGATTATAGCGTGGGTTGTGTGGCGTGGGGCCTCGCGTGGCGCGGGCGCGCTCGCCCGGGCTTGTAAGGCGATCCGTCTCAAAGGCTGCAACCGAGGTCAAGGCCGCGCCGCGAGGGCACGCGCCATCACAGATCTGCTAGAGTTGAAGCTGAAATCGCGCATTCTCGTCAGCGGGTCTTCAGGGCCGATCGGGGCGGCTCTTCTGCCATCTTTAAAAGCGGATGGATTCGCGGTAACGCGCCTGGTTCGCGCCGCGGCCGCCGGCGACAGACCAGATCGTGTGGGACCCGTCCCGTCCTCTATCGCCTGATTTGGTTTCGGGCTTCGACGCGGTGATTCATCTGGCCGGGAGAAACCATCGTTGGCCGCTGGACCGAGGCGAAGAAGCGGCGCATCCTCGACAGCCGCATCCAGGGCACGGGCCATCTGGCGGAAGCGGCAGCCAAGGCGGCGCAGCGCCCGCGGGTTTTCATTTCGGCTTCTGCTGTGGGTTACTACGGCGATCGCGGCGACGAGATCCTGCGGGAAGACAGCCCGTCAGGAGAGGGATTTGCCGCCGAAATCTGCCGCCAGTGGGAGGCGGCCGCCCAGCCTGCGGCTGCGGCCGGAATTCGCACCGCACAAATGCGCTTCGGGGTGGTGATGAGCGCGGAGGGCGGCGCTTTGCCGAAAATGCTGCCTCCGTTCCGCATGGGCCTGGGCGGCCGGCTGGGCAATGGTCGCCAGTGGTGGAGCTGGGTCGCGGTCGCATGATGTTGTGGGCGCAATTCAGCATGTGCTGAGCAACGACTCGCTGCAAGGCCCGGTCAACGCCGTCTGCGCCGAATCCGGTGACGAATGCTGAGTTCACCCGGACGCTGGCCTCGGTGCTAAAGCGTCCGGCGCTCTTCCCCATGCCCGCCTTTGCCGTTCGCCTGGTTTTTGGAGAGATGGGCGACGAACTGTTTCTGGCCAGCCAGCGCGTGGAACCGGCCAAGCTGATCGCCAGCGGATATCAGTTTCAACATCCGGATTTGAGAAAGGCGCTGGAAGAGATTTTGCGGAGTTGAGTAGCGCCGGCGTCTCGCCGGCTGTCCGGCGGGCGTCCCGCCCGCCAGTACCTGTCAGCAGAATCTCGAGAGCGCCAACGCCGGCGCTACTCAGGGCTCACGCAAGCTCGCGATCGCCGAAATCGCCTGATTCTGTACGCTGGGTCATCTCCGAAACCAGTCAGCCAAATAACATCCGGCTCCCGCCGGAACCAGGTCATCTGGCGCTTGGCATAATTTCGATGGGCCTGTTGCGCGGTTTGCAGCGCGGTATTGCGGTCGAGTCTCGCCTCGTATCAGCGCTACCGCCTGTTTGTAGCCGAGAGCGGCCAGGGGACGAGCGGCGTCGCCGTATTTCTCCAGCAGCATCCTGGTTTCTTCCACCAGGCCGTTCTCAAACATGCGCTGCGGCGCGCTGGTTGATTCGTTCGTACAGAGCATCGCGGTCGGGATCAAGTCCCAGTCGAACGATGCGAAAACCCTGCAACGGATCGCGACCCTGCTTCCACATTTCGCTCATTTTCGTTCGCGAGGCCAGGCAGACTTCGATGGCGCGCACCAGTTTGGGCATGTCGTTGGCATGAATTTTCACTGCGGCGGCGGGGTCAAGACGGCTCAAAATCCGATGCAGATAGCGCCGGGCCCTTCTCTCCGGCACGCTCGCGCAAACGCTCGCGCAGTTCCTCCGACGCTGGGCGGACCGGCGAAGAGGCCCTCCAGCAAGCGCGCGAAGATAGAGTCCGGTTCCGCCGACCACAATCGGCAAAGCTCCTCGAGAGTTGATTTGCCGCAGCACATCGCGAGCCTGGCGGGCGTAGTCGCCAGCCGTGATGTAGCCCGTGGGCTCAACAAAATCGAGCAGGTGGTGAGGGGCTCGGGCGCGCTCGGCGGGCGTCGGCTTCGCCGTGCCAATCTCGAACTCCCGGTACATGGCCACCGAGTCGCAGTTCACGATCTCGCCCTGGAAGCGCTCCGCGAGTGCCAGGGATAGTGCGGTCTTCCCGCTTGCCGTCGGGCCGAGCACCACTGCCAGCAAGGGCTCTGAAGACACGGTCAGCGGGCGCCCCAGGGAATGTGATGCCAGTAGCGCAGCAGAGTGAAGAGCAGGATCAGCACGCCGATGATCAAAATGCCGGCGGTTTCATATCGAAGATGGAGGTCGATTGCCGTCCCGGGGACGGATGGTCCGGTGCGGAGTGGGCGGCAGGCACCGCAGTATTGTAGCGCCGCGAAGTGTAGGCGCGAGGTCCAGCTCGCGCTGGCGTGGCAAAGCCCGCAGGGATTTGGCGTGCGTACCAGAATCTCCAGGAACACTCCGAGCTACTGCTAGGCGCACGGGTCGAGACATTCTACGCGCCTACATCAAATGCTAAACTTCGGGCTGCCGTGTCCATGCCAGAGAGCAGTTCCGCCGGGAAAATCGTACGCTTTGGAGTGTTTACCGCGGACCTTTCTGCGGGGGAACTGCGCAAAAATGGCGTCCGGGTGCGTCTGCAGGAGCAGCCCTTTCAGGTTCTGGCGTACTTCCTGGAACGTCCCGGAGAAGTGGTGACCCGCGAGGACCTTCGCCAGAAGTTGTGGCCGGCGGACACCTTCGTGGATTTCGACCACAGCCTGAACACGGCGGTGAACAAGCTGCGGGAGGCGCTGGGGGATTCGGCCTCCAGCCCGCGTTACGTGGAGACCCTGGCGCGGCGAGGATACCGTTTCCTGGCGCCGGTAGAACGGACAGATCCGAACTCACCGGCCCTGGAGCCGATTCCGCCTGCGGCAGAAACCAACAATGCCACGCGCGCCGATCGTCGCACTTCACCGCGATCTCGACGTCCCGTTGCCTCGGCGCGGGCTGACCCGCGGACTTTTCGGCCTGATCCAGGTGATGTATCTGTTTTTTTACGTAGCGGCGCTGTTTCGCTTGCCGGAAATCGACCGTGTAACCGCAGCGTTCTTGCCAGGCTGGGCAGCGTTCGCTATCTTTGCCGCCGTGCTGATCACTGCCGGGGTCGGCATCCCGTTGCGCTGCTATCTGTTGTCGGCGGTAGCCTTTGATCATCAGAAGCTTGGGCGAAAAGTTCCAGCGGATGTTCCCCATGATATTGGTGTCTGGACCAGTTGTGGGCGATCGCTCCATTTCTGATGACGGGCAAGATTGGATTCGGGGCGGCGTTTGCGGCCGCGGCAGCGCTGCTTTACGTGCCATTCTCGGAGCGAACGCTGGTGCGTTTGGCGTATCCGGATCATGTAGCGGCCGCGCCTGGCGTCATACGGGAACCTTGCTCACGAAAGTTGCGTAGCACCGTCTGAAACCGAGGCAGGAGTGTGTCTGCCCGGCTGAGGACTGAAGGAGATCAATGTTTCGAATTGCATTTGCACTCGCCGTTCTGGCGCCGATTCTTGCCGCACCCATCGCGTATTCACAGAGCACTTCAACCTCGTATCATTCCGTCCTCGACGTCGATTCCATGGACCCTGGCGTCGATCCCTGCACGGACTTTTTTACTTACTCGTGCGGCGGCTGGCTGAAGAAGAATCCCATTCCGCCCGACAAGACCAGTTGGGGCCTCTCTTCCAAGCTGGCGGACGATAACCGGGTGCTGCTGCGCGAAATTCTGGAAGAGGCGGCCGCGCCCGCGCCCGACAAAGATCCGGTCAAACAGAAGATTGGCGACTACTACACCGCCTGCATGGATGAGAAGACGATTGAAGCTGCCGGAACATCTCCGCTGAAAGCCCAGTCTGGAGCAAATCAGCAAAATGCATTCCAAACGGGACATTGCGCGAATCGCTGCCGGCATGGTCAACACCGGCGCCTTGTTCGACTTCAGCTCCGACCAGGACTACAAGGACTCCACGCAGGTGATCGCTGAAGTTGATCAGGACGGGCTCGGGCTTCCGGATCGCGACTACTACGTTAAGACCGATCCGAAATCAGTGGAACTTCGTCAGGCCTATCTGGCTCACGTGCAGAAGATGTTCGAATTGCTGGGCGATTCGCCGAGCCGTCGCCGCCACCGAGGCGCAAACAGTGATGCGCATCGAGACCGCGCTGGCCAACGGATCGCTCACCCAGGTGGAGCGTCGCGATCCCAAGCTGCTTTATCACAAGATGACGCGCGAGCAACTGGAGGCGCTCAGCCCGTCCTTCGATTGGAAGCAATATTTCTCGGAGACCGGTCAGCCGGGGCTGAGCACGTTGAATGTGGCCGCGCCGGAATTCTTCAAGGCCATGAAGGCGGAGCTTCAGAAAGAAGATCTGGAAAGCTGGAAGGCTTACTTGCGCTGGCATCTGGTGCACGCCGGTGCGCCCTACCTTTCCTCGGCCTTTGTGAATGCCGACTTCGATTTCTTCGGCAAGACCTTGTCGGGAGCGCAGGAACTCGAGCCGCGCTGGAAGCGTTGCGTAAGCTACACCGACAACCATCTGGGCGAGGCACTGGGACAGGCTTACGTGAAGCGCGCGTTTCCTCCGGAGGCCAAGCAGCGAGCCCAGAAGATGGTGAAGGAAATCGAGCTGGCCATGGAGCACGACATCCAGAGTCTCACCTGGATGTCTCCGGAGACCAAGCAGCAAGCGTTGGAAAAACTACATGCCGTAGCCAACAAGATCGGCTATCCCGACAAGTGGCGCGACTACAGCGCGCTGACCATTTCGCGCGACGACGCAATGGGCAACGTGCTGCGTGCCCGCACATTTGAGTTTCACCGGCAACTGGCCAAGATCGGCAAGCCGGTGGACCGCGGCGAATGGGGTATGACGCCGCCCACGGTGAATGCCTACTACAATCCGCAGATCAACGACATCAATTTTCCGGCTGGCATTCTGCAGCCGCCGTTTTTCGATCCCGAGGCGGACGATGCCCCGAACTATGGCGATATGGGCGCCACCATTGGCCACGAACTCACTCACGGCTTCGACGACGAAGGCCGGCAATTCGACGCGCAAGGCAATCTGCGCGACTGGTGGACCCCGGAGGACGGAAAACAATTCGAGCAGCGCGCCAGTTGCGTCTCCGACCAGTATTCGCAATATGTCGCCGTGGATGACATCAAGATCAACGGCCAGCTCACCCTGGGCGAGAACGTCGCCGACCTGGGCGGCCTGATGCTGGCTTACATGGCCTGGCAGGATGAAACTCGCGGCAAGAAGCTGGATTCGATCGACGGCTTCACTCCGGAACAGCGCTTCTTCATCGGCTACGGACAGAGCTGGTGCTCCAACACCCGCGACGAAACCAAGCGCATGTACGCCACCATCGACCCGCACTCCCCGGACAAATATCGAGCCAACGGGGTAGTTTCCAACACGCCGGAATTTCAGCAGGCCTTTCATTGCAAGGCCGGTTCGGCAATGGTGAGGGAGAATCGCTGCCGGGTGTGGTGAGACGAGCAGCGACTACTTACTGCAGATCCGATTTGTCCGGGTTGTAGAAGAAGTGGAAGCGCAGCGCCAGATATTGTCCGCCGAACTCGGTGGGCAGCGGTGGAAAAGGTTTGGAAGCGGTGATTCCGCCATAGGCGGCGCGATCCAGCGCGACGTCGCCTGAAGCTGCCGACGATCTGCAAGCCCGCGACCTGGCCGTCTTTCAGGATGGCAAACTCAATCGAAACTTTCCCTTTTTTCATGAGCGGCGCCCGGGCCGACTCGGGGATGATGCGATACCAGTTCTCGCGCACATCGTGCAGCACCCGGGCAAGGTAGGGACCGAAGTCCACGCCCATGGTGTCGCTCAGCACATCGAGCGGCCCGATCGCCTCCCCGGCTTGCTTGCCCTGGCCCAGACCGTAGTCGCCGTTATCCCCGCCGTATCCGCCACGATTCGACATGGCGGCCCGAGCCGCCTGTTCGATCGCCGATCCCGCCGACATGGCGCCGGTGTTGAAGGTGGCCTTGGGAGTCGCCGCCGTCGGAGTCTGCAGACGCGCGGTCTGGCTGCGGCGGTGGCGCTTCCTGCTGTGCCGGAGGATTCTGGTCGGCGGCTGCGGGAGCGGGCGCGGCCGGTTGCTGCGAGGGCGCTGGAGCGCCGCTCGGTCCGGGCCGTCCGGGGCGGGCGCTATCCAGAATCTTCTTCAGTTCCTTGCGATCCAACTGCGGCGCTTTCGATTGCGCCACCCGATCCTTGTCCGAAATAATGTTGGACTTCGGCCGCTGGCTGACCTTCTGCTCGTCCGGCGGAAGCTCGAGATAAGTAAGCTCTTTCTGGCGCATCAGGTCTTCCGGACTCACCATGACGACCGAACGCCGATGCGAGCAGGTTTTCGAACCTGGTGGAGTTGACCGCCAGAATGACGATGGCCAGGTGCACCACCACCGAAATCCAGAAGGCTTCGCGCTGCCGCGAGCGCGAAAGATCGTCCTGCAACTGGATCAGCAGGGCGGGAACATCGTGCATCTCCGTGTAGGCGGATTCCCAACTGCCTGCGTCGTAGAGATCGCTGCCCGGGGGGCGTGGGCGATGGCGCAACAGGAGCGGGGTTTCGCGGCGGGATTTCAGTGGCTGGCATCGACCTGCTGGCTTATTGCGTTAGACACGACTGACCGACCCTGAGTTGCTGGAATATAGGGTTTGTTTTCCGGAATCAACACTGAAATTCCGGAGCACTTTCTATTTTCGCATCTTTCGCAAATATCTGCGAAAAAGCAGAGTGTGCAGGCACTTAAGTTTGTACCTGACTGGTCAATAAAGAATACTGCGAACCCCGACGATCGATTGTCAAGAAGTGTAAAAGCAGAAGCCTGCCGAGGCATTCACTTGCAAGCACTTACGCGGGTTTTCACGCTCGAACTCAGCGGTGCATGCGGTCCAGTTGAACTTTCTTGCCGTGTTCGCGGATGGTGTCCACGATATCGAGCGCGACGGCCAGGGCGCGGCGGCCGTCTTCAAATGAGACCAGCGGTCTGGAACGCGTCCGCACCGATTCCAGAAATGATCTGAGCTCGGCCCGCAGAGGTTCTTCCGCCACGATCGTGCGGCTTGGCAACTTTGATCTGCGGATTGACCGAGGGAGTTCCGGCTGCCTCACCGGCTTCGCCGACGCTGAACACCAGAACATCCTGGCGGCTGTAGTCCAGAGACACATATTGCCGCGGCTGAAAGAAGCGAAGCTTGCGCACCCGTTCGGTGGAAACCCGGCTGGCGGTGAAATTGGCCACGCATCCCGACTCGAATTCCAGGCGCACATTGGCGATATCGGTCTTGCCGGAAAGAATCGGGAGACCCACGGCGCGGATTTCCTTGACCGGCGAATTCACGAACGAGAGCACGACATCGAGATCGTGAATCATCAGGTCGAGAACGACGTCCACGTCGAGCGAGCGCGGAGTAAATATGCTGAGCCGGTGCACCTCGAAAAACATGGGCTTGGTGATGAGCGCGGCGGTGGCGCGAACCGCCGGATTGAATCTTTCCAGGTGACCGACCTGGCCGACACGGCCCAGGCTCTTTGCCAGGCGGACCAGTTCATCTGCTTCCGCCAGATGAAGAGGCCAGCGGCTTTTCGACCAGAACGTCAACCCCGGCTTCCATCAGAGCTCGTGGCAGTCTCCAGATGACGGACTGTGGGCACGGCTACCGAGGCGGCCTGGATTTCGCTATGCGTGGTGATGAGCTGTTCGACGGAGCCGAAGGCGCGGCAGCCGAATTCCCGGGCAACGGCGTCGGCCCGCGTCGACATCAGGGTCGACGACTCCGAGCAGCCGGACCGGCTTCGCCCTGCTGCGCCAGTTGGTGATAGATGCGGGCGTGATTGCGCCCGAAGGCGCCCGCTCCGACCACGGCGACGTTGATGAACTTGTCAGTCGCCGGGTTCATTGGAACTTTTTCAGCAATGCAGATCTGGCCGGCGTGGTAGAGCTCGTGCTGCACAATGCCGCTGAACAGGTAGAAGAAGTTGTAGTAGTTCTCGGTTTTGCCTGGAACCTGATCTTGCAGGCGGGGTCGGGAAAGGCGGCGACCGCTTTGATCAGTTCGTTGTGAGTTTGCTTCACGGACTCAACGGCCTGGCGCCAGGCGGCTTCGCTGACATCCTTCACCGGCGGGAAATTCTGCTCGTCGCTCAGGTCTACGGCCTCGCCGCCGATGCGGCGGCGGACAGCGTCGTCCCAGGCGGCGATGTGCAGCAGAAGCTCCCAGATGCTGTGCGCGTTCTTGATCGGCTTGGCGGCCGCAGTTTTGGCATTCACCCCGGCCAGCAGTTCGAGCACGGAATCGCCGTGCCAGGCGGTGCCTTCGAAGGCGCGGCGAATTTGGTCGGCGAGGCGGACAGTTTCAGTCATGGCGTTCTCCGGAAGACGGTCTAGTCGGCAACGATCGTGATGTTAGCGGAATCGGCAGCCGATGATCACCGCTTTTCCATCCAGCAGCAGGCATTTTCCCGCATCGAGCGCCAGGCAAGTGGCTCCGGCCTGGCGCATCACTTCAATCGTTTTCACTCCGATCACGGGCACGTCGAAGCGCATGTCCTGATTCGGTTTGGCGATCTTGACCACGGTGAGTTCACGGCTCAGCGTGGAGGCGTCGCCGGCCAGGGAGCGCATGATCTGCCCGGCTCGCTCGATGGTGGCGTCGGTGCCCTCCATGGCTTCTACCGCCACGCAGGCAGATTCCGCGACTACCACAGTCTGCCCAATGTCGTACTGCGCCAGGTGACGGGCGACGGTGCGTCCGTAGTCGATGTTCTTTTTCTCTTGCGGCGTTGGCTCGCGCTTGGTCAGCACGCCTGCCTTGGCCAGCAGGGGCTCGAGAAACGCCGTTGAATTTTCCAGCGTGATGCCCTCATCGGCCAGAGTTTTGGCGACCGCGCCCAGCAGAGAGTCGGTGTTGCGGGTGCCAAGCGAAAGCAGCAACTTGGCCAGCCTCCAGTCGGGCCGGATGCTGGAGAAAATCTGCTTGTGCTTCACCTGCCCGGCCATGACGGCGCGCCGCACGCCTTCGCGTTGGAAGGTCTCGATCAGCCTGGACAGTTCACCCAGGGAAAGCCAATGCACTGCAGTCGGCGCCGTGCGCCTCAATTTCCGGGAAGAGCCTCTTCCTTGATGGCAGCCACAATGACGTCGAAACCCTGGGCCCGGGCCGCATCCAGCACCAGCAAAGGGAAACTGCCGTTCCCGGCGATCAGACCGATCCGTTCCGCCATGGTCAGCGGCTTCTCCCTGAACGGTTATGAACTGGAAAGTGACCGGCAGAACGCTTGCTTATGATTTGCGTCACGTAGCACAATCCTTGAACCGGGAATCTTTTTTCGTCGCCGAAATTTTCATGCCTGAAGAGCCGACTATCGTCCAGCACCCGTCAGGATTTCTTTGGGGTGCGGCGGTGCGGTCGGCGGCCCGGCATCGCTTCAAGTTCTCCATCCAGTGTGAAAACAGTTTCAAAGCAGCGGATCAATTCGGGTCTCGAAGCCAACAAAGTCGGATTAAATGAGTTCACTGAACGCAAATCCGAAGCTCAGGGCAATGTCGAGAAACTGGTGAGCGCCATGGTCCGGGCGCAACTGGAAAAGGACCCTGCGATCGACGTGCTCGACGAGTGGACAATCCCATACGCCCTCCACGACGAGAAGTTATGTCCCGGGCTCTGGCCGATCTGCTAAACGCTAGTCCACGCGTCAGCTTACTTGATGACGCCACGTTCCGAAGCTTCGATGAAGTTTATCAGTATGTCCACGTCTTCTCCGCGGTCCGGCTCTGCCTTCAGTCGCTCCAGCGCCTGCGAAGTGTTGAGCTTGGAGGCCAGCAGAAGCTTATAGGCGTGGTGAATTTTGCGGATGCGTTCTTTGCTGAAGCCACGCCGTTCCAGGCCCACAGCGTTCAGCCCATAGGCATGGGTATCTCGGGCGGCGGCGGTTTTCGAAAACGGAAGCACGTCGCGGGTGATGGTCGTGCCGCCGCCGATGAAAGAGTGGGCTCCGATGCGAACAAAGTGATGGACCGGGCAAAGCGCCCCCACCACCGCCCATTCTCCCACGGTGATGTGGCCTCCCAGGGTCGCGGCGTTGGCCAGAATCACATGGTCGCCGATGTCGCAGTCGTGCGCGACGTGAGTGTAGGCCATGACCAGCGTATGGTTGCCCACGCGGGTGATCCCGCCGCCCTTGACGGTGCCGCGGTTGATGGTGACGAACTCGCGAATCTGGTTGTGGTCGCCGATTTCAAGCCGCGTGGGTTCGCCCGCGTAGGTCAGATCCTGCGGCGCCATGCCGATTGAGCAGAAGGGGAAGAAGCCGTTGTCGGCGCCAATTTTGGTTGGTCCTTCGATGGTGACATGGGAAACCAGACGGCAGCCCTCGCCCAGTTCAACCTCCGGCCCAATCACACAATAAGGGCCGATCTTGCATGAGGGATGAATTCTGGCGTTCGGCATCGACAATCGCGGTGGGATGGATGTTTGCGGAAGATTGCGTCATGAAATCATCGCGCGAGATTGTTTTCCGGCCGCGCTGGTCTTGTTACTGGCAGTTAAGCTTACGACTCTGAGTCCTCCACCGCCGCGCCCCGCCCACGTACGCTATCCACCAACTGGCAACTCACGGTGGCTTCGGCCACGCGCTTGCTGCCGACAGTGACTATCCCTTCCATGCGGGCGGCGATCATGTGCAATCTGGGCCGCCAGCCCTTCAGCGTAACTTCGATGCGGAGCTGATCTCCGGGAACCACCGGGCGGCGGAATCTGGCCCGTTCAATGCCGGTGAACATGATGAGTTTGTCGCTCCGGTCCTCGACTTCGGTGAGCAGCAATGCGCCGCCCGCCTGGGCGATGGCTTCGACAATCAGCACTCCCGGCATGATCGGCAGATTGGGAAAGTGTCCGGCAAAAAACGGCTCATTGATGGTGACATTCTTGATGGCCACGATCCGCTGCTTGCGCTCGATTTCCAGCACGCGATCGATCAGCAGAAAGGGAAAACGGTGAGGCAGGATGCGGAAGATGTCAACGATGTCCAGCGTGGTCTTTTCCGCCGCTGGGGCCGCGGTCTGCAGGGTGAGCGGTGTCGGTCATTTTCTCTCGCCGGGCTTGGGACGCCAGGAGCGAAGATTATACTGTACCGCGACTCGGCCGCGGCAGAGCGAGAGATGACAGGATGAGGTACAAAGGAAGTGATGAAGAGAGCCCAGAAGAAAAAAGCCGCAGGTGAAAATAGCCCAGGTCAAAGCACCGGCCACGAAAGCCGTTCCCGCGGAGAGCGCCAACCGTTTGCGTTTCTTCCTTGACCGCAAGGATGCCATCACCGAAACCATTCGGCAGTTGGTGGAAATCGAATCGCCCAGCGACAACAAGCCGGCCGTCGACCGGCTGGGCGCGCTCTTGGCGGGACGCTTCGAAGGGCTTGGCGGGCCACGCAAAGTTTCATCGCACGCAGGATTTCGGCGACCACCTGCAAGTGGACTTCGCCACCGAGCGCAGCGGCAAGCCAGTTCTCCTGTTAGGACATATCGACACTGTCTATCCGTTGGGCACGCTGGCCGCGCATGCCTTGTCGCGTCGATGACGGGCGGCTCTGGGGCCCGGGCGCGCTCGACATGAAGTCGGGCATCGCCCTGATGCTGCATGCCCTTGACGGGCTCCGCACCTGGCACAATGACAGCTTGCCGCGCCCGGTCACGGTGCTGCTGGTTTCCGACGAAGAAGTAGGGAGCGAGTCCTCGCGCCCCATTACCGAAAGCCTGGCCAGGAGATCCGCGGCGGTGCTGGTGCTGGAGCCTTCTTACGGACTGAAGGGCGCGGTCAAGACCGCGCGCAAAGGTGTCGGCGAATACACCATCAAGGTTATGGGGAAAGCGGCGCACTCCGGCCTCGATTTTGATAAGGGCGAGAGCGCGATCGTGGAGCTGGCAAGGCAAATCACGGCAATCTCCAAGCTGGTCGATGTAAAGCGCGGCCTCACCTTGAATGTCGGGCTGATCTCCGGAGGGACTCGCACGAACGTGATTCCGGCGCAGGCGACGGCTTCGCTCGACGTGCGCGTGGCGCGCATGAAGGATGCGCGCGGGAATCGATCGCCAACTGCGGGCGCTCCGGCCTTTCAATCGCAAATGCAAGCTGGAGATCAAGGGCGGCATAAACCGTCCGCCGATGGAGCGGACCGCCGGCGTAGCGGCGCTTTACCGGCAAGCCTCGGAGATTGCAAAACAGCTGGGCTGGAAACTGGAAGAGGCATCGGTGGGCGGTGGCTCTGACGGAAATTTCACCGCGAACCTGGGAATTCCTACACTCGACGGCTTGGGCGGCGTCGGGGAGGGCGCCCATGCCACGCATGAGTCCGTAGATTTCCGAACTGCCCCGCCGGGCAGCGCTGCTGGCGGAACTGATCGAATCAGTGTAGCGGCTGCGGGCAATTCATCGGTAGCGGGCGTGAACGTCCTCCACTCGGTCAGGCCATGTGAGTTGCGAGCGTCTCGCGCGAGCGGAGCACCACGGCTGCTGGGGTGCGCGTCAAGCCTTCGGACAAAAGTTCCGTCTGACACGTTGGCGACGGATACTGGTCAACCGTCACAACTTTGACTCCTTGCACCGGAAGCCTAGAATTTCCACAGGTGTTCAACTGCCTCGTATGCGCTCTGCAGCGCGCCTGGCGAACCCACGGGGAGGCTTTCCATGCCTGGAAAATTAGGCTTGCCGGAGATTCTGATCATTTTGGCCATTGCGCTGCTCATTTTTGGGCCGAGCAAGCTGGCCGATCTGGGCAAAGGCCTGGGCGAGGGCATCAAGAACTTCAAAGCCGGCCTGAAAGATGGCGAGCAGGATCCAGATAAGAAGGCTTAATCGACAGCCTCCTGCCGCTTCTCGGGAAATGTTCTGGCACAGGTCACTCGATACCTGATTTATGCAGCTTTAGCATCCGGTACACCAGCGCCACCGGCAATCCCACCACGTTGAAATAATCTCCTTCGATGCGCGGAATCCAGCGCGAGGCGATGCCCTGAATGGCATAAGCGCCGGCTTTGTCCATGGGTTCGCCGCTTCTGATGTAGGAACGAATATCTTCATCGCTAAGCGCGGTCATGGTCACCAGCGTGGTTTCGGAACGGTGTCTTCGAATTCAGTTTTCAGTTTTTCGTTCCCGGTTCTCAGCGGGCCCGCGAGGCAGACGCCGGTGGTGACTTGATGGGTTTTGCCGGAAAGAAGGTGGAGCATGCGCGCGGCATCCGTTTCGTCCCGGGGTTTGCCGAGGATTTCGCCGTTCACGATGACGACCGTGTCGGCGGCCAGCACAAGTTTTCCGGGCTGCTGACGGAGGGCTGCCCGCGCTTTTTCCCGAGCCAGGCGTTCGGCGCAATCGCGTCCGCTTTCTCCGGATTGCGGTTCTTCGGGAATATTGGTGGCGAAGACGGTGAATGGAATACCTGCGTTGCGCAATAATTCCTGGCGGCGCGGCGAGGCGGAGGCGAGCACGAGCATTGTCGGTTCAGGGCCCTCAGCGCTGGATTGTACTTGAGGCGCGACGGCCTCAGCTCCTCACGATGCCGAGTCTGGCGACCGACGCCCGCCGTCTGCCCCCTGTTAGAATCAAACATTGACCTCCGCAGCTATGGACCGCGCTTTTATCCGCAATTTTGCGATCATTGCCCACATCGACCACGGCAAATCCACGCTGGCGGACCGCCTGCTGGAGCTGACCGGCTCGCTGACCGCGCGCGAAATGCAGGCGCAGGTGCTCGACTCCATGGACCTGGAGCGCGAGCGCGGCATCACCATCAAGGCCCACGCCGTGCGCATGATGTACACCGCGCAGGATGGCCAGACTCTACCAGCTCAACCTGATCGACACGCCCGGCCACGTGGATTTTTCCTACGAAGTTTCGCGCTCGCTGGCTTCCTGCGAAGGCGCGCTGCTGGTGGTCGACGCCTCGCAGGGCGTGGAAGCGCAGACGCTGGCCAACGCCTATCTCGCCATCAACAACCGCCTGGAAATTATTCCCGTCATCAACAAGATCGACCTGCCCAGCGCCGATGTGGAGCGCACCAAGGAGATGATCGAGGGCGCGGTCGGCCTGGACGCTTCCGATGCGGTGCTGATCAGCGCCAAGACCGGCCTGGGCGTGCCCGACGTTCTGGAGGCCATCGTCAAGCGCGTTCCGCCTCCCAAGGGGAATCCGGAGAACCGGCTGCAGGCGCTGATCTTCGACTCCTGGTTCGATCCCTACCGCGGCGTGATCGTGCTGACTCGCGTCTTCGAGGGAACCATCCGCAAGGGACAAAAAATCCGCCTGATGTGGAATGGGCGCGTGCTGGAGGTCGAAACACTCGGCGTTCTGACGCCCAAGCCGGTCGAGGTGGATGAACTGCGGGCCGGCGAAGTCGGATTCCTGATGGCCAACAGCAAGACCGTGGCCGACACCAAGATCGGCGACACCATCACCGATGAGGCCAATCCCGCGATCGAGCCCCTGCCCGGCTTTGAAGAAATCAAGCCCATGGTTTTTGCCGGCCTCTATACCGTGGACGCGCACGAGCACACCCAGTTGCGCGAGGCGCTGGAAAAATTGCGGCTCAATGACTCTTCATTTTTCTTCGAGCCCGAAAGTTCCGTGGCGCTGGGTTTCGGCTTCCGTTGCGGCTTTCTGGGCCTTCTGCACATGGAGATTATCCAGGAGCGGCTGGAGCGCGAGTTCAACCTGGAGCTGATCACGACCGCGCCCGGCGTGCGCTACAAAATCACCAAGACAGACGGCACATTGATCGAAGTGGACAATCCCTCGCGCTGGCCCGACCCGAGCGAGATTGATAAAGTCGAGGAGCCGGTGATTCTGGCCACCATTCTCACCAATGAAGAATATGTCGGCGGAATCCTGAAGCTGGTGGAGGACAAGCGCGGCAAGCAGAAGACGTTTGAGTATGTCAGTTCATCGCGCGTGATGCTGCACTACGAGCTGCCGCTGAACGAGATCGTGCTCGATTTTTATGACCGGCTGAAGTCGGTGTCCCGCGGCTACGCTTCGCTGGACTATCACCTGGCGGATTACTGGGAGTCGCCGATGGTGAAACTCGACATCCTGGTGGCGGGCGAGCCGGTGGATGCGCTTTCCATCATCGTGCATCGCGATTTCGCCTACGAGCGCGGCAAGTTGCTGGTTTCCAAAATGAGGGAACTGATTCCCCGGCAGATGTTTGAAGTCGCGATCCAGGCGTCGATTGGGCAAAGATCATTGCTCGCGAAACCGTCTCGGCCATACGCAAGAACGTCATCGCGAAGTGCTACGGCGGCGATATTTCGCGCAAACGCAAGCTGCTGGAAAAGCAAAAAGAAGGCAAGCGGCGCATGAAGCGCATCGGGCGCGTGGATATTCCGCAGGAAGCGTTTCTGGCGGTGTTGAAGGTGGGCGAGGAGAGTTAGCCGTTGACACAGCATTACCACCAAGGACACGAAGTGTACACGAAGGAATGAGGCATTACGTGGAATTCCTTCGTGTAACCTTCGTGTCCTTAGTGGTTCAAGCCCTTATTGTCAATCCAGTTTCAGTGTCCGGTTGGTGGATCACAGGTTATGACCATGGATATAATGACCATGGTTGCAAGGAGTCCGGAAAATATGAAGACAATACCCGCCGGTATATTCAAAACGAAATGTCTTCGATCATGGACGAGGTCAAGACAAAGCGGGAAACCATCGTAATCACCAAACACGGCCGGCCAGTGGCGAAACTCGTGCCGGTCGATACCCGCGTGGATGAGATTTTCGGGTTCTTCAGCGGTAAAGGTTCAGATCACCGGCGACGTCGTTTCCCCGGCGTTGTCCCCGGAAGAGTGGGGCAGGCTTCGATGAGCAATCTCCGATGATTCTGGTGGACACCCATGTGGTGATCTGGCTGGCTCTGGAACCGGACAACATCTCAAAGAAAGCCAGAGCAGCGATCGAGGAAACCCGGCACGAATGGCCAGGGGATGGCGATATCCGATATTTCCCTGCTTGAGATCGCTCAGATCGAGAGCAAACGCCGGATCAAGCTGAACTCCAGCCTGGAAACTTTTCTGTCAGAAGTTGAGGCGCATTTTGTCGTGCTGCCGATCACGGGCCGAGTGTGCGTACGGGCCATGGGCACTGCCCAGCCGTTACCCGAAAGATCCGGCCGATCGCAGTTATCGGAGCTACGGCGATGGTGGAGGGCATCTCTCTGGTCACGGCAGACGAAGAGATCCGCCGATCGAAAGCCCTGCGCACCATCTGGTGAGTCGCAAACCCTACTCAGTCCAGTCAAACGACCGCGTCACCGCCTTCTTCCACAAGCGATACATTTCCGCCCGCTTTCGGCTTCCTCGAAGCTGGGGCTTCCAGGTTTTGTCCTGCGGACCATCTCGCGCGCAGGTCATCCGTGCTTTTGATAGAAACCGACGGCCAGACCGGCGGCGTAGGCCGCGCCCAGAGAAGTCGTTTCTTTGATCACGGGCTTGACCACCATGCGGTTCAGGATGTCGGCCTGGAATTGCATGAGCAGCGCATTGTCCACCATGCCGCCATCCACGCGCAGGACGTCCAACGCAATGCCGGAATCCTGCTCCATGGCTTCGACCACTTCACGAGTCTGGAAGGCGGTGGCTTCCAGCACGGCTCGCGCGATGTGTCCTTTGTTGACGTAGCGGGTGAGGCCGGCGATAACGCCGCGGGCGTCGTGCTTCCAGTAGGGCGCGTAGAGTCCGGAGAATGCCGGGACGAAATAAACCCCGCCGTTGTCTTCTACTGTGCGCGCCAGAGTTTCGATCTCGGGACTGGACTTGATCAGGCCCAGATTGTCGCGCATCCATTGCACCAGCGCGCCAGTGATCGCGATGCTGCCTTCGAGCGCATACTGCGCCGGCTGTTTCCCGAATTTGTAGGCGACGGTGGTCAGCAGTCCGCAGGTGGAGCGGACGGCGCGTTCTCCGGTATTCATCAGCAGGAAACAGCCGGTGCCGTAAGTGTTTTTGGCTTCGCCGGATTTAAAGCATGTTTGGCCGACCAGCGCGGCCTGCTGGTCGCCCAGAATGCCGGCGATCGGAACGCCCTTCACCGCGCTTTGTTTCGCCGTGCCATAGGCTTCGGCGCTGGAGCAGATGCGCGGCAACATGGCCGCGGGAATCCCGAAGACGTCCAATAACTCCCGGTCCCAGGAGAGCGTGTCGAGATCCATGAGTTGGGTTCGGCTGGCGTTGGTGACGTCGGTGATGTGAAGTCCGCCATCGGGGCCGCCGGTGAGGTGCCAGGTCAAAAAGGAATCGATGTTGCCGAAAACTACTTCACCGGCTTCGGCTTGCTTCGCGGGCCCCGGCAACATGATCGAGCAGCCAGCGAATTTTCAGGCTGCTGAAGTAAGTGCTGAGGGGGAGGCCGGTCTTTGCGCGGAAGCGGTCAGCGCCGCCGTCACGGGAAAGTTCGGCGACGTAGTCGTCAACCCGGGTGTCCTGCCAGACCAGCGCATTGGCCACGGGCTGGCCGGTTTTCCGGTTCCACAGGACGGTGGTCTCACGCTGGTTGGTGATGCCGATGGCGGCAAGGTCGGCGGCGCGGAATGTTGCCCTGGCGCAAAGCCTGAGCCATGACATCCTGCGTGGCCTGCCAGATCTCGTCAGGACTGTGCTCAACCCATCCCGGCTGGGGATAAATCTGCTCGTGCTCTTTCTGCGCCGAAGCGACAATTTTTCCGGCTGCGTCAAATACGCTGAAGCGCGTGCTGGTTGTGCCCTGGTCGATTGCGCCGATGTATTTGGTCACGGGGACATGGTAGTCGAGGCGGCGGGGTGGGGCAAAGAATGTGGGCCGGCGATTTGGCGATCCGCGCAAGATCCTTCGGGACTGAAGTCCCTCAGGATGACGCCCGAAGTAGAGGCCGGTGGAAGCCGATACCGAGCTGATCCTGCACGAGCGGGACGCTCGCGCCTACATTTTTGCTAGTGCTTGGCGGAAAACTGGAAGGCTATGTAGAACAGTTGAACGATGGTCAGGCCGACGATCACGTAGGTCGCGATCTCCATTCTGCGGCCCGATTCGCGGACCGATTTTACGATTTGCGACATTTCGGTGGTGGCTTGCAGCAGCTTGTCGGTCAGCTCGTCGAGATGGTCGGTGGCGCTGCGCATTTTGTCCAGAACACGGGAAGTATCGACCAGAGCAGTCGCCGAGCGTTCGCTATTGCGCAGATCCAGTTCGGTCTTGCAGGCCGCCCACCACGGACTTCCAGGCGGATTGTCGTACATGCGCTGCCGAATCTCCTCCGAAGAGCGGGAACGGAGAAGTTGCACCAGCGCCTGGACCGTGTCACTGGTCTTGGGACTGAGAGTTGGACTCGCCATAGTGTTTAAGACATCTGATGATAGGGTCCGGAAGTAACCTTGGACAGGTAACGGAAGGCCAAGCGGAGGTAGCTGTGGGACGAACGGACGCCCTGAACAGTCGCTATCGGGTGAAATGGACCCGCGCCAATCCCTTGCGCAGCAAGGGGTTCGGGCCTGTGTGTCGTCTCATTTCGAGAACTTAACTCGTCGAAGAGTCTCGGCTCGCTCGAGAACTTGACTACGCGCTTCGCTCCAGTTCTGCGCGGTCCCACTTGGCCAGGTTGGCTGCGGCGTCATAGCTGCTTTGGAGAAATTCCAGAAGTGCTTTTCGAGGTGAAGAATCCAGCCGAACGTCGTCGTACATCAGGAAGAACTCTTTCATCTGCGGATGGTAGAACGCCTTGCTGGGCCGGACTGCCGCCTGGGCGTAGCCTGCGGGCTCCGGGGCGGCGTATGCGTAGAAGGCCGCTCCCTTCATATCGCCGCCTCCCGGCCAAAATCCAGCGCTGATTACCTCGTGGGAATAGGCCTCCCGGGTGACGGAGTCTGCTCCCTCACGCGGCGGGGCGCGCCGTCCGGAAAAGCGCGTAACCGCCAGGTCGAAACTGCCCCAGAAGAAATGCACGGGGCTGTTTTTGCCGATGAATCCGGCGCGGAATTCTTCGAAGATGGTATTCACCAGCAACAGGATGCGCCAGAAGCGGGTTACATATTCGCGGTCATAGGATGAGTGCTGCGTGTCCCGATCAAACGCAATCGGATTGGGAATTTCGACCGGCATGCGCCAGATCTTCACTTCGATTCCCAGCGATTGCAGCGCCGCCATGAATTGTTTGTAAAAATCGGCCACCGAACGCGGCGCCAGAGGGATGATTTTGCCCGATCCTTCGCTGGTCTTGATGAGTAGATTGTGATCGAGAAAATCGAACTCGACTTCGAAGATGCCGCGACTGTAGGGAATCGCAGAAGTGGTGAGGCCTCGGGCATTGACGTAGAGCGGTACTTCCCACCAATGATTGATCAGCGGACTGAGCGCCAGGCGGACTTTGCCTACGATCTGGGTCCACATATGCAGCGTGTCACGCGTGTCCTGCCAGGCGTCGAGCGGCAGGGCCGGCCAGGATTCCGGCTGTGCGGTGAAATGATTGCTTGCTACAACTGCGATTTGACTTCCCGTCTTTCCGGATTCCATTGCACTGACCTCGTATCGCAAATCACCTCAAGCCTACTCCGCGCCTATTGCGCGGGCAATGAGGGTGAGGATGGCGATGACGATGACAGTGAGGATGAGGACGTCGAAGATGCCGCCGTGCCGGCGCTGGCCCGAATCAGTTTTTCGACCGACGGGACTATCACCAGCAGCAGTTGGCCTTGCGGCTTTTTCGCCTGCTCGACTAATGCGAGTTGCTGGGTGACCCAGTCCGCCGGCGCATGTTCGCCGCGATCGAGGTAGTCCAAAGCAGCCAGGCCCGCCGCGCCTAGAGCCGACAGGTTCTGTGAGACCGGAGCAACTTCCTTGAGCAGCAAAGATTTTTCAATCAGAGGCTGAAGCTCCGTCTGATTGTCACGCCATCGATTCAGCAAGCTTCTGACCTCGGCTTCGGTTCCCGGCCGGGAACTGCCTGAAACCAGTGCATCCACCGAGATGGCAAATTGCCTCGCCGTAGAACTCTCCGGCCGCGCCGCATCGACTACGCGATTCAGCGGCGACGCGCTGGTAGCCGGAGCCGGCGCTAGTTCTTCGCGACTGTAATCTTTGACCGGCTCGACCACATCGGCAAGCACCTTGAGGGAGGAAATGTCGTCGGATCCAGCGATGCGGCGCAACATCGGAGCGTAGTACGTATTGTGGGTGAGCCCCTGCCATTGCAGACGCTGGCTGACTTCTTCTAGGCGGCGGTACATCGAATTCACGTCGCGCACATCTTGCGGCGACCACAATCGTTCCGCGATGGCGGCGGTGCGCGGCCAGATACGCGAGTCGATGTTTTCCGGTGAAACATACTCCGCCCACATGCAAGCCTCGCCTCCCAGGATTCGCTTCTGTTCCTCCGGGCTCAGGTTCGCGGCGGCCCCGCTTAGCGGCTCGTTCAGATAGTGCCGCTCGGCGGACCACATCAGGTCGACGTAATAGCCGGAAGAAAGCAGTCCGCGATAGCCTTGTTTGGCGGCCTGCGCGAGCGAGTCGGGTCCGCGCCAGGATTGGATGACGATGCTGTTGGGCAGGTCGGGGCGGAGAATTTCGTCCCATCCCAGCATGGTTTTACCGTGCTTGCTGACGATCTGCTGTACCCGCTTGTTGAAATAGGCTTGCAGGTCATTGTTGTCTTTCAGTCCGTGGGCGTGCATGAAGTCCTGGATCTTCGGATTTCCATCCCACTGCTTGCCGTTAACCTCGTCGCCTCCAATGTGGAAGAACTGATCGGGAAAAAGTTCGGCCATCTCGCCAATGAATTTATCCAGAAACTTATAGGTTTCTTCCCGGGTGGGATCCATCGCCGGGTCGAACACGCCCCACTTGCGCTCGATTTCGTAGGGGCCGGGACCGCTGGCCAGTTCGGGATAGCCGACGAACCAGGCGGTGCTGTGGCCGGGCATATCGAATTCTGGGACCACGCGGATGCCGCGCTCGCGGGCGTAGGCAATCAGGTCACGGACCTCGTTCTGCGTGTAGTACAGGCCGTCCGAGCCCATTTCCTGCAGCTTGGGAAATTTCTTGCTCTCCACGCGGAAGCCCTGGTTGTCCGAAAGATGCCAATGAAACACGTTCAGCTTGACCGCAGCCATGCCGTCCAGATTCCGCTTCAGCACGTCAAGCGGGATGAAGTGGCGGCTGACATCGATCATCAATCCACGCCAGGGAAAGCGTGGACTGTCATCGATGGAAACCGCCGGCACGGCGAAGCCCTGTCCCGTGGTCTGCACCAATTGCAGGAAGGTCTGCAAGCCACGCATGACGCCGAGCGTGGTAGGGGCGGTCAGCCGGGCGCCGGAATTGCCGATCTCGAGCCGGTACGATTCATCTTCGCCCAGCTCCTGCACTTCTTTGGTTCCGGCCGCGCACTGGATCACCAGAGTGGCCGCGGCGGAATCCGTCACCTTCATGTCGATCGGAGGCATCCCGGTTTGCCGTCGAAGCTGATCGAGAAAAAGCTCGACCGCCCGATCCAGGCGCGCCTCTTTGTGGCCGGTGATCGACACCGAAAATGAGGGATCGATCACGAGTTGGCCACTCGCCATCTGAACTTTGGCGGGCAACGGCATGAGGTTCAACGATTGCGGCCCTTGGGCTTCACTCAGGGATGTCAACATGGCACACAACATCAGAGTTGCGAGAATAGTCCGAACCATTCGATCTCCAATTCATTGACAGTTTAACGATACGAGAAGCCGTAGGCGGAAGTTGAGTTGCGTCCCGTAGGGTCGCCTGATAATAGCCCGGCGTTTTAACGCCGAGGGAAGTTGGCAAAGTGATTTTACGTCCCGTTAGGGACGTCTGATAGTAGCCCGGCGTTTCAACGCCGGGTGTCCGGCAAGAACCGTTCGCGTCCCGTAGGGACGCTTGAAATACGCGACCTGACCTGCGGGCCCGTTTCAGGCGTGCCGACGGCACGCGCATTTTCTTGGCTGGATTACCCGCCACTGAAGTGGCGGGCTATTATCATCGGCCCCTACGGGGCCTTCGATCCGGCGTGACGCTAATTCAGGGGTGCGCCAGAGGAGTGTGCGACTGACAATGCCAGCGTAGGCAAATGCTTTTACCGGCACTAGCCTTCGGCGACGAGTCCGCCATAGCAACTCAAGGCCACGCCCCAGAGATGGGGTTCCGAGGCCAGCCTTTGCAGCCCAATCTCCCCGGCTGCGTGGGTGCCCGGCATGCCGGTCCATATCACCCGGAACTGGGCTTTTTCGTCGTCCATCTGCACTTCCAGGATTTCTCCCGGACGTATCTGGCGGCGCAGGCCATGAACCACCGCGCCTGTCCCGCTCAGGTTCTTGACGCTGGCCAACTGCATAAAGGGCAGGTCATGGGCATCCACACCCCAAATCCGCACAGGCAGGTGCGCTCCGACGCGAGGACTGCGACGACGATCCATCCGTGCTCCTTCGTGCTTGGAGGATGGTAGGGCAGTCGCCCGGGGAAGAAAACTTACCGGAGTCACCCTGCCGGATGCCGGGGGTTACCTGGATAACTGGCTTGGTAGCATGGAGTTACGCCGTCCTGAGCCTAAGCCTGGACGGAGTCGAATTGGGAAAAGCTTAATTCAGGTCAGGGCGCGAGCAAGAGCCTGGTCCGCGCGGGTCGCCGCAGGAGCCGCAGGCGCCGGTTGAGGGGGCGCTGGAGGGGCTGCCCTTGGCGCTCACGGCAAAGACCGAAAGCTGCGGCGCCAGCTTGGCGCTGTGACACTTAGGGCATTCTGCCTTCTGCGTGCCGTACACCAGAGCTTCAAACTGATGGTCGCAACTTCGGCAGATGTATTCGAAGATAGGCATAGCCTTACTCCTTGTAGCGGACGTTCATTCCGGCCAGCACCATTTAAAATCATAGTGTGCAGACGACGCAAACGAAAACGCCGGTTTTTCTGCCGCGAAAAGGATTGCGCGGGGGACATCGGCAAACCCTCGCCAGCTTTTTTCTGCCGCGAACCGTCGCTCTGCCTCCCTCTGAAGCCCGGCTGATCGAGGTCGAGAAGGGCGTAAAGGTGCTTGCCGAGTGCCATTGGCAGAGCGATCGCCAGAAACCGCTGACCGTGATTATCGTTCACGGCCTTGAAGGTTCCAGCGAATCCCAGTACATGCTGGGAATCGCCGCCAAAGGCCTGGCTCTGGGCATGAACGTAGTTCGCATGAATCAGAGGAACTGCGGCGGCACCGAAGCCCTGGCGGCTACGCTCTATCATTCCGGGCGCTCGCAGGACGTGGCGGCGGTTGCCCAGAACCTGATTGACCAGGACCACATCTCCCGCTTCGCGCTGGCGGGATTTTCCATGGGCGGAAATCTGGTGCTCAAGCTCGCGGGCGAATGGGGTGATGCTGCTCCCGCGCAGTTCAGGGCTGTTGCCGCAGTCTGTCCGGCGGTCGATCTCGCGGCCTCGGCTGACGCCTTGCACCTGCGCAGCAACCGTCTGTATGAAGAGTATTTTCTGTGGAAGCTGAAGGGACGGCTGCGAACCAAGGCTCGATTGTTTCCCGGCGCCTTCGACACTTCACGATTGCGCGGCATTGCCAGCCTGCGCGATTTTGACGACAAGATCACAGCCTACTATTGCGGCTTTACCGGCGCCGATGACTACTACGACCGCGCCGCCGCCGCTCACGTTCTCGACCGCATCAGTGTCCCCACGTTCATCCTGCACGCCGCGAACGATCCGTTTATCCGCATTCTTCCGGAGACTCGCCGGAAGATTCTGGACAACCCCAACATCACCTTCCTCGAAACTGAAGACGGGGGCCATTGTTCGTTTCTCGCCGAGACCAACGGCAGCGACGGGCACTGGGCGGAATCGCAGGTGGTCGAGTATCTGCGGCAGTTTTAGGCGGTCGCGGCGGAGACTGCCAAGCTTCCCGATCGGCCGGCCATCTCCAGCTCTGCGGACAGGACTCGGCTTGCTTTCCTATACAATCAGCGGCGAATGCGGTCGTCTCTGAAATCGTTCTTCGTCGTGCATCGTTTTGCTGGCGCTGTCGCCCCTGCTCCACGGGGAGTCGGTGTCGCAACTGCGCGCCACAGACTATGTCAACGATTTCGCCCACGTTCTCGATCAGACCACCATCGCGCAACTGGATGACATCTGCCAGCAGATCGACCAGAAGGCACACGCCCAGATCGCGGTTGTGACCATAAATTCCCTGGACGGCTCCGACATCGACAGCTTCGCCGTCGACTTGTTCAAGAAGTGGGGGATCGGGAGCAAGAGCACCGACCATGGAGTTCTGATCCTTCTGGCGGTGCAGGACCGGAAATACCGCATAGAAGTGGGCTACGGACTGGAGCCGATTCTGCCCGACGGCAAAGTCGGCGGGTTCGGCCGCGAGGCAGTGCCACTTCTCCGGCAGAGCAACTACAGCGGCGCGGTTGTGCTGATGACCTCGAGGGTGGCCGATGTCATCGCACAGGACGCCGGAGTCACGCTCACCGGAGCCCGTCCTGAAATTGCGGAGCCGCAGCCGCGGCAACAGCCGGGCAACGGGCTTTCGCCGCGGGGAATGCTGCTGCTCGGCATTATTTTCCTGCTCATCCTTTTTACCCCGCTGCGCAAAGTGCTTTTCTGGCTGCTGCTCTTTGGAGGCGGCGGTGGTGGTGGCTACGGCGGCGGGTACAGCGGTGGCGGCGGCTTCGGCGGTGGCGGCGGAGGGTTCGGGGGATTTGGCGGCGGCAGTTCCGGTGGTGGCGGCGCCAGCGGCGGATGGTAACTGGACTTGTAGCCGGGACGCAGGGGGCTACGAGGCGCACAGCAGGAGGTTCAGAAGAATGGTCGCAGAAAAACAACTCGACGAATTTGTCAGCCGCATGCAAAAGGCTGCGGGCGAAAATCTCCACAGCGTGATTCTTTACGGCTCGGCCGCTGCGGGAGACTTCAATCCCGAATTCTCCAACCTGAACCTGCTTTGCCTGCTGCGCGAGACTTCGTTCCCCAAACTTTCCGCCGTCGCCGGCGTCGTGGGGTGGTGGCACGGCCAGAAACATCCAACCCCGCTGGTCATGACCCAGGAGGAACTGGAACGGTCTTCGGATGTATTTTCGATCGAACTGCTGGACATGCAGCAGCACCACCGTGTGCTTTTTGGGGAAGAGGTGTTGGCCGGGCTGCGAATCCCCATGCACCTGCACCGCGCGCAACTGGAATATGAACTGCGCGAGAAGCTTATCCTGTTGCGGCAGCGCCTTTTGCTGGTGGCGGAAAAAGACCGCGATCTCTGGGACTTGCTGCTGGGGTCGGTTCCGGCCTTCGCTACTTTGCTGCGCCACGTCCTGATCGCCCTGGGCGACACCTCGTACAGGTCCAAGCGCGATGCGATTCAGGCGCTCAGCGCGCGTATTCAGTTCGACCCGTCCGCATTGCTGCAATTGCTGGATATTCGCGAGCATAAGGCCGATCGCAAGCGCTTTGACGTGAAAGATGTTTTCACCCGTTATCTGGCGGCTGTGCAGCAAGTGACCGCTGCAGTAGATACAATGCTCGATACATCCGGGCCGGCTCGGGCCTGAGCGTTTTTTTCGATTTCTATTTGAGGAGGAAAGTATGGGCAAAGCCGTGATCGTGATCATCATCCTGGCGCTGATTGGGTTTGTCGTATTCGGACAATACGTCGGTGTCCGCAATACCCTGGTGACCAAGAATGAAGCGGTGAAGGCCGCGTGGTCGCAGGTGGACATCGTGTTGCAACGCCGCGCCGACCTGATCCCCAACCTGGTCGCGACCGTGAAAGGTTACGCTCAACAGGAGCAGACCGTCTTTGGCGACATCGCCAAGGCGCGCTCGGCTTTGCTCTCCGCCGGTACGCCGTCGGACAAGATCGCCGCCAACCAGCAATTGGACGGCGCCCTGGGCCGCTTGCTGGCGATTGTGGAGAACTATCCGCAACTGAAGTCCAACGAAAACTTCCTGCGCCTGCAGGACGAGTTGGCCGGAACCGAAAACCGCATCGCCGTCGAGCGCAAGCGCTATAACGATGCCCTGCAGGACTACAACACCTACGTCCAGCACTTCCCCAACAACATTTTTGGGGGGTGGGCCGGGTTCAAGCCGAACGAAGCGTACTTTGCCGCGTCCGAAGGATCGCGACAGGTTCCGACCGTCAACTTCGCTCCGCCGGCAGCAACTCCGCAGGGCTCGCCTCAACCTTCAGCCCAACCCGCGCACTAGCGTGGAGGCTGATTTTGCGGTTGAACTCGGCGGCGACGACGAAACCCTGGAACTTCCCTGGGCCGCCGCCGAGGGCGGACCACGCTACTTCGATTTGAAACGCCAACCGGAGCTTCTTCGCGAGATCGAAGAAGCCCGGCGTGTGCCCGAGTTGGGCGAGTTTCTCGCCGCCATCAACACGCCTGCAGGCATTCTCGAAACTGCCAAATGCGACGCCTGGTCCAGCACGGAGATGAATCCGGAGGAGGAAATCTTTGGGGCCGCCTGCAAGTTCGGGTCTTATGTGGATCTCATATTTTCGCAGGGGAGCCTGCGCTTCTCCTTTCCGGAACATGAGCAGTTAGTCAGGCGGATTGTTCAACTCCTGAAGCGTGTCCCCGAGATTCCGGCGGCTGCCGAGTTGATCATCCGGCGCTGTTTTTATCACTTGGCGGATGGGATCCGGGACGGATTCTATGTCACGTTCTATCTCTTCGGTTATGGGGATGACGAGCTCCAGGCCCGGCAGCGCTGGGCCATCGCTTTGAAGCTGGTGGAGAACGCGATCCGGCAAATCTCAGCGGAAGCACAGGTCAAGAAGCTTTAACCGCAAAGGGCGCCAAGAAATTCCGCAAAGAACGCAAAGAATGCTTCCCGATTTTAAAGAATTTCTTTGCGCTCTTTGCGGAATTTCTTGGCGAACTTTGCGGTTACGTTCTACTCGCCGATGAGTCTGCTGCGGCTGATGATCGTACCCACGCCAGCACCTCGGCCCCGCGCCCTTTCATCCTGGTTCGCAATATTGACAGCAGAAGCATGCCGAGGAAGATAGCCAGCAGGCCCAAAGATGCGGTCCGGATATCCTCCGAGTGTTTCGGCAGAATGGAAAGTCGTCCGTAAACGAATTCAATGTGTACCCAATAGACCAGCAACGAGGTCTGCCCCAGTTGAATCAGAGGGCTGAATCCCCACTGGCCCGCGCCCCAGCGGCACCACGCGTATGCGGCCGCCAAAATTATCAGCAGCAATCCTACGCGAATCAGAAAGAAATTCGGACTGGTGTGCCAGAAGTCATACACGGAATACAACTGAAGCGATCGCGAATCCAGCCAGCGCGCCAGATAAATCAGGCCGACGCCGCCAGCCCCGAGCCATCGCGAAAATGGCAGCGTTGCGTTGGCGCGCCCAATCCGAGAGCAGAACTACGCCGACTGCCAGGCCGGCGAAGGCGAAAGCCGTCCAGGGAAAGATGGGAAAGAGCCATGACTGCGGCTGGCCAAGATTATGCACGCCGTCGATATAGGATTCAATCGGCCAGGGCAGCCAGTGCGGACGCCAGGTTGTCCACAGCGGCGGGGTCAGGAGAGAGATCGATAGAGCGACGCCGGCCGCGACCGAGCCTATCTCCTGTCGAGTGCGGGATCCGTCGCTCAGCCTGAGCACTATCCAGCACATCACGCCCATAAGCATCATCGAAACGCCGATCGTATTCAGGATGTCTACGCGAAAGAGATCGCTCCAGGGAGCCCATCCCCAGGCGATAACGTATTCCTGCAGCCGGAACAAAAGCCCGAGGCCGAAAATTTCCGCGCCACGCTTTATGGTGGTGGAAGCGATCCGATTCGGTGGCACTCCTTTCTGCCGGAGCTTATCGGTTACCAGGGCAAAGGAAATTCCGGCCAGAAAAAGGAACAAGGGCGCGGGCAGCGTTCCGCCGAGTTGCGACCACATGAAAAACGTGGTCTGGCGCGCGCCGGCATTCAGCCAGGAGTCGTAGCAGTGCGTCTGGAACATCAGGACGCAGGCCAGGCCCCGCATCCAGTCGATGTAGGCCAGGCGAGATTTGCTGGAATCCGGCATGCCAACGCGGAAGTATAAGCCACGCACGAGTGATGTAGGCGCGAGCGTCCTCGCTCGTGCAGGATCGGCAATCAGCATGCCCGGGGAGTGGGAAAAGCGGAGATCGCTTACGAGCAGGTGATCGGAGAAAAGTGCAAGGCCGGCGAAACAGATCGGGCCGGGTGATCTGGGGAATTACTTGCTTCCCATCACCAGTTTGGCGATGGTCGCCAACTGCATATTGGATGTGCCTTCGTAGATTTTGCCGATCTTCGAGTCACGCCAGTATTTCTCTACCGGGTAGTCCTTGGTGAATCCGTATCCGCCATAGATTTCTATGGCAAGGGATGTGACGCGCTCCGCCACTTGCGAGCAGAACAACTTTGTCATCGCCGCTTCCTTGACGAAGTTCATGCCGGCATCTTTCATTCGCGCCGCGTTATACACCATCAGGCGCGCGGCCTCGATTTCGGTGGCCATCTGCGCGATCTGAAACTGGATTCCCTGAAAATCGGCGATTGACTTTCCAAACTGCTTGCGCTCCTGCGCGTACTTGGCCGCATATTCCCAGGCGCCCCGGGCCACGCCAGCCATCTGGGCCCCGATTCCAATGCGTCCTTCGTTCAAAGTCTCGATCGCGATCTTGTAGCCTTTGCCGACTTCGCCAAGCACATTCGACTTCGGCACATGGCAGTCCTCAAGAATCAATTCGCAGGTGGAGGAGGCGCGGATCCCCAGCTTGTCTTCTTTCTTGCCCACGGTAAATCCGGGAAATGTCTTCTCAATGAGGAATGCTGTGATTCCCTTGTAGCCGGCCGCCGGATCGACGCTGGCAAACAGTACGAAGAGCCCTGCTTCTTTGCCGTTCGTGATCCAGAGCTTGCGTCCATTCAGAACATAGTCGCTGCCCTTGAGAGCGGCGCGGGTCTGCAGCGCGAAGGCGTCCGAGCCGGAGCCCGCTTCGCTGAGCGCGTACGCGCCGCAAGTATCCGATGCCATGCGGGGAAGGTATTGTTTCTTCTGCTCCTCGGAACCCCAGCGCAGAAGGGCGTTGTTCACCAGGGTATTCTGCACGTCGACCACTACGCCGGCGGAAGCGTCCACGCGCGACATTTCCTCGACTGCCAGAATGGCCTCGAAGAATTTGGCCCCACCGCCGCCGTACTGTTCCGGAATTTCAATTCCCATCAACCCCAGCTGAAAGAACTGGTGGATGAGATCCTTATCGAAGACGCCTTTTTCGTCCATCTCCTTCACCAGCGGCCGGACTTTCTCGTCGGCAAACTGGCGGATGTTGTCGCGAAACATGATTTCGTCTTCGCTAAAGGACGTCAGCGGTAAAGGCGATGGGGCTTGCAATGTGGTTTCCGGCATGAAAATACCTTCGGGCTGAGGATAGCTAACTTGGAAACTTGGTTCTCGCGAACTTTAAATTCTAGCACTCAAACCGAGCTTCGCACCGGTCAGGAGCTTAACTGTTCTTCCCGTCGGGCCGAAATAAATTCCGGCAGCAGCTCATCCGGGCAGGCGAACAAATCCTGGAGCGGCGGCACGTCGGGGCCTGCGATCTCGGCTCCCTTCGAGGTGAGCTGCAGCACGGTATATCCAACCATCGTGAACAAGCGCAGGGTCTCGCGCAAATTTGTTCGTTGCAAATACTCGAACATCACCAGGCGAGGACGCGAATGGCGCAGGCACTCCATCATGCCAGCCAGCACCTGATTTTCATGACCCTCGACGTCGATCTTCACCGCGCTGATCGGATATCTGAGCGGATGTTGAGCCAGAAAGTCGTCGAGTGTCGTACAGGCAACTTTGCGAGTGGGGAGTGAAGTTGAAAATCCGGAAACCGTGCGATTGCAGGTGCTCACTCCACCTTCGTCCTCAAACTCGATAGTCCCTGTTCTATCGGAGAGGGCTGCTTCGTGAACTTCGAATTTCAGGTGGTTCAATGCCAGATTCTCCCGAGCCCGCCCTGCCGCGATGGGATTAGGCTCAAACAGCAGCGCATGCTGCACCTGGTCAGCGAGCAGAAGCGTGACTAACCCTACATTGGCGCCGACATCGATCAAAGTTCCCTCATGGATGTGGGCGCGAAGGTAGAGAATGTCGCGCGAGTCAGGAATCCGCGTGTACATCACGGCGGACGACGCATAGCAATCGGGGTAGGCGCGAAACTTTAATCCGTTGAATAGTGTTACTACAACCGGCGACCGCACAGCCCGCTTCCAGAATTGCCAGCCGAGAAGAAGGAACAAGCGTTTGACGCGCTGCCGGCGATTCGACTCCTCATGCCAAATCGATCCCAGCACGTAGCGCGTATTTTTTATAAAGGATGGCAATTGTCCTTCTGGGCGGGCCAGACGCCGGCACTACAGAGTGAGAGGGAAGTTATTCGTGTTTGCCGCCATGCACCAGCTTCAGTCCGTCCGCCTGCAGGATACGCTGAATCTGGTTGCGTGCATGCACCGCCCAGGGCCCAGTCGTGTCCAGCTTCACATAGGCACGCCAGTGCTTCAGGGCTTTGCGCGGCTCTTTGATTTTTTCGTAAGCCAGGGCCAGGTTGTAATGAGCGTCGGCGTAGGTGGGCGCGAGTTGCAAAGCGGTCGCATACGTCTGGATCGCCTCTGCCACCCGGCCGGTTTCATCGAGCACATTGCCCAGATCGAAGTAGGCCAGGGCGTAGCGGGCGTCAACTTCGATCGCGCGCCGGTAATGTCTCTCCGCCAGCGCGTACTCCTGACGGTTGTAGTGCAAAGTGCCGAGATTAATGTGGGCGGCGGCGTGATCAGAATCCAGCTCCAGCACCTGCTGATACATTTCGATCGCCTGCGCCTGGTTGCCAGGATCTTCTTCCAGTGCGATGCCGCGGGCAAAGAGTTCGGCCACGTCCATCGGCGCGGGCTCGGGGCTGTGCGAAATCGGAGTGCTGGTTACAACCTTCTGGCCGCTGGAGAAGTCGAACATGAATTGTCCGGCGATGGGCTCAACCACTTTGCCTTTATGTCGGAAGGCGATCCGGTGGCCGGTGGTAAACGCGCCGGCTTCGAGCAGCGGATTCTCCATCCCCGCCACCTGCTTTTGCATAGCTTCCAGGGATTGGCGGATTACCGCGGGCCGCACCTTGCGAGCGCACAGGTCCCGCACCTTCTTGATTTGCAGAAGATCAAAAAAAGAATAGCTCTCGGCGGCTGCAACCAGCCCAGCCTTTTCCCAAGCTGAGAGCTGACGCGCCGTAAGCCGAAGAATCCGAAGCAGGTCTGCTCGATGATATCGGTACACGTTGATAATAGAACTATCCCTATATTATCGGAAAAGTTACTCCCCGCCGCAAGTGCAAAGTAGGGGCGAACGGAACCTAAGCAGGCAACTTGTCGCGCAGGTGGTGCAGATTTCGTGGAAATCTTGAGCGGGCCTTTTCGGAACTTAACCGCGACTGCCATTTCGCTGTCATAAATTCTCCGGCTGCGATCTGAACCCGCCCGCCTTTCGCGCCATCGCCCGGTGTGTAACAATCTTCAGTAGGCAGAAGAATCATGGACGAATCAGGAAAGAGCTTCGCGTCCGAACCGGTGAACGTGCGCCAGTGGATTGGCCGGATCATCGTGGCGGTAATTCTCGGAGAAGCCATCTGGAACCTGATCGTGTCGGTCATGAACAACGTGTTCGTGCCCTGGCTGGGTGCGTTGATGGGACCGGGTTCCGGATTGCCGACCTCGTTCATTCAACGGCCGTATGACTATCCCGATCTGTTCGTCTCCGTATTTGAGTTCTGTATTGCGGGTCTGGTGGCGGCGATACTGAACTATTTCTTGCAGCGCCCGCGAGCAGCGAGAGCGAGGCCAGTGAAGACTCAGAATCCGGTTCGCGCCGTGCAGCCCGCTCCTGTGCCAGTGATTCCTCGACCAGAGCCGATCGCCGCGACGGCCATGACACAGGCCCCGACTCCGGCACCGCCGGTCGTTCGACCCGCGCCGGTCGTTGCCCCCGCGCCCGTCGTTGCGGCCACGCCGATAGTGAGGCCCGAGCCAATCGTTCCGCCAGCACCGGTGATCTCGGCTCCCCAGCGCCGCCGGTTGCCAACCCCGTGGTCGCGGCGAAACCAGTGACCACCGCCCCCGGCGCCACCGAAGCCAGCGCCACCGGCTGCGAAAGCCGAGCCCCCAAAACCGAAAAAACCTAAAGAGGTTTACTACAACATCGTCGGCGAACCCATGCCTTCCGACGATGACTAGCGTGAGCAGGATGCGCGGTCGCTACAACCGTGTACGCTATCCGCTTCGTTGAGGATCGAAGCTGGACGACGAAGGCTGGACGATCGAAGCGCGGGTATTCAAAGCGATGTGCGATGATTCCGGGAAGGGCACGACTTTAGTCGTGCCACCAGAATCCGGGCTTGGTTCGCGCTTCAGCGCCTGCGTTGCGTTCGCGCAGGCGCCTCATGGCGGTCGAGAAAAGCGAACCGCAGCGGCTGAAGCCGCGTCGCTTATAACATTTGGGCGGCACGACTGAAGTCGTGCCCTTCCCGGTCGTGCCCTTCGCTCGTGCATTCCCGCTGTCGTCCGTCAGCTTCCGGCCTGCGTCAAGCTCCGGAGATTTCGAGGAGCAGTGCCCGACGTATTTCCTTCCGCTTCCGCGCTGGACTGATAGTTCGTCCCTGAAACTCTGGCGGCAATTGCACCGCAGCGTACAATAGTCGGCGCCTGGGGAAAGCACGCGCGGGATAGAAAGTCATTCTCCCAGGCCGCCCGGCGCACAACCCGCGGATTCACTGGCGCTTGCGGCGGACACATCCCCCAAGTTGTGCGAAGCGCATCGGCATACACCGATCTCAGAAAACACAATGGGATTGACGCCTGACCAGTGGGAAAACGTCAAGGAGCTGTTTGAAGCGGCTCTTGAGAGGCCGGCGGCCGAGCGCGCGTCTTTTCTGCTAAACATCTGTTCTGACTCGCTGGTTCGAAACGAAGTGGAGCGGCTGCTGGCGAATCACAGCGCTGGAAGCAGTTTCCTTTCCAGGCCGCTGCCATCTCCGGGAGCAAGTCCGCCCACGCAATCTTTTGCTTCCGGCGATCTCCTGGCGGAAAGATTTCGAATTCTGCGATTCCTCGCCTCCGGCGGAATGGGAGAAGTCTACGAAGCCGAGGATACCGAACTCGGCGAGCGCGTCGCTCTGAAAACGATTCGTCCGGATTTGTTGCGTGATGGGCGCTCTCTCGAAAGATTCAAGCGTGAAGTCCATCTGGCGAAGAGCGTTACCCACCCCAATATTTGCCGCATTTTCGATCTTTTTCGTCATCAGGCTCGCGTCGGCAGGCTGCGCGAGCAGAAGCCTCGGACGATTCCGGGTTCGTCTTCATTTCCATGGAACTGCTGGAGGGCGAGACCCTGGCTGAATACTTGAAACGCGAGACCCGAATGACCGCGGCCGATGCGCTTCCTGTAGCAGTGCAAACGGCGTCGGGATTGGCAGCCGCACATGAGGCAGGCGTTCTCCACCGCGATTTGAAGCCGGGCAACATTATTCTGGTTCCGGGAACGAAACGGGTGCGTGCGGTCATCACCGACTTTGGTCTGGCGCTGCGATCAAGCAGCGATTCCAGCCGCAGCGGCGCCATCACCGACACTGGAAAATCGCTGGGCACGCCGGCCTACATGTCCCCGGAACAAGTCGAGGGTCGCGAATTATCCCCGGCTTCCGATGTTTATTCTCTGGGCCTCGTCCTCTATCAGATGGTAACGGGCACGCGCCCCTTCGATGACGCGTCCCCTCTCTCGATGGCAGTGCGGCGACTGCGCGAGGATCCCACGCCTCCGCGCGCTCTGGTCGCCGATCTCGATCCCCGTTGGGAGGCAATCATTCTTCGCTGCCTGGATCGCGATCCCGCGCGCCGCTTCCAGAGCGCGGATGAAGTTGGCCAGGCTTTAAAGGGAGAACTGGAATTCGTCTCCGCGCCGCCGGTTGCGATCGTCGCGGAACCGACCCCGGCGACCACCACCCAGACCGTTCGACGCAAACAAGATTACGGAGTCCACTCTCCGGACCAAAACATGGGAAATGTCGCGCGATCACTTGAGCAGCATTCTCAGTGTCGATGAGTACGACGAAGATGGAAGGAGGACCAACTCCCCGGGGGTTGGCATGCGCAGGTCCAGCTTCGAAGAGGAACTGTTTGTCGCCCCGCCCGAAGCAGAGACACTGCGCACATTCGTCGGGATCGGTCAGAACCCGGAAACCCCACCGATCGGGCAAACTGGACTGGTGGTGCTGGGAGGCGCCGGAGCAGGAAAGTCCAACCTGATGGCGAGTACGTTCCTCGCAGAACGCGGCGCCGGCGGTTTGGCCATCTTCCTCACCGGCCGCCTCATCGACAGCGCAGACATTGCGAAGTTCCTAAGCACGCAAACCGGGCGCTTCATATCGTCGGATTGGGATTTGGATTCTCTTGCGAGAATATGCAAGACAGTGCGGCAAGAGGCTGACCATTTATCTCGATGCGGCCAACGAATATTGCGGTCCCGGGGGTGCGTTCGGACTTCTCGATTCGGTCCGGGCGTGAAATCAAAGCTGGATCAACCAAAGCGTGCGACCAAAGCGGCCTCGCAACGTTGCGAGTCGTCGTTTCCTGCCGCGCCGAAACCTGGAGGCTCTATGAGGATGAAAAGGGCATCAAGCTTTTCGATTCAGGGCGTCTCTTTCAGGATCAGCCAATTGCGCTGCGCGGCTTCGACGAGCACACGCGAGCCAGCCTGCTGTTCGAGAAATACTCCCGCTTCTATGGCTTGAGGCCTGCCTCCTACGCCGAACTCTCTGCGGCGGTCAAGGACCTGATCCGTTCGCCGCTCATGATGTCGGTGGTGGCCGAAACCTATTCCAACCCGCCAGGCGAAACAATGGCCGCCAAGGTGATCCCCGCGGACCTCGACTACTACAATATTTTCAGGAGGCTTACCCGGCGCAAAAAACAGGATGCTCGCCGCTTGCTGCATCGCAACGATCCCCGGCGCGAGTATTTCGACGAAGCCATCGATGGCGCTCTGATCCTGTTCTCCAGCCTTCTTCTGGCCCAGCTCACCGGCGGTTCGGGATCCACCGAGCGAGACGTCTTCCCCGAAACAGTATTGCCGCAGGCGACACTTTGCTGTCCTCAACACTGAGTCGCAACGAAGACTTTCTCGAATATTTGAATCCGCCGCGCGGAAGAGATGAGGCCGTCCCCACCTTTCAAGCCATCGTGCAAGTCGGACTCATCGATGCGATTTCTCTTAATCAGTACGGCTCTCACGACACCCTGCAGCGGCGAACGGCATACAAGTTCTTCCATGACCAGTACACGCAATACTGGCTTTCCCAGATTTATCAAAGCGAAACTCTTGGCCAGCTCGATGCCACGCTCGCACGGGAAAGCTCGCGCCGGGGAACGGCCACGCCCTCGGCGATCTCGCCGACAATATCTGCAAACTGATCCAGCAGTCCGTCCAGGTCCCCGTGCTCGCGGGCGCGATCGATCATTGGCTCTACCGGAACATGGTGATTTCCAGGCCGTCTCCAGACGAAACCGGCGGCGCGGTTGACATCGGACTGCTCATGCCGCTGCTGAACCAACTGGCGTTGAGTCCGTCTCCCGTAGTCGAGCAGTACGTCAGTTCGTTCCTGACCAACCTCACGCTGCGGGGCATTCTCGATCCCGAGCAACTCTTTCAATCCGTGTTCCAGCAGGGTAACGAAAAGCTCCGCGCCAGTTTGGCCGGCTATTTTATGGAGTGTTGGCCCGGGATTTCCCCTGAATTGCTCAGCACGTTCCTGGCGCACTGTGAGGCGGATCGGGATGCGGAGGTTGTGAAAAAGCTGGGCGGAGTTTTCGCCTACCATTTCGAGCACGCACCGGCTGCGGTCGTTGAATATCTCGACCGTTCTCTGAAGCCGGTGGACAGCTTCGCGCGCGCGCTGGCCTTTGCCCTGGAGCAGTCTCCCCTGCGAGTGGGGCGGCGGGAAGAATATTCATCCCAGCTCGCATTCCTGCTCACCTTCGGCACGCTGAGCGCTCTGGCCAACTTCCAGTCAGAAGATTCACATGAACCAGATGCGCACATTCGTGCGCCGCAAATATCCCTGGCTGCTGGATATGATGCTGAACCGTCCGAACCGGATGAAAGTGCAGGAAGAAGCTTTTCGGGTCGGACTCTACCGCCGCTTGGAGAAGGAGGGCATCACTCAGTGGGATCAAGTCATCGGAGCGCAAGGGAATGACGCCTTTTTCGTGGAAGAAAACGGCGTAGTCCAGCGCGACGCAATGTATGACTACTTCAAGTACGTAGTGGCAGCTCACAACGGCGATCTCAAATTAATGGATCTCACTCCCGGTTCTGACTTCCGCCGCGCGGCCATGGCGATGTTGACCTTCAAACCCCGTAGCGGCATCGGCTACGTGGCCGCCGTGACTCTGGCCATGCGACTGGTGCGCGATCCCGGACGCCTTGAAGAGATTGTGAGCGAACTGGTCGGCCTCCGGCACTCCCGGAGTCCATTCCGCCGCCTTGTTGCTGGTGGATATTTCCTACATGGATCCCACACTCTCGCGCCGCACCGTGGAATTGTTCGTACAGCGGATTGTGCCCAAGACCATCGACGGCGAATATCCCTTCGACCGGTCCATTCTCGATTGCATGGGCATTGCCTCCATCGACCTGGCGGCAAATTGGAAGATCTGCGAGCCCGCCATTCGCCACGTACTCGAACAGTTGAGTCGAGTGGCGGATGCGGCCACCCTCGACCGCATGGGCGATGAACTGGCGCAGGTGAGCTATTTCGATGATGTTCATGGCGGCGGCAATGTCATCGAACTTCTGCTGCGCGAGAACTATCTGAAGGATCCACGCTGGCACGGTTGCGTGATGAAGATTCTCGCCGGCATGCAAATGAGGAATCCCGCGCTGCTGCGGTCAATTCTGGAGCGGCACGGGGAAGACGATCGCACCCTCAAGGAAGTTCGGAGTTTTGCCAGCGACCAGCTGAAAGACTATTGCGACAAATTTTTCTACGCTGTGAGTTGGAACCGCCTGATCGCCAAAGCAATCCTGGATAACTCCACCTTGAGATATTTCCTTATCAAAATCCTGATCGGCGGGTTGGCGCAATCAAACTCGGTGACGGAATACACCCGGGAATTTCGCCGGTTTGTAATCGAAATCGTGCGCGCCTATTGGGGCGAGGCTCAGGACCCTCGCCGTTACGAACGGCTCACGGTAGAAGAAGCGTTTGCTGAAACCCTCTCCAAGCGCCGGGTCGGAGGTGGAAAGCTCTGGATACCAAGGGCCGCGCGCACCGGACAAAGGGCCGGCCAAGACGGTTGATTCCCCAGCCCTCACTTAAGCGCAAAGGTCGCCAAGAAAAACCGCAAAGAACGCAAAGAAAACCTTCGTGGGGTTTTCTTTGCGACCTTTGCGGTGATCTTTTGAAGTAAGCTCCACCGCACCGAATGATGCCCGAATGGCGGGCTCGACTCAACCGCGAAGTCATCGCCTGCACGCGCCTGGCGGAAATATCGCGAAACAATCGCGCGCGAGAAACGCCGAGCCGCCCTGCGGAAGGCTTCCACAATCAGGCAGCGTCCCGATTTGAAATCGAGAATCCCTTTATTACAGCTTATTAATCCGGCGCCTTGTCGCGCACCGACATACTTCAGTCTGCGGAGGTTTCCGTCGTGCGACTCGCCTCCGTCGATTTTGGACACCACCCGCTTAGCCGGCGTAGAACGTGCTGCCGATTTCCATGCCCGACAAGTCAGAGCCTCGGTTCCAGGTTGATCTTCTGATCCGAGTGTTCGGCTTGGGCGCGGATGATCGTCCATTCTCCCAGCAGGCGCATACCCGGAATATAAGCGATCGCGGCGCCCGACTTTCCGGACTCGAAAAACCGCTGCGACTGGGAAGCGTCATCGGAGTGCAGTTCGGCGACCGGAAAGCCCGCTGCCGGGTGGCGTGGACGGTGAACACCGGGCTGGCGCAGAAAATCGAAGCCGGAGTGGAAATCATGGGAGGCCAGCCGTGCCCCTGGCAAAAGGAACTCGGCACCCAGCGGACAATGGCAACCGCAGCCGTAATCCGGACCAAACCGGTGGCGAAAGACAAGAGAAAATTTCCCCGCAGGCGGATTTCTATTGAGATCGAAATCCGCGATGGGCAGAGCGTCGGTACCCACCTGAATATGCAGACCGCCGACATTGCCGGTGGTGGCTGTTATATCGAAACCTTGCGCCCTCTCCCGGTGAGAAGAGCCTTGAGCATTACCTTTTGGTTGAACTCCGAGCGGGTTCAAACCACGGCCATCGTCCGCACCAGCGACGGCGGAGTGGGTATGGGTATCGAGTTCACCGGGCTCGACGAAGCCACCCAGCGTCAACTGCAGCAGCAGGTTGAACGCCTTGCGGCGGGGCCGGCGCCTTTCAGGAAGGCCAAGAGCGCAGTCTGAGCGCGAGCGTCTTCTCTCTTCACTTTCTTTCTTTTCTTTTTTTCCTCATTGACCGAACTTTGCCGGGGCCAACAGTTGAGCCTCAATCCTGGGAGCGCGGCTGGTCCCGATTCGGAAGTGTCCTGATTCGAGATTCATCCACGTCCGAATGCAGGTTTATTAATCCAGCCTTCTCTCTCCCCGATCCATACTACGTCTAGAGCCTCAGGCCTCAAAAACCAAAGACAAATTGGTCCGGCCGGGAAGCTGCGGGCCGTGAGCCCGTCACCCTTGCCGAACGTTAGTAAGGAACGGAACTCATCGGAAGTTCGGAATCGACTCTATGTCGTTTGGAATTTACCTGACAGGTTTTGTCGTCGTAATTGCCGGACTGATCTATGGAGCCAGCTTGATGCACGTTCCGACCCACTGGATTGTGGTGGGGGGACTCGTGCTGGTGGGGCTTGGCATTCTGACCGGGGTTAAGGCTACCCGGCAGAAAGACTCGGCAACCTAAGACCCGGGAAGTTAAGACCCGGCGAGTTAAGACCCCAAATGCGGGAAAGACTTTCAACGCCTGATTCGGGAACGAATACCGGGGACACGCAAATGAGATGGCATTGGATTTTTGGTTCGCTGCTGGCGACGACGCTCACCCTGACCGCGGCGGTACAGCTCTCGGTTTACATCGGACACCCTCCGCCGCCCATCCGCTACGAGCAGCGTGGGGCGATTCCCGGTCCAGGCTACGCCTGGGTCGACGGATACTGGTCTCCGCAGGGGCAACACTACCGCTGGGTACAAGGACGTTGGGGCCGTCCTCCCTATGAAGGAGCGTATTGGAACCATCCTCATTATGACCACCAAAGGCAAGGCTGGCAGCTGCACGAAGGCCACTGGGATCGTGACGACCACGGCCGGGACCACGACCACGACCACGGTCACTAACAAGACCAACGTTCTCCTTGTCGACGGACTCCAATTCTGAAATCCGGCATGGAAGTCAGGTGAAATGAAGACCACGTCCCGGTTGAATTGGAAGATGCAGCTTGCGTTCGGGTCGGCTATTGTGACCTTGCTGCTGGTAGGAGCAGTCTCCTATCGCGGCATAGTCGTGTCCAGTGAGAGCGATCAGTGGGTGCGCCACACCGACGACGTTCTTGCGAATCTTCAGGACCTGCGCCTGGCCATGGCGAGCAGCGAATCGAGCTGCCGCGAATTTGCTTTGACCGGCAAGGAATCGTATCTGGAATCCTATCGGACAAGCCTGCTCAGGCTGGAGCAGGATCAGGCCTCGATTCGTAACCTGACGGTGGACAACCCCGACCAGCAACGCCGGCTTCCTTTTCTGGCCACTCTGGTTGCTCGGCAGATCGGGCAGATGGAGCTGGCCATCAATCTGCGCCGGGCTGAGGATTCGTCGCCGGCCTCCGATGCGATTCAAAGCCAGCCGGTCGGAGATGAGTTTCAGGAAGTGGTGCGGAATTTGCAGGGGGAAGAACTGCGTTTGCGCCTGTTGCACGACCAAGATGCCAGACAGCGCCTGGGCCAGACCAAGACCGTGCTGGTGTTCGGAACCGCGTTGGGCGTGTTGATCGCCGCCGCGGCCGGCTGGAGCGTCCAGCGCGACAGCTTCAGCCGCGGCATGGCGGAAGAAGCCCTGCGTCTCAGCGAAGAAAAATATCGGGTGCTCCTGGGCCGGGATCTGAGCGAGAGCAAGGAGTCAGGGGCAAAGTACCGCGGGCTGCTCGAAGCCGCGCCCGATGCCATGGTGGTGGTGAATTCGGACGGAGAGATTCTCCTGCTGAATGTTCAGGCGGAACTCACCGAAAGCGTCCTGATGAAGCACGCCGAATCCACCGAAGGCATCCTCAAGACCCTGAGAGCGAGAGGCATACAGCTTGCCGTCGACGACTTCGGTACGGGTTACTCCAGCCTGAGCTATTTGAGAAAGTTTCCTATCGACGCCCTCAAGATTGACCAGTCTTTTGTCCGTCAGATTTCCACCACCCCCAACGAAACCACGATAGTCACAGCCATTATTAGTATGGGACGAAGCCTGAAGCTGCGAGTGGTGGCCGAGGGCGTGGAAACGCCGGCGGAGCTAGCGTTTCTTCGGGCGCACAACTGCGACGAGGCGCAAGGATACTATTTCAGCCGGCCGGTACTTCCCCAGCAGTTCGCCAAGTTGCTCGAAACCGGAATCTCAGAAACGTCGTCAACAAAAACCTTGCACCAGCAGGGCCTGTCCGCATCCGTTGGGCACTAACTTCGTCCTGTAGAAGATCTCGGACCTTCCCGCAGTATTCGCCTTTGCTCCAGAAGCGACGTTATACTCTGAATCGCCTGGGACTCCGGGGAAATGAGATGAGTAGTGTCCCGAACTCCGAGCTGCGACCCTTCGCAATCAAGAATGCGCTGGTAGTGGACGCCGATCCTGAGATCAATGCTCTGCTGTCGAGTGTCCTTGATCCCGGCTCCTGGGCCGTGCAGCACACGCCGGATAATCTGGGGGCGCTTGCCCTGGCCCGAAAAAAAGCCTTCGACCTTATCGTAACTAGCGCAAAAACATCCGGCCGGGAGGACATCGAGCTGCTGCGCCGGATTCGAATGACCCGGCCCGCACACCCGCCTGATCATCCTCGCCGGCCAAAGCACGCCCGCGGACGTGATCATGTCGATGCGCGAACGCGCCTTCAGTTATTTCTCCCAGCCATTTTCATTGGACGCGCTGGAGGCAATGATTCGAATCGCAAGCGAGGGTCCTTGCTGGGACGATGGCATCGAGGTCATCTCGGCAACCCCGGAATGGATTCGGATCCAGGCCCGCTGCGACTTGAAAACGGCTGACCGGCTGGTGCAATTCCTCAACGAAGTCGCTGATCTGCCCGAGCCTGAGAAAAATCAAGTAGCCATGGCGTTTCGCGAGATGCTTCTGAATGCCATCGAGCACGGCGGGCAACTTGATCCGAGCAAGTACGTCGACATCGAATACGTTCGCGCCCGTCACATGGTTACGTGCCGAATTTCCGATCCAGGTTCCGGTTTCACGCTTGATGAAATCCCACACGCGGCGATCGCCAACCCGGATGACCAGCCTATCCGCCACCTTGCGGTGCGCGAAGAACAGGGAATGCGACCGGGTGGGTTCGGCGTTCTGCTGGCGCAGAAGCTGGTTGACGAACTTATTTATGGGCAGTACGGCAACGAGGTCCTGCTGGTCAAGTATCTGGATTCCGCCAAGCCCATCGACTCACCGCCTTGAGTGCTTTCCGGAAAAGGCGCTACGTCCACCTATTTCACGATCAAGGTAAGAGTGGTGGTCTGGGTTGTCGCCCCCGAAGTCGCCATCACGCTCAGGGTATAGTTTCCGGCCGGAGTTCCGCTCGAGCTCGGTGCCGGCTGGGGGCTGGCGGTACTGCTACTGCCTGCTCCACCGCCACAGGAAACCAGGAAGAGTGCGAGCGTCAACGGCAGTAGCCGAAGATATCGCCGCCCTGATTGTTTTTTGGAGGCGCCCGCTCCCGGCAGAACTACGATCCCCAACATGGCGAAGACCGACAGCCAGGCTACAGGCGCGAAGCCTGCAAGTGCGAAGTTCGAACCAACCGAGCCCGGAGCGACCAGAGCCCCCGCAGTTCGCGCCGTAGTGGTGACGGTGACGTTGAAGGTTGCAGGCGTGGTGGAATTAAACGGCTGGCTCGCGGGCACGGAGCAGTTGGCCGCCGTGGGCGCACCCGCACAGCTTAACGACGCCGTCCCGCCCATTCCATCTCCACCAATCGAAAGAGTGTAGGAAGCGGTTTGTCCCGCGGTTACCGTGGCGGAACTGGAATCCCCGCCCAGGACACCGAGACCCAGGTTCGAAGGAGTCGAAGAATAAGTGTATCCGTTGGCCAACGTGCCCTTCTGACCATCGGTATTAGTCACCACCACGTTCACGGTGCCCGCCGCGTGCGCTGGAGTGATGGCTGTAATCGAAATGCTGCTTGCCAAGGTCACGCCCGTAGCCCCTGTCCCTCCCATGCTCACTGTCGCTCCCGGCAAGAAGCCTGTACCTGTGATGGTGACGCTGGTGCCGCCGGCGGTCGGTCCGCTACTGGGCGCGATGGAGACAGCGGTGGGTGCAGGGTTGGGTGCGATATAGGTATAGCCATTAGCCAGTGTTCCTTTCTGGCCGTCCGTATTCGTCACCACCACATTCACGGCGCCGGCAGCATGCGCCGGGGTAGTCGCAGTAATCGAAGTGCCGCTGGCCACGGTCACACCTGTGGCCGCCGTCCCACCCAGACTCACGGTCGCTCCGGTCAGAAAGCCCGTACCCGTGATGTTCACCGCGGTGCCACCCGCATTCGTTCCTGACGTGGGCGAGATTGCGGCCACAGTCGGCGCTGGATTGGGAACTGCTGTGTAAGTAAACCCTTGCGTCAAGGTTCCGCTTTGCGTGTCCCTGTTGGTCACCACCACATTCACAGCGCCGGTGGAGTGCGCGGCGGTGGTAGCTTTGATCGAAGTGCTGCTCGCCACGGTCACTCCCGTGGCCGCGGCACCTCCAATGCTCACCGTCGCTCCCGCCACGAAGCCCGTACCTGTGATGGTCACTGCTGTGCCACCAGCCGCCGTTCCAGTGGCGGGTGAGATCGCGGACACCGTCGGCGCAGGGTTTGACGCAACCTGCCCGCTTGCCTGAAGGCCGCCATCTGCATAACCCAGTTGCTCGAACCGTCGGGTGCGGCTGCGTTATAGCTGCCGGTGCTGCTCACGATTTCGTCTTCGGCGATGTTTCCGAAATTGTTGATGATGCGGCTGGTGAACCCGGTTCCGGCTCCGATATAGGCTCCGGATGTGCTGCCCGCGCCAAAAATCAGTTCGTTCGCCGATGTAGTCGTAGCCGATCCGCTGCTGGCGCCGGTTCCCGATCCTTGCCGCGGCGGTTACATCCAGCGGAACTGGTCTGTCCAGTCCGCTGTATTCCAAAATGCGCACATCCGGAACTTCGCCGCCTGGTTGAAGTGACGGTCACGTGTTGCTGCCTGCCGGCAATATTCTTGGCGTAATAGATCGACTGCTGCCGAGTCCGTTCGCGGTCGGGCCGACCGCCCGGGTATAGGAGTTGCCCATGCTGTCGGTCACAGAGCTGACGGACGAGGTCGTGTCATCCCATCCCACCGCCACCACATTCAAGTTCCCAGCCGTCTGCGCCGCCGGATACGGCACGACTACCCCGAGTCTGATGGCTGAATGTCGCCGGCCCGGACGCCGCCTGCACGAAACCGATCCCTCCTCCCGATGCAGAAGCGTAGGTAAATCCGCCGGAGGGTTCCACTCTGACCGTCGGTGTTCTAACTACCACGTCCACGGCTCCGGCCGCGTGCGCTGGAGTGGTTGCGGTAATCGAAGTGCTGCTCACTACGGTCACACCCGTGGCCGCTGTTCCACCCAGCTTACCGTCGCACCCGGCTGGAATCCCGTGCCCTTGATCGTCACTGCCGTGCCGCCGTTGGCAGATCCCGAGTTGGCGAGTATGGAAGTCACTGTCGGCGCAGGAGCAAGGCGGTGGTGGACAGAGCTTCAATAGAACAAAGGTTGAGACCGACGGCACACCCTGGCTGTTGAGCAGGAAGAGCATGTAATATCCCGGCGGCGCGATGTTGCCGTTGGGCGGCGCCGTGACGGTCAAGGATCCGTGCCCGCCGTGAACGACATTCCCACCATGCGCTGATCCATGCCAAAGGAGTGCGTGGATGCGGCGGCGCGAATGAGCACCGCCGAGGTGATGTTTGCCGCGTCCGGCGTTTGCACCGTGAACGGACTGCCGTAGCTGATACTGCCGGGCGCGCTGGCGATGGTCGGGCGAGTCGCCAGGCTTCATTGGATTGGAAAAATACGCCGGCTGGTAGACCTCGATGTGCGATTCGTAGTTGCCGCGGTTAGGATTGCCTCCTGCCAGCCAGACGGTTGCATCCGGCAGCAGCAGGGCTACAGAGTGGTAAGGCGCGCAAACGCATTGGCCCCGGCGGAGGAGAAATGTATTGCTGGCCGGGAACATAGAGATCCGCATTCAAACTTTTGGTAGTCAGATCCTCGTCGTTTATCGAGCCGCCCATCGCCAGAACCGTGCCATCGGGCAAAATAACCGCATTCATTTCGGTGCGCGCCTGCGACATATTCGGCCCATATTTCCACTTCGGACTGGAAGTTCCGAGGTCGATGATTTCAGTAGTCGGGGTGGCTGGGCTGTCTCCGCCCATAGTCAGAACTTTCGGGTCGTAGTTGTTCGCCGGGGTCAGAGCCAGAAGGACCGTGCTCCCGTATTCCCGTCGCCGACGTAGTTGGTGTTCGCAACATCCTGCGTCCACGTATTCTTCGAGGGATTAAACAGGTTAGAAACGGGCGGCGGCCCCGCGTAAAACACCTTTCCATTCGGCAGGAGGTGCATGCGCGGATATAGGTCGGGAGAGAAAGGTGCGGTGACGGGCTGGCTCCAACCGGAACCCACGGTGTAGAACTCAACCGTCGAGTTGGTATTCACGTTCTCATCTACGCCGGAGAACGTCATGATGCGGCCATCGCCCAAGGTCAAGACGGTGGGATACCAGCGGCCATGCGCCATATTCGATACGTCGGTGAAAGAGTTGTTCGACGGATCAAAAATTGAAGAACTCCAACGATCCGTGGAAGGGATCGTATTCCTGCGTTCCGCCGTTGATGAAGGCGCGGCCGTCGGGCAGAACCACCATGCCGTTGCAG
>CAWEVE010000002.1:0-8921 GCA_963812465.1 Terriglobia bacterium
TGGCATCTGCCCAACCAAAAAACGCGGCCCGTGTGGCGCGGGCGCCCTCGCCCGCGACCGGCTAGTCCAGAAACACGAACCCAGATAAATTTCGCGGACTCTCAGGTCCGCACCCTAACCCCCAACCTTCAAGGTTTCATCCAGCCAGTCAAAGACGCGGAGGTCTCGTATTCCCGTTCCTTTCGGCTCGCAATGCAGGTCGGCGCCGTCGCTTTCCGAGAAGTGCGCCAGTTTTTTCGGCGAAGTCACCAGGTCGTAGAGCTGGCGTGATTGTCCCGGCCAATACACTTCGTTGACCGGTTCAGTGATGAGCAATGGACAGCGAATCTGGCCGGCGATATTCGTCAGGTTGTATCCCATCGCGGCCTTGTAGGTGTCGAGTAAGAAGTGAAACCAAAAGGCCGCATGCGGAAATTCAGAACGGACTTGGTGGCCGGGTCCAAGCTCTTCGACATATAGCCGTCGAATTCAGCTTTGCGTCCCGCCTTCAACAATTCCAGCATCGGCTTGGGCAGGCTCGCCGTCCATGAGGTTGACACGTCTACTACGCCGGGATCGGCTATCGCCGCGGCAATCCTTTTCTCAAACGCGATGGCCCGCGGAACCCAAAATCCACCCTGACTGATTCCCTGAATCGCAATCTTCCTGGCATCCACTTCCGGCCGGCTCAAAGCGTAATCGACCACCGGCGTGACCACCTTTTCCCAGTCCGGCCGAAAATAAAGTTTCTGCTTCCACAGCGCATAGCCTTGTCCTGGCCCATCGAAAGTCAGGCAATCGTATCCTCGAGCAAGCGCGCCTGCTCCGCCCCACAGCCACATATCCAGAAGCGAGCCATCGCTGCCGTTTACCAGAATCAGCAATGGACGTTTGCTCAATGTACTCTTGCTTCGGATAAAGAATCCGTGCAGTTCGGTGCCTTCGTAGGGAATGCGAACGGGCTCGATCGGCGGATCGAAGAGGGGAAGCGATTTCATCCAGCAGTCGTAAAGCAGTTCCCAGGTGGGCAGGAATCGGGTCGGGTCTTTCGAGCCATCCACGAAATAAGTCGCGCTATCGTAAAAATTCTGCGCCCACAGATACGCCTGCCGGGCGCTTTCCCTGTGGCCATGGCTCTCCGACTCCTCCGCCTGGGCGCGGGCTTCGTCCCCGGCTTGTTTGAAAGCCAAATACGCGCTCTCAAAATTGCCGTCTTCCACCTGGCGAGTGAGATAAAGGACCTTTCCGACATTTCCTCCCAGAGTGATAGGCGCGCCCCAGACTGGTCAGGAAGATAATTTCAAAGGTCGGATTCTTGAAGAAGTAGGGACGAGGGGCGGTGGGCGATGCGGCAGCGAGAGAAGTTGGGGCTCGATCCTCGGATGTCTGCGCGCGAAGTTGATGACTTGCGCCCAGACCAAGCAGCGCCGTGGTTAACCCGAGACTGAATTGTCGACGATTCGGACTCATCGAAATATTCTCCTGGAGTCTGCTTACCCTAGCACAATGTCGCCCGGCGGCAAGTTGATCAGGGTGTAGAATGAGCGCGGTTTAAGCTCCGCGGTTGCCCTGCTGACACCATGAACAAAAGAACTTTTCTCAAGCTTTGCTCCGCCATGATCGCGAGCCCTGCGCTGTCACCTCTATTTGCCTGGGCGTCGGGTGGCAAACTGACGAACTGGGCGGGCAATTTCGAATACAGCACAGAAAACTTATATCCGGCCGGCTCGCTCGAACAGGTACAGGAATTCGTCAAGAAGCAGAGCCGCCTGAAGGTCCTGGGTACGCGTCATTGCTTCAATAAGATTGCCGACAGCAAGGACCAACTGCTTTCGCTCAAGGCCATGGACAAAGTTGTCGCCCTTGACCCGGACGCTCGCACTGTCACCGTCGAGGCAGGCATGAGCTATGGCCAGTTATCTCCGTACCTCGATAGCAAGGGATACGCGCTCCACAATCTTGCCTCGCTGCCGCACATTTCAATTGCCGGGGCCTGCACTACCGCGACTCACGGTTCGGGCGAGAAAAACGGAAACCTGTCCACGGCGGTGTCGGCGCTGGAATTCGTGACCGCGGCGGGTGAAGTGGTGACGCTCTCCAGCCGGCAGACAGTGAAACCTTTCAGGGCGCGGTGGTGGGCTTGGGCGCGCTGGGCGTCATCACTAAAGTTACGCTCGATATTCAGCCGACATATCAGATGCGGCAGTACGTGTATCAAAATCTTCCATGGCGGAGATGGGAGAACATTTTGAGCGATTAATCCAGCGGCTACAGCGTGAGCCTTTTTACGGACTGGCAAAATCAGCGCTTCAACCAGGTGTGGCTCAAGAGGCGTGTCAAGCGGGTTCGTCTCGACGCTCCCGCTGAATTTTACGGGGCGACGCGCGCGACCAGGAATCTGCATCCCATCGCTGAGCTTTCCGCGGAAAACTGCACCGAGCAGATGGGGGTGCCCGGCCCCTGGTATGAGCGCCTGCCGCACTTCCGCATGGGCTTCACGCCCAGCACCGGCGAGGAGCTGCAAACGGAATATTTTGTGCCGCGCCAGCATGCGTGAGGCGATTCTGGCGGTGGAGCGATTGCGCGATCAGATTGGCCCGCACCTGTTGATCTCCGAAATGCGCACGATCGCCGCCGACAATCTGTGGATGAGTCCCTGCTACCAGCAGGCCGTGTGTGACCATCCACTTCACCTGGAAACCGGAGTGGCCCGCCGTCAGCCAGCTCTTGCCCGTGATTGAAAGGAACTCGCTCCCTTCCAGCGCGCGTCCGCACTGGGGAAGCTATTCACCATTGTCCCCGCCCCAACTGCTATTCCCGATACGGAAAAGCTGCCTGAGTTCATTCAGTTGACTCAGGAAGTATTATCCCCCAGGGCAAGTTCCGCAACGATTTCCTGAACGCCAATATTTTCAGCGCCTCCTAGCCTCCTAGCGGTTTTGGATTATTGTGTTGCGCCCCTGTGTGCGGGTAATTTTTCGCAGCTTCTGTAATGTCCCGGTCGCAGCCATGCGGAAATCCTGACTGGATGGCCACCGCCACTCCGACAGTCCCCACGCCGACCGAAGGCTTGCGACGTCAACTGGGCCTGGGATCGACAACCGCTGCCGTCATTGGCGGAATCATTGCGGTCGGCATCTTCCTCACCCCTGCCGGCATGGCCAAAGCCCTGGGTTCTCCGTTCTGGTTGTTGCTGGTCTGGCTGGTAGTTGGGGCTATGACCATGAGTGGCGCGCTCTGTTCGGTGAACTGGCGGCGATTTCCTCGTGCCGGCGGAGCTTACGTATATCTGCTGGAGAGCTACGGACCGCGCCTTGCTTTCCTGTTCGGCTGGATGTGCCTGCTGGTCATGGATCCGGCGATTACCGCCTCCCTGGCGCCGGCCTCGCCGGATATTTCGCTTACATCGTTCCTTTGCCTCTGCTGCTGATAAGTCGTGGGCGTCGCCGCCATCTGCGGATTGTGCGTGAATGAACATTTTCAGCATTCGAGTGAGCGCGGATTCCTGCGATGGACCACCTGGCTTAAGCTTGGCCTGCTCGCCTTCCTGACGATGTGGGCTTTGGTTTTTCGGCTGGGTCGTGGTCGAACTTCGTCCTTTGTTGCGCAACGTCCCGGGTCACTGCCATTGGCGCCGGCGCTGGGCAGTGGGAGTGGTCGGCGCATTCTTTTCCTTCGGTGGATGGTGGGACGTCAGCAAGATTACCGGAGAAGTCCGCGACCCGGCCGCACTCTGCCTCGCGCTCTGCTGCTTGGCATGTTGGCGGTGACTACGGTTTATGTCGTGGTCAGCGGCGTTTTCCTGTACCTGGTTCCGCTGGACAAGGTGACCTCCGACCAAACCTTCGTTGCCCAGGCGGGAGAGGTTTTGTTCGGACTGACCGGCGGAGTTATTTTCGCGGCGATCGTTATCGTCTGCCTGGTGGGAAGTCTGGCGGCGCTCATTATTTCCGCGCCCCGGGTCTACTACGCGATGGCGAAAGACGGACTCTTTCTTCAGTGCGGTGGCGAAAACTCATCCGCGCTTCGGCACTCCTGCGAACGCGATCATGATCCAGGGAGCGATTGCGTCCTTGCTGGTGTTGCTGGGCACCTTCGAACAAATCATTTCTTATGCCGTTGTTTGTGGCGGTGTTTTTCCTCGGGCTTACGGTCGCCGGATTGTTCGTGCTTCGTCCCCGGCAGCGGGCGGCGGAATCGGTGGTGCTGACTCCCGGATATCCTGTAACTCCTATCGTGTTTCTGGTTCTGGTCGCGGTCATGCTGGTTCTGGTCGCGGTGCACACGCCGCGAGGGGCGTTGCTTGGGATTCTGGTGGTGTCGGCGGGTTTGCCCGTCTATGAAGTCTTCCGGCGTAGACTGACGCCAGCCACGGACGAAGGCAATCGCTGACTGGGTAAAGCCAGGCTCTGATGAGGCTCATTGATGGCAACGAATGAAGAGGACGGACACAAAGGATCGTGAGAGTGGCAGCGCTCCTGATTCCGTAAAGCCGGCCACGAAGATCAAAATCATCGAGGACGCCGAAGCCACCGGCGAAACCGCTGCTGCCTATGACTTCTGGCGGGCCGGGTCCGGGCGGCATCAGGTTCCGGGAATCATCAAGTGTTTCGGGGCGCGGCCGGATTTCCTGCGGCAGGTAGTCGAGTTCTCCAACACTGTTCATTTTTCGGCCGGACACCTCTAGCGCCGCCACAAGGAGATGATTGCGAGCTACGTCTCCTACCTGAACCGGTGTCCGTATTGACTGGACAGCCATGCTTACTTCCTGCGGGTTCAGGGAGCAACTGATCAATGCGTAGCGGCAGTGCTAGAGGGCAAGCTCGACGAGGCGAACCTCACTCCGGCGGAGCGCGCCCTCATGGACTACGTGAAACTGATTACCGACGCGGCTTATCGCTCCACCGCCGAAGATGTTGAGAAGCTGCGAGTGGCGGGCTGGAACGAGGAGCAGATTTCAGAAGCCGTGTACATCACGGCGTTGTTTGCCTTCTTCAATCGCGTCGCCGACGCCTTCGGCATTCCTTCGCAGAATTATCTGACTACGGGAAAACTCACGCCGTAGGAAGCTCAAAAACACGATCCGCATTGGTTTGGGAAGGGCACGACTTCAGTCGTGCCATAAGTTTGTCCAAACCAGTCCGGCTATGAACGCGTCCGGTGTACGGCGAGGGGCTGCCTGCTGATGCCCTCGGCGAATTGTTCGATCCGGTCGGCGGCGGCTTTGGCGCCGGCGTATTGTCGCATCGATTCTGATACTCGCTTCGCTGAGTGACGGTAAGCCGCGTCTTTCAATACCCGGTTTACGGCAGCGCCGAACTCGGCCGCATCGATCGCCTTCTCTCCGTCCGCTCTGGTCACCGGCATCACAATCTCACCTGCGCCCAGGGCCACAAGCCGACGTGCATTACTCTCGCGCTCTGTGATGGTCGGTACGATCACCGCCGGAGTGCCGGCCAGCAATCCTGTCATCACGGAACCGTGACCGCCATGATGCACCATCAGGTCGCAACGCTCAGCCATGGCAAGGCCGGGTAAATAGGCGGCGTGAGTAAAGTTCGGCGGCAATGCCCCAACTTCGTCCGGTACTCCCTGGTACCCAGTGGTCAGCACAACATGGACTGGCATGTCGCCAAGGGCCTCGATGGCCGCTCGAATCACGACGATGGAATCGATCGGCGTCGGAGCGTTGGCGTATCTGGGATTTCCGGAATAAACCCAAATCAGCGGTTGGTCGGCGACTCAGTGCGTCGACCCACTCGGGCAGCCGGGCTTTTTCCCGCTGCCAGACGATTGGTCCGACGTATTGGACGTTCGCGCTGGCCGGCAGCGGATCCGTTTCCGGCGTACCCAGGATCAGAGAAAGATTTCCCGCCATGAGATCGACACAACGCTCAACCGGTTCGATCCCGTATTCCGCCGCAACTTTATTGACCACTGCGGCTGGCACTTGGCAATCCGGCTGGGCGGTCTTTCTTCCACCAGAGAAATCCATCGCTGGCGGGATGAATATTACCCTGAAGCACGGTTACCAGCGGCACGGCAAGGACGCGTGCGGCGAGGCAAGTTAGAAGCCCGAATGAATCGATGACAACATCAGGATCGTAATCGCGGATCACGTCGACGTAGACCGCGGTTTCTCCCCGAGTCGATTCCTCGTCAAAATACAGAGCGGCAAAAAACTCCTCCACATCCCAGGCGGACCCGGCTTGAGCCAAATCGATTACGGGAGCCGGCATAGGCCGTCGAGGGCATGGGAAGGTTTTGTAACCCCGCTTCAGCGATCAGCTTTGCAGGTGCTGCTGCGGGGTTGAACACCGCCACTTCGTGGCCCCGATCGGCGAGTGCTCGAGCAATGGGCACAAGACGAGTCGGCAAGCCGAGATCGTTCGCCAGCATCATCGTAAAAAGGAACTTGGCCATCAGTCCTCCGCGTGCACCATCTTTCCACATTTTCGACTCGGCGACACTGGAAAGTGCAGGTTCATGACGATGCCCAGCATTGTCAGAGCAGGATCGTCACAGCTTTGCAGAGAGCCGGAGTTCGCCACGTTGCGGATTCCTCGGAATCGCTCAGGTTGCTGCAGTAGGTCGGTTTCGCCGCTTGCGGTTTGCTCTTACAAATCCAGCGCCGGCCTGCAAAAGATTGCACAGCCATTACTGCCTTTGATCTAGTTGTTTCCTACTATCGAAGGCCTCAAGGCCGGGATGATACCTTGCCCCCTTGTCAATTGAGTGGGAAGCATATAGCACCGTTTCGAAGAACTCAGATCCCTAGATGCCCGACAAATTTCCTCCACCGTTTCCGATGTGACCGTGGTCGGCGGCGGCTTGGCCGGAAAAGCAGCTTCTCTGCATCTTGCAAAAGCCGGACTGAAGCGTGGTCTGCATTGAGCCGGCGGAAACTGTTCGTCAGCCCGTCGGCGAGTCGCTGGATTGGTCAGCGCCCGATCTGTTGAACGCTCTGGGGCTGCCCATGGAGGACCTGATCAAGGCGCGAGATCGCCACCTGGAAGCGGCACGTGACTTTGAAATCAGCGACGGCTGCGCCGAGCACTATGTTCCCACTCCCTGGCTCGCTGGACCGCCTTTCCACATCGAGTTGCGGACTCTGCACGTGGATCGGTTGCGTCTGGACCAGGAACTCCAGAACATGGTTGTCGATCAGTGGCGTGACGCAGGTTCGCGACAAAGTTGTGCGCGTTGAACGAATGGAAAGAAAATCTTTAGCCGTCCACACCGCCGGCGGCGCGCGATTTTCTTCGCCCTGGTTCATCGACGCTTCCGGGTTCGCAGCATGCGTGTTCGCCCGGGAATTCAATCTGCCGGCGATTCAATTCGGACCTGCCAAGGTGGCTCTGTGGACGTATTTCCCGGTGACCGAATCGATCGAAGGCACAACACTGTACATGGAACCCGGTGGCCACCGGAATACCTGGAGTGGGTTTGGGAAATCCCCATCAGCGCCGACGTAGTCAGCGTCGGATACGTCACCACCGGCGCGGCCACCAAGGCCAAACGTGAGCAGGGACTTTCAGTCGACGAAATTTTCCGCCAGCAACTGATGAAGTTCCCGCGCTTTGAGCCTCTGCTGCGCGCTGGCGCCGAGAGCCGCTCGAACGTGACATCCTACCGCTGCCGCGTGCATACCGGAGTGGCTGGGACAAACTGGCTGATCGCCGGCGAAGCTGCCTCCATGGTGGATCCCATCACCGCGAACGGAGTGACCGCTGCCCTGCGGCAAGCTGCCGAGGCTTCCGCCTGATTCTGAAGTATCGCAAGCGGGGCAGGCTGCCGCTCCGGCAAAAGTTTCCTATGGCAGCCGGATTCTGCAGATGGCGAAATTTTTCAACAGCGGAATCGAAAAGATCGTGTACGAGCCTCCGTAAGGAACCGAATCGGCATGGGACATTCCGGAACGGTCTACACCAGTCCGGCCTGGAGCATGAACGTGGTCTATGCGCGTCTGAAGCCAAACGGAATTTTGTCGACATTTCTGATTGGCTCGGTCCTTGGATTCTTCCGGGCTAGCGCGTGGGTGCTTGTATCAAATTTGCAAACGGCGGATGCCAGCCGTGGCGATACCGAGCAATTGTATTGCTGCTGAGCTAAAGTGGCGAAATTCGATTTCGTTGTGGAAACGGGGAATTGCATGCATCTACTTTCTCGCGGATCAGGCTACCCGGTCTTGTTCATCCACGGCATACCCACCAGCGGCCAGCTTCTGGACCGGCGTCATCGACAAGATCTGGGCCGTTTCACTTGCCTGGCGGTCGATTTGCCCGGCTTGGGGAAGAGCCCCAAGAACGGGTTATGGCCTGAAGCAATTGGAAACGCTCGCCGACGGGATCGAACAAATCCGAGTCGAAATAAGATCGAGAAGTGGCACGTCGTCGGGCACGATGCGGGATCTGCCATCGCGGTGCACTATGCTCACCGGTTTCAGGAGCGCGTTGACCGTCTGGCCTTGCTCTCTCCGGCGGTGTTTCCCGAGCTGAAGCCTTTTCATCTCTTCCGCATCGTCAGAAGCCCGGTCATCGGCGAGTTGCTGGCGCCCGCCGTGAACGCCATCTTCTGGAATATCGCGATGCGATACGCGGTGGAACAGCAACGGCGAGAACAGAATGATGCGGTCAAAGACTTCCATGCTCCTTTTTCAGGTCCGTTGGGTGCATGGCGTCTGATGTCGATATTGCGCTGGGGAAATCCCGCCGAAGTCCTGGCCGCTATTCCGGCAATGTTGCCACAGTTCTGGTTCCCACCATCATTTTTCAGGGATCGCGCGACCAGGCCGTGCCGAGAGCATTCGCGCAACGAGCGTCTGCTTTGATTCCGCGATCCAAAGTTGTCATGGTCGACTCGGGACATTTTATCCCTCTGAACAATCCTGAGGTTGTTGCCGCGGAACTTCTCCAGTTCTTCGGTGCAGCGGCGAAGGCGTA
>CAWEVE010000003.1:0-96448 GCA_963812465.1 Terriglobia bacterium
CACCTAAAGCGGCCGCTCGATCTCCTGGCGCCGGTCGACCGGGCGGCGCCTGTCGTGGGCGAGGTGGCGGAGGACAGCGATCCCGCGCTGAATGAAGCGTGCTAGGCCAAGATAGCCACCCGCCGGCCAACCAGCCAGTTACAGCGGACAGGTTTTCATCGACACTCGACGCTTACTCTGGCGCTGTGAAGCGATTTGGATACGTGCTCGACGAGGAGATCGTATGCTTGCTTCTGGCTTTGCGGATATGTGATCTCGACCGTATTGATGATGCGGTCGTGGCAAGCAATAACGGATCTTCTATAAAAGATCCTGCTACCTTCCACACCCGAGGCAACGGCCCAGTCCGGCCCAATCCTTCTATAGGTCACCCCGACGCCGCTGACTGCATCTTGAAGGGCTGAAGTGGCGTCATCTGTTATGTAGCTACCACCAATTGCAATATGTGCTTGCCGGTCGGGTGAACGAAACACACGTCCGTCGTCATTGGCGGGAGGAGGGTCAATGGCCCAATCCCTGGGCACGTCCGCAATTGCCCCGAACCGAGTTGCAGTATAGGTGCGCCACTCCGCAGCCTGAGTGGGATGGGCAACAAGAGTAGCGACACAAAATAGAGCCACTCTAACGGGTCGCGTCATATTGTTCTCCCTCAGGTCAGAGCCGGTCGCCGCGGGAGCGCTACGGTCCGGCGCAGGTCACCGAACGTGAAGCGGGTTCCGATCGGCCGTTATCGCAAGGTCAAGCGCATATGCATCATCCTTACAGCTGGGTCAGTTGGTTCAGGTCGAACCGATAGGGGCTAACAGCGAGCGGCAAGCGCTCACCTTCCCGCACATGCTCAACCCGTCCGGTCCTCGACGACCCCTCAGCAGCTCCATCCGTAATCCAAGAATTTCGCATATCGCGAATTTGCAGACTGGGACTTGCGTGTTCATCTCCCGTTCGTGCGTCGCTGCGCTCAGCGAGTGGTGATGCTTGCCGTGGCATCAACTGATAGCCACAGGGCCTTGCGGGATAGTTCGCCAGAACTCGGGATCGTGTCCGAAAAAGATCCGCGCACCGGCAGTTTCGAGCGCTTGCAATCGATCGAGCGACTCCATCATTGCTTCGGGGTCGAAGACATAGCGGGGCAAACGTCTCTCATGCAGCGTCCGACAGAAGTAGCAGGCGTCGGCCGCAAGCACGGTTTCGCCACTCGCGAGCCTGACACGGAGCGATTGGTGACCCGGCGTGTGTCCATAGGTGGGCATGCACACGACTGAACCGTCGCCGAAAACATCATGTTCACCATCGATAAGTCGAAGTCCGTGACCAACATCGTAATCGCGGGGATCATACCCGTGCGGAATCGCAACATCGGGGTTTAGGCGTGCCTCCCACTCTCTGCGTTGCACGATCATCGATGCATTCGGAATAAGGGCATTGCCTCCAACATGGTCGAAATGGAAATGTGAATTGATGATGAACTGAATGCGGGAGGGATCGCGGTCAATTGCTTCCAGCCATGCGCTGATTTCCTCACCTGGCGCAAACTTGATCTTATATACGCTGGTCATTCGTTCGCCCAGCCTCCCGACCGGATCGTGCTGGCAATCCGGATGTAGCCCGCTGTCGAAAAGCACTCTCCCTTTCGGGTGCTCGATCAGGAAAACCGGGACGGGCATGGCGACCCGGCCTTCGGCGCCTACCATAACCCGACTGAATTCACCTTCGAGTTCACCGCAGGTGAACGCGTATACGGAAACGCCCATCGTAGCTCCTTCCGAGCGTGAGGCCGTTCATGAAGGCCGATGATGGAACAGAATGCCAGCCGCGAAAACGGCTCTTTATGTTTCCGGTAGAGGCTTGCCGAGTTCGAGCTTAGGGCTCCGGGCTGAATTCGCTGTGCCCCGGAGCAGACAGATCCAACGTCGTTTTTCTGCACCGATGGGCCTCTGGCAGAGGACCCCACGCTTAGCCCCGATCTGCGGCAGACAGGCTTATTGCTTGACCGGCTGGGCCCAGTCTTGCCTAAACTAGCCGGAATAAACCGTCAGTGGACCGGCATTAGTCCAGTAACGCACGCCAGGACACAGCCAATGCAAACTCGACGGACTTTCGAACTAGGCCGCCGATGGCTGTTGGCCACAGCCGCGGCGTTCAGTGCGACAGTCGTGCTGGACGGGCTAACCGCCGCCTCCGCGGCGACTGAAGCAACGCTCTCCGACGCCGTGGCCGTCCTGGAGAAGGAGCGGTCATCGGCAGAGCAGTACGCGGTGTTCCTGGCCAGCGTCGGCCGCAAGGACGTCGACGCCTACGTGCGTGGCATCCAGCTCTATGCGGACGCGAAGGCCGACTTCGATGGGCTGATCGCGGCGCTGCGGATTGACCTGATCGAAGGCCGCAATCCGGCACAATCACCGAAGTTCTCAGCTGCCTTACAGGCCGCCGCCGAGAAGCGCATCGCGTTCACCAGCTTCGTCAGCGACAAGGTGGTCGGCAAGACCGAGGGCGCCAGGCCCGGGCTGACGGACGTGGTGAAAGTGGTGCCCGATCTAGTGAAGGCGGTCACTGACGCCGGGCTCGCGATCTGGGCGGTTTTTCGCAAGGGAAGCAAGGAACGCCAGGACGCCATCTTGTCCGAGATCGATCACTTGCGGTGGCGCTCATTCGCCGATCTGGCGAAGGCGGGGGGCTGAGGATGGGTCGATGAAAGCTGCGCGCTGGCTCTGCGGATTGTTGTGGCTGACCTCGCTGTTGGCGACGGCGGCTCCGGTATGGGCGCAGGATGAGCTGCCGTCGGAACCGATGCTGCGGATCAACGCCCCAAGCCATAGCGCCACAATCCGCGGTATAGCAACAGACGCTGAGCAGCGGTTCGTAGCCACAGCCAGCCACGACAAGACAGTCCGGGTCTGGTCGTTGCCCAACGGCACCCTTCAACGAGTGATCTGGCTTCCTAGTGGCGAAGGCCCGTTCGGCGAGGCGTACACTGTGGCTATGTCTCCGGACGGCAGTACGATCGCCGTGGGCGGATGGACTGACCCGACTGGCAACAATGGCAATATTTATTTGTTTGACCGCGCTTCAGGGGAGTTGTTAAAGCGGTTGCCCAACCTGCCGAGTGTCGTCAATAGCTTGGCATTCTCGCCAGACGGCAGACGCCTCGCCGCCGTGCTTGGAGAAGGTGGCACCCGAGTGTTTGACGCCAGCAACGGCTACCGCCCCTTGCCCAGCGACAGCAATTATCCGAGCCCGGCTTACACGGTCGATTTCGACCGTGGAGATCGGCTGGTTTCAGCAAGCGTGGACGGGTTTGTCCGGATCTACTCTACAGACAGATACGACAATCCGGCAGTGCCAAAGACCAAGGTTCCAGGAATTGGCCGCCCATTATCGGCCACGTTCTCCCTGATGGCCGGCACATTGCCGTCGGTGACTTCGACAGCGCGAAGATAGCCCTTCTGCGTGACAGCGATTTAAAAGTGGAGATGTTCCCGGTAACCACAGGTCTTGATGACAAACAAATGAGGGCCCGCTGGTCACAGGACGGCCAGCAGCTATTTGCCGGAGGTTACCCGCTTCAGAACAACCCAGACCTTTTCATGGTCCGGCGCTGGGACAAGGCCGGTGTCGGACGCCCCGTCGACATCCGTGGTACGCGCAATTCGATTATACAGTTCGTTGCCCTTAGAGACCAACGCATGCTGTTTACGGACGCGGTCGGGTTTGGCTCCATCGATCCAGCCGGCAAAGTCGAGCGGATACAGGATCTGGGAACGATCGATATCTTCGATAACCCCAATGCCACATCGCGCCTGGCGATCAGCGCCGATGCCCAAACGGTGCAGGTTAGGGATTTTACGTCTGGTCACACGCTCCGCTTCATGCTAACTCGCCGCGCCATCACCCTAGATCCTGATAAGGATAAGGCGTTGGCACATGCGATCACCGAGTCCAGTCGCATTAAGGTCACGGATTGGGAAGACACTGACCACCCAAAGCTGAATAATGCGAACCTCAACCTTTTGCAGGATGAAATTAGTCGCAGCGTCGCGCTAGTGACCTAGGACCGACCAAGTCGTGCTTGGTGCAGATTGGTCACTGCGGTTGTTCGACGCCCACGGAAAGGAAATCTGGCCTTACCCACACCGCGTCTCGGCTGGCGTTTGGGGCGTTAACGTATCGGCAGATGGTAAGTTGATCGTCACAGCCAACGAAGACGGCACGATCCGCTGGCATCGGGTCATTGACGGCGTGGAGCTGCTGGCGCTGTTCATGCATCCGGACGGAAAGCGCTGGGTCGCCTGGACGCCACAGGGCTACTACGACGCCTCAGCCGGAGGCGACGACCTGATCGGCTGGCAGGTCAACCACGGCTATGACAAGGCGCCTGACTACTTCCCGGCCTCGCAGTTCCAGCAGCGCTTCAACCGTCGCGACGTGATTGCACGCGTCCTGGACACGTTGGATGTCGATACGGCGGTCGAGGAAGCCAACAAGGCGACAGGCCTGCCGACCGCGAAGGCAGTGCCCCTGACCACGTCAGCACTGACGCCGGTGGTCGAGATCAAGGATCCCGCTGCGGTCAGCGAGCAGACCAACCGTGACTTCTCGCTGACCTACGCCGCCCGGTTGACCAATGCCGATCCGATCCTGCGCGTCGAGGCCCGTATCGACGCGGTCGAGGTTCCCGCCAAGGATGTGCTGATCCTCGACCGGGGAGACACCAGGGTTGGCACGTTGCATTTCACGCTGCCGCTGCGTGATGCCAAAGTCTCGGTCATCGCCTACAACGTTAACGGAGCGAGCGCGCCGGCCACAATCGAGGTTCATTGGAAAGGCCCGGGCCGGGAAGACAAGGTGACGCTGTATGTGCTGGCGATTGGTGTCACTCGCTATAAAACGACAGGACTGCCCCCGGTCCACTTCCCCGCAAAGGACGCGCGCGATTTTGTCGCGTTGGCGAAGCAGCAGCAGGGCGGCCTGCTGTACGGCAAGGTTGTGCCCTATCCAAAGTATGAAAGCATGGAGGACGAAACCGCGACGCGCGAGAACATCCTCGACGGTCTGGACTGGATCCAGCACGCGGTGGAGAATTCCGGCGATGTCGCGATGATCTTCCTTTCGGGTCATGGCGTGAACACGCCCGATCAGCACTACCGGTATTTGCCCTACGACTACGATCCAAAGCGGATCGAACGGACCACCATAGACGACAGCGATTTCCAGCAGTACATCACGAAGATCCGGGGCAAGACGCTGTTCTTTTTCGACACCTGCTTTTCGGGGAATGTGCTCGGCGGGAAAGCTGCGGACACGAAGCCGGACGTGGATGGGTTCGCCAATCAACTGCGCTTGGCAAAGAATGGCGTCGTTGTCTTCGCCTCGTCGACCGGCGATGAGTTGTCACTCGAGCCGCCTGGATTGAAGGATCCCAAATTGGAGAATGGCGCCTTCACGGCGGCGGTGTTGGACGGCCTGCGCGGCAAGGCTGCGCATCAAGGTGTCGAAGTGGTTTCATTGACCGACCTGAACAGTTATATCAGCCGAACCGTTAGTGATCTGACGTCGGGCAACCAGCACCCGACGTTCGCTATGCCGAAAACGGTCCAGGACTACCCCATCGCCTCTGTCATTCGGTGAGTCGGCCGTGCGGTCTGCATCCCTATGCTCTCACGATGTTCGTTGTCACTGAGGCCGAGGCTGCGGCGATCCGCGCTGCGTTCGATCTAGGCGGCGAGTTCACGGCCGCGGTCGAGCTCCGGCGGTTGTTCCTTGGCATCACCGACACCGCCCAGGCGCGGGAATGCACCCGCACCATCGCCGCTTGGAAGCCGCTACGCGTGCCGCTCCGGGCGGCCGGGCTGCATGTCCGCAAGCGACCGCGAACCCTGGGGTCGGTATGACGCCATTGGCACGGCACTGCGCGAGATAGAGAACCGCTCGCGCGGATGGTCGCTCGGACATTTTCCTCGCGCCCGGCGCCAGCCATCTGTTCGTAGTCGTGCGCGGCGCTGGGGCTAATCCCCGCCTCGGTAAGGGCTGCCGGTCTTAAGGACCTGAGGCTAAATAAGTGCGTCACGGCGGTTGTTGATTGGGAGCAATCGTATAATTCCACTCGCCGTGGAATTCGTCCCGCGTGATGTTGATCGCCTGAATCTCTCCATCGGTCACCTCCACTCCTTTCGGATAGAGGTTGCCGTCGATCTCGCAGCAGACCTTAAGGCCGGTCTCGGTAGTGGTGGCGCCGATCAGTTGCACAATCACCTGGTGGCTCACCAGCGGCTTGCCGCGCCAGTTCATGGTAATGAAGGCGAATAGCCGATGTTCGATCCGGTTCCATTTGCTGGTGCCCGGTGGCAGGTGGGCGACCGTGATCTTCAGACCCGTCTCGTTGGCGAGGTGCTGGAGTTCGCGCTTCCATAGCTTCACCTGCGGCCCATTGCTACCACCGCAATCGGCGGTGATCGTCAGATAGGTTGCATTCGGATAGCGCGGCTTGCCGAGCTTGTACCACCAACGTCGGATGCTCTCGACCGCGAAGGCCCCGGTGTCGGCGCTGATGCCAACACTGACCCAGCCGTGGTTGGCGGCGATGTCGTAGACCCCATAGGGGGCGACCTTGCCGAGTTCCGGGATCTTGAAGTCGTGCACCCGCACCGGTTCGGGATCGCCCTGGGGACGCAGCTCGCGGCCGTGGTTCTTGAAATCTCCAACCAGCTCCTTCTTCTTGGTGTCTACCGAGATCGCCGGCTCGCCCGCGGTGATCGCTGCCTGCACCGTCGCATTGACATGCTCGAACTGAGCATTGCGGTCCGGGTTGTTACTCCCCTCCCGCGTCTTGCGATTGGCCTGGCAACTGTAGTTCAGCTCCCGCAGCAGCTTGCCGACCACACGCTGGCTGACTTTGAAGCCTTGCGCGGTCAGTGCCTTCACCAGGTGGCGCTGGCTGCGGCTGACCCAGCGCAATGGCGAGGTGGGATCGCCGCGAATCGCGTCCTCGATCAACCTCTCCAGCGCGGCCGGTAGCTCGGGTTGCTGCGTCACCGCGCTCTTGCGCCCAGCACCCGGACGGCGCAGTCGCGCGCCCAGCTCGTTGCGGGCCGACCGCAGTTCCTGCATCCCGCGGTCGATCGTGCTGCGGGCCAGACCAGTTGCTATCGACGTAGCCGTGACACCGCCATGGCCTTGCGCCAGCGCTTCGTTGGCCGCGAATAGTCGCCGTCCGCGTTCATCGAGGAAGGTCACCGTCTTGCGCCAGCGCCCACGAATATCGGCAATGTCGATCACCCCGCCAGGGTAGCCACCGCATCACGCGTCGCGCCCAGCAAATTCCGGATTCCATCCTTGCTTTGTTCAGGACGCCTTGATTCGTTTATTCCGCCGCAAGTCCTTAAGTGCCATTCTTCCGAAACCCCGTGCCGTCTCCGAATTCCGCGCTCAGCTCACATCACCTTCCGCCGCGAGGCCATCAGCACGATCATCACCATGATGGGTCGCCGCGCGATCGCGCTCCAGGGGTGACCCTCCGGTGCTCCTCGGTTATGCAGCGGCCAACTTTATATTTACCTGCAGAGTGTTCAGGGTTACATCAGTCCTCCCATCGCGGCCTGCTTCATCCTGGGAATTCTGTGGACGCGGCTGAACGCGCAGGGGGCGCTCAGTTCATTGCTGACCGGATTTGTGCTGGGCACCGTGCGCTTCATTCTTGAGTTGGAATACCCGGGTGGCGCCGGCGCGCCCGATTCCCTGCGCTGGCTGATTGCCATGAACTTCCTGCACTATGCCATCCTGATGTTCGTGATCTGTTGCCTGGTATTGATCGGCGTCAGCCTGGCGACCCCGGCGCCGGACCGCAAAAGGCTGGCCGGCCTGACCTTTGCCACGGTCGACGAAAAGATGGACGTCACTTTGGTGCGGGGCATGGACTACAAGCCTGCGGCGGAAACTCCGCAGGAACACCGCCTCAACGTGATTTTCAGCCTGTTGCTGCTGGCCACCGTGATCGGACTCTGGTTCCACTTCCGCTAGAGGATTGCTTTCCGGCAGTTGATCGGGGATCCAGAAATGGCGCGCATCCGCAGCCTGAGGCCCAACGTCACCCGCGAAGAAGCGACTGAGCAGTTCTCTTCAGGGTTGATGGATATTCTGCATACTACCGCCTCCGGTCCGCTGAAATCAGTGGCCGACTTCTACGTTCCGTTCCAGCTTTTTCAGGTTGAAATTCTCAACCGCGGCAAGCGCGACCTTCGCTTATTCGGACAGGACGTAGTCAACGGTTCACTCGACCTCTACCAATTCGAGCAACTCCCCGGCGACCGCGAAGTGGTCTATTTAGAAACTCGCAACTGTTCCGAGCCGCTGCTGGATGAAGCTGAAGCCCGGAAGATTGTGACCGCGAAAGTACAACGACTGCTCTTCAGTACCGGCTTTTTTCGGATTCGCAATTTGACGATTTCCGCCGAACCGGTTGCGGGCGAAATCTATATCCCTTACTGGGTAGGATTTCGGGGCCGTGGCGTTCTAGTGCGTTTTGTCGTGATGGACGCGGTCCGGCGAAAGATGGAAGGGGCCAAAGTGCGGCATCTGCTGCAGGCCTGGCTGACCTCGATCCGGTAGGAGCATTTGAGATCAGCTAACCCTGTTGTTTGCACTAAGGTGTTCCTTACCTTCGTAACTCCCATCCCTTCTTCAGCCGGGATATTCTAGTCGTACTTTTCCCCCAACCAACAATGCCTGGCGTCCGTCCACACGACTGCCCGGATTTTGATTTTGTGGGGCTTAGCGAGCAATGGCGAACAAGATCGGAAGATTCGAGATTCTCAGCGAGATCACGCATTCGGAGATCGGCGCTGTCTATAAAGCCGCGGACCCGGAGAGCGGGCAGACGATTGCCCTGAAGACTATCCAACTGCAAATGTTGGCCGACCAGGCGTCGGTCCTCATTGATCACATTCTGCAGGAAGCCGAAGGCACCAAGCCGCTCAGCAGCCACAACATCGCAGGCCTCTACGGTCTGGAAGAAATCGACGGCCAGTTCTGCGCTGCCATGGAGTACGTCCAGGGCAACAGCATTGGCACCATGCTGGCCCGAAAAGAAGGGTTCTCCATCTGGGACCTGCAGGACATCGCGCGCCAGACCTGTCAGGGACTGGATCACGCTCACTCTCACAACGTAGTGCACTACAGCCTGGAGCCGGCCAAGATCATGGTCACCTGGGACGGCACCGTAAAGATCCTGAGCTTTGGAGCGTCCAGCATGGGCGCGTTCACCTGCCAGGCCTCCGGCAAAGCCCCGGAAGTTCTTCACTATGTGTCTCCGGAACAGTTGCGCGGAGATCCGGTGGATGGGCGCTCCAACATATTTACTTTGGGCGCAATTCTGTACGAGATGGTCACCGAGCGCAAAGCCTTCGCGGGAGACGACGCGGACCAGGTGCGGCAGGCCATCTATGAAGCCACACCGGTGGCTCCGGCCCAGATCAATCCCAAGATTCATCCGGCGCTCAGCGAAGTAATCATGAAGGCGCTCTCCAACTCGCCGGAAGAGCGCTATCAAAGCGGACAGGAACTGGTCAACGATCTGGAGCGCTGCAAGGAAAGCGCGACCAAGACGGCCGCCAAGAAACCGGCGCAGCCGGCGCAAGGCCTGAACGCTCCGCCGGCGCAGAAGAAATCGGCACCTGCGCCTTCGCCGCAGGATGTCAGTGTGCGTTCCGCAGCAACTGCCGCGCCCAGTTCGCAGCCGCAATCGCCCTCGCATTCCCCGGCGCAGACACAAGCAAAGGCCGCAGCGGCCGCCGCGGGATGGGAGAGCAGCGGCGCTTCTGCCGTGAGTCAAGCGCACGCGCCGAAGGCGGCTCCAGAAAAGCCGGCCGCATCCGCGCAAAGCACATTCGAGGTACGCGCGAGCGCGGTTGCGGAACCGGAAGAAGCAGCGGCGCCAGCTCCGCCTCTGAATGTGGATCCGGCGATGGTCGAATCCGCGAAGGGCGGAGTGAAAGGCCCAAGTTTTTCCGAAATCAGCGAATTGCCGCCGATGAAAGAAATCTATACACCGCCACCGCCGCCTCCTCCGGTCGCTGAACCGCAGGCCGAAGCGGTGCCGGCAGCTTCGTGGAACACCCGGGGTGAGCCGGAAAAACCCAAAGTGCAGCCACGCGAAGTGGCGCGTAAAGCGGTCACGGAGATCAAGAAGACTCCGCCCAAGCTCTTCGTTTACTCGATCGCGGGTGCTTTGGGAGTCATTCTGCTGGTCGTTGGCATGATCGCCTGGCGTATTCATTCGGAGAATTCCGCGGACGAAGGCTCGAGCGATCATTCGTCCGCGCCGGTGCAATCGCAGGCATCAAACAAACCAGCCTGGGACGCTTCACAGCCTCCCACGCCGGCTGCAACTCCCGCGCCCGCAGCGGCGCCGGAAAGAATTGCGGCTCCGCGCGAGCAGGCAGTGGTTTCTGTGACCCCGAAGTACAGCCGGAAGAAAGCCAAGGCAGCGCCGGTTTCTGCGCCCGCCGTGATTCCCGGGCAGTTAACCATCAATTCCACTCCGGAAGGCGCGGAAGTTCATATCGACGGGCGCACCGATCCCAGCTGGGTGACGCCCTTTAACCTGCCTGGTCTCGCGCCCGGGCAACATAGCGTGATCGTGGCGCGCGCGGGATACGCCTCCGAAAGCCGCACCATTGATGTGGCTTCGGGAAGCAAGTCATTCCTGGTTGTTCAATTGGCAGCGATGACGGCGCAGGTTGCGGTAACCAGCGAACCTGCGGGGGCTCAAATCTTCATCGACGGAAGAGACAGCGGAAAAGTCACTCCGGCGCAGCTTTCAGTGGATAAAGCCGGCGCACACACCTTCGTGGTCAAGAAGCAGGGCTACCTGGAAGAAAGCGCCACCGCCAACTTGCAGCCGGGACAGATTTTTCACTTCGCGCCCAGCCTTAAAGCGCTGGGCTCGACCGACGACATCAAGATGGGCGGGAAATTCAAGAAGCTGTTCGGCGGCGGCGACGTGGCTGGCATGGGCTCGCTCGGTGTCAAGACCCAGCCCAAGGGAGCGCAGGTCGCCATCAACAACCGCATCATGGACAAACTTTCGCCACTCGATCTTTTCCTCAACCCGGGCACTTACGTAGTGGACATCACGCTGTCGGGATATAAACCGGTTCATCGCGTCATCGAAGTGCAAAAAGGCGGGAAGATCGCGGTGGATGAGAATCTGGAGCATCAGTAACGAGCTTCTGGCTCCTGGCTTCTGGCTTCTAGCTTCGTGAATTCTGGAATAAGGTTTTGATCTCGTGAGGAAACCAAAGGCCGCCAAAGTTATGGCGGCCTTTTTGCTAAGTGCTAAGTGCCAATTGCTAAGTGCGGTTTCTAGAACCCCCATCCGCGATTGCCGCCCCGGCCGCCGCCATAGTTCGACTGGTAGCCGGACCGATAACCCTGATCGTATGAGGCTTGGTAAGCATGCTTGTCGCCCATTGAGCTGTTGTATCCGTGATCGGAGTGGCTGGCGCCACGGGGATTCGGATTGAACGGCTTGTTCTGGGATATATCTTTGCGAGCCTGGTAGGAGCCATCCTGCATTCCCTGCCTGTAACCGGCGCCGCTGGCGGAGCCGTTGCCGTATCCACCGCGTCCGTAGCCGCCGTTGCCGGGATAGCCGTAGCCGCCATTCGGGTAACCGTAGCCGCCGTTGCCGGGATAGCCGTAGCCGCCATTCGGGTAACCGTAGCCACCGTTGCCGGGATAGCCATAACCACCATTGCCTGGGTAGCCATAACCACCGTTCGGGTAGCGGTTATAGACCTGGTCGCGGCCATAGCTGCCATTGTTGCGATGTTCCCATACCCAGCGCTCATGCTCACGTTCGCGTTCACGAGCACTTTGCGACCAGCTGCCGTTATTTCCGTTTCGGTTGTGATTCCAAATGCTGCTCAAGCCTGGACTCACCTGATGGTGATGTTCAACATGCTTGTCCTTCCAGTGATTGTCGTGGTCGCTTGCCAGGGCGAGACCGCTGAACGCCAGCGTCATCGCCACTGCCAGGGCCGCCAGTCGCATGCTTCGCATGATTTCCTCCCGCCGGTTCCGTCGTCTGAGAGCTTTCTTGCAATCGCGCCCGCTCTTCAGCCCTACTGGTCCGGTTCTAGCTCGTCGGATGCCTGCACCATCAAAATTGCTGCACTGCGAAAGATATTTTTTTGAACCTTAAGCGAACCTTAAATCTAAGCCGTGCAATCACTTGGAGGATGTTAGACTGACAGCCTTTGGAGCCCGGAAAGGAGCATTTCGTCATGCCAATTGAACGTGTCGGAGTGATCGGAGCAGGAACCATGGGCAACGGCATCGCCCACGTTTTCGCGCGCAGCGGCTACCAGGTCACGCTGTGCGATGTCGATCAGCGTTTCCTCGACCGGGCGCTCGCGAATATAGGCAAGAACCTTGACCGCGAAGTTGCCAAGGGCAAGATCGCGGCAGAGGATAAGGCCGCGGCGCTGAAGCGCATCGTTCCCGCGCTCGATCGCGCCCAACTCGCGCCTTGCGACTTCGTGATTGAAGCGGCCACCGAAAAGTTCGAAATCAAGGCTGAAATCTTCCGCGACCTCGACCGCATCTGCCGGCCCGAGGTTCTGCTGGCTTCAAATACTTCTTCGATTTCGATTACCAGGCTGGCGGCAGTGACCAAGCGGCCGGGAAAAATTATCGGAATGCATTTTTTCAATCCGGTGCCAGTCATGAAACTGGTGGAGGTGATCCGCGGGCTGGCCACCGAGCAGGAAACATTCGAGATCGTGCGCGACCTCGCAATGAAGCTCGACAAGACTCCAGTTGAGGTGAACGACGCGCCCGGCTTTGTTTCCAACCGCGTGCTCATGCCGCTGCTGAACGAGGCCATGTACGCGGTTATGGAAGGCGTGGCCACGGCGGAGGCGGTGGACGAAGTCTTCAAACTGGGAATGGCGCATCCCATGGGCCCGTTGACCCTGGCGGATTTCATCGGGCTCGACGTCTGCCTCGACATCATGAGGGTGTTGCAGGATGGACTCGGCGATCCCAAGTACCGGCCGTGTCCGCTGCTGATCAAGATGGTGGATGCGGGCTGGCTGGGGAAAAAAAGCGGCCGAGGGTTCTACAAGTACTGAGCATCACGAGGCGGAGCCGGACTTGGAGCCAGTAGAAAGAAAAAACGACCGTGGCATCTATGCACTCGGCGCCTTGTTTGGCCTTATTGCCGGATTTCTCGACGTAAAGTTCGGCGACCTTCTTCTTACCGCGCTGTTCGTGCTCGCGGCGACCATGCTTCTGGGAGCGTTGCGTCCGCAACGGCCCTGGCGCTGGACTTTGCTGGTCGCTGTCTTCGTGCCGGCGGTTCAATGCATTGCCTATTTTCTTCTGACTGAAAAACCCTACCGGGCGCAAATCTACGAATCGTTTCTCGGCTTCCTGACCGGAATTGCCGGCTCCTACGGCGGGGCCACGGCGCGCCGTGGCTTGGCAGAATTGTGGGAGAAGTGAGAATTCAGCTCTCGGCCCTGGGCTCCCGCTTGTGCCAGGCGGTTGCCTGTTCATAGGCGTGGGCGAGCTGGAGAACTTTCCGCTCACCCCAGTGCGGCCCCACGATTTGCAAACCGATGGGCAAGCCTGCTTCGGTGAAACCGCACGGCACTGAAATTGCCGGCAGTCCCCAAACATTGATGGGCCGGGTGTTTCGCAGAAGCAGAAGTTCCCGCGGACGGAGCCGATCCGGATTCTGCTTCAGCTCTGCGATCGCCGCGGCGGGAACCGGCGTCGTCGGAGTCACCAGCAGATCTACGTCGGCAAATGCGGCCGCGATGTCGCGGCGCAAGGATTGTAGTTCGCGGCGGCATTCAAAAAGGGTCTCTGGGCTTACATCCTGGCCAGTGCGAATTCGCCGCAATGTTTCGGGCTGGTAAAGCTCGGGATTGCGATTCACGAACTCCGCATGAAAGGCAAAAGCCTCGGCGCTTTGCAGGGTGCGATCGGTTGGAACGTTCAGTTCCACGTCGCGAAGTTCAGCCCCCAGCGCAGTCAGGCCGGTGAGGGCATGACTCATCGCTGACGCCACTTCAGGATTGAGATCCTCGAAAAAGAACTTTCTGGGAAGGCCAATTCGCAGAGGTTTCAAGTCTTCGTCAAGCGCCGCCAGATAGTCGTCTACCGGAACATCAACGCTGGCCTTGTCTTTGTCATTGGCATCGAAGCCGGCGATCGCCTGCAAAAGTATGGCGGCGTCGGCCACCGTCCGCGCGATCGGCCCGACGTGATCGAGCGAGAGTGAAAGTGGAATCACGCCCCGGGCGCTGACTCGTCCATAGGTCGGTTTCAGTCCGACTACTCCGCATAGCGCCGCGGGCTCTCGAATGGAGCCGGCCGTGTCGGTTCCAATGGCGCCGTAACCCAGTCCCGCCGCCACCGAGGCCGCCGAGCCTCCCGAGGAGCCGCCGGCGATAGTCTCCGGGTTCCAGGGGTTTCTTACCTCGCCGAAATAACTCACCATGGAGCTGCCGCCGTAGGCAAACTCGTGGAGGTTTTGCTTTCCCAGCAAGATGGCGCCGGCGGCCTTCAGGCGGCGGACAACTTCGGCGTCTTCGCGTGGGAATGCGATCTTTGAACAGGGAACTGGCGGCGGTGGTGCGAACTCCGGCGGTATCGATCAGGTCTTTAAGTGCAAGAGGAATCCCGTGCAGGGGGCCGCGCCAGGCGCCGCGTCGAATCTCGGCCTCGGCTTGGCGCGCCTGCGCCAGCGCGGACTCTGCGGTTACGGTAATGAAAGCGTTAAGCCGCGGATTCAGTTTCTCGATGCGTGCCAGGCAGTCCGTAGTCAACTCAACCGGCGAGACGGATCCTCGACGGAGCAATTCGCTGATTTGCTGGATGGATTCCTGCAAGCTTCTAAGTCCTCTCGCCTTGTGAATATTATCGTCTACCCAACAGGATGTACCACGAACCACGTGGGGACAGCCGCCCCCGGCTGTCCGGTCGAGCAAAGCTCGACTCGTTTTTGCCGGGAACAATACCGCGGAGCCTTGCTCCGCTGGACAGCCGAGGGCGGCTGTCCCCACGTGGTTGCGGTGCTTTCGATTCGCTCAGCACGAGGCAGGTCCAATCACGTTCCGGGGAAAGGCCTATAATTATCCGGAAATTTACCGTTCGATTTCTTGCGGAGGTCTAAGATATCGCCATGCCTCAGATGACCGCGTCCCCCGTCAGCACGCAAGGTTTCCTGGTCGATGGCAAGTGGATCGAGGAAGGCGACCCGATTGAAATACGGGCTCCATATGACGGGAGCGTGATTGCTTCCGTCTTCCAGGGCAGACGGGAACATGCGGAAGCTGCGATCGCGGCTGCGGTGAAGGCTTTCGGCACCACCCGGCGGCTGCCCGCCTTCGAGCGTCAGCGCGTGCTCCGGCGCGTGGTGGAAAACATCTCGCAGCGCAAGCAGGAATTTGCCCGCACCATGGCGCAGGAGGCGGGTAAGCCTATCAAGGCGGCGCGCACCGAGGTGGAACGCGCCATCTTCACCTTCAGCGTAGCGGCCGAAGAGAGCACGCGGATTTACGGCGACTACCTGCCTCTGGACTGGCAGGAATTCACCGCGGGGCGCTGGGGAATTGTGCGCCGCTTTCCGCTAGGGCCGATCGCCGGCATCACTCCATTTAATTTTCCCTTGAACCTGGTGGCGCACAAAGTAGCGCCCGCCATCGCGGCCGGCTGTCCCATGATTTTGAAGCCTGCGCCGCAAACGCCCCTGACCGCGTTGCTCCTGGCGGAGGCGGTGCAACAGGCGGGCTGGCCCGACGGCGGGCTGAACGTGCTGCCGCTTTCCAACGAAGATGCGGGACTGCTGGTGACCGACGAGCGCATCAAGCTCATCAGCTTCACCGGGAAGCGCGGCGGTGGGCTGGCAGATCAAGAAGAACTGCGGCAAGAAGAAAGTGGTGCTGGAACTCGGAGGCAATGCCGGCGTCATCGTGCACAGCGACGCCGATCTTTCTTATGCTGCCGACCGCTGCGTGGTGGGAAGCTTCGCCTACGCCGGGCAGACCTGCATTTCGGTGCAGCGCATCCTGGTAGAGCGCTCGGTCTGCGGAAAATTCACCGAGCTGCTGATTGAAGGCGCGAAAAAGCTGAAAACCGGAGATCCGCTGGAGGACTCCACCGATCTGGGACCGATGATTCGGGAGAGCGACGCGGTTCGCGCTACCGATTGGGTGCAGGAAGCGGTGCGCGGCGGAGCGCGGCTGCTTTACGGTGGACAGCGCCAGGGTTCAATGCATGGAACCGACAATTTTGACCGGGACCCGCCCTGACATGAAAGTAAACTGCCAGGAGATTTTTGCCCCGGTCGTGACCGTTGAACCCTACGACGATTTCGACCAGGCTCTGCGGCAGGTCAACAATTCTCCTTACGGGTTGCAAGCGGGTCTTTTCACCCGCGACGCCAAGCTGATATTCAATGCCTATGAAGAACTCGAGGTGGGCGGACTGATTGCCGGCGATGTGCCCGCGTTCAGGATCGATCACATGCCGTATGGCGGAGTAAAGGATTCGGGAATGGGGCGGGAAGGCTTGCGTTACGCGATCGAGGACATGACCGAGCTCAAGCTTTTGGTAATGAATCTGAAGTAAGAACCTCCGGCGGCCGGAGGCTCGCAGTCTCAAATAGATATCCGACGGTGCAAAAAAACGCCCGATTTTTCACTGGGCTAAGTTTTCCTGTCTCTCAGGAGCATCGATCATGTGCCTAGATTCTTTCGCCTGCTATAATCTCCAGTTTTCTTGCTCTGAACAATTGCGGTCGGTGGCCGCATAAGCGCAACGCTGCACGAACCGGGCGCCTGAGATTGGGTTCCCGCGGCACTGGACTTCTTTTCGATGCAGATTTTTCATCGCAGCACGAACACACTCTCGCGGGCGACGATCTATGGCGCCGTGTTCGTTGTCGCGGCGTTATTCTGGGCTGCAGCGGAAATTCAGCGCTCTCCCTACGTCACCTACGCCGGAGTGCGCCGGCCGCAGCCTGTGCCTTTCAGTCATCAGCACCACGTGGCCGGCCTGGGAATTGATTGCCGCTACTGCCACACTTCGGTGGAGACTTCCAGTTTCGCCGGCATCCCGCCGACCAAGACCTGCATGAACTGCCATGCCCAGATTTGGACCAACGCGGCCCTGCTGGAACCGGTTCGCGAAAGCTATAAGACCGGCAAGTCGCTGGTCTGGACCCGGGTCAACGATCTGCCCGACTTCGCCTATTTCAATCACAGCATTCACATCAACAAGGGCGTAGGCTGTAACACCTGCCACGGGCCGGTGGACCGCATGCCGCTGATGTATAACCAGGCTTCGCTGCAGATGGAGTGGTGTCTGGATTGCCATCGCGGCCCGGAGAAATATCTGCGGCCGCGCGATCAGGTGTTCAATATGCGGTACGAGGAACCGTCGGGTGGCAAGCCGGTGGAGTTGGATGGAAAGCAATACACGGATCAGATTTCGCTGGGGACTGACCTGGTAAAGAAGTACAAGTTGCGTTCGGTAACCGACATTACCAGTTGTTCGACGTGTCATCGGTAGATGGTTGAATGGAGGACGGGCGTCTCGCCCGGCCTCGATTAGCGACATTTGGGTATGAAGGAAAAAGAACAAAACGCCAAGCCGCACCGCGAAGACGTTTGCCCCACTAAAAAAGGCAAGCTCGATCTGGACGCGGCTCGCGACCGCATCGCCGGGACCAAAGGTCCGGAATACTGGCGCAGCCTCGAAGAACTGGCGGGCAGCGCGGATTTCCAGGAGATGCTGCACCGCGAATTTCCCAAGGGCGCGTCGGAGTGGCTGGATGCGGTTTCGCGGCGCGGCTTCCTGAAGCTGATGGGCGCGTCGCTGGCCATGGCCGGCATGACCGCCTGCACCAAGCAGCCGCTGGAGCCGATCGTTCCTTACGTCAAGCAGCCGGAGGACGTGGTTCCCGGGCGGCCGCTGTTTTTCGCTACGGCTTTCACGCTGGGCGGATATGCCAGTCCGATTCTGGTGGAGAGTCATCTTTATCGTCCCACCAAAGTTGAAGGCAACGACCGGCATCCGGCCAGTCTCGGCGGGACCGATGTTTTCTCCCAGGCCTCGATCCTCGGTATGTACGATCCCGACCGTTCGCAGACCATCACTTATTTGGGCGACGTCCGGACCTGGGATTCGCTTCGAGCCGCCATGCGCGCGCCGTTGAGCATGCAGAAAGGCCTTGCAGGGTGCGGGCATTCGCATTCTGACGCCGACCATCTCGTCGCCCACGCTGGCTGATCAGTTGCGTTCGCTGCTGAAGGTTTATCCGCAGGCCAAGTGGCATGTGTATGAGCCGGTGAACCGCGACAATGTGCTCGAAGGCGCGAAGCTGGCGTTCGGCCAGCCGGTGGAGACGCAATACAAGCTGGAGAATGCGGACGTAATTCTTTCGCTCGACGCTGATTTCCTTTACGCCGGCTTTCCCGGGCTTCGCGCGCTACGCGCGAGACTTTGCCAAACGGCGCAACCCCGATTCGGGCAGCATGAGCCGGCTTTACGTGGTCGAGAGCACGTCGAGTTCGACCGGGGCGAAGGCGGATCATCGCGTTGCCAATGCGGGCCGGGGAAATTGAATCGATTCGCGAGGACTTAGCTTCCGGCATCGGCGGTCACCAGCGAAAGCGCTGCTGGCGGGGAACAGGAAGAATTTGTCGCGGCGGTCGTCAAGGAGCTTGCAGAGCCATCGCGGATCGAGCGTGGTGATCGCGGGCGATCATCAGCCGCCCGCTGTTCATGCCTTGGCTCACGCCCTCAATCAGGCCTGGGCAATGTCGGCAAGACGGTCTTCTACACCGATCCGGTGGACGCCAACCCGGTGAATCAGACCGAGTCGCTGAAAGATCTGGTCGCGGACATGCGCGGCGGCAAAGTGGACGTGCTGGTCATCCTCGGCGGAAATCCTGCCTACGACGCGCCCGCAGACTTCGGTTTCGCCGATGCGATGAAGAGCCCGAGTGTCCCGTTCCGCGTGCATCTCGGCCTCTATCAGAACGAGACCGCCGAACTCTGCCAGTGGCATGTGAACGAAGCGCACTACCTCGAGGCCTGGGGCGATGCCCGCGCTTATGACGGCACGGTCAGCATCGTGCAGCCACTGATCGCGCCACTGTACGACGGAAAGAGCGCGTACGAGTTGGTCGCGATGCTGTCCGGGCAGAGCCAGATCGGCGGCCACGACATTGTGCAGGCTTACTGGAAGACGCAGCATGCGGGCGCGGACTTCGACACGTTCTGGCGGAAGTCACTGCACGACGGCTGGATCGAAGGCACAACTTTCGCGCCGAAGCAGGTTTCGGCAGAAGAGCGTGAATTCCGAGCCGTCGGCGAAGGCGGATGAGAAAGCCATCGAAATTAATTTCCGCCGCGATCCGTCGAGTCTACGACGGCCAGTTCTCCAACAACGGCTGGCTGCAGGAATTGCCCAAGCCGATGAACAAGCTCACCTGGGACAATCCGGTGCTGATGGGTCCGGCCATGGCAGAGCGCATGGGGATCAAGACCGAAGACATGGTCGAGCTTGAACTCAACGGCAAGAAAGGTCACGGCTCCGGTCTGGGTTCAGGCCGGGCATCCCGATAATTCGGTCACGGTCTTTCTTGGCTACGGACGCCGCCGCGCCGGCCGCGTGGGCACAGGCGCGGGATTCGACATGTACCAGCTCCGCTTCAGCGCCACGCCGTGGTTCACGACTGGGGTGGCGATCCGCAAGACCGGCGGCACTTACAAGCTGGCTTCCACGCAGGGCTACCAGACCATGGACACGCCCACCGGCACGCGGCCGCTGGTGCGTTCGGCGACGCTGGAGGAGTACCGCAAGGAACCCGAGTTCGCGAGAGAAGAAGAGCCGCCGAAGGAACTGACCTTATACAAGCCCTATCCCTATGCCAGCGAGCCCTACGCCTGGGGCATGACGGTCGACATGAACGCCTGCGTGGGCTGCAACAACTGCATCGTCGCCTGCCAGTCGGAAAACAATATTCCGGTTGTCGGCAAAGAGCAGACGGTGATCGGACGTCACATGCACTGGCTGCGCGTGGACGCCTACTACGAAGGCGACCGCGCCAATCCCAAGGCTTACTTTCAGCCCGTGCCCTGTCAGCAATGCGAGAACGCGCCCTGCGAAGTGGTTTGTCCGGTGGGCGCGACCGTGCACAGCACGGAAGGCCTGAATGACATGGTCTACAACCGCTGCGTGGGGACGCGCTACTGCTCCGACAATTGTCCTTACAAAGTTCGCCGCTTCAATTTCCTTCTGTTCCAGGACTGGGAAACTCCTCAGCTCAAGATGATGCGCAATCCGGATGTGACCGTGCGCAGCCGCGGCGTCATGGAAAAATGCACTTACTGCGTACAGCGCATCACTCAGCACCGGATCGATTCGGAGCGCGAAGACCGCAAGATTCAGGACGGCGAGTTGCAGACCGCGTGCCAGCAGTCGTGTCCGGCGGACGCCATTGTTTTCGGCAACATCAACGATCCCAACAGCCGGGTTTCGAAGCTCAAGGCGCAGTGCGCGGAATTACAGTCTGCTGGCGGACTTGAACACGCGTCCCCGGACCACTTACCTGGCCGACATTCGCAATCCCAATCCGGAGATGGAAGAAGGGAAAGACGCGCACGCGGAGCGCAGTTAAATAATGGACGAGCCAATCCAAAACGAGAGCGCACCCGTCATCGAACCGGGATACACCTTTGGGTCGGTCACGGACAAGATCAGCTCGATCGTGCTGACCCGTCCCACCTCGAACGCGTGGTTCGTCGGTTTCGGCGTCGCCTTCCTGCTCCTGATGATGATGCTGTTTGCCATCGCCTACCTGTTCGTCAAAGGTGTGGGCATCTGGGGCGTGACCATTCCCATCGGCTGGGGATTTGCCATCGTCAATTTTGTCTGGTGGATCGGAATCGGGCACGCGGGAACGCTGATTTCGGCCATCCTGCTGCTGTTGCGGCAGTCCTGGCGCAACTCCATCAACCGCTTTGCCGAGGCGATGACGTTATTCGCGGTGGCCAGCGCGGGCATTTTCCCGCTGATCCACGTCGGACGGCCCTGGCTCGCTTACTGGCTCTTTCCCTATCCCAACACCATGCGGGTGTGGCCGCAATTCCGCAGTCCGCTGATTTGGGACGTGTTTGCGGTCTCGACTTACGCCACCATCTCGGCCCTGTTCTGGTTTATCGGGCTGGTTCCTGATCTTGCCACCCTGCGCGACCGCTCCGAGCAGCGCTGGAAAAAAATCATCTACGGCATGCTGGCCATGGGCTGGCGCGGTTCGGCGCGCCACTGGCACCGTTATGAAACCATGTACCTGCTGCTCGCCGGATTGGCAACGCCGCTGGTGCTCTCGGTGCACACCGTCGTGAGTTTTGATTTTGCGGTCGGCATTGTCCCCGGCTGGCACACCACCATCTTCCCGCCCTACTTCGTCGCCGGCGCGATTTACTCCGGCTTTGCCATGGTGCTGATGCTGGCGATTCCCATCCGCAAGTTCTATAACCTTGAGGATTTCATCACCGAACGCCACCTGCAGAACTCGGCCAAAGTGATGCTGGCCACGGGACTGATCGTGGCGTACGGCTACGTCATCGAAGCCTTCATGGGATGGTACAGCGGCAACCGCTACGACGCCTTCCTGCTGTGGAACCGGCTGCACGGGCCTTATTCGTTCTTCTATTACATGCTGCTGGTCTGCAACATCGTCATCCCCCAGGTGCTGTGGATTCCCAAGCTGCGCAGCAGTCCGGTCTGGCTGTTCCTCATTTCGGGCGTGGTGCTGGTCGGCATGTGGCTGGAGCGGTTCATCATCGTGGTGGTCAGCCTGCACCGCGATTTCCTGACTTCTTCGTGGGGCATGTACTACCCCACACGCTGGGACTGGATGACCTATATAGGAACGATCGGGCTGTTCCTGTCCGCCATGTTCCTGTTCGTGCGCATTCTGCCCATGATTTCGATCTTTGAAATGCGCACTCTGCTGCCGGAAGCGGAGGTGAAGGAATGAGGCGCGCCAAGGTTTACGGAATGATGGCGGAATTCGATTCCGTCCACTCCCTGCTGGATGCGGCCAATCGCACCCGGGAAGCGGGATACAAAAGAATCGACGCTTACAGTCCGTTCCCGGTCGAAGGGCTGGCGGAAGCGGTCGGCTTTCATCATGACGAAGTGCCGTTGGTGGTGCTGATCGGAGGCTTGATCGGCGGCATAACCGGCTACCTGATGCAGTACTGGATTTCGGTGGTCAGTTACCCGGTGAACGTGGGCGGCAAGCCGTATCATTCCTGGCCGGCATTCATCGTGGTGACTTTTGAGATGACCATTCTCTTCGCCGGAATCTTCGCCGTGCTGGGCATGCTGGCGCTGAATGGACTGCCCATGCCCTACCACCCGGTATTCAACGTGCCGCGCTTCGCTTTCGCGACCAAGGACAGATTTTTCCTGATCGTGTTCTCCTCCGATCCCAAGTACAACCCGGTGGAGGTTCGCCGTTTTCTGGAAGGACTGGGGCCGCGCTCGATTTCGGAGGTGCCGGATTAAGACGCGGCGCACCTTCGATGCAGCGACTGATCGTGTAGGCGCGAGCGTCCCCGCTCGTGCTGGGAATCACCACGAACCACGTGGGGACAGCCGCCCCCGGCTGTCGGGTCGCAGCGAAAGCTCGACGGTCCTGGTACGAAATTTTTACGAGCACTAACGTAGCGGAGCTTCGCTCCGCAGGACAGCCGGGGGCGGCTGTCCCCACGCGGCTTGTGATGGCCCCAGCACGAGCGAGGACGCTCGCGCCTACATTGAATCTCGTCTTGTTACTTCGCCGCCACGCTGGCGCTTGCCGGTTGCCGGCAGGATATGCAAGACCAGCCCAAGTTCAAGCCGCTGGCCGAGAGCGACTTCTATACCGACCTGCGTTCGGCGCGTCCGCCGGTCGATGGCACGGTGGCGCGTGGACAGTTGCACGAAGACACTTATTTCTACACCGGGAAGATTGGCAATAATCCCGGAGATTACATGCCGTTTCCGGTCACCGAAGAACTGCTGGCTCGCGGCCAGCAGCGCTACAACATTTATTGCGCTCCCTGTCACTCGCGGGTGGGTGATGGCAATGGCGTGATTCCGTCGCGCGGGTTTCCCCGCAAGCCGCCTTCGTTTCACACCGAGCGTCTGCGCAAAGCGCCTCTGGGATATTTCTTTGACGTCATGACGAATGGATTCGGCGCCATGCCCGACTATGCTTCGCAGATCCCTCCGCGGGACCGCTGGGCCATCGTGGCTTACATCCGCGCCCTGCAGTTAAGCCAGGGAGCGACGGCGGCGGACGTGCCGGCCGGGCAGCAGGTTCCGTCCGAAGCCGCCGCAGTTCGAGGAGCCGGGGTCGGGCGCGACCTTGCCGGTGGCGGAAGCCGAAACCCGCCCAGGAGGAGCCGAAATGAGCGCGGTTCCCATGCACAATCTGGATTTGATGGCGCCGCCGGTGGTCAAAACCATTCAGCAGCGTTCGCTGCTGGTGGGCCTGATCTTTCGGAATCATCGCGGCCATCGGCGCATGGGTTCGGCCCGACGAGTTCTTTCGCGCCTATCTGATGGCCTTCATGGCATGGCTGGGTGTGACTCTGGGATCGATGGCGATTCTCATGCTTCGGCACTTGACCAAGGGCGCATGGGGAATGGTGATTCGCAGAATCCTGGGCGCGGCCATGCGATGCGTTCCGCTGATGGCGGTGTTGTTTGTGCCGCTCCTGTTCGGGATTCGCAGACTCTATATCTGGGCGCGGCCGCTTGATGCCATCGCCGACAAGCATCTGCGGGAGCACTTGCAGGAGATCACCAAGACCTACCTCTAACGGTGAACGGATTTATCATCCGCGCCGTCATCTACTTCGCCATCTGGAATCTGCTCTCGTTTTTCCTGACCAAATGGTCGGCGGAACAGGACCATCCTCCGATGCGCGACAACAGTGCGCGCTTCAAGGCACTGAGCGGGCCGGGGCTGATCCTTTACGGATTCACCATCACGTTTTGCGGCGATCGATTGGGTCATGTCGATCGATCCCAGCTGGATCTCCACCATCTTTGGTTTGTCGTTCCTGATCGGAGAGGTGCTGTCGGCCTTGTGCTTCGCGGTGGTGGTGGAGCGAATTCTGTTCCGCTACAAGCCCATGTCGGAGTTGCTGAAGCCGGAACAAGTGCACGACCACGGCAAATTCATGCTGGCCTTCATCATGGTGTGGGCCTACTTCTCGTTTTCGCAGTGGCTCATCATCTGGGCGGGCAACTTGCCGGAAGAAATTACCTGGTACATGCGGCGCCTGAACGGCGGCTGGGGATACGTAGGGCTGTTCGTGGTGCTGTTCCACTTTGCCGTGCCGTTCGTGTTGTTGATTTCGCGTCCCTTCAAACGCGACATCACGCGCCTGGTCTGGCTGGCGGTCTGGCTGATGCTGATGCGTTATGTGGATCTGTTCTGGATCATCGAACCCAATTTTTCCGTCACCTTCAACCTGACCTGGCTGGACGTGGTGGTCCCGATCGCGATGGGCGGACTGTGGCTGGCGTATTTCTTCCGCAATCTGGGTTCGATGCCGCTGGTTCCTGCCTATGACGTTTTTGCGGTGGAAGTTCTGGAGCCGGCGCACGAGTCGTGAGCATGAGAATGAGAGTCGATGAAGCTATGAATGATGACGACGCACCATCGACGGGCACAACCCGGAGGTCGAATTCGAGCGCGAGGACCTTGCGCCCAAGCCGATCCTCCTGTTTCTTGCGGGGCTGATCGTTGCTGTGCGTGCTGGTTGCGCTCATCCTGAGGGGGATGTACAGCTATCTGGACCGCTACGACAATCAGCATCAGGCGGCGCAGAATCCCTTGGCGCAGCAGACCGACGGCGGATACGCGAATCGTCACGCCCGGTGATATTTCGAAATTTCCTCAGCCGCGTCTGGAAAGCGACGAGCGGATGGAGATCAACGATTTCCGCATGCAGGAAGAAAAGACACTGAACAGTTATGGCTGGGTGGACCAGCAGGCCGGCGTAATGCATATTCCGATCGACCGCGCGATGCAACTGCTGGCGCAGCGCGGGCTCCCGACGCGGGCGCAAGCTGGACAGCCCCTTCGTCGGACGTGAGTATGGCCAAAGAGGCGGCACGGCGGGCAGATACCAGCCGCCAGAAGAAATAGCGGGAAGGGCGCGACTTTAGTCGTGCCGATAGAGCACATTTTGTCAGATAAAAATTTGACCAATTCGATACCGAGTTCTGGCGATCACCCTTGCGGTCCTGATAATGTCCGCTACCAGCCCTCGGGCAGGGCATGACCCAGGGGATTATGTCGCCGCCGGCGAATGTGCGTCCGCCGGGCTTGAAGAACGTCGGCATCGAGCAGCATCTGGACGAACAGATTCCTCCGGATCTCACTTTCCGCGACGAAACCGGCAAGCCGGTCCGCCTGGGAGATTACTTCGGCAAGAAGCCGGTGATTTTGAACCTGGTCTATTACAAGTGCCCCATGCTTTGCGGCGAGGTTCTGAGCGGGCTGGAGAGCGCATTACGAGTTCTGAAATTCGACGTGGGAAAAGAATTCGACGTCCTGACGGTAAGCTTCGATCCGCGCGAGAACGCCGGAAATGGCCACGAAGAAGAAAGCCGAATTCCTGAAGCGTTACGGGCGTCCCGGCGCCGCCGACGGCTGGCACTTCCTGACCGGCCCGCAGGAATCGATCGACGCGCTGACCAAGGCCGCCGGATTCCAGTATCAGTACGATCCCAAGACCGGCCAGTTCGCGCACGCTACCGCCATCATGGTGCTGACGCCGGAGGGCAAGATCGCGCAGTACTACTACGGCGTCGAGTATGCGCCCAAGGATTTGCGCCTGGGATTGATCCAGGCCTCGCAGAACAAGATCGGCAACCTGGCCGACCAGGTGCTGCTGTACTGCTATCACTACGATCCGACGACAGGAAAGTACGGAGCGATCATCGCGCGCGTGCTGCAACTCTCGGGGCTGGCGACCATATTGGCTGCTGGGGATCTTCATGACCGTGCTGATCCGTTACTGGACGGGGAGCCGCGATGGCCATGCAGCAAGTCAATGACGGCAGACGAAGGCTGACGACCGAAGACTGACGACTAGATTATGTTCGACACTTTTCCACTTTGGCCCGCACGGGCCTCGACCACGGCCGGGAGCGTAGACGCGCTCTTTATTTTTCTGGTCGCCTTGTCGGCGTTGATGAGCGTCGGCCATCTTCACCACTGATCATCGTCTTTGCGGTCAGGTACCGCCGCCGCAAAGGGGTCCCAGCGGAGCAGATTGAAGGCTCGACCGCGCTGGAAGTGACCTGGTCGATCATTCCACTGTTTATTTTCATCGTTCATCTTCGTCTGGGGCGCGGTGATTTACTTCAAGGAGCGGACGCCGCCGCGAGGCGCGACCGAAGTCTACGTCGTGGCCAAGCAGTGGATGTGGAAGCTGCAGCACGAAGAAGGCCAGCGCGAGATCAACGAACTGCACGTGCCCGTGGGCCGCGACGTCAAGATGATCCTGACCTCGCAGGACGTGATCCACAGCTTTTATGTTCCGGCCTTCCGCATCAAGCAGGATGTTCTGCCCGGCCGCTACACCACGGCGTGGTTTCATCCCACGAAGGCGGGAACCTATCATCTGTTCTGCGCCGAGTATTGCGGCACGCAGCATTCCGGGATGATCGGCCAGGTGGTGGTGCTGGAACCGGCGCAGTATCAGGCCTGGCTCAGCGGGGGCGGCGCGGCGGGATCGATGGCTTCGAACGGGCAGAATATTTTTCTGCAACTGGGCTGCTCCACCTGCCACCGCTCGGACACGCAGGGCCGCGGGCCGAATCTGGTCGGGCTGTTCGGCAAGCCGGTGCAACTGGAAGACGGGCGGGTGGTCACGGCCGACGAGAACTACATCCGCGAATCCATCCTGGCTCCGGGCGCGAAAATCGTCAGCGGATTCAAGCCCATCATGCCGGTGTTTCAGGGATTGGTGAGTGAAGAGCAACTGAACGCGCTCGTGGCGTACGTGAAGTCACTGAACCAGAGCCCAACGGGAGCGGCGGGCGGTCCGACGGTGGCTCCGTCGGGCGCGAAACCGCAGGAACCAAAGGTGCAATAGCAATGGCCACCGCAGCAATTACCGCGGAACGCGAGAATTATCTCAACCAGGAATATGGCATCAAGTCCTGGCTGCTTACCGTCGATCACAAGCGCATCGCGCTGCTTTACCTGCTGTCCATTACTTTCTTCTTCTTCATTGGCGGATTTTTCGCGCTGCTGATCCGGCTGGAACTGCTGACCCCGGCGGGCGACCTGGTGCAGGCCGACACCTACAACAAGCTTTTCACCATGCACGGCCAGGTGATGGTGTTCTTTTTCCTGATTCCCTCCATCCCCGCCGTGCTGGGGAATTTTCTGGTTCCGCTGATGATCGGCGCCCGGGACCTGGCTTTCCCGCGCATCAATCTGTTGAGCTGGTATCTCTACATCATCGCCGGCGTGCTGATGCTGCACTGCATGCTCACCGGCGGCGTCGACACCGGCTGGACTTTCTACACGCCCTTCAGCACGGCCTTCAGCAACACCAAAGTGATTGAGGCCGGTCTCGCCATCTTTATCTCGGGATTCTCTTCCATTTTGACCGGCCTGAACTTTGTGGTGACCATTCATCGCATGCGCGCTCCGGGCATGACCTGGAATCGCCTGCCGCTGTTCATCTGGGCGCACTACGCAACCAGCATCATCCAGTTGCTGGGGACGCCGGTGATCGCCGTGACCCTGGTGCTGGTGGTGCTCGAGCGCGCTTTCCACCTCGGCATCTTCGACCCCACGCGGGGCGGCGATCCGCTGCTGTTTCAGCACCTGTTCTGGTTTTATTCCCATCCCGCGGTTTACATCATGATTCTGCCCTCGATGGGGGTGGTCACCGAGATTGTGCCGTGCTTCTCGCCGCAAGCGCATCTTCGGTTACAAGTTCGTGGCCATGTCGAGCATCGGAATTGCGGTGCTCGGTTTCCTGGTGTGGGCGCACCACATGTTTGTGGCCGGGATTTCGCTTTACGCTGCGCTGATTTTTTCCGCGCTGAGCTACCTGGTCGCCGTCCCTTCGGCCATCAAGGTCTTCAACTGGACCGCCACCATGTACAAGGGCTCGATCACATTTTCCACTCCCATGCTGTACGCCTTCGGCTTCATCGGCCTGTTCACCATGGGAGGGCTTACCGGGCTGTTCCTGGCCGCACTGGGAATCGACGTGCACGTCACCGATACTTACTTCGTCATCGCCCACTTCCACTACATCATGGTGGGCGGGGCGGTCATGGGCTACCTGGGCGGCATGCATTTCTGGTGGCCGAAAATTTCCGGCCGAATGTATCCCGAATCGCTGGGCCGGCTGGCGGCGCTGATCGTGTTCCTCGGATTCAACCTGACATTTTTCCCGCAGTTCATTCTTGGCTACCTCGGAATGCCGCGCCGCTACTGGCAGTATCCGCCGGAGTTCCAGGTGCTGAACGTGCTTTCGACCGCCGGGGCCACGATTCTGGCGGTTGGATACGTGCTTCCGATGGTGTATTTCTTGTGGTCGATGCGCTACGGAAAAATCGCGCCCGATAATCCCTGGGGCGCTTCCGGCCTGGAGTGGATGACCACTTCTCCGCCGCCGACTTTCAATTTTGATCACACTCCGGTGGTCGATTGGGAAGCGTACGATTACGAAAACATTCCCGCTCCCGAGGAGGCGCGCGTTGCCGGATAGTCCGATCGCGGTCGAACATCACAATCCGGAGTTGAGGCACCACTTTGCCGACATGGAGCAGCAGCGCGACGCTTCATCGCTGGGCATGTGGTTGTTTCTGGCGACGGAAGTCATGTTCTTCGGCGGCATGTTCTGCGCCTATCTCATCTACCGCCTCTGGTATTTTCCGGAGTTCGCCGCCGCCAGCAACTCGCTCGATATCACGCTGGGCACGGTCAACACCGCGGTGCTGATCTGCAGCAGCTTGACCGTGGTGCTCGCCGTCCGCGCCGCCCAGTTGGGCAAGCGGCAGGCGCAGGTGATCTATCTGGCGCTTACGCTGGTGCTGGGCCTGGCCTTCCTCGGGGTTAAGGCAGTCGAGTGGACCAGCAAGTTCAAGGAGCACCACATCCCCGGGCAGTCTTTCCATTTCGAGGGAGAGGTCCCCGGACATCCCGACCGGCCCATCGACCAGCAGCACGCGCAAATCTTTTTTTCTCTTTACTTCGCGATGACCGGCATGCACGCCCTGCACATGATCATCGGAGTGGGAATTTTCAGCTACCTGCTCTACTGCGCATGGAAGGGACGGTACACGCCGGAGTATCACACGCCGCTGGAAAACTCGGGCTTGTACTGGCACTTCGTCGACATTATCTGGATTTATCTGTTTCCCTTGCTGTATCTGATTGATCGAAAAAAGTGAGTGCAGAGTAAATCGCTATGTCTGAACACATCGTTCCTCTAAAAACCAATGTGGCCGTCTGGCTGGCGCTGCTGGTTCTGACTGGCGTGACCACCGGCGTCGCCTTCATTGACCTGGGGCCGTTGAATACGGTCGTGGCCCTGGTCATCGCCACCTGCAAGGCGCTGCTGGTGGTAATGATTTTCATGCATGTGAGATACGCCAGCGACAAGTTGATTAAAGTGGTGGTGGTTTCGGCTCTGTTCTTTCTGCTGCTGCTTTTGGGACTGAGCCTGGCAGACTACTCAACGCGGATGCTGGCATGAGGCTTACGCTGCCGGGGCGTCGCGGCGTAGACTTGCGATATACTCCGGCGTCGGCGCAAAAATAAGTTGAACGCGAGGTGAACTTTATGGCGTTCTGCAATGCTTGTGGCGCAACTCTCGACGGCGGGGCAAAGTTCTGCACCAAGTGCGGCGCCACCCAGCCGCTGGGACGAGCGTCGGCAGCCGTATCGTCCTCATCCGCTCCGGCTGCAACGTCGCTGGCCACCGCTCCCAAGAGCAATAACGCTCTCAAGGTCATCCTGATTGTGGTTGCGGTGATCGTCGGCCTCGGCATTTTGGGCATCGCCGCTGTCTCCTTCATCGGTTACCGCATCGCCACCCACACCCGGGTGCGCAATCAGGACGGCAACGTGCGCGTGGAAACTCCCTTCGGGACGGTGCAAAGCTCAACCGATCCGGACGAAGCTGCCCGAAATCTGGGCATCGAGCTGTATCCGGGCGCCACGGTGGTCAAGGGCACCTCGTCCAATATGAACATGGGGAGCATGCACACTGCGGCCGCCGAATTTGAAAGCAGCGATCCCGCCAGCAGCGTCGCGGAATTTTATAAGTCGAAAGTTCCCGGCGCCAACGTCAGTCTCCTCGAATGCCGACCATTACTCCATCATTTCAACCGACAAGAAAAACATGCTGACCATCAGCATCGAGCCGCGGGACGGCAAGACCAGGATTCACATCGCCAGGGTCACCGGCAAACTGATTGGTGGCGGCGACTCCGACAACTAACTCCCCGAGAATGCCCGACAACTACGTAGAAATCGCCGGCGCCGCCAGGACTTCTCCGGTGGATGCGGCCGGGCTGGATGAGGCTCTGCGCCGCAACCTGCGCGGAGACGTCCGTTTCGATTCCGCCAGCCGCGCCCTGTACGCCACCGATGGCTCTAACTATCGCCAGGTTCCGATCGGTGTGGTTCTTCCTCGCGATGTGGACGACGTCATCGCCACAATCTCTCTGGCGCGCGAATACGGCGCCCCGATTTTGTGCCGCGGCAGCGGTACCTCGCTCGCCGGCCAGTGCTGCAACGTCGCCGTGATCCTGGATTTTACGAAGTACATGGGACAGATCCTGGAGATCGATCCGGCGCGCCGTATTGCCCGGGTCCAGCCCGGCGTGGTTCTCGACAATCTGCGCAACGCGGCCGAGAAACATCATCTGACCTTTGGTCCGGATCCCGCCAGCCACGACCGCTGCACTCTGGGCGGCATGATCGGCAACAACTCCTGCGGCGTGCACTCGGTGATGGCGGGCAAGACCGACGAAAACATCGAAGCTCTCGACATCCTTACCTACGACGGCCTGCGCATGTCCGTCGGCAAAACCAGCGACGCCGAGTTGGAGAAGATCATTGGCGAAGGCGGCCGGCGAGGCGAAATCTACGCCGGGTTGAAAGGGCTGAGAGACCGATACGCCGATCTGATACGCCAGCGCTATCCCAACATTCCCCGCCGGGTTTCCGGATACAACCTCAATTACCTGCTGCCCGAAAACGGCTTCGATGTAGCTCGCGCGCTGGTCGGGACCGAAGGCACTTGCGTCACCGTGCTCCAGGCCACGTGCCGCCTGGTAGAAAGTCCGCCTGCGCGGGTGCTTCTGCTGATCGCATATCCCGACATTTACCAGTGCGCCGATCGCGTGCCCGACGTTCTGGCCCACAAACCGATCGGACTTGAAGGCATCGACGACCTGTTGGTCGAATACACGCGACGCAAGGGCATCAACTCTGAAGGTTTGGCGCTGTTGCCCGAGGGAGGCGGCTGGCTGCTGGCAGAATTCGGCGCCGACACAGTGGCGGCAGCCGAGGCCCAGGCGGCCGGGCTCGATGGAAGCGCTCGGCCGGGGCCCGAACCCGCCGCAGATGCGGCTTTTCACCGACCGCGAGCAAATCAGGCGGGTGTGGGAGGTGCGCGAGTCGAGCCTGGGCGTGATTTCGTACGTTCCCGGCGAGGATCTGACGTGGGAAGGCTGGGAAGACTCGGCCGTGGCTCCGGAGAAACTTGGCCAGTATTTGCGCGACCTGCGCAAGCTGATGAACAGCTTCGACTATCGCGGCACGCTCTACGGACATTTTGGTGACGGGTGCGTACACAATCGAACCAACTTCGACCTGGAATCGAAGGAGGGAATCGCCAAGTTCAGGAAGTTTATGGAAGAGGCCGCGGACCTCGTGGTCGGCTATGGCGGATCGATCTCCGGCGAGCACGGCGACGGACAGGCGCGCGCGGAACTGTTGCCAAGAATGTTTGGACCGGAATTGCTTCAGGCCTTTCGCGAATTCAAAAACATCTGGGACCCCGCCTGGAAGATGAATCCGGGAAAAGTGGTCGAGCCCTACAGAATGGACGAGAATTTGCGCCTGGGGGCGGGCTATAACCCCTGGCAGCCTGAGACACATTTTAAATTTCCCAAGGACCAGGGCAGCCTGGCCCGCGCCACCCTGCGCTGCGTGGGCGTGGGCAAATGCCGCCACGATGCGGGCGGCGTCATGTGTCCCAGCTTCCGGGTGACCCACGACGAAGAGCATTCCACCCGCGGCCGCGCCCATTTGCTATGGGAAATGGCGCAGGGCGATGTGATCCGCGGCGGCTGGCGCGACGAGACTGTAAAGGAATCGCTCGATCTGTGCCTTTCCTGCAAAGGCTGCAAGAGTGATTGTCCGGTCAGCGTGGATCTGGCCACTTACAAGGCTGAGTTTCTATCTCACTACCATGAAGGACGTCTGCGGCCGCGCAGCGACTACGCTTTCGCCAACATCGACATTTGGGCGCGACTCGCTTCTCAGGTTCCCGGCCTGGTGAATCTCGCCACCCAACTGCCGTTCGTTGCGTGACGTTGCCAAGCTGGCCGCCGGAATGCCGCAGCAGCGCAGCATTCCTGCTTTTGCTCCGCAGACTTTTCGCGCCTGGTTCAAAAACCGGAAGCCGCGAGACGCCGAAGCGCCGCTGGTCCTGTTGTGGACTGACACATTCAACAACTATTTCTTACCGGATACCGCCAAGGCCGCGGTCGAGGTCCTCGAGGCTGCCGGATTCCGTGTGGTCATACCCGAAGCCAGCTTGTGCTGCGGCCGTCCTCTTTACGATTTCGGCATGCTGGATCGTGCCAAGCGGTTGCTGTTGCGAACGCTTGATGCCCTGGCCACGGAAATCGAAGCGGAAATTCCGATTGTTGTGCTGGAGCCGAGTTGCGCTGCCGTCTTTCGCGACGAAATGCTCAATCTCTTCCCGGATGATGAACGGGCGCACCAGCTCTCCCGACTAGACTTTTCTTCTCAGCGAGTTTCTGGAGAAGAGGGCATCCGACTTCGAGCTTCCCAAGTTGTCCGCAAAAGCCCTCATCCACGGCCATTGCCATCACAAGTCGCTCATGAAGATGACCGATGAAGAGTCGGTTCTCGGACAGATGGGAATCGATTGGAGCGCTCCGGCGCCGGGTTGCTGCGGCATGGCAGGCTCGTTCGGCTTTGACGAGGACAAATACGAAGTGTCGATGGCGATCGGAGAATTGGAACTTCTGCCTGCGGTGCGGCAGGCTCCGCCCGATAGCCTGATCATTGCCGACGGCTTCAGTTGCCGCGAGCAAATCGCCCAATCCACCGATCGACAGGCTCTGCACCTGGCTGAGGTCATTGCCATGGCCTTGCGGGGTCCTACGATTCCGGATGGAAGTTATCCGGAAAAACCGCAAGTTGATCGCAGACAGCGCGAGCTGGAAAGTTCGATGAAGCGGGCTGGTCTCGCGGTCGCTGGCATTGCGGCCGGCGCAGCACTGCTCTGGTGGCTCAAGACTAGAAAGTAAGGAACAAAAATGTGGGCGCGGGCGACTCGCCCGCGCTGGGCGAATTGGAGGTTAGACCTCGAGAAGATCCGGCGGCTGTGACCCCGCTACCGCAAGCCTACTTCTTCTCGGCCTTCTTCGACGATTCTTCTGACTTCTTGGAGCCTTCAGATTTCTGGGAACTTTCAGACTTCGAGGAATCTTCCGACTTCGATTTGCCTTCCTTCTTAGAAGACGAATCGCCGTTGGAAGAATTGGAAGAGGAAGAAGGCGCCGAAGACTTCTTGGCGTAGTCGGTGACGTACCATCCCGAACCCTTGAACTGCACTGCCGGCGCCGAGATAACCTGCTCGATCGGTCCGCCGCACTTCGGGCATTTCTTCACATGGCGGATCAGAAAATTTCTGAAGTCGCTCGAAGCGATGATGGCACTTCTTGCACTCGTATTCGTAAAGTGGCATGGACTTCCTGAACTCTGGAGCTCTCAGCTGTCAGCTCTCAGCTATCAGCCTTTGTGTTTTAACTGAAAGCTGATGGCTGACGAGCTGATAGCCAACCTTTTGATTCTAGGGTTTGTATCCAACCTACGTCAATGAACAGGCGGGCATGGTTAGGGTACCCAGCCGCGCACCCGATGTTAGACTCGCCTCATGAAAACGGGTGCAGAATCAGGTTCAAGTACGGCGAGTATTCTGGCGCCGGGACTTTACCTGGTGGCAACGCCCATCGGCAACCTGGAAGACATCACGCTGCGGGCCGTCCGCGTGCTCAAAGAAGCTGACGTGATCGCCTGCGAAGACACCCGTCAGACGCAAAAGCTGCTGAACCACTACGGCATCTCGACTCGAACGACGAGTTATCACGAACACAATGAGATTACCCGTGCGGCGGAACTGGTGCTTGACCTCGAGGGCGGCGCTCGCGTCGCGCTGGTGACCGATGCCGGCATGCCGGGCATCTCCGATCCCGGATATCGCCTGGTCTCTCTCGCCATCCGGCATCACATTCCGGTGGTGCCGATCCCCGGGGCATCGGCGTTTCTGGCGGCGCTGGTAGCCAGCGGACTGCCCACGGATTCGTTTCGCTTCAGCGGATTTTTGCCCCCGAAAAGCGGGCAGCGGCGGCAAATGCTGGAGAGCATTAAGGCATCGCCGCGGACGCAGGTCTTCTACGAAGCGCCGCATCGGGTGAAAGAAGCTGTCGAAGATGTAGTAGAGATTCTAGGGGGAGAACGTCAACTGGTGATCGCGCGTGAGGTCAGCAAGATTCATGAGGAATTCCTGCGCGGCCGGGCCAGCGAGATTCTCGAAACACTGAACGCGCGGGGCGACATCAAGGGCGAGATCACGCTGCTCATCGGCAAAGCGGAAGACACAGGACAAAAAGCCGCAGCCGGGGTGAGTGTCCGTAAGCGGCTGCAGCAGATCATGGCCGAAGAAAAACTGGACGAGAAAGCGGCGCTGAAGAAAATTGCCAAAGAGATGGGAGTTTCGAAGAGCGCGGCGTATCGGGAATTGCAAAGGAGCCGGTAAGTTCCCCGAAACCCGAACCTCGCTATTTTCCTGCCAGTTCCCGTTTCACCGCATCGCTCACCAGTTTCCCATCCACGCGAATTCCTGCACCCGAAAAGCGTGCCATGACGTTCTTCATCACTGCGCCCATCTCTTTCATGGTGGGAGCACCCATTTCGGCGATGACCGCTCTCACGCCGGCCACAACCTGATCCTCGCTCGCCGCCTTGGGCATGTAGGCTTCGATCAGCGTGATCTCGGCGGCTTCCTTATCGGCCATTTCCTGGCGTCCGCCCTTGGTGAATTGCTCGACGGAGTCCTTGCGCTGCTTGATCAGCGTGGTCAGGACCTGCTGTGCTTCTTTGTCGTCGAGCGGCGCCATTTTTTCGATCTCGCGATTTTTGAGCGCGGTTTTGACCATGCGCAGCGTGGACAGCCGATGCTCATCACGAGCTTTCATGGCGGTGATAATGTCTTGCTGAATCTGCTCAGGGAGGCTCATGGAGGGATTATAGCGTGGGAGAATCGTGCAACTGGTTTCTACCAATTTCCGCCCGCGTGTTTATGTCGTACAGAGACGTAGCTTGCTACGTCTGGGCTCGTGATAGGAGACGTAGCAAGCTACGTCTCACGGTGCGTGGCTACTACGAACCGTAATCGCCCTTCGCAATGCGTAAATCCCTCTGATTCGGTAAACTAGAACGATCTTCTTACAAAGGACTCCTTTATAAATGCTGCGAAAGAACCGTCTCTTCACTCCTGGGCCTACACCCATACTGCCGGCGGCGCAGACCGCCATGGCGTCATTCGCCATGCATCATCGCACTGCCGACTTCCGCGCCCTTTATTCGCGCGTGTTGGCGGACATGAAGGAATTCATTGGCACCGGCAATGACGTTCTGGTGCTGGCTTCTTCCGGCACCGGCGTGATGGAGGGTTCGGTCTCAAACCTGACCTCGCCGGGCGATAAGGTTCTGGTGCTGACCGCCGGCAAGTTTGGCGAACGCTGGCGCGATCTGGCCAAGGCTTTTGGCTGCGCCGTTGAACTGGTCAGCGCGCCCTATGGGGAGACATTTTCGCTGGACGAAGTCAGCAAGAAACTGACTCCTGATGTGCGCGCCGTCTATATGCAGGCGACCGAGAGTTCGACCGGCGCCCGGCATGACGTTGAGGGCATTGCGAAACTGGTCCGCGCTCAGGGCGACGAAACGCTTCTGGTTGTAGACGCCATCACCGGCCTGGGCACTACCCACTTCGATCTGGACGGGTGGGGCGTCGACGTCATCATCGGCGGCTCACAGAAGGCATTGATGATTCCGCCCGGCTTGGCCTACTGCGCCGTCAGCGAGCGGGCCTGGAAGCGCATGGAGACGGCCAAGTCTCCGCGCTACTACTTCGACTTCCGCAAAGAGCGGAAAGCCGCGGCCAAGGGAGAGTCGGCCTACACGCCCGCGACTTCGCTTTTCGCGGCGCTGGGCGCGGCGCTCGACTTCATCCGGCAGATGGGTAATGGCGATCTGGCGGCCGGACGCGAAGCCTTGATTAACAACGCCGAACTGGCGGCGGAGATGACCCGCGCCGGGGCGCAGGCGCTGGGATTGAAACTATTCGCAGCTTCATCTCCCGCGGCTGCGCTCACCGCGATCCAATCTCCGGCGGGGGCCGACTCTAACGCGATTGTGAAGGAATTCCGGGAATCGTTTGCGGCGGTCGTCGCCAATGGTCAGAGCGAGATGAAGGGCAAGCTGTTTCGCATCGCGCACCTGGGCTACTACGACTATCTCGACACCATTGGAATTCTGGGCGCGCTCGAGCACGTGCTCGCTACTGTAACCGGCAAGCCGGTGGAATATGGCGCGGCCGTAAGGGCAGCGCAGGAAGTGTACGCCCGCAGCCTGTCAGAAAAGCGGCAGCCGGTAGGCGCTTGAGCTTGAGGCGATCGACTCCGGCCTTCTCCCGACGGCGCGACTACCGCGCCTTACTATTACTGCACCATAAAGGTCACGGTGTTCGAAGTGGGAGCGGTCTGATTGCTGTAGATTCCGCTTCCGCCCGGGTTTCTCACATAGACGGGCACCATGCCGGCGTGGGCAACTTCGGCGGCGGTGATCGCAGTCGTGAGCTGCCCGCTGGTCATGAACTGGGTCGTGTGCGCCGTGGAATCCCAATAAATCACCGACTGATTGACAAACCCGTCGCCATTGACGGTCAAGATAAACCCGGCGCCGCCGGCAGTTGACGTGTTGGGAACCAAAGGATCCGCGATGCGTGGAGTTCCAGCCGCCATAGTGCCTGAGCTTGAGCTGGACATGTAGCCGCCGCATCCCAGAGTGAACAAGGCGAGAAACGCGAACGTCAGAAGGACAGGCAGAAGAGAGAGGATGGTTTTCATCATGATCCTCAGGGTGGGGAAGGGTTTCTGCAATCAGCGTACAAAGCGGCCGATCGACAGCTGTCAATGGTGTGTCATTTTCGGGTAAAAACTTCTGCTTGGCGAATCAGGCTGGATTGGCTGTAGCGATGAATTGACTGTAGCAGTGAAATGAAAGGCAACGTATTCTTGACGGGCGAACCCAAATCATGAAAGTCGTCGTAGCAGAGAAAATTTCCTCATCCGCGGTGGATTTACTGCGCGAGCCGCGCTGGACCGTGGTCACGTCGGATCAACTCGACGGCAAACTGGCCGAACAACTGGAGTCGGCGGATGCGCTCATCGTGCGCTCGGCGGTGCAGGTGGACGCCGCACTGCTCGAACATGCCCGCAAATTGCGGGTGATTGGCCGCGCCGGCGTGGGCGTGGACAACATCGATCTGGACGCCGCCACCCGTAAGGGGATCGCGGTCATGAACACGCCGGGCGCCAATGCCATTGCCGTGGCGGAGCACACTTTCGCCCTGATGCTGGCCATGGCTCGCCATGTCGGCCGCGCCAATGAACTGATGCATGCCGGCAAGTGGGAGAAGAAATCTCTGCAAGGCACCGAACTGCAGAGGCAAGACGATAGGCGTCGTGGGCCTGGGAAGAGTCGGGATGGAAGTCGCCCGGCGGGCGCGGGCTTTCGGGATGGAAGTGATTGCGCACGATCCTTTCGTTTCCACGGCGGTGGCGAAAGAGCAGGGCATAAGCATGGCCAAGCTGGAAGAAGTTTATGCCGCCGCCGATTACCTGAGCCTCCACGTGGGGCTCACGCCGCAAACCGCGGGCATGATCAACGCCGAATCGATCAAGAAAATGAAGCCGGGCGTGCGCCTGGTCAACTGCGCGCGCGGGGAATTGATCGATGAGGCCGCACTCGCCCAGGGCCTGAAGCAGGGCCGGGTGGCGGGAGCGGCGCTGGATGTCTTTACCGAAGAGCCGCTGAAGAACTCGCCGCTGACGGCAATCGAGAACGTAATCCTGACGCCCCATATCGCAGGTTCGACCTACGAAGCTCAGGAAGCTGTCGGCTACCAGATCGCTCATCAGGTAAAGGAATATTTGAAGGACGGCGTCATCCAGAATGCGGTGAACGTTCCCTCGGTATCGCACGACGAATATCTTGAACTTCAGCCCTACATCATCCTGGCCGAGAGGCTGGGCGCGTTCCTGGCACAAGTCAGCGACGGCACCCTGGAGGAAATTTCTGTCCGCTACTCCGGACACATTGCCGAAGGCAAGACCGAACTGATCCGCAATGCGGCCATCAAAGGTATCCTCAACGAAGCGCTGGAGGAGAAAGCGAACCTGGTGAATGCGGCCGCGATCGCTTCGTCTCGCGGGCTCCGCATCCACGAATCGCGCAAGCCGAAAAGTTCAAGCGGCGGTTCGGGCAGCGTTCTCTCCATTCTGCTCAAGACTGCCCACGAAGAACACCTGGTCAAAGGCGCGGTCCTGCACAAAAACACTCCCCGGCTTCTGCATGTCGATGGGATCGACGTGGAAGCTCCCCTCGAACGCAGCCTCATTTACATGCGTAACCGGGACGTCCCCGGCGTGATCGGAAAGGTTGGCACGATTCTGGGCAAGCACCAGATCAATATTGCCGACTTCTCCCTGGGCCGGCGCGTGGGCAATGGAAAACCGGGTGCGCCCCGGGATGCGATTGCCGTGGTTCACGTGGATGGGCGCGTATCCCCGGAAGTGCTGGCCGAACTTAGAAAAGTTCCGGCAATTGAGCAGGCCAAGGCGATCCGTCTGTTCTGAACCACTGGCTGTTCTGAACATCTGGCAAAGGTTTGGATCAGAGCGGAAAGCCGAAATAAGATTTGCGGCTATGCATCCCGGAAAGCTCCTTAGCGGTTCCAATCATCCGGAATGAAACTTAACCTGATGGTCGTGCGAGGACAATTGATGTTAAGGACATGCGGCATCGCGGTGGCGGCAATTTTCTTGCTTACATCGATTGGTTTTGCCCAGGACAACCGCTACGAAGTGAGCTTGAACGGCGGCGCTGTCTTCACCAAACAATCCGAGGGCAACGGCACTACCCTCACTCCGACGACCTCGGGGAATGTGCTGGTGACAGGCAGATACCGGTTCAGCGAGCACAGTTCGGTGGAAATCAATTACGCCCACACCGCGAACTCGCAGATTTATTTCTCGTCCCCGTTGACCTATCGCATTCACACCACCATCGGCGAATACTCCGGAGCTTACGTGTTCAACTTCCACCAGTCGACGAAGTTTGAGCCTTTTATATTCGCCGGCGGAGGAGCGCTGGTTTTCTACCCCAGCTACGATTCGAACACCGTCGATGAGGTATTGACGACGATTCCGGCTTCCCGGCAAACCAAGCCGGCTTTTCTCTACGGCGGTGGAGTCGATTGGCGAATCTTCTCCAGCCTGCCCTTCATTCGCGGATCGGATGTCTCCAGCCACCTGGCTCTGCGACTGCAATACCGCGGCCTGCTCTATAAAGCGCCGGACTTCAAAGTACAGAACCTGTTTACCGGAGACCGGGGCCACATGGCCGAGCCCACAATCGGAGTAGTCGTGAGGTTCTAGCAGGGAAGCAGCCACGGATTAACCGCGGTCCATTTTGGCTGGTTCTAGGAGTTGAGAGCTTGCTTGCGCAGCTTGCGGCTTTCCGCCAGCAGGGCCATGGAGTGCATCAGATTCTGCAGAGTGACGATTCCCACCAGGCGTTGATCTTCCACTACCGGAATAATGCTTAGGTTGCGGGCGGTGAGTTTGCGAAAGGCGGAAGCCAGGGATTCGCCCTTTTGCGCTACCTCAAATATGCGGTTCATTACCGCCTGAACGTAGCCGTTGCCTTCGACCCGCAGCGCTTCCAGAATCTTCTGCCTGGAAATCACGCCCACCATGTCGCTGCCGCGAATCACCGGGAAATCGTCCTGTAGAGAATGAACCGCTTTTTCCAGCGCGTCTTCGAGAGTGTCGGCCGGGGAGAGCGTGGCGAAGTCGGTAAGCATGATGTCTTCCAGGTGCACCTTTTCCAGCACCGACTGAAAGACCACCGAGCGCTCTTCCATCTGCGACGCAATGAACAGGAACAATCCCACCAGTGTGAGCCAATAGTTCGGGATCAGCATGCCTACCAGGATGAACAGAGTCGCGAAGGCCTGCCCGATTGAAACCGCTCGACGCGTGGCCTGGACCGGATCCATGCTCCGGCTGAACAGCGCGCGCAACACCCGCCCGCCATCCATGGGATAGGCCGGAAGCAGATTGAACCCGGCGATATAGAGATTGGCCCATACCAGACTGCGGGGAAGATTGCCGGATTGCATAAAGGGCCAGGTCCGGAGATCGATATTGGGCGCGACCACCAGAATGATCCCGCAAGCAACCAGCGCAACCAGCAGATTCGCCAGCGGCCCGGCCATGGCGATACGAATGTCACGCTGCCAGGGCGAGCTTCGAGGCTTTGAATTTCATGATCGCGTCTGGGGTGCAGATCTCGGGAACGAATCCGGGGCAGCAGAATCCACCGCCGGCTGGCTATCGTCCAACTGTGTAATTCCGCCGATCGGCAACAGGGTGATGGACTTCACCCGAACTCCGGAGCGCTGAGCCACTAGCGCGTGACCAAGTTCATGGACCAGGACGGCAGCGAAGATGATCCCCACCAGGGCCAAACTTCGCCCCTGGTTGGGAGTGCGACGGGCAGCATATTCGGTGCACCAGACGAAAAGCGGGAGCAGGAAATAAAAGGTCCAATGAATGCGGATTTCAACGCCGAAAATACGCCCCGCCGAGATGGACCAACTTCTCATGAGAAACTCGTCGTCGTCCTTTGCCTCGTGCCATTCCAGCCACTTGAGCCATTCTATATAGTTAGACAACCGCGGAGAGCGGGGAGTTGCAATTTCGCCATATCAAAGGTAACAGAACATCAGGAATGGCCGATAGGACAGCCTCATGCGAGTGATTGCCGGCAAGTTCCGCAGCCGTCCGCTGCACTCGCTTCGCGGGCTGGACCTGCGCCCCACAGCCGACCGCCTGCGCGAAACCTTGTTTAACGTCCTCGCTGCCGGCAATGCCGCTGCTCTCGACGGGAAAGTCTGGCTCGACCTCTGTGCCGGCACCGGCGCGGTGGGCATTGAGGCTCTGAGCCGGGGAGCAGCCAAGGTGTACTTCGTGGAATCTTCAAGTTCCGCGGCGGGTTTGATTGAGCGCAATCTGCGTTCGCTTGGCCTCGAAACCGGCTTCGAGGTGTTGCGGGAAGACGTCACCCGAGCGCTGCCCAAGCTGGAGGCCCGAGGCGTGGCCGCTGACTTCATCTTTCTGGATCCTCCCTACCGCATGGAGAAGCTCTACGAGCAGACCCTGCTGTTGCTGGCCGCAATCGCCGCTGCTCACACCGCAAACCGTGGTCGTGGCCGAGCACGATAAGCGATTCGATCCTGGCGACCGGTTTGCGCCTTTGCATCGTTACCGCAAACTGGAGCAAGGCGATGCCGCCCTGAGTTTTTATCGCTTGGCTGCGTGACCTCGCACTTCGCAACTGGTCACACCCTCGTAACCCACTGTCAAATCCCAGGTAATTTCTCACTCGCGGTTCGCGACATTTCGGCCCGGATTTCGAACCCGAGGTCACAAGTAGCTGAAAGCGTGACTCTTTCCCTGGCGTGGTCGCGCGCAAGAATCGACTTCCCGTGGTCGATGCTCCACTCGCGCCAGTTTATGGTTACGAAAGTTTATCTGCAAAAGAGGTAAGTCATTGTAAGAAGGCAGTTTAGCTGATATTAAATATAGAAATCTAGCAAGCGAATTCAGGAAAGTGACAACGGAGGGACGTGGTTAGCGGCTCTCAGTCGTGGAGAGAACTGGGCTTAGGCGCCAGGTCTTAATAAGCCTGGTGGTGGTGGCGGGCACGTGTGTGCTCGTATACGGCGCCGTCAACCCGACCAGCCGTAATATCGCCCAATTCATCTGCTACCTGCTGATCGCGATTCTGGCGGCGCGGCTGAAGGTTCGTCTGCCCGGAATTACCGGCACCATGTCGGTGAACTTCCTGTTTATCCTGTTGGGAATATTGGAACTTGGCTTTGCGGAGACCCTGGTCCTGGGAACTGCCGCCATCCTGGTCCAGTGCTTCTATCGCGACCGGCCCAGTCCCATCCAGGTCGTATTCAATTTGTGCGCCAGCGCCTTCGCCATCGGCGTGGCTTACAGCGTGTATCACCTGGCGATCTCCAGCGCCCGGGTGAAGAGTCACCCGTTGCTGCTGGGTTTGGCCGCCATCAGCTATTTCGCGGCCAATACCGGTTCCATCGCGGCCGTGATCGCGCTCACCGAACACAAGTCGATCAAGCGGATCTGGGTGGAATGCTATTTCTGGTCATTCCCCTACTATCTGGTTGGCGCCGCCTTCGCCGGCATGATTGGCTGGTTCAACCGCGAATTCGGATGGGAAACTTCACTGCTGATCGTTCCCATCATCTATCTGATCTATCGCTCTTATCGTCTCTACCTGGGAAAACTTGAGGATGAAAAGCGCCACGTGGAGGAAATGGCAACCCTGCACCTCCGCACCATCGAAGCTCTGGCGCTGGCGATCGAGGCCAAGGACCACACCACCCACGACCACCTGCAACGGGTGCGCGTGTATGCCATCGAAGTAGCCAAGGAACTGGGCGTGACTCCGGGAGAGATGGAAGCCCTGCACGCGGCCGCGCTGCTTGCACGACATCGGCAAGCTGGCCGTGCCTGAACACATCATCTCGAAGCCGGGCCGGCTGACGCCGGAAGAGTTTGAAAAGATGAAGATCCACCCGCTGGTGGGCGCGGAGATTCTGGAACGCGTGCGCTTTCCCTATCCGGTAGTGCCGATCGTGCGGGCACACCACGAAAAATGGGATGGATCCGGATATCCGTTCGGCTTGAAGGGCGAGGAGATCCCGATTGGAGCGCGCATTCTCTCTTCGGTGGATTTTCTCGATGCCATGGCCTCCGACCGTCAATACCGGCGAGCCTTGCCGCTGGAACAGGTCATGCAGCGCCTGGTGGCGGAATCAGGCAAATCGTTTGACCCCAAAGTGGTGACCGTCCTGGAGAAGCGTTATCGCCAACTGGAAAAGCTGGTGGAATCCCATTCCCGGCACGAAGTCGGCCCTGAAGCTTTCCACCGAGGTGAAGGTCGAACCCGGCGTGGCGCCGGCGGCCGGATTCGAGGACATCACGGTCAAGGACGCTCCCGGTCAGGAAGCCACTTTCCTGTCCTCGATCGCGGCGGCTCGGCAAGAAGCCCAGACCCTGTTCGAGTTGAGCCAGGATTTGGGCGCTTCGCTCAGCCTGGGCGAAACCCTTTCGGTATTCTCGGTGAAGCTCCGGCGGCTGGTGCCGTACGACGCCATCGCCATTTACGTGAAGCGCGGCGACGAACTGATTCCGGAACTGGTGAGCGGCGACAACCACCGCCTGTTTTCCTCGCTCCGCATTCCGCTGGGCTCCGGCCTGTCGGGCTGGGTGGCGCAGAACCGGAAACCCATCATCAACGGAAATCCTTCGGTCGAGCCCGGATATTTGAACGACCCGACAAAGTTCAGCACCCTGCGCTCGGCGCTGGCGATTCCTCTGGAAGGACTGGCCGGCGTGGTCGGCGTCCTCACCCTTTATCATGCGGAGACGGACGCATTCACCTCCGACCACCTGCGAATCCTGCTGGCCATCAGCTCCAAGATGGCGCTGGCCATCGAAAACGCCTTGAAGTACGAGCAGGCGGAAAGCTCGGCAGTCACTGACTACCTCACCGGATTGCCCAATGCCCGGTCTCTGTTCCTGCAACTGGATCGCGAACTGGCCCGCTGCAAGCGCGACACCTCGTCACTGGTCGTAATGGTCAGCGACATGGATGGTTTCAAGCAGATCAACGACCGCTTTGGCCACCTGGAAGGCAATCGCGTGTTGCGCCTGTTCGCCCAGGCTTTGAAAGACAGCTGCCGCGAGTATGACTACGTGGCCCGCATGGGCGGCGACGAGTTCGTGGTGGTGGCGCCCGGCCTGACCGCTGAGGCGGCCGCCAAGAAAGCCGAGAGCCTGCGCGAATTGGCGCGCCGGGCCGGCCAGGAAGTGTGCAACGAAGACATCCTGTCGCTCAGCGTGGGTCAGGCTTTGTATCCCGAAGATGGCAAGGACGCGGAGGCGCTGCTGGCCGAAGCCGACCGCCGCATGTACATCGAAAAGCAGAAGCAGCCCTCGCGCAAGAATCGCCGCCTGTATCCGCGCATGAAGTGCCGGGTCACGATCGAATTGCGGCCGCAGGACGGTGAGGTGCCGGTACTGGGCAACCTGATCGACGTCAGCCTGGGCGGCTGCTATGTGGAAACCAGCGCTCTGTTGCCCGCCGACTCCGCGGTGAAGGTGATTTTCTCCATCGATGACGGCCGGCTGCAGGCCGCCGGCAGCGTAGTGCGCACCGATCCTGGGTCAGGCATCGCCATCCGCTTCAACGACATGAACCGCGAAGACCGCGACAAAATGCACAAGGTCCTGGAGTTCGTGCACAACAGCACCATGTTTTACGATAACCGCTACTTCTCGAAGTTGATGAAACAGTAGTAGGTGGACGATTGCGCCGGCTTGATCGCGGCTGTGGAGTTTAGTTCGGGAAGATAACCTTAGCGGCGCTCCGCCGGCTACCTTCTGCCGGGATGAAATTCTCCGCGATTTGAGAATTGCCGATAAGGCCATTCATCGCTCTTGGCAGCGGCTGTCTGGGCACCGGCTGGGTTAGAGTGCGGCTTCCGATTCCCAATCCTCGGGCGCCGGATGAACTCCCCAGATGTTGCCGGGCGCGTCGAGCGCGATGCCCACCACCCAGTACTTGCTTTCCGTCCCCAACGGCACACAGTTCGCCACGCGGGCAGTCGCTCGCTTGCCGGTGGGAAGTTCGTCCAGAAAGATCTCCGTCCCCGGTTTCAGCGGACGCGAAAGCCGCACTCCGCAGCCCTGGGTGTTGATCACGAGCGTGTGCCCCGCCTCTGAGAACGGATTCATGGCGTCGAGGCTGGTAACACGAAGTGGAATCTGGGCGCGGATTCGAGTGCTGCGCCGGCCTGAGTCAGTCGCTTTTTCCGTCGAGTCCATAGGAGAAGTTCGCTTGAGGATTCTCTAATACTTACGTCTGATTCTACGGCGAATGCAGGGGTTAGGCGGCGAAGTCCATGAATCAGCGCACACCAAAGTAATCACCGTTTTGCGCTCTCAAACTCGTCGCGTCGGAGCCCGTCATGGCCCTGTTCATGGACGAAGAATTGTGAGTTCCGGCTCATGTCCAGGCGACCGCCGACTGTATTTGGATCAGCGGGCCAGCGGAGCGGCGTGCTGCGCTCCTGGCGCAACATATTTGCCGAAGGAATCCCGGTCCGATGGAACGACTTCTCGCAGTCGGCCGTCGAAGGTCCGCGCATATTTCCTTCCATGTAGGCCAGGCCCGGGACAGCGCGTGCAAGTCCCGACATGGCTGCAGCTGGAGCAGACCGGCAAGATCCCTGGCGCTGAATCGAGCGAACCTCATTCAGCTCGGAAGAGTGGCGCCAGATGTCGATGAATTTCTGCCGCCGCACGTTGCCGCTGGGCAGAGGAAATTGCACGCAGGGAAAAACATCTCCGTAGGGAGAGATGTAGGCCAGGGTGTGACCCGCGCTGCAGGGATAGCCTTCCATCACGTCTTCGTCGGGAGCCGGTGGCGGCGCGCAGAACTCTTCCACATTTCCCACCAGGCTTTCGTTATGAAATACCTCGCCCAGTTCCGAGCCCGGAATGCGCAGGTTCAGGATGGATGTGTCGCCGTCCATTTTCGGCGTGATGGTCGGGATCCAGAGTGTAGGCGACCCCCAGATCGCGGGCCAGGGCCTGCACTCCGGCATTGTCCCGCATGTTGGACGTCATCAGTACATTGGCGATCACGACCCTGAGCCCCTGTCGCGGTGAGAAAGCGGATCGCTTCCACGCTTCGGCGGAGCGAGCCAGGAAGTTTGGTGATGGCGTCGTGAACCTCTGGACGGTGCGAGTAAATGCTGACCTGCACCTGGTCCACGCCCAGTTCCACCATGCGCCGGGCTTCCGCCTCGCGGATCATGACCGCATTGGTCTTGATTCTTACGTTGAACATCAGGCGGCGCGCGTATTCCAGCAACTCGAAGAAATCGCGGCGCATCAGCACTTCGCCGCCACTGAAGGTAAGGAAAAAGGTGCCGGCGTCGGCCAGTTCGTCCAGCACCCGCTTGATCTCGGCGGTGGTCATCTCGCCGTGGTCGTCATGATCGAGGTAGCAGTGAACGCAGCGCTCATTGCAGCGGTAAGTGACATCGAAGTGGACCGACATGGGCACGCCCAAATCCAGAGCCCGCTGGCCCATCTCCTGCATCAGGCTCAAGCGGCCTCCGTCGGGCTGATCGATGAATTCTGGAAAGGGACGGTCCGAAACCAGCAGAATGCCGTGAGCTGAGAGTTCTTCCACGAAGTGCTCGACATCACGTTGCGCGGTTTCAGGATCAATCTCGAACTCGCTGCAGACTTGCTGCTCCACGATCTCAGAGAGCGGAGTGCGGCCGTCCGCCGCCTGCCAGATCACGGTGGCCACGGGATTCAGGGTAAAGAAAGTGGAATCCACCGCGGACATGATCATCATCTCGCCGCCCAGCATGCGGGAGGCAATGGCGCGACTTCTGGCGATGTATTGCGTTCGTCTTCCGTCATTTCTCGCTCACTGGATCATGTCCCACACCCGCGAATCGGGTACGAAGGTCAGCGGTCTGCACCGGAACGCGCTCCACAAATTCGCAAGCGGAGTGAAAAACGGTCTGCACCAGCTCAGCATCCTCGGCGAAAAAGAGAATGTTCCGCATCAGGCGGCGGATGGCTTCCGCTTTGGCCACTGGCTCGATCCTGTTTTCCGGACCCTGGTTCAGGAAAAACAGGCAGCCGATGGGAGCGGAACAATTCTCTCCCACTCGCGCCAGCTCGCCGGCGAAGGGAGTTCCACAGGCGCGATATCCATCATCGTCGCGGCGGATATAGGAAACTTCATCGGTCAGCAGAGTGACGTCCGGAGGCGCGAGCCTGCGAGATGGTAGTTTTCCCGCGCCCGAAACTCCCGAAAACAGGAAGGCCTTTCGGTTGCGGATGGCGCCCGCGGAATGCAGCAGAAAGCCGCCTTCCCGCGCCAGAATCAGGGTGTGCACGATGCGCAGAACGGAATCGATGGAGTAAGGGTTGGCGGACTGGCGAATGCGGCCTCGTCCGGCGCGCGGGTCCCACTGCGCGCGGAAATCGCCTCGCCGCAAGCGCCACACGCCATCGCGCATTCGTACCTGAACGTTTTCGTCGGGATCGTCCGCCGGTGGCGCGGTCAGTTCGATATCGAATTCAAATTTGGGGCGGGCAGCAGAACCGACAAATCCGGCATAGCGGAGCGCCAGCAACTGACGGAAGGAGTCGTCCTGCATGTGCAGCAGGATCGGCATCCCCCCGATTTCAAGCGTGATCTGGCAGTTCTGATCCAATCTCTAGCAGCTCCGTGGCCCAGGCGGCGAATTGCCCGGCGCGTCTTTGTCGCAGCCTATGAGTCACGCTTCAGGTGTGCGGTTACGTTGCCGCTTCAACAAGTGTGCCTTCGTTTTGGCGATGCCCTCGATTGCGAATTGCCCATAGCCGCAAGCCGGCGCGCCGGAACAGGCTCCAGTGGCAAAGCACGTATGCCAGCATCCGGCGAAACGGCGAAAGTTTTCGCGGCGGCGCAGAATCTCGAACCGGCACGCTCAACTTCGCATGATCTTGCCCAACAATTCACGGCCGCGAACCGGCGGATCGTTTTCCGCCAGGCAGTCTCCCCGGGTAGTCAGAAATATTTCGTTCCCGGTCGAGACTCTTGCTTACGACCCGGTGAATAAAAAAACGCCCCCGGCGCATGTACAGCACGATCTCTCCAGGCTCGGCCTGGTCCGGCCGGTGGGACTGAATGGTGAGAAGATCTCCCGGCCACACCGTGGGAAGCATGCTGACTCCCCTGGCCCGCAACTTCAATACTCCCCCACGATCGCAGCGCTTCGGCCACCAGACTGCATCTGCCGGCTTCAAGGACCTGAAGATTCATATCAAACCACGCTGCCACCATAGCGCACTGCACAAACCAGCGAAAGCATTATGATGGTGCGAACTATTGCGTCGTCGGGTACCCGTCGAATATGACCGCGGGGCACGAGCGCGTAATTGGCCATCGCACACAGCGAGTGCGCGATAAATTGGAACGGACAGACGGAAAAAGTGCGGACGCGAGCCGGAACATACTGGGCCAATAAGTTCTGAGATTTTTTGTATTATTCTTCCAGAGACAAATTTCCCGGTTCGAGGATCAGAGCTCAGTACAGACGACCACCGCCTTGCCGCAAGCTGCGCCATCCCGCGCTACCGATTGCAGATTCTCCATACACCATTATTTTCAACCCGGAACTCGACTTGATTCTGGCCTGCTGCGGCGAGGACTCGAGCGGAGAACGTTCTGTCACGAATCCAACAAATTCTCCGGCATCGGCTCGACTGGGAGCGATTGATTCAAGCTCGCGGAACACCACGGCCTGGTCCCGTTCGTGTATCGCCGACTGTCTGCCGCGGTGGATGTCTCTGAAATCGCCTTCTTGGAGCCCCTCCGCCAGCAGGAGAAGACTTAACGCGCACCGAAGTCTGTGGTTGACTCTCGAATTGCTCAACATTCATCGTCATCTGGCCGCTCGTGGCCTGGAGGCCCTGCCTTACAAGGGACCGGTGTCTGGCGGAAATTCTGTATGGCAACGTTGCGCTGCGCCAGTTCTCTGATCTCGACCTGCTCATTCGTTCCCGCGATCTGCCTGCGGTCAAATCAGCCCTTGCCGAATTGGGATATCACCCGGCCTTGCACCTGACTCCGGCCGCCGAACGCGCCTACCTGAAGTCGGGATACGAGTACACATTTGACGGCGCTCACGGCCGAAACCTGATTGAGATCAAGTGGCAGGTTCTGCCCCGCTTTTACTCGATCGATTTCGATGTCGAGTGACTTTTTTAGACCGAGCCGTCGAGATCACGGTAGATGGGCAAAGGTTGCGTACGCTATGCGATCAGGACCTCATGCTCGTGCTTTGTGTTCATGCGGCAAAGCATGCCTGGATGCAGATTTCCTATCTGTGTGACATTGCCCAGTTGGCGCGATCTCGAGGCGCTCGACTGGACGGCGCTGAAGCGGGAGGCCGCGAGGCTCGGTATTGCGCGCATCGTCGCGGTAACGTTTGCTGCTGGCGCAGAAACTGCTCGGAGAGACGCTGCCGGCAGGACTCTGACCCGCAGGAGATCCAGCAGTGGAATCTCTTGCGCACCGGATTTTGCAACGAATCGTGTCGGATGCGGAGTTCGATCCGGAATCAGTTTCTTACTTTCGCCTGATGATGGATCTTCGGGAGCGCCGCCGGGATCGAGATTCTTTCTTGTGGCGGCTTGCGTGTCACGCCAGGTCCCGGAGAATGGTCGGCGATCCGGCTGCCGGGTCCGCTGTTTCCGCTTTATCGCGCGGTGCGTATGTGCAGGCTGGCGGGGCGGCTGCTCTCAGAGGCGATTCGAGGCTAACGGCGTCTTGGCGTTTCTTCGAGCCCGGGCCATCCCCGCTCGCAATCCTCGCTGCACAATGCGCTTGATATCCTGACTGGTCCATGCTCGCCAAAGTGGCTGCGGCAATGCCGCCGGGCGTGGCTGCTTCGCGCAACAATTCGTCCAGGGAAAACTCGCCCTCTCGCCACGCCAGAATCCCATCGGCCAGCGCGTGCGCGGCGGCAGTCATCGCGGTTTTCCGATCCAGTCCCAGCTTCTCGGCCGCTTCTGCCAGCGCTGCCAGCGCGTGATAGCCGTGGCTGGAAGAGTAGGTGACGGTAAAGGCGTCAAATTTGCTTTCGGGAATTTCGAGGACACTTCCAACTCTTGCGAACAAGTCCCGCACTTCGCGCCGCGCCGCCGCGGGGAAATCGCGGGCAAATGTCAGCGCGGTCAGGCCGCGTCCACTGCGCGCCACCGGACTCGGCATAGCCCGCGCCCAACGAACCGGCGCCCCCATCCACCGCGCAAATTGGCGAGCGGAATGCCGGCTGCGAGACTGACAGCGAACGGCGGAGCAACTTGGCCAAGCTCACGCAGCAGGCCGCGAACTGAATCGGGCCTCACGGCGATAATAAGAAGACGGGCCTGCTCTACAGCGCGCTGAGATCGGGCTCGATGGTCACTCCATATTGCCGCCGCAATTCCGTCAACTTGCCGGATGCCGGTCATGGACAACGATGGGCTCGTCGTATCCCGCCAGGCGCAGCCCGGCCAGCAGCGCGCCGGTAATGCGCCCTCCGCCAAGAAAAACGACGGCGTCTTTGCGAGCAGCTTTCATGGGGGATTTATTTCAACTTTCATGTGAGGCTTCGACTCAGATCAATGCGCCTGGTCCGCCGCCTCGATCAGCGTGGCCACATCTTTTTCCGTGTGCGCGGTGGAGATGATCCAGTGCAGCCCATTCGAAGGAGTCATGTAGATGCCCCGTTCAAGCAGCCGATGAACGAAGCGGGAATAGCGGCGAGTGTCCGCGTACTTGCAGTAGTCACGATAATCATGGATGGCGTCGCGCTCGGTAAAGTAAATCTGGAACATCGGGCCGAAGCCCTGCACGATGGCCTTTAGTTTTTCGTCGCCGGAAGACTTCTCGCAATCCCGCGATGGCGGAGTCGCCCACGCCGTGCAGTTTCTGATATGTACCGGCACCGGCTAGCAAGATCAAGATTCGCGGCGACCACTTTCATGGTCAGGCGATGTCCGTTAAAAGTGCCGTAGTGCAGCACCATGTTCTCGCTCCACCGCATACGATCGAGGATGGATCGCGGCCCGGCGACGGCTCCTACAGGGAATCCCGCGCCCAGAGCCTTGCCAAAGGTGCTGATGTCCGGCTTGATTCCGTAGTACTCCTGACATCCGCCGGGAGCATAACGGAACCCGGTGACCACTTCGTCCAGGATCAGCAGCACGCCGTAGTCATGGGTCGAGCTCGCGGAGCCGTTGCAAATATCCGTCGCGCGGCAGGATGCAGCCCATATTCGCCATGATGGGCTCGGTGATGACGGCCGCCAGTTCGTGCCCATGTTCCTTCATGACCCGCTCCAGGCAGGGACATCGTTCCAGGGCGCCAGAACCACATCGGCAAAAGTGGACGGCGGGAATGCCTTCTGAGTCCGGAATGCGTGCGGGACTTTCGGGCGAACCCAACTGTTCCGGCGGATGGCTGTGCGCGTTCAACAGATAAGGATCGTACCAGCCATGGTAGTGGCCTTCGAATTTGAGGAATTTGGTCCGGCGAGTGTGGGCGCGGGCCAGGCGCAGTGCCAGCATCGTGGCTTCGCTGCCGGTATTGGCGAAGCGCACCATCTCGGCGGAAGGAACCATGCGCCGCAAACGCTCTGCCGCTTCGACCTCGGCGGAGGTTGCGGCGGCGAAATGCGATCCCTCCGACATGGTGCGGGAGACGACTTCGACCAATCGGGGATGCGCATGGCCATGAATGAGCGCGCCAAACGACATCATGAAGTCGATGTATTCGTTGCCGTCGGCATCCCAGACATGCGAGCCCTGGCCGCGTTCCAGAAAGATGGGTCCGGGCGAGTAGACGGCGGCGCCGCGCGAAGGCGAATTCACGCCTTCAACCAGCGATTGCTGGGCTCGCTCGAACCAATCTTTGCGAGACCGTACGGGTTGCAGTGTTTGCCATATCGGACATCACAAACTACGTCTGTCCTACGTGGCCGATCAGTCCGCCGTCCCGCCGCCATCGACGACCAGGGTTGCTCCGGTCATGAAAGAAGAATCGTCCGACGCCAAAAACAGCGCGGCTTTCGCAATCTCCTCCGACGTGCCGATTCTTCCCAAGGGACGATTGCTGCAACCCGCCAGATACTCCTCCCATTTTTGGCCGCGCATGCGCGCGTCTTCCGGCAGCATGGGAGTATCAACATCTCCGGGGCAGATGCAATTCACCCGGATGCCCTGCCGGCCATGATCGATCGCCATGGCTTTGGTCAGGAGCACAACTCCGCCTTTCGAGGCGCAGTAAGCCACCGCTGCATCGCCGCCCACGATTCCCCAACCCGAGCTGTTATTGATGATCACGCCGCTGCCTTGCGCAATCATGCCGGGCAAAGCGAATTTCGACATCAGAAACGTGCCTTTCAGGTTGATGTCGATTTGCAAATCCCATTCTTCCTCGCTGCACTCGAGCGCAGAATGCGGATAGAAGACGCCGGCATTGTTGAACAGGACATCGAGCCGTCCGAAGGCGTGTGTGGTTTCATCGACGGCGCGACGGCATTGGTCGGCTTTTCGAACGTCGGTGCGCAGGAAGATAGCCTCGCCGCCAGCTTCCAGAATTTGCGCGGTAATGGCGTGGCCGCGCTGCTCGTGGCGCCCGGTCACAGCGATTTTCGCTCCTTCCTGGGCGAAGAGAATGGCGGTGGCCGCGCCGATGCCGGAGGTCCCACCGGTGATCAGAGCGACTTTATTTTTTAAGCGCATGTGCTAGTAGATTCCCGACTCACGTAGGCCCAGATGTCCTGGTCTGGGCAGGCAGGTTTCTGTCCTTGGTCGTTCGTCGTTGGTCGTTGGCAAAAGCAACAATGCCGACTCCGCAATTTCCTGTCAGAGTTCGTCGCTGCCGTCGGGGTTGGCCAACGACCAACGCCAGCCCAACGCCAACGACCGCTATGCCGATCCCGCCAAGCCCGCCGCCATCGACCACCAGCGCAGTCCCGGTCACGAACGACGCGGCGTCACTCGCCAGATAAAGCGCGGCCTGCGCGATTTCTTCCGGCTTGCCGACCCGTCCCAGGGGCCGCCTGGTGGCTTCCGCCAGAAATCGGTCATCAGCTTCTCCCAACTGATGAGCCTCGTTACGCAACATGGCCGTGTCGGTGTCTCCGGGGCAGATGCAGTTTACGCGAATCTTCTGCGGCCCGTGATCGATGGCCATGGCCTTGGTCAGCAGCACTACCGCACCCTTGGAAGCGCAATACACAGCCGCTCTCGGCCCGCCCGCCAGTCCCCACCCCGACGCCATATTGATGATGGAGCCGCCGCCAGTTTTCTCCATGATCGGAATCGCCAGCCGCGACATCAGAAAAATCGCCTTCACGTTTACCGCCATCACCCGATCCCAGTCCGCCTCGCTGAGTTCGACCACTGAGGCCCGGCGAATAATCCCGGCATTGTTAAAGAGGACGTGAATGCCGCCAAAGTCGCGTACCGCGCGCTCGACGACCCGTTGGCAGTCGGCCGCGCGGGTAACGTCGCCAGCCTCGAATCCAGCCCGGCCACCAGCGTTCGTGACCTCGGCGGCGACCGCCTCGCCACTCGCCTGGTTTACGTCAGTGATCACCACCGCCGCGCCTTCCCGGGCAAAAAGCAGGGCAGTCGCCCGCCCGATGCCGGAAGCACCGCCGGTCATAATGGCGACCTTGCCCGCAAGCTGATTCTTCAGCATATGCAGTCTGAAGGGCTCTGGATGCAGCCTCCCGGCCTCTCGGAAGTCAAATGTTTGCACATCTCCGAATCGACTATACCCAAAGTACGGTCTTGACACACTGGGCTCGAAACGCCATGCTTATGCTGCTTTCGTGGAGAACTCATGGTCGAAACTGAACCCGAGAAGCGGGCAACTCGCCGGTTTGCGCTGCGGCTGCCCGTGGCGGTTACGTATTCAGACAATGGATCGCAACAGAAAAACGCCCAGACTCGCGATGTCAGCGCTCGCGGGATTTGCTTCTACGTGGACTCGGCGATAGCTCCTGGATCCGTAATCGAATTCACTCTGACCCTCCCCCTGAAATCACTCTTACCGAAAGCATCCGCGTACACTGCAAGGGCAAAGTGGTGCGAGTCGATGACGGCGACGGCAAAGTCGCCGTGGCCGCAGTAATCGACGAATACGAATTCCTGGCTGAGCCATAAAAGCCTGAAGTCGATTTCTAACAGCGCATGTCCGCTTTTACTCTTCTGACTTAGGAAGAATCGCCTGCTTCTCCAATTCCTTAATCACCAGATTCACCAGCGGGGCGATCACCTTGTGGGCTGAACCAGGATTGAAGGTGTCGCTGGTTCCGGTCCAGATCAGTTCGCCGTCCGGCGGTTTGACGGAGTACAGATTGGTTTCAATCCGAACTGTCTTCTCTTTCACCAAATAGTCCGGAGAATAGACGACGGGATAGACCGCCCCGTAGTAGCCATAAAAAGTGTTGTAGTAGGGGAGAAAGTACGCCTGACCGGGAATGTAGGTGGTCTTGTTTTCCACTCTTACCAATCGTGAAACCACGATCGCATCGATCCGGAAGGCCGCAACTTGCTCCCTCAGATATGTCGGATCGATCGGAGCAGCCGTCGGGCGGAGCAGGATGTCAGTTCCGGCGATTCCCTTGATTCCCGGTCTGGTGATTTTTCCGGCAAGCGCGACTTCGAAGTCGGCTCGCGTCTTTAAATGAGTGCTCATTCCGATGACGAGAATTCTTTTGAAATGCTGGCCGGAATAATTCGGATTCTTCCAGCTTGCCTTCAGCCTGGTCGCCGCATCCCCGCGCGCCGACGCAAACAGTAAGAGGGTAATGAGCACTATCTGTTTCAATCTGGTCTCTCCAATCATCGCGACCCATGAATAACAGGGCGGACTCTTCCGAGCGAAGCCTTTGAAGTTTACAACCTTATCCGAATATCTACTTCCGGATGGTGCGAGCTCTGATTCCCGTCTGATCAGGGGGCGGTCACGAATAGTCAGCCAGATGCTGGTAGTACATGTCCCGATTTCTGCGCGCCATGCCTGACTGCGCGCCATTTTCGCTGCTATTTCCTGTGAAAATAGAGTCATGAAGTCTTCATGGAAGAGGCTGCCTGCCGCCCTTGCCGTGCTGGCACTGACATTTTCATGCATGAACTGCGGAGGCGGTGCGGCGGGCTCGACGGGCTCGACCCTCTCTTCCGGCGGAACCACTTCCGGCGGCACAAGCTCTGGCGGTGGCACTACCGGCGGCAGCGGGTCGGGAAGTGGAAGCGGTAGTGGAAGTGGCAGCGGATCGAGCGGCGGCAGCGGTTCCGGAGGCAGTACCCAGAGTGCCTGCAGCGCCATGAGCACCGGTCAGGGCGCCAGCCTTAACGGGTTCATCCCCTTCGCCAGCGACAATCTCTGGAACCAGGACATTTCCGCCTCTCCGGTGGATACGAATTCCACTGCCATCATCAATTTCATCGGGCCCACCGTCGGATTGCATCCTGACTTTGGCTCGGGAGAGTACCAGGGCTCGAATATCGGAATTCCCTACGTCGTTGTGAGCGGGACGCAGGCGCTGGTAAATACGAATTTCACCGCTTACGGCGACGAAAGCGATCCCGGACCCATGCCGATTCCGGGCAACGCCCCGATTGAAGGCGATCCCAATCCGGGTGGCGATCGCCACGTCCTGGTTTTGGATAACAGCAACTGCTTTCTTTACGAACTCTTCAACTCGGTTCCCAACAGCAACGGGAGCTGGAATGCGGACTCGGCCGCGGTCTGGGATTTGCTGGCCGACGAGCAGCGGCCCTGGACATGGACTTCCGCCGATGCCGCGGGTCTGCCGATTTTCCCCGGCCTGGTTCGCTATGACGAAGTCGCCGCCGGCCAGATTCAGCACGCTATCCGCTTCACCCTGCCAGACAGCCGGGCCGCAATGGTTCCACCCGCTTCCCATTGGGCGGCCACCTCCACGAATCCGAATGCGCCGCCGATGGGCATGCGGCTACGGCTCAAGGCGGGCTACGACATTTCCGGATTCTCCGCCAACGTTCAGGTCATCCTGAGTGCGATGAAGAAGTACGGACTGATCATGGCCGATAACGGCAGCGCCATGTACATCAGCGGCGCCCCGGACAGCCGCTGGGACAACGACGATCTGCACAATCTTTCGCAGGTGCCGGCGTCGGCGTTTGAAGTGGTACAGATGAATCCGGTCTATACCGCGTCGAACGTGCCACAAGGTGCGGCTCCCAGCATTGCCAGCTTCACCGGAACCGCGTCCACGGGATCGGGAAGCAACGTCACCTTATCGTGGAGCGTGAGCAACGCTTCCTATGTCATCGTCTCGCCCCAGGTGGGAGCAGTGCGGGGAACAAGCGTGACAGTTAACCCGGCTCAAACCACCACCTACACCCTCTATGCCACCAACCAGTACGGGCGCAACACCGCGACAGTCACGGTAACCGTACCGTAGAAAATGTGGGCGCGAGCGTCCCGCTCGTGCGGGTTTTCGAAGATAGATTTCCAGACAATTTCGAAAAAGAAAGAAACTGAGCGAGCGACGGGCGTGAAGCCCGTCGCCCGGTTGCGGCCTCAGACTATTGCGGAGGAGGAGGTGGGGTCGAAGTTGCTCCAGGAGTGATCTGGGTTCCAATCACGTCGCCTGACACAATTATCTCCACCCGGCGATTCAGTTTTCTTCCCGCGGCGGTGCTGTTTCGGCAACCGGGTCCGCCTTACCCAGTCCGCGCGCGAATACGTTGTTGATGGAAACGCCGTTGTCGACCAGATAGTCGCGCACCGTGCGCCGCGCGCTTTTCCGATAGCGTCTGGTTGAATTCATCGCTGCCAATACTGTCGGTGTGACCTTCGATCTCAAGCTTCAGATCGGGATAGGCCAGAACGATTCCTGAGATTCGGGCGAGCCGTTCACGGGCCGCCGGCTTCAGCTTGTAGTTGCCGGAATCGAAGAGCACGTCGGGCATGCTCACGACCAGGCCGCGGGCCGTGTCTCTGGTTACAAGCACCTGGTTCAGTTGGTCGAGCAGGCGCTGTCGCTTTGCTTCCTTCTGGCGAATGGCCTCCGCCGCGATTCTGCCTGAGCTTTCTGTTGCGCGGCCAGGGCCGCAGCGCGGGCAGCATCGGCTTGCGCCTGTTGCTGCTGCGGCCTCGGCCTGCGCCTTTTCCGCCGCAGCGCGGTCAGCCTCAGCCTGGGAGCGTTTGCGGGCATCCTCTTCGGCCTGCGCTTTCGCCTTGCGCCTCGGCTTCAGCAGAGGCCTGGGCGTCAGCTTCCGCCTGTTGCTGCTTCTCCAGCATGGCCTGCTTTTCCCTCGCGATCCGTTCCTGCTCTTTGCGGCGCAAAGTCAGAACGCGGGCGTCTTCAGCCATCTGGGTGGCGCCGCGCGCGGCCGTGCCGATGGGCGTCTTCCCTGCTTGCGGCGAAGATAGTCTTCCGCCCGGCCAGATAGGCTTCCGCTTTCTGCAGACTGTCGGCCGCATATTGTTCCGCGCCCGCGGCTTTGGCAATCGCGACAGCATTGCGCGCTTCCAAAAGGTCAGCTGAGTTTTGGGATCGGCCGTCGTCGAGGGAAGTTGCTGGCGGGAATGTCAATGGTGTATTGGCCGCCTTCAAGCATGTCGAACTTGGCGTCGATAGCCTCCTCGAAGCCCTCGGTCTCCTGCCGGATGACGTTTTCCGCCACCACCGATTGCTCGGCCGGGTAACCGAAAAATACGGCTCTGCGGTCACGATCAGGCCGAAGGCCTGCAGATCGGTGGTGACATCAACACTGCTCTTTCCCTCTCTTCGGAACGATTTCTCCCAGATTATCGGCGCGGCCTTCGGGCGTAATCGCCCACAGCACGTAGGTCAGAAATTGGGACCAAACTTGCTGGCCGGTCCCAGCGTGGAAAGATCGGCATTGATCTGCAGTCGGCCCGCTTTGCTGTTAACCTTCGCCTTGCCTTTGATGTCGGGCATGAGGTCCGTACCCTTGATGTCCACGGTGGTGGAACCGCCGCGGTGGCGATAGTTCACCGCTTTGGTGGTCCGCGAGACCACCTTCACCCGGAAGACCGGAGTCTGGTCCATCGGTTCTACGGGAGGGTTCTGGTCCTGCTGCTGGGCTGCGGCCAAACCGGCCAACAGCAACGCGCAGATAGAGGCTCGAACTAGTTTCATCATTGCTTTCTTGCTTCCTTCTTGTTGGATAAATTGACCGTACAGGCCGGCAACGTCTCACCTTAGATTTTCATACTTCCTGACGCCCACCGGAAGTGACTTCGCAAGCTACCCTTGGTCCTTCGCTGGTCGAACGTGAGACTTTAAGATGCGGCCTCGGGGCCGCGCGATGTGGTCGGGAAGGCCAAATTTTACGCCGGAATTGGCCGGGAATAAGGGGTTATGGCGATGTTTCAACAGTTGGAGTCTTAGGTACCCTGAGTTCCGCTCTCAGAGCCGGTCGCACCGGAGGGATCCAACAGAAGAGATAGCGCGGCGAGGAGCGCAACTGCCAGTCCAATCGCCCCGACGCACTTGATTGCTTCGGACCACTGGGGTACCAGTACACGGAGCGGCGCAGAAAAGAACCTGCCATCCACCCCACCATGAAAAAGCGCTCTGTCCCAGCTGTGCCACGAATGAGCTGGAATCCGAGCCAGCAGACATATCCGTAGAAGGAAAACGTTCATGGCTATCAGCAGCCAACCATGCAGAACAATTGCGGGGACAAACAGCCACCCAGATTTGGTATGACCCCGCTGAAGAATTGTGAGCGCAAAGAGAAACGTGGTCAGGCCGAGCGCTGCTCCGTTCTCGTCGCGGGATGTGAGCAGCAGTCTTGGATGCGATCGCGTCAAGATAAGCTATCATCCCACAGAAGCGCATCTGGCGGGTGGCTCACACCGCCAAATCAATGCACGCTTAGGGACGGCGCCGCCCGAGCCAGCCCGGCAGATCTACTCTTATCCAGACAAGACTGCCAGGGGATCTTTCAGATTGGAGCTGGCTACCAGCCCGCTGTTATGGAGGGGAACAACAAAGTTCAACGTCGGTCCTATATTGTCGGCATCAACGACTTAGACCAGTACGCTTCAACATCCAACGAAGAGTCGCTTGACTACTACGGCGGTGGCAATACTTGCCAGCAGACCTGTAGCCAGCAGTACTACAACACGTGCACGCAGCCACAAGATCTTGATCACACTAACACTTACACTTTCACCAAGTCAACCATTAGCGGGACAAAAGTGACGCTAGTAACCGTGTCTGAGTAAAACGAGCGATGTTATGCAATCTATCCTGACCGCCTTGGTCCTCTTCACCCTTCTCCTGGTTGCCTTTGCCCAAGAATCCCCTGACGTTGGCAGTGAAAAGCTTTATCGGTATGGTGAACTGCTGCGGGATCACAATATAGAGCTAACAGAACCAGCCTTGCTGCGTGCCTTGAAGAATCCAGATGCAGCTGCTAGATATCTAGCGGCAATGAAGCTTGCGGAGGACAAGGCAACTGACGCAATCCCCGCAATTGAGCAGGCGTTGGCGGTTGGAAAAAGTGCCTCGGAATCGAGTCAATATCGCGGTTGCCCTTGGGTTACTGGGCGATCAACTCGGACATGCCGAATTGAAGAAAGTGTGCGCTGACAAGAACTTCATTCCAGAGTTTCGGCTCTATGCGGCCCGGTACATGTTCGATTTTCATTCTCAGAGACGAACATTGTCTGCATGCTGCAGAGGACATCGTTGAGTCTCAAAAGGTCAAGTTCGGTGATCGGATCTCAGCTCTGGGGCTGCTCCCGCAGTTCCAACACCTCACGGAGGATGAGTCACAGAGGGTGTTCGAGCTTGTGGTCAACTGCTTGACAGGATCCCGAGCGGTGGTACGAATGGCAGCGAGCGATGCGCTAGCGGGTCTAGGGAATCCTTCCGGTATTCCCTACCTCGAGGCTGCAATAGCGAGGGAGTCAGAGGAAGGTACCCGTTCTGCGATGGAGAGAGACCTGAAGAAGTTGCAGCCGAATGCGAGGAATAAGCTCGGCTATCGGCGGCTCGACCGCAGCGGAGCCTCTGACGCCGAGTCCATCTCGGCGTCGTGGTAGACGAGCGAGGCGCTCCTGTTAGCGATGCTGAAGTGGACGCTCAAGAGGAGAGAGCTTCGGCACTCAGCAAGGCTTTACGCCTTGCACTCACGGATGCGGCCGGAGCATTCGCATTCGACCCGATAGCGTTTGGTACTTACAAATTCTATGCGTTGAAGCCTGAGTCTGGATACCCGGACACTAAGTTTGAAATTTATACCGATAGCTATCATAAGATGGTAGCCACAATTGCTGCAGCCTCGCCGAGTACTCTTGTGACGATTGTTATAGGGCCAAGGGCTGGCGTTGTTAAACTTACGGTCTTGGATAAGGCTACACACGAAAGTCGTTCCGAATCCCACTCTGATTTTGCGTCGGCTTGATACCAATGTCTGGGTTTCTACGAGCCAAACTACCGACTCCAGAATTCTCCGTTCCTCCGGCGGTCCCAATCCAACTCACGGTTCAGGCAAGCGGATACTCGAGTTGGTCAAACTATGATTCCACCAGGCCTGAGCCTGCGGCCCTGATCAAAATCTGATTCGGGCAAGGAAACGCAGATGACCGTTGAGTTGGAGCGTTCTGGTGCCGGAAAAAATTGACTCGACTGCAGCCTAGCCTGGCGGCCTTCGTTTATCACATTCATTACGCCACGTTCATTTGAATCGGATTTCCACGTTCTGCGAATGGGTCTCGCCACCATCACACAGGCATCGGGATAGCATCAGAACCAATCCCCGATTGTGTCCGTGGAATCCCACTCTTGCGAAAAACGCAAGAGTGGGGCACCCGGCGGCTGTGGTCACAGCGACTAATCTCCGAATCTGATCTACGTCAATTCCAAGCCTCCGCGTCCGCCCATAAAGGCGACCTCTTGCCTCACAAAGACAAGTCCTCAAACGCCTTGCCAGTCGCGGGGTTTGCAGCTTCGCTGGCACCTCCGTAACCCAATCGGGTTACCAATTATGTGCAGCAAGTTGCATTTCCAGATCCCTCTAACGATCCCAAACGAGCTGTAAGTCTTTTCCCTGGAGCGCATTAGGGCGATCGCCCTTATTGGCGCGCAAGCTGCATTCCATACTGTGCCCGCATGTCCGAGGGGCAGAGATCGGGGTGCCATTTTGTGGAGCCTGGCGGGCAATGAAGTGAAGAGGTAGTAAAGCCGAAGCGAACCCTGCTTCCGGTGCTGGTAGTTCTGTTCCTGATTTCATACGGCTTGCTGACCATGTTGGTAGTGGAACAGGCGAGAACCATCGACTCGCAACGCAGTCTGATCAGCTTGCTGTTTGAAGACAGCGCCCAGTTGAGCAACATCAAGTCCAAAGCCATCCACAAGCAGAATTTGGAGGCCCAGGCTCGCGCCGAGGCTCAATCGAAAACAAAACCGCCGGTCATTCAGGTGACGCCTCAGGATTCGCAGCCCCAGCCCCCGGCAACTCGGGCCACGCCCTCGGCGGATGGCAAGAATCACGGTACCAGCAAAATGCGCCGGCAACTTCCGTTGCGACCTCCGAAGGGCGCTTCGGACGATGGAGATGAACGCCGGATGTCGCTTCACATTTAGCAAGTGAGATTGAAGTAGTCAGTGTCCAGGTTCTTCGTATGAGAGTGCTCGCCACATTACTGTTGTCGGTTTCGCTTCACGGCTCCTATCGCCTTCCGGCGCCGCAATTTCCCGTGGAGCGTACCGTGGCACAGCGCCCGGCTCGCAAGGGAGGCCGCTGGTACTTTGCGGAAAATGGGCACGCGGTATATTGCTACGGCCCGGTGAGATTGCTGCCCCAAGCCGAAGGCGGACTGCAACGGGTCGCCACCTTCTGTCAGGGCGACAAAAACATGGTTCCGCTTAAAGATTAGCGCGACCCGGCCTCGCACCATCCAGTTTGACTGCCTGACAAATCCCACCTAAGATTGCGCTTCGTCGTTTCGTCGCTTCGCTTTCTTTTTTCAGCGCTGCTTGTCCGCCGTCAGCCAAATATGATCGGGCAAACCATCTCTCACTACCGCATTATTGAAAAGCTCGGCGGTGGTGGCATGGGTGTTGTGTACAAGGCGGAAGACACCAAGCTCGGCCGCTTTGTCGCACTCAAGTTTCTTCCCGACGACGTCGCCAAAAACCATCAGGTGCTGGAACGCTTCCGGCGGGAAGCCCGCTCCGCATCCGCTCTCAATCATCCCAACATCTGCACCATCCACGAAATCGACGAGCAGGACGGCCAGACCTTCATCGTGATGGAGTTTCTCGATGGGCAGACGCTGAAGCATCGCATCTCCGGTCGGCCTATCGACACTGAGCAACTGGTGAATCTGGCCATCGAAATTGCCGACGGCCTGGATGCCGCTCATTCCAGGGGAATCATTCATCGCGATATCAAACCGGCAAATATTTTCGTCACCCGGCGAGGACAGGCCAAGCTTCTGGATTTCGGCCTGGCCAAACTGGCTCCGGACGCGGTCGCCGATCCCGACGGCTCCGGTCCTCGCACCGCCACCAGTCACGAAATGATGACCAGCCCCGGTTCGACGATGGGAACCGTGGCTTACATGTCCCCCGAGCAGGTTCGCGCGGAAGAAGTCGACGCGCGCACCGACCTGTTCGCTTTCGGCGCAGTGCTCTACGAAATGGCTACCGGGGAACTTGCGTTTTCGGGGAACAGCAGCGGCGTGATCTTTGAGGCGATTCTGAACCGCAATCCGCCCGACGTTTCTACTTTGAACCCAAAGGTTCCAGCGAAACTGGAAGAGGTGATTTCAAAAGCCCTGGACAAGGACCGCGAGCTGCGCTATCAAACCGCCGCCGAGCTGCGCGGCGACCTCAAGCGCATTAAACGCGGGTCTGGAATCGTCGCGCGCCCATGCCAGTGTTTCCGGCACGTCCACGAGTTCGGGACAAATATCGCCGGCTGCGCCGGTCTCCGGTTCCACCGGCTGCCCCGGTCGATGACGACAATGTTCCCCGGAGGCGGGTTTATCTCGCGGCTGCGGCCGCCGCCGCGGTCGCCCTGCTGATTGGAGCGTTGGGCGCAATACTTCTGGTCAAACGCCCGGTCCAGGCTACGCTGCCGACTTATCATCCTCTGGCATTTCGCCGCGGCATTGTGCGCTCAGCGCGATTCACTCCCGACGGTAAGACCGTCATCTACAGTGCTGCCTGGGAAGGCAAACCTCTTTCCCTGTTCAGTACCCGGCCCGAAAGCCCTCAGTCGCGTGAAATGGATCCGCCCGGGGCTGACGTTCTCGCGATTTCCTCCACCGGAGAGATGGCTCTGTCGCTGAAGAGCCGGCCGTCTGAGGGCTTCCTGTACTCCGGCACCCTGGCCCGCGTGCCGTTGGGTGGAGGCGCGCCGCGAGAGGTACTGGAGAATGTCGAATTCGCAGACTGGTCCCCCGACGGCTCGACCCTCGCCATCGTGCACGACGTCGCCGGGCGAAAACGGCTTGAGTTTCCTCCCGGCAAGCCGCTGTATGTGTCGGACGGATGGATCGGACATCTCCGAATCTCGCCCAAAGGCGACCTGGTTGCTTTTCTCGACCACCCTCAGCATCGCGATGACGGCGGTTCCGTCGCCGTTGTCGATATGGCGGGAAAGAAAAATACACTTTCCGGCGGATGGGACAGCATCCAGGGACTGGCCTGGTCTCCCAGCGGTGACGAGATCTGGTTTACCGCGACCCGAACCGGTGGCGACCGGTCTCTTTACGCCGTGGATCTTTCGGGGAAAACCAGAATCCTGGCGCGCGTCCCGGGAGAGCTGACCTTGCTTGATGTCGGCAAAGAGGGCAACGTTCTGCTGACGCGTGGCATTGACCGCGCCGGCATCGTTGGACTTGCTCCCGGCGAGACCAAAGAGCGCGACCTGTCCTGGCTGGATTGGTCTACTCCCGGCGACTTATCCGCCGACGGCAAGACCGTACTTTTTTCCGAGGCCGGGGAAGGTGGCGGCCCTAAGTATGCCGTTTACGTTCGCAATACCGATGGGTCTCCGGCGGTGCGGCTGGGCGAAGGCACGGGAGTCGCCCTGTCGCCTGACGGAAAATGGGCGGTGGCCCGTCCCAATACTTCACCCGCGGCCATGTACCTTTTGCCGACAGGTGTAGGGGACGCGAAGCCGCTTGGCCATGACTCGATGAACCACGTTCGGGTCCGCTGGCTGGCTGACGGCAAGCGGCTCGTGTTTTCGGGAAATGAACCGGGCCACGGACTTCGCCTTTACGTGCAGTCGGTGGAAGATGGAAGTACCCCGCGCGCCATCAGTCCAGAGGGATCAAGTTCTTCAACCTTCGTGCCATCGCCTAATGGCGAATTGGTGGCGGCTCTTGGTCCGGATCGCAAACTCTATACTTTTCCAGTCAACGGCGGCGAGCCGCGCCTGGTTCCTGGCGTCCAACCCGACGAAGCCCCAACTGGCTGGTCGTCGGATGGACGCACCTTGTTCGTTTTTCGCTACGGTGAGATTCCAACCCAGGTGAACCAGGTCGACATAGCGACTGGGCAGAGAAAGCTTTGGAAGCAGCTCGACCCCGCCGATGCCGCTGGAATCGATACCATTAACGGCGTCATCATGACCCCGGACGCCAAGGGATACGTGTACGGCTACATTCGAACCCTCTGCGATCTTTATCTGGTTGAAGGCCTGAAGTAACCAATCACTGACTAATGTAGGCGCGAGCGTCCCGCTCGTGCTGTTTAAGATTCCCAATCGCCAGTGATCATCGTATTACGTCGCTCATTGATGATCGATCATCGCCACTTCAGGCTGTAACCCAGTGCGGCCATGATCTGGTTCTCGAACTCATACTCCAGCACAAAGGTGAAGCTGTCGCCCTGGTCTTCCCAGGAGGCGGCATAGCGGGTGACGTCCCGGCTATAAATGGAATAGGCGGCGGCGTAACGGACGTTGCACGGTTGCGGGCACGCGATCATTCCGGTCGGATTGTCCCGCGCCAGGCCGGTCGCTGCAAGGAGCACGCTGGAGGATACGTCGGGTTCGCCGCCTACCTGGAGTTGGTGCGGCATGATTTCGAGCGCCCGCGGGTCTCCGGGGCGAATGTCCGCTGCCGCTCCAGAGGATGACCTTTCCAGGGGATTCAGGTCCACCTGCTGCGAAAGGCTTTCCTGTGCCCCCTGCCATATCGCCCGGAGATCGGCATCGGAGTGCCGGGTGTGGTTGACAAAGCCGACGGGCAGCTCGCCCGGCTGACCTCCGCATCCCAGCAGAACCAGCCCCAACACCAGTTGCCACAGGTTTCGTCGCATGGGCCTTCCTCGGTCCGAATGATTCCCGGATCACAAGGCGAGCTCGCCTTGGCGACCTTTGCGGATTCCTTTGCGTCCTTGGCGGTCAAGAGCTTTAACCGCAAAGGACGCAAAGTGCGCAAAGGAAGAACTTTCGTTTCTTCCCGCCTAGAAAGCCATCGGCAAGCCAGAGGGGCTGCCTCCAGTCCAGGTGCTTGCGTTGATCGGCGTCTGAATCGTTTGAAGGAGGACCGCATCTAAATAGTCGTTATAACGAGGATTCGACTATGATCACAATCAGACGCAGTAACGAGCGTGGCGGAGGCGACTTCGGATGGCTCAATACTCACCACACATTTTCCTTTGACCAGTACCACGATCCGCGTTTCATGGGGTTCAGGTCACTGCGAGTCATCAATGAAGACAGGGTGCAAGGCGGGACACGGTTTCCCCATGCATCCTCACCGCGACATGGAGATCATTACTTACTTGCTGGACGGGTCTTTGGAACACAAAGACAGCATGGGAAATGGCTCCATCATTCGCCCCGGCGATGGTCAGCGAATGAGCGCAGGCACCGGCGTGCGGCATAGCGAGGCCAATCCTTCGAAGACAGAGGCGGCGCATCTTTTGCAGATATGGATTCTGCCCGACCGGAGCGGCCACAAACCCGGGTATGAGCAGAAGTCATTCCCTGAATCTGAAAAGCGCGGCAAGTTCCGCCAGATCGCTGGCCCGGACGGCAAAGACGGTTCGGTCACCATCCATCAGGATGCCAAGCTCTACGTAACCCTGCTCGAACCTGGGCAGGAAGTGAAGCACGAACTTGAGGCGGGCCGCTACGCCTGGGTGCAAGTCGCCAAGGGGTCGATCGAACTGAACGGCAAGAGCCTCAGCCAGGGCGATGGTGCGGCGGTCAGCGAGGAGCAGCAACTGGTGGTGAAGGGTACGAGCGACTCTGAGGTGCTGCTGTTTGATCTGGCGTAAGTCTCGGCGGGGATTCCCCCGCGGACACGCAGATGGTTGTCGGCGCCGAGGGCAAGATGCCCTCGGGACAGCCGGCGGGACGCCGGCGCTACTTTTCCGAGTGTCTTGCCATCTTCGCGGGCTGATGTCCCACCGCGGTTACTGCCTGCCCACAACGATCGATTGCCCCGCGCGAGCTTGCTGTGCTAACTTCGCCGGTCAATCGTGACTTTTCTCTTCCACCACGAGAAGTCATCGGGTCCGCAGGAGCCGGTACAGGCGGCTGTGCCGGAACTTCATCAGGCGGAACTGGCGGCGGCCTACTACGGTGAGCGCCAGGGCGGCGACCACTACGACTTCGTTCGGGTTGGTCCGACCCGGGTGTTATTCGGCCTGCTCGATATCGCGGGGCGCATTGAAGAAAACGGGACTATCGTTTCAGTGGCGCAGCAGACTTTTCGCACCCGTTCGCCTGAACTGTTCTCCGCCGTCGACGTCAACGAAGCCGATGCCATGGCTGAACTCTGTCTCGAACTCAACCGGGCCATCATGTCGGCCGAAGGCGGCATCCGTTCCTGCCCCGCCTTTGCCGGCTGCTACAACGAAGACCTGGGAACTATCTGCTACTTCAACGCCGGCCACACTCCGGGCCTGCTTCGTGACGCAACCGGCGTTGCCGAACTTCCCGCCACCGGCCTGCCTCTGGGGCTTTTCTCCCATGCCACGTGCGAGGCGCCTCTGGTGGCTTTACCGCCAGGGGCGGCACTTTTGCTGGTTTCAAAAGGTCTGCTGGAAGGCCGGCGAAGGCGCGAAGAGTTCGGCCTGGATCGGGTAAAGACCGGATTGCAACAGGCGGCCGGAGAAACTGCGAAACGAGCTGTGCGCGACCATGATCGATGGCGTGCAGCAGTTTATGAGGAAGCCGCCAGTTCACAACGACGTGACCGCCCTGGCTTTGGTCCGGACGGCAAATACCCAGGCTTGATCCTCTTTCACGCCTGCACGAGCGGGACGCTCGCGCCTACATTCCGCGCGATTTCTTTTTCGCCGCTGGCTTGGCTGGCGGTTGCGGCTTCTCCGGCGCCAATTCATCCGCGGTCACGAAGTCGAGTTCAACGTCGGTGGGGATTCCCTCCAGACGCGCGAAGGCTTTATTCAATATGGGGCGGATAACTCCCATCTCATCCAGCAGCTTCTTCGCACCCGCATAATCGCCCTGGGCTTCGATGGTCAGGAGATCATGATCCAGGTCCCGCACTGCGAGCTGAAATTTCTTCAGGTCCAGAGCAAAGGTTCCGTCGGTTTGCTGCGCGAATGCGCCCTTGTCCATCAGGGTATTGAACTGAATCGCCATGCCTTTGCCATGGGCGTCGCTCAATCCGAAGCGAAGGCTGCGAAACATCGAGGCCAGGTAGGTGGTATAAAGCTGGCGCTGCGCCGCCTCGTCGGAAGGCAGCACGCCGCCCAATTTCATTTCGCGGGCGTGATCCATCATGTACTGGAGCGCGAACAATCCGGTGATGTCGGCCTTGGCTTCTTCAATCGCGCTGTAGACGTCTTTCAGTTCGCTTCGCACCGTGGTGTCTCGTTCGTCCACTTTGATCTGGTGCGGCCCCAGCCCGTGCATGAGTTCGTGAGCCACGATGTGGGTAAAGAATGATTCGAAATTCACATCTACCCGAGCGGATTCGGAGAGCATGCGGCGGGCAATCGGCAGCAGCACGCTGCGAAACTTGGCTTCCTGCACGTTCTTGAGCATGACCCGCTTGCTGCCCTTTTGCTGCACCACTCGCTCATCGTTAGGCAGATTGTAGGCAGCGGTGGCGATGCCGCGATTGCCATCGCCGGCGGAAAGGATCTCGTCCACTACCCGGATCGGCGCCGCGGCTCCCAGCTTTGGGTTGCGATATTGCGGATCGATGGGCAGATTGTCCTCGATTTCCTGCAGATGCGCGCTCAGGGCGGAAAACTTGGCGCTTTCTTCATCGTCGCGCAGGTTTACATAGGCTTCGAAGGCCGCTTTGTAGCCAAACAACCGGTCATTATAGGTTTCGTACGGGCCGATCGTGATGTCGATGGGCGCGTCCAGATCCATCCAGGCCAGGTCGCTGGCGTAGTAGTCGTTGGAGAGGAAAGCGTCTGCCCGCAGGTTAAGAAAATTCTTCAGCGTTTGATTGTCGGTGAGGCTGGCGGCTTCTTTCAGCAGGTTGGAGGCTCGAGTGAGGTCATCTTTGTACTCCTCACTGTAAGGGATGGCCGTAAGTTGGCTGTGAGCCTTTGCACCAGGGTCGTCCTTCCAGCGCAAGACAGTGAAAAAGCTTTTGGCTTGTGCTTGTTGCTCTTGCGGCAGAGTAGCCACCCAGGTTTCGAAATCCTGCCTGGTCATGTCCTCGGGATAGAAATTCGCGCCCTTCGGTTTCTCCGCCGGAACCCCTGGCAGAAAAGGTTTGAATTCGTCAAGCACCGACCAGGGGCCCTTGTTGATCCAGAAATAGTGCAGACGAGCTCTTCCCAGCGGTGTGGTGTCCTTCTGCAGCTTGGCATAGAGGGCTGAATCGCCGCTCCAGTACTGCATCAGGAAAATATCGTTCATGATGCGCGCCGCCTCGATCAGCTTGACCAGGGCCTGCTGGTCGCCCGAGGACAGTTTTGAGGTATCCACCCGCAACGGGGTGGGCGCAAAGCGTGCCGTCATTTTCTCCAGTTGCGCCAGTCCGGGCGCCGGAGCTGCTTTAGTGGATTTGGCCTTCTGCGCCTGGGCCGAAATATTGGCAACTCCGAAAAAAATAAAAATAATGGACGCAAACATCACAAAGGGTAGGACCTTCATTCACCTCTCCTGAACCTGGACGGCGACCACTGAAAACCGATCATGATATCAGGACGTGGCGCCTTTAAGCTCTTGAACCGGCAGGCACATAGCCGCCCGAAGTTGCGGATGCTTGCGATTTCTTCGCGGGTGTCCTTCGTGGTGCATGAAAACGGAATGATCTGGCGGTGGCTCAGTGGCCGGGGGACGCTTCCGGAGGTACAATTTGGAAAGGCCGCGACGCGTAGAGTCCGTAGTTCCCAGTGCCGGCCGCCGAAGTCCTATGCGAAAACTACTCCCCTGGCTGTCGCTGCTTTGTTTTGCCGCCTTGCCGCCGGTCTTGTCCGCCGACACCGTGGTCGAAGAAATCATTGCCCGCATCAACAACCAAATTGTTACCCGCAGCGAGTATCTGCACAGCAAAGACCAGCTAAAGCAGGAAGCGCAACAGCAGGACCCCGCCAACGCCGACAAGCTGGTCGAAGAACGGGACAAGGACGTTCTGCGGGATCTGATCGATCAGCAGTTGCTGCTCGAAAAGGGCAAGGACCTGGGCATCACCGCCGACACCGAAGTGATCAAGCGGCTCGACGAAATGCGCAAGGACATGAAGCTGGAAACGATGGAAGACCTGGAAAAGGCCGCCGTCGGGCAAGGTATTTCGTTTGAGGATTTCAAACAGAACCTGAAGAACCAGATCATTACGCAGCAGGTAATCTCAAAAGAAGTCGGCTCCCGGATGTCCATCTCCAAGGATGAGTTGCAGCAGTTTTACGACGAGCATAAGAGTCAAATGGAGCAGCCGGAGCAAATCCGGTTGAGTGAGCTGCTGATTTCCACGGAGCCTAAAGACAAGAGTGCGCCTCCTGAAGATCCCCAGCAGCTTGCCGCCGACCAAGGCCAAGGCCGAAGACCTGCTGGCCCAGATCCGCAAAGGAGCGTCGTTTGACGATATCGCCAAGAAAAATTCGGATGGGCCAACTGCGGCTCAGGGCGGCGATCTCGGATACTTCAAGCGCGGCACTCTGGCCAAGGAACTTGAGGACCAGACTTTCGCCATGAAGCCGGGTGAAGTCTCTGAGGTAACCCGCACCAAGCAGGGGTTTGTCGTCCTTAAAGTTACGGAACATCAGAAGGCTGGGGTTCCGCCGCTCAGCGATATTGAGTCCAAGGTTCAGGACGCGATCTACATGCAGAAGCTTCAACCTGCGCTGCGCGCCTACCTGCAAAAGCTGCGCGAGGACGCCTACATCGACATCAAGCCCGGTTACGTGGACACCGGCGCCAGCCCGAACCAGACCAAACCAGTTGAAACTACAGCCAAAGACGCGGGCGCCAAGGAACTCAAGAAAAAGAAGAAAAAGCTGGGCATCATCTAGTTTAAGCTGAAGCCGTAATCTATGAAGGAATTCTTCATTTGCGATTGTGCCCAGCACGAAAATAAGGTCATCACATCAAGTTTTGTGGTTGTTTCCCGCCAGGTCAAACCAAAGAAAAGCGGCGAACCTTATCTTGCCTTAACTCTGGGCGACCGCAGCGGCCACCTCGAAGCCAAGATGTGGGACAACGTGGAAGAGGCGATCGACGCTTTTGAACAGGATGATTTCGTCAAGATCAAGGGCCTGATCAACAAGTACAAGAACCGGTTCCAGCTCACCATTCACAAACTTCGCCGCCTGGGAGAATCTGAAGTCGACTTTGCCGATTACCTGCCAAAAACCACCAAGGATATCGGCGAAATGTGGAGAACTCTGGCGGGCTACGTATGCCACTTTCAAGGATCCCCATCTCAAGGCTCTGGTGGAAGCTTTCATGGCCGATCCTGAAATCGCCGAGGCCTACCGCAATGCGCCCGCGGCCAAGACCCTGCATCACGCTTTCATCGGAGGATTGCTCGAACACGTGGTCTCGCTGTTCCACTCCTGCGACCTGATGTGCCGCAACTATCCGCAGGTGAATCGCGATCTGCTGCTTACCGGCGCTTTCTTGCATGACATCGGCAAGATTCACGAACTCACTTACAATCGCTCATTTTCCTACACCACCCGCGGCCAGTTGCTCGGGCACATGATCATCGAACTGGAAATGCTGCAGGCCAAACTCGCCGAGTTACCCGGGTTTCCAGACTCTCTGAAGACTCTGGTTGAGCACCTCATCATCAGCCATCACGGTCAATACGATTTCGGTTCGCCCAAACTGCCGATGTTTCCCGAGGCTTTGCTGCTGCACTATCTCGACGATCTCGATTCCAAGATGGAAGCCATGCGGGCGCAGTTCGAGCGCGCGGGGGAGTCGGAGGGAGCCTGGACTGGTTACAATCCCTCTCTCGGCCGTCCGCTGCTGAATACCGCGAAGTTTTTGGTGCAAGAGGAAGAGATCTCGGAAGAGGAGCAGAATACGGCGGAGCCGGCGAGCGCCGGTGGCGGCGAAGAGGTCGTATCGACCAGTATCACTGGCACACCCATCCTGGCCGGCCTCGAGCCCGCGCAAAGAGATTCCGAAACCGACGCAGAGAGAGAAGAGAGAGAAAAGAGCGGCGCCGCCATGACATCCGCGGCGCATGAGGATAAAATCTAGGCCACTCGGTGGAGATCCCGTCCACTTCCTGTTAAACGTATTTGCGCACCATCCAGCTTTCTGATAAACCATCCCGTCATGGAGGGAATCATGCGAACCCGCTTGGCTGCACTCACCCTGGGACTCTATCTATCTTTCTTCGTGCTCGGCTGCAACAGCAAGCCGGCAGATTCCAGCGTTTCAAATTCAAATAACAACAGCAGCGCCCCTGCCGCGCCGGCTGCCCCCACCGACAACACCGCGAGTTCCGCACCCAGCAACAACGCTGGTGGCGCGATGTCGAACAACAGTTCAGGTTCGACCATGTCAAATATGTCGAATATGAAGTCCATGGCGAAGCCCGAGCCCCCGAAGCCATTGATCGTTCCGGCGGGCACGGTGCTGACGGTTCGCCTGGGGCAAGCGGTCGGCTCCAAGATCAGTGCGCCCGGCCAAAGTTTTACCGCCACGCTGGCCAGTCCGCTCGCCGTGGAGGGCAGGACCGTGATCCCCGCAGGAGCGGCGGCCGCTGGGACCGTGGTGGACGCAAAGCCTCTGGGCCGGTTCAAGGGCGGAGCGGTGTTGCAATTGCGATTGACTTCGATCACCGTGAATGGGTCTGAACAGTCGATTTCCTCTTCCTCGGTAACTCGAACCGAAACCGGCAAAGGCAAACGCACTGCCGTCCTGGCGGGCGGTGGCGCCGGCCTGGGAGCGTTGATCGGCGGTCTGGCAGGAGGCGGCAAAGGCGCGGCCATCGGCGCGCTTGCCGGCGGCGGCGCCGGCACCGGTGGCGCTGCATTCACCGGGAACAAGGACGTCGTTCTGCCCGCGGAGTCTGCGCTCAGCTTCAAACTGGAGCAGCCGCTGGAATTGAAGTAGTCCGGCGTCAGTATTCAGCTTCATCATCAGCCCACGGCGTAAAGTCGTGGGCTGCATTTTGTAACGCAGAAACCATGCTGGACTTCGCTCAATTCCAACTACTCACCTTCGACTGCTACGGCACCCTCATCGACTGGGAGACGGGGATTTTTTCCGCATTGCGGCCCATTCTCGCCGCCCATGGTAAAAAAATCTCCGACGTCGAACTCCTGACTCTTTACTCTGAGCTCGGAGTCCGAAGCCGAGCAGGGAGAATTTCATACCTATCGCGAGGTTCTCCAGTCCGTGGTGCGCGGGTTCGGCGATCGCCTGGGATTCAAGCCCACTGAAGATCAAGTACGCTCGCTGCCCGATTCGCTGGCCGGCTGGCAGCCTTTTCCTGATACCGTCGCGGCGCTTCGCCAGCTCAAGACCCGTTATCAACTGGCGATCATTTCCAACGTGGATGACGATCTTTTCGCGGCCACTGCGCGCCGCCTCGAGGTGCCTTTCGATCACGTGATCACCGCGCAACAGGCGCGGGCCTACAAACCTTCGTTGCAGATTTTCAAGCTGGCACAGAAGCGAACCGGCGGGGATCCGGCGCACTGGCTGCACGTCGGCCAGAGCATCTACCACGACGTGATTCCGGCACAAGTCGCTGGGGATCTGCAACCGTCTGGGTGAATCGTCCTTCGCCCCGCCCCGGAGCGGGCGCAGCCAAAGCCGCGTCCGGAAGCCCGACCTCGAAGTACCCGACCTGAAGACGCTGGCCCAGATGGCCGAAAACTGAGAACTGAGAACTGCGAACTACCAACTGATTTCAGGACTCTTGAATTCAGGACTCTGGTATTAAAGTTCCACAGACCCGGTATTAAACTGGTTGGCTGTCAATACGAATCTTCCCAACGGAGCGCACAAGATGGCGACAACCACCGCCCGCGCCAATCCGCTTTCCTACCTCACCGATCAACTCAACGATCTCAAGGCCAAGGGCACGCATTTCCGCCTGCGCGTGCTCGACGACGAGCAGGCCGCGGTCTGCACCTTCGACGGCAAGAAAGTCATCAACCTGGCCTCGAACAATTATCTCGGCCTGACCACGCATCCCAAGCTGCGCGAGGCGGCGCTGGAAGCCACGCGAAAGTACGGAGTTGGCTCGGGCGCGGTGCGCACCATCGCCGGCACCATGAAAATCCACATGGAGCTGGAAGAAAAGATCGCGCGCTTCAAGAACGTCGAAGCTTGCGTGGTCTTCCAGTCGGGTTTCGCGGCCAATGCAGGCACAGTGTCCGCGGTGCTGGGCAAAGAAGATTTCATCATCTCCGACCAGCTCAACCATGCCTCGATCATCGACGGCGCACGCCTGTCACGCGCCAAGATTCTGGTCTTCGAGCACAAGAATATCGCCCAGGCAGAAGAGCGGTTGGCAAGCGTAAAAGACCAGCCCGGCAAGAAGCTGCTGATCAGCGACGGCGTTTTTTCCATGGACGGCGACATCGGTCCGCTGCCCGGGTTGTGCGATCTGGCCGAAAAATACGGCGCGATCATGATGGTCGACGATGCTCATGCCTCGGGCGTTCTGGGCCGCAACGGCCGCGGCACCGTCGATCATTTCAAAATGCATGGCCGGGTGGATATCCAGGTGGGAACGTTATCGAAAGCGATCGGCGCGCTGGGCGGATACGTTTGCGGAACCCGCGACTTGATCGATTTTCTCTATCATCGCGCCCGGCCGTTTCTGTTCTCCACTTCGCATCCGCCGTCGGTGGCGGCCACCTGCATCGCGGCCTTCGACGTTCTGGAAAACGAACCGGAGCGCATGGAGAAACTCTGGGAGAATACCCGCTTCTGGAAAAAAGAACTTGGCTCTGCTCGGCTTCGATATCGGAGGCAAGACCACTCCGGCCAGCGAAACCCCGATCACTCCCATCATCATCGGCGACGGCAAACTCACCATGGATTTTTCCCGCGAGCTGTTCAAGGAAGGCGTGCTGGGCACGGGCATCGCGTTTCCGACCGTGCCGGAAGGCAAAGCGCGGATTCGGACGATCATGACGGCGACGCATACCAAGGAAGAATTGCAGCAGGCGCTGGAGGTGCTGAAGAGGGTGGGGAAGAGGATGGGGATTCTAGTGTAGGCGCGAGCGTCCTCGCTCGTGCGGCGTCATTCGAACATCTCGGAATTGAATGGAATTGGCTGCACGAGCGGGACGCTCGCGCCTACATCATCTAGTCCGCCCGGTACACGATCTTCCCGCCCACGATCGTCGCCACAACCTTTCCCGTCAGCTGCGTGCCGTCGAACGGCGTATTGTGCGACCTGGAGTGAGACTTCGCCGCGTCGAAAGTCCACCGCTTTTGCGGATCGAAGATGGTGACGTCGGCGTGGCTGCCGCGGGCAAGCGTTCCGCGGCCTCTTAGCGTGAACACCCGCGCCGGACCGGCGGTGAAGAGTTCGACAATCCGGCTGAGCGAAAGTTTCTGGTCGCGATGCAGATGAGTGATCGCCAGGCCCAGCGCGGTTTCCAATCCGGTGATTCCGAAGGCGGCGCGCTCGAACTCGATGATCTTTTCGTGCGCGCGCGTGGGGCGCGTGATCGGTGGCGATTGCGTCGATGGTTCCGTCGGCCAGCGCCGCCAGAATAGCCTCGCGATCCGACGCGGAACGCAGCGGCGGATTCATCTTGAAATTGGTGTCGTAGTCGCCGACATCCTCGTCGGTGAGCGCGAAGTGGTGCGGCGTAACTTCGCAAGTCACGCGCGACTTGCTGCGCTTGCCGCGGCGCACCGCCTTCAGCGCGTCGGCGGTCGAGATATGGGCCACGTGCAGGCGGGCGCCGGTGAATTGCTGCGCCAGTTGCACGTCGCGCTCGACGATGGAAGCTTCCGCCGCCGCCTTCATGCCGCGCAGGCCCAGCCGAAACGAGGTCGGGCCGTCGTTCATGGAGCAGCGTTCGGTCATGCGGGTATCTTCCGCGTGCTGAACCACCGGAAGATTGATTTCGGAAGACAGGCGCAGGGTTTCGCGCATCACCGTATCGCTGAGAATGGGTTTGCCGTCGTCGGTGACGGCCACCGCGCCGGCGCGTTGCAGCCCGCGAAAGTCGGTGAGCACGGCGCCCTTGCTGGCGTGGGTGGCGGCGGCGATGGGGAACACATTGACCACGGCGCCGCGCTCGGGCTGCTGGATCCACGTCACCCATTCCGGCGAATCGACGACGGGCTGCGTATTGGGCATGCAGCAGACCGAAGTGAATCCTCCGGCCGCGGCGGCGGCGGTGCCGGTGGCGATAGTTTCTTTGTAGCTCTGTCCGGGTTCGCGCAAGTGAACGTGCAGGTCGATGAAGCCGGGAGCGACGATCAGGCCGCGCGCATCGAATTTCTCCTGCGCCGCGCCACGGGTTTTGCCGGGAGGCGCGATCTCGGCGACGTGCCCGTCGCGCAGCAGGACGTCCATGAGCGCGTCGATCTTGGCGGCGGGGTCGATAAGGCGGCCGCCTTTGATCAGCAGGCTGTGATTGTCTTTCGATTCAATGCTAATCCTCAATGCTATCAATGTAGGCACGAGCGTCCTCGCTCGTGCAATTCGAGACGATTGGAACTCAACAGTGCTTACGCAATCCTAAGTAAACTTTGACGCAAACCCTCGTCCCTGCCTCTGCGCACGAGCGTGGACGCTCGCGCCTACATTGTGCGTCATCTCGCCTTCCCTAGCGCCTTGGCCAGAATCGCCATGCGCACCGGCACGCCGTTACGTACTTCTTCGACGATCGCCGACTGCGGGCAGTCGGCGACTTCCCAGGTCAGCTCCAGTCCGCGGATGATCGGGCCCGGATGCATGAGCATGGCATCTTTCTTGGCCAGCTTCAGTCGCGGCATGGTCATCTGATAGCGCGCAATGTAATCCTGCAAGCTGATCCTGGTCCCGGCCAGCCGCTCCTTCTGCACGCGCAGCGTCATGACCACATCGGCGCCGTGGACCGCGTCTTCCACGGTGCGCGTGATGTGCAGTCCGGGCGCCAGCTGGTGGCGATTCGGGCAGGAATTCCGGCGGTCCGCAGAGAGTGATGTGCGCGCCAAATTTGCTGAGCAGGTGAATGGCGGAACGCGCCACGCGGCTGTGATAGATGTCGCCCACGATGGCGACCTGCAATCCCTTGAGAGTTTTCTTGTGGCGAAGAATGGTGTAAGCATCGAGCAGCGCCTGCGAGGGATGCTCGTGCATTCCGTCCCCGGCATTGATGACCGGAATATCCAGATATTTCGCCATCAGCGCCGCCGCGCCGGCCTGGGGATGGCGGATCACGATCACATCGGCGCCGACCGCGCGCAGGGTGTATCCGGTGTCGAGCAGCGACTCGCCTTTTTCGATGCTCGACCCGCTGGAGAGAACCAGCGTGGTCATCGCGCCCATCGATTTGGCGGCGACTTCAAAGGAACTGCGCGTGCGGGTGGAAGCTTCGTAAAACAAGCAGCAGCACCCGCTTGCCCCGCAGCAAGGGGCGGGGCTTGTGCGGATTCATGCGCCGGGCAAGATTGAGCAGGCCCAGAATTTCCTGCGCTCCGAGATGTTCGATTCCCAGCAGGGAGCCGCGCGCCGCTTTGATCATGTTTTGCCAGGGCCAGCCGGAGTTTCAGGGTGAAGATTTCAGATTGTAGATTCTAGATTGCAGATTTGAGATTGACGCGTTCAAATCGCAGATCCAAACCGGATAATCGGGATCAGCACAATCTGAATCAACAATCCTCAATCTGAAATCCGATTCGACCATCAGTCTTGCCGCTCCACCAGCAGGACTTTCTCCGCGTCATCCACTTCGCGCAGCTTGACTTCGATAATTTCCCGGTCCGTGGTCTGCACTTTGCGTCCGATGAAAGCGGCCTCGATCGGCAACTCGCGATGGCCGCGATCGATCAGCACGCAGAGCTGCACCTGCTTGGGGCGTCCCTCGCGGAACAGCGCGTCCATGGCGGCGCGCATGGTGCGGCCGGTGTAGAGAACGTCATCCACCAGAATGATGTTCTTGCCGGTAATGGGAAAGCCGATTTCGGTCTTCTGCACCACCGGCTTCGGCCCCAGAGTGGAAAGATCGTCGCGATACAGCGTGATGTCCAGAGTCCCGACCGGGACCGGAGTCTTTTCGATGCGCGAGATAATCTTCCCCAGGCGCTGGGCCAGGGGCACACCGCGCCGCCGGATGCCGACCAATCCCAAGGTCGGCGGCGCCATTGTTTTTCTCGATAATTTCGTGGGCCAGGCGGACCAGGGTGCGCTCAATTTCGGAGGCCGACATCAGCTGCGATTTCTCATGCAGACTGGGCGGACGGGGAGTAGGTTTCGCAGTCATAAACGCTGCATCATACTCGGGCAACGCGATGTCGGAGCAAGGTGCGAAGCGACACATGCAGCTAAGCCTTCTCGAATGAGAGGGGATTGACCACACAGGTTGCGCCCGATAAGCCGGCAGTCTATAGTCTCGGTTTCGGAGAGTGCCATGAAACATCTCCTGAATTGGGCGTTGAGCGCGCTGGCGCTCTGGATTGTGGCGCGGCTGGTGCCGGGATTCCACGTCAACGGGCCGATCGCAGCGTTGATCGCTGCGCTGGTGATCGGTTTCGTCAACGCCACCCTCGGCGTCTTCCTTAAGATCGTTACCTTCCCCCTGGTTTTGCTCACGCTCGGACTGTTCTGGCTGGTGATCAACGCCGCCATGATCGAGCTGGCCTCAGCCATCGTTCCCGGCTTTCATGTGGACACGTTTGGCGCGGCCTTCATAGGAGCGATCGTCCTCGCGCTGGTCAATATGTTCTTTCGCTGGCTGGCTGGATCGGGGAGCCGTACCTAGACGAGCGCAGACCACGCGGAATCCGTAATCGGCATAGTGAAAATCAGGGGGGATGCTCGACCGCGCAGCACAGCGGCTGGCCTTGATGTGATGGCGCCAGGAGCCTCCGCGTGATGCCCGGCGGGTGCCGTGGTCAGGGCCGGCGGGATTGCGCTCGGGTGAAACCGCGTAGTAGTCAGCCTGATACCAGTCACTGCACCACTCGTGAACATTTTCGCAGATGTCATATAGACCGAATGCGTTGGGCGCATAGCTGCGCCACCGGCTCGGGTCCCTTCTTCCAGCGCTTTTCGTAATCGGGCAATGATTGCGGTGGCGCGTCTCCCCAGGGATGCAGCTTCTGTTCGACGCCTCCGCGCGCCGCCCGCTCCCACTCCGCTTCGGTGGGCAATCGGTAACGCTGGCCAGTGCTGGCGCTGAGCCATTCGCAATACTTTTCCGCCTCAAACCAGGAGACCGCCACTACCGGCTGCTCGGGATGGTTGAAGTCCGGGTTGGCGCAAAACGGGGCCGGTTCGGTTCCCGTTTCGCTGACAAAGATCGCGTAAGCAGCGTTGGTTACCTGGCAGGATGCCATCCGGAACTCGTCTATCCAAACGCGATGAAGCGGGCGATTCATTGTCCTGGCCGGTTTCCGATCCCATCCAGAACCAGCCGCTCGGAATAGATACCAGGTACGGCTCAAGCGGGACGGGTTGGCCGGGAAGAAAGAGCCATGAGCTTCAGTGTAGAAGGCGACAAGCCGGCCTTCAATCCGGTGGGAAAATGGTTTCCACTGGATTTGGGGCAATCCCTTTCCAGCCCTGATTTCGAATGGGCAGACTCAATGATATCTCTAATGGTTGCAGCTAGATAGCAAGAGTTTTTGTCAGGTGAGTGGCCTCAAACTTGCATATTACCCAGGTGGCCGGCGGGACCGGCCCAGGTGATACCCATTTATGAAGACTTTGCTGAAGCTGCTGATAGGCGGTGTGGTGCTGATGTCACAAGGATTTGCGCAAGAACCGAAACACGCCATTGTCCCGCAGCTTCCGGCTGTGCACACCACCGAGCAAACCATCGCCAGTGGTTCGCCCAAGCGACCGGCGCCGGTGGTAGAACCGAAAGCGTTGCCGCCTCTTAGTGTCTCTTTGGGAGAGATTGCCCGCGCCGAGCGTGCCGCGCACTCGGCGGCTCCCAAGGCGCAGATGATAGTTGCGGAAGATGTAGCGCCGAAGGAAGAAACGGCAGAGCAGAAGTAATCGGCCCGCGCTTCAAATCGTAAGACAAATCGACACGTTAGAATCTCACGACAATTCACACGACTCGGTGCCAACCGCGCGATTCAGCCACCACGCGAATCGCTCTGGCTATCCACTAACTGTCGGCAGATTCCAATGCTGCCAGACGCTGACCAGGCGAAGGCCAAAGCAAAGCGCCGCTCCCGCCATGGCCGCGGTGGCGCGCCTCGATGCCGAATAGAAGCGTTCCGGCCAAATCGACGGCGAACAGCAATCTTCCGGAGTTGTACTTCATGGCTCTCTTCCCGGCGGTGACGCAGGCGAACGCGGATTCTATCAAATCGCCGTGGGTGCGAGCCTTCCCGCTGCCTCGCAGAAATATTGCAGATACACTCTCTTTACCAATGATCCTCTTTACCACGGATCGCAAGCGCAGATGAAAGCCACAACAAAGTCCGCAACCCTGACGGCGATTTTTCGACAGCGCTGCCCTCGCTGCCGTGAGGGAAGCATTTTTCGCTATTCCATTTTTCGGGGTTTGCCCAAGATGTACGAGCGCTGCCCCGTCTGCGATCTCCAGTTTCAACGCGAAGAAGGGTACTTCCTGGGCGCCATGTACATCAGCTTCGGCCTGGCGCTCATGGTCATTGCCCTGATTGCGGCGCTGCTGTGGGCTATCACGGGATGGTGGATCACCAAAGCCACGATCTGGGCCGTGGTGTTGTTCCTGCCACTGGCGCCGGCGATCTCGCTGCTGGCGCGCGTCCTCTGGATCTATCTCGATCAGACTTTCGATCCGGAACCGCCAAATAAATCTTGAGCTAATGGGATGCGGCAGGCTGGCCGGCGTCTGTGCAGTCCTTCGTGGTTGCTTCCGCATTGTTCACGGTAATTACTTTGAAGGGATACGTGCCCGGAGTGGTGTGGCACTGCTGATCATCGAACCTCGGCCAGTTGGGTGCGCAGTTTGTGAGTGGCGCGGAACAGGGTGTTCTTGATCGTGCCTTCAGTCGTATTCAGCATTCCCGCAACCGTTCGCAGCCGCATCCCGTGATAATGCTTCAGCTCGAACACCATGCGCTCCCGCGGAGAAAGTTGGCCGAGCGCGCTCAGGATGCACTGCCGCAATTCGCGTCCGGCGAAGCTGTGCTCCGGACTCGCTCCCGGACGGCGGTCCGGCATTCGGTCCAGCACATCTTCCGGCTCACCTTCGGGGGACGCCGTGGTGGTGAGATCGCGGCCACGCGAACGCTTCTTGCGCAAATGGTCCAGGCAGAGATTGGTCACGATGCGATAGATCCAGGTGTAGAAAGAGCATTCAAACCGGAAGCGCGCCAGATTGATGTATGCCCGCAAAAACGCTTCCTGATAAATGTCCTGACCGTCTTCCTGCGAGCCGGTCAGGTGAACGGCCAGCCGAAGCACCGCGCGATCGTACTGTCGCACCAGTTCTTCGAAGGCCGCAGTGTTTCCTCGCTGGGCTTCGCGGATGAGCTCGGAATCGTCAACCCGGATCGGCGTTGAGGATGCGGGCTGCCTGACCGCAGCGAGTGCTGGGCGGTTCAAGTACGGCGTCTCCTGGATTTTGCTGGATTCCGGCACCGTGTTCTCCGTTACGCGCCTGCTGATTTATCGGTTCTGCGTCTAGCGTTCAGCTTTTTCACTTAGCCCACGAACTTGTAGCCCGTACCATGCACCGTGAGGATGAAGCGCGGCTCCTCGGGCTTGGGTTCAACTTTCTGCCGCAAGCGGACAATGTGCGCATCCACCGTGCGCGTTGTAGGGAAGCGATCGTAGCCCCACACTTCCTCAAGCAGACGATCGCGGCTCAGCGCTTCACCGGGATGGCACAGGAAATATTTGAGCAGCTCGAATTCTTTCGAGGAAAAATCGAGTTCCTTGCCGCTGCGTGAAACCTGGCAACTCTTCAGATTCACTTCCACCTCGCCGAAAGAGTAGTTCTCCTTCTCCTTGGGCACACTCTTGGCGCGCCGCAAAACCGCTTTCACCCGGGCCAGCAGTTCGCGGATGGAAAAGGGTTTGGTCACATAATCGTCGGCGCCCAACTCCAGACCGACCACCTTGTCTACTTCCTGGCCGCGCGCCGTGAGCATAATGATCGGAACCGAAGGCCTCTTGGCCTTAAGCTGCTTGCAGACATCAAGACCACTCATGCGCGGCATCATGACGTCGAGGATGACAAGATCCGGCGCCTCGTTCAGAGCGCGTTCGAGACCGGCCACGCCATCGGGAGCGGTGATGACGTCATATCCTTCGAATTCAAAGTTGTCGCGCAAGCCCGCCACCATGTTGGGCTCGTCCTCGACAATCAGGATTCTGGTCATGTCGTCCTCGCCTCGACGCCCGCAAGCGTCGTCGGCGCCGTTTTCACTGGCAAAACAATCGTGAATTTGCTGCCTTGCCCCGGAGTGCTGTCGACGGAAACTTCGCCGCCGTGCGCCTGCACAATGTGGCGCACCAGCGACAGGCCCAAGCCGCTTCCCTTGGTGTTGTGAACCAACGGGTCTCCCACGCGATAGAACTTCTCAAAAATCTTTTGCTGTTCGTCGTGCGGGATGCCAATGCCCTGGTCGACGACTTCCAGCTTTACCGAGCCGTTGTCGCGATAGAGATTCACTCCGATAAATTTTCTATCCTGCGAATACTTGAGGGCGTTGTTGACCAGGTTCAGCAGGGATCGGGCCATGGCTTCGCGATCCACACGCAGGGCCGGCACTTCGTCAATCTTTTCTTCAAACTGAAAACCATTCTGCTCCAGTTGATAGCGATAAGAGTCGAGCGTGTTGTGCACCAGTTCGCTCATATCGGTTTCGCGGAAGTCATATTCCTTGCGGCCAGCCTCGATGCGGGAGAAATCGAGAATGTTGTTGATAAGCCCGGTCAGGCGTTCGCTCTCCTTGCGGATGATGCGGTAATACTCCTGATATTTCTCCGGACTGGTGAGCCGGCCCATTTCAAGCGTCTCCGCGTACAGCCGGATCAGCGAAAGCGGGGTACGAAGTTCGTGAGAAACGTTGGAAACGAAATCGGACTTCAGCCGCGCCAGCGCCATTTCCTTGGTGACATTGCGATAGGTCAGCGCGATTCCACCCGCCAGGACCAGCGAGAGCGCAGCCAGTGTCAGAAAACTGATGCGCGCGAAACGCTGGCCGATGGCGGCCAGAGTCGTGCCACGCAGCTTGATGGCCAGGGTCATTCCCTGGAACACGCCTTCAAGATTGCGCTCAACCTCCGGCGTACCGCCGTCCCATCCGCTGGATTGGGCGAATGCAGTGGAGTCGTACTTGCCGCGCAACATCATGACCGCATGATTCTTTTCGCTTTGGGTATCGTTCACGTTGCGGCTGATGACGTCCTCCAGCATCTCGGGGAAAAACTTGTCATGCAGATAGTCGGCGTCGAAACCAACGCCCGCAATCGCGTGCGATCCTTTTTTCTCGTCCTTCAAAAGAAACAGAGCCACGGATTGATAGACCTTCTTGTCTCCACGCGGCACCCATTCGGCTTCGAAGATGTAGGGCATTCCCTTTTTCTGGTTGTGCGCCAGCTTCTCAACCATGGGATTGAAGTCCATCTTCAGCCATCCGTTGAACATGTTGCTCAGGTAGTCGGTTTCCTCGCGAAAGCCGTCGTCGCTCTTCATCCGGTCAGATTGGGAGCGAAACACCATGCCGCTCTCCGGTGAGTAAATGAAAATATGCGCGGCGTAGGGATGCGCCGCCAGAATCCTGTCCAGAGTTACCGAGCACGACGCTTCGCTGGGAGAAGGGAACTCGGTGCGCACATCATCCACCAGGTCGGTGGCTTTTTGATTGATCTGCTTTTCCGAGATGGCCAGCACCTGGCTGAAGTCGCGCTGAATCGCGGCCTCGACGGCTCGGTCGCGCTGAATGTGCAGTACGTGCCACGCGCTCAGGAACACCAGGGCCGCGGCGGGCAAAATCACAGCCAGCTCCAGAGTCAGGAGCAGCCGGGTTCGCTCGTTCCGCGGTTTCATGCTCATTACGATTTCCTATTTCCGGGCCCGCACTACTGCATCAGCCCGCAATCAACATAGTCAAACCTCACCCGAGCGGTGTCAATTAGGGGTAAAAATACGTAAAAAGTTGTGAACTGGTTGATTAGAACGGTGCGCGGAAAACGTCGACTGGAATATGTTTTCGAAGGTCTCGACCGGAAGCGCTTCCGGCAGCACGAGCGGGACGCTCGCGCCCACATTTACGGAAGCTTGAAATCTACTGTCACTAAGGTCTGGGCTTCGACGGCGCGGCCGTTTACCAGATAGGGCTGGTAGCGCCACTGGCGGACGGCGTGATACGCGGCTTGTCCAAGAAGCAGTGAGCCGCGAATCAGTTTCAGGTCCTGGATGGTGCCATCGCGGCCGATAAATGCCTGCAGCACGACCGGCCCTTGCAGCCTTTCCCGAATTGCTTTTTCAGGATAACTGGGAAGAACCTTCTGCAGCAGCAAGCGGCGCGAGAGGTCCTCGGACAATTCCACTGGTTCGAGAGCGGCAAGAATCGACGGAGTGATGCGGGCCGCCATGCGCATAGTCGCACTCTGAACCGGAGCTTTCAGACTGTCTGGAATGCGAACCGCAGTTGCAGCGGTCGCGGGCGACGGTTGTGCGGCCGGCGCCTGAGCTTCCACGTGAAGCGCTTGCGGCTGCTGAGCTGCTGGTGCAGTTGTGCCCGCCTGGAAGGGATCTCTTACCGGAATCACCCGTATGCGCGAATCGCCACGACGCGATGACGCAGGTTGAGGGCTGTCATCCTCGGCCATCTGTACCGCAGGGGCAGCCGGCTCATCCTGATCGGAGTGGTGCAACCACGCCTGGGTGCGGTCGAGCGCGCGGCCGCTGATCTGGACGACGGAATTCGCCGCTCCCTTACTGTAGAGCGGTTCGCTGACTACATATCCCACCGTAAGGAAAGCGATGGCGATGGCCAGGCTCGGCAGCAATCTCCTGGGCTGCTTGCGCAGAAAAGTTGGGGCAGATGAAAAACTCGGCTCCCGCTGGAATAACGTCTGCACTCGAGATCGATACAACAAGTCGTCGTCGAAAATCGATTCCGCAGCCACTACCGGCAGAACGCATTCAACCTTCTTCGGGGGAGGTGGGGAGGGCCAGGCGCGGAGAGGTCGCGATGGCTCCGAAGCCGTGTTTTCTGTTCTCGGAGGCGACACGTACCGGGCGTTGTTCGACTTCTTCACATGATCTTTAACTGGCGCCGGAACTGGCTCCGGTTCTTGTGGAAGGCCCATGGTCATTTTGGGCAACCACTTCTTCATGTGCGCCAGAAATGCATCGCTGGTAAGCAAGGCATATTTGATTTGGTCCGGTGCCATCGGCCGGCTAAGAACCAGATCGGCGCCTGCGTCATATGCCGCAGTTGGCGGCTTCAGGATCGGCAATCGCCACCGTAAAGGCTGCGTGGTTGGCCTTGAGTTCGCGCGAGGTCTTCAACAAAAATACCGCTTCCAGCCCTTCGTTCCAGTCCGAAACGATGACTTCGAAGGCGCGGCTGGTGATCTTTTCCACCGCGCCGAAGATTTCAGGGCAAGACACAACCTCGAATTCCAGTTCGGTGAGAGCCTGACTCAACGCGTGCGACGTCTGCTCGTCGGAGGAGAACAGCAGAGAGAGCGGCCACATAGTAAGAGGGTAGCGGTGCCTTGCTGGGCCTACAAGTTACGAAGTGCCCGAACGTCGGTAGCGCTGGAACACGTTTCTAACCGCGTAACTATGACGCAAGTTACTGTCCACTCGGACAGGTGCCGACGGTAACCGCGCACGGGGCTGCAGGTTTCGCCAGGGGTTCGGATGCCCAGCCAGATTATTTCTTTCGGAATTGTGAGGCCACAGCTTCCGGCAGGTCTTCTTCGAGCTTCGCAGCCAGCCACTCTTGCAGGGCAGACTTCTGTTCCGACGAAATCAGCAGTGAGCGTAGCCCCGCCCGGCCTTTCTCGTCGAACCAGCAAACTTCGGACTCAATGGTGAAGCCATCGCGCTGACCGGGCAGCGTGAACAGGACTTTTACCTGCCCTCCTGGGCTCAGGGCGGGCGATCCAGATATTGCCATGCCGCCTTCGCTGATGTTCACCACCTGGCATCTGGCCTCTTTGCCATCGCTCAGGATGGCCGCTGGAATCGAAACTGGACAGCGAAAGGAGCGCCGGCGTTCTCGCACGATTAGTCCGAAGGCGGCTTTCAAAGTGCGGCCGACGGAAATCACGGAAAGGGGCTTCTCTATTACAAAATTCGACTGGATCGGGAACGAAGGCGGTTTCTGGGGGTCGGTAATGGCGAAGGTGACGGCGGTCCGGTTGGATGGAGAAAGGCGGACTTGCTCCAGTATTTCCGCTGCCTGCCCAAGCCCGCAATCGACTACGATGGCTTCGAATTTCCGACGGTTCAGCAGGGCAAGCGCCATGCCGGCGTCATCGCAGACTTCGGTTGCGATCGCGAATTGCTGCGTAGCCTCGGCCACATGCTGAATGGCAATCGAATCGTTACAGATCAGCAGCACGCGGCCCATCGCGGCTTGGGTCCCAGGAGAACTCATGCGGGCGAACCCCTCCATCTGACCCTATCGGCCGTTTCGGGCAGGTACCTGAGTGGCAAGGTCGAGTTTTCCATTCAAGCTCGCGAAAATGCGTGTCCTGGAACTCTTCGTCAATTTGCCCGGATTCTTGGCTGTTTGGGGATTGTCCACTGAAATCAGATATTTGCGCAGGATTTCGGAGATTTCGTCGGAAAACCGGAATTGCTGTACAGGCGTCGGCTGGCTTGCCGGAGGGCTAATTGAACACTATCCGTTTCCTTGGCACTCTGCCTTGCGCGTTGTGCTTGAGCTCAGGATTCGGGATCGCAATGCCGCTATGGCCGCGAAGCGCCAGATGATTGGTGAAATCTTCGGCTACAAAGTCGTAATCCGCAGGACGCCGCGGCAGTCCTGTCGCTTTCGACGGGTCGCCGCCGGGCGTGGTCAACGCCGAGGCTGATGAACTCCCGTCGGTGCGCACCGAGACTTTCGAAGTGGAATCTGCCTGGGAGGAATGATCTGCGTCGAGAGCCGTTGCGTCCGCGCTCGAGGATAGGGTTGACTTGGGGTTGGTTAACATGATGATAGCTAGAATCAGCAACAAACTAGCAGCCATTGCCAGGCGCAGGAATGGGTCTGTGAGCGATTTCCTTGCGTGGACAGTGCTTGCCAGGAAAGCTTTTGTGACCGGACCCGCGACCCTTCTCGACGAAATCTCGGCAATTTGCTGCGGTGGTTTCGTGCTTGGTTGCTTCGCTGGTTTAGGCAGTGGAGAAACCGGCGAATCGGTAACATCGGCCGAGGGAACGTTCCTCGCAGCCGGCAACCCCGGCGCGCACCCGGTCAGCTCCCCCCGCGAGGAGACGATCCGCTGGCCAGCGTCGGAAGGGATGAAGCCGAGATTCTTATTTTCCGCGCCAATTCCGGATGCGCTACCGGCGGTCATGAGGATGTCCCAGAAAGCGGCTTGCGGCCTCAAGTGCGCATTGATGTCCGCGACGGGCGCTGGCGTCTCGCCAAGTCCCAAACCTCTCGCAGAAGCGTCGGTGGACTCTGCCACGGAATTTGCAGGCTTAAGGCCGGCAACGGCAGCCTCAGGGGTCATCACCAGCAGGCACTCATCGGCGGTAATTCTGCCTGGCCCGAAAGAGCTGACCTGGAAACCTGCGGCTTTCAGACGCTCCGTCAGTTCCTCGGAAAAATTCAGAATCCGAGCGATGTAGACCAGGGAGGGCATAAAGGGTAAGGGACGGGCCGCAATTAGAGTGCCAGTTTTGCGATTTCGGTTGCCTTTGTAACCGGCACAAAAAAAGAGAGGTGATCCGGCGAGGCGAGACCAGTGGATCGGGAGTCTGCAAATTGTTGCGGGATTATGGAACACATTTTAACGACCAGACACCGGGATCGTGGCGCCGGCTGTCACTCGCCGTCCGCGCCATTGAGGGTCGAAAGGGAGATTTTTTGCCGGCCGTCCGGACCAAAATTCGCCGCATCCAGCCAGCGCTCAAAACTTGCTTTTCGCGCCGGCCACTCGGAATCCAGCATCGAGAACCAGGCGGTGTCCCGGTTGCGGCCCTTGACGATCATGTGTTGCCGAAAGATTCCCTCGAAGGTAAAGCCAAAGCGCAGCGCGGCTCTGCGTGACGGTGCATTCAGGGCGTTGCACTTCCACTCGTAGCGGCGGTAACCGAGATCCTCGAATACATGGCGCGCCATCAGATACATGGCCTCAGTCGCCAGCGCGGTCTGTTGCAGTTGTGGGGTGTAGAGAATGCTGCCGACCTCGATCACCCGGTGGACAGGTTCGATCCTCATATAGGCGGCGTAGCCGACGGCAGTTCCCGAAGCTCTGTCCAGGATGGCGAAGAACAGCGGATCCTCCGAGGCTGCCATCCGTCGAAGATGCGCGTCGAATGCCGCGCGATCGGGAAACGGGCCTTCGAATAGATAGAGCCACAACCAGTCGTTCGCCTCGCCCCGTGTCGCGTCGTAGAGGGCATCGCCATGGACGTCAGGATCCAGAGGCGTCAATGTGACCAGGCGCCCTGACAGCGTGGTACGCCTTGGGCGCTGGGCTGGAGAAGAGTCAACGCGAGGGCCGATCGGTCGCGCAGCCAGGGCATCATCGCTCATTGCGGCATCATCCTTAAGTTGCGGCAACACGCCCGCCGTCTTGGGTCAACTCAAAGACTATAGTGGACATTCCCTCCGGGTGAAGCTTGTGAGCGCATAATCTGGTCATGGTCGCAAAATCCTCGCGATCGCATAATCGATCACATTAGTCAACGATCAAGATGCGAATCGCTGGCATTGGTTTTCAAATCAATGGCTCGATAAGTCTTAAAAGCGTGCCTCTTTACAAACTTTTACGATCAGCCTCACAACCAAATCTTGCTTCCGGAGGCTCTCACCATCCAGAGCAGATCGTTGTGTGCGCGTTGACCGGCCGGCATTCCTTATCGACATGAATTTAGAAAGGCTTACCCAGTGAAGTTTGATTTCGTGCGTGGTGTCGCTTCGATTGCGGCGGTGGCTTTGACGATCAGCATAGCGATCGCGCAATCGGGCCCTGATGCGACGGCAAGGAAAGCGCCGGAGGCATCGGCCGACCAGCCGGTGACCACCATGTCCGTCCAGGTCAAGGTCGTAAATGTGCTGGCCACGGTGCGCGACAAGCACGGAAAGATCATGAATGGCCTGACCAAGGATGATTTTACCCTCACTGAAGACGGCCGCCCGCAGACCATTCGATATTTCTCCCGCGAAACCGATCTCCCTTTGACGCTGGGTTTGCTGGTGGACACCAGCATGAGCCAGAGGCGTGTGCTTGGAGAAGAGCGCAGCGCGAGTCAAAGCTTTCTGGCCCAGATGCTGCGCGAAGACAAAGACAAAGCTTTCGTCATTCACTTCGACCGCGAGGTCGAACTCCTGCAGGACCTCACCGCCTCGCATGAGAAATTACAGGCGGCGCTTGAGTCCCTGGAGGCGCCGCAGTTCAGCCGCACCTCCGGCGGCAACTATCCGAGCGGAGGAGGCGGCGGCGGTTCCGGGCCAGGTTCTGGAGGCGGCTCGGGAGCGGCCGGGACGGCATCACGGCGGCGGTACGCTGCTCTACGATGCGGTCTATCTGGCGTCCGACGAACTGATGGAGAAGCAGCAGGGGCGCAAGGCCCTCATCGTGCTCTCGGACGGCGTCGACAATGGTAGTAAAGAAACCCTGGAGGAGTCCATCGAGTCGGCGCAACGCGCCAACACCGTGGTCTATTCCATTCTGTTCAAGGATGATGAGGCTTACGGAAATGGCGGAGGCTTCGGCCGAACCGGCATCAGCATTCCAGGCATGGGCGGACCGGGCATGGGCCGCGGCGGAATGGGCGGCGGACGAGGCGGCCGCCGGAATCCGGAACAGCACGCCGATGGCAAGAAAATCCTGGAGCGGATATCGAAAGAGACCGGCGGCCGACTGTTCGAAGTTTCTAAGAAAGAGCCAGTCGAACAGATCTACTCCCAGATCGAAGAAGAGCTGCGCAACCAGTACAGCCTGGGCTACACCCCTGATCGGGGAGGCGCGGCCGAGCCGGGCTATCACAAGATTCAGGTGGCGGCCAAGCCGAAGGATCTGACCGTGCAAGCCCGAGATGGATATTACGGCGGCAAATAGGCCGCCAATGTGGTTGCGACATTTCGGGTTTGCTGGCTGGCCTAGCCGAACCCTGCTTGTGAGCAAGTATTCTGAGCCCCAGCATTGCACTCCAAATCCCGTCGCGAATTGCGACACATTGTGTCACCCGCCGTCGCAAAACATCTCAGAAATTCGATTTCAAGACGGTTGTCCTATTAGAACCAATGGCTTGAAGGTCTCCCCGCATGGGCCCGTAGAATGCAATGGATTCCCTAATTGGGGCCGCTGAGGACCAAAATCTCAAATCGGGAAGAGGAAAAAGGATGCGGAAACAGAGGGGATTTTCGCTTATTGAGTTACTGATCGTGGTGGCGATCATTCTGATCATCGCGGCGATTGCCATTCCAAACTTGCTGCGCGCACGTATCGCAGCCAACGAAGCGTCTGCCGTGAGTGCGATCCGCACCGTGAACACCGCCGAAGTTTCTTATCAGTCGGCTTTCCCGACCGTGGGTTATTCCACCAATCTGGCTCAACTGGGTCCGGGTGGTCCGGGTTCGACCTGTCCCGTAACCGGACCGGTTCAGGGGAATGCTTGCTTGATTGATAGCGTGTTGTCGAATGCCGGCGCTCCGGGCACGGCGAAAAGCGGCTTCTATTTCAAAGAAGCCGGCGTGGTGGGCGCAGGTGGCACCTTGATCCTGACTTACGGCGTGGGCGCTGCACCGTCATCATTCAATCAGACTGGTGTGCGCAACTTCTGCTCCTCCGAAGATGGAGTGATCCACTTCGCTCCCGGTGCAGCCGGAGCGGCCCCGCAGAGCGGCGGTGCGGCGGTTTGCGTTTCTCCCGCGTATCAAGTGTTGCAGTAAGAAAAACTATCGGCAGCAGTTTGGCGAGTGCCTGAAGAAGGTATAAGCCGGAGAGCATCGGATCACCATCCGATGCTCTTTTGTTTTTGCTTTTGCTCTTCCGGAAAGCGCAAGCAAGGTTCTTTGTCCACTCCCGGAACGTTCCCCATGAAATAATCTGACTGTGCCTTGTCTTCCGAAGCTACGGTCCCGAGATTTTGTGGAGCTTGCAGTTTGCTACGGGCTCATACAGTTGGTGATCTGGACGTCCAGGCCCATGCAGCGCCTTCTATTCTGTATTGCGTTCGCCTGGATTGTGGCAACCACCCTTCTCTACCGTCCCGATGCGAGCACATTAGGCTTGCGGCTCTCTGGCTTGCGAAGCTTGCTTTGGATTACGGCTGGAGGCCTCCTTTTCGCCGGTCTACTGGTTGGGATAGGCTTCGAGTTGCATACGCTGCATCCGCTCCACGGTGCTGGGTCTCTTGGATTGCACATGGCTGGGTATCTACTGTGGGCGTTCGAGCAACAGTTCATCTTGCAGGACTATTTTTTGCTCCGGCTACTGCGCATCTTACCCACCCAATCGGCGGCGGTGATTGCTGCCGCAGTGCTGTTTTCGACAGCGCATCTTCCGAACCTTGTGCTCGCGGTGGCAACTCTCGTTTGGGGAATCGTCTCGTGTACTCTCTTCCTGTCCCATCGCAACCTTTACGCACTCGGGCTTGTCCATGGCATCCTGGGCCTCTGCGTGGCCATTTCAGTGCCGGATGCGGTCACTCACCACATGATGGTGGGTCTGGGTTATCTGCACTACCATCGTTGAAATCCGCCAAATCCAGTTCATCGAAACCACAAGGACCAGATGACATCCACCAGCGTGTGGGTGGTTGCCGAAGACAGCAGTCGGCGGCGATCGTGCCACGCGCGACCGTAGAAAACCCCGGCAATGGTTGCCAGCAACACATAGCGCCAATTGAAGGGCAGCGGCTTGTTGAAATGGGAGAGGCCGAAGATCGCCGCGCTTACGAACAGTGAGCCAGGGTATCCGATACGTGGCTCGAGCAGATTCTGGAGCAGTCCCCGGAAAAACAATTCTTCTGGGATGGCAACGAAAAAGAACGTGACCAGCAGCGCAGCCAATGCCGACGAAGCCGGAGGCATACCACCGTGCGGCACGATAAAGCCAATCCATATGCCAAGCACGATGACAATCGGAGCAAAAAAACTACACTCGCGCAGTCCAATCAGCGCGTCGCGGGCGCGGGCGCGAAAATCATAACCCACCCCTTCTAGCCGGCGCACTACCAGGAAGCCATAAAGGGCTGAATCCATGAGCAGGATCTTCGGTAGCGCGCTCAGCCCGGGATGTGGGAAGCTTCCTCGCATCCACCCGAATTCCACCGGCAGGCCAACGACAGCCAGCACAATGACGTCTTGCCAGCACAACTTGCCTATCGCCGGTCGTACTCCGCCCGGAGGCAGAAACTCGAACAGTGCTGCGATCGCAACGGGAATACTGAACAACACCACCGCATCCAGCCAGCGGAACTCGCCGCGGGGCACAGAAAAGATCAGGTAGGGTACGAGCAAAAGTCCCGGAATCAGCACTCGGACGACAGGGTTCGTAAGAAACCGTTGCAGCATTTCCGCTGCGCCGAATCCGATTCTCGGAGACTCGTATGTCAGTCACCGAACGTTGGCGTCACATCAAAATCACATACACGACCAGAGCCATGCAAAACGCAAGGGATAGAGCCGCAACCAGATAACACACTACTCGCAAAGGCCTGTCGTGATCTTCATTCCATGAGTGCGATGGATAGTTCATCCCAGCCCCCACGAAAACTCCAATCATTTTCATTTGATATCGTAGCACGATATAATAGAGAAAGCATCCTGTGTGGCTACGTCTGCAATTTCAGACGATGTCGGGAGGATCGCAATTGGTCAATGGTTAAGGAGGATGGCAAGTGATGACGCTAAAGCTTGTGCGCTTGATTGAAAAACACTCGGAGGAATTGGTGGGAGGGCTGGCTGAAAAAATTCAGCTGTCGGAGCGAACCTCTGACTTCCGAAAGATTCCGGCTGCAGAACTGGAATTGGCAGCGGCAGAGGTCTATCGCAACTTAGGTGAATGGTTGCTGCAAAAGACCGATGTGGATATCGAGAATCGATTTTGCGCAGTCGGTGCACGTCGGGCGGCCGAGGGAGTCGGCCTGCATCAGTTTGTATGGGCCCTAGTCACCAGCCGCGATCACTTGTGGCACTTCCTTCAGCGCGAGGCCTTTGCTTGCAATGTCGTGGAACTGTATGGAGAACTCGAACTGTACCAAATGTTGACTCAATTCTTCGATCGCGCAGTGTACTACGGAATCCAGGGGTACGGCACTTCAGAACAGCACAACAATGCAAGCAGGGGTCGCTTACAGGCGAGGGGTGCGAATTGGCCTTATCAATTCGCCTGATGTGAGCTTGAGTTTGCACCAGATACGGCTGACTCGATTCTTCGGTTGAGGCAAACAACGCGGGGTGGAACGCGGCGTTCTACACAGTTCAAAGGAACATTCGATGAGTAATTCCAATGGCGTCTATCCACTCCGCCTACGGCAACTTCGAGCAATTGCGGGGAATTTATGCATATTGGCGGATCGGCATCGCGAAGATCACAATTACGTCGTAGCCTATGCGCTTTACACTCGTGCATTGTCGGTAGCGCAACAGATCCACATTCCCGAGCATGATGGGAACGCTCTCGTGGCCCGAATCCGGACTGACCAGCAAGCTGTTTTCGACCAACTGGGATTGGAGAGAGTGGCCTAGAGAAATCTACTTTGCCGTTGGCCTGGTTTATTCGTCACGTTCCGAAGAACATTCACTTCTTCCAACGTGATCTGAGCCAGCCCGACTCGCGCACATGTTCCTCATCCAGTCGGCGCAAGCGCGCGGCCATGATCCCGTGCCTTCCCAAATATCCAACCACATGGCCAGGATCCTTTCGGTCAACTACCGGCAAACGCCCAATATTGTTGCGTAACATCTTCGCAGAGGCGTCGTGCAAAGCTTCGTCGGGATAGGTTACAACCACATTGCGAGTCCCGGCTTCAAGCACAGTCATCGATTGAGTAGAGTCTTTGTCCAATGCGCGAAAAACATCTCCCCGCGTGATGACCCCTGCTAATTTGCCATCTCCGCCCATGATGAACAGCGCCTGATGCTGGCTTACCTCGGGGTCGCGTCTTGCGATTCGGTCGGCTAAGTCAACCAGCCACATATCGCCAGGCACGGCTGGTACTTCGGGATCCATGGTCTGCGATACCGACATTTGTTGCAGCATATCGGCCTCGTAATCCTGATGAATCCGCAGCCCGCGGCGCACCAGCTTCTCCGTCATGATCGATCCGCTGGGCATAAGCAACATGGCAATGCCGGCAGCGATCACCGTGACCAGCATCAAAGGCAAAACAGAGTTGTAGTCACGCGTAATCTCGAAGGCAAAGATGATGAAGGTGAAAGCAGCTCGCGATGCGGCGCCAAAAACCGCTCCCATGGCAACCAACGCAAATGCGCCGGCAGAAAGGTGTGCGCCGGGGAAAATTCTATCGATACCCAGCGCAAAGACCCCGCCCATCGCTGCACTCGACATAAACATGGGCGCGAGCAGTCCTCCTGATGTCCCGGAGCCGAGCGAGACCACAAGCGCAACTGCCTTCGCCAACATAACGACAACCAGCAACTTCAGGGCAAGGTTCGCATTCAAGATGTCGCTGATCGTGTCATACCCGACGCCCAAGACTCGCGGAACAAAGTATCCGATAATTCCCAAGCCTAACGCGCCGATCGCGGGCCACCAAAGCTCGTCAATCGGTAGTTTCTCAAACTGGTCTTCTGTCCAATAGAGCAGCTTGCTAAAACCAACCGCAGCCAGCCCACAGAGACCTCCGAGCAGCACATAAAAAGGCAGGGCATGGGGGATGCCAAAATCCATGGTGGATCCCGTGAACATCGGGCCAGTCCCCAGGAGTTGCATGTGGACAGCGGTTGCGATGGTGCTCGCAATGACAAGGGGAATAAATGATCGTGACTTGAATTCGAACAAGAGCAGCTCAATCGCCAGGATCACTCCCGCGATCGGGGTGTTGAACGTCGCTGACATCCCAGCCGCCGCGCCGCAAGCCAGCAGAACCTTGCGCTCGGACGCCGTCGTGTGAACCAGTTGCCCAATCAGAGAGCCGACAGCGCCGCCGGTTTGAATAATGGGTCCTTCCGCTCCGAAGGGTCCCCCAGTGCCGATCGCAATTGCCGCGGAGATAGGCTTAAGAATCGCAACCCGTGGTTGAATGCGGCTGCGATTGATCAGTACTGCTTCCATTGCCTCGGGAATTCCATGGCCCTTGATCTTGGGGGATCCATACTTCGCCATAAAGCCGACAATGATTCCGCCAATCACCGGCATCACGATGACCCACCGCCAAGATGATTATTTCGGGCGCTGTTAAAGGCAAAAACAAAGCGATGATAGAAGACGATATTGGTAAACAGGCCGATCAGGTTGTAAAGCAGATACGCGATAAAGCCTGCCAGAAGTCCGATTCCGGCGGCCAGGAAAGAAATTAACACCATTCGAAACTGTGCCGGTTCAGCAAGCCCGGCGCTCTTTAATTGAACCCCAGTAGCTGCGATAGTTGGACGGAGGGGGGTACTCACTGCACCGATGCCGTCTGTGGACCCGTTCTTGACTTCCGACATATCTAAGTGGTTCCTTGCTCAAGTGTCCGGACTATCCCGTCATCCGATTCTTGCAGTTGGTATGGCGCGTTTGAGTGCCGCAACCAGCGCCGGTCCTCGCGTTCGAAGTTCCGCCCGATGATGCAAGGACAGCTCTCGCAGGATGTTTTCACCTTTCGGTGTCAGCGAAAGCAACACCTCTCGCCGGTCTGCGTCTCCTCTACCGCGGCGGACAATCTTCCCGTCGCCAATCGATTAACTAACTCCACTGCACTGTGGTGGCGAATGAGCAAACGCTCCGCCAATTCTCCAATACGAGGGCGCACATCTTTGGGAAGAGCCTTCAGGGCCAACATCAGCTGATGCTGGCGAGGCTCGAGCCCTGCATTCCGTACGGCTTGCTCGCTGAAATGCACAAAGCGACGAATCTGGTACCGCAACTCCGCTAAAGACTGGTAGTCAGTAAGGGGTAGCGGTTTCTCTGTTTGCCGATTATGCCGGATCGCGATCATACCTACCTTAGATCGTATCACGACATATCAAGAAGTGAGCACACCCGAAATGCACCTGGAACTCGTCCCCGGCCGCTCCAGACATTGAAAGTAGCCGAGTCGTCAGGTCGGTGATTTCAATCGGTGTTTTAGGCCGGTACCTTTTGATTGTGACCTTGACTGTGTCGCCTTTGACGAAGCCCGGAGCAGGAATTGCCAGGGTAGGAAAATAGAAAACCGCAGG
>CAWEVE010000004.1:0-111530 GCA_963812465.1 Terriglobia bacterium
GCTGATGCGGGTGATGAAAGGCACCCACGCGATTCCCAGAGCACCATGACTCCGGTAGCCATTCTGCCAATCAAAACCAACTGTTTCTCGCTGGCTTCCGGTTTCAGCTTCTTGTAGAAATCGAGCGTCACCAGCGTCGATGTCGAGTTGAAAACCGACGCCATCCCTCCCATCAAGGCCGCCAGCAACGCCGCGATCATCAGGCCGACCAGTCCGGTCGGCAGCAAATTAAGGATCAGTGTCGGCAGGGCGATGTCGCCATTGGTGGGCTGCCGTTCGCGCCAATGGTGAACATGTCCCGGAACAGGGCGAATGCAATCAGGCCGGGAAGCACCATAAGAAATACCGGCAGGATTTTGAGAAATCCCGCGAAGATGGTTCCCGGCCTTGGCATGACCTTCATCGCGCGCCGAAAGCACGCGTTGCACGATCACCTGGTCGGTACACCAGTACCAGATTCCCAGAATCGGCGCGCCGAAGAAAATTCCGGTCCAGGGAAAGTCGGGATCGCTCATCGGCTTGACCATATGAAAGTAGCTGGCAGGGACGGCCGCGCGCAGTCCGGCGAAGCCGCCCACCTCGTGCATGCCGATCAAAGTGAGCGCGATGGCACCCGTCAAAAGAACCAGCGTCTGCACCACCTCGGTGTAGATCACGGCCGAAAGTCCGCCCGCGACGGTGTAGATTCCGGTCACCACCACCAGAATCACGGCCGTCTGCAGCGGGCTCCACCCACAACTCCCTTCAACACGATGGCCGCCGCCCAAAGATGCACGGAGATTTTGGTCAGGACATAAGCAATGATGGAAATACTGGCCAGGTAAATGGCGGAACCGCGGCTGAAGCGCCGCTCCAGGAACTCCGGCATGGTGAAGACATTGGAGCGGAGATAGAAAGGAACGAAGACCCATCCCAGGACCAGGAGGATCAGACAGGCCAGCCATTCGAAGGATCCGACGGCCAGGCCGGAACTGGCGCCGGAGCCGGCCAGCCCGATGAAATGTTCGGTGGAAATGTTGGAAACAAAGAGCGACGCCCCGATGGCGAACCAGCCCACATTGCGACTGGCCAGAAAGTACTCCGCCGAGGTACGTTCTTTTCGCGCAAAGTAATAGCCGATACCAAAAATGATGGTGAAGTAAACCGCGATGATGGCTATGTCTATTCCGGTCAGAGCCTTATGAGTGAGGTGCGCCGCCGTTTCGCCCATATCCCTCCATCCACCGCTCGATTGCGTACTCTGCCGTGCGTCATGCTAGTGCATTAAGTAGATACAGGCAACAGGGGCATGCAGATAGACAACAGGAGGCGTTATGGGAACTTTTTGTGGAGGCAGTCCGTAACTTTCTGAGCCTCGGGAGCGTTGTATTTATCTAAGAGGGGTAAGTTTGTGATTTTGTGCAGCGATTGGTTGCCGAGCCTCGACTTTATCGTCTATCCTGTTGGGGCTTGGGTTACGGTCCCAGCCGTCCCTGTCCTGTTCGACTCCCGGAGTTTGCAGATGACCCTGACCCGATTTGTCACCAAAAACGCATTCCGCAACAAGCGTCGCAGCATTCTGACCGTCCTCAGCATTGGCGGCTCACTGCTGCTGCTCACCTTCCTGATCACCATCTGGCGCAGCTTTTATGACAGCAAGCCGAGCGAACAGTCGGCGCAGCGCCTGATCGTGCGCCACAAAGTGTCTCTGGTCTTCAATTTGCCCAGCTATTACCGGCAGAAGATTCAGGCCATTCCCGGCGTGAAGGAAGTAGTGAACCAGCAATGGTTTGGCGGCCAATATATGGACGACAAGCCGGAGAACTTCTTCGCCCAGTTCGGCACCGATCCGCAGGAGATTATTGAAGGTGTATCCGGAATTCAAGATACCCGCCGATCAACTCGAAGCCTGGCAGCATGATCGAGCCGGCGCCATCGTCGACGTAGGTCTGGCCAACAAGTTTCACTGGAAAGTCGGCGACCGCCTGAATATTACCGGAAAGATTTTTCCCGTTGAACCTGGAGTTGACCATCCGGGGAATCTTCACTCCGCCCGATCCGACTCAGTCCATCTACTTCAACAAAGACTACATTGACGAAGGCTTTCCCAAACTCAAGGGCAGCGAAGGGTTCTTCGCGGTTCTGGCCGATTCGCCCGAATCCGTGCCCGAGTGGCGCAAGCCATCGACGAAGAGTTTCGCAACGCCGACCGTCCCACCAAGACCGAGACTGAACACGCTTTCCAGTTGGGCTTTATCGGCATGCTGGGCAACATCAAGGCCTTCATCATGAGCATCTGCCTGGCCGTGGTCTTTACCATCCTGCTGGTATCGGCCAACACCATGGCGATGTCGATTCGCGAGCGCACCCGGGAAGTTGCGGTATTGAAGACGCTGGGCTTCACCCGCAACAGCATTCTGGGATTGTTCGTCGGCGAGGCGGTTTCGCTTGCGCTGGTCGGAGGGCTGATCGGCTCGATGCTCTGCTACTTCATCGTGACGCGCGATGGCCAGCCAGGGCGGAATTTCACCGGCATGAAGGTCACTCCGCTCACCATGCTGGCGGCGCTGCTGATCGCGGCCGTGGTGGGATTCGCCAGCTCCTTCATACCTTCCTATCACGCGGCCAAGGTCAACATCGTGGATGGCTTGCGTCACATCGGTTGAGTTAAGAGGATCAAACAGAAATGGCAATCCCCCTAAGCTATAACGTGCGCAATCTGCGTCTCCGCAAGAGCCTGACCATCATGACGGCTCTGGGAATCGCGCTCACGGTGGCCACGGCGGTCTTTATCATGGCGCTGCTGGCGGGCTTGGGCCGCGCCTTTGCCACCACCGGCGATCCTCTGAATGTGCTGATGCTGCGCAAGGGTTCGGACTCGGAACTGGCCGCCGGCGGAGTCTCGCGCGATGCCTTGCAGGTGTTGAAAGACCTTCCGGGCGTTGCCAAGAACAGCCAAAGGCGAGCCGCTGGTTTCGGGCGAAGACATCCTGGTGGTGGTGCTGCCGCGCAAGGGCGGCACGGGAGAAACCAATGTCACTACCCGTTTCCTGACTCCGCTTGGAATTGAGATGCGGCCGCAGATCCACCTTACTCCGGGCGCTGGTTCACGCCCGGGGCAGCGGGAAGTGGTGGTCAGCAGTTCGATCAACAAACGCTTTGAGCACGCGAACATGGGCGATACCGTGCACATCGGCAAAGGCGATTGGCCCATCGTGGGCATCTTCGACGCCAGCGGCACCGCGCACGATTCCGAAATCTGGGGCGACATCAACCAATTGGTGACGGACTTCGAGCGCACGGTGTACTCCTCGGTCCTGGTGCGGGCGACCGATCAAGGTCTCTGCCCAGGCGCTGAAAAATCGCGCCAATGACGATCAGCGCCTGGAGCTGAATGGCCTGCTGGAACCTGACTACTACGCCTCGCAAACCAAGTCCGGCGGCCCCATCAAGGTGGTGGGCTGGATTGTGGCTTTCATCATGGCTGTCGGCTCCTGTTTCGCCGCCGCCAATACCATGTATGCCGCGGTGGCCTATCGCGGACGGGAAATTGCCACCCTGCGCGTCATCGGATTTTCGCGTCCCAGCATTCTGACTTCGTTCATGCTGGAATCGCTGCTGTTGTCTTTACTGGGGGCAACGCTTGGCATCCTGCTGATGTTGCCGTTCAACGGCATGACCACGGGACGCAAAATCAGGTGACCTTCAGCGAAGTTGTATTCAGCCTGCAGATGACGCCGGCCGTGGTGGTGAGCCGCGGTGACATTCGCTCTGATCATGGGCGTGGTGGGCGGGTTCGCGCCCGCGTGGCACGCCTCGCGGCGAGATATACTCTCAGCCCTGCGAGACTAGGGATTGGGTAGCGCCGGCCTCTGGCCGGCCCGATGGGCGGGCAGGATGCCCGCCAGACAGCCGGCGGGACGCCGGCGCTACAAAAGCGGCGCTACAATAACATGCCGATTGACGCAAAACACGAAGACCTGCAGAGCCTGCGAATCGATCGCACTGCTCGCGGCGGCGGCGAGGGCGAACCTCCCGTCTGGGCGCGCCGCTATATCCTCGCCGGAATCGGCCTGCTGGTGCTGCTGGGCCTGGTGGCAATCGCCTATCGCCTGTTCTCGCGCGACGTGCCTGAAGTAGAAGTGGTCCGCGCCTCGGCGCAGAACAGCGAAGTTGGCGGCGTGGTTCTCTCCGCCAGCGGCTACATTGTGGCCCACCACAAGATCAATCTGAACTCCAAGGTCACGGGGCGAGTGAAGTGGATCGGCGTCGAAAAGGGAGACAAGGTTAAAGAAGATCAGATCCTGGTCCGCCTCGAAGATGACGAATTCCGCGCCCAGTATGAACAAGCCAGGGGCGCCGCCGAGAATGCGCGCGCCTATCTGGAAGAACTGCAGAACGGTTCGCGTCCCGAGGAAATTCAGCAGGCCCAGCACAATCTCGACGAAGCCCGGGCCACGCTGGTCGACGACAAGATCACCCTGGACCGCACCCGCAACCTGGTGACCCAGGGCGTGCTCTCGAAGCAGGCTCTGGATGACGCCACCGCCAAGTTCGAGGCCGACCAGCAGCGCGCGAACTCTCTGGAAAAAGGTTTTCAGTTGGCCAAGATCGGCCCGCGAAAGGAGGAGATCGCCCGCGCTCGCGGCGCTCTCCAGCAGGCTGAGGGTCAGGCGGCCTACGCCAAGTCTCTGCTCGACGCTACCTTGATTCGCGCGCCGGTAACCGGAACCATCCTCGAGCGCGCCGCAGAAAAAGGAGAACTGGTCACCTCGGGATTTGCCAGCACCGCCGAAGGCGGCCCGCAGGGCCTGGTCGTGTCCCTGGCCGACTTGAACGATCTTCAAGTCGAACTCGACATCGCGCAGGACGATTTCGCCAAGCTCGGCCCCAAGCAAAAAGGCGTAGTCACCGTCGATGCCTATCCTGACCTCAAGTGGGATGGAATGATTGCGGAAATCTCGCCGCAAGCCAACCGGGCCAAGGCCACGGTGCAGGTGAAAGTGCAGATTCTCAATCCGGATTCCCATCTGCGGCCGGACATGAACGCCACCGTCAAGTTCCTGGCAGATGAAAACAAGCGCACCAGTTCGCAACCCGAGGGTGTTTTTGTCCCCACCACGGCGATTCACGACCGCGACGGCAAGAAGCTGGTCTTTTTGTCTTTTGACGGCAAGGCCACGGCCCGCGAGGTAAAGATTCTGTCGCAGCGCAGCGGGGGTGTGCTGGTGCAGGGACTCAACGGCGGCGAAGATGTCATCACCTCGGCGCCGCAGGATTTGAAAGACGGCGACAAAATCAAGATCAAAGGACAGCAGTCATGAGCGCAGCTACTACTTTTCCGCAGACCGCCACTCAAACCAAAGTGGTGCAGGCCCGCAACGTCAGCAAGGTATTCAAACGCGACGCCTTCGAAGTGAAGGCGTTGGACGATGTCTCCATCGAGATCGGCGGAGGCGAGTTTCTGGCTCTGATGGGTCCTTCGGGTTCGGGCAAGACGACTCTGCTGAATATGATCGCGGCCATCGACCGGCCGACCTCGGGAGAACTGCTGGTGCTGGGCGAGAACATTTTTCGCTTCGGCGATTCCCAGTCCGCCCACTGGCGCAACACGCATATCGGCTACGTCTTCCAGACGTTTAACCTGATCCCGGTTCTCACCGCCTTCGAGAACGTCGAGCTGCCGCTACTGCTGACCAAGCTTTCGGCGCAGCAGCGGCGCGATCACGTGATGACGGCGTTGAAGCTGGTCGGGCTCGAAGAGCGCGTCGGCCATCTACCCAAACAGCTCTCCGGTGGACAGGAACAGCGCGTGGCCATTGCCCGCGCCATCGTCAGCGATCCCACTCTGCTGCTGGCCGACGAGCCTACCGGCGATCTGGACAGCCATTCCGCCACCGAAGTGCTGGAAATCCTGAAGCGCCTGAATGAGGATTTTCACAAGACGATTGTGATGGTGACCCACGATCCTCACGCGGCGTCGTATGCGCACGTGACCCGGCATCTGGAAAAAGGAATGCTGCTGCCGGCGTAAGTCGACCAGTGCCCTGACCGTTCGATTCACGTTCGTAGAGACGTAGCTTGCTACGTCTTGCCGCCCCTTCATGAGACGTAGCAAGCTACGTCTCTACAGACAACATCCAGAGTAAGAGGAGATCGATGCAGGACCCGAGCTACTCTCGGCCGGGCAGGTCGGGAGACCTGCCCGTACATAATTCGAGGAGTTGCTTACACGCCCGAAAGGGCAATGCTGCCGCGCGTGGGAGCGAAACCGCTGTCGGCGGGGTCGGACACCCATTGCCACGCCCGGCGGCCGTTTTCCCGCACTACGGTTCGCGCTTCGCCGTATTCCACCAGACGATTCAGCACGGTCGTGACCGAGGCCAGCGGATCCTTGTGGCGCAGCAACACCGGAGGAATGCGCTGCTGAATCTTCTCGCACACCTCGCGAGCGCCCAAGGGACAGGCAGCTTCCATGAGCACCATCCGGCAGGCCTTGGTGAAGCCCGGCTGGCGGCCTCCACTTTTCCGGTCCACCAGCTCAAGCAGCTCTTCGCTCAGCACTTCATCGCCGAACAGATTGGCCAATCCGACAATGGTCTGCTTTACCGTGCCAATGCGTTTCATCACATCGGCACGCTGTCGCATGAGCAGGCGCAATTCTTCATGTGCGGCCCTCACCACTTCCTGCACATGTGAATCCGCACCGCCGGGAAAATTTCTGTTGCCGTTGCCGTTGCTAGCAGTTCGTCCCATGTCCATGACCCACACCTCCACAGCCGAGCGCCCGCACGGGATTGGGCTCATCCCACACTATCCCGTAGATCTGGATACGCGATGTCATCCCTGGTCGTTCCATCAAAGTTTTCAAATCCTGAGAATCAACCACCGACCGGCTACCACCTTCGCGGGTTCATCCGGCTGTTTATCTTCCTGCTGGCTTAGACGCGGTCATTCCCGAAAGGTTAAGGCGAAGATATGTAAAATCGGTGCGCAGCTGGTTCCCGGCTGGTAACCGAACGTGATCAATGGAATCAAGCTCACGACCAGGGTTGCGGGCGATTTCGGCAGTTGTACTCGAGCTGCGGATTTTCATATTTTCCGGCGCGGATTCGCTTCCAAAGTTGGGATGTTGCGATGAGAATCTGTCTTACACCTTGACAAAATTGCGACAACTGATAAAGTTCGACTTAATCGTTTCAATTTCATAGAGAATTCCTGGGTGCTGACGCATGAAGAATGTTTACGAGGTCCTGAGACAGAAAGAGCTTGAGCTCTCGAGGCTGGAAAAAGAGGTTGAGGCGTTGCGCGTAGCCGCCCCTCTACTGTCCGAAGACAAAGAAGCTGGCTCTGACAACAAGCCGACTTTGGCCACGTCGGGGACGCCGCAACAGCCCATACGGATTCCGCAACCGGCGGTCAATGCCGCTCCGCAAGCCGCCCGCGCCGCGGGTTGGGAAGATACCGCCAAGCGCTGGCCGTAGCCGCAGGCACAAAGGGCCATCTCGTGCCCAGGGTAGGAATGGATCTGGCCCGGAGCCTTGCTCCGGGCCGTAGTTTTGTTGGGGGCAAACGGGCAGCTCGATTCAGGTGAGCGAATTCGAGTCGGCTGACTCGTCCCCCGAGCAGCCAGCATTCGAGCTACGCATTCGAGTAACCCATGGGCGTTTCGGGACAATCCTCATTCGAACTGGGCGGAGCTCGCCGCCGCATTCCCCGTTATCCGGTAGCCATTCCCGTAGATGTCACGGTGTTGCGTTCGGGCCTGCCCAACAGCATCCCGGGGCGTTCCCTCGATATCGGCGAAGGCGGAGTGGCGGCGGTTCTCGCGGCGGAGCTTCAGACCGGAGAGTGGGTTGCGGTCCAGTTCCATTTGCCGAATGCAGGCCAGGCGCTGCAGACGAAGGCGGTGGTGCGGCACTACAACCAGCTGCGCTGTGGCTTCGAGTTTCTAGGGCTCTCGCGCGATCAGCGCTACATGATCCGGCACTGGGCCGGGACGTCTCAGGCAGAGCAGTCGCCGCTCGAAGGGTCGCTCATGACCTCTCCGTCCGCAAAGCTGCCGGCCCTCGCAACCGGCCGGATGGCGGCGTCGCGCAGGAAATCGCCAAATCTCCCGCTGCGCAGGCTGCTATGGACGACGCTGGCGATGCTGCTGGTCATTGCCGGCATGGCGGCCTTCCAATGGCATCGCGGCTGGCGTGAACTGGAAGCGCGCACCGCGCGAAACGACGTTCACGCACGAACTCCCTCCGCCAAGGTTCCGCCGGAGGTGATGGAAAAGTTGCTGATCCGTAAAGTCGAACCAGCCTATCCCGAGGCCGCGCGCCGGGCGAATCTGCAGGGCACGGTGGTGCTGGACGCGATCATCGCAGCCGACGGCACCGTGGTGAATCTCCATCCGATCAGTGGCGACGAGAGTCTCACCTCGGCTGCGATGGATGCGGCGCGGTGGTGGCGCTTTCGTCCTTACCGCGTGCAGGGCGAGCCAGCGGCGGTAGAGACCTCGCTGACCGTCGAGTTCCATCCTTAGCTTCATCCCTCGTAGCCCTAGTCGTTTCACCCCAGTCGCTCCGCACATAGTTGGCTGAGAGGAATAAGTTCGCCTATTCGTGCTTTGCGTCCTCAGCCCTGCATCTGCGACACTGGCCTGAATTCAAAATGGGAAGAATCCACGTCCTTTCCGAAAACGTCGCCAACAAGATCGCCACCGGCGAAGTTGAGGCGCTTTGCGGGCGTGAGCGAAGCGGGAGCCCGCAGCCGAAATCGCGAGCGAAGCGAGGGATCTCCTAACCGTATGGGCAGAATCCACATCCTTTCTGAGAATGTTGCCAACAAGATCGCTGCGGGCGAAGTGGTGGAGCGTCCGGCCTCGGTAGCCAAAGAACTGCTGGAGAATTCACTGGACGCCGGGGCGACGCGCATACGAATCCAGGTGGAGGCGGGCGGGAAAAAACTCATCCAGATTACCGACAACGGCTGCGGCATGGTCCGCGACGATGCCCTGCTCGCCTTCGAGCGCCACGCCACTTCCAAAATCAAAAACGCGGAAGACCTGCTCAGTGTGGCCACTCTCGGGTTCCGCGGCGAAGCGCTGCCCTCGATCGCGTCGGTTTCGCGTCTGCGCCTGGAGACCCGGGCGCCCGACGAAGCCTCGGGAACGGTGGTCGAAATCAACGGCGGCAAAATCTTCAAGGTGGAAGAAGCCGGATTGCCTGAAGGCACCAGCATCTCGGTGCGCGATCTTTTCTTTAATATCCCCGCGCGGAAAAAATTCCTGAAGGCTGAATCGACGGAGCTGTCCCATATCGCGTCCCTGGTAACCCACTACGCGCTGGCCCATCCTGACAAGCACTTCGAGCTGCATTCGGCCACTAACGCCATGTTGGTGGCGCCGCCGGTGGCGGGTTACAGCCAGCGGGTATATCAGGTGTTTGGAAAAGAAGTGCTCGACCAACTGATTCCGGTTGCCGCCCTGCAACCCCTGGAGCGCATCGGCCTGCCTCAGCCTCCGCCCTGGCGCCGCAAAGAAAGCGAAGCAGCCAAGCCGCCAGTGAAGCGAAAGATGGGGAAGCGAAGGACGGAGAGACGAAAGGTGAAGAGTCTCGACGAAGAGACCGTCGGCGAGGCGCCGTCCTTCGGGGAACTCCGGATGCACGGCTTCGTCTCCAAGCCCGAGATCCAGAAGCTCAATCGCAACTCCATCTACGTCTTCGTCAACGGACGCCTGATCCGCGACCGCCTCATCCAGCACGCTATCACCGAAGCCTACCGCAACATCCTGCCGCCGACTGTCTATCCGGTGGTGTTGCTGTTTCTCGATTTGCCCAGCGGCGAAGTGGACGTCAACGTTCACCCCTCGAAAACCGAAGTCCGCTTTCGTCAGCAGAGTGTGATGCACGATTTCGTGCGTGACTCGATACGCGCCGCCCTGATGAAGGCGCGTCCGGTGCCCCAGTTCGCGGTTGAGATTCGCGCTCATCCCGACCGCGAGTCCTTCGCTCGCCGGGGGGCAGCAGCCGTCGCCAAATGCAGATGCGGCAGCATGGCGATCGCAGTACACGCCCTCCGTATCGCAACCTTTCAGCTTGCAGGCTCCGGTGGCGCCGTCGATTACCGAGCGCTTCCAATTCGGAGAGGGCTTTTCCGTCGATGGCAATGCGGCGCTTTCTCTGGTGCGGGCTCCCGAGCCGGTTCCCAGCTCCATTGCCGATGACGGTTGCGCTCCGCCTATCGCCGATGAGGCCGAAGCGTTCGAGTGAACTTGCTCCCGCTCTAGCTTCGCTCAAGCCGCTGGGACAAATCCGCGATTCATTCATTCTGGCGGTCAATCCCGAAGGTCTGTGGATTGTGGATCAGCATGTGGCCCACGAGCGCGTGCTGTTTGAAAAAATCCTGAAGCAGCGGGCCGCGCTGAAAGTGGAAAGCCAGCGATTGCTGCTGCCGCTGGTGATTGAGCTGACGCCGGCGCAACAGGCGGTGTTCACCGAGATCTCCGACGAACTGGCCAAGAATGGATTTGAAGTCGAGCCCTTTGGCGCCCGCAGCGTGGCGGTAAAAATCGCGCCCGCCGGCATCGAAGCGCCCGCGGTTGAGCACATGCTGCACGAACTGCTCGACCAGTTCTCCCGTGAAGAGCAGGCTCTAAATCTGGACAAAATTCGAGGCCGCATCGCCGCCTCCATCGCCTGCCATGCCGCCATCAAGGTCAATATGCCGCTCGAACAAAACAAGATGGAGTGGCTGCTGGCGGAACTGGCCAAAACCGACTGTCCCATGTCCTGCCCGCACGGAAGGCCGGTAGTTCTGCGATACTCTTTGAAGGACATCCAGAAGGCGTTCAAGAGGATTTAGAAGAACAGCCGTCAGCTCTCAGCTTCTCAGCTCTCAGCTATCAGCTTTCAGCAGTCGATTAACCTGGCCCTGCGAACCCGAATGGCTGACAACTGATAGCTGAAAGCTGACAACTGCTTTTATGACTGATCAAGAACTCGACCAGCTTCGCCGCGAGAAGTGGCGCCTGAATGGAAAGGCGCTGCATACCGTTGACGAGGCTCGCCGTTTCGTCGAGTCGATAGGATTTTGCCTGATGTATCCCATGCGGCCGCGCACTGCTCGCTCCCACCTTTATCGGTGCATGGACTGGCTCGGACAAGAATTTGCCAACCCAGCAGCACGCCTTTGCCGATGCCCGCGCGCGCGAAGCCACCGAAGTGATGGTTCGGCTGCTGCGCAACCACGACGCTTACGAAGCCAACCAGTTCGAGGAAAACAATGCCTTCCTGGTGGCGGCTTCGATCTTTCCTTATTTCTATGCTCTGGTGGGTGAGCGCAATCCCAGGCAGGCCCCGAAGCCCAAACCGCGCTCCGAGTATTCCCAGTTGGCCTGCGACGCCTTCGAACTGATCAGCCGCGCCGGGCCAATTTCAAAACAAAAGATGCGAGAAGACCTGGGTGGAAGCATTTCCTTCGTCGCGCTGGATCGCGCCCTGGGTGAGCTCTGGGCGAAGTTGCGCATCACCCGGGTCGACTACAAACCCGAAGAGGGAGCGTTCTGGGACGTTCTCTATCGCTGGGCGCCGGAAGCGGTTCGCGAAGGAATGAGCCTGTCGGTAGGCGAAGCGCTGTCGGCGTTGCTTTCGAAATATCTGGATTGCGTGGTCGCTGCCGACCTCTCGGAAGTGGAATCATTTTTCGGCAATTTCGTTCCGCGCTCGCGGGTCAGGGAAGCGGTCAACGCGCTGCAGGCAGCCCGCGAGCTGGATTTCATCCGGGTGGGCAACCGCTCGCTGCTGCAGATCGCACAGCCGAAGGCCCCGGTGAACCGGGTTGGGACGGGCACCCCGGTCCGCCCTGGCCGCCTGTCATCCTGAGGGCGTACGTCGCTCGACTTACCATTTCAACCCTGCCACGTCTATTTACAGGCCACCTGGCTCGTGGAGGGTAACCGATATGCGTTTTTCCGCCTTCTTAAGCGTTTTCCTGGCTCTCGGCGTGGCGTCGTTCTCACAAACGGCGACTCCGTCATCCGCTTCGGCGTCTGCCAATTCGATGCCCGAACTCGAGCATTTCAGCCTCGATCAGGTGGATAAATCTCTCGATCCCTGCAACGACTTCTTCCAGTACGCCTGCGGCAAATGGATCAAGGCCAATCCGATTCCACCCGATCAAGGCGGATGGGGCACTTTCAACTCGCTGGCGCTGTGGAACATTGCAGCCGTGCACAACACGCTTGAAGAAGCGGCTCAGCCGTCGTCAAATCGCACTCCGGTGCAGCAGAAGGTCGGCGACTACTATGCCGCCTGCATGGACGAAGCCTCCATCAACAAGGCCGGAATCGCGCCCCTGCAACCCGAGCTCGACCGCATCGCCGGGCTGAAAGACAAGTCCCAGTTGCCGGAAGTTCTGGCGTCGATTCACCTGATCATCCGGCCGGCCAACTTGAACTTCATCGACGCCGCCTATCAGGGAACGCTGTTTGGAATTTATTCCCAGCCTGGTTTCGACGACGCCCGCCTGACTCTGGCGGCGCTCGATCAATCCGGCATGGCGTTGCCCGGACGGGAGTTTTATCTGAATGACGACGCCAAATCAAAAGAGATTCGCGACAAGTATGTGAAGCACGTAGCGCGCCTGCTGGAACTGAGCGGAGAATCACCGGCCCAGGCAGCAGCAGATGCCAAGACCGTGCTGGCCATGGAAACCGATCTGGCCAAGTCCGCCATGGACATCGTTGCCCGCCGCGATCCCAAGAACCAGAACAACAAGATGTCCCTGCAGCAGATTCAGGCGCTGACTCCATCCTTCAACTGGAGCCGCTACTTCGCCGCTACCCAGGCGCCGCCATCGCCGCAATATCTGGTGCTTGCCCCCAGCTTCTTTCAAGGCATGGAAAAGCTGATCCAGTCCTATTCGATTGAGCAGTGGCGCGCATATTTGCGCTGGTCGACGGTGCACGCGCTGGCGTCTTCTCTCAGCCAGCCCTTTGTCGAGGAAAACTTCGATTTCTTCGGACGCACCCTGGGCGGCGCCCAGCAGATTCAGCCGCGCTGGCGCCGCTGTTCCATCTATGCCGATATCGATCTGGGCGAGGCCGTCGGCCAGGCCTACGTGGCCAAATATTTTCCGCCGGAAAACAAGCAACGCATGCTGCAGATGGTCAAAGCCATCGAGGCCGCGCTCGATCAGGACATCGATGCCGCCACCTGGATGTCCGACAAAACCAAGCAGGCGGCGCACGTGAAACTCGCGGCGCAGGTCGACAAGATCGGCTATCCCGATCACTGGCGCGATTATTCTTCGGTTGAAATCAAGCGCGACGACTTTCTGGGCAACGTGCAGCGTTCCTCAGCTTTTGAAATTCGCCGCCGCATCGCGCCAGTTTGGCCAGCCTGCTGACCGCACCGAATGGGGCATGAGTCCGCCTACCGTCAATGCCTACGAGGATGCCCAGCACAACACCATCAACTTCCCCGCCGGAATTCTGCAGCCGCCGTTCTTCGATGCGAGCGCCAGCGATGCCGCCAATTTCGGCGGGATCGGAATGGTGATCGGACACGAGATCATTCACGGCTACGACGATCAGGGGCGCAAGTTCGATGCAGATGGCAACCTGAAAGACTGGTGGACCGCCTCCGACGCGACCAACTACGACCAGCGCGACCAGTGCATCACCGACGAATACACCCAGGAGGTTCCCGAGGCCGGAGTAAAACAGAACGGCAAGCTTTCCGCGGGAGAAGACACGGCCGACAACGGCGGTATTCACATCGCGCTCGCGGGCCTGCAGAACACGCTGAAATCCCAGGGCAAGAGTCTCGACCAGCCGGCCGCAAATGGCGACACCGAATTGCAGAACTTCTTCCTCTCCTTCGCCAATATCTGGTGTGGAGATTTCCGCCCGGAAACGGCTCGCACCGCGGTGATGACACAGGGCCACTCCCTCAACCGCTATCGGGTGAACAATGTGGTTGGCAACATGCCTGAATTTGCCCATGCCTTCGGCTGCCATGCGGGACAGCCCATGGTCCATGCCAACGCCTGCCGTGTCTGGTAGAGGGATGTGGGCGCGAGCGTCCCGCTCGTGCAGGGGGCGTTTCGTAGACGTGCTCCGCGAGGCAGAGTGACGACAGAGTGAGCGACCGACGAAGGCGTGTCCGCAGTTGAAGCGGCGTGGGTTATTTATTTCTGACCCGTCCCCGGCGCAATCAGAATTTTCATCAACTCAGTCGCCAGCATCGCGGAATGGGCGCCATCCATGTTGGTGAGCACCACGACGCCGGTCCCGCGTTGAGGAAGAATCATGAAAAACGTGCTGGTGCCCTGCTGTCCTCCGCCATGGCCCACGTCAGGTTCGCCCAGATCTTTTCCGGTTCCCCATCCCAGCGCATAACGTGACGTGGAACCATCCGCCAGCTTCTGCGGAGTCCACATGAGCTCGCGGGTAGAACTCTTCATCAACGTATTGTGCAGCATCGCAACTTCGAAGCGCGCCATATCGTCGGCGGAGGATAGCCAGCCGCCACCCGGAATCTTGTAACTGGAATCGAGCCAATCGGCATTAACCACGGGCCCGGATTTTTCCTTGTGGTAGAAGCGCGTGCGATGGGGAATGATGGCAAAGCGATCGTCGACCTGGGTCATCGTCATGCCGGCCGGCCCGAGAACGTTGCTGCGGACAAAATCAACGTATTTTTCTCCCGAGGCGCCCTCGATGGCACAGCCGATCAGGGTGAATCCAGGCGTCGAGTAATGGAATTTGATACCGGGTTGAGCCACCAGTGGATCGGCGGCAAAAAAATTCAGGCCACCCTGAATCGGATTATCGAAATGCATGGTGTTTCCGCCCTCCGGGTCGTCCTGCGACTCCGATTTGTAGTGCCGGATTCCGCCCAGATGTCCTAACAGTTGCCGGGTGCTGATGGGCCAGGGTTTCTGCGGGAAGGCGGGGCAATATTTCTGCACCGGCGCGTCAAGATCAAGTTTGCCTCGCTCCCAGAGTTCCATGGCGGCGGTTGCAGTCAGCGGTTTCGAAATCGAGGCCAATCGGTAGAGGGTCTGCGGTGTGGCGGGCACGAAGTTTTCCAGATCGGCCATGCCGAATCCTTTCGACCACACATATTCCCCGTTCTCCACCACCGCCACCGAGACTCCGGGAACGCTATTCGCGGCCATGTAACGCGCCACAGCCGATTCCAACTGGCTGCGCTTTTGTTGATCCAGTTGGCCCGATTGAGCCGGGGAATAAAGAGCACCGAACACGACCAGCACCGCAGTCGCGAAGCGGCGCAATCGGCGCGAATTCGCTGTCAAAGCTTCCTCCGCATCACAAACTGAACAACGGAACGGCGTGTACAATCCTAACGTCACGCGATGCCCGAATCCACCCGCAAACTGATCATCGCCATCGACGGCCCAGCCGGTGCGGGTAAGAGCACCATCGCCTCTCGCCTGGCCCGCAAGCTGGGCTACGTGAATCTGGAAAGCGGCGCCATGTATCGCGCCCTGGCGCTCAAAGCCATCGAGTGGGACGTCTCCTTCGATGACGAGCCGGCCCTGGTCAATCTGGCACAAAATTCGCGCATCAAAATCGAGCCCAGCCTGGTTGGTAATCGGGTTCTGCTGGATGGACGCGACGTCAGTCAGCGGGTACGGGAACCCGATGTGACCGACGCGGCTTCGCGGGTCTCGGTTCATCCCGGCGTGCGTCAATGGATGGTGGCCCGCCAGCAGGAGATGGGGGCGGGTGGTGGTGTGGTCATGGAAGGCCGCGACATCGGCACCAAGGTCTTTCCCTTAGCCGACGTGAAGGTCTTTCTCGATGCCGACCCGGTGGTGCGAGAGCAGCGGCGCATGAAGCAGCAGCAAGTCATGCAAGGCGCCGCGGCCCACGCCATGGCTGCCGAACTTCGCGAACGCGACCGCCGTGATCGCACCCGCGCGACCTCTCCCCTGGTTCCTGCCCGCGATGCCCTGATTCTCGACTCCAGCCAGCTTTCCGAAGATGAGGTTCTGCAGAAAGTCGAAGAACTGGTCCAGCAAAAACTCCACCCCCTGTCATCCTGAGCGCATACCTGGTTCGCAAAGCGAAGCAGCTACGCAGTCGAAGGACCCCTATAGCTTCGGCAGCCGGCAGCTGAGGTTTCTGGCAAGCGTTTGCTCACGATCCCTCACCACCGAAATGGCGACACTGCATCCTGCAGGGGTCCTTCGACTCGCCTGATCGTCCGCAAGCGGACGATCAAACTCGCTCAGGATGACAGTCACGAAAAAATCCACGCGATTCCCGGCGCGGGACAAGCTTCCGAAAGATAGTTCGTCCATCACAGACCGCCAGCTCTACACAGTGCTATACCCATGAAGTTCCCTTCTCAAGTCTGGACTCGCCCACTATTTCGTCCCACCCGCAGGTGCGAGTCCAATGTCGAGCTTCACGCGTTCTTGCTGTCATCTCTTGACTGCCGCATTCATTTCCAGCCTTTTGCTCGCCACGCCTGCCTTGGCACAGGATGCCACCGGCGCCATTCGCGGAACCGTTACCGATGCCGGCGGCGGCCGGATCGGCGCTGCCACGGTAGTGCTGATAAACACAGCCACCAACTTTCGCTACTCGACGACTACCGACGTCACCGGCCGCTTTATCTTCGACCTGCTTCCTCCGGGAGACTATTCGGGACGAGTGGAGTCGCCAGGAATGTCGCCTCAAACCACCCCGCGACTGCATGTGGATGTCGGCGGCACCACAGATCTCGAGTTCAAACTTGCGGTGGCTGGAGTGAAAGAAACGGTCACAGTCTCAGGGGAGCCGCCGCTGGTGGAAACCCAGCCCAGCGGCCTGTCCTCGCTGATTGACGAACGGGCCATCAACGAACTGCCGCTGAACGGACGGCGCTACACCGATCTGGCGCTGCTTACTCCGGGAGTTACACAGGATCCGCGCGGGCTGACCTCGGGCTCCAACGGCGATCTGGCTTTTGGCGGAATTCGCGGCTTCCAGTCCAGTTACCTGGTCGATGGCGGCGACAACAACAATGCATTCTTTGGACAGGCTCGCGGCCGCTATCGCGCGCCCTATCAGTTCTCCAACGAAGTGGTGCAGGAGTTTCGCGTTTCCTCGAACACCTACGGCGCCGAACTGGGGCGCTCCGGCGGCGCGGTGGTAAATGTGGTCACGAAATCCGGCACCAACCGCCTGCACGGAACCGATTTCTATTACCTGCGCGACAGCGCTCTGGCGGCCCAGCATGCCTTCATGGATTTCAAGCCTCACGATCAGCAGCAGCAGTTCGGCTTTACTCTCGGAGGTCCAATCCGCCGCAACCGCGCCTTCTTCTTCGCCGGCTTCGATCAGCACATCTTCCACATTCCTGCAGTGGTGCGCTTCGACAACGGAAGCTCGGTGGTGGTTCCCCAGCCCGGCACCGGACCGGAGACTCCGGGCGACTATGAAGCCAGCGACCAGGCTCTGGTGTTCGCCACCGCCGCGCAGCTATCGAAGCAGGCCGGAACTTTTCCCTCGTCCATGCTGGGAAACGCGGGATTTTTCAAACTGGATCTGGTGCTCAGCCAGCACAACAACCTCTCCATGCGCCTGAACACGTCGCGCTACTACGGGCATAACAATGTGTTCCTCGATCCCGCCAGCCCGCTGACCAGCTTCGGCATCAGCGACAACGGTGAAGAAGATGTGTCCACCGAAAGCGGAGCGTTGACCCTCACCAGCAATCTTTCCTTCCGCGTAGTCAGCCGCTTGCAGGCTCAGTTCTCGCGCGACTTGCAGCAGTCAGCCCCGAACAGCACCGACCCGCTGACCCAAATCCCCAATATCATCGAGGGCTTTGGACGGTCGTCCATTCTTCCCCGCCAGACCCGCGAACACCGCTTGCATGTGGCCGAGACCTTCAGCGTGGACGGCAAGAGAAACTCCTGGAAGTTCGGCGGCGATGCGCTGCTCACCTGGATTTACAACTTCTTCCCCTCGTCGGCCGGGGGTGAATACATCTTTGATCCCATCAAGGTAAATCCCTTCACCTTCGAACCCATGGAATCCGGCCTGGAACTGACGCCGCTGCGCGCCTATGCCCACCAGGTCCCGCACTATTACCTGCAGAATTTCGGTCCAGCCGTGACTCATCCCGACACCAACGAGTACTCCGGCTTTGTGCAGGACACGATTCGGGTCAGCGATCATTTCGCGCTCAGTCTGGGAGCGCGCTACGACTTGCAGACCTTCACCAAAAAAGGTTTGGAACCGAATCCCTTGTGGCCGGATGCGGGCAAAGTTCCCTTCAATACCAACAACGTCGCGCCCCGGGTTGGCCTGGCTTATTCCATCGGAAACCAGCGCCCGCTGGTGATTCGCGCCGGCTACGGCCGCTTCTACACCCGCATTCCCCAGATCTATACGTCCGCGATTCAGAGCGAAAATGGACTGGCGGGCAATTTCCTTTTTCTCAACAACAACAATTTCTACGATCACCAGATTTTTCCGCAGTATCCCAACCCGCTGGTGAACTGTCCGGTGAATGCGACCGACTGCGAACCGCCGGTCTCTTTTTCGCAGTTGGAACAGGCCGACGTCTCCGCCTTTTCGCACAACTTCAAGACGCCCCGAGTGGAGCAGGCCAGCGTCAACCTGGAGCGCGAGGTCGCGCACCGCCTGGCCGTGGGCGTTTCCTACATGTACGTGCATGGCGTGGACCTGATCCGGGCGCGCGATGTGAACCTGCCGCCGCCGGTCAACGTCAGCTATCCCGTATACGACGCCTCCGGAACAAATTTTCTGGGGACGTATGACACCGTCGATTCCTTCTCGACCTGGCAGCTCACGCAATCGCTGACCTGTCCTTTTCCGCCCTGCATCAATCCGCTGGCGCGTCCTATTCCGCAACTCGGATCGATCAATGTTTTCGAAAGCGCGGCCTCGAGCGTCTACAACGGCGCGACACTTTCCATCCGGCGCCGCATGACCAGCGGCGTCTATTTCATGCTGTCTTACACCTTCGCTCACGCGGTCGACGATGGACAGGACGCGCTGGTCGCGGGACGTCCGGCCACGGTGCAGAACTCGTACGCGCCGAACGCGGAAAAAGGTCCCAGCGTCACCGATCAGCGCCATCGCTTCGTGTTCTCGACTGTGGTCGCGCCCAAACCGTTTCATCGCGATCACGAGTGGATGGGAAGGTTGTTCAACAACTGGAAAGTATCAGGCGTAGTCACCATCGGCAGCGGAAGGCCGGTGAGCGCAACCGTCACCGGAGATGCGAATCAGGACGGCAACAACACCAACGACCGCCTCCCGGGCGTCTCGCGTGACTCATTGGTCGGGCCAGACTACGCCACCACCGACCTGCGACTTACCCGTCGATTTCAGATTGGCGAGCGCTTGAAATTGGAACTGATCGCCGAATCTTTCAACCTCCTGAATCGCGACAACCAGCGGGTGCAGATCACCCAGGATGGTTTCATCACCAATTCGGCACAGTTCGTGCGAGACCTCTAACCTCAGTGGAATCAACTACTTTCCGGCTCAATACCGGGTGCCGACGCAGCTTCCTGCGGGCCACCGACGCGTATGCTCCGCGCCAGATCCAACTGGCTTTGAAGCTGATCTACTAGGCGAAAATGGCGGCCATTATTGCGGCGAGGGCGCATTTTATCTGCTCGGAAACGTCAGATATTCACTTGACTTGCCGCCGGAACCTTGCAATAACTATCCCCGTCCAGACGGGACCAGTTTGGGGGTGTAGTCAGTTGGCAGAAGTCAGACTCCAAGAGGGCGAGTCCCTCGAGAATGCATTGCGTCGCTTTAAGCGCAAGGTGCAACAGGAAGACATCATCAAGGAGGTCAAGCGTCACTCCTTTTACCTGAAGCCGGGCGAAAAGAAGCGGGTGAAAGAAGCACTGGCCCGCAAGCGCAGCAGGAAAAAAGCACGCAAAGAGCAGGACTAAGGTACCTTGGGCCGCCGCTCCAAGTGGTGGCCCATTTCCTTTTCTAATTGCGTTCCGTTTGAACCGAAGTTCACCGCGAAGTAGACCATGCCGCAAGCGGACATGGTGGGCCGAGTCCAGGGGCTACATTCCACTGGTTGTTTTGAGGGGGCAAAGACCCTGAGTCCACGCGCGTCACGCAATTCGTCTGGCGAGGGCACAGGGAATGGGCTGAAGGGAGCATCTCTCAATGGAATTTCAGGACAAGGTATTAAAGTGCATCGACTGCGGCAGTGATTTTATTTTCACTGCGGGGGAGCAGTTGTTTTTTCACGACAAGCAGTTCAAAAACGAACCCAAACGCTGCAAGGCGTGCAAGACCAAACGAGTATCGGTATTGGGGGCAGTGCCGTCAGGGCAAAACGGAGGCTTCGCCAAGGTGGAAACCCGCACCACCTGTTCGCAGTGCGGCAAGGAAACCACGGTTCCGTTCAAGCCCACGCAGGGGCGTCCGGTATTCTGCCGGGAATGTTTCCAGCAGAAGCGGCAAGTGGCAACGGCGTGATTTTGATCGAAGACTTGTAGACGATTCCAGAGTCGGCGGCTAGCTCTTCTTCCTCCCGCCTTCCCGATTCCAACCGAATCCTGTCTGCCGGTGGCGTACTACGCACGGTGATGGAGCGCGTCTTAGTGTGGCTCCCTTAACTTGTGCCCCGCCACGACCGTGGTTCTGCGCCTGTAATGCTCCCAAACTACGCTAGACCCAAGCTACGCTAGACCAGGGCTACGCTAGAATGGACATGTGGCGACCTTCTACGTGGAAAATTTCGGGTGCCGGGCGACTCAGGCCGACGGCGCCGCCATCGAGCGTCAGTTCCGCGATCGGGGACTGGAACGCGCAAGCGATCCGGCCGAAGCCGGAATTGTCGTCCTCAACACATGCACCGTAACCGCCGCCGCTGACCAGGATGCCCGCGCTGCAGTCCGCCGCATTCGTCGAAAAAATCCTGAAGCCCAGATCGTAGTCACCGGCTGTTATGCGCAACGCGCCCCGGAAGAGGTCGCCGCCCTCCCCGGAGTAAGTTCAGTAATCGGAAATTCCCACAAGCACCAGTTGGCAGAAATCGCTCTTGTAAATGTGGGTGCGAGCGTCCCCGCTCGTGCAACTCTTCACTCCAGCCAACCCGCTGCCGCCGATTTCGTCCCGTTATCGAATCTAGTCCCGGCCAGCCAACGACGATCGACCACCGGCCAAAGGCCGATCTTCGTCTCCGACATCTTCGCCCACACCGAACTCCAGGCCGCTCCGGTCTTTGACGCTTCCAGCGAGCGCACCCGCCCCAACCTGAAAGTGCAGGACGGCTGCGATAACCGTTGCTCCTTCTGCGTCATCCCCTATGTTCGCGGGCAGAGCCGCTCGTTGCGCCTGGACGAAATCATCCGCGAAGTTGAGTCTCTGGTAAATGCCGGCTATCGCGAAGTGGTAATTTCGGGAATCAATCTGGGGCGCTGGGGTCGCGACCTGGGCGCTGGCGGCGGAAGCATTCGCCCGACCGAGGTTTGAAGATCTCGTTCGCGCCATCCTAAGCGAAACCGCGCTGCAAAAACTCCGCATCAGTTCGGTCGAGCCTATGGATTGGAGCGATGAGTTGATCCAACTGATGGCCACCTCTTCGCGCATCGCCAAACACGCCCACGTGCCCTTGCAATCTGGCAGCGACGCCGTGCTTCGCCGGATGCATCGCAAATACCGTCCCTGGCATTATCGCGAGAAGATCGAAAAAATCCGCGAAGCCATGCCAGACCGCCGCCATCGGGGCGGACGTCATGACCGGCTTTCCCGGCGAAACCGAAGCCGAATTCGAAGCTACCCGCCGCCTGATCGAAGAACTGCCATTCACTTACCTGCACGTCTTCACCTACTCCGCCCGCCCAGGTACGCCGGCCGCGACCATGGCCACTCAGGTGCCGGTTCAGGTTGCCCGCGAACGTAACCGCATCCTGCGCGATCTCGCTGCAAAAAAGAGACGCGCATTCATGCACACATTTGTCGGCAAACCTGTTGAGGTGATCACGCTGGCTGCACCAGGCGCGAATGACGAAGGCGGATGCACCGAAGGCCTCACTGACAATTACCTGCCGATATGGCTGCAGGGAAATCACGCTCCCAATCGCTGGATTTCCGCGAAGGTCGAGACGGTTTCAGACGGGGCGTTGGTCGGAATCGCAGGTTAGAGGTCGTCCGAGTTTTCCGAAAAGCGTTTAACCACAAAGGGCACGAAGGCACACGAAGGAAATCCTTAACTTCTTCGTGATACTTCGTGCCCTTCGTGGTTCTGACTGTTCTATCTCTTCGCCGTCAAGCGGTCCGCAATCTTGTCGTATTTACTTTGCGAGAGAATTTTGCGAGTTACAAGTTGGTGCGGATCGTCATAAGGACGTCCTGCAATGACTGCATCGGCCTCAGCACTGGTTACTTGAGGCAGGCTATCTAGCTGCTCTCTCGTCGCCGTATTCAGGTCGAGCGGTTTGTCCCGGCTCCAGCCTTCCCGCACTCCCGCTGCGACCGCTTTGGCATCGACCTTCATTTCCGCCGTAGCGCGGGCAGTCTTCTCTTGCAGCTCCTGCGGATTTTGATTCGGAGTGCATCCCGCAAGTCCGACCATGCAGACAATTACAAAAAGAAAGAGTTCTCGGGGAAAGCGCATCTCTATTCGCCTCGGATTTTTGATGAACTTCCCGGCTCGCCGGTTGGCTGGAGTACATTCGACGCCGGATAAGACAAAGCGCCGTCAAGCAGAACAGAGGCACGAGGAGCTGTCTTTAGAGGTTGAATCCGCTCGCATTGGTGGATACGCCATCTGAAGAGAAGAACGTTTCATGCCGGAGCAACGCTTCCACTCCCCGTAACACTTCATTGCCGCTGCTTTTAGTGACGGCACCCCGGTAGCCTGCGTTAAGTGCTTCGCGGGCAAGTTGACGCGAAACTTCCTGAACGCTGATGAGCAACATGGGTAGTTGCGGGCGCGCTTTCGCAATTTCAGGAGCAGCTTGCAATCCGGTCATAACCGGCATTACCAAATCCATGACCACGACGTCAGGTTCGAGCTGCTCAACCTTTTCAATTGCCTCGGCACCATTGCTGGCATCACCGCACACCTGCCAGTCGGGCTGTTTCTCCAGCAATCGTCGTAATAACATACGGATCGTGGCATCGTCATCGGCGATCAGAATCCGGGTTGGCATGGCGTACTCCTTTTGGCTTGAACGTTACGGAAAATCGTCGTCACGGCAAATCGTCGTTAGCCCGACGTCTTCCGACTCGCTCAATTGCGCCCACAATCCGCCAACCAGGCAGTTCTTAGGTAGGCTGATCTACTTCAACTACGCCATAACCGCGCCTGCAGGACAATACAGCGAACTCCCGATGACCTTAACTGCCGTGATTCCGTCACTTAGACAGATTTGCCGCTCGCATCTCGCGGAAAAGCGTGTCTCCAGACACAAAGCCCCAAAATCCGGTTGTGGGCAATTTGAATTTTCCGCGTCCGATGGGGTCGTCCTGAGCTTGCGAAGAGTCTGCCCAGTCGAATTCGAAGAGCTAAGCTGCTGATTGCTAAGTGCTAATTGCTCCCTACTCACTACCTCCCAAACACCTCCCTTAGCAGGGCCGTAGTTTGTGCAGCGGGGTCTCGGCGAATCTTGCGCTCCTCCTCGCCCAATTCGTAAAAGAGTCCATCCAGTGCCTTGGAGACCACGTAATGGCTAATGTCCAGATCCTCATGGTTGGCGAAAGGAATCGATTTGTACTGGGCCGTCAGCGCGTCATATTGCCGCACGACGCCGTTCTTGGCCATGGTCCGTTCCACCACCGGACCGAAGGCCGCAGTCAGTTGCGGCGTGGTCTTTTCCTTGAAGTAGTTGGTGGCAGCGGTGTCTCCTCCCGAAAGAATCCCGCGAGCGTCGTTGATGGTCATGGCCGTGATGGCGTCGATAAAGATCTTCCGCGCGGCGGGCGCGGCCGCCTCGGCGGCCCGATTCATGCTCAGGACAAAATCGTCCACCTTCGGCCCATAGCCCATCATGCGCAGTCCCTTTTCCAGAGGACGAAGATTGTTGGGCATGAGAATCTTGATGGCGGAATTGCCGAAGTAGCCATTTGGGCGACCTGTGAGCTTGACCGCTTCTTCGGCGCCGATCTGCAGCGCCTGTTTCAGACCGGAGGAAATTTTGCTGTCGCTTAACTTGGTCCCCAGCCCGAGTTGCCGCGCAATTTCCCCCACCTGGCCGGAGGAGACGGTCACCATCCACAGCACGCTTGCGCCCAGCAGCAGCCTGCGATTCCTCATGACACGCTCCTTCATGATTTCGAGTCCTGGCAGCCAGACCCAAAGGGCATTCTAGCGGACTGCAGGGTGTGCCTTATTGGCGGAAACGATCACTCGGAAAGAAAATTTTGCTGACAGGCTACCCCAATCAACGTTCCGGCACCTAAGTCTTGACTTCGCCAGTACGGCAAAGCGTAACTGTTTTCAAGTAACTTTTAGAGGAGGAATTCATGGGAAACGAAACCGAAAAGAACCAGCAGAATCCTGGCCAACGCCAGCAGAATAACCCCGGAAACGTAGCCGATCCCACCCGGAAGGATCCGTCTCAGAGCGGCGATGTGAACAACCCGCAGGATCCGTCCAAGAAGAATCCCGGTCAAAGCGGCGACACAAATCGCCAGGACCGTGAGGGATCGGAAGATGTCGAAAAGCGTCGCGCGTCCTAACCGGGCCGTAGCGAACTCAGGCGACAAAAGCCACGGCCTTCGGGCCGTGGCTTCTTCGTCTCCAGATGCCGTGCCTGTCGCTTAACCCAAGCCGAACCTAGAAGCGCGCCGCCAAAGACGGTCAAGCCCTGCCATGCTATACTTTTCCATCTCATCTGCCTGATAAGTAACGGAGGGCTGTATCGATAAACGCTTTATCCGAACAAACGATCGCATCCGGGCACGCGAAATCCGCGTGATTGATGATGAAGGCCAGCAGATCGGCATTTTGACCCCCTACGATGCGCTCAAATTGGCCCGCGAGAAAAACCTGGACTTGGTCGAGATTTCGCCCACCGCCACTCCTCCCGTATGCCGGATCATGGACTACGGCAAATTCCTGTATCAGCAGGAAAAGAAGGAACGCGAGGCCAAGAAGCACCAGAAAGTGATCGTGGTGAAGGAAGTAAAGTTCCGCATCAATGTGGACGATCACGATTACGAGACCAAGAAAAATCACGTGCTGCGCTTCCTGGAAGACGGCGACAAGGTCAAGGCAACGATTTTTTTCCGCGGACGAGAGATGACGCGCACCGGCCTGGGTCGCGAAATCCTGGAGCGCCTGATCAAGGACATCGCCGACAAGGGCATTGTCGAATTCCGGCCCCGCCAGGAAGGCAATACGCTGCACGCGATTCTGGCGCCCAAGAAAGACACCGGACAAAAGCAGCCCGCGCAATCGCAGCCGGCCCAGGGACGCGCAAACCAGGCGTAGGTTACTAATCAGCAATTGGCAATTAGCATTTAGCCGCAAGGCAAATGCCGGTTCAGCCAAATGCTAATTGCCAATTGCTAAATGCTGACTGAGGATTTATGCCGAAACTGAAAACTCATAAAGGCGCCGCCAAGCGCTTCAAGAAAACTGCCACAGGGAAAGTGAAGCGCCATCATTCGCACTTGCGCCACATGCTGACGTCCAAGAGCCAGAAGCGTAAAGGCAAATTGCGGCAAGGCGTTCTGGTAAGTGACGCCGATACTCCGAAGATCAAGCGAATGATTCCGTACTAGAAGTTTGTTCGTGTGGTCGCGGGCGACCTCGCCCGCGTATCGTGCGCTGCGAGTCAGATGACGCGGCCCAGGCGTGTGAAGAGGCAACCAGACCTTAGAGTCTCCTACCTCCAGCCGCCGTAATCTGAAATTAAAAAGGAGCTACTCATGCCTCGCGTAAAACGGGGAACCAAGCGCCGCGCCAAGCGCAAAAAGATTCTCAATCGCGCCAGCGGCTATTTCCTAACCAAATCCAAACTCTACCGGTCCGCCAAAGAGGCGGTAGAGCGCGGTCTCAAGTTTGCCTACTCCGGACGCAAACAGAAAAAGCGGCAATACCGCTCGCTCTGGATTGTGCGCATCGGCGCCGCCGCCAAATTGAACGGGATGAGCTACAACCAGTTCATCCACGGGCTCAAAAAAGGCGGAGTGGAACTGGATCGCAAGATCCTGGCCGACCTCGCGGTAAACGATCCCGGCGCGTTTAAGAGCCTCGCCGAGCAGGCGAAGGGCGCTCTCGGCGAGGCCGCGTAGAAACCAGCAATCAGCATTTAGCACTTAGCATTCAGCCAACGCGGGGCAGGATTCGAGCCCTGAGACCGGTCCTGCACGCGAGGCGTAGAGACGTTGCTTGCAACGTCTCTCTCCACCCGACAACTGAGAACCGAGAACTGGTTACTGTTTCATGTACACCGTCCCCAAACTGAAGAGCTACTCCGCGGCGGCGCTGGACAAAGCGGCACACAGCGTGAGGGAAGAACTGCGCCGACAAGTGGCGAAGCTTGCGGCGGCCAAGGTGAAAGAGCGAGCGGGAAAACTGCTCCGGACTTGAAGTTCTTTCGCGACGCTGGATGGCACGCAAGAATGGAGTAGTAACACAAATGAACGATCTTGTGGTTGAAGTCAGCGCCTGTAAGAGCTAAGCGAGAAGTGGGAAAGGTGGTTAACGAGTTACGGCAGTACATTACCGAGACAGGTCGGAAATGCCCTTGAGGGGTTGCCCTCGATCACCCGTGTTTCAGATGCCAGTCTTCAACGAGCTTTGGGGATTGATCGAAATCCTCGACATCACCCTCCCCGGCATCCGCCGCCCGCTTGGCGCCGAGCATCCCGTGATCAAGACGGTGCACGAGATCGTCTCCGTATTCCGCAATCTCGGATACTCGGTTCAGGAAGGGCCGGTGATCGAAACCGATTATTACAACTTCGAGGCGCTGAATTTTCCGCCCAACCATCCGGCGCGCGACACCCAGGACACGTTGTTCCTCGCCAGACAGGAATCGAAACCGCAGCGCGAGCGGCTGTTGCTTCGGACTCACACCTCGCCGGTACAGATTCGCACCATGGAGAAGATGAAGCCGCCAATCCGCATCGTGATTCCGGGCACAGTACACCGCAACGATCCGCCGGACGCCAGCCACTCCCCCATGTTCCACCAGATCGAGGGATTGGCGGTGGACACCAACATCACGTTCCGCGATTTGAAGGGAACGCTCGATCACGCCATGAAGGCGCTGTTTGGATCGAGCGTGAAGACCAGTTTTCGCCCGTCGTTTTTTCCGTTCACTGAACCCAGCGCGGAGATGATGGTGTCATGTTTCATCTGCGGCGGCACCGGAAAACGCGGCGCCGAGCCTTGCCGTCCCTGCAAGCAGACAGGATGGATCGAGATTCTGGGCTGCGGCATGGTCGACCCGAACGTGTACGGTTTCGTGGATTACGATCCCAAAAAAGTAAGCGGCTTCGCCTTCGGCATGGGTGCCGACCGCATTGCGATTCTGAAATACGGCGTGGACGACATTCAGTTGTTCTTCAACGGCGATGTGCGGTTTTTAGAGCAGTTTGGGTAAGAAGCTATCAGCTATCAGCTTTCAGCCGTCAGCGAGTCTCAGCGCTGCAAGGGCTGAAAGCTGATGGCTGATGGCTGATAGCTGAAAATGAAACTCTCTCCCCAATGGCTGCGCGAGTTCGTCGATCCCAAGGTGGACAATCTCCGCCTGGCGCAGGATCTCACTTCCGTCGGCATTGCCGTCGAAGGAATCGCGGGCGAGGGTGCAAATGCCATCTTCGAAATGGAGATTGGCACCAACCGGCCCGACGCCATGAACCACTACGGCGTGGCGCGCGAGGCATCTGCGGTCTATAACCTGCCGCTGCGGCCGCTGGCGTCGAAGTTGCCTCCGGCCGGAGGGCAATGAACCCTTCCGCGTCGAAATCAAAGACCAGGCCGGATGCGCGCGCTATACCGCTCGCATCATCCGCGACGTAAGTATCAAGCCTTCCCCTGAAGCGATCGCGAAGCGATTGACTTTGGTCGATCAGCGTCCCATCAACAACGCCGCCGACGCCACCAACTACACGCTCTGGGAGATGGGACATCCCACTCACGTCTTCGATCTCGATTTGCTCGAGGGTGGCACGATTCTGGTGCGCCGTGCGTTCTCCGGCGAGACCCTCAAGACGCTCGACGGTGTGGAGCGCAAACTCACCCCGGATGACCTGGTGATTGCCGATGCCGCAAAACCGGTGGCCCTGGCCGGCGTCATGGGCGGTTTCGACACCATGATCACCGCCAAGACCCGCAACATCCTCATCGAAGCTGCGTGGTTTGATCCATCTACCGTTCGCAGAAGTTCGCGGCGCCACGGGTTGCATACTGACGCTTCTCATCGTTTCGAGCGCGGCGCGGATTTCGAAGCCACCACACTGGCCTGCGACCGTGTGGCGTCCCTGATTCTGGAATCGGCCGGCGGCAAACTCAGTGGGAGCAGGATTGACACAGTCGCGCGGCAAGTGGATCTGGCTCCGGTGGCCCTGCACCTTTCTGAGGTGCATCGCATTCTCGGAGAAAAGCTCGAGACCAACGAGATCTTTCGCATTCTCCAGCAGCTTGGCTTCGAATTGATGCCCGAGCGGGGCGGCGATCCCGACTTCACCGTCCACATCCCCAGCTGGCGCCTGGATGTGGAACGCGAGATCGATCTGGTGGAAGAGATCGCGCGCCTGCATGGTTACGACAAATTCGCCAACACGCTTCCCGCATACGCCGGAGCGGTTGTTGAACCACCCGATGCCGAGAAAGACAGAAAACTGCGCGCGTCGCTGCTGGCCCTCGGTTATAACGAAGCAATTTCTCTGACCTTCATCTCCCACAAGGACGCGGAAACATTTTCTTCGGTACCTGAGGTCGAAGTTGTCGAGCTGGCCAATCCCCAGAGCGAAGAAGCGTCGGTCATGCGCAGTTCGCTGGTGCCGGGCATGCTTAACATGCTGGCCTACAACCTCAATCGCGGCTCCGGCGAAGTTCGGCTCTTCGAAGCAGGCAGTATCTTCGAGGCCAAAGGCTCGGCGACGGCTGAGCCGAAGCGCGTTTGCATGGGCTGGGCCAGCCCATCCCCGGAAGCCGCGCAGGGATGGGGCGCGAACGACGGAGGATTTTTCCACTTGAAAGGCGATGTGGAGAATCTCCTGCACCCGTTCGAGCACAAGCTTCTGTCATTCGATGCGCAGACCGCCGACTACTATCATCCGGGGCGCTCAGCGCGTGCGCTGATGGATGGCGCGGCCGTGGCTCAGTTCGGACAGATCCATCCCGACGTTGCAGCGGCGCGCAAGTTGCGCCATGACGTTTTTGTTGCCGAGCTCTATCTTGATCGACTCTACGCGCACGGTTTGCGCCTGGTAAGGTACGAGCCTTTGCCTCGCTATCCCGAGGTGGAGCGTGATTTTTCGTTTGTCTTCGACGATGGAGTGGCATTCGAAAGCATCGTTGGTAAAGTAAACGGTCTCGGCCTGGCCGAGTTGCGCAGCTTCGTTCCGGTGGAGATTTTTCGCGGCGGCAATGTTCCGGCGGGCAAATATTCCCTGCTGCTGCGCGCCCAGTTCCAATCCTCCGCGCGGACCTTACGCGAGGACGAGGTCGCAAAATGGTCGGAACAGATCGTCAAAGCACTCGAAGATCTGGGTGGGAAGCTGCGGACGTAGAAACCGCCGCCAGCGTAAACTGGTGAAGTGCGTCTTCGGTTCGCCCAGCTGATTGGCCTGTACATTTTCCTCGGCGCTATTCGCGCTGCTGCTCGACACCTCATCACTTCGGGGCGAAAAACCGCAACCAACTTTTTACCGGGACGTTCTCCCCATTCTTCAAGAACACTGTCAGAGTTGCCACCGCCAGGGCCAGGTCGCACCCATGTCCCTGGTGACCTACGACGAGACCCGGCCATGGGCGCCGGCCATCGCCAAAGCGGTTCAGAGCAGAATGATGCCGCCGTGGTTTGCCGACCCGCGATTTGGCCATTTCTCCAACGACCCGTCGCTGACCGAACCGCAGATCGAGACCATCATGGCCTGGGTGAAAGCAGGAGCGCCGGCGGGCGATCCTCATGATGCTCCTTCTCCGCCTCAGTGGTCCGAGGGCTGGAATATTCCAAAGCCCGATGTAACTGTGAAGATGCCGGCGCCGGTCAGTCTCCCCGCGGATGGCGACGTGGAATATACCTACGAGATCGTGCCCACGCATTTCAGCGAAGATAAATGGGTGCAGATGGCGGAAGTGCGGCCTTCCAGCCCGCAGTACGTGCACCACGCGGTGGTCTACATCCGGCCGCCGGATTCGAAATGGCTGCGACACGCTCCCATCGGCGTGCCTTTTACAGCTTCGACGCTCAGCGATCCGCAGGACCGGCTTGACGCGCACGGAACCACCAGCGACCTGCTATTGGTATATGCGCCCGGTAGTTCGCCCGATCGCTGGCCGGACGGAATGGCGAAATTCGTTCCGGCAGGATCGGACATCGTGTTCCAGATCCACTACACGACCAATGGCCATGCCGGAAATGACCAGACCAGCATTGGCCTGGTATTCGCGAAGACCCCGCCGGCACAGCGTGTCATCACTCTGCAACTCAACGATCACGCTTTCATCATTCCACCGGGGGCGGACGATTTTCGCGTGGAAACTCAGGGCACACTGCCCAACGACTGCACTCTGCTGAGCCTTTTTCCGCACATGCATCTGCGCGGGAAGCGTTTTGAGTACGACATTGTGAAGCCCGACGGCTCAATCGAGACATTGTTGCGCGTGAACTATCACTTTCATTGGCAGTTGAGCTATCGCCTGGCAGAACCCCGGCTGCTGAAGGCGGGGACGAAATTGCGCGCGGTAGCCTGGTACGACAACTCGCGCAACAATCCGCACAATCCGAACCCCGACGCAACCGTCACATGGGGTGATCAAACCTATCAGGAGATGATGGTGGGATTTTTTGATGTAGCGGTGCCGGCGAGTATGGATAAAGAGCACTTCTTCATTCGCGGCCAGGCTCCGCACTGAGCCCGTGAAATTCTGCTTGGGGCCGGGTCTCAGACCGGGCCACGGCGCCTCTGCTGATTGTGCTAGGCTCACTTCATGGCAGACACAGCCATCCAGTCGAAGTCTTTTCTCAGCGGCAAGGTTGCGCATTTCACCGAGTCGGTGATCCGCGAGATGACGCGCCAGGCCATGTTGCATGGCGCCGTTAACCTGTCACAGGGCTTTCCCGATTTCCCTGCTCCCGCGGAGATCAAGCGCGCCGCGCAGGACGCAATTGCCGCCGACGTCAATCAGTACGCCATTACCTGGGGGGCCAAGAATCTTCGCAATGCGATTGCCCGGCAGATGCAGCTGTGGCAGGGCATCCAGGTGGATCCGGAGCGCGAACTTACGGTCTGCTGCGGTTCGACCGAGACCATGATTTCAACCCTGCTGGCGGTGTGCAATGCCGGCGACGAAGTTGTGATTTTCGAGCCCTTCTACGAGAACTACGGGCCCGACGCGATTCTTTCCGGAGCCAGGCCGCGATTCGTGAAGTTGCGTCCTCCCGACGCCCCCGATGGCGAATGGACGTTCGATGAACGCGAGTTACGGGCGGCATTTCACAATCATACGAAGGCGATCATCGTGAATACGCCGAACAATCCTACCGGCAAGGTATTCACCCGCGGCGAACTGGAATTGATCCGCGATCTGTGTGTTGAATTCAATGTTCTCGCCATTACGGACGAAATCTACGAGCACATTCTTTATGACGGGCAGAAGCACATTTCGATGGCCGCGCTGGACGGGATGCGCGAGCGGACCATCACGATCAATGGCTTGTCGAAAACCTACAGCGTTACGGGATGGCGCGTGGGATGGGCGGTCGCGCCCCCGGCGATTACCGACGCGATTCGCAAGGTGCATGATTTTCTGACCGTGGGCGCCCCCGCTCCGCTACAGGAGGCCGGGGCATCTGCTCTGGGCCTGCCCGCCAGCTACTACCAAGGACTGGCGGAGGGCTATCGCAAGCGGCGCGACCGCCTGATTCCTGTTCTGAACGAGGCCGGTTTCCGCTGCTTTCGTCCCCGGGGCGCTTATTACGTGATGACCGACATCAGCGGATTCGGATTCAAGGACGATCTCGAATTTGTGAAATATCTGGTGAAGGAAATTGGCGTGGCGGCGGTTCCGGGGTCGAGTTTCTATAACGACGCGCGGGACGGGGCGCAGCAGGTGCGTTTTGCTTTCTGCAAGCGCGACGAAACCCTGGACGCTGCGGGCGAGCGACTGCGGAAACTGCAGCCGCGAAAGTAGATTCGGCAGCCGGAAGAAAAAAGTCAACAAACCGCCTCTTGCCGAAACCGGATTCGTCCGCGCCCGGTACTACATTACTCGGAAGACCGATTCGACCAACCCAAAAACCCCATCAACCATCTGATCCGTTCACAGGTTTCTGCGGTATACTGCGCACAAGTTCTCAATTTCCCTGTTAGGAAGTGGTGGCACCATGTCTGTGAGAATGGCTGAAGGGGTATCTGCTCAGGTTCCGGCCGACGATTTTCAGGCGCTCGAAGAGAAAGTCTATCGCACCATTGAGCTGTATAAGTCCGGGCGAGAGGCCCGGGCGGCTGCCGAGCGCGACACGCAGCGTCTGCGCCAGCAGTTGGAAGAGCGCGAGGAAGAACTCGAAGGTTTGCGTCGTGAGATGGTGCGTCTGCGCAAGGAACGCGAAGAGATTCGCGGCCGGGTGGAGAAGATGCTGGCGCAAATCGAATCGATCGCCGAGGAGCAGGCGGTTAGCTGATCCGGCGTTAGCGGATCGAACGAGGGCCTCTGTCTTGAGGAGAAACAAGTATGGCATCAGCCACAAAGCATACTGCGGTTAAGGATCCCAGCAATAACGCTGTCCGGGTGGAGATTTTCGATCAGGCCTACAATCTCCGCGGCTCCGATCCTGAGTACATTCTCAAGCTGGCCGAGTACGTTGACGGCAAAATGCGGGCGGTGTCCGAGCAGACCCATACCGTCGACACGGCGCGGCTGGCGGTGCTGGCAGCGCTCAATATCGCCGACGAATACCACCTGCTCAAGCGCAACCAGGACGTAAATTCGGGCGACTACCTGCGCCGAGCCCAACACCTTTCGAGCGCGCTCGATGAAGTTCTGGGAGAAAAGCGCCGCGCAGGTTAGACTGGCAACTGTCAACTGGTAACTGCCAACTGGTTCGCCAGTTTCGCAAAATTCCCCACCAGCTTCTTCCCTTCGCTGGTCAGCACGCTCTCCGGATGGAACTGCACACCTTCAATGGGAAACTTTCGATGTCTTAGCCCCATGATCGTCCGCGACCCGTCCCGCTCGGTGGCATAAGCGCTCACTTCGAAATCGGAAGGCAAATTTTTTTCTTCGACGATCAGCGAATGGTAGCGTGTCGCCGTCATGGGAGACGAAAGACCTTCGAAGATGGTTTTGCCGTCGTGCCGGACTTCACTGGTCTTGCCGTGCATCAGGTGCGGCGCACGGACTACGTTGCCTCCGAAGGCTGCTCCGATCGCTTGATGTCCCAGACAGACCCCAAGCATCGGCACTTTGCCGGCGAAATGACGGATCAGCGGGATGGTGATCCCGGCTTCCTGCGGGGTGCACGGGCCGGGCGACAGCACGATTCGCTCCGGACGCATCGCCTCGACCTCTGATGGAGTTACCTGGTCATTGCGACGCACCACAACCTCTGCGCCCAGTTCACCCAGGTATTGGACCAGGTTGTAGGTAAACGAATCGTAGTTGTCGAGTACGAAAATCATGGTTTGAGTCGGACGCTTCCAGAAAAGCAGGTCCCTCCACTTCGCTCGCTTCGCTCCGCTACGGTCGGGATGACAGAAACTCGGTGGCGTTACCGGCTGGCCAGGCCTCCTGCGGTTTCCGCACCGTCAATTGTATAGACATGGCCGGTCATGTAGGCGGCGTCGTCCGATGCCAGGAACGCGAACAGGGCCGCAATCTCCTCCGGCTGGGCATGCCGCCGCAACGGAATCTTGCGATTTACTTCTTCCAGCATTTCATCCGTGTATTCGGCGCGCTGCATGGGAGTGAGCACGTACCCCGGCGCGACCGCGCACACCCGGACTTTGGGAGCGAGCTCCAGCGCCATGGACTTGGTGAGCTCGATTACTCCTGCTTTGGTTGCATTGTAGTCGGCGTAGTAGGGCTGACCGACCAGCCCATTGGTCGACGCGGTCTGTAGAATGACCCCATTGCCCCGCTGCCACATATGTTTCGCGGCGGTCTGCGCTACATAGAAAACACCGGTCAGATTCACCGCGATGATCTTGTCCCATTCCTCGGGCGTGATGTCGAGGAAGTTGTGACGGATGCTGATGCCGGCATTGTTGATCAGGACATCCACGCCGCCCATCATTTTTACCGCCTCGGCAAACGCTGATTCCACTTGCGCCAGCTTGGAGACATCGGCATCGACCACTCCGGCCAGTTTCGGTAGCTGAGTCTGGATGTGTTTGCGGCCCTTGGGGTCGCGGTCCAGAACCACTACTGCCGAGCCTTCTTCCAAAAATCGGGCTGCGGTCGCCGCGCCAATTCCGCTGGCGCCGCCTGTGATCAGGACGCGCTTGCCGCTGAGTCCTCGCATGAGTCTCCCCTCGAACCTTAAACCACGAAGGACACGAAGTTACACGAAGGAAGCCGCAAGTGGGAATTCCTTTGTGTAACTTCGTGTCCTTGGTGGTTTAGATGTCGTTCTATCTTTTGCCGCCGAACAGGAACGCCAGTTCGATGATCAGGATGATCACCACCATCAGTTCAAGAACGAAGGCGCGGCTCTGATTGAACTGATCCACCATGAAGCGGTAAAGGTCTTCGGCGGTTTGCAGTTTCTGCGTGACCAGATCCTTGTAGTCCGGCACGCCCACTTTGGCGGCCGCCAATTTGTAAAGGCGGGCGGAGAACATGTCGCTGAGGAACTTGATGGCATTGTCGGCGCGCTCGGTCAGTTCATTTACATCCAGCAGGATGGTGTGCAGCTTGGTGGCAGCCCGCGCCAGCCGCCAGCGGTCGAGCATCCCGGTGCCTTCGTCGAGAGCGGCGTAAACCACGGCCAGTTCGTTGGTAAGAAACTCGTCGTAATGGCGGAATTCCAGCAGCTGCGAGTTGGCGTATTCGAGCAACTGGATCGCAGTCTCAGCGCCCGCTTCACTGTCATAAAGAAAAGCGGCGTTCCAGCCGATAACAGCCAGATCGTTGGGATAATACGACGCGCGGGACTGCAGGATCTCGTTCCGTTCGCCTTCCGAAAGCTGGGCGGTCTCGCCCCGCACAATTTGGGCGATGCGGCCGCCCTGGGTGGCGCACAACTCGGAAGCGGACGGCGAACCGGCAATTTCCCGGACGTGGAAAATGAAATAGTCTTCGCTCAACCACTCCGAATAAGGCTTGACCAGAGCCGGCGCCGCCCGCTCCAGTTTCTGGCGCACGATGCGGGAGGCATGCTTTTCGAAATCCACGTCCCAGACCCAGCGGCTGCCCAACCGCACCAGCGTGTCCCAGTCGCCGGAAAATGGCAGCTCGAAAACCACGCTCAGTACGCCGTAGTCGTAGTACTTGATTTGCCCCTCGAGGCGCTCGCCGCTGTCCAGGATCAGGGGCTCGACCGACTCCAGCACCGGAGGCCGCTGATAGCGCACATACCCAGGCGCAGCATGCTTGAAACTGGGCTGTTCCAGGGTGCGCGCGCCAAAAAGCTGGCGCAGCTTGTCCAGCCGGATCTCTTCGCAAACGTCAAACTGGATCAGAACCAGCACGGAACCACGGATCGCCGGTTCGACGGCGACGTCCGCCATACGAACCGGTTCGGATAAGGTCAGAATTGTTTCGGAGTCGGGAGCCATAAACGCCTGCTCGGCAGCCAGGAATGACGGGAAGTTGGAATCGAGCCCCAGCTGTCGGTAGCTCTATTGTCCCAGAATCCCAGACAATTGGGGAAGAGACCGGGAGATAAACATGTAAGCTATTGATTACCAGCCACTTAGCTTGCGGTCCAACCGGCGAGACTCAAGCTAGAGGCCAGAAGCCAGGAGCCAGAAGCTCCCTTCGTCCGATCCTTCACCCGGATCACGAACTTCAAGCCCGACCACACGTCGTTTACGGCGCACACCTTCACATCTACCAGGCCCGCCACCAGGCCGAGCCTGCGCACGTCGTTTTCGTTCAGGTCCAGGGCGAGGCCGGAGGTCTTCTTGGGCCAGCTCACCCAGAGCGTTCCCGCCGGCGCCAGCCGCCTGGCGAACCTGGGAAACTGTTCCTTCATCTCGGCCTGGCTTTTGACGAAGATCATGGCGAAGTCAAGCTGCGCTTTTCCGTCTTCTGCGAATTCGCAGGCCGAGAGATCTTTTTTCAACTCCGCTTTTACGTCCCTGGGCAGTTCGTGGAAAGCAACTTTGAATCGGGGCTTGATGCCGAGTTTCTGCGGAAGGGGAGTGCCGGAATATCCCGCCATTGAGGAGGCCTACTGCGCCGGCGCGTAGTAACCGCGGCGGCTGCGCACGCGCAGGCCCTTATGGTTTTGCGCCAGAATCTCGATGGTGCGGTAGCGGCCGTCGGCGCGGAAGTCGGTGGGTGTGTAGGACAGCGCATACTGGCTGCGCAGCTCGTCCTGAATTTCCACGAAGGCGTTGGCCACGTCGGTGATCTGAAAAGGAAAGAAAGAACGGCCGCCGGTGGCGTCAGCGATGCGCTCAAGAACTTTGTCCCCAGCTCGCCTGCCCCCGGAAACGTTGGTGCTGATGGTGTACACGATCACGTCCGCGCGCTGCGCCATGTCGATCGCTTCTTCGCGCGAGACATGGCTCATATTGTCGTCGCCATCGCTGAGCAGGATGATGGCCCGCCGCACCGGCCCGTTCTGCTGCTCCTTCAAGAGCTTGTCGCGGCTGGCAAAATACAGGGCGTCGTACATCGCCGTTCCGCCGCCGGGGCGCAGAGCCCGAACCCCGCGCGAAAGCGCTTCGGTGCTGTCAGTGAAGTCCTGCGTAACTTCGGGGGTGACGTCAAAACCGACCACGAAGGCCTTGTCGTATCGCGGCCGCACCGTCTGGTTGAGGAATTCGATTGCCGACTCCTGCTCGAATTTGAAGCGATCCCGCACCGAGTTGCTGGCATCCACCAGCAGGCCGACTTGAAGTGGCAGATCGGTTTCGTTGTGAAAGCTGCGAATCTGCGCCGCCGGCTTATTGTCGTCAATGACCGAGAAGTCGCCTTTGGCCAGGTTCTTAACGTAGTGGCCATGCCTGTCGGTGACCGTGAATACGACATTCACTTCGTTGACAGTCTTGGTGATGGTGGTGGCAGAGTCGTTGTCGGACTGGCTCGAAGACTGATTTGCCGGCGGATTTGCGGGCTGATTTGGGGAAACGCCCGGCTTGGCGGCGGGCGGCGCTTCTGTCGCGGGAGCGGCACTTTGCCCGTTCGCGGCCGGAGCAGTCTACTGCGGGCGCTGCTGGCTGGGAGGATGAAGCTGGCGGGTCGGTCTGGGACTCGCCGGCGGATCGGCTGGCGGCTTCGCCTTGGGCTTATTCGCTTCCTGTTGAGTCGCAGATGGCGCCGAAGGCAGTTCGTCCTGCCCGGAGTTCTGGGCAAAAAGTACAGCCGCCAACAAAATGCTGCCCCAAAGCAAAATGACGCCACGAAACTTCATCAGTTCCCAATTATAGTCGCAACCTCGCGCCGGTTCACCCGCCGAGTTTTTGCAGGAAACTCTCCAGTTCCTCAGGCAGGGGCGCGGAGAACGAAAGAAGCTCAGCGGTCCGCGGATGCTGGAATTGCAAAGCCGCCGCGTGCAGGAAATTTCTTGGAAGCGAAATCCGGCTTGCGTCCTTGCTTTCCAGTTCTCGCCGCGCGCCGTATAGGGTATCGCCCACCACCGGATGGCCTAGCGAAGACAGATGGACGCGAATCTGGTGCGTCCGGCCAGTATCGATCTGAACTTCCAGCAGGCTGAATTTGCCGTAAGGCGTATCCAGCTTGCGCTGCACCGTGTAATGGCTGATGGCTTCGCGTCCGCCCGCCCGCCGCGTGGTCATGCGGGTGCGCCGCACCTGGTCACGGCTGATGCTGCTGCTGATGGTTCCGCGCTCGCGCTTCAGCCAGCCTTGCACCAGCGCCAGATATTTCTTCTTGACCTCCCGCGCGACGAACTGCGCGGCCAGCCGGCGATGAGTCTCGTCGCTCTTCGCTACCACAATCAATCCGCTGGTGGCCTTGTCCAGGCGATGCACGATTCCAGGACGCAACTCGCCGCCCACCGACGAAAGCTGCCCGAAGTGGTGCAACAGGGCATTCACCAGCGTGCCCCGGTTGCGCTGGTCGTCGGTTGCGCCCGCTCCCGCATGCACCATCATGCCGGCCGGCTTGTTCACCACCGCCAGGTCGTCGTCTTCGTAAACGATGTCGAGGGGAATGTCTTCCGCCATCGCGCGCAGTGGCGCCGACTGCGCCGCGGCCAGCACCGCAATCCGCTCCCCGCCGCGCAGGCGCAGCGAAGCCTTGGCCTGCGAGTCATCGACCAGCACCAGATTTTGAGAAATGAGTTGCTGCACCCGGGCGCGGCTGGTTTCGTGAAGATGTGCGGCCAGAAACTGGTCCAGCCGCTTGCCGGCATCGTCCGCGGTCGCGGGAATCACCAGTGGGAATTGAGGCATGTAGGCGCGAGCGTCCACGCTCGTGCTCGTCCCTCAAGGGACGACATTCCTTGGAACCAAAAACCTACCGCGGCGCGTGCGCCGGAACGGCTCGAGGAGACGACTTCAGCCACCAGATGAAACCGCCGGTGATGACCAGGCAAATGGAAATCAACTGCGTGCCGGTCATGATTCCGCCGAAGACCGAACCCCGCCCCGGATCGTCGCGAATAAATTCCAGAAAATAACGAGCCACGCCGTAAAGCATGAGAAACGCCGCCAGCACCTGCCCGTCGAATTTCTTGCGTTTGAACAGCCACATCAGGATAAAGAAATTCGCCAGCTCGACCGCCGCCTCGAAGAGCTGCGTCGGCTCGAGCGGAACCCCCAGCGGAGTGTAGGAATTCAGATTGGCAATGGGATTGGTAAAGGTTACGCCCCAGAAGTGCTGCGTCGGTTTGCCATAGCAGCAGCCGGCGGCAAAGCATCCCACCCGGCCGATCGCATGCCCCAGCGCCAGTCCCGGCGCGAACCCATCCCATGTAGCCAACGCCGGCATATGGTGTTTGCGGATATACCAGACCGCCGCGATGGCCGCACCGATCAACCCGCCGGAGAAAACTCCGCCCGCCTGCAGCGTATTAAAACTGAAAATGTCCCCGGGGTGGGCCGAGTAATAGCTCCAGTCGTTGATGATGTAAAGAATCTTGGCGCCGATAATGCCGCAGAGCACGACCATAACGCCCAAGATTCCAGGCGTCATCCGGATTGATGCCTTGCTTGCTGGAGTTACGGACACTGACCCACAAGCCCGAGCAGAACCCCGGTAGAAACCAGCACGCCATAGGTGGGAAGGAAAAACCGTCCGATATGAAAGAGTTGCGGAAACACTAGAGATTTAGATGCGATCGAGACCGATTTAGCTACAGCGCAAGTCTAGCAGGTGAGGGCTACTGATTTCCAAGCAGGGGAACTTCCGGGCCGAAATCCAGAGGAGGCATCGCCCTCCGGGAAATAAAAGAAGCCGACCCACTGTGCCGTGTGACGGGGCCGAGAATGAACCCGTCGGTAGACGTTGGGCGCCCGCCGAGACCCTTTAGGCATCTCCGCATGGCGGAGCGTTGCACACCGGATCCTAGTTCGAGTCGAGCTCCCGTTCATTCAGCATTGGTTCAAAAATCGGTGACCCGTCATCACCAACCCGGCAGGTCGGCTTTCAGTCAGGATGCTAGGGTAAAGGTCCCCGCGTTGGCAATAGGGAGCACCCAAAAAGTTGGCAATCGGCTTGCCAGCAACTTTCGTAAGGGGCTCGGGCAAGATTTGCTATTGAGCGGGAGCAGCCACCCAATAGCTGCTCCTCGCCAGCACGGTTCGCGGTGCCCGGCTCTTTGAGCCGTACGCGAATTTCATGCAACCCCGGTTTGGGACTCTTCGGTTCAAAGCTCAGCACATAGCGATTGTGCAGATGATTTGTAAAATCGATCATGCGAGTTTCGAATCGTTTGCGCGACTCGAACAGTTCGTACTCGCCTCCGGTCATCGTTACCAACGCCTTGGCCGTATTCTTTCTCATTGCCTGCCTGGCCATGAGGAACGCACCAGTCACATCTGGCGGAGCGCCCCAATAGGCCTCGTCGCGGTTGCTTCCCCGCTCGGTATCCAGGACTTGTGAGAGCGATGGCGAGAATGTCAGGCTATAGACGGTCGTATTGGTATCGCCAATGCGGGTTATGACATCGTCGAGCTTGGCCCAATGACTGCCGTGGTCGCGGGTTTCGCTGATGAGCAGCAATACTTTCTGGTGTCCTTCCGGTGTCTTGTTCAGCAACTTCACCGAGTAGTCCACCGCATCGAGAATCGTGGCTCCGTTGTCGCCCGACTCAAGGCCTTGCAGCGATTTGGCAACTCGCTCGTGATCATGGGTGAAGTCCTGCACCAGGTTCAGCCGGCTATCGAATGTAAGGATTGCGATATGCGTGCCGGGCTGATCGAGAATCGGCGCCAGCATCGCACTCAAGCCCTGCACCCTGCCGAATTCACGCCACGCCCGCCGGCCCGTCTGGATCGCGACTATCAGGGAAAGTGGCTCAGCGTCGGCCGATTCATCCAGTTGCACCGGTTGCTCGACGCCATCGTCCTCAATGACGAAATCGCTGGCATGCAATCCGTAGATGGGATGTCCGGTCACATCCCGCACCAGAGCGGGCACAATTACAACGTTGGATTGACTGCGGAAAGTCGGCTCTTGGGCGAAAGCAGCCCCTGCCGCGAGCAACAACGGAAGGTAAAAACTCAGCTTGATGACACTATCCTGTCCGGCGTCTGTCTCCGAAGTGGCCTGAGCCTCGCTGCGCCTAAGCGTCGATGCCCCTGGCCGTCTCCACAGCCCGCAAAACCGCCTGCGCCTTATTCATCGACTCCTTGAACTCACTCTCGGGATCGGAATCGGCCACGATACCTGCTCCGGCCTGCAAATATGCCTTCTTGCCTTGCATCAACATGGTTCGGATGGCGATACAGGAATCCAGATTCCCATCAAAGTCCGCGTAGAGCACCGCTCCGCCATACACACCGCGCCGCGTTGGCTCCAGTTCTTCGATGATCTGCATGGCGCGGACTTTGGGCGCTCCGCTGAGTGTGCCCGCCGGGAAGCAGGCGGCGAAGGCGTCGAGCGCATCCAGGTCGCCACGCAACTTGCCTTCGAGCGCCGACACCAGATGCATGACGTGCGAGTAGCGCTCCACATACATCAGGTCTTTCACTTTGACGGAACCGTACTCGCTCACCCGGCCCAGATCGTTGCGTCCCAGATCAACCAGCATCACGTGTTCGGCACGTTCTTTTTCGTCGTGCAGCATCTGCTGTTCCAGGCGCTGGTCGTCGGCTTCATCGTGGCCGCGAGGATGGGTTCCGGCGATGGGACGGTATTCCAGCTTGCGTCCGGTGACCCGCACCAGCATCTCCGGCGACGAGCCCAGCACATGCGTGTCTCCCATGCGCAGAAAATATAAGTAGGGCGAAGGATTCACCGCGCGCAGGGCGCGATACACGTCGAAGGGCGCGACTCCGGGGACGAAGTCCAGACGCTGCGAGAGCACGACCTGAAAAATATCTCCGGCGGCGATGTACTCCTTGGCGCGCTCGACCGAATCGATAAAGCGCTCTGCGCGAGGTGCCGGCGTGAACCTTCAGCTTGCCGGCCGCCTTGGTTGAGGTCTTGTGCCAGTGGGCCGGACGCAAACCCGCAGCCAGCTTCTTTTCCAGGACGGCGATGTCGGCGGCGGCGCGATCATAGGCCCGCCGCGGACTTTCGCGCGATACATCGGCGGTCGCGATGATGTGAATCTGGTGGCGCAGGTGATCAAACGCCAGCAAGCGGTCGAAGAACATCAGCACGCAATCGGGCAGGCGAAGATCATCCTTAGCGTGCTCGCCGATCTTCTCCAGTTGCCGGACCGCGTCGTACGCGAAGTAGCCCACCGCGCCCGCGGTGAAAGGAGGCAAGCCCGGCACGATCGCCGGGCGATGCTGCCGCAACAATTCTTTGACGACCTGAATCGCGCTGCCCTGACGCTTTTCTTTCTTTTTGCCGCGCTGCACCACAATCTCTCCACCGGAGGCTCGCACCTGCATGTAAGGGCGCGCTCCCAGAAAGGTGTAGCGTCCAATCTGCTCGCCGCGCTCCACCGATTCCAGAAGAAAGGCATCGGGCTCGTCGGAGGCGATCGCCAGAAAGGCTGAGACCGGCGTCAGCAAGTCGGCCGCAACCGACTTCACGACCGGCACCAGCGTGGCCTCGCCGGCGAGGCGGGCAAATTCTTTGTAATCGGGACGAAGCATGGGTGCAGTCATTATAGAGAAGGACTTCAGAAAGCAAGGCGCTTCGGACGAGTGGCCCGGTTGCGTCCTGCAAGTTCCCTCGCTCAGGCGTCAACCCGAAGTCTGCGACGGATCTGGCGTGCAGCGGATGACGCACTGCGCCGTCGGTCGCCAATCAGAACCTTGTAGAATCAAGATCAGACGCACTCAACACTTCTCCATGCCAGCCATTCGTCGTCCCCCCGGCCCTCGTCCCCGCTTCATTGTCGGGCAATTTCCCCCTGCTTGGGGCCGATCCGCTCGCTGTCTTCACGCGCTGGGCGCGCGATTTCGGCGACATCTTTTATTACCGCGCGGGTTGGATTCATGTGTACTTCCTGAACCATCCGGACCTGATCGAAACCGTGCTGATATCGCAATCGCAGAATTTTGCCAAGGACAAAGTGATCCAGAACAGCCGCTGGTTTCTTGGCCAAGGCCTGCTCACCAGCGAAGGTTCCGAATGGAAACGCCAACGGCGGCTGTGCCAGCCTGCATTTCATCGGGAGCGGCTGTCCTCCTACGGACGAACCATGGGCGCGCACTCGGAGGAAATGTTGGCGACGTGGCAGGACGGCGACGTCCGCGACATTCATCAGGAAATGATGCAGCTCACCATGCGCATCGTGGCCAAAGTGCTGTTCAGCGTGGAGGTGAGCGAGGACGCGCAAAAAGTTGCGTCGGCGCTCAACCTGTTGATGCGCCACACTTCGGGGCTGCGCATGATCATGCCTCCCCCGCTGCGTCACCTTCCGCTCCCGGCGCTGGTCAAGATGAAACGCGCGGTGCGGGAACTGGATGCAATCGTGGACCGGATCATTCAGCAACGCCGCACCAGCGGCGAGGACACCGGCGACCTGCTCTCCATGCTCATGGCCGCTCGCGACGAAGACGGCAGCGCCATGAGTGATCGCCAGTTGCGCGATGAGATCATGACTTTCCTGCTCGCCGGGCATGAGACCACAGCCGTCTCTTTGTCGTGGACCTTGTATCTGCTTAGCCAGCATCCTGAAGCCGGGCACAAACTGCGCCAGGAATTAGACGCGGTTCTCGCAGGGCGAACGCCTCAACTCGAAGACATGGCTCGCCTGCCATATACGGATAAAGTTGTCAGGGAATCCATGCGTTTGTATCCGCCGGCCTGGAGCCTCGCCCGCACCACCGCGAAAGAGATCGAAGTCGGCGGCTACCGGCTTCCTGTAGGCGCGAACGTGGTCATGAGCCCGTGGATCATGCACCGCGATCCGCGTTTCTTTGAGCGTCCCGAGCAATTCGATCCGGACCGCTGGACCGCCGAAGCGACTCAAAAGCTTCCCCGCTTCGCCTACTTCCCCTTCGGCGGCGGACCCCGCCTGTGCATCGGCGCTTCTTTCGCCATGATGGAGGCCACTCTGCTCCTGGCGACAATCGCACAGCGATTTCAGTTGAATCTGGTTCCTGGCCATCCCGTCACTCCGCAACCCGGAATCACCCTCCGCCCCAGGCACGGCATCCGCATGAAGGTGACCAAAAACCGAGTCGAGAGTAACCAGCGAATGAATTGACGGATGTCGCCCAGCCGTTGGAAGATGACTGGTTCAGGCCAAATTCGCTCAGCGGGGGCGTATGCGCATCAAGTTCTGGGGCGTGCGCGGATCGACGCCTACTCCCCAGCCCGACAATCTGCGGTACGGAGGGAATACCTCGTGCGTCGAAGTTCGCCTGGACGACCAGCTCTTTATCTTTGATTGCGGCACCGGATTCCGTTCGCTGGGGCAGCAACTTCAGCGCGAGTCCGAAGGCCGAGCCATTAACGCCCACATTCTGGTTTCTCATTTCCATTGGGACCACATCCAGGGCATCCCGTTCTTCTCCCCGCTTTACGACAATCCGGAGAACTCCTTTTCCTTTCACTCTTCCAGCCGTACCCGCACCCTGAAACGGGTGATGGAGGACCAGATGGCCGCGCCCTACTTCCCGGTGGACATGAGCGAGATGAAGGCTCAGCGCGGCTTTCACAACCTGGAGCAGGGCAGAGTGCAACTGGATGGACGTCACCGTCGAAGCCATGTGGCTGAATCACCCCCAGGGCTGCATGGGATATCGCCTGGAGACCAAAGATGGCGTGTTGGTCTACGCCACCGACAACGAACCCGGCGATCCGCTATTCGACAAAAATGTGCGCAAGCTCGCCGCCGGCGCCGACGTGCTGATCTACGACGCCCAGTATCTTCCCGAAGAATACGAAGCCCGCAAACGCGGCTGGGGACACAGCCACTGGCGCGAGGCGATCAACGTAGTGATGGAAAGCGGCGCCAAGGAATTGATTCTCTTTCACCACGACCCCGACCACAACGACGCCTGCATCGACAAAGTGGTCAAGCAAGCCCGTGACCACTATCCCAAGGTGCGGGCGGCGGCGGAGGGGATGGAGATCAAGCTATAGCGTCATCCTGAGCGAGAGCGGTGCTTCGCTGCGCGAACTTCGCCAGTCGAAGGCCCCTATAGAGAATTCGACAGCCGGCAGCATTAGGGTTCGTCGGCGTGACGAAAGAATTCGCTATCTGCAGAACAAAGTCGTCTCAACGATGGCACGTCATTTCGACTTCGAGGCCTTCGCGTTTGCATCAAGCTTCGTCCGCGAGGTCATAAACTGGTTGAAAATAAGCCATATCGTCAGCGTCAGAGCTCGTTTGCAACTTCACCATTTGTGACGTAGCCGGGCCGGGTCATACGTTACGCGTAAGCCTTCGAGTGAAGCGAGCGAGACTACCCAGATGCCGCGAACGAAATAGCAGCGTGGACGGGCTCGTCAGACGTAGATGGCACAATTCGGAAGTTCGCAACACGTTCAAGGATGCCGCTGTAGATGACTATGATTAATATCCGTGAATAACACGCGGCTTATCACCGCATCCACTATGCAAAGACGACGGATGAAAAACAGACGAAAGGGCACGTCTACATCCGATCCTTTTTGACGCACAGCAGTACGATAATCCCAGCAACTGGGACGGAGGTATGGAACAAAATGAGCGCATTCTTGCAGACCCGGCGGAAATGATCTCACGCGGTGCTCCTCGTGTCATACACAATGACGAGGAACTTGAAGCATATACGGAAGCCCTTTTCCGCCTGACGGCTCTGGAAAACCCTTCCACTCCTGAATTGGAGGCAATCGATCTTCTGACTCTGCTGGTGGAACGCTATGAGCGGGAACATTACCCAATCCCGGGGGCTGACCCGGTATTCTGTCGTACGTTTCCTCATTGAACGGCAGGGTCTACGCAGCGTGACCTGATTCCCCAATTCGGATCGGAGAGTGCAGTTTCGATGTTCCTTTCAGGACAACGTAAACTCACTGTCAGCAAATACGAAACTTGAGCTCGGTTCAACCTTATCGCTGATGTTTTCATTCGTAAGAGCGAAGCCGCAGGGGCCAACGGATAAATTTCAACTAATGTGAGTCACGAGCCACCAAAAGGAGGATACAGGTAGCCACCCCGTAACTTGCCTCCCCGCCCCGGCCCTGCATATACTTTGAACGTTTGCCCGCCCACTCCGGGATGTATCCCCCGGCGCCGGCCAGCATCTTACCGTCTGACCGCAGCATCGGAGACCGCCATGGCATTGAAAACCATTTCCCTCGAACAGGAGATCAACCCTTGGGAGGCGCAAGCCGCCCGTTTTGACTATGCGGCCCAGAAGTTGAACCTGGACGAGGGTTTAATGAAGGTCCTGCGGTATCCCACTCGCGAAATCATCCTGCATATTCCGGTCATGATGGATAACGGCCATCTTGAGGTCTTTACCGGCTTTCGGGTGCAGCACTCCATCGCCCGCGGTCCCGCCAAAGGCGGCCTGCGCTACTCTCCCGACGTCACTCTGGATGAAGTTCGAGCCCTGGCCAGCTGGATGACCTGGAAGTGCGCCGTGGTCAACATTCCTTTCGGCGGCGCAAAGGGCGGAGTGATCTGCGATCCCCACAAGATGTCCCAGGGCGAACTGGAACGAATGACCCGCCGCTACACCGCGGAATTGGTGGAGTTCATCGGCCCGGAAAAAGATGTTCCCGCTCCCGACATGAACACCAACGAGCAGACCATGGCCTGGATGATGGACACCTACTCCATGCACATGCGCCAGACCGTGACCGCTGTCGTGACCGGAAAACCCATCAATATTGGTGGGTCGCGTGGCCGGCGGGAAGCTACCGGCCGCGGCATCATGATCGTGTGCGACGAGGCGGTGAAGAAACTCGGATTGAGTCCCGAGTCCACGCGCGTCATCGTGCAGGGTTTCGGCAACGTCGGTTCCAACGCGGCGCGCCTGATGGCCGAAGCCGGCTACAAAGTGATCGGCATCGTCGAGGTCGATGGCGGTCTGGTAAACAAGAACGGAATCGACGTGGATGCGCTGTGGGAGTACCGGCAACGCAACGGTACGGTTCAGGGCTTCAAAGGAGCGCAGCAGGAAGATCCAGCCGAATTGCTGGTCTCCGATTGCGAAATCCTGATTCCGGCCGCCACCGAAAACCAGATCACCAGCCGGAACGCCGACCGGGTGAAGTGCAAAATTCTCGCCGAAGGCGCCAACGGCCCAACCACGGCGACCGCCGATGACATTCTGGCCGACAAGCGCGTCTTCGTGATCCCCGACATTCTGTGCAATGCCGGCGGCGTTACCACCTCTTACTTCGAGTGGGTGCAGGACCGCCAGGGATATTTCTGGAAAGAATCGGTCGTCAACGAGCAACTCGAACATATTATGAAGACCGCGTTTGAAGATGTGGTCCGTTTCTCTGAGACACACGGCGTGAATAACCGCATCGCCGCCTATATGCTGGCCATCGACCGCGTGGCCTACACGGTTCGCCAACGCGGCATCTACGCCTGATCGCCGACGAGTTTCAAAGGAACTGGAGTTCGCGCCGCTCTGCTGGTCATCATCTTAAGAGTCTGTCATCGATTGACGGAGGCGCTCCAGCCCGGCGTGACGCCAAAGAGTCCGCTTTCAAGCCCTTCCGAATTGCGTTTTCCCGAGTTGACCCTGATGGTTGAAGTGTCATTATGTTGCCCCCGCCGGCAGGCCGGGAAGACCCCGGACACCTTGAGGGTTGACTTCAGCGTTGTTATGGAAGCGGCGATTAAGCCGGACGAGAGAGGAAATCATGAGCAGACTGCAAACCAGGCTAAGTACGTGGATGATGGCGCTCTGCATGTTGTTCGTTCTGTCCGGGATTTCCGCCCTGGCCAGCCCGCAGGCCGCGAGCTCCACGGACGATCAAACCACGACTACGAAGAAAAAGAAGAAGAAGAAAGCTGCGGCGACTGCGACCGACGATCAGGCCGCGGCAGCAACCGATAGCACGGCGACCCCGGCTACGAAGACAAAGAAGTCCAAGAAGGCCACATCGGCCGACAGCGCAGCGGCAACGACCGATACTTCGACCACTGCTACCGATACCGGCACCAAGAAGACCCGCAAGAGCAAGAAAGCCGCGGGCGCTGATGCGGCCGCCACCAGCACCGCATCTACTGACACTACGGCAACCCCGGCCACGAAGACTCGCAAGAGCAAGAAGGCGGCTGCGGATTCCGGTGCAACACCCGCTACGCCCGCCGCAGCTCCGGCGGCTACGACAGCTACCACGGACACGACCGCTGCTCCGGCCAAGAAAACCCGCAAGAGCAAAAAGTCTGAAATGGATTCCGGCACTTCCGCCGCGGCGCCCGCCAGCAGCCCGGCTCCGGCAAGCCATACCGCATCCGCAACGGCTCCGGCCGCAGCTCCGGCCAACTCCATGGCGGCTCCTTCCAATTCGATGGCGCCCGCGGCGTCGGCTCCCAAGACCAGCAAAGCAGCAGCTACCGGCGCAGCTTCCGATCCTCAAATCGCATCCGCCAAGTCGAGCGGCATGGTCTGGGTCAACACTGACAGCGGCGTATATCACAAGGGTGGCCGCTGGTACGGCAAAACCAAGACCGGGAAATTCATGAGTGAAGCCGACGCCAAAGCGGCCGGCTACAAAGCATCCGAAAAGGACTAAGGAGATTCCATGAAACGCAATATCGTCGCTAAACTTCTGCTCTCACTTTGCGCCCTGGCCCTGTTCACCGGCATGGCTGCGGCGCAGTCCAGCACCACCAAGAGCTCCAAAGCAGCCAAGACCGACTCTGCCATGGCTGCTCCGTCGGCCGATCTCGTGGACATCAATTCCGCCACCAAGGACCAACTGGATGCGCTTCCCGGCATCGGGGAAAAATACTCGCAAAAGATCATTGACGGCCGTCCTTACGCGAAGAAGACCGACTTGACCCGCAAGAAGGTTATTCCCGCAGCCACCTATGCCAAGATCAAGGACATGATCATCGCCAAGCAAAAGTAGTTCAGGAAGCAGCGCCAGGAGTTTCGGCTCCTGGCGACTTTGTAGTTCCATCAATTCGTACCGAATTTTCATAATCGGCAAATGTTTTGGAGGCGTTATGAGTTTTCTGGAAGATATGGCAAGTAAGGAACTGAGCGGCATGCTGTCGAATAGCTCAAATCCGATGGCTTCCATCGTCGTGCAGATGCTCAATAACCAGCCCGGCGGGCTTTCCGGACTGCTGCAACAGTTTCACGACAAAGGTCTCGGCAGCCTGGTCACTTCGTGGGTTGGCACGGGACAAAACTTGCCCATTTCCGCGGATCAGATTCAGCACGTTCTGGGAAGTGAACAGGTAAAGGAACTTGCCGCCAAGGCTGGCATTTCGCCGGACGCCGCCAGTTCTCATCTGGCGCAGTTGCTGCCCATGCTTATCGACAAGCTCACACCCAACGGACAGCTTCCGCAGGCTGCTGGTTCGACATCGACTTCATCCATGCTCGAGGCTGGACTGGGCATGCTCAAAGGCTTGGGCAAGACCGGCACGGACGCATAGCACCGGAGCTCACTTATAGACGGGCCACGTCCTTCGGTCTGGCGGGAGTAGACTTTTGTTTGCTCCGAACCACCTACTTTCATTGCTTTCGCCATTAGGGGTGGAGGATAATTAACCGTTGCCAGCTCCCCACTTGCCGGCTGGCGGCCCGTGCCTGCGGTGAATCTGCCCAACTCCATCACGCTGACCCGCATCTTCAGCATTCCGCTGCTGATCTGGCTGCTTTCCACCAATCACTTTCGGGCATTTTCCGGCGAACAGGAACTGCTGGCCTCGGCTTTGTTTATCGCCGCCTCGATCACTGACGGCATTGACGGATATCTCGCGCGCCGTCGCGGCCAGATAACGACCATGGGCATGTTGCTCGACCCCCTGGCCGACAAACTCCTGATCGCAGCGGCTTTCATCACGCTGGTGCAATTTAATCCCAGCCTGGTTCCTGCCTGGGTGGCGGTAGTGATTATCGCGCGTGAATTTCTGGTCAGCGGCCTGCGTTCGATCGCCGCCTCTGAAGGCTTTACCATCGAGGCCAGCGAACTGGGCAAGTTCAAGATGCTGGTGCAGATTGTTTCCGTGGTGGCCGTCATTCTCGACCATCGCTGGAAAGAGTGGCCGGTGGGACCTTATATATTCCCGGTTCACTGGATTGCTTTGGTTTCCATCTGGTTCATGGTTTTTCTTTCGATGGCGTCGGCGATAGATTACTTTGCCGCCTTCTGGTCAAAGATCGACCGGCACGTGGTGAAACGCCGTCGCCGCGCCTTCGTCCTAAGCCGGCGGAGGAAGCGAGATGTGCCCGCTACCTGATTTTTCCGCGTCCACTGTCCGACCATCGAGGCGCCCAACCCAACGAATTTTCTCCGCAGGAACGTACGCTGCTCTTGCAATTGGCTCATGCCGCCATCGCGGCTGCACTGGAACGGAGCACCCTGTCGCTTACTCCGCCTTCCCCGCATCTGGCGGAGCCTCGCGGCGCTTTCACCACTTTGTACTATCGCGGCCATCTGCGGGGTTGCGTGGGCTACGCATTTCCCGTGAGTTCTCTCTATCGCACGGTCGCGGAAAGCGCGCGGGGCGCAGCCTTTGACGATTCGCGTTTCCCGCCGGTGACTCGAATCGAAGCTCCCGACCTGAAAGTCTCGCTCAGCGTTCTCTCTATCCCTGAACCCATTCAGCCGGAAGCCATCGAAATCGGACGTCATGGCCTGCTGGTCAGCATGGGGCCGCATCGCGGTCTCTTGCTGCCGCAAGTGCCGCTCGAGCACGGATGGGATCGGGTAACTTTCCTGGAACAGACCTGCAAGAAAGCCGGGTTACCCACGGACGCGTGGCGGAGCGGCGCAAAGCTGGAAGCCTTCACCGCCGAAGTCTTCGGCGACCAACCAGAGAAGTAGCACAGACCAGTAGCACAGACCATGTGGTCGCGGGCGACTCGCCCGCGCTTTCCGCAAAAAAATCAGGGAGGCCAAAGCCTCCCTGAATCTCTTGTTAAAAACAGGATCTACTGCTCGTCGAGTTCCACGTGATCGCCAACGTGGACATCTTCCAGAGCGAACACGAGCATGCCGGTGGCGGTGGTGGGAGTGACGTTAATCACCACGATTTCTCCCATCGCGCGGCGCGGCATATCGGCTACGTGGATCAACGGTCCCTTGGTCTTGGCGAACATGTGTCCTTCGATCGACGGTGGCCGCTTCTGGGTGTCGTCGGAGGTAGCGGCTTTGAAGGAAAGTGAATCAACCGGATCGCGCAGGTCGGCCTCGTAGGACCGTACTGCCCGGAAGTAGTCGCCCACTTTGACTCCCTGATTGCCGCCTACGTTGATGTACACTTTCGCGCCCGTTCCCAGGAGCAGATCGAAATCCTTGGCCATCACGATGCGTCCGCTGGCCTTGCCATTGCTGGGCATGAAGCGGTCAAAGCGCTCGGGCAAATGGAAACTGACTGCGGGCTTTTCCGCAAACGGTATGGCGATGTCTCCAGGAACCATCGATTCGCAGCTGAATTCAACGTGCCCAACCGCCATCTTGCCGCGGGTATCGACGATACGAACCCGGCCCAATTCGGCATAGGGTTGGCCCATCGCCCTCAGCATGGCGCGTTGTCCGGCGAACAGTTCATACTCATTCGGATCCCGGAGTTCGCGAACGATCTCGTACTGCTGGCCGGTCTGGTAGCCCGAGCCCGCCAGAAAGATGGTGTCGTTCCTCGCAAACAGAGTGGTGTTGGGGCTTTCCAGTCCGCCGGCCACGAAATTCGCGTTCGGTTCGAGGTCCTTGCTGACAAAACCGCCGCAATACAAATCAGCCGCGGTAGGGGTCTGGACGCGCTCGATGGGAAAGGTTCCCAGCGTCAACAGCGTATTTTGAGGGGCAGCCTGGTCGGCCGACGCAGAATCGGCCTGCTGCGCAGTCGCCGCTACCGCCATGACCAGACACAGTAACAGCAACAGTCCTGTTTTCTTCATGTTACCTCCGAAATCGAGGCCGGGGCCCGGACCGGCTTTCTCCCGCTAACTTCAGCAAATAGAAGGGCTTTCAAGCCGGACAGTAACAAGATGGGGAGGGCCGGTCAAGGTTACGCTGGTGTTATCGCGGGTACGTTAAAAAGTTTGGGACGGGGAAAATTCGATAATCCGTTGTTGCATCTGCAATTACGCGCCTGTAATATCCCGACTCGTTCCCCGATTCTCGTTCCCTGATGACGATGAGCGCTGCCCCTAACAACTATATCGCCAGGTTCCGGCCCTTGCGGCTTCCCCGGGTGTGCGTGGCGGTCACCGACACTGATCCTACCGCGCTGGTGGACAAGGCCGAAGCCTTGATCCGGGATAACACCTTTCTGGAGTTCAGGTTAGATTACCTTCCCCGTCCGGCGCTGGCGCTCCCCAAGATCAAGCGCCTGATGGAATACAACCCGCACGTAATGGCGATCGCTACCTGCCGCCGTGCCGCCAGCGGAGGCAAATTCCAGGGCTCGCTGGCAACTCAATTGGACATTCTGGGGAAGGCTGCAGCCTCGGGCTGTCAGCTGGTCGATATCGAATTGCAGAGTGCGTCCAAGTGCAAGCCGGAACAGGTGCAGCGCCTGCGTTCGCATTCGGCGCTCATCCTCTCCTACCACGATTTCCGGGGCACCAAGAATCTGGAATCGACGCTCGAAAAGATGCTGACCACTCCCGCCGACTTCTACAAGATCGTCGGCACCGCCACCACTCTCTACGACAACGTCACCATGATGAAGTTTCTGGAGAAGTATGGCGACCGGCATTCCCTGGTCGGGATCTGCATGGGAGAGCAAGGGATCATCAGCCGGGTGCTGGGAGTGCGGGCGGGCAGCGTTTTCACTTTTGCCTCGGTCAGTCCCGACGAGAAGACTGCGCCCGGCCAGGTCACCGCGCAGGAATTGCGCAGCACCTATCGCATCGAACAGGTGGACGCCGCCACCCGGGTTTACGGCGTGGCCGGAGACCCGGTGGCGCATTCACTTTCGCCCGCCATCATGAACGCGGCGCTGCGCCGTGAGAATGTGAATGGGGTCTATCTCGCCCTGCACGCCAAGACTCTGAAGGATCTGCTGGCCTGCGTGCGTGACATACCGATTCACGGCCTCTCCATCACCATGCCGTACAAGGAAGCCATCCTCAAGCACCTCGATAACACCGATTCGCACACCACGAAGATCGGCGCGTGCAACACGGTTGTCCGGGCGCAGGACAGCAAGCTTTACGGATTCAACACTGACACCGCAGGGGTGGTGCGTCCCCTGGAACAGCGGATCACGCTCGAAAAAGCGAAGATTCTGGTTCTTGGGCGCGGGCGGCGCCGCACGAGCCGCCGTATTTGGACTTAAAGAGCGCGGCGCTGAGGTTTACATTCTGAATCGCACCGCCGGTCCGGCTCAAAAGCTGGCTCATCAGGCCAGAGCCCGAATCGCCAAACGTGCCGACCTGAAGAAACTTACCTTCGACGTGATTATCAACGCGACGCCCGTCGGCATGGGGAATACGCGCGAGTCTCCGCTGAATGAAAACGAGATCAACACGCGCTATCTCTTCGACATGATTTACGATCCGCCGGAAACCCGCCTCATGAAACTGGCCCGGGAGCGCGGCGCGGAAGTGATTCCCGGCATCGAGATGTTCGTCCACCAGGCGGCGCGCCAGTTCGAGATTTGGACGGGCAAACCCGCGCCCTGGGACGACATGCTGCGCGTGGTCACTCTAGCGCTGCAAGAGCGCGCCGCCCGTCACGCCGCCAAAGAAGCGAAGAAGTAGCCGCGGATATGTAGGCGCGAGCGTCCCGCTCGTGCAGGATCGCCACAAATTTTGGGACGGCACCCGGTAGGGGCACGACTTCAGTCGTGCCGCCCCGAATGCTATGAAGGTGCGCGGCTTCAGCCGTGAGGCTGGCTTCTCTCGACCGCGATCAGGCGCCAGCGCGAACAGCCAACCGCAGGCGCTGAAGCGCGACCCGGGCTCGAATTCCGGCGGCACGACTAAAGTCGTGCCCTTCCCGGAATCATCGCATGTCGTTTTGAATACCGAGCTTCGATCGCCAACAATGCGGATCACCCAGGTTCCGGGAAGGGGACATCGAGGGAGGGCACGATCGGGAATTTGGAAACTTGGGCAGATGGCTCGACATTTGTTCGGAGCCCGCACGGACGAGGACGCTCGCGCCTACATTACTTTTCGTAATGCAGCAGCGAGAACACGTCGTATCCCTGCAGCATTTCCCGCCCTTTGAGAAAATCCAGCTCCACCACAAAACCCAGTCCTGCAATTTCCGCGCCCAGTGAACTGGCGAGCTTGGCGGTCGCGCTGGCGGTGCCGCCGGTGGCCAGCAGATCGTCTACGATCAGAACGCGCTGGCCTCGCTCGATCGCGTCCCGGTGAATCTCCAGAGTGTTGGTGCCATATTCGAGCGCGTAGTCGAACTTCGCGGTGGCTGCCGGGAGCTTGCCGGGTTTACGCAGCGGAACGAAGCCTGCATTGAGCCGATAGGCGAGCGCAGGGGCGAAGATGAATCCGCGCGCTTCCATGCCCAGCACCAGGTCAACATCCTGCTTGATGTAGTGTTCCGCCAGGGCATCGATCAGCGTGGCTAATCCGGTCTTGTCCTTGAGCAGCGTGGTGATGTCGTAGAAGAGAATGCCCTTCTTGGGAAAATCCGGGACTTCGCGAATCAATTTTTTCAGAGGCTCGCAGTTGAGAGCGGTCGGCTGCGGCGCAGAGTTCGACATTTACCAGGCTCCTTCGATGCGAAAAGCTGTAAGTCCGGCAACCGGCTTGGTCTCGACTTCCTCGACGTCATCGACGCGGGCGGCGCGCGGGCCCTGGCGCAAACGCGACCTCAGCCCCAGCAGTTGCTCCCGCGATCCCATGGCCAGAACTTCGACGCTGCCGTCGGCATTATTGCGCACCCAGCCCGCAATGCCGAGAACATGCGCCTCGCGCTCCACGAACCAGCGAAAACCCACGCCCTGCACGCGCCCGCGAACCAGAAAGCGGCGGGCCTGAGTGGTGGCTTCAGAAGATTTTATTTCTCCTGCCATCTGTCATCTATCTCCCGCCACTGTCATCTTGAGCGGAGTGGCTGCTTCGCGAAGCGAAGCAGCTGCGCAGTCGAAAGATCCCTATGAGCTCGAAAGCGGCCGGCAGTGCATTGAGTAGGGGTCCTTCGACTCCGCAGGAACGTTCGCAAAGCGAACGTGCCTGCTCCGCTCAGGATGACAAAGGCCGTTTACGCCCGAGACAGATACGCGCCTTCCGCCGTGTCCACCCGGATCTTTTCACCTTCGTTGATGAACGGCGGAACCTGCACGACCAACCCGGTCTCGGTCTTGGCCGGCTTGGTTACGCTCGAAGCGGTAGCGCTCTTCAGTCCCGGCTCGGTTTCGACGACGGTCAACTCCACGGTTTGCGGCAGTTCGATGCCAACCGCTTTGCCGTCGAAGAATTCAACTTTGATCTGCAGATTGGAAATCAGATAATCGACCGCATCGCCCAAGATTTCCTTGGACAGATGGGTCTGCTCGAAGTTGGTGGTGTCCATGAAGTAGTAGCTGTCTCCATCGGCGTAGAGAAATTCCATTTCGACTTCATCGACATTGATCTTCTCGATGGGATCGGGCGAACGGAAGCGATGCTCGAACATGGCGCCGGTCCGCAGGTTGCGCAGCTTGGCCTGGATGAAGGCGCGCAGGTTGCCCGGGGTGCGGTGCTCGACGCTGAAAACGGAGTGCAGATCGTTGTTGTGCTTGATGATCATGCCGGGGCGAAGCTGCGTGGCAGGGATAGCCATTGCTGGGTAACTCTCCTTGGAAATGACGCGCTATTTTCGATTGACGTTATTTCGATTAGCTTTTTTCGATTAACCTTGTGTCGACGAACGTTGTTTCGATCAACGGCGACCGCAGCCGGGCAGGCCACATGTTCCGCCGGATACGAGGACTCAACTCCATATTTTACACGGGCTTGAGCTGATTTGGGAACTGAACCGGAAGCGGTTACGAAGAAATAACCTGAAAAGAAAGCCTCCAACCGCGAACCGGCGTCTAAGATAGAGCTGGAAAACAGGGTCAAGAATAAATTAAAGCTCGCGCCCGGATAAAATCTGGACCGGACAAGACAAGCAACGCAAAAACGAAATCGAATTTGAAAGGATATTTTATGCGCATTGGAAAATATGAGCCTTCCGATAGCGGCAACACCGCCGGAGCCGCCGTGACGTTTCTGCTGATCGGGTTAGGGGCCGGCGCCCTGCTCGGCTTGCTACTCGCGCCCAAGGCCGGCAAACTGCTGAGAAAAGATCTTCGCAAAAAACTCGAAACTGCCAGGGAAACGGTGGAAGACTGGACCGACGAGGCTAAAGAATTTGCGGAAGAAGCCATGGAACGTGGCGCCGAAATCGCCGACGAGGTCCGGGAAAGAGTCGCGCCCCTGGCCAAAGCCATGCGGCGTTAGCCGACTTCGGCCTTCGGGACTTCGGATTGATAAGCGGCTGATGAGTGGGAGAGTTGTAGTGCTGCTCGGCTGGGAGATATTCCTGGCGGCGCTCACTCACCGCTCGCGGTCACGCCGCCCCAGAAGTCTGACGCCTGAAGCTGACGCCTGAAATCTGACGCCGCCCTACCTGAACAGCCCCGAGAAAAAGCCTTTCATCTTGCCCAGCACTCCCTTGTGCTCCGGCGGCTCCGCGATCATGAGCACGGGTGCCTGAAGGTTCGCGCGCGACATTGGCACGCGCTCCAGCCTGGAGATTGGGCGCTGAGGCCGGCAAGTCCGCGGCCCGGAAGACAAACGGAGCCTCTACCTGCACATGAGGCGCACTCGGCTCAGGCGCGGGCAATGAGGCGCTTTCGGAGGCTGCGGTGACAGCCGCCTGCGAAGCCGGAGCCCCGGGAGTGGGCATGCCCGAAGCTGGCTCTGCGGGCGTCGCCGGCTTGGCTGCGTCTCCAGGTTGCGCCAGATGCACCACGGGAGGAAGATCTTTCTCGGAAACTGTGGGTACCGGCTCAGCCGATGCCCGCATCGCCGGAATAGCTGGCGGCGGACAGCCGCAATTCTCAGGCACCGTCGCATCGATCAGATTCAGCCTTCCGGAGTGAAAGACCACCTGCTCACTCGACTTCACCCGATACGTACCGTCTCCCATTAATTCTGAAACCACTACCGAAGCCGTGTTTCCCGGCAGGGCGCGGACGCAGGTGTTGCCCCGCGTATCCGCGCTGATCGCGAAGTGAAATTCGCCCGGGCCCTCCAGCAGCATGCGGAAGTCGGGCGTCAGCACTGAATCGGCTGAGCTGCTCAGGGTGTAACGAGCCTCGAGGGCGCCAGTGCTCATGCCCAGCATCAAGTCGCTGCCGTTTTGCGAAGTCGTCACGGAAAGAGTGGTCCCCGGACAGACCCGCACCTCGCCTCCACGCGTCAGATGCAGAATCGTAGTGTCTTGCCCGGCAGTCACGGTGGAGTCGCCGGCAAGCCGGCTGCCCGCTTCCACCACCACTCCTGAATTTCCCGGGCTCACCGCCACGGCGGCCGGCTGAACACCCTTTGTGAAGGCCGTCACCGAGGGCGGCTCCAGATTTATCTGCCTGGCCTCAGCCATGGGATGCAGCCGCACCAGCAACCGCGGGCCGGTGTCATCCGTGCTGTATCCCACGGAATGGAGCAGATCCACCACCACGCGCGTCACCGGCGGCGAGTCCTGGAATTGTTTCACTCGCACATCCGCGACCTGGGCTGAGTCCCCGGCAAACCGTTTATCCGGCAGATGAAAGCGGGTGTTGGGAAGATCGATCACCAGCCGTGGCGGGCTCTCGATGCTTTCGACCGTAGGATTCAAGGGCTGGCTGGAACTGGTGACAATCTCAACCGCGGGACCTTGCGAATCGGATATCACTTTGACTGAGCGCACAATCGCCGCCGCGTCAATAGAACCGTGCTTGGGTTTGGCCGGTGGCGACTGTGCCAGGCAGAGACCGGGGCCCAGCACTCCCGCCAGCAACCAGAGCCGGAAAAAATCGCAGCCGATGCGAGGCAAGTACTTCATCTCGGGGGGACGCTATAAATGGAACGATATCACCGTGCGCAGTGCCGGAGAAGTGTCGATGGGGACACGAATGGACATGGAAGGCCAGGACCCTGGCCCAGTCGGCGATTCTTAATCCTGGTGCTCGTACTTCGACCTCTGGGAGCGTAGTTTTCCTTCCTCGGCCATGGCTTCAGCTCCAGTAGCGCAAGCCAACGTTCGATACTCAATCTTGCCCAAATGCTCAAGAACACAGAGGCTTTTCTCTTATTCTTCCGTCCGCTGCACCCAAGATCACGCGGCAACAAGGAAGTCATACGGTGGGCCACATGGAGGCTTCTACCTTAAAGAGTCAACCGTCTCCCATTACGAAGTTCGTAGCAACCCGGGCCAAAAGGGGCCACAAGAATTCCGCATCGACGAGGATCTGGAAACAACCGCCACTTAGACCATTTTTGTCGACATAGCTAATTTGCCCCTCACAGTCGGATGGGAGCACTCACGCTGCTTTGCATAGACCCGCCCATTTTCGTCATTTTACTCTTCAGCCAAAGCTGCTAAAGCGCGAGCCGGAGTAAAATATGTCATGCAGGAAAATGCTGAAGTAAGCGCGGCTGGAACCATTGTCGAACTTCCGCATCCATTTGGGTTCGAGCTGTGGAGCCTAGTTACTGCAAATCATCAAATCGCGTTGGAAGGTATCGCGCGCCAAGAAAAGAGATGTTAGCCCACATGGCTGAAAGCCTACAGGGCGACGATCCGGAGACTGTGCGCTCAATACTTTCTTATCACTCAAACTTCTACGAAGAGCTACGCAAAGCCCACAGAAATCTCGCACTAGTGGGCATCGTCACAAGGCTTCAGCATTGGATTAACAACCTGGCGAGGCAGACTTTTCCGAACGAGAAACCTCAGACCCTGTTAAGGCAGCTACGGCTGCTCAATGGCAAGCTTGGTCAAGGGCCGGTTAAATTAGAATTTTTTGAGGAATTGGTCACAGTAAGGGATTCGATCATCCATGCTGATTCTGCTGCTGAATGGGAGTACCCTCCTGGAAAACCTAGGCAGGTTGCAGATCGCTACGCCTATGGCGACACCAGTGACGGCGACTGGGCGGGGCGGGCCGGAACGTGCTGGAACTCAACCTTACCGATGATCACTTGGGAGAAGCAGTAAGAAATTCGATCGAAATGGTCGAGTGGTACGACGACAAGTTGTTGAGGGCGCGTAGCTCAAACGGATAGAGCATCGGATTTCTAATCCGACGGTTGCAGGTTCAATTCCTGCCGCGCCTACCAGTTCTCCGCCTTGGAGCCCGGCTTCCGCTTTCGGATCGAAGTCGGCACTGAGCATACATGTAGCAGGTCCCATAAGATCAGGACATTCGGCCGGTATATCATCCGGACCATGGCAGAGTTCCCTATAGACCAGACTCGAGCCGCATTTCCCGCGCTGCAAGACGGGTTCATTTTCTTCGACAATGCAGCCGGAGCACAGTCACCCAAGACCGTGCTGGACGCGGTTGCCAACCATCTTCTTCACCGCAACGTTCAACGAGGCGGGCGCTACCGGCAGTCGCAGGAGGTGGACGAGGCGATCTCACAAGCCCGCGCCAGCGTCGCCCTGCTGGTGAACGCGCGGCATCCCGACGAAATTTCGTTTGGCATGAACGCCACCTCGTTCATGCGCCTCATCAGCCTGGCCATTGGCCAATCGTTGACGATCACTCGGTGAGACGCCCGCCGCGAAATCATCGTGACCGATCTCGACCACGAAGCCAACATTGCCGTCTGGCTGGCCCTGGAGCGCGAAGGCGCGAAGATTCTGTGGTGGCATTTTCGAGACGATGGCCGGCTTCATCCCGAAGACCTGGAGAACTGCTCTCGGCGCGAACCCGGATCGTGGCCTGCACCCTGGCTTCGAACGCAATCGGATCCATTCTCGATATCGCTGAAGTCTCCCGGCGAGCTCATGCTGTCGGAGCGGAAGTGTTTGTCGATGCCGTGCACTACGGCCCTCACGGACCGATCGACGTTCAGCGCTTCGATTGCGACTACCTGGTTTGCTCGGGTTATAAAATCTTCTCTCCGCACATGGGATTTCTTTGGGGCCGGCTGGAAGCGCTCAACGCCCTGCCCACTTTCCGCGAAGAGTTTGTGCCTGACACTGCGCCTGCCAAGCTGGAGATCGGCACCTATATCTACGAAAACGTGGCCGGCATGGATGCCGCCGTCCGCTACCTGGAGAATCTTGGGCGGCTGGTCGACCCTGCCGTCACCTCGCGGCGCGCCGCGCTGGTCGCGTCGACGGAGGCCATTCGAGCCTACGAAGCGCAACTCTCTCTCGCCATGCTGGATGCGTCTTGCCAATGCGAAGGCAACCGTCTACGGCGTGACCGCGAAAGACCAGATCGCGCACAGGACGCCGACATTGTGCTTTAATCTTCCGGGTATTTCGCCGGCCAGAGTCACCGAAGAACTGGCTAAACAGAAATATCGGCGTACGCGATGGCCACATGTATTCGCCGCGGCTGATGAAGCGATTGGGGCTCACCAAAGAGAGTGGCGCAGTGCGAGCTTCCCTGGTGCACTACAACACGTTCGAAGAGGTGCGCAGGTTCGGAAACTCGCTGGCCGAAATGACCGGTCATTGATTCAGCTGACCGCGCGTTATGAGTGACCAACAACTTTCGGCGGTCGAGGCCGGTGACAAGCTTCCCACGCCTGAAGCGGAAGGCCTGCACCGGCGTCTTGGCCAAAGGCAGCTGACGATGATGGCGCTCGGCGGCGCCATCGGCGTGGGTCTGTTTCTGGGCAGCAGTGTAACCATTCGCCTTGCCGGACCCGCGGTCATTCTTTCCTATCTTCTGGGAGCGGGCATCGCTCTGATCATGTCCTATGTGCTGGCGGAGATGGCGGTCGTGCATCCGGTCGCGGGCGCGTTCGGAGTTTATGCGGAGAAGTATCTCAATCGCTGGGCGGGTTTTTCGGTTCGAGCCACATACGGAGTCGCGCAGATCATCGCCATCGGCGCTGAAGTCACCGCTGCCGGCATTTACATTTCTTTCTGGTTGCCCAATGTTCCGCAATGGATCTGGGTGGTGCTGGTCTCGGCCGCGCTGGTGGCGCTCAATTCCATGCAGGTCAACCGGCTGGGTGAATTTGAATATTGGTTCGCAATGATCAAAGTGGCCGCCATCGTCGCTTTCATCATCGCGGGACTGGCTTTGATTTTTGGCGTTGGTTCGCGGCACGGCGATTGGCCTGGCCAATCTGACTCAGCACGGAGGTTTTTTCCCGGCGGGATGGAAAGGGGTCTGGCTTTCGCTCACCATCACCGTCACCAGCTACATGGGAGTGGAGATTATCGCGGTCACCGCGGGCGAGGCCCAGCATCCGGAAGTTACCATTCCGCACGCCATGCGGAACATTGTCTGGCGGCTTATTTTGTTCTACGTTTTGGCGATTGCGATTATGGTCACAATGGTTCCATGGAACCAGACCGCCGGCTCATCGACGCTTTCCGGCAGCCCGTTTGTGACCGCGTTTGCCGCGGCGCATATACCCTTCGCCGCCGCGATCATGAATTTCGTCGTGCTCACGGCGGCGCTATCGAGCGTGAACACGAACCTTTACCTTTCTACTCGAATGCTTTTTTCGTTAGGCCGCGGGGGCTACGCGCCCGAGTGGATAGGAAGAGTGAGCCGAAACGGAGTTCCGCATCGCGCGCTGCTGGCCTCAACCGGCGGGATCATCGCAGCCATCCTGCTCGCCGTCTTTGCTCCCAAGAATGCTTTCCTCATGCTTTATGGGACTGCGGTCGCGGGGATGCTCTTCGTGTGGCTGGTGATTCTCAATACGCACCTTCGTTTTCGCAAGGCAATCACGCGCGAGCGGCTGATTGAGTTTGCCCATGCGTCTGCGGGCTCATCCGATATTCACTGTGATTGGCATTCTGTTGCTTCTTGGGAATCTCGGTAACAACTTTCTTTGTGGATGGGTTGCAATGGTCGGTTCCGGCATTTTCGGTTTTCTTGGGTTTCATCTCGCTCTTCTATTTGCGCAGCCGGCGGCAGAACGCTCTTTAGGCTGGGTCACGTATTTTGGATCACATGTTTTGGACAACAGCGAACGTGGCGTATAGAGAATCCGCCAGAGGAGCCGAGATGATCGCAGCCAGCGAAGAAGTTTATTCGTCGCTCCGCCGGCGATTCAAAGGTGACCTGCTCCGTCCCGGCGATGGCGACTACGAAGACGCGCGCACCATATGGAATGGCATGGTGGCTCGCTCACCGGGCCTGATCGCGCGCTGCGCGGACGTAAGCGATGTGCAAAACGCAGTCCGAGCCGGCTCCGAGCATGGAATCCTTACCGCCGTCCGTTGTGGAGGGCATAGCCTTGCAGGTTTTAGCACCTGCGATGGCGGCCTGGTCATCGATCTGTCGAGAATGCGGCAAGTCGAGGTCGATCCGGAGGCGCGCCGCGCGCGGATAGCAGGGGGCTGTCTGTTGGGATCGGTTGATACCGCGACCCAAAAAGCAGGGCTGGTGTTTCCCTCCGGCGTCGTCTCTCACACCGGGGCTTCCGGACTGATTCTGGGCGGCGGGACGGGATGGCTCACGCGGCGATTCGGGTTGTCATGCGATAACGTCGAGGGCTTCACTCTGGTGACGGCCGATGGTTCCGTCGTGCGCGCCAACTCAAAAGAGAATCCGGATTTATTCTGGGCCTTGCGGGGAGGCGGCGGAAACTTCGGGGTGGTAACGGAATTTGAAGTGAAACTGCATCCGCTTACCTCAGTGGTGCTCGCTGAAGGCTTGTCTCCTGATATTCGCCCTCTGCTGGAATGCTGGAGAGACTTCATGGCCGAAGCGCCGCTTGATTTGAAGTGGAATATCGACCTGCGTCTTGCCCCGCTCACGAATAAGGTTCCGGTTGATCTGCGCGGGCGGCCCGTGGCCAGCAGTTCCCTGATCTGGACCGGCGACCCGGAAGCCGGGCGTCCCTATCTCGAGCGAGCGCTCTCCATGTGTAGTCCGGATTCCGTGAGCAGCAGGATCATCTCATTCATAAACCTGCAAACCATGGCCGATTTTGATTTCCCCCATGGCCGCCGCTATTACACCAAATCCGGTTATTTCGCCAATCTCGACGACAGCACGATTGACCGCATGCTGGAGGCGGTCGCCACGATTCCATCATCGGAAACGCAGATTGAACTTGCTTATCTGGGTGGGGCGGCGGGGCGGGTTGCCGCAACGAAACCGCATTCGGCGATCGCAGCGCTCCTTTCATCATGAATCTGCTGGCGAACTGGCCGGACGCCGTCGGGCGATGCCGGCAACATTTCCTGGATCCGTGGAGTCTTTAACCGCCTTCGGCCGGCGATGAAGCCAGGCGTGTACGTAAATTTCATGAGCGGCGATGAGCAGGACCGCGTGCCCGAGGCCTACCACGAACGCTGGGAGCGGATGGTCGCGGTCAAGACGCACTATGATCCAGATAACTTCTTTCGACTGAATCAGAACATCCCGCCACGGAAACTCGCGGCAAAAAGCTCCTAGCCGATCCTGCGAGCTGCCATTGCTCCCCGCTGCAAGTCGCTGTGGCCACGCCCCAAACACGAGTTCCGACTTCGGTAACTTGTGGTTTCCGGGCCGGACGTTGTAAAGTGCGGCGACCATGGCATTGCACTCACTGCTGTTCTCGCGCGACCCCGAAGTCATTACTTTGGCAGGCGAAGTCCTGCAAACCTTGGATATTATAAGTGTCGCAGTGCGCTCAAGCCAAGGACGCCGTGCGCATGATCGCTGACACCAGTTTTGACGCCATCATCGTGGACAATGCCGATGCACCCGGCGCCATCGCCATTCTGTCGGAGGCAAATTCCCTGCCCTCCTGTGACCGGTCAGTCGGAATTGTCCTGGCAGTTTCGCCGAACAGCATCGGGATTGCCGAGGGTGCGCGTAGCCACCTGGTTCTCTACCGGCCATTTTCTGCGGACCGGTTGCTCAACGGCATCAAGTCCGCGCTTGGACTGAGGGGCGAGAGTGAAGACGCGCGCGCGACCCAGCGTGCGCCCATCAACATCCCGGCTACACTGCGCGGCGCGGGCCTGGAAGATACTCTGGTTTTCATCACCAACCTCAGCGCCGGGGGCGCGGCGCTGAACGTGGGACGCTCGCTGCCCTCTTCATCGATTCATAGCATCGAGTTCGTCCTGCCCGATGCGAAGGACAGCCTCTCCACCGAGCTTGAACTGGTGTGGCGAGACGTAAAGGGGCGCATGGGAATTCGCTTTGCCAACGCCTCCGCCGCTTTCAATAAGAATTTAGAGGAGTGGCTGGCGGCTCATCCCGCATTGCAGCGTTCGTCGGCAGCCAATGCCTGACATTCATTGCGCATTGCGCGCGTAATCGGATTTCCGGACGATTCGCCGTTCCGGTCGAACTACTTTTGAGGACTACTTTCGGCGGCCGGTGCTCGCAATTCGTGTTCAGGCAGGAATCGGGCAGGACCAATCTCTCCACCGGCTTTCCACCCAGAATGTGGGATTCGATAATCTCATCTACATCGGCCGGCGTGACTCGGCCATACCAGACCGCATCCGGGTACACGACCAGATTGGGACCATGCTCGCACTGATCGAGACAGCCGGACTGGTTGGCGCGTACCTTTCCCTTGAGCCCGCGCGCTGCCAGCTTTTCCTTGAACAGTTTCTGCAGTTCCGCGCGGCCTTCGGGATCGCAGCAGGGACGCGGTGATCCCGGCGGCCTCTGGTTGCCGCAAACGAAAATATGCTTTTCGAATTTGGGCATAGAGGGAAGAGTAGAAAACCTACAGAATTCGAGTGCTAGGAGAAACTGCTTAACCGCACTGCTTAACCGCAAAGAACGCTAAGGACGCAAAGAAGTCCGTGAGCCGGTCGAACACCTTCAGTCTTTTTTTGACACGGCGTAGTATCCGGTCCGTGATTGAATTTTGTAGTCTTTATTCTTGGTGTGGATTTCCACCTTGCGGAAGGTGCCGTCCAGGGCCGGATTGGTGGATGTGTAGCCGATGTTGTACTGGCTGCGCAGTTCATGCGCGATCTGGTCGAAGGCATCCTTCAGTTTGTCCATCTTGTTTCCCACATCGATCACGCGGCCGCCGGTTTCACTCGAGAGCTTCTTCATCTCGCGATCGCCCGAATATCCGCCGAAGCCGTAAAAGCCGCGGTCGGCGATCAGCAGCACATAGCAGATGGCATCCGCTTTCTGCGCGGCTTCGATGGCTTCGGTGATCTTGAGCTGGCTGCCCTGATCTTCGCCGTCGGTGAGCAGGATCATCGCCTTCCTCCCCACCTCCTTGGCCAGTTCGTCGTGCGATGCGAGGTAGACGGCGTCGTAGAGAACCGTGCCCTTGGGGGTGGAACTGCAGGGCAACGGACCGCCGCCGGCCCCGGGCATGCCGCCGCAACTGGAGGGCGGAGCGTTGATGCGCGCGGAGTTCAGCGCCTCTCTCAGTCGTCGTGACGAGTTGGTGAAATCCTGCAGCAGGTTGGTGTCAACGTCGAAACTGATGACAAAGGCTTCGTCCTTGGGCCGCAGAATTTCGCTCAGGAAATTGGCCCCGACTTCTTTTTCCATCTCCAGCACCCGCTGCTGGCTGCCGCTGGAATCGATCAGAATTCCAAGCGTCAGGGGCAGGTCGGACTCGGCGGTGAAATACTTGATGGTCTGCGGTTTGCCGTCTTCCAGGATCTGAAAATCGTCCTTGGCCAGGTTGGGGATCAGCGCCCCTTTTTTATCCTTAACGTTGAAAAAGAGCTGGACCACGTTCACGTTGACTTTCAACGTGCCCACGGACTGGTCCCGGTCTTCGCCCTGGTTGTCCTGATTGTCCTGGTCCGGGCGGGCCGGCCAGGCGGGGAAGTTCCTGGGCGGAGACTCAATCCGGGAAGAACAGGCTGGCGGCCAGAATGGCGACTGCAAAGGGCTGAAACCTGCGGACTTTCGGCATTCAGATATTCTCTCGCACTTTTTGTTAGTCTATTCCATCAGGGTTAGATGCACGAAATTATAGCTTTCAGCATCCGAAATATAAGGGATGTCGTCAGGCGGAGAAGCCTCCCGTGTATTCAGCGACGGACGAAACGGTGATAGACGGCCCGTGGCAGAGCCGCCAATATCTTCGGCATGTTGGTGCTGGCCCTTTGTCTGGCATCGGGAACGGCAGCCGCCCAGCAGGACCAGACCGAAGCAGGAACAGGCGAAACAAGACCAGTCCAAGCAGGATATTCCGGATGCGCCCTCCGCCACCCGGCCATTCCCTGGTGTGCCACCGCCTTCGTCGTCAAATCCCGGGCCTCCGCCGTCCGATCAGGCGCCGCCTCCGAATCAACCGCCGCCCAGCCAGGCCAATCCGAATCCGGGCAGTTCAACTCCGTCTGCCACGGAAGATCCGGTCTACGCCCCCGGCGTGGCTCCAGCCCCGCCGTTCAAGGTGACGACCGTGCCTGAGGGTGCGGCTGGGCGGGCGACCCGGCGGCGACGAACTGTTCAAGATCAGCGTGAACACCAACCAGGTCGTGGTTCCGGTGATGGTAAAAGACGATTCTGGACGCCTGGTAAACGGGCTTGCTGTCCCGGGATTTTGTGGTTTTCGAAGACGGCAAGAAACAGACTTTGAATTTCTTCACCACCGACCCTTTTGCCCTGTCGGCCGCAGTGATTCTCGATAACGGCATGGCCGACGTGGCGGTGCAGAAAGTCAATCAGACCTTCTCCGCGCTGGAGGGGGCGTTCAGCCAGTTTGACGAGGTCTCGCTGTACACCTACAGCACCAGCGTCTCGAAAGTGACCGATTTTGCCGGAGTTGGCCGCCGCTTGATCGCGGCGCTGGACAGTCTCAAGATGGTGACCGGCAGGGACAATGGACCTCCGGTGACCAGCGGACCGCTGGGGCCGCAGGGGCCAATCGTCAACGGCGTGCCCATGGACCAGAGCGGGCCGAGAGTCGTCACGCCGCCGAAAGAATCTCACGTGCTGAACGACGCGCTGGTGGCCGCGGCGATGGACTTGAGCAAGCGCGATCGCTCCCGCCGCAAGGTCATTTTCATCATCAGCGACGGGCGCGAGTATGGCAGCAACGCCAGCTACCGGGACACGCTGAAGGTTCTGCTGTCTCATGGAATCATGGTTTACGGCGTGGCCGTGGAGGGATCGGCCATTCCCGGCTACGGCCAACTGCAGAAGCTTCATGTGCCTCTATTGACCTCGCGTATCGGTTACAGCGACATCCTGCCTAAATATGCCAATGCCACCGGCGGAGAAATTTTCACCGGGTTCACCCGCGATGCCATTGAAACCACCTACGCGCGCGCGCTGGGTGATGCCCGCAATCAGTACACGCTCGGATATGTGACCCATGCCACTCCCAGCAGCGCGCACCGCGAGATTGAAGTCAGGGTGGCGCGTCCCGATCTGAAGGTGACCGCAAAGGAAGGCTACTACCCGATTGGACTGGCGCGCTGAAGATAGACCGCTGAATCGGAAATTCGGCCTCAATCTGTTTCGAATCCGATCCTCAAACAGTACGGTGTTCCAGCTAGTAACCTGAGTAACCTGCCGTCGCCGCCGGGGCGTGTGGTATAAAACCAGCAGTACCAAGCCAAATTTTACCGGGAGACGCTTGCGCCGATGCGCGGGTTCGCCACCGGTCCCGAGGGAAGTCTTGAGTTTCATCAACTTTGCGGCCCGCGAGATCAATTGCAAGATCGTTTACTACGGCGCTGGTCTGGGCGGCAAAACCACGAATCTCCAGTTCATCTACCAGAAAACCGCCGAACAGCAAAAGGGAAAGATGATCTCGCTGGCGACGGAGACGGAACGGACTCTGTTCTTCGATTTTCTGCCCCTCGACCTGGGTTCGGTTCGCGGCTTCAAGACTCGCATTCACCTCTATACGGTTCCCGGCCAGGTTTTCTATGACGCCAGCCGCAAGCTGATCCTGCGCGGCGTCGATGGCATCGTCTTCGTCGCCGACTCGCAGGAAGAGCGCATGGATGCCAACGTCGAAGCCCTCGACAACCTGATGGCCAACATCAAGGAACACGGCTACGACTTCAACAAGATTCCCTACGTGCTGCAACTCAACAAGCGCGATCTGCCCAACGTGCTGCCGGTGGACGCCCTCTCCAAGCAACTGCGCAAGAAAAATGAGCCCGTCATTGAAGCCATCGCGTTTCAGGGTCCGGGAGTTTTCGAAACCCTGAAGGAAATTGCGCGGCAAGTGCTGACCGATTTGAAGCAGGGCGGGTAGCTTTCGCGCGTCCGGTATACCATTGAAGCGTGCAGCTTCCTGTGAACCCACCGCTTTTGCCCATGCTGGCCAAGCGGGTCGATGAATTGCCGGCCGACGGCGATTGGGTGTTCGAACCCAAGTGGGACGGATTTCGGGCGCTGGTTTTTCGCGACGGCGACGAGATCCTGATCCAGAGCCGCGACGAAAAGCCCTTAAACCGTTATTTTCCTGAACTGCTGGATCCGCTGCGCTCGGCGTTACCTCCTCGCTGCGTCCTCGACGGAGAGATTGTCATCGTCAAGGACGACGAACTCGACTTCGACTCGCTTCAACTGCGCTTGCATCCCGCCGCATCGCGCGTGAAGCTTTTGTCTGGACAGATTCCATCGTCTTTCGTTTTCTTCGACCTGCTTTGCAAGGGCGATCAGGACCTTCGAGGCGAACCGTTCCAAACCCGGCGCCGCGAGCTGGAATCCCTGCTTTCGTCGGCTCCGCCGCCGATCCATCTGACCCCGGCAACCGGCGATCGCAGCCGTCGCCGCAGACTGGTTTCGCCGCTTTGAGGGCGCGGGGCTGGACGGCGTCATCGCCAAACCGACTTCTGGAACTTACGAGTCCAACAAACGCGTGATGCTTAAGGTCAAGCACGAGCGCGACTGCGACTGCGTGGTAGCTGGGTTTCGCTGGCACAAGAAAGGCGAGCGCACGCTCGTCGGTTCGTTGCTGTTAGGCCTCTTCGACGAGACCGGTGCTTTGCAACACGTTGGCGTGTGTGCGAGTTTCACCACCAAAAAACGGCAGGAACTCGCGGAATTCCTCGAGCCTTACCGCAAGAATGCGCTCGCCGCTCATCCCTGGAAGGCATGGGCGGAGCATGGAAACGTGGCCGATGAATCGGCTAAACGCATGCCGGGTGGGCAGAGCCGCTGGAGTCAGGGCAAGGATTTGTCGTGGGAGCCACTGCGACCTGAGTTGGTTGTAGAAGTGGCTTACGACCACATGCAGGGCGACCGCTTCCGTCATACCGCGCAATTCCGCAGGTGGCGAACGGACAAGAAGCCCGGCCGACTGCACGTATGCGCAGCTTGAAGTGGTTCCACCGCAGGAACTGGCGGCGATTTTCCCCCACGGCCGCTAGGTCTGGTTTTCGTCTTTCGTGCTTCTCTTCTTGCTCCATTCCCGCCATTCGCGCGTCGGATCGTCATCAGGGTCGGGAGTTTCCTGCGGCGGCCGCTGCGCTTCGGGCACATGACGCAGATTGACCCGGATGCGCGTCCAGGTAGAAGACCTGCCGCGCATGGAGTCGACCAGCACGTCGTCTGCAGCAAGGAGCCCGGCGATCCCGGCGTGTTTGCTCTTCCATCTTTCCAGACCCGCCAGCGCCGCTGATTTATCGGGCGAGTTTGCAATCACAATAAGCGGCATTTTCACCCGGGGCTTTTTGGCCGCTGATTTTGCGCGTGAGGGCGCTACCCGCGGCGCTTCTCCTTCCATCTTGCGAAAATGCGGCGGCCAGGGTGCATCGCCGAGACCGGCGGCTTCGTCTTTGTCCGCGAGCTCCAGCAATTTTTCCAGCGAACCAGGCTCTCCGTCCATGCCCGCGTGCGGGTTTCCGATCTTCGCGAAGCGCTCCGGAACCGTGAACACCGTGAAGTCGGCGGGATCGCAGTCAGGGACCTCGTTCCAGTGCAGCGGCGTCGAGACCCGGGCATCGGGAAGTGGGCGTACCGAATACGCGGAGCAGGTGGTCCGGTCCTTCGCGTTCTGGTTGTAGTCGAGGAAAACTCCATGCCGCTCTTCTTTCCACCACTTCGAACTGGCCAGAGCAGGCGCGCGGCGCTCCACGGCGCGAGACAATGCAATAGCCGCGCGGCGGACTTCAGCAAACGTCCAGCGCGGTTCGATTCGCACGTTTACATGCATGCCGCGTGAACCGCTGGTCTTGGGCCAGCCGCGAAGCCCTACCTCTTCGAGCAGCGCCTGCACTTCGAGAGCGACACGCCGCACGTCCGCCCAACTGACGCCTGGAACCGGGTCGAGGTCGATCCGCAGTTCGTCGGGGTGATCAAGATTGCCGGAGCGGACGGGATGAGGATGGAGTTCGATGCAACCCGAGATTAACGATCCAGGCGAGCCCGGGCGTGTCATCGACCACGATCTCTTCCGCAGTCCGCCCCGACGGGAATGACAGCGTCACTGTTCGCAACCAGGGAGGCCGCTGGGTGGGCGCGCGCTTCTGGTAAAAGGCCTCAGCCTCGGCGCCGTTGACGAAACGCTTGAGAACGATCGGACGATCCCTGATTCCGGCGAGCGCGCCCGGAGCAACCGACAGATAGTAGCGGACAAGATCGAGTTTCGTGATTCGTGCCTGCGAAAAATAGAGCTTGTCGGGATGCGTGATCTGGACGTCCCGTCCCTCGACGGAGAGCACTGTGATGGCTGCTTCCTTTGCCATGAAATCAGGCTACCACTCCGGCCGCTAGCGCGGGACAGCCAGCAGGTGACTTCGCGGCATAGACAGTATGTGTGGCGCGGGCGCCCCCGCCCGCGGCCTTTGACTTACCCAGCTCAGTCGACAAAGCATCCTGACTCTCGAAATACTTCTCAAGTGCTAAAGACCAGAAATGCTGCCGGCCTTTTCGCGGGCGGGGGCGCCCGCGCCACACGAGCATTCGTCTCCTCCTGAGATTTCCACCCGACCCACTACCAGCCCCCATTCATTGACGGGCCGCTGCCGCGTCCGTAAGATGGGGCACCGGGTGGGCGTATGCTACCCATCAGCCAGTGATCGACCAGACAATTTCGCACTACCGCATCATCGAGAAGCTCGGTGGTGGCGGCATGGGTGTGGTCTATAAAGCTGAGGACACCGAACTTGGCCGCTTCGTCGCCCTCAAATTTCTGCCCGACGATCTGTCGCGAGACCCGCAAGCCCTGGAACGCTTTCGCCGCGAGGCGCGCGCCGCGTCCGCTCTCAATCATCCCAATATCTGCACCATCCACGAAATCGGCAAACATGGCGAGCAGACTTTTATTGCCATGGAGTTTCTGGACGGGGTGACGCTGAAAACTCTGATCGCGGGAAGGCCATTAGAGAACGAAACTCTGCTCGCGCTCGCCATTGAGATTGCCGACGGGTTGGACGCCGCGCATTCCCAGGGTATCGTCCACCGCGACATCAAGCCTGCCAACATCTTTGTCACCAAGCGCGGGCACGCCAAGGTGCTGGATTTCGGGCTGGCCAAGGTGGCACCCGCCACTTCTTCCAGCCAGATGACTTCAGCGAACACGATGACGGCTGTGATCGACGAACAGCATCTGACCAGTCCCGGCTCTACCCTCGGCACCATCTCCTACATGTCACCGGAGCAGGCTCGAGGCAAGGAACTCGACGCCCGCAGCGATCTGTTCTCTTTCGGTGCGGTGCTCTACGAGATGGCGACAGGCGCGCTCCCGTTCCATGGCGGCAGTTCCGCGGAGATTTTCAAAGCCATCCTGGATGCGGCGCCCGTCCAGACCTTGCGCCTGAACCCGGCTGTGCCGGGCGAACTGGAACGGATTATCAACAAGGCTTTGGAAAAGGATCGCAACCTGCGCTATCAGAGTGCGGCGGAGGTGCGAGCCGACCTGCAACGATTGAAGCGCGACACGGAATCGGGACGGTCCGCCGCCACAGTCTCGACGGGGAGCAGCGCGAGTTTCATCAGTGGCCGGGACAGACAGCCTTTCGGGTGCGGCGGTCGTTTCCAAGCCCGGTCGTCTTGGATGGAAAACCTGGGCAGCCGCTGGCTGCGGCTTGGCGCTTCTCATCATCGCGTTGCTCATCTATCTTCAATCCCGCCCACTGCCACCACCAAAAGTATCGGGCTACGTTCCGGTCACGCATGATGGGAATCCAAAGACTCTCGTCGGGACGGATGGGTCGCGGCTTTACTTTAACGAGTTCGCTTCCGACAGGTCGGGCCATCGCGCAGGTGTCAGCGTCCGGTGGCGAGGTAGCGCACGTCCCAGTTCCCGCCCCGACTATGTCACTGCTTGCGGTTTCTCCCGACGGGGCAACCCTGCTCGTCGCCGACGAGGTCGGCCAGACGGCCTGGAATGGGCCGCTTTGGGGAGTGCCTGTGCTTGGTGGGTCGCCTCGCAGATTGGGTGAGGCCGCTGGACAGGCCGCCGCCTGGTCTCCTGACGGGCAAATGATGGTTTACGCCGACGGCCACGACTTATTCCTGGCCAAGAGCGATGGCACCGAACCTCACAAGCTTGCCTCCGCTGCCCGATCAAATTTTTGATCCCGCCTGGTCGCCGGATGGCACGGTGATTCGATTCAGAGTGGGAGGCCTGGTAGTTACTCTGGGTTCGCTTTGGCAGGTTGCGGTCGACGGAACGAACCTGCACCCCCTGTTGCCCGGCTGGCACAATCCTCCCAGCGAATGTTGCGGCAAATGGACTGCAGACGGGAAATATTTCGTTTTCCAGTCACAACCCGGAATTTGGGCGCTGGCGGAAAAGGGGAATTGGTTTGGTAAGGCCGGCGGCCAACCCTTCCAGGTGACCTCCGGGCCGATGACTTTCTTCTCGCCTGTCCCAGCAAGGATGGCAAAAAGTTGTTCGTGGTGGGCGCGCTGGCGCGCGGGGAGTTGGCTCGCTACGATACGAAGTCCGCAGAGTTCGTTCCATTTCTTTCCGGAATTTCCGCGGATAGCGTCAGCTTCTCTAAAGATGGGCAGTGGGTCGCCTATTCCAGCTATCCGGAGGCGACACTGTGGAAAAGCAAATTGGACGGCAGCCAGCGGATTCAGCTTAGCTACCCGCCGGCCGCTGCTCTCCTGCCTCGCTGGTCACCCGATGGCACCCAGATCGCTTTCTATGCTCTTTTGCCGGACAACAAAGTGAAGTTATTCACCGTCGCGACTGATGGAGGAACGCCGCGCGAACTGATACCCGAAGACATCCAGGAAGAATTCGACCCTACCTGGTCGCCCGACGGAACAAGAATTGCCTTCGGAGGTGGCTCGGCTGATCGCAACGGCACTATCCGGATTCTCGACGTCAAGACTCATCAAGTTTCGACCGTGCCCGGCTCAACCGGCCTTTACTCGCCCCGCTGGTCGCCCGATGGACGCTATCTCGCCGCCATGACTTACGATTCCAACAAGCCTTATGCTTTTCGACTTTGCCAGCCAAAAGTGGGAGGAGATCGCGAAGATAACCCTGGGTTTCCCCAATTGGTCGAAGAGCAGCGATTATGTTTACTTCCTGCACGAGCAGGATCAGCCGTCCGTGATGCGAGTGCGAATTCGCGACCGGAAGGTGGAGCGGGTGGCCGATCTGAAAAACTTCCGGCAGGCAGGGTTTTACAGTATCTGGCTCGGCATGGCTCCCGACGATTCACCGCTTCTGCTGCGCGACACCGGCACCCAGGAAATCTACGCCTTAGACTGGCAGACCCCGTAACTCAGATTTGCCGCTCCGGAGCACTCTCTACTGGACAGGACACCCCGGCCTTACCGCAGCTTTACCGACTTCAGAATCTGCTCAAACGTGGGCCGCAACGATTCGAACTCTTTGTCGGGCGCGATCGAGACCAGGTACAAGAGGCTGCCGTCCGGGCGCCGGAATGCAACCAGCCAGTCTCGTTCCTGTCCCGGGCGTCCGCTCTGATCCTGCAGCGGCGAGACTCCGATCAGGTCCACTGATTTTCCCGCGACTCCATTCACCCGGATGTTTTCGTCATGCCCGATCTCGCGCAGATCGGGATTGGACTGGCGCAACGAGGCCAGCAGATCGTGAGTCGCCTGATCCAGGCTGTCATTGGAATTCTCTGGCTGATAAGTGTTGATCATGACGCCATACGCCACCGCCGACTGTGACATTCCGTTTGGCGGAGCGATCGTCACCGACGAATTCTTGTCTCCGTACAGCCGCCAGTTGTCGGGATAGGAGACGTCGAAGTCACTGTGGCTGAAGTTGCGCAGACCGCTGCTGGGCTGGATGTCTCCGCGGGGATCGCTCGCTGCCGGATTTTCGTGCGCGGCGATCTGCTGCGCGGTCAGCGGCTTCATGCCTCCGACGCGCTCCTTGATGTCGAGGAACTCGGCGCTGTCGCTGCGATAGCTGGTTTTCCGGGGGAGAGTGGCGACTTCCTTCGACACCGCCTGGGCGCGATTTCCAGGATCAGGGTGGTCGCTGAGAAATTGCGGCCCTCGCGTCACGCCGCCTTGTCTCTGCAGCTTGGCGAAAAAATCCGACATGGCCCGGGGATTGAAGCCGGAGTCGTACATGATGTCGGTACCGAGCAGGTCGGCCTCGGATTCGGCTTTGCGGGAATTCTTCAGGAAGTAGGAACCGAATCCAAACGAAAGCCCCATCTGCGCCATTTGCGCCAGCGCGCCGCCGCCCATCGCTCCTCCCAGAATTGCCAGGGGGAGTTGGGCCGCCATCTGCTTGCTGGCCGCCCGGGTGCCGTGCCTCTGGACTACGTGTGAAATTTCGTGCGCCATCACGCCGGCCAACTCGGCTTCATTGTCCGCCGCCTGAATCGTTCCCAGATTCACAAACACCGGTCCGCCGGGCAGAGCGAAAGCGTTAATTTCTTTTTGATTCACCACGTGGAAGCTGTAGGGCCACTTTTCGCCAGGAGCATGCGCCGCCAGTTGACGTCCCAGGCGCTGCACGTAAATCGTCACCGGGTCGGAATCCGGAAGAAGGGGTAGTTGCCTGCTAACTTGCTGGGCTGCCTGCTGCCCTGCCTGAATTTCCTCCTGGGCGGAAAACATGTCGAAGCCATGCGAGGGCTCCACTCGCGCCTGGAGCATGGCCGGTGATGTCGCCGGCGATCGCGAGCCACAGCGCCAGGCAGCGGGCGACGATCGGGTTGAGCCTCATAGTTCCTCGTTCCTCCTGCGATGTTCCGCCAGCCTTGACCATTATTTTCTCATCAATTAGATGCGCCACCACAGGCCACGTGGGGACAGCCGCCCCCGGCTGTCCAGCGGAGCCGCCAGGCTCCGCAGGCCGTGGGTAGGCCGCGGACATCCCTGGGCTTCGAGGCTTCGATCCTGCAGAAATTGCTATGCTTAACAGCTCGAGGTCGTACTGGACGTCAAAGACCCGCGGAGCTACGCTCCGCCGGACAGCCGGGGGCGGCTGTCCCCACGTGGTCTGTGGCAGCAATAAATTCTGGCATCAAGAAATAAAGGTGCCGGTTTCCCGGCACCCTTAGGTTATCGCGATCAATTGAGAGATCTACTTGCCGTCCAGCGTTCCCGTCGCGCCGAACTCCCTCCGGGCTACGGTTCGGGCTGGACGCGCCATGGGAAGCGCTCCCGCGGCGGCGCCATGACGCTCCATCAGCATAGGAACCATGGCGTTTTCGGCTTCCTTGATGAACATCAGCTTGCCTTCCGGGCTCAGGTCGATGCGGATGAAGTCGCCCAGCTTGACCTGTCCGGTGGCCACCAGGTTGGCCAACTGAAACACGATGTGACGTTCAATCGCGCGCTTCAAATGCCGGGCGCCGTATTTCGGATCGGTACCCTCGTGCAGCAGGAAACTTTTCACTTTCGGCGTGCAGCTGAACACGAACTGGTTGACAGCCGACGCCATCAGAATGCGTTGCTGCACCATACCCAGTTCGATTTCCAGGATCTGCTGCAAGTGCTCCGAACGCAGGGTCCGGAAGACCACGGATTTGTCGATGCGGTTCATGAACTCGGGACTGAACTTGCGGCGCGCGGCGTCGACGGCGGAACGATTGATCTTGTCGTCGAACGAAGCGTCTACCTGCATGGGTTTTTGCGCGAAGCCCAGGCCGCCATCCACCATGTTGCTCATCTCACCCGCCCCCAGGTTCGAGGTCATGATGATGATGCATTGCGAAAGATCCACACGGCGGTTATCGCCCAGCGTCAAAGTAGCTTTGTCCAGGATTCCGAGCAGCAACTGCCAGAGCGAGTCGGAAGCTTTCTCGATTTCGTCGAACAGAAGAATGGAGAGCTTCAGAGTTTCAGTGTGCCACTGATTCAGCGCTTCCTGGGTCAGCAGCGGATGCGTCTCGCGATGGCCCAGGTATCCCGGAGGCGAGCCGATCAGTTTTGCGATTTCGTGGGAATGCTGAAATTCCGCGCAATCGATCTTGATGCAGGCGCGGGCGTCGCCGAACAAACTCTCGGCCATGGCTTCTACGACACGGGTTTTTCCTGAGCCGGTGGGCCCAAGGAACAGGAGATTGCCAACCGGACGGCCAGGAGGATTCAGTCCCGCCAGAAACATCTGGTAGATTTCGACCACTTTCTCGACGGCCTGGTCCTGACCGACGATTCTGCGGCGAAGGGCGCTTTCGAATTCTCTGGCATCATTGGAGCGGCGCGTAGGGTCGAGCATGGTATTGACGACGGTTTTCATATTGGGTCTGGCCCTGCTTTTTCCTTTCCTGGGCCCTGGTACGTCCTGGGGAGAGCGGGGCCGCCGTCTCGTAATGAGAGACAAATTCTGTCATCTCATATCTTCGGCAAGCTCATTACAGCAAACGACTCGCCATTCCCGCGTTCGGTTTATTCCGCACTTTCTACTAGGCTTAGATGCGACTGTCTGGGGGAAAGGGCCTGTCCCCGTGCAGGGGGGTTGGGCAAAGGGAAATAGTTTGCCCACGATCAGGAAATTTACTGTCGCACCTGGAGAGAGCCGCCGACTCGATCGCCTTCTGAGAAGATGACAGCCGAGGAAAGTCGCAGAGGCACAACTTCCCGGTGTGCCGTAAGTGACTGAAAATTGGCCGGTTTGGTTCGCCACGGTTCGCGAAATTCCACTCTTTGGCGGCGCGCACCAAAAGACCAGTCCCGATGAGCAAACGAACTGGCCTCCACTGGCCCGACGTTATCTGGCCGACTGATTTGACCGACGCTAGCATCCGTGAAAACAGTCGTTTCCACGGAGAACACTTTGCGTCACTCGGGCCCCGTATCACTCTTAAGCATCCTGTTCATTTCCTTTGGTTTGGCAACTATTGAGGCCGCGGTCGTTCCCGCCGCTTCGGCCCAGACCGCGAATCCTAAATTGGTCCTGACTTCCAAGCCTTCGACTCCGGGCGCTCCCAAGGCTGCAGAACCGGCGCTGGCCACCGTCGCGCCCCCGGGCAGCGCTCTGTATGTCGCCAAGCGCGGAGACAGTATCCCGCTGGTCGCGCGCCACTATCTTTCGCAGACCTCTTATCTGACGTCCAGCGAACTGAGCGAAGCGATTCGCAGCGCCAACGACGATTTCAAAGGGACTTTTCTGAAGGCGGGTCAGCCGGTGATCATTCCCGGACTTCTGCCCGCGCCCATCGTGGAGAAATCCATTCCGGTACAGCGCGATTTTGAAGTGCGCGCGGTTTATCTCACTGGAATCATGGCGGCAAGCGATCACGGCATCCGCATCATTCGCCACTGGCGCGAAGTGGGTGGGAACGCCGTGGTGTTCGACATCAAGGACAGCGACGGCAGCGTGACCATTCCCTTCGATCATCCGCTGCTGGGCAGTCATCATTCTTCTTTCCACGATTTGCCCAAGTTCATTCGCTTCCTGCATTCGCAGAACATGCATGCCATCGCGCGGGTTGCCATCTTCCGCGATCAGCGGCTGGTCGAGACTCATCCCGAGCTGGCGGTGAAGTCGCACAAGACGGGACAGGCGTGGCGCGAGAATGGAAAGTTGGTGTGGACCGATCCTTCGCAGCCTAAGGTGCAGGAATATGACATCGCCCTGGCCAAGAAAGCTGCCGAAGCAGGCGCAGACGAAATTCAGTTCGACTACGTGCGCTTCCCCGCCGAGGGCGACCAGAAGGATGCCAGCTTCGTATTCCAGACCGAGCATCCCGAATGGCATCGCTCGGACGTGATTGCCGACTTCCTGAAACATGCTTACGCCGAGCTTCATCCCACCGGCGCGCTGTTGTCGCTCGACGTGTTCGGCATCATGGCCTGGCAGCGTCCGGTGGACCTGGCGCATACCGGTCAGGACATCGTGCGCATGGCCAAGTATTGCGACGTGCTTTCGCCCATGATCTATCCCTCGCACTTCTTTGGCATGGACGGAATCGCTCACCCCGGCGACGCGCCGGAGCATTTCATCGGCGAGTCCATGGTGCGCTTCGAAACGATCACCAAGGGCAGCGGCGTGGTCATCCGGCCCTGGCTGCAGGCCTTCCGCTGGAGAACCAAGACCTACTCGCCGAAATACATTGAAGCCCAGGTGATAACGGCGAAGAACAAAGGCGGCATCGGATTCCTGTTCTGGAATGCGGCCAATGACTACAGCAAGCCTTATGCCGCCATGCCGGAGATGACCGCGGCCAAGGGACAGTATTTCCGCGGAGATGAGATGTCGACCAGCGTGCGAGCCGCGGAATTATCGCCGGCTCCCAAGCTTCCGGCTGAAGGGGTCAAGCCCTAACTCCCCTACACAGGGCGGGCGCCGCGACACGTGTATGCCGACTGGATACAATCCCGGAGGACTCATACAGCTCGGAATCGAGCGCCGTACCCCTCCGCCACTACCGCTTCCGCAGCTCACTATCCGATGAAAAGCTGAAAGCGCTGTTTGGCGCGTTTGCAACCATGGCCGGTTACGGCTCGACTTTTGTGGCCATCTTGTTGCTTGTGCTGGGCGCATGGGTTGCCTGCAGTCGATATTCCTGCTGGGTTCCTGGAGTCCGCGCTGATGCTGAAATCTGTAAACGGCGCGTGTATTCGGATTTCACTCACTATGAGACCAGGGCTCAGACTCGGATCCAACCCGTTTTTGGTTTTCGTTGTACCGTCCGTTTCCAGGCGAACGGTCGTCTCTATGAGTCGCCAGCGGATATTGGCTACAAGAAGTCGTCCGAGGAGCGAGATGATCGATTGGTATCTGCGTTTTCCTGCAGGCGGCAATACAAAGATCGCGTACGACCCTGTCGACCCCAACCGGGTCATACTGGCGGAAGACTTGCGGACTTCCTATGCTGGAGCTCTGGCAACCTTCGGATATGCGGCCTGGCTACTGTTGTTCGGTCTTCCCCTGGTGCTGATTTCCCGGTACTTGCGCAAACAGGCCCAAATTGCTCTCGACCGTGATGTCGAGCTAGCGCCGGCTTTAAGCTGAGCCCATGCCTGGCTTGACTAGCCATGACTGCACAGTCGATGCCTGCACCGGTTCCAATTTCTTCCGGCAGGCTTACTCAGTCCCGCGGCGTCCGTAAACTCTTGGCCTGAGCGGACAGGCTGCGCGGCGGCGCAGGCACGTCCGGCATGGCGCATAGCTCACGAGCTCTTTTCCTGATTGTCCCAGCCGCGATTTCGGCCTGATCCTCGTACTGGCTTCGAGTCACAAAGTGCCCTAGCTCATGCGGAATGCAGAGCATGGCGGTATCGAGGTTCCTGAACACATCCGAAGACAGATATATTCGCCGCGTTGCCAGGTTGGAGAAAGCCAGCTTCGTCCGGTAAGCCCGGAAACTGTCCTTCACTTGCAGAAATCTCTCCCGCTCCAGAATGATGACCGTCATCGAGTGGTCTAAGTCCGCCAGTTTGTCCAAATCTTCAGCCGAGATTTTCTCAATACAGGCAGTCAGCTGTTTCTGGGCACTGGTTCCACCGATCACCGTCAGGTTCTGGGCCAGGAGCAGTGCCGGTGAAATCAGACAGAAACCGAGGACCAGTGATGTGAGAAATTTCGATTTGAGAAGTTTCGATGTGAGAAGCTGCCCCGCTGAAAACTCCATGAAGGAACCTCCAGGCTGGGCGGAGTTTTGCTTCAGTTGGGAAAACGTTCAATGGAGCGAGTCTGTTACCCTCCTGAAAAGAAGCTGTCTTGTTAGCGCACTGATGCGAAAGGTCTTAACCGAGCGCCTAACCGGGCGGAACGGTGTCAAAATTTGCCCTCTGCTGCTACACTGCCTGCCTTGTAGGAGCTGTAGCAGTGAAGACATCCGTTTCACCGCTCGCCTGTCACCCGCTTCGGGGTCTTCGAGCTTGATCTGCGGTCCAGCGAACTCCGCAAACAAGGAATGAAGATCAGGCTGCAAGGGCAGCCGGTGGAAATCCTGGTCATGCTGCTCGAGCGTCCCGGCGAGATCGTCAGCCGAGAAGAGTTGCAAAAGAAGCTATGGCCGGCTGACACCTTCGTTGACTTCGAGCAGGGCCTGAACAACGCTATGAAGCGGCTGCGGGCGGCGCTGGATGACGACGCCGAGACGCCCCGCTTCATTGAGACTTTGCCGCGGCGTGGCTATCGTTTTATCGGCGCCGTGAACGGCAACGGTCAGGTAATTGCTGCGGACGCCGGAACGCCGACGTTACAGGTCAAACCAGAGCGGCGATCTGCTTTATCTTTTTTCGCCGTCTCCATCGCGGTCGTGGCGCTGGCCCTGTGGTGGGCGTCGAGGATTGAGCCGCCTCCTCCTAAAATCACTAACGCCGTACAACTGACCAGCGACGGCCGGGTGAAATGTGATCGGGCGATCGCAACCGATGGCGTGCGTGTCTACTTTTCAGAGCTCTTCGATGATGGCTGCCGGGTTATGGCAGTGTCGGTCTCGGGCGGACAACCGGTCGCTATTCGCACTCCTTTTCCGCGACGCCCATGTGCATGAATATCTCCCCGTGATATGTCCGAGCTTCTTGTAAGTGAAGGTGGGCTCGGTGAAGAGAGTACCACTCTGGTTGGTTCCGATATTGGGGGGACCGCCCCGACGTCTGGGTAACATTGCTGCTCATGATGGAAGCTGGTCCCCCAACGGTCAGAAGTTCGTCTATGCCAACGGAAGTGCTTTATACCTTGACAAACAGCGACGGAACCGAACCCCACGTATTGGTATCCGCCGGATCTGATCCGGCTCTGTGGGCTGGCCCAGCTCGTATGGTCTCTCGACGGGACGCGAGTGCGTTTTACGCTCTATGACGAGTCCAGGCATGTCGAGCCTCACTTTGGGAAATCACTACCGAGGGGAAGGATATGCACCCACTGTTTCCGGGATGGCAAGATCCGCCTATGCAGTGTTGCGGTTCGCGAACACCAGACGGACGATACTATTTGTTCGTCTCATGGAAAAATCCCCCTGGGACGTATTTGTCCCTCCCATCAGGAGACATCTGGGCTGTCATGGAGGGTAACGGCTTGTTCCGCAGGCCGAGCCGGCCGCCGGTTCAACTCACCGCAGGGCCGTTGCATTTTTCGAACCTGGTTTCCGGTCTTGATGGAAAAGTCCTCTTCGCAGTAAGTAACTCGAATCGGGGAGAACTGATGCGTTACGACCGAAAGACGCAACAACTTTCCCCTTACCCCACGGGAATTTCCGCGGAGGGCGTGAATTTCTCCAAAGATGGCGCCTGGATGACGTATGTGACCTGGCCCCAGCGTCAGCTATGGCGCAGCAGAAGCGACGGAAGCGAAGCGCTTCAACTGACGTTCGCCCCTGTGATGGCCTACGACCCTCACTGGTCACCTGACGGGAAGCAAATCGCGTATAGCGGGATAAACCCCGGGGAGCGATTGGCAGATCTACATCGTTTCCCGCGACGGAGGCACATCCCAGCGACTGCCGACAGATTCGCCGGCGGGTACCGATCCCACATGGTCACCTGATGGAGACTCCATACTGTTCGGACAACCTGACGCAAGGGACGATACGACGCTGCCCAATGTTCTTCGAATATTCAACTTAAAGAGTGGCCGTACCTCAATCGTCCCCGGCTCCGAAGGCTTGCGATCACCTCGCCTCTCGCCCGATGGAAGATACATTTCCGCCTTTTCGGCAGACGACGGGAAGTTGATGTTACTCGATGTCGCCAGGAAAACACGGACCGCCCAAGGACTAGTTGGCGGCTGGCAGTGCTGGTCGAAAGACTCGAAGTTTCTTTACTTCCTTGAGCTTAGTGGTGATCCTGGCGTCTTTCGGGTGTCGGTCGACAACAATAAGTTGGAGAGAATCCTGAGCCTGAAAGGTTTTCGGGAATTAGGCACCTATGGGGCATGGCTTTCCTTGACCCCCGAGGACGACCCGCTGGTGCTGCGAGACGTCAGCCCACCGAGATTTATGCGCTTTCCTGGGAGGCGCCGTGAGGAACCTGGCGGAGGCACAGGTCCGGGCAGAGAGTGGAGAACTTCTCGAACCTTTCGTTTTGGCGTCTTTGAGCTCGATCCTCGCGCCGGCGAACTCCGCAAACAAGGAATGAAGATCAAGCTGCAGGGGCAGCCGGTGCAGATTCTTGTCGATGTTGTTGGAGCGGCCGGGTGAGATCGTTACCCGTGAAGAGTTACAGAAGAAGTTGTGGCCCGCTGACACCTTCGTTGACTTCGAGCAAGGCCTGAACAACGCCATGAAGCGGCTGCGGGCGGCGTTGGATGACGATGCCGAGAGCCCACACTTCATCGAGACTCTGCCACGGCGCGGGTATCGCTTTATCGGATCGCTGAACGGTTCGGGACAAGCTCCACGGCAGACGCCAAGCCAAATAACAGCCTGGGACCGATGCTTCGGTTTTCAGCGTTCGGAGCGCTCGGCCTGATTGCGGCGGGAGCGCTGCTGGTGGGCTTGAACGTACGCGGTTGGCGCGACCGGATTTTTCTCCGACCTGCAAAGCCGCAGATTCAAGCTTTGGCCGTCCTGCCGTTGACCAATCTGTCCGGCGATCCCGAACAGGAATACTTCGCCGACGGAATGACCGAAGCCCTGATCACCGAACTGGGTAAAGTGAGCAGTCCCCGCGTCATGTCGCGCCAGTCCGTGATGCAGTACAAGTCCAGCAAGAAATCGCTGCAAGAGATCGCGGGGGAACTGAAGGTGGACGCCGTGCTGGAAGGCACGGTGGAACGCTCAGTCGACCGGATGCGAGTGACGATGCACCTGTCGCAGGCTGTCCCCGAGCGTCAGCTCTGGGCCCAGGAATACAACCGCAGCCTTCGCGATGTCTTAAGCCTGCAAGGCGAGATTGCACGTGCCGTCACCGACGAAATTCAGGTCAAACTGACGCCGGAGGAGCGGCCCGTTTGACCGCCGCCGCCCCGTGAACCCGGAGGCGCACGGATGATTACCTAATGGGTATGTATTTTAATGGATAAGGCCACGAGCGACCGGAAACGAAACGGCGATCGCTATTCGAACTGGCGACCGAGAAAGACCCGGCTTATGCCCGGCCATGCTGGGCCTCGCCGATGGCCTATCGCGACTTGGAAACCCGGCCAATGTTGGCGGGCGCCCCTCCGCAAGGGAGACATTGCCCAAGGCCAGGGTGGCGGCGGCTGAAGCACTGCGACTCGATCCCGTCACTGGGCGGAGCCCATACTTCTGTTGCTAAAGCTCGATTGACTTAGGCGTCTGGATGGGATTGGCCGGGGGCCGAGAAACAATCCGGCTCGGCGTCTGAAGCTAGTCCCAATTATGCCCGGGGCACGCTGTGGTATGGAGGCTATCTGGGGGCCTGGGAGAAACGATGAGGCGCTGGCCCAAAACAACTACGCGATGGAGTTAGACCCGGACAGTTAGTCTGGTACCGTAATCAGTTGACGGGCGAACGCCTCTTCTCATCTCAGGTCGGTATGACCTGGCCATCTAAGGGAGTATGACGCGTTGGAGTGAGGAATATTGGGGCGTCTGGGAATGGCCTTCATGAGGGCAAATGTATCCGGAGGCTATCGCCGCCGTCAAGAAGAGCATCGACCACACGGGGCGGCGAGACCCGATGAATCTCGGATTGCTTGCAGAGATTTATGGTCTTGCAGGAAGAAACTTGAAGCCGGAAGACTGCTCGATGAGTTGAAAGAGAAAGTCTAAACGTCGTCATTATGTCTGCGCCGACAACGTTTGCCCAGGCCTATATCGGCCTGGGTGATAGAAAGACGGCCGTTTGACTGGATGAGCAGGCGTACGAGGAGCGGCGACGAAAGATGTCCCATTTGCCAAGGTGGGCCCGTGTTTGCAACCACTGCGCTCCGAGCCGCGCTTTCAGGCCCTGCTGCGCCGCATGAACTTCCCCCAATAGGATGTACACTCGAGCCGCTTGAGGGGTAGCAGTGAAGACTTCTAGTTTAGTTCCGCCAACTCTGCGTTTTGGCGTGTTTGAGCTCGATCCTCGCGCCGGCGAACTCCGCAAACAGGGAATGAAGATCAGGCTGCAGGGGCAGCCGGTAGAGATTTTGGCGATGCTGCTCGAGCGTCCCGGCGAGATCGTCAGCCGAGAAGAGTTACAAAAGAAGCTCTGGCCGGCTGACACCTTTGTTGACTTCGAGCAGGGCCTGAACAACGCCATGAAGCGGCTGCGGGCGGCCCTGGATGACAATGCCGAGACCCCGCACTTCATCGAAACTTTGCCGCGGAGAGGCTATCGCTTCATCGGCGCGGTGAACAGCAACGGGCGGACACTAGCTGCGGACGCAGAAACGCCGGCGTTGCCGGTTAAACCAGGGCGGCGATCCACTTTATTTTTATCTCTTTTGGCGGCCTCCATCGCGGTCGTGACGCTGGCCCTGTGGTGGGTGTCAAGGATTCAGCCGCCTCCTCCTAAAATCACTAGCGCCGTACAACTGACCAGCGACGGCCGGGAGAAAAGCCTGCCAATTGCGACTGATGGTCTGCGAGTTTACTTTTCGGAACTGGTGGATGGGCACTGGACCGTCGCCGCAGTTCCGGCCTCCGGAGGGCAGACAATCCCGATTCGCACCCCGCTCAAGGACGCGCAGGTCATAAATATCTCTCCCGACCGTTCGACACTTCTGGTAGTTGCGAGTGATAGTTTTGAAGGGGAACTATGGCTCGTGCCGATACTCGGCGGGCCTCCGCGCCGCCTGGGAAGCACGGTGGCCCACGACGGAAGCTGGTCGCCGGATGGCAAAAAACTCTTGTACGCAAAAGGCGGCGCCTTATACCTTGCGGAATCTGACGGAACCGGCTCTCGGGAACTGGTCCACGCCGATGCCGACCCATCCGTTTGGGCCTGGCGCCCCCAGTATTCCCCGGACGGATCCCATATCCGGTTCACACTGTTTCACATGTCCACGCGCGTGGCCGCACTGTGGGAGATCACAAAGGAGGGGAAGGATCTGCATCAGGTACTCCCAGGATGGCAAAATCCTGCCATGCACACTGGCTGGGGTTGGACCCCCGACGGGAAATATTACCTCCTGACCGCATGGGGAAGCCAGAGCGGGTTTAGCGGCTCGCCCGCGGCTGACATCTGGACGTTTCGTGAAAAGACCGGCTGGTTCGGCCGGCCCAACCTCGTACCCATCCAGCTTACCGTGGGACCGTCGCACTTCTTTAGTACTGTTCCCAGCCCGGACGGCAAGACTCTGTTCGCTGAAAGTTTGCAGACCCGGGGAGAACTGGAGCGCTACGATGCGAAAACCGGGCGACTCTCACCTTACCTAGGGGGGATTTCCGCCGACGGAATAAGCTTTTCCAAAGATGGGGCATGGATGGCCTACGTAACATTTCCGGGGGGAGCGATATGGCGATGCAGGCCGGACGGCAGTGAACCACTCCAACTCACCTTTCCTCCGATCACAACTTATGATCCCCACTGGTCGCCTGACGGCAAGCGCATCGTGTTCAGCGGCCTGCAAGGCGGAAGGCAATGGCAACTCTATGTGGTTTCCGCCGATGGTGGCTCCTCGCAGCTACTGCTTCCGGGGTCGCAGGCGGGTATGGATCCCAGCTGGTCTCCCGACGGGAACGCGATTTTGTTCGGAGGGCCGTTCGCCCCTGATAACACACCGGAAAAGAATGTTCTGCAAATATATAACCTGCAAACCCAGAGCCTGTCAGTCGTGCCCGGCTCGGAGGGCTTGAAAGCGGCGGTTTGGTCGCCTGATGGCCAATACATTTCGGCGGTATCGGCGACAGCCCCCTCCCGGCTGCTATTGTTCGATTTCAAAACCCAAAAATGGACCGAACAAGCTCGGTTGGACGCAGGTTTGAAGAGTTGGTCGCGGGATGCCAGGCACATTTATTTTCTTTCTGGCGACGCGTCTTATGAAGGTTTATTCCGTGTGGCGGTCAGCAACAACAAGCTGGAGAAGATCCTGAGCCTCAAGGATTTTCGCACGGCGGGCACTTGGGGCGCATCGCTTTCCCTGACCCCGGAAGATGAACCGCTTTTGCTGCGCGACGTAAGCCCGCCAGAGATTTATGCACTGTCCTGGGACGCGCCATAAGACGCTGCAGTAAAGAGAACTAGACAAGGGCACGAACATTTCTACGGCGTGCTTCGGCTTCGGACTGCGCTTTCGGCCCGGCTGCATCGCGTGAAACTCGCCCACAGGTTTATTCTCGAGCGCTGGCGGGGACAATACACTGCGCCTACAAGTGCCCGCTCTCGTCCTCTTCCCGGTGCCTGCCGATTACCTGTGTAACCGCATCTCCCCACTTAAGCGCCATACGGTCGCTCCTCTGCCTCGGTTATAATTCTCCTAGTCGTAAGGAGTGTTCATGGCGATTCAAAAGACCGAAAGAATCTGGCACAACGGCAAACTGATCCCCTGGGAAAAGGCCACCCTGCACGTGATGTCGCACGTGATTCACTACGGGTCGTCGGTATTCGAGGGCGTCCGTTGCTACGCCCTGCCCACGGGCCCCGCGATCTTCCGCGCTAAGGAACACATGCAGCGGCTGCTGGATTCGGCCAAGATCTATCGCATCGACGTGGATTTCACCGTCGAAGAGCTGGTCGCGGGCATGGCCGAAGTGGTGAAGAACAATGGCGTCTGGCCATGCTACATCCGCCCGATCGTGCTGCGCGGCTACGGCGAGGCCGGCGTCAATCCCTTCAATTCGCCCACCGAGGTTTACATCGGCAATTATCCCTGGGGCAAGTATCTGGGTTCGGATACTCGACGAAGGGCGCCGACGTCTGCGTATCCTCCTGGACCCGCATCGCGCCCAATACCCTGCCCGCGATGGCCAAGTCGGCCGCGAACTACATGAACTCGCAGCTCATCAAGATGGAAGCCATCATCAACGGCTACGTCGAAGGCATTGCGCTCGACGCCAACGGCTATGTCAGTGAAGGCTCGGGAGAAAACGTATTCATCGTGCGCAACGGCGTGCTGCATACCGCGCCGCTGGGCAATTCGGTTCTGCCCGGCATCACCCGTGACTCGGTGCTGCAAATTGCCCGCGACTTGGGCATACCCGTGACCGAGCAGGGCATTCCGCGCGAACTGCTCTACATCGCGGACGAAGCTTTCTTCACCGGCACCGCCGCCGAGGTCACGCCGATTCGCTCGGTGGACAAGATCAGCGTCGGCAAAGGCATCATCGGTCCCATCACCAAGGCCATTCAGAAAGAGTTCTACGCGATCATCCAAGGCGAGAAGCCGGACGCTACAAGTGGCTCACTCCGGTGGCGGTGGGCAGCAAGCAACCAGTCGGCGTCTAGTAGACTCGGTTTAGCGAGCCTGTGATGGAGCGCAGTTTCGCAGAGGTCAGCGCGCAGTCCTAGAACGCGCCGCGGCTTCTTGCTCGGCAGCAGAGCGGCTGCCCAGCGTCTACGTGGTTATTTTCCGCACCAGACCACGTCAATCGGATACTTTTCGAAAACACGGTCCGAAGTGAGCACGACCATGTCCTCGACGATGGCCTGGGCGATGATCATTCGGTCGAAGGGATCGGAGTGGTGCAAGGGCAGGTTGTAGACTTTCAAGGCTGTGATCCTGATTCATCGGAAGTGATCGAATCCCTTGTTCGACCAATCGCTTGGGCACATAACGGCCGGGTGGCTCGGGCAGTTGAAATTTTCCCAGCCTGGTCTTGATTGCGATTTCCCACGAACTGGCCGCGGAAAGATAGATCTCCTCGTCTCGGGGCTGGCAAGAATTTCAAGACCTGCAGTGCCGATTGTTCTCGACGGGCCGACACTCCACAGCCAGACCATGGTGTCCAGCAGGTACTTCATTTGCGCTTCCTGCGAGGTTTTCCGGTCAACTTGGGCAGGGTGCCCCCGTAGAACTCTTTCAGCAAGATCATCGGGCAGGGGCGCATCGAAATCGTCCGCAATCCAGATGCGGCCTTCGTCCATCCCCAGGGGGCGGGTCTTCGCCTTCTTCGGTTCGACAGCTACCAGGCGCGCCACCGGCACTCCTGCCCGAGCGATGACGACTTCTTCTCCGGCTGCGACCCGCTGCAGCAGGCGCGAGAAGTGGGTCTTGGCCTCATGGATATTCACTTCCATGCAGTCATAATAGACTAAGTCCATAGACTAAGTCCACTAGTGGCTCATGCATTTCGTTCTGAGCCGTGCATATACAACGACTTGTCATCTTGAGCGGAGAGAACGGACTCGCTTGCGAGTCCGTTCTCGGAGTCGAAAGACCTTGTGCTGCCTGCGCCGCCATCGTGCCGCAAAGCAAGGTCCCTCGACTACGCGAGCGTTCGCGCTGCGACTGCCGCTCGGGATGACAGGGTTAATCTAGGCGGGCGGACGTCCGCCTACGCAGCCTAGTCCAAAAGGCCTGTCCCTGCTGCGTCCTCTCTCGTTACTTAGGTCATCTTGGGCCAAGTGACTTTTCGGTTCATCATACGGGAGGTTATTTGGGGGAAGTGTCGAATGAATATTGATGACTTGCTGCGCATCGCCATGGAGCGCCGGGCCTCCGACTTGCATCTGAAGGTCGGCAACTATCCCCATCTGCGCATCGATGGCGAACTGGTTCCGCTGACCGACCAGCCCCGCATCAGCGCCGAAGACATGCTGACCATGGCGTTCAGCATGATGTCCGCGCGCCAGAAGCAGAAATTCAAAGAGACCACGGAAATCGACATGGCCTACGGCGTCGCCGGACTCGGCCGCTTCCGTGTGAACGTCTTCCAGCAGCGCGGCAACGTCGGACTGGTGCTGCGCGTCATTCCCACCAAGATTCGCGCCCTCGACGAACTTTATCTGCCGAAGATTGTGGAACAGATTTGCGACATGCCGCGCGGCCTGGTTCTGGTCACCGGCGTCACCGGTTCCGGTAAATCCACCACGCTGGCCGCCATGGTGGACCGCATCAACTCCACCCGCGCCGAACACATCATCACCATCGAAGACCCAATCGAATTTCTGCACCGCGACAAAAAAGGTTACGTCAACCAGCGCGAAGTCGAAGTCGACACGCCGTCGTTCGGCGCTGCGCTGCGCGCTTCTCTGCGTCAGGATCCGGACGTCATTCTGGTCGGCGAAATGCGCGATCTGGAAACCATCGGCACCGCGCTGCACGCCGCCGAAACCGGCCACATGGTGTTCTCCACCTTGCACACACTGGACGCGGTCGAAACCATCAACCGTATTATCGCGATCTTTCCGCCGCCGGAGCAGAAGCAGATTCGTTTGCAGCTGGCGGCAGTGCTGCGCGCCGTCATCAGCCAGCGCCTGGTGCGACGCTGCGACGGCGATGGCCGCGTGCCGGCGGTCGAAGTGATGATCAACACCGCTTACATCCGGGAGTGCATTCTGGTTCCGGAAAAGACGCGCGCCGTCCGCGACGCCATCTCTGCCGGAACTTCGCAGTACGGCATGCAGACCTTCGATCAGTCGCTATGGGATTTGTTCCAGGCAGGACTGATCAACTACGAAACCGCTTTGGAAAACGCCTCCAACGCCGACGACTTCAAGCTGCGCATGCAGGGCGTTTCTTCGACCAGCGATATTTCCCGCAATGCCATGCAGCAGACAGGTTTCGGCGGCGAGCCGCTGAAGCATCTGTTTCCGCAAAACAAGAAGGGCGCGCATCTTATCCTGCGCGCCCCTTTTCTGTATCCTTGGCAGCATCGAAGTAACTTTCAGTGCGGCCTATTTTGCCGCCAGGGCTTGAGGCTGGCTCACAGATATCCGGCCGTATACTTCGAGTGCTGACATTCCACCCCGCTCAGGATCCCCAACGCGTCACGCAGGGACGAAATATTGAACACGCGGTTCAGACGGGTGCGGGTCATCATCTCGTGGACGAGTCCCGACGGATTCACCAGCTTGAGCTGGATCCCATGGTTCCGCGTCCAGTGATGCAAGGACACCAGGGTGTTCAGCCCTCCCGCATCCATGAATTCCACTTGCGACAGATCCAGTACCACGATTCGCGTGGTTCTTTTCCGAAACCACCGCATTCCTCAGCGTGCACACCTCGGCGCCGCGCACCAATCGTCCGCTGCAGTGCACCACGGCCACATCGTTGTTCTTTTCAACATCGATCGTAAGCATGACTGACTCCATGATCTTATTTTGTACTGAATAGACGACTGGGCTGGTAGAAAGTCACCAGCCGCTGTCCGCTCTACTCCTCAATTCCGACTGTCATTTATCTATACGTAATTGGCAGCACAGGAGTTTCGTCGACTCATTGCGTTGATTTGCGCTTAAGACTGATTTTTTACAACAATTTACATCTTGGCGGTAATGTTGCTACGTATGCCGTTTCCTCGCCCCAGAAAAACCGATTCCGAAGATGTGCTCTATGAATACGCGGTGGGCGCGCTGGCTCGCCGTATGCGCTCGGTGGCCGAACTCAAACGGCTGCTGCGTCCGCGCGTCGAAGCCGACACCGAATACGGCAAGACACTGGTCGAGCTGGTCATACGCCGCCTTAAGGATCAGGGATATCTCAACGATGCACAATATGCCGCCGCATATTCCTCATTTCGCCGCGACAACGAAAAATTCGGGCGCCGCCGCGTGGTCACCGATCTCAAGGCAAAGGGAGTTCATGGCGAAGTCATCGATAAGGCGGTCGATTCGGTTTACGACGAAGTGAACGAAGAGAAACAGGCGCGCGATTACCTTCGCCGCAAACGGCTGCAAAAACCGAAGAACCAGAAAGAAGCGGCGCGCGTCTTCCGCCAGTTGATGCGAGGAGGATTCGGCGCAAAGACGATCTTCGCCATCCTGAAAAAATGGGACGTGGACGATGAGACCCTGCACGCGCTGGAGGGTGAAGTGGAATAACTTTCACGCCGAAGTCAGCGGAGCGATGTTGCGTTTGCGGCCAAAATGCTGGATACTCCCCAGTCGTCAGGAATTTTAGCCTTTAGCGCTTAGCCTTTAGCTTTTGGCCAAAGCGTCGAGATTTTTGCTGCGTCGCTAAAAGCTACGAGCTAACAGGCTAAGAGCTTAGTTTACGGAGGCACTATGAAATCCAGATTGATGATCGCTTTTGTGGCGATGCTGCTCGGCGGCGTCGTTCGCTTTCTCGCAGGCCGTCGGATCCGATGTCGATAAGGCCGCGGACAAAACCGCGGATGCCACCAAGGACGCGGCCAAGGACACAGCTCACGGGACCAAGAAGGTTGCGAAAAAGACCGCGCATGCTACCGACAAAGCGGCCGACAAGACCGCGGACACAACCAAAGACGTGGCCAAAGACACGGCGCACGGCACCAAGAAGGTCGTGCAAGAAGACTGAGCATGGCACGGAAAAAGCGGCGGACAAGACTGGAGACGTGACCAAGGACGCAGCCAAAGACACCGGCCACGCGGCGAAAAAGACGGGGCACGTCATCAAGAAGGGGACACTAGACGTCGGGCACGACGTCAAGAAGGGCACGGAGAAAACCGTGGACGAAGTAAATAGAAAGTCAGGGCCTGCGGATTCAGGCTTAGCCGTTTCGAGGGCACCGATAATAGCCCGGCGTCATCGCCGGGCTGGCTGGCACGATTCCATCCCGTGGGATCTGAAATCTACCCCCACACGTATTTCGGATCGTAGTCAATGGCGTGCTTCTTCAGGAACGCAAGAAACTCTTCCTCGAAACTGCGTTTCCGATGATGCTCCGCCTGCCGTTTGATGTAGTCGATCGTGCGCGGCCGCTGCGAGACGCCCAGGGTGAACGCGCCATAGCCTTCCTGCCAGGAGAAACCCTTGGCGTGAGTTTCATTCATCCATCGAGAAGAGGAACCCTTTAATAGTTGCAGGGCCTTGGCGAGCGGCATGGTGGCGGGCAGGGACAACAGGATGTGAACGTGATCATCGGTTCCACCGACGATCAAAGTCTTGAAGCCGTTTTTCCGCGCAATCCCGCCGATGAATGACCAGAGTTCTGATTGCGTTTCCGGCCGAATCAATTTTCGACGCTGCTTGGTAGAGAAAACGCAGTGTACGAGATCGGAGACATAGGTGTGAGGCATCGCATCCTCCAGGGTTTCAGGCGTCCCTACGGGACGCGAACGGTCCTTGCCAGACAACCCGGCGTTGAAACGCCGGGCTATTATCAGGCGTCCCTACGGGACGCTTCTAACTCGTCCCCGAGGAGGTTTTCGTTCACAGGCCGCTGGCGATTCTCCACGTCGTGCACCCCGGACGATTATCCTGAAGCGTCCCGGGACGATCCGCCGCCTGAAAAGAACGCGAAGCACCCAATGGGTCCCGGAGGGACCGCTGATAATAGCCCGCCAGTTCACTGGCGGGTGCCGGCCAACAAGCAACGAACCGCGTCCCGTAGGGACGCCTGAAATCTACGGCACCGCCGAGACCGCCGTCTGTGACGAATGAACATGGGTCCAATCCGCCTGCTAGAATCGAGATTGAAATCATGCTGACCGGCTCCGAAATTCGCCGCAAATTTCTGGACTTTTTCGTTCAGAAGGGACACCGCGAGGTGCATTCGTCGTCGCTCGTCCCGCAAAACGATCCCACGCTGCTGTTCACCAACGCGGGCATGAACCAGTTCAAGGACGTTTTCCTCGGCCTGGAAAAGCGCGACTACAACCGCGCCACGACTTCGCAAAAATGCGTGCGCGCGGGCGGCAAGCACAACGATCTCGAAAATGTCGGCTTCACCAACCGCCATCACACCTTCTTCGAGATGCTGGGCAATTTTTCCTTTGGCGACTACTTCAAGAAAGACGCCATCGCCTACGCCTGGGAGCTGATCACTTCGCCGCAATGGTTCGGCATCGAAAGAGACAAACTCTACGTCACGATCTTCAACGGCGAAGGCGGGATGTTGCGCGATGCCGAAGCCTACGATTTATGGCTAGGCCAGGGCGTACCGGAAGATCGCATCTTCGAATTTGGACTGAAAGACAACTTCTGGCAGATGGGCGACACCGGCCCCTGCGGTCCCTGCAGCGAGATTCATTACGACATGGGCGTGGCGGCGTCGGACCAGGGCCACGCCGATTGCGCATTCGGCTGCGACTGCGGCCGCTACGTCGAGATGTGGAATCTGGTCTTCATGCAGTTCGATCGCGATGCCAGCGGCAAGTTGAATCCGCTGCCCAAGCCGTCGATTGATACGGGGATGGGGCTGGAGCGGGTGACGGCGGTGCTGCAGGGAGTGATCTCGAACTACGACACGGATCTGTTCACGCCGCTGATCAGGCGCGCGGCAGAGTTAACTGGCCACGTGGGGACGGCCGCCCCCGGCCGTCCGGCCGAGCGCAGCTCGACAGACCCGCAAGCAGCAACGGCAGATTCGAGCGGAGCTTCGCTCCGCGGGACAGCCGAGGGCGGCCGTCCCCACGCAGACATTGCCGGGCACAAGTCCGCTGCGTCGCTTCGCGTCATCGCCGATCATCCACGCGCCGCGACGTTCCTGATTTCGGATGGCGTCCTGCCGTCAAACGAAGGCCGCGGCTACGTGCTGCGAAAGATCATCCGGCGGGCGATCACGCACGGTGGATTGCTGGGCCAGAAGAGCCATTTCTGTCACGAGATGGTCTTCGCCGTTCGAGAACATGATGCATGATGCCTATCCCGAATTGAAGGAACTCGGTCAGCGTGTCGCGGAGTTGTCATCGAGGAAGAGCGACGATTCGCCCATACGCTGGAAATCGGACTGGAGAAATTGAAGATGGTCGAGCTCAGTGCGATACAGGATCGATCTCGCCAGTTTGACCATGGGGCCGACCAGTTACGAGATGAAGTAACTGCGGCATGCAGACGATCGGATTCGACGCTCCGGAGATTCTGAGGTCGCCCCGATCCGAAAGCTTCCCTCCTATTCCGGAGAAAAGGCATTCAAGCTTTACGAACCTTCGGCCTGCCACTTGATTTCATGCAGGATGCTGCTCGTGATCTGGGCATTGATGTTCGATCAAGCCGGCTTCGACCGCGCCATGCAGGAGCAGCGCGAGCGCGCCCGCGCCTCCTGGAAAGGCGCGGCTAAGCAGACGGCGAACCCGGCCTACCAGCAACTCCCGAAGTCGACGTTCGAAGGCTACAGCCAGACCCGCTCGAACGGCTGCGAAGTGCTTGCCATCATCCACAACGGACAGGGCGCGCAGGAACTCAAGCCCGGTGAAGAAGGCGAAGTCATTCTCGACCACACCCCGTTCTACGCGGAATCCGGCGGCCAGGTCGGCGACCGCGGATGGTTTTACAGCGACGATCACAACACCGTCGTCGCCGAAGTGAAGGGACTGCTACTACCCGGTCCAGGGAGTGCGGGCGCACCAGGTGGTCATGAAATCCCCACCCAACGAAAACCGCGTTGGGTGGGGCACCCTCCGGGTCGGAGACAAAGTGGATGCGGTGGTCAATACCGAAATCCGCCAGGCCACCATGCGCAATCACACCGCCACGCACTTGCTTCAGGCGGGGCTGCGCGAAGTTCTGGGCAAGCATGTGAAGCAGGCGGGATCGCTGGTTGCGCCCGATCATCTGCGCTTTGACTTCTCCCACTTCACCGCCATCGAGGATGAGGAACTGCAGGACGTCGAAGACGTCATTAATAAGGAAGTGCTGCGCAACCAGAAGATTGAAGTCATCGAGAACGTTCCGATCGACGTCGCCATCAACGAATACAAAGCCATGGCGCTGTTCGGCGAGAAGTATGGCGACAAGGTCCGCGTGATCAAGATCGGCGATTTCTCCACCGAACTCTGCGGCGGCACCCACACCGCCGCCACCGGCGAGATCGGCCTGATCAAAGTTTTGAAAGAAGGCAGCGTATCGTCTGGCGTGCGACGCATCGACGCGGTCACCGGGGAAGGCTCATTGCATCATTTCCAGAAAGATCATCAACTGGAAAACGTGGTGGCCGGCTTTGTCGGACCCACCCTTTCGCAAGAACGCGAAAGGATGGGGCACCCGCTCAGGAGAGCTCGCGTCGCCGGCCGACGCGCTGAAAGCGGAGCTCGAGAAAAAAGACGCAGAGATCAAGCGGCTTGCCCGCGAACTCGATTCGGCGCGGATGAAATCGGCGTCGTCCACCGTGGCTTCGGTCACCGACAAGATCAAAGATGTCGGCGGCGTGAAAGTTCTCGCGCATCGGGTCGACAATCTCGAACGCGCGCCAGATGCGCACCCTGGTGGACCAACTCCGCGACAAACTGGGATCGGGGGTGGTGGTGCTGGGTTCGGCCAGCAATGGCAACGTCGCGCTCATTGTGGGCGTGACCAAAGACCTCACCAGCAAGATTCAGGCCGGCAAAGTGATTGGGCCGGTGGCGCAGAAAGTCGGCGGCAAGGGCGGCGGAAGACCCGATCTGGCCGAAGCCGGCGGCAAAGACCCTGGGGCGCTGGATGCGGCTTTGGGCGAGGCGTATGGCGTGGTAGAGGCTTTGTTGGGGAAGTAGAACCGGTTGTCAGATTTCAGTTCCTGGTTCTCAGCGCCGCGGACGTCGCGACTTTGCCGTTTGCTACACTCCGCGGCAAGAGGAGGGCGGGTGAAGAATCGCATCCGTTTTATCAGCCACAAGGGCCACAAGATTCTGCTGGTGGATTGTTCCGATTGTTCGCTGGAACAGTTGAAAGAGCTTATCTCGCTGGTTCCCGGACGGGTTACTACGGAGCCCCGCGGCTCCGTGCTGCTGCTGGCGGATTTCACTGGATCGAAGTTCGACAAGAAGCTGATCGACGCGATCAAGCCGGGTCTGGTATTCGATCGTCCGTATATCAAGCGTTCGGCGTGGGTGGGAACCGAAAGCCTTCCGAAGGTTTTCTACGAACATCTGAAATCGTTTTCGCAGCGGGAGCTGCCGACTTTCAAGACGCGAGAGGAAGCCCTGGAGTGGTTGGTACAGGATTAAGTCTCAGCTCCTCCACTTCAGCGTGACCGGTCCCGCCAGCGGATGTTTCATCTCACTTCCCGTCTTCCGCGCTTCCAAATAAGCCGCCTTCAATCCGAAGTACCATTTGGCGGGACGATCGGCGTCATCGATCAGCATCAGGTGTGGATTATGTTTTAACCCTTCCGACTGCTTTTCCATGGTCTGACGATCCTGTTCCACAAATTTCGCAAAGACGAATTTGAGCAATTGCGGTCCGAACGGAACCCAGCGAAAAAGGTTCCACGCCGCCACCACGTCGATACGGCAATGACTGCGGGTGATGGGCGTCACCGTCGTCAGCGAAGAGAACCAGTACTTGCCGGCGCGGATCGTCTCCAGCCGCAAGTTGGGTAGAACAAAATCAATCGTCGTGGTGATGGATTCGGCGTCGGCATAAAGGCGCAGCAGTTTGTAAGGCGCGCTGTTCGAGCTTGGAGTGTGCGCGCTCATGCGGAAGCCGTTGGGGATGGGCTCGAAATTCTTGTGCTTCTCGTGGATGCTGTCGCGCGAGCGCCACCACCAGGCTTGATGCACAAACGGCCCGTGCGCCGGATCCATCAAACCGATGATGCCGTGGTCCACGCTGCAGGGCAACTCGGCGGTCAGGTATGCCAGTTTGTACTTCTCGCTGAAAGTTGGAACGCGCGGCGCGGGCATGGGTGCATCCGCGGCTTTCGTGAATCCGGCTCCGGGCGCGGCCGGCTCGGGAATAAAGACCCATATGAAAGTCGTCATGCTCTTCGCAGGGATAGCTGCCGGCATAAATGCGATCAATCTTCAGCTTTTGATCCGCGGTAAGGGACGGAATGAGCCGGCACTGGCCCGTATGTCCGTCAAACTTCCAGCCGTGATAGCTGCATTCCACCTCCTGGCCGTCGAAGCGGCCGTGAGAAAGCGGCATGCCGCGGTGCGGGCAGGCATCATGCAGAGCGAACGGCCGGCCCTGGCGGTCGCGACCGATGGCCAAAGGGGTCTCCAGCAGCATTGCCTTGCGCAGTTGATTGCCGCTTACCCGCTCCGAGGGCAGGGCGCGATACCAGAAGCCATACAGCATCAGCGAATCCGGGGTCTCGCGTTGCGGGAGGGAGATATCGTTCATGGGGACGCAGGCAGCGTACTACAGCCGTCGAGGGACATAAAAGCCGGCCTACCAGACGCCCGAACTCCTCGGCTACGAGCCAGGTAACCAACGGCGCAGAATAAATATCTATGTTTTCAATGAATTGCTGTATTACTTCCGTGGTTCGATTGGTCTTTCGTTTGATTGCTACAGCTCCGGCCGGCAGCCTATAATTAGTCCACTCTGGTAGGGATTCTCCGTCAGGTTCCGGGTAGGCAGGCGCGGGGTATTAGTCTGTCCGCGCTCGAGCGCTAAACCCGGCTATGCGAAAGCACCTGCAAATCGCCCTGATGGCTAGTCCTGTAATCGCGACCTTCCTTTCTTTCACTACGCCACAACTGCAGGCACAAGCCGGCTTTGCCACGACTGCCAGCATCACCACAGCCACCGACGACTCCGGCCGCAAGATTTACGTGAACGACGAGGTGCCGGCGGCAGCCAGACGCGCACCGGCTCCTGCCGTGCGGAGCAGCGGGCTGATGTATTGGAGTCCCACCGCGCACCGGTGGAAATCCATTCCGTCGGCCAAAATTGGCGCGGCGCGTTCGGCCGCGGCTGAAGTCAGCAACTCGGACCAGGTTTCCAGCTTCGTTCGTGGGAAACCATTTACTCAGCAGGAAATCGACGCGGCCATCGACCAGGCTGCGTCCCGGCACAACGTGGACCCGAGTCTGGTGCGCGCCGTCATCAAGGTGGAATCGAACTTCAATCCCAACGCAGTTTCCCGCAAGGGAGCGATGGGGCTGATGCAGCTGATGCCGCAGACGGCGCGACAACTGAACGTAGTCAACCCCTTCGATCCGCAACAGAACGTGGATGCGGGCGTTCGCCACCTGAAGAAGCTCATGGAAAGCTATGGTGGCGACGTCAAGTTGAGTCTGGCGGCCTACAACGCGGGCGCGGGCGCAGTCGCAAGAAGCGCCGGCATTCCGCACTTCGGCGAAACTCGCAACTACGTAAAGCGGATCACGGCGCTTGTACTACGGCGGGACGACTCCGGGTTATCGCATCCTGAGCAGTCCGGTGCATGAGCCGGTCCGGGTGCAACGGGATGACCGGGGCGTTCTTGCACTTCAGCAACACCGACTGAGTGGACCTGCATCTAAGGTGAGCAGCCGGGCACTGCAGCACTGCTGAGTTCAAGTAGAGCGATTACAGGCTGGAGAAACTACGAGCTAGAAAAATTGAAAATCTTCGATCCAGGCCAACGCGCACAGCGTCTGGGCACGGCTCTGCTTCCTGCTGCTGCTTGCGGTGCTGCCCGCCCGGCGCGGGGCAAATCTGAAGCCTGGGCCAACACGCAATTCTCCGCCGCCGAGCACATGCGCGAAGCGCTGAACGGACTTCCCGCCAGCCGAGCGCACCCGGCACGAATATCAGCGTGTGATCACCGCCTACCGCCGGGTTTATTACGGCGCGCCGGCTTCCGGCAAAGCCGATCCCAGCGCATTCGCGGTCGCGCGAACTGCTGGCCGAAATGGGTCGCAGCTTTGACAGCGAGAGCGCTCTGCACGCGGCCATCGGCCAATACAAATTTCTGCGCCGCGAGTATCCCGGCAGCCGCGACCGCTTCGAGGCCCTGTTCAACATCGGCGCAGATCTATCAGGATGATCTGAAAGATCCGGCCCAGGCCAAGCCCGTATTCGAAGAATTTCTCCGGCGCTATCCCCGCAATCATCTGGCGGATGCCGCACGCAGCTGCTCTGACGCAGCCGGTGCAGCAGGCTGCGCTGAATCGACGAACCAAGGTCGCTGACCAGGATATCGAAAACGACGGCAAGGAAAACCAGGACGACAAAGCTGCGGACGCATCCGAAATACCGCCAAGATCCGGACACTGGCGATCGAAGTGCGAAAAGTTCGCGCATCACCAACATCCGCCACTGGTCCAGTCCAAACTACACGCGCGTTGCGATTGACCTGGAACAGGACGTAAAGTTCGAGTCCCGGCGCATTGAAAATCCCGAGCGCATTTTCTTTGACTTGCAGGATACGAATCTCGTCTCCAACCTTGTTGGGCAAGAGCTTCGATGTGAATGACGGCCTGCTGAATAAAATCCGCGTGGCCCAGTTCCAGCCAGGAAAGGCGCGGATCGTGCTCGAGGTGGCGGATCATTCGGACTACGACACCTTCCTGCTGACGAATCCGCCGCGCCTGATCATTGATATTCACAGCAAGGATATTCACAGCAAGGATATTCACGAGCAAAGACATTCACGGCAAAGATATTCAGGGCAAGGACGCCTCGCCCCAGGAAAACTCTGACTCGGTCAACGCCAGTACGCAGAAGCGGCCGATGCAGGCGCAACCCATTCAAACCGCGTCGTTGAAGCAGCCCGAGCCTCTAAATCCCAGTCGATCCAGAGTCGCGGAAAGCCCAGCGGAAGATTCCACATCTGCAGGCGACCAGGCCGCCGGTCAACGCCAGGCAAAGCGAAAGCTCCGCCTACCCAGGCGAGCGGCAAGCGTCCCTAAAAAGATAATCGTGGAAGCCGACGATTCGAATGATGACGACGGCGTTACCGTCGCCAAACTCGATCCGCCCGAAATCAAGCCTCCCTCGCGGACTGCCAGCACTCTGGCTCCGCCACCCGCCAAAGGCTCAGCCAGAAACCAGCGCAAGACCACGGAATCTTTTCCGGATGTGCGCGAAGCTTCGCCCACAGCCAGCGGCGATCGCTCGCTGATCCGCGCGCTGGGATTGAAAATCGGCAAGATCGTGATCGATCCCGGCCATGGCGGCCACGATACCGGCACCATCGGGCCCAACGGTCTTGAAGAGAAGGATCTGGTGCTGGATGTCGGCCGGCGGCTGGGCAAACTGCTCGCAGGCTCGCCTGGGAGCGGAGTGGTCTACACCCGCAAAGACGACACTTTCATTCCGCTGGAGACCCGCACCTCCATCGCCAATCAGGAGCAGGCGGATTTGTTCGTTTCGATCCACGCCAATTCCAGCCGCGATCCGGACGCGCGCGGAGTGGAAACCTACTACCTGAACTTCACTTCGTCCGCCGAGGCCCTGGACGTGGCGGCGCGAGAGAATGCCGCCTCCGACAAATCCATTCACGAACTGCAGGATCTGGTAAAGAAGATCGCGCTAAAAGAAAAGATTGAGGAGTCGCGCGAGTTTGCCACCAACGTGCAGCGCGCTCTGCACAGCGGCCTGGCGGCGAAGAGCCCGGGAATCCGCGACCGCGGAGTGAAGAAAGCGCCGTTCATCGTGCTGATCGGCGCCAACATGCCCTCGATCCTGGCGGAGATTTCCTTCGTCAGCAATCCCGGCGACGAGCGCAAGCTGGAAACCTCCGAATACCGGCAGCGCATCGCCGAATCGCTCTACCGGGGCATCTCGAAATACGTAAGCGGCCTGAGCGGGGTCAAAGTCGCCAGCAAGATCGAAAAAGGCGAAGGCCAGTAGATTTCCCTTGCGACCTTCGCGGATCTCTTTGCGCCCTTTGCGGTAAAGCCTTTGGATTTACGTCCAATCGCCGCCTGACAGCCGACAGCGCAGCTGGAAACTTTCCCGCCCGGTCTGTAGTCTAATAACTAGGGCTTTCTCTGGGGCCCGAGCGTCTTCATGAAGCTTTCGCGGTTTATCTCGCTTCTCATTCTCACAGTCACGGCACATCGGCATTCGCGGCCGAGCCGCCCGCGCTCCACATCCCACCTCCATCCTTCCTGCGCAATTCTGCAGGATGGCAGATCTCGGGCACAGCCCAAACCAGTAAAGACCCGGCGGTTGCCGACTCCGCGAACGCCGCTCTGCTCAAGGAGTACGGATTTACCGACTTCGAATCCGGCACCTACACTCGCGACGATGGCCGCAAGCTGACCCTTAAGCTGGCCCGCTTCGCCGACGCCAGCGGAGCCTACGGCGCCTTCACCTATTACAAGATGCCGCAGATGATCAAGGAGTCGATTCCGGATCAGGGCGCGTCGCTGAATGAGCGCGTGCTGTTTTATCGCGGAAACATTCTGGTCGACGCGGTCTTCGAGAAACTAACCGCCATGTCCGCGGCTGAACTGCGAGACTTGTCGCAAGCGTTGCCGTTGCCCGCGGGGAACACCCGGAATTTGCCCGCCTTGCCGGCGTACCTTCCCGAAACTGGGTTACGTGAAGAACACAGCCAAGTATGTGATCGGCCCGGTCGGACTGGAGAAAATAAGCTCGCCGCTTCCCGCAGCAACTGGTGGACTTCAGCGAAGGGCGCGGAAGTCGCGCTGGGCACATACGAAACCTCGGACGGGCACGCTACGCTGATTCTGATTTCTTATCCCACGCCGCAGATCGCGGCGGAACATCTGCGCCAGATCGACGCCGCCCGCCAGCCCAACCCGACGCAACCGGCGGGAAGTCCGGCGGCCACTGAACATCGGCCCGGTCTTTGATAAGCGCACCGGCCCGATGTTGGTTGTCGCAACCGGCGCGATTTCGCAGGCAGAGGCGCAGTCACTGTTGAGTGCGGTGAATTACGAAGCCGACGTCACCTGGAATGAGAACACCTATTCCGGCAAGAAAAACAATCTTGCCAATCTGTTGTTGAATGTCTTTCTGCTGTGCGCGATCCTGATCGCGTTCTCGGCCGTGGCGGGACTTGCCTTCGGAGGGATCCGCATTTTCTTTAACCGCATCCTGCCGGAGAGCCTGTTACATCGCGAAAAGGACGAGGATTTCATCTCCCTCAACCTGTCCGACGGTCAGGTTGAAGCGGCTGCTTCGAAGGTAAGCCCATCAATCAAAGCCGGTTAGAACGAGAAATCGGGCGCCGTGTCTCAAAATGAGTCAACCCCAAGCTCTGTTAACCTATTTTGTAAATTATTGAAAACAAAGATATTTATTTCCCAAAAATTCCTTGACACCCCCCTTTTTCGGCTCATAAGATTTCGCCAGAAAGTTTTGACGGATTTTTGCCCCGTTGGAACTATTCTCCCTAAAAGAGAAGGCCACCCCTTTGCCAGGGTGGCCTTTTTGTTCAAGAGGGAGTTTCTTGCTGACAACCGAGAACTGAAAACTGACGACTGCTTCCCGACGATCCAAAATCTCGCTCCAACCGTCGAGATTTTGTTGACGACTTGAAAGGCCGGCGACCAATCAGTTATCGCAGTTTGTCCCAGGCTCGCGCACGCGGCCACCATCGACTCACATTCCGGCAATACTCGTCGTAGTCAGCGCCAAACTTGCCGCGCAGAGTTGGTTCCTCGTAAAAGACCACAAACAGATGTACGGCGAGGGCAACGGCCAGCACGGCGGCGATCACTCGCAGGTTGGCGCGTCCAAACACAACCCACAGTCCGATCCAGCCCACGGCGAAGCCGACGTACATCGGGTTGCGCACGAAGCGGTAGAAGCCAACCACTACCAACCGCTGCGGCGGAGCGACCGGTGCCGGTGTGCCGCGTCCCGTCCAACCGAAGTCCCAGATGCAGCGCAGAGCAACCGCGAATCCCAGCACGGATGGAATTGCAGCCAGCCATCGCCAACTCGCTGAGCCCGCCGCTTCCACGCGGAAACCGAGCCACTGCGGCAGCAGCCAGAACCACAAAGCAAAGAACGAACCGCCGACGATCAGCGAGGCGATCGTGGTTAGAAATCGATAGCTGTGTTCGACCGCCGGAGCCCTCATCGGCCGCGCTCCTGTCATCCTGCGGTAACTGATGCGACAGTTTACTGCAAAGGAGTAACAGGGCCGTTTCTTGGACGATTCGAAATCCAACTACGCAATCGCCCAGCGAATGATTTGGTAAACTGAACCCTGCAAGCCCCAGGCCGACGTAGCTCAGTTGGTAGAGCAGCCGATTCGTAATCGGCAGGTCAGCGGTTCAAGTCCGCTCGTCGGCTCCAGTTTTCAACAGGTTACCTACCGTTTCATTGCACTTTCAACTCACTGTGACGTGAATTGTGACGTAAGTTGCGCTGATCGATGGCTTCGCGCACGGGATCGCCCGCGCCTCCGCCTTATGGACGATCTGAAATGATTTGCTTCGGAGAACTTTACGGAAAATGCGCGGCCTTGGTTGAATGGTATCCACAAGGCTAGGTACCTGCTACGGCACTCATCCGTCGTTGCACATATTTCTGAAGCAGGATGTCGAGTTCATGCGGCCGGATGGGTTTACTGAGATACGCATCCATTCCGGCGGTCAGACATCGCTCACGATCACCCGACATCGCGTGCGCGGTCAGGGCGATCACTTCCTGATGCTTCCCCGCTCTCAATGAATGCAAAAATGGGCAATGGCTCAGTTTGAAAAATTCGAACCGTCATCTACGCGGGGCATCATCCCGAACGGAGCCGCTTTTCAGGCGTAGTGAGGGATCTCGCGTGCAGTGAGGCACGGATAGCCCCACGCAAGATCCCTCAGCCGGCTGAAATACGCCGGCTTTCGGGATGACCCCTTCGAGGCCTGAGTCAGAAATTCCAAACTGCGCCACTACCCAATAAATGCCCTCGATTGCCATTTTCAATGACTTGCAGGCCCTAAGTCCTCCGCCAGCGCTGTCCAGGTAGCCCATTCGTGCCATTCCGGGGGTCTCTGCCCTTTCACTAACATAGGCAAACTCGGGCGAAGTCTGCTTCACGGGCGTCCCACGACCTTGCTGTCATGGGTGCTTTTCCTTTGCGACTGCGTTTTCATCTTTTGGTAAAAGGGGTCCGCCGTGGATCGGGGGCGTTCCTGGGCGGAAGGAGTGGGTGTGAAACTCACGACGTCCGCGCCTTTTATAAAGCATTTTCTACTGCTCTTATTGTTGGTCGGCGTGTCGACGCCCGAGCTGATGGGCCAAGCCCAGACGGTGGGGAAGTGGACCACTCTTTCCTACACCATGCCCATCAATCCGATCCACGTCGCACTTCTGCATAACGGCAAGATTCTGGTTGTAGCCGGTTCGGCAACTGCCCGGCCAGCCAGTCGGGATGCCCATCCGGGGCCCCCTACGGCCCGTCAAACAATTCCGGCGCCCTTCTGGTAAATCCCTCCAGCGGGAGCATTACCCAATTCAGTGTGTCGTGGGACATGTTCTGCAACGGCATGGTAGTTCTGCCCGACGGGCGCGCCTTCATCAACGGCGGAACGCAGGAATACGATCCCTTCCACGGATCGTTGAAGTCTTCGATTTTTGATCCGTCGAACAACTCTTTCACCGACGTCTCAAACATGGCGCACGGCCGCTGGTATCCCACCGTCTTGACCTTGGGCGATGGCCGTATCATGACGTTCTCCGGCGTAGATGAGAACGTGAATACCAACTCCACGGTTGAGTTCTACACCGTGGGTTCCGGTTGGAGCCAGCCCGTCACCGCACCTTTCTCTCCCGACCTATATCCGCGCATGCACCTCCTGCCGAATGGAAAGGTGTTTTACGCGGGGCCGCCGCCCGTTTCGAACATGTTCAATCCCTCGAACAATACCTGGACTCAGGATGTTGCGACCACCAACTACGGCGGCGCGCGGGAGTATGGGAGCACCGTGCTCCTGGCCCTGACGCCGGAGAACAACTACGATCCGAAAGTTCTGAGCATGGGCGGAGACAGCCCAGCCACTGCGACTTCTGAAATCATCGATCTCGGGCTTCCAATCCGAAATGGGTATATGGACCGAGCATGTCGCAGGCGCGCACCGAGATGAATGCGGTGATTCTGCCCGACGGCACGGTTCTGGCGATGGGCGGTTCGGTGAACGATGAAGATCTCAGCACAAAGAGTCTGAAAGCGGATCTCTATGACCCGGTCAGCAATACATTTTCCTCCGCCGGAGCCAACTCGTACGCTCGCTTGTACCACTCTGTAGCGCTGCTGCTGCCGGATGCGACGGTGTGGCTGGCGGGCGGCAATCCCAGTCGCGGCAGTTACGAGTCGCACGTTGAGGTTTACCAGCCGGCGTATCTTTTCCAGTCGAATGGAAGTCTGGCCACTCGTCCGACGATCAGCAGCGCGCCCGGTAATATCGGTTACGGCAATTCCTTCACTGTGCAGACGCCGGACGCGGCCAACATCTCCTCCGCCGTCCTCATCCGTGCCGCTGCCTCCACCCACGCCTTCGGCATGGACCAGCGCATGGTCGGAATGTCGTTCACGGCGGGCTCCGGATCGTTGACCGTCACCGCGCCGCCCACAAGCAACATCGCGCCGCCGGGATATTACATGCTGTTTATCCTGAACAACGCCGGTGTGCCGTCGGTCTCGACCTTCGTTCTTCTGAATAACTCCGCTCCACCACCGCCTCCTGCTCCTGCCCCGACTGTGACTTCCATCTCGCCAAGCTCGGGAACGACCAGCGGCGGCGTGGGCGTCGCCATCAAGGGTACGGGGTTCCAGTCGGGAGCGACGGTGAAGCTGGGCGGAACGGCAGCCACGGGTGTGACTGTAGTGAGCAGTACTTCAATTACCGCAACTACTCCAGCGCACTCGGCCGGCGCGGTGAGCGTGGTAGTCACGAACACCGATGGCCAGAGCGGAACCCTCTCCGGCGGCTTTACTTACGGTTCTGCATCGGGCACCGGAGGCATAGGTTTTGTGCAGGCGGCGTCGGGGCCGGGAACAGTTCAGCCTTCAGCCTCGGCCGTAGTCGTGCCCTACTCCAGCCCGCAGACGGCTGGAGACTTGAATGTGGTGGCGGTGGGTTGGGGCGACTCTACCTCGTCCGTCAGTTCCGTGACTGACAGCATGGGCAACCCCTATACCCGGGCGGTTGGCCCCACCGCGAACGGAACTCTGCAGCAGTCGATCTACTACGCCAGGAATATTGCCGCAGGCAGCAACACCGTGACCGTAACCTTCAACCAGGCGGCGAAATTTCCGGATGTGCGCATTTTGGAATACAGCGGGCTGGACAAAGTCGTTCCGCTGGATGTAACCGCCGCGGCGACAGGATCGGGAACCAGCGCCAGCAGCGGATCGGCGACGACCACGTCGGCGAATGAACTGATCTTTGGCGCGGGCAGCACATCCGGAGCCTATATCGGAGCCGGAACCGGGTTCACCAGCCGGATCATCAACAATTTCGGAAACATTGCCGAAGACGAAGTCGTGAGCAGTACCGGCAGCTATAACGCAGCCGCGCCCAACAGTTCGAGCAACTGGGTCATGCAGATGGCGGCCTTCAGGCAAAGCGGCCAGGTTACGTCCAATCCTGCGCCGACGGTGACCGCGATCTCGCCCGCCACTGGAACGGCTGCGGGTGGCACAGCAGTGACGGTCACAGGTACGGGCTTCCTGGCGGGAGCGACGGTGAGCATTGGAGGCGCCGCAGCCACGGGTGTGACTGTGTCGAGCAGCACCTCGATCAAAGCCACCACCGCCGCGCACGCCACCGGCGCTGTGAATGTAGTGGTGACCAACAGCGACACGCAAAGCGGAACCTTGACGCAAGGGTTTACTTACACAGCAGTTCCCAATCCGGCGCCGACTGTGGCCGCGATCTCGCCTACGTCAGGAACCAATGCGGGTGGCACCGCGGTGACCATCACGGGTACCGGCTTTCTGACGGGAGCGACCGTGAGTCTGGGTGGGACGGCGGCCACAGGTGTGACGGTAGCGAGCAGCACTTCGATTACTGCGACTGCTCCGGCGCATGCTGCCGGCGCGGTGAACGTGGTGGTGACGAATGCGGACGGCCAGAAAGGAACACTGGCCAATGGCTATACCTACGTCGCAACCAACCCTGCACCCACCGCCGTCTCCATCGCGCCCAATAGCGGATCGACGGCCGGCGGCACCAGCGTCAACATCACGGGCACGGGCTTCTTGCCGGGAGCGACAGTGAGTCTGGGAGGCACATCGGCCACGGGCGTGACAGTCGCGGGCGGCACTTCGATCGCCGCGATCACACCGGCGCACGCTGCAGGCGCCGTGAATGTAGTGGTCACAAATACCGACGGCCAGAAGGGCACATTGGCCAACGGATACACTTATTCTTCGACTCCTTCGAACCTGGGTCTTGGTGTCCTGGGCGGGGATTCCAGCTCCGCCACGGTAACCGCGGGACAAACCGCTTCCTACACTCTTTCGATTGGTGGGGCTGGAATGGGCGGGACAGCATCGTTAAGCTGCGCGGGTGCGCCCACTGCGGCTAACTGCTCCGTGCCCGGAAGCCAGCCGTTTAATTCCACCACACCCGCAACCTTCAACGTCACCGTCACCACGACAGCGCGCACCGTGGGGGCGGTCGTCGCTCCGGGGTCGGTTGGTTCAAAGTTCGTATTCGCAAGCTTCGCGCCTGCAGCCTGGCTGTCGGTCTTCGCCATGCTGGGGATCGTAGTTCTGCCGGGAGTGCGTGCTTCCAAAAAACAATCGGGGCGGCGATATCTTCGGCTGCTGCCGTTGACGCTCGCACTCTTCCTGGTTTCCTGTGGCGGTGGAGCAGGCAGTGGAAGTACCGCCAGCCCGCAGCCGGCGCCGCCAAGCACGAGCGGAACTCCAGCCGGAAACTATGCCCTGACCGTGACGGCAACTTCGGGAGCGACAACCCAGACCACCACTCTTACCTTGATCGTGAAATAGGTGGACGCAGCGCCTTTCCCGGAAAGCAACTCAAGGCCCCGAGCCGGTGGGCTTGGTGGAATCCAGATATTTGACCATCAAGACCTCGTTGCCGTACTGCCCATAGATAAGTTCGTCAACCAGCTTCTGCGCCAGTAGAAGGCCGAAGCCACCCGGCCGCATTCCCTGTTCTTCGCGCACCGCGAGGTGGCGGATGGGTTCGTCATCCGGGTTGGCGATCGCCGCATGGGGGATTTCATCCAGGGTGAAGCCGGGGCCCGGGTCGGAAATTCGGCACGTAACCATGTGACGGGCGCGAACGTATTCGATGTCGACGTATTTGCTGGGATCAAGTTGCCCGCCATGCTCAATCGCATTCAGGAGCATCTCGCGAAAAGCCATGGCCACCTGATTTCTCTCGGGCTCGGGCAGATCAGCGACTTCGTTGAGGAATTGCACCAGCCGGTCAGCCGTTTTCAAGTCGCAGCGGGCCTGGATCTGAATCCATTCCGGGGTTGCCGAGATGACCTCGATGCCATCGTCCCAGCTAGGGCCTTGGGTTGCGATTCGAATCATTGCCGCCAGCGCGTCCAAGGAAAACGGCTGGGAGAAATAACTGAAGGCGCGTTCGCGCATCGATGTGATCACGTCCGCGGGGGTGCTCTCGCCGGCGAGGATGATCAGACGGGTGTGTGGCCGGGTCATTCGAATCCGGCGCAGCAGCTCGATATCCTCCCGGCCGGATGTCTTTGCGCTGGTTACGATGAGATCAAAGGCCTTTTTTCGGGCCAGGGCAAGCGCTCCCAGATTGTCCGGCGTATGCTGCACCGCCCAGGAACTGGGATCGAGGACGCTCGACAGCAGGGCATTGATCTCGGGATCGGCGTCCACCACCAGCGCATTCTTGATTGCGAAGGGTCGCAACTCGGAGTTCGGGATACTACTCATCGCATTTCCCCGGAGTCCACGCGACTCAGAGTATAACGGCGCTGCTGGAGCAAAGGCGAATGCTGGGGCAAGGTCAGAGATCTTGCACCGCGCGAAGTTAGTGCCCAAGGGATGCGGACAAGCCCTGCTGGCGAGGGCCTTTGGTTGAGAAGGTTTCTGAGATTCCAGTTTCAAGCAACTTGGCGAACTGTTCCGGAAGCACCGGCCGGCTGAAATAGTATCCTTGCGCCTCGTCGCATTGCTGCGCCTGAAGAAACGCCAGCTCTCCCTGGCGTTTCCACGCCCTCGGCAACCACTCGCAGCTTCAGGCTTCGGCCCATGCTGATGACCGCGGTCACGATGGTGGTTTCGTCGGGAGTGGTGGTAATCTGGCGGACGAACGACTGGTCGATTTTCAGCGCGTCGATGGGAAACTTTCTCAGATAGCTCAGGCTGGAGTAACCCGTGCCAAAGTCATCGACCGCCAGCTGCACTCCCCTGCTCTCAAGCGTCTTGAGGATGGCTTCGGTGGACTCGGCGTGCTTCATCAGAACGCTTTCGGTGAGCTCCAGTTCGAGGAATCTTGGGATCCAGGCCCGGTCTCGTTCAGGATCGCGAATAGCCTTCAAGAAAGTTCTCGTTGCGAAATTCCATCGCGGAGATATTTACCGCCATGGTAGTCGGCGGGAAGGCCTGCGTCCGACCCAGGTCCGGGCTTGCTGACAGGCTTCGCGAAGCACCCAGTTACCGATCGGCAGAATCAGACCGCAGTCTTCCGCGATCGGAATAAACTTGTCCGGGAGGCACCAGCCCTCGAACGGGATGCGTCCAACGTATCAAGGCTTCGGCGCCGGTAATCTCGCCGGTCTTCAGATTGATCTTGGGCTGGTAGTGCACCGCGAATTCTTCCCGCTCCAGGGCGCGCCGCAGGCTTTCCTCGATGGCTTGCCGCTCCACGGCGCGAACGTTCATCGCGGGTTTGAAAAACTGATAGCTCTGGCGGCCGTTTTCCTTGGCCTGGTACATGGCGGTGTCCGCGTTCTTGATAAGCGTTTCCGCATCCATGCCGTCGTCGGGATAGACGCTCACGCCGATGCTGGTGGTGACGTGAAGATCGTGCTGATCGATGGAATGGGCCTCGGCTACTGTCTGCAGCATTCTTCTGCGCTGTAATGGCGGCGTCTTCCGAATGCTCGACTTCGGAAAGCAGCACCACGAATTCATCACCGCCCTGCCGGCTCACCGTATCCGAGCCGCGCACGCAATCTCACCAGCCGCTTGGCGATGGACTGCAGAAGCTTGTCGCCGGTCGGATGCCCCAGAGAATCGTTGATATGTTTGAAGCCATCCAGATCCAGAAACAGCACCGCGACTTTTTTCGAGATGCCGTGGCGCCATGGTGATGGCCTGGTTGACCCGGTCGTTCAACAGCATGCGATTCGGCAAGCCGGTCAGAAAATCGTGTTGCGCGGAATGGGTCATTTGCAGTGCCATCGCCCGCGCCGCGCTCACATCACGGAACACGATGACCGCACCGGTCGCGTGTCCTTCCCGGTCGTGAATAGGCGCGACGGAGTCTTCAATAGGAGTTTCCAATCCGTCGCGCCGGACCAGGATGCAGTTCGAGGGCAGGTGCACGGTGCGGTTTTGCCCCACCGCCATCTCCATCGGATTCGGCGGTGGTTTCGCGCGTGGTGGCGTCCAGGATCCGAAAGACCTCGGCCATGGGCCGGCCAGCCGCTTCCTGCAGCGACCAGCCCGTCATATTTTCCGCCACCAGATTGAGGAAGGTGATATTTCCCGCGCTATCCGTGCAAGCCACGGCGTCGCCAATACAGTTCAGCGTAACCTGCGCGCGTTCCTTCTCCACGAACAACGCCTCTTCCATGGTCTTGCGCTCGATGGCATAGCGCAGGGCTCGCAGCAGACCGCGAGTCTCGATTTGGCCCTTGATGAGATAGTCTTGCGCGCCCTCTTGCAAAGCCTGTGCGGCCAGGGACTCGTCGTCCAAACCGGTCAGCACCACCAGCGGGACGCGGGGCGCGGCGGCATGGGCCCGCCGGACCGCCTCCAGCCCGTTGGCATCGGGCAACCCCAGGTCGAGCAGGATAATATCGACGGCGTTCTCCGCCAGATACTTCTCGGCCTCACTCATGCGCTCCACGTGCGTCAATTCGGTATTGTGTGAGCCTTGCTCGTTCAACATCTCGCGAAGCAAACGAGCGTCCCCGGGATTATCTTCCACGAGGAGCAGGATTTTGATCGATTTTTTGGTCATCCACGCTTGCTCCTGTTGCGGCAATTTGACTTTGGTCAGCCAGAAATCATTGATGCTATTCACCAGGCTCTCGAACGCGTCCAGCTGTACCGGCTTGGTGAGGTAACAATTCGCCTGAAGTTGATAGCTTTTCACGATGTCGGCTTCCGCCTCGGAAGTGGTGAGGATCACGGTGGGAATGGTTTTCAGGCCATCATCGTCCTTGATATGAGCCAGCACTTCGCGGCCATCCATTTTGGGCAGGTTCAGATCGAGCAGGATCAGGTCCGGGCGAGGCGCGTCGACGTGGATGCCTTCGTGCCGCAAAAAGGCCATAGCCTCCACGCCGTCCGCGGCCACATGCAGGCGGATGGACGGGTTGGCGTCGTGGAAAGCCTCCTGCGTCAAGCGCACATCGCCAGGACTGTCTTCCACCAACAGAACCTGTATGGGCATACCGTCTCCTCCAATCGCTCGCATAAGTTACACTCCCAGTGCCGACAGAT
>CAWEVE010000005.1:0-63937 GCA_963812465.1 Terriglobia bacterium
GCACCGTGCGATAGCCGTTCTCGATGCCGCGCTCGCGCGCCAGGTTCGCCGCCGCCAGATGACAATGGCCGATGATCTCCGCATCCTCCGCTGAAGCTTCCTTTAGACCCCGAATGTGTTTCTTGGGAACGATCAGCACGTGGGTGGGAGCTTGCGGATTGATGTCTTCAAACGCGAATGTGTGCTCATCCTCGTAAACTTTCTTGGCAGGAATTTCACCAGCGACGATGCGGCAGAATAAGCAGTCTTTCATGACGGTCCTCTGACAAGATGTTCGAGCTTTGCGATCTTTGCGTTCTTTGCGGTGAAAGCTTTTGACCGCAAAGATCGCAAAGGACTCCGCAAAGATCGCAAAGTCGAGACTATAACCTGCCCACCGGTCCGGTGCATCTGCCGAAATGCCGGCACCCTCCGCCGTCAAAAGTCAGAAAGTGCGGGAAAATATCTGGCAAAAAAGGGAAAAACTTTTCCTCCCGCAGCCCTCCCTGGGCAATTCGTTTCCTATTACGAAAGGGCGGTAATCAATGCCAAAAAATGAAATAAGCCGCGTTTTTTCATCAGGTTACACATTTGATTCGCGGATGGTAACAAACTGATTTTTTAATGTACGCCGAGCCCTAAGTCCCTTAGTATCGAAGGATTACAAGCGCTGGCCAGGGCCTGTTCTGGCATGGCAAGCCTCGTGCATCACAATACATATCCGAGCCTTGGGGATGGGGAAAGAATCAGTGACTTTTAGCAAACGTTTTGCGCTGTTGGGATTGTTGGTCGCCTTCGTCTGGTCGGCTCTGCCGCAGTACGGCATGGGAGCCACCGTCAGCACCCGTTCGTTGACCGGCACCAAATCCAAGACAAGAAAAGTCAGCGAAGCCCCACGTGTCCGGAAGCGTTTGACCCGGGTAGCGCGCAGCCGCGCCCGCACCGTCAATGTGTCGGCAACCGCTCGCCGCCATCGTCGCCGCTATTACGAGCATTTCACCGCCAGTTCGTTCGTGGACGATACCTTTGACAGCGACGTCACCACCGGCGAGGACCCCGTCGTTCGCCGCGCCGCCATCGATGCCCTGGGCAACATGAACGGCACCGTGCTCGCGATCGAGCCCACCAGCGGCCGCGTGTTGGCCATGGTCAACCAGAAATTGGCGTTATCGAGCGGCGCGCAGCCCTGCTCGACCATCAAGCTCTCAGTCGCTCTGGCCGCATTGAGCGAAGACCTGATCACGAAGAGTACGGAAATCAGCCTGGGCCGCCGCAGCCGCATGAATCTCACCACCGCCCTGGCTCACTCCAACAACGCCTACTTCGAAGCCCTGGGACGCCAGTTGGGATTTGAGAAAGTTAGCTTCTACGCGCACCAGTTCGGATTGGGCGAACTCGCCGGATACAACATTCCCGGCGAACAGCGCGGGACCTATCCGGAAGAAGAGATTTCCTCCAAACTCGGCGGCGTAGGCAAGATGTGCTCCTTCGGCGAAGGCATTTCCATGACCCCGCTGCAGCTTGGCGCCATGGTTTCCGCCATCGCGAACGGCGGCACGCTCTACTACCTGCAGCATCCGACCACTCCGGAAGAAGTTGCCAGCTTTGAGCCGCGGGTGAAGCGCCATCTCGACATTGCTCCCATCATTCCCGAAATTTCCGACGGCATGGCCGGAGCCGTGACTTACGGCACCGCGCGCAGCTTGCGCGTCAACTTCAACGAAGAAGAGATTCTGGGCAAGACCGGCACCTGCTCCCGCGCCGGCACCCGCTACGGATGGTTCGCTTCCTACGCCAACACCAACGTCGGACGCGTCGTCGTAGTGGTCTTCCTGCAAGGCGGACGCCCCACCTTCGGTCCGAAAGCCGCAGAGATTTCAGGACGTATGTACCGCAACCTCTACGACCACGACTTCTTCATCGCGCGCCCCACCGTCCCGGCCGACACGGCAGACGTGAAGCCAGTAGCAGCCGAGCAACAGTAGCTTGCGGCCTTCGTACTAGGGAAATTTCAAGGGTGCCCCGTCCAAGCTCCGCTTGGGCGGGGATGTTCAATCGTCACAGACCTCAGCCGCGATGCCGGGCCAAGCCTTTTCTGGAACGCCGCCGCCACGCTTAACGTACTCGGAGATATGACAACCGATCTCCGCCTTCTCTCCGGCGCTTTGCTGACCCTTTTCGCATTCCCAGCCCCAGCGCAATCGCAGTGCGACCCTGCCCATCTCCCGGCGCATCTCGCCGAAGCCGTTGCCTCAGTCCGGGAACGCGTAACCAAGGGCGAACTGCCTTCGGTCGCGATCGCGGTGGCTCAACACGGAAGCATCATCTGCGAAGAAGCCTGGGGATGGGCGGACCGCGAAAAACAGGTTCCAGCCACACCCAACACGGTGTACGCCGCCGGGTCAGTCGCAAAATCCGTGACCGGAGCCGCTATCTTCATGCTCGCCGGTGAAGGAAAGCTTCGACTCGATGACCCACCCGAGCGCTACGGCGTCCAGGTTCGCGCCTATGCGGGAAACGGCATCACCATCCGGCAACTCCTCTCCATGACCGCGGGCATCGAACACGGCTGGTTCTACGACTATGCCACCGACAAACATGCCTCGGGTTGGGACAGCAAAGCCCTCCTCCACCGCTACGCCATCAGCGCATTCCCTCCCGGACAGCGCTTCAACTATTCGAATTTTTCTTTTGGAATTCTCGGCGAGATCGTGGAACGCGCCGGCAAGCGTCCATTCCCGGAATTCATGCGATCGCGCCTGCTCAATCCCCTGCACATGACGGCGAGCGGCTTCAACCTCACCGGTCAGAACGTAGCCACCGGATATTCCAATGGCAAAGCCGCCCCGGCTCACCGCTTTGAACCCGAAGCGGGTGGCGGATTCTACACATCCGCGCATGACCTGGCGTTGTTCGGCTTGTTCCAGCTCGATTCCAACCAGAAACTGATTGCCCCCGAACAGATGAAGGAAATGCACACGCTCGAAACCGCGCAGCAGATCAAGTCGCGCTACACCAGCGGCTGGGGCATCTTTAATTTCAAGGACGGCTCCTCCGTGCTCATCAGCAACGGAAGAGTGCTGGCCGGGTCGGCAACCCTGCTGCTTCTCCCCAAGGCCGATGCCGTCATCGCCTGTCTGACCAACACCGGCAGCGAGGCTACGGACGATTTGTCCTTCCAGTTGGCTGACCTGTTTTCCAGCGGCCTCCTGGCCAACTTCGACGCCCTCCGCAAGGAGATTGAGGCCGCCGAAGCCTCCACACCCTTCCATGCCGATCCCTCACAACTGGGCGCCTGGATTGGAACCGTCGAAACGCCAAACGGAAAGTTGCCCGTCCGAATACAAATCAGCGCGGACAATCAAATGCAAATCGGTTTCGCCCCCGGCGGCGCGGCCGCGAAGAAAACCGATCCCGTGAAAATGGTTCCGGTAAAAGAATTGGGAATCGAGGAGGGCTTTCTGTCAGGCGAAGCCGCCACCAGCCTGAGTTTGCCCGAAACCGGCGGCCAGCCTTCAAAGGTACAACTGCACCTGCTATGGGTGGACCCGGACCGCCTGATAGGCACGGCACGAATCGAATCGCTGGGTGATCTGCCCCACTTCGGCTTGCCGCTTTATATTTCGTTCTCCAAGCAAAAGTAGAGAGTGTCTCCCGGGAGAGAGACCAGAACAGGCCTCCGGGCTGACGAAATCTCGAGGGTGCCCCGTCCAAGCTCCGCTTGGGCGGGGATGTTCAACCGTCACAGACCTCAGCCGCGCTGCCGAGATAGCCTCGGGCCATGCCTTGGGGACTAAAGCGCTTTCACGAATCTCGCCAGCTGCACTTCCTTACTTTCAGCTGTTATCACAGACAACCAAATTTCGAGAGCATCGCGTCTCGCATCGTCTTCGAGTCCGCTCTGGAACGAGTTCGACAGAAGTTCGGGCTCTGCGTGTACGGATACGTAGTCATGCCCGAGCACGTGCACTTGCTGATAAACGAGCCTGAGCGCGGTACGCTCGCTCAAGCCATGCAATCGCTGAAGCAAGGCGTAGCCCGCAGACTGGCCCTGAGGGCAGCCGATTCTTTCTGGCAGGCTCGCTACTACGATTTCAATCTTTGGAGCGAGCGCAAGTTTACGGAAAAACTTCGCTACATCCATAGGAACCCCGTGAAGCGTGGGTTGGTCAAGCGGCCCGAGGATTGGACTTGGAGCAGTTTCCGCCACTACCTAAGCGGTGAAGTGGGGCCAGTGGAGATCGAGTCGCAGTGGACGGCGCGTCGGAGAGAGCAGCTTGCGATTTTCCCGGTAGCTGAGAGATGCGGCTGCCCGCAGAAAATCCCCGCCCAAGCGGAGCTTGGACGGGGCACCCTCGAGAGTAGGAACGGAAGCAATAAGCTGGGCCACCCGCCACGCTGACGACCAACACGCCTACTGGCTTTCTCTTTTCTCGTCCTTCTCCACCACGCCGTCCTTGATGTAGATCACGCGGTGCGCGTATTCGGCGATGTCGTGTTCGTGGGTGACCAGGACGATGGTGTTGCCGTTGGCTTGCAGGCGATCCATCAGCGCCATGATTTCGTTTCCGGTCTGCGAGTCCAGGTTGCCGGTGGGTTCGTCGGCCAGGATGATCGATGGGCGATTGACCAGGGCGCGGGCGATGGCGACTCTCTGCCGCTGGCCGCCGGAGAGTTCGTTGGGCTTGTGCATCATGCGCTTTTCCATGCCGACCGATGCCAGCGCGGCTTTGGCGCGCTCCACGCGCTCTTCGCCAGGCACGCCGGCGTAGATCAGCGGCAGTTCGACATTGTGCAGCGCGGTGGCGCGGGCCAGCAGGTTGAAGGTCTGGAAAACGAAGCCGATTTCTTTATTGCGGATGCGCGCCAGTTCGTCGTCGTCCAGTTCGCTGACCAGTTGGCTGTTCAGCCAGTAGTGGCCTTTGCTGGGCGTGTCCAGGCAGCCGATCAGATTCATCAGCGTCGATTTGCCCGAGCCCGAAGGTCCCATGATGGCAACATATTCGTTGCGCTGGATGCGCAGATTGATGCCGCGCAGCGCGTGCACCTGCTGCTCCGAGCCCATGTCGTAGGTCTTCCACAGATCCTCGGTGCAGATCATGCAGGACTCGGGAGGCGCCGACACGACGGGTTGCGCGATGTTGATGACTTCTGCGGTTGCCATTTTTCTCTCCTGGTCCTCTCGGGACACCCTGCCGGCTCCGATCTTCCTTTACTTCAACCCAGCCGGCTGCCTGTTGGACGAACCACAGCAGCAGTTGTTAGTCGTTCGTCGTTATGCCTTCGGCCAACGACCAACGGCCAACGACTGACCATCGCCTAGCTCTCATCTTCCACTTTCTTCTCCGGCGCCGAGTTATCTATTTCACGCTTGCGCCCGGCCGCAGCGTTCGCAGCACTTTGTAGCTGCCGGTAACGATCTCGTCGCCCTCCTTCAGCCCGCTCAGGACTTCGATGTCGGTGGTGCCGGTGATGCCGGTCTCGACCGGCAAGAATTCGGCCTTGCGATCGCGAATCACAAACACGCCCTGAACTTCTTCTTTGTCGTCGCCTGTCCGGTTGGATGCGTCGCTCGATCGGTGACCGGCGCAGCGGCCTGGACGGAATCTTTCTCGCCGCTTCCCGCTTTCAGCTCAGCCCGCGACCGCACGGTCAGAGCCTGGATCGGAATGGTCAGGATCATTGCTGCGCGTGGCCGTGGTGATCTTGGCCGTGGCGGAAAGCCCGGGGCGCAGATTCTCCGGCGCGTCCTGCAGCGTGACCACCACCTTGAAGTCTTTCGCTTCCTGGCTGGCGGAGGTCTGCTGCGACGTGGACACGCCGGTGGAGCGCACGATGGCGTTGTCGCCGATTTCGGTCACCACCGCTTTGAAAGTCTTCTTCGGAATGGCGTCAATGCTGACTTCGGCCGGCTGTCCCAGCTGCACATTGACGATGTCGGTCTCATCCACCTCGCACCTCGGCGGTGATGACCGACATGTCGGCCAGAGTCATCAGCGTGCTGCCCGGCGAATTCTGGATTCCGATCACAACCGTCTCGCCTTCGCGCACCGGCAGGTTGGTGATCATGCCGTCGTAGGGCGCGGCGTACGTAGTCTTCTGCAGGACGTCGGCAGCGTGCGTCAGATTGGCGGCGTTCTGCGTGATGTGGCGATCGGCGGAATCTTTTTGCGCTTTGGCCTGGGCCACCCGCGCCTTGCGCCTGCGCCAGGCCGGCTTGCGCGGTTTGCCAGGCGGCTTTCTGGCTGTCGTATTCCGACTTGGCGATCAAAGCGTCTTTGATACAGGCCTTGCGCGCGAGTCCAATCCAGCTGGGCGCGTTCGTAGTCGGATTGCGCGCGGTTCAGATCGGCCGCCGATGTATTCAGCGCGGCGTCGGCAGCCACCGCATCGGTCCGCGCGGCTTCCAGCCCCGCCTGGGTCGCGTTCACATCGGCCGAGGACTGCACGTTTTCCAGTTGCGCCAGCAATTGGCCCTTCTTTACCCGGTCGCCTTCTTTCACATAAAGGCGGGTGATTTTGCCGAAGGCATTGGCGCCGATGTTGACGTAGGTCTTGGGCTTGATCTCGCCCGATGCGCTCACGATCGAAGCCAGATCCTGCCGCTGCGCCTTGCCGGTCTGGACCGTGACCACGCCTTTGTGGCTCTGGTGAACCGCGAAGCCGAGCAATCGCCAGTACAGCGACGGCGACTCCGCTCCCGATCGCAATTTTCTTTCCCGCTGCTCATGCGTTCCTTGTCGCACCCGCCACGTTGCATGTCCGCCCTGCATGTAGTCATGCCCGATGACCTTCATTCCGCAGTCGATGAACTCGATGACCCGACAGCATCCCCTTTGGTAGGCGCCGGCTGCCAACAGTTCACCGCGGCATCTTCAGCGCGCCGTTTAGCGCAACAGGGAGCACGCCATCAGATACGGTATTGCGGACACAAAAGTTCCAGCGGGACAAACCGCCATGCGGGTCGGCATCAGGCCAGGCTCTGCATTGATAACAAATCGATTATAGCGTGTGAGCCTGAAATTGACCGGGAAGATTCAACGGAAATCCAGGTAACCTGCCGGGCCCGGGACGCCAGGCCCAAACGCAGCGTCTGGAGGCAGATTTTACAATCTTTACAATTGGTTAGAGTGCTTTAGCTTAGCCTTGCCTTAGGGCCGCTCAAAGTCATAGAATGGCTAGCCAAGAGTATCTGGTCGCAAGGAGTACCCCCTTATGTCCCGGGTAGGTTTCTCAATCGCTTTTTCATGGTCCTTGGTTCTGCCGTGTCCTGATCTTGGGCTTGCTGTCATTTGCCGCTGCCCAGGAAGAAAGGACGCAAGGCGGATGCTCCAGCCGACCGCCGCGTCCGCTCAGTCGACTTCGGACAAAGCCGACGTCCAGGATGCCGATCCGCTCAAGCGTCCACTCACCGATAAGCAGAAAAAGCAGAACGCGAAGTCGCTGAAGATGGAATTGAGCAAGACCTACAAGAAGTGGCTCGACGAAGACGTACGCTGGATCATCACCGACGAAGAGCAGAAGGCGTTCAAGCTGCTCTCCAACGACGAAGAGCGCGACCAGTTCATCGAAGCTTTCTGGCAGCGCCGCGATCCCACTCCCGACACCATCGAAAACGAATTCAAGGAAGAGCACTACCGGCGCATGGCCTACGCCAACGAACATTTCGCCGCCGGCATCCCGGGCTGGAAGACCGATCGCGGCCGAATGTACATCATGTACGGACCGGCGGATGAGATTGAGTCGCATCCTTCGGGCGGATCCTACGAGCGTCCCATGGAAGAAGGCGGCGGCGAGACTTCCACCTTTCCGTTTGAAGACTGGCGCTATCGCTACCTGGAAGGCATCGGGCAGGAAGTCATCATCGAATTTGTCGACACCTGCATGTGCGGCGACTACCACATGACCATGGACCGGTCGGAGAAGGACGCGCTGCTGTACACGCCCAACGCCGGGCTGACCCTTTACGAGCAGATGGGCATGGCCAGCAAAGCCGACCGCTTTACCGGCGGCGGCCTGGAGCAGTTCGGGACGGGCCCCTTCAGCAGCCAGAACCAGACCAAGCAGTTCGACCGTCTGGAACAGTTCTACAAGCTGCAAAAGCCGCCGGCAGTGAAGTTCAAGGACCTGGAAGAAGTGGTCAGCCACAAGATCAGCGTCAACCTGATGCCGTTCGATGTGCGCACTGATTTTGTGCGGGTGACCGGCGACACGGTGCTGGTCCCGATCACGATCCAGGTGAAAAACCGCGACATCACCTTCGTGAACAAGGACGGCGTGCAGCGCGGGACGGTGAATATTTTCGGGCGCGTGACCACGCTGACCGGCAAAGTCGTGCAGACCTTCGAAGACACGGTGCAGGTGGATGTTCCGGCGGAATTGCTGCCCAAGGTTACGGAGAATTCGTCGGTGTACTGGAAGGCGCTGCCGCTGCGGCCGAACCTGTATCGCATCGACGTCGCGGTGAAGGACGTGAACGGCGACCGCTCGGGATTGTGGAGCAGCCGCTTACTCGTGCCCGGCTTACGAAGACGACCGCCTGGCGGCCTCTTCGCTGATCGTGGCCGACACCATGGCAGCCGGTTTCGACGAAAGAAATCGGCACGGGCATGTTCGTGATCGGCAACACGAAGATCCGGCCGCGCGTGGCCTCTGCCAACGGCAAGCCGGTGTCATTCAAGCGCAACCAGAAAGTGTATTTCTGGATGCAGGTTTACAACCTTGGGATGGACGACAAGACGCATAAGCCCTCGGCCACAGTCGAGTACGATGTGATCAACGCGGCCACGAACAAGGCGGTGATTCATACCGTGGAATCTACAGACCAGATGGGCAATATTGGCGACCAGGTGACCCTGCGAAAAACCGCTCTCGGCCGCCAGTCTTGATCCCGGGGTCTATCGCATTCAAATCAAGGTGAACGACAACATCTCCAAGCAGACGGTGGATCCTTCGGCAACTTTTGCCGTCGAGTAAGACTGGAGAGCTTGGTCTCCTGAGGTGTTTGCGAGTGATGCTGGGAAAACTCGGGTTGAAGCTCGGGTTATTGGGGATCGCGCTGGCGCTTCCAGCTGCTGGCGGCGGATCGTCCAGGCGCCGGCTCTATCTCGGGATATGTGCGCAGCGCCGCCGGCGTCCCGCAAATGGGCGCCATGGTGGAAGTGCTGGGTTCGGCCGCGCACTCGCTCAAGGTGTTCACCGACGAAAACGGCTTCTACTCCGCCAGCGGACTGCTGCCCGGCGTTTACAGCATAAAGGCATATTCTCCATCGTTTCTGCCCGCGCTTCGCGAGCGCGTGGGCTTGCGTCCGGGCAGCAGCGTGATTGTGGACCTCAAACTCAGCGGACTATTTGACGCGATCCAGTTGCCGCCGTTGCGGGGCGCGAGCGCCACCGACGATGATGACTGGAAATGGGTGCTGCGTTCGGCTTCGAACCGTCCCATCCTGCGAATGCTGGAAGATCGAGTTCCGGCAGCCGACGCGGACGCGAATCGCACCGATGCCAACCACGATCTGAAGGGAACGCTCTCGTTCGTCGCGGGTTCGGCATCGGGTGGTTTCGGCAGCGCCTCCGACATGAGCACGGGTTTTCGGTGGAGAGATCGATTTTCTCCTCCGGAACCGTGGCCTTTCAGGGCAGATGTCGGTTACGGCAACGGCTCGCCCAATGCGGTGCTGCGCGCCTCCTACAGCCAGCACGATGGCGAACGGATCCAAGCCGGAAGTGGCGCTCACCATGCGCCGCCTGGCTGCGCCGGGAATCGATCCCCACACCGCCGCCCTGCAGGCCTCGCGCTTTCCGCCTCCGATCAATTTACGATCGGTGAACGTTCTGGAGCTTCGCTTCGGAAGCGAATTGCAGACCATTCAGTTCATGGGCAGGGTGACGGCGTTCCGTCCTTTTGGATCGGCGGACCTGCATCTTTCGCCCAATACCGTGGTGGAATACCGCTACGCCACCTCTGAGCCGGACAGCCGGGTGGAAAAGGGTTTTGAATCGGCTCCGGCGGATTTGAGCGAGTCCGGTCCGCACATGAGCCGTGGCCGGATTTTCCGCCGACGCTGGAGCGGGCTCATCATCATGAAGTCTCGCTGTCGCACCGCATGGGCGACACCAATCTGCAGGTTGCGATGTATTCCGATCGCGTGGCCGATCCGGCGCTGACCGGAGTTGGCGACGCTTCTTCCGACAGCGGAGACGTGCTGCCCGATGTCTACTCCGAGACTTTTACCTACCGCGGGAAAGGAACTGGACGCGCACGGAATGCGGGTCGTATTGCAGCGCAAGCTGGCGTCGGACCTTACGGCGACGCTGGATTATGGCTACGGCGGAGTGCTCGACCTGAAGCAATCGGACATCTCGCTGCAGGACGCGCGCCGCGACAGCCTGGTGCGGAACCGCCACACCGCCGCGGCGAAATTCAGCGGCACGCTGCCCCGTACCAAAACACGCTGGATTACTTCCTACCGCTGGATCAGCGGGCAGGCGCTCACGCCGGTGGATATGTTCAACGCCTCGGCGGGGCAGTCTGATCCCTATCTGAATATCTATCTGCGGCAGCCCATTCCCGGAACCGGGTTCCTGCCCGGCCACATGGACGCAGTCATCGACGTGCGCAACCTGCTGGCCCAGGGATACGTGCCCCTGCTCGGTCAGGATGGCCGCACGGTCTATCTGGTGCAGTCGGCTCGCTCCATTCGGGGCGGCGTGGCTTTTAGTTTCTAAAGGTTTCAGTTTTCTAAGGCTCTTAGTTTCTAAAACTCTTAGTCTCTAGAACTTCTTGTTTCTAAGACTTTTGGTGTTTCTTAAAAGCGGTTGTCAGTTCTCCGTCTTCAGTTCTCAGCTTGCCTACTTGTTGGTAACTCGCTACTTCTGGTGGGACACATGACGCCTCAGCGGGTTATAATCCTCGGCAATTCCCATCACAGCACTAACAAATGTTGAGCCGTGACGAGATGTTCGTTGGCGGCGTAAGGAGAGTTTCATGAGAACGCGGATGATCCTCGCTTTTGTCGTTTTGGCGGCGACCTCGCTGCTGGCTCAAACCTTTCGCGGAACCGTGTTGGGGACCGTCACGGACGCCTCCGGAGCGGTCATATCGGGCGCAAAAGTCACCGTGCGCAATGTGAACACCGGTCAGGAGCGCACCACCGAGACCAGCGCCGACGGCAGTTATAGCGTCCCGGAGTTGCCGATCGGCACCTATACCGTCACCATCACGCAAAGCGGATTCCAGACCTCGGTCACCAGCGAAGTGGTGGTCGATGTCGCTACCGAGCGCCGCGTGGATGCAGTGCTCAAAGCAGGCCAAGTCTCGCAGACGGTCGAGGTCTCGGGCGAGGAGTTATCCCAGATCGAAACCACCTCCGCAGAGCTGGGCGGAACCCTGACCGCCGAAGACGATTGCGAACGTGCCGGTGAATGGGCGCGACTACACCAAGCTGATCTACTTGAATCCCGGCGTGGCCGGCTCGCCCGACCAGATTTCAGCGATTCTCCGGGATCGTTCGGCACATTTTCCATGAACGGATCGCGCGGCCGGGCCAACAACTTCCTGCTTGACGGCACGGATATGAACGACGGATATCGCAACGATCCCGCCATCAACGAGGCGGGCGTGTTCGGCGATCCGGCGACCATCCTGCCGATCGATGCCGTGGCCGAGCTGCGCGTGCTATCTCGAACTATGAAGCGGAATACGGCCGCAACAGCGGCGCGGTGGTCAATATCGTGACCAAGAGCGGCACCAATGCTTTGCACGGTTCGGGCTCGAGTACAACCGCACCAGCTCGGTTGGCGGAGCGCGAAACTACTTCAACACTGAGGGTGCGCAGGACCCTTTCACAACAATCAGTTCGGCGGTTCGCTGGGCGGGCCGATCATCAAGGACCAGACTTTCTTCTATGTCGATTACGAGGGGCAGCGCGAATCCGGAGCGCAATCGGGGCAGAGCTGCGTGCCGGATCCGGCTGTGATCGCGCTGCCGCAGGCCGATATCGCGGCCTGGGGTGAGGCCGTGAACCCGGTCATGACGGCGCTGCTGGCCGAAATCCGTGGCCGACGCCGAATATCGCGAGCGGCGGTCAGCGACGACAGCGGCTGCAGTGCGAACAATCTCGCCATCTCCACCCGCTTCAACAACCGCGTGGACAGCCTGATTGCGCAAGATCGACCACAACTTCAATGCCAACAATCTGCTGACCGGCCGCTACTATTTCGGCGACAGCGACCAGAGTTTCCCCTTTGCGCAATTGGCCGGCGGCCTGTTGCCCGGTTTCAACACCATCACTCCAACCCGGGTGCAGTTGGTTTCGCTTTCTTATGTAAAAGTGGTCAACGCCAACCAGGTCAACGAGGCGCGGCTGGGATGGAACCGTTTTGTGGAAGGATTCTTCCCCGAGGACCAGAACTTCGATCCTTCCTCGATCGGGTTGAATACGGGCGTGACCTCGACGTTCGACTTCGGTCTGCCGCAGATCTCGGTGGGCGGGTATTCGCCGATTGGCGCGAGCCAATTCGGTTCCCGCAGTCGCGAGTGGATTCCAACTGGCACTTCATCGACAACTATTCGTGGAAGTCCGGCCGTCACGACATCAAGTTCGGATACGAGTTCCGCCGGACGACGATTCCAATTGATCCAGGACAATACGTTTCCGCGGCAAGCTCGATTTCGACACATGCCGATCCGAATCGCGGAGCCGAACACTTTGTCCCCGCTGGAGGCTTTTCTGGAGGGCATTCCCAGCAGCGGCAAGCAGACGCCAGGGCAACACCCGGCGCCATTCCTTTGAAAACAACCACGGCTTCTATATTCAGGACAGCTTCCGCTTGACCCCACGCCTCACCGTCAACTTCGGCATGCGCTGGGACTATTTCGGCGTGTGGGAGAGAAGAACCATCTTTTCTATCAGTTGGACCAGGCTAGTGACAGTGTGGTTCCGACCAACCGCTGTACAACCAGGACTACAACAATTTCGCTCCCCGCTTCGGCTTCGCGTATGACCTGAGCGGCAAGGGCCGGACCGTATTTCGCGGCGGGTGGGGCATGTTCTACGACGCGTTCTCGCAGGATATCTTCCTCGGGCACATGCCCTATAACTGCGCGTTCTGCCCGGGACCCGCTTTACCGGAATCGGTCCGGCCGCGATCGGCTCGGCGGCACTCCGGGGGTGCGATCACCGCGGGTGCCGGTATTCTGCGGGTTCTCGCCGATCAGCGATTTCTTTGGCGCCGATCCGCACATTCGCACCCCCTACACCAAAATTTCAATTTGAATGTGCAACAGCAGGTGGGCCAGGCGGTCTTCCAGATCGGATACGTAGGTGCGAAGGGAACCAAACTTTTCCGTTTCCGCGACATCAACCAGCCCAGCCAGGCCCAGATCACCGCTTTTGATACCTCGACGGCCCCAGGGGGGCAGTGCTTTGGACTCACCGCGCCCAACTGTCCGATCGGCGGCTTCGACGGCCCGGATGGGGTGAATTTCAACGTGCCGCGGACCGCTTTCCCCAATTTCTTCTACGTCAACCAGGAAGAATCCACGGCAGGTTCGACCTACCACGCACTCCAGACCAGTCTGCGGATGAACAGCTGGCATGGGCTAACGGCGGCAGCGAATTTCGCCTGGTCGCACTCGATAGACGATGCCAGCGACAGCGAGGACTTCGTTCCCAACGCCGCGCAACCGAATAACAGCCTGGCGGCGAGCCTGGATCGCGGCAACTCCAACTTCGACATTCGCCGTCGCTTCAGCTGGAATTTCGGCTATGAGTTCCCCAAGATGAACGGTAACTGGTCCAGGCTGAAAAATGGATGGGGCGTCGACGGCATCGTCAATCTTCAGGATGGCCAGCCCTACCAGCTCAATTACAACTTCGAGGGCGATTACTCAGGATCCGGGGAAGGCTTTGACCGTCCGGATGTGGTCGGTCCGGTCCGCTATGGCAGTGGGCCTTTCGGCGTGGATCTTTCTTCGTTTCAAGTGCCCTGCACTTTCGGGAACACGACGGGTCTGGGCGCCGGTGGCGACAGCGACTGCTGGCGCTGGAACTCGGCACTTCGGCGATATGGGGCGCAACTCGCTGCGCGCTCCCGCTTTCAAAGAGTTAAATTTCTCTATCTTCAAGAACACGGCGATCACCGAGCGCGTGATGCTGCAGATCCGGGCCGAGTTCTTCAACCTGTTCAATCACCCTAACTTCGCCAATCCGAATTTGCCGAACTTTATTACCGACCCGGCGAACAACGGGCTGGATGCGGCGGGTCGCGGCATCGGCTTCCTGCCGCTCACCGCTACCGGCGACGTAGGCATCGGCAATCCGTTCCTTGGTGGAGGCGGGCCGCGCGGCATCCAGTTTGCGGCCAAGATTACGTTCTAGGCCTATATAGAAAGTCTCTTGCACGAAACCTTCGCGGCTCCTCTTCCTGTTGCTCCGGCAATCGGGTGAGGAGCCGTTCTTCTTTTGATTTCGCGCCAATTCTCCGTACCTGCAGAGGGACTTTTTCGGCATCCTGCCCCGTGCTAGATTTTGTGGTTGATTACTAACCTCACACCGTGGAAGATCGCGATGCGCCGCGCTGATTACCTGTACCTTTGTCTTCCTTGCCTGCCTGTCGCTGGTTCCGCTGTCGCAAGCTCACCATATCAAGCAGGGCGCTACCAAGACGATGCCGGTGACCACTTCCTCGCCCAAGGCGCGGGATTTGTTTGATCGGGCAGCGATCGATTACGAGAACCTTTATCTGGAGCGCGCGAATGTCGGCTGGCGGGCGGCCGTCGCCGCGGATCCGGACTTTGCCGTGGCCTACGCCTTCATCGCCTACAACAGCCGCGATCCTCAGGAGGCAGCGGCGGCAAGGGAGAAGGCTAAAGCGCTGGCCGCGAAGGTCACGCCCGGAGAGCGCCTTCTGATTCAGTGGATTACCAGCGCACAGGAAAATAATTTCCTGGCCGCCATCCCGGCCATGAACGACATGCTGGAGATGTATCCCAAGGACAAGCGCCTCGCCTATCTGTCCGGGAACTGGATGATGGGCCAGAACAGCTACGAGCAGGCGCAAAAGACGCTGGAGCGGGCGCTACTGCTGGACAAGAATTATCCGCCGGCGCTGAATGATCTGGCTTACTGCTACGCGCACAGTCGCGAATATCCCAAGGCGTTCGCCGTCATGGATCGTTACGTGGCTGTGTTGCCCACGCTGCCCAATCCCCAGGACTCTTACGCCGAAATACTGCGGATGGCGGGCAACTTTGACGGCGCCATCGAGCACTATCGCGCGGCCTTGAAGATCGATCCGGAATTCGATTATTCCCAGCTTGGCTTGGGCGACACCTATGCCTTGATGGGCAAGCAGGTTCAGGCCCGAGCCGAATACGATCTGGCTATCCAGAAGGCGCACACTCCGGCCGACCGGCTGACTTACGCTTTGCAAAAGGCGACAACCTGGGCGCGGGAGAACAATTTTGCGGAGGCCGACAAAGCTTTCGATGCGGTCGCCGAAAAAGCACATGCCGAGGGATTCGATCTGATCGCGACTCAGGCTCATCGCATGATGAGCCTCTACCAGAGCGATGACGCCGTGGCCTTGAAGCATCTGGCGACGGCCGAAGAAGAGCTGGGTCATCAGGCAGACATTTCGCAATCCGACCGCGACGATGAGCGGGCCCGGATACTGCGCTATCGCGCGGTTCGCGCCGATCATGCCGGCAACGCGGAGCTTGCGGCGCAGACTCTGCAGCAACTGGAAACCATGGCCGGCAGCACCCGCAGCGCCGTGGTTCAGAGTTCGTATCATGGCGCGGCCGGCACGCTGCTGATGAGCAAACAGAAAATTGCGGAGGCCATCCCGCACCTGGAAGAGGACGAGGATAATCCCTACTCGCTCGAATTGTTGTCCCAGGCTTATTTGACCAGCGGCGCCGACGACAAGCGGCATGAGGTGGAAGTGAAGCTGCGCGCCACCAACATGCCTACCATGGAGCAGGCTCTGGTCGTGCCCGCGTCCGCGCACGCCGGCCGGAAGGCGAGTAGGTCAAGACATTTAATCCCTCCACTTGAAAAAGAATCGCGCTCGGCTTCACAACCGGTGACCCTGCGGCGAGAAATTCACACTGAGTCAGTCCCCAGCGCTTGTGATACGCTCCCTTCTCTATGTCGACTGCCAAGCCCGAACGCCGTTCGCGGCGGCGCCATCCGGCGCGTGTGCCGGTCACCATCAAGGCTCAGAGCGGGGACGTGCAAGCCACCGGCGTGACCCGCGATTTGAACTCCAGTGGAATCTTCATTTATACGGACTCGAAAATCAGCGAAGGCAGTGAACTGGAGATGGTTTTAATTCTGCCGCCGGAAATCACGCACGGCGAAAAGCAGTGGGTATGCTGCCAGGCCTCGGTCGTCCGGGTGGAAAATCCCAAGGACGACGGAAATTTTGGCGTGGCTGCCAGTATCCGCAGTATCGAAGTCCTGCCTGAGATTCCCAGCTAAGTTACTGATAGCTTTATAGTTGCACCATTATCGGTGCAGTCTGAGTGAATGGACTCGCCCGCCGCCCGGAAAAACTCTCTGGAAAAGCCCGAAATTTTTTAATGCCGAATGCATCACTTTTGGTGCAATAATGCTGGCCGCTTGAATCACACCGGTTCAAGCCAATCCGTTTCAGACCGTTCTCTGGTTCCAGCAGCTTCCGATTTTTCGGAAGCGGCCAGGAATTGACCGCGTGGAGCGACCTTCGAACCTGTTCGAAGGATTTGAACTGGAGATCACGAAGTACTCAGGTGGTTTGGCATGTGGTTTGAAAAATTATTCAGCGGCGTGCTGTGTGTGCTGACCCCACTGGGGCCGAGGTACATCAAACCTTCATTCGCGCAGCGGATTTATCTGATGTGGGTCTTTCGTCACTTTCAGATACTGCCGCTGCAAGTGCTGACTCGCGGACAACTGAAAGTCATCGACGCCATGTGCGTCGAGCCGCGCTTTGTCTCACTCACCAACGCGAGTGGCGGGGAATTCCCGATCGTCGGAACCCTGGAGCGCCGTCCGCCGGTGTCGGCGAAAAACTCGGAGTCGCGTCGTCAGGGAACCGCAATCTCGGACGCGATGTCGCCGTTTGCATCGGACTTGTCCAAGGCCCAGCCGAGGTCTTAGTTTTCGTAGCACTCAGCTTGGAAAGACTTCACTCCGCTGGCATCCATCCTGAAGGGGTCCAGTCCTGTCGGTTTCTCACGCCCACGGCGTTGGTGCCACTCCAAGGCGCTGTGTTATATTCTTCGAGGTATTGGCAAGCAGCTGATCCAGTGGTTCCGGCAAGCAGCTTCCCGGCTGCGGCATGAAGCCATCGCCCGCAACCCGCGTCAAGATCGGCGGGACCCAGGGGCTGAAATTCAATCCATCATCGGGCGCGTAGCTCAATTGGCAGAGCAACTGACTCTTAATCAGTAGGTTGAAGGTTCGATTCCTTCCGCGCTCACCAACCATCCTGGACCACTTCCGGCTTCCAACTGTTCCCTCCTAGGATTTATTCTGTCTCTGCGAAAATAGGCTTATGCGAGACCCTGACCCAGCGAACCGTCGTCGGCCGGAGGCGCCTGTCTGTGTGGCGATTGGGCTGTGTCTCGTTCTGGCCGCGACGGCGGGTTGCCGTGGGCCGGTGACTATTGCCAAGGGGAAGGCGACGCTGAACCTGACGAGTTCGAGCTTTCAGGGAGGCGAAATACCGAAGAAGTTTACCTGCGATGATGCGGAAATTTCTCCGGCTCTGGCCTGGACTGCGCCGCCGGCGGGGACGCAGAGCCTGGCGCTGATCGTCGTCGACCGGGATGCGCCGTTTGGGTCGTTTGTGCATTGGGTGCTTTACGACATGCCGGCGGGGAAGCGGGAGTTGCCGGAGGGATTGCCAAAACTGGAGCAGTTGCCGGACGGTTCGCGGCAAGGCCAAAACGATTTCGACAAGCCGGGCTATGGAGGGCCGTGTCCTCCGGGAAAATCGCCGCACCGCTACGTGTTTGCGCTGTACGCGCTGGATTCGAGATTGAACTTGCCGGCGGGGGCTACCAGGCGGGAAGTTGAAGATGCGATGAGAGGGCATATTCTCGCGCATGGCGAAATGATCGTCCGCTATCATCACTAGGCCTCGGGCCACGCCTCCTGCCGATTTCAGGGGCGGATTTTCGGGAGAGAAAGAAGCGTGATGAAATCAACCTTACGTCTGGTATCGCTAGTTGCCGTAGTGCTGGGATTGTTTCCCTCAGCGCTGGCTCAGAGCCGGTGTGACAACGCGCCCGACTATTTTCAACCTACCATCAGCGGGGACGGACAGCGCTATCCGCTTACGATCGGGCCGCTGGTCTGGCATCTTGTGGGTTCGGGCGTGTATCCGGTGAAGGGGTCGGATGGGCTCATTCACCTGGCATTTGCGATGCAATTCACCAACGTGTGGGGAATTCCGGCGACGATTCAGTCGGTGGAGGTGGTGGATCCGTCGCACGACAACAAGGTGACTGGGGTCAACCGCGTGGTTTCGGCAAAGGATGAAGACGTCACCGGCCAGGTCAAGCTCTTGTCAGTGCCTGGGACCATGGACAAAGCGAATTACTCTTCCAAGCTCGGCGGGGGCGAGTCGGGCGTGATGTACTTCGACGTCACCTATGGCAGCGGCGACGCCGTGCCCTGCACGATTTCGCTGCGCGTCCACGCGCTTCAGCCAGAGAACACGCATCTTCAGGAGTCGACCGTGGTGAGTCCGCCGCTCAGGGTGAGTTCGCAGGCGGCGATCGTTCTTGCTCCGCCCTTCAAAGGCGAGGGATGGGTGAATGGGAACGGCTGTTGCCTGGAGATTGGGCCGCATCGATTCGTCACCAATCCGATGAATGGGTCGCTCGATCCCTCCGAGCAATTTGCCATCGACTGGATCAAGGTGGACGCGCAGGGCAAGGCTTTTCGGACTGACGGAAAGAAGCCCGAGGACTGGCTGTGCTACGGCGTGGAAGTGCTTGCGGTCGCCCCCGGCACGGTGGTGGAGGCGATGCGCGATCTGCCGGATGTGACGCCCGGGGTCGCGCCGGCCATTTCATCGGTGGCTGAGATCGCGGGCAACCATGTGCTCCTCGACCTGGGCGGCGGCCGGTATGCGATGTATGCTCACTTCGCGCCACACAGCGTGACGGTGCATGTGGGCGATCACGTAAAGGCCGGAGACAAACTCGGATTGCTGGGCAACAGCGGGAACAGTACTGGTCCGCACCTGCATTTTCAGATCAGCGATCGGCCCTCTACGCTGGATACGACTTCTCTGCCGTTCGTCTTCGAAAGCATGACGCTGGAGAGGCGCACCTCGGCAAATATGGAGGAAATCGACGATTTCTCGATCAAGGGAATTGCGCTGCCCATGGTCCCGCAAGTTGCGAAACCACTTACGCGGGCAATGCCGCTCTCGCGCGATGTGATCGATTTTCCATAGCGCTCAGAAAAAAGTTTTTGTCGCACTTTATTATTATTTTCTCTCTATGATCGACTCGAAATTCGTGGCACAATAGAGAAAAGGTTAAAGAGTTATGTATTTGCGACTGGCTTTCTGGACTCTGTCCCTGGCCTATACCGCCTTCCTCTTTGCTCGCGGCAACGGTGGTTCAACCCCGGTTGTGATGCTGAGCGCCGCATTTCTTGGGGCAGTGCTGGGATTTGCCCTGGGGGGAATGTTCGTCAATCGGGTCCACCGCAAGCGAAGCTGAGCTGAATCCTGCGTGTCATCCTTCCCAAGCTGAAGAACCCGAAGATTCAGAACGATGTAAGTGGTTTTCCACTCGAGTGGAAAGGTCCTTCTCAGGTAACCTGCGCCGCAATTACCGTCGTAACCTCACGAGAGCAGGGGTCGAGAAAAACGCCCAGCCTGAACGCGACTGCTTGCGCCGATCAGATGCGGCGTAAGTCCCTGTTGACCAGGGACTTGGAATGCCGACCCGGCTCCGGGCACCGTCCTCCTGGCGTGAGTAGGTAACCTCGCCGCCTTTGGCAGACCAACTGCTTTTACTTCTGTGGGGCAGCCTCGAAAGATGCTGCGCCACGCACGAATTCTCCGAAATCCCCCTTGGAAATCAGGCAGTGCGAACCTGGGTCTGCACACGTCACGCTGGTTTGAACCGCAAGCTTCCCCCGGCATAGATTTTTATGGCAAGATTTTTCTTTACCTTCTCTGAATGCTCTACAGTCGTAACCCGCTTTCTGGCGCAAACAGCAATCAAAATAAAGCGGTCCATAGTTTTTGTTGACCCGCTTTGGCTGGTGCTGATTGTCCTGGCCTCCCTGTTCGGTTGTGGGGGCGGGACAGTCGGAGGCGGCGCTGCCAACGTCAGCAATCCGCCTGCGGCCTCCGTCGTAACCACGATTTCAATCTCTCCGAAGACGGCGTCGGTCGCGGTTGGAGCGACGCAGCAGTTTCAGGCGGTCGCGACGGACCAGCAGGGCAACGCCATGGCAGGCGTGAACTTTACTTTTTCCAGCTCCAGCGGGGCGGCGACGGTGGACAACACCGGGCTGGCGAAAGGCATGTCAGCGGGGACCGCGACCATCACGGCAAGTGCCAGCGGGAAGAGCGCGTCGGTTTCACTTACCGTCACTGCCAACCCTCCACCGGCGTCGGTGTTGACGCAGATCAGCGTCTCACCAGCCACCACTTCGATCCAGGTAGGGCAACAGCAAAGCTACACCGCTGTGGGGTATGACCAGTTCAACAATGTGATGAACGGCATCACGTTCACGTGGGCGTCGGATGGCAGTAGCGCGATCGCGATGCTCAATAACAATGTGGCCACCGGAGTGTCGGCTGGGGCGGTACATATCACCGCGTCGGCTTCGGGCATCAGCAGCGCGCCGGCGTCATTGACCATCTTGCCGCCGCCGCCGGCATTGACCACGATTGGGGTAACTCCGTCGGCCTCTTCGATTCTCATTGGCGGAACACAGCAGCTAACCGCCGTGGGCTATGACCAGAACGGCGCGGCGATGAACGGGATCATGTTTACCTGGTCGAGCAGCAATCAGAATGTGGCAACCGTCAGCAACGGCGGCCTGGCAGGCGGCTTGGCGGCCGGCACGTCGCATATCACGGCCTCCGCGCAAGGTGTGAACAGCAAGGCGGTGGCGGTGACCGTCAGCCAGCCTCCATCGGTCCTGACTTCTATCAGCGTGTTGCCGTCCACGGCTTCGATTCAGGCGGGAAGCACGCAGGAATTCAGCGCCGCGGGATATGACCAGTACGGCAATGCGATGTCGGGTGTCACTTTTGCCTGGTCCAGTTCTAACCTGAATGTAGCGTCCGTAACCGCGATCAATTCAGAAGGCGAAACAGACGGAATAGCGTCCGGCATAGCCGCGGGCTCCGCTCAGATCACGGCCAGCGCCAACGGCGTAAACGCAGCGGTTTCGCTTACCGTCACAGCTCCGCCGCCGCCACCGCCTCCACCTACGGTGACCACAATCAACGTGGTGTCGGCGAGTCCTTCCATCAATGTTGGCGCGACGCAGCAATTCAGCGCATTTGCCATGGATCAGAATGGGCAGGCGATGAGCGGGGTCGTATTCAACTGGACGACGAGCGATCCGACCGTGGCAAGCATCGACGCGAACGGGCTTGCGACCGGCATAGCGACAGGTTCGGTTGAGATCAGCGCGTCGGCACAGAACGCAACCAGCAACGCCGTGTCGCTGGCGGTTACTTCAGCTCCTTGCGACTGCCCCATCAGCATCACCGGCTCTCGCCGCCGATGGCGCTGGCGGGGAGCGGAGATTTGGTTTCTCTCACGATCACGGGCACCGGGTTTGTGAGTGGAGCGCTGGTGAATTTTGGCTCTAACATTCTGATTCCAACTTCGGTTTCTCCCACAACCATCATCGTGACCGTGCCCGCTGCTGAGTTGACCTCGGTAACTCCGGCAAATCAGCCTGTGGCAGTGACGGTAACCAATCCGGCGCCCAATGCCGCGACTTCAGGTTCTTTGCCGTTCAGCATTACGAACCACGGGCTTGTTTCCATCGATTTTGATGACGGATATCAGTCGATGTATGACAACGGGCTGCCCATCGTTGACGCTGCCGGCCTGAAGAGCACGCAATACATCATCACGCAAAACGTCGGCGTCGACAGCTACGTAACTCTGGACGAAGTGTTGCAGATGTACAACAACGGCCATGAAATCGGAGTGCATACCCGGACGCATCCGAACCTTACGACCCTGACCGAAGCCCAGATGACGGATGAAATCGTGGGCGCACAGCAAGACCTGATTTCCTGGGGCATTACTCCGACGACGCTCGCGTATCCCTACGGAGGTTACAACGATACGGTCGAGGGAGTAGTTCAGAGCGCCGGATTGCGTGGCGCTCGCGATTCCGATTTGGGTTACAACAGCTCCGGGGTGGGGCTGACTTTCGGTGGACCTCTCGATCACGATACCCGGCCGCTGGTTCTGTGGAGCGAGGCAGCGGAAATGGATATGAACACCACGCTGAGCGACATCACGTCAGAGATTGACTATGCCGTCGCCAACAATTTATGGCTGATTATTCTTTTCCATCGAGTGGACGAGACCGATCCGTGTTGCGCGTCCATCAGCGTGGACCACTCTTTGATTCAGGGGACAGTCGACTATCTGTTGCAAGGCCACGTTCCTGTCGTCACCAACAACGAGGGTATGATCATCGAGAATCTGAACGCCCAGGTTCAGAGCGGACTAGGGCAGCATCGGCAAAGTAACGTGAAACACTGAGCCGCATCCGAGCTGGCTGGTGACGCCGATCTTGCCGCCGTGCGCTTCGACGATTGCTTTCACGATGGCCAGTCCCATTCCGGTGCCTTGCACCCGATAGCGCTGATTCTTTCCGCGATAAAACTTGTCGAAGATCAGGGCTTGCTCCATATCGTCAATGCCCGCGCCCTGGTCGGCCACACTGACTTCGAGGCTGGCGTCTTTCACTTCCGCGGTGATGCGGATCGGAGACTCCGGCGGTGAATACTTGGCGGCATTTTCCAGCAACTGGACCAACACTTCTTTCATGCGGTCCGCGTCGAGGCGCATGGTGATATCTTCGGGCACTCGAATTTCGACCGGGTGTTTGCCCATAACCTGTTTCACCTCGGCGACGGCGCGCCTGTACGAGGTCGATGACGCGGCAGGGCTGGAGATCAAGCTGAAATTCATGGGACTCAAGCTGGGCGACCTCGGCCGCCTCGCCGACCAGGCGGTTCAAGCGATCGCTTTCTTCGTTGATGACCGTCATCAATTCCTGGCGATCGTCCGCGCTCAGGCCGCGGTTGGACATCAAGCTGGTAATCGAGGCTTTGATGGAAGTGAGAGGAGTTCGAAACTCGTGGGTGACCGAATCCAGGATGGCGGAACGCAGTCTCTCGCCTTCGCGGCTGGTCTCGGAACGGGTTAGAGTCTCGACCGCATTGGCGCGTTCGACGGCGATCGCGATCAGGCTTCCCATGGCGTCCAGGGTTTGCCGGGAGAGGTTGCCGGCGACGCCCAGAGCGCCGACCGTCCGCACGCCCATTTTGAGCGGGGCGAAGCTGAGGTTGCGCTCGTGGTCCATCATGGGTTCTCCGCGCGCAATGATGGACTTGAGTTGGTCGGCGTCCAGTTCCGGAGCCTCGATTCCGGCGCGATAGATATTTCCTTTTTCCGGGAGATAAATGGCCGCGGCGGAAACGCCGAAAGACTCGATCACGTGAAGCGGGAACGGCATTCAGCAGTTGCAAAACGTTGTCCGCCGTCAGCAACTGTTGGCTGAAGCTGTAGAGGCGCTCCAGTTCGCGGCGGCGGCCGATGGCTTCCTCGGTCTGTTTTCGCGCGCGGTCGGACAACTGGCTGGCGATTACCGCGGTGGTAAGAAATGCGAGAAGGGCAATCCAGTTTTGCGTGCCTGAAATCGAGAATGTGCCAATGGGCGGAAGAAAGTAATAGTTGAACGCCGCGGTCGCGACGAACGCCGTGAACAGAGCGTAGCGCAAGCCCCACAGGGCGGAGACGATCAGCACGAAAACCAGAAAGGTCAGCGCCACCGTAGTGGGGTTCACACGGAAAATCACGCTATAGAGGTGAGCGACGATAAGGAGGACCGCCGCACACAGCGCGAAACGAAGCGCCACCTTGACGGGAGACTGTTTCACGATCAAAGGATTGTAGCTGAATATCGACAAATCGAACGCCGTCCATGACAATAGTCGGCGATGAGCAAGACGCCGGAACAATGGCTGGAAGAAGCGGCCCCGCCGAAAAAGGGTGGCACGCTGAAGCTGTTTCTCGGATATGCCCCCGGCGTGGGCAAAACCTACAACATGCTGAGTGAGGCCATCCGGCGAAAGAGCCGTGGCGAAGACGTAGTCATCGGAATAGTAGAGACTCATGGGCGCAAGGGCGTGGTCGAACTCGCGTCGAAACTCGAAGCCGTCCCCAGAAAAAAGGTCGAATACAAGGGGACGGTGTTTGAGGAAATGGATCTGGAGGGAATCCTGGCGCGCAAGCCCGCTGTCGTGGTGGTCGACGAACTGGCCCACACCAACATCGAAGGCAGCAAGCACCGAAAGCGCTATGAAGATGTTCTGGAGCTGGTGGATGCTGACATCGACGTGCTGACGACCATGAACGTGCAGCACCTGGAGAGCGTGGCTCCCAGCGTGCAGAGAATCAGCGGCATCACCGTGCGCGAAACCGTTCCTGACTGGGTGATGAAGCGAGTGCGGGAAGTGGTCATGGCAGACCTCACGCCGGAAGCGCTTCAGACTCGCATGCGCCGGGGCGATATTTATCCGCTTGATCGCGCGGAGAAGGCGCTCTCCAACTTTTTCCGTCCCGGGAACCTGATTGCGCTGCGCGAACTGGCGCTGCAGGAAGTTGCGCAGGAAGTCGACCGCAGTCTTGAAAATTATCTCGATCAGGAAGGCGGGGAACGCAAGCTCGGAGTACGCGAAAGATTTGCGGTCGCCATCAGCTCCAATCCGGCGGCGCAGCAACTGATCGCCCGGGCGGCGCGGATGGCGAAGAGGTTGGACGGGGAGTTGTACGTGGTTTATGTGGACATCGGAGTGGACGACAACGAGCCCAACCAGAGGACGCTGGCCTCAAATATCCGCTTTGCCGAAGCGGTGGGGGCGCAGGTGGTGAAGTTGAAGTCTCCCACGGTGGCCAAAGCGGTGGCGGGATTCGTCAGAGAGAAACACATCACCCAGGTCGTTTTCGGCCATTCCGCGGTGAAAGGCTGGAAGCGATACCTGTACCTGAATGCCATCCACAAATTTCTTCGGGATGCGCCACCCGTGGATGTCCATATTGTCACGCAGCAGTCTTCCTGAACGGTCGCAAGCCGGTAACTCCGTAATCTCATGGCCGAAAAGAAACGCATTCTGGTGGTAGATGATGAGCCGCAAATCACGCGCGTTTTGCGGACTTCTCTTGCCGGCAACGGCTATGAAGTTCGCACCGCCGACGACGGTCATTCCGGTCTCAGGGCGGCGCGGGAGTGGCAACCGGATCTGGTAATCACCGACATTTCCATGCCCAACATGAGCGGTATCGAGTTATGCCGCGCAGCTCCGCGCCGAGTCTGCCTTGCCTATTATCGTGCTCTCGGTAAAAGGGGAGGAAAAGACCAAGGTGGAGGCGCTGGATGCCGGAGCGGACGACTATGTCACCAAGCCGGTGGGCATGGACGAACTGCTGGCGCGGGTTCGACGGAACCTGGCGCGAACCCGACCGATCGGAGGATAGCGCAACGCGAACCTTCGCCATCGGGGATTTCAACATCGATGCGGACGCGTTTCGCGTAACCGTGAAGAGCCGTGAGATTCGCCTTACCCCCAAAGAATTCGAATTGTTGCTCTATCTGGCGAGGCATGCGGGCCGGGTGGTAACTCACCGGACCCTGCTACTTGCCATCTGGGGACCCAACAGCGTTGAGCAACCGGAACATCTGCGGGTGCTGGTGGCGCAGCTCCGCAAGAAAATAGACACCGGGAATACCCCGCGTTACATCATCACCGAGCCCTGGGTGGGGTACCGTTTCGAGCCGGCCGGCGAAAAACGGTTAGGTTCAGCTCCTTTTCACCTCCTGCATCTTGATCTTCATGCGTTTTTAATTTCTATTTCTCGACAATTTTCGGCCTGGGATCAGCAGTAGGGCGAGAAACCGAAAAACCCAGTTTCCGGTTGCTAGTTGCCCGTGTTACTTTCAGTTTTCATGGGTTGGCCTGGAATGAGAGCATCTTTACGAATTTTTTATGCACTTCTTAATACAAAAATTACGCCCCGAGCTATCCAATGTAGTGAGAGGCGACAATGCTTCAGCCAGACACATTGGCGAACTCGGAAATATTCGCTATGCTGGCGGCGGTCGTTTTGGGAGTCGGCTTTATGGCCCGTTTCCTGGTCGCGCTGATCAGCGAAGGCAAGAAATCGCGGGTCGCGCAACCGGTTCGTGCCAAGGAACCCTATGCGACCGAGGCCGCATGCGAACCGCGGCAGTACAATCTGGCGATGGGAGTGGTGCGAATCACAACTGCTCTGGCATCGAACCCCAGCCGCGACAGACGCGCCGCGGCGGTGATCAGTCCCGCATGATGTTCGCTGGCCCGTGAGTTCCGAGCCGGCAAACGCACGTCGTTATCGCTGGAGTCTGATGCTGAGAGTTGAAGCTGACTGGAGTCCAGGACATGCGAGACATTATTTTCGTGGCAGTGACGGTCGCCTTCTTCCTGATTTCCATCGCGTATGTGAAGTTCTGCGATCGCATCCGTTAAGGTGAAAAACACTTATGAATGCTGAATCGATCATCATGCTGATCGTGTGCGCCGGATTGATGGTTTACCTGCTCTATGCGTTGTTGCGCCCGGAGAGGTTCTAGAAATGACTGCGAACGGATGGCTGCAGATCTTTCTGTACCTCGGCGTGATATTCGCCGTGACCAAGCCGGTAGGAATATTCATGGCGCGGGTATTCAATCGGGAGCGAACGTTTCTCGATCCCGTCTTGCGGCCGGTAGAACGCCTGTTATACCGCCTCACGCTGGTGGACGAAGACCACGATATGCGGTGGACGGAATATGCATTTTCCATGCTGCTGTTCAGCGGCGTGTCGATGCTGGTGCTGTACCTGATCGAGCGCGTGCAGCAGTTCCTGCCGCTGAATCCGCAGAAATTTGCCGGGCGTGGGTCCGGAACTGGCTTTCAACACGGCGGCTTCTTTCACCACCAACACCAACTGGCAGAACTATGCCGGCGAGGCCACGATGAGCTATCTCACGCAGATGGCTGGCCTCGCTTACCACAACTTCGCTTCCGCCGCAGTGGGAATTGCGCTGGCGATTGCGTTCATTCGCGGCATCGCGCGACGCGAGAAAGAGACGATCGGCAATTTCTGGGTGGACCTTACGCGGACCACACTTGTGGGTGCTGCTGCCGGCGTGCATCGTCTATGCGTTGGTCTTGGTCTCGCAGGGAGTGGTGCAGAACTTCAGACCGTATGACACGGCGAAGCTGGTCGAGCCGCAACAGGTGCAGCGGGTGGGAACGGACGGAAAGCCGGTGGTTGGTCAGGATGGCAAGCCGGTGATGGACACCGTGACCGATCAGGTAATCGCGCAGGGTCCGGTTGCGTCGCAGGAGGCGATCAAGATGTTGGGCACGAACGGCGGCGGTTTTTTCAACGCCAACAGCGCCCATCCTTTCGAGAATCCCACGCCGCTCAGCAACTATCTGCAGATGCTTTCGATTTTCGTAATTCCCGCCGGGCTTACCTACACGCTGGGACGCATGACGGGATCGCAACGCCATGGCTGGGCGGTGTGGGCGGCGATGGCGATTCTGTTTATGGCAGGCGTGACCACGGCATATTGGGCAGAGGCCAAGGGCAATCCTCTGCTCAAGGGAGTGGATCAGAACGCCAGCCTGATGCAATCCGGCGGCAACATGGAGGGCAAGGAAGTCCGCTTCGGCATTGCCGATTCCACGCTGTTTGCCACAGTCACTACCGACGCGAGCTGCGGCGCCATCAATGGCTGGCACGATTCCTACACTCCGCTGGGTGGGATGGTGCCGCTGGTCAACATCATGCTGAGCGAAACCGTGTTCGGCGGCGTAGGCGCGGGGCTGTACGGGATTCTGATTTACGTTGTGCTTTCCGTGTTCATCGCCGGGCTCATGGTCGGGCGCACGCCGGAGTATCTGGGCAAGAAGATCGAAGCCTATGACGTGAAAATGGCGATGCTGGTGACGCTGGTTTTTCCGCTCGTCATCCTGACACTTTCCGGCATTTCTTCAGTAGAGGGATTCGGGACCTCGAGCATCAGTAACGCCGGCCCGCACGGCCTCTCCCAGATTCTCTATGCCTTTACATCGATGGCGGGCAATAACGGCTCCGCTTTCGGCGGATTGAACGGGAACACGCCCTGGTACAACATCGCCGGTGCGATGACGATGCTGGTGGGCCGCTTCTTCATGATTCTTCCCATGCTGGCGATCGCGGGAAACCTGGCGAAGAAAAAATATGTTCCGCCGTCGCTGGGGACATTTCCGGTGACCACGCCTCTGTTCAGCGTTTTGCTGGTGGGCGTGATCGTGATCGTGGGTGCGTTGACCTTCTTTCCGGCGTTAAGCCTGGGACCAATCCTTGAGCACCTGCTGATGCAGGCCGGCAAGACCTTTTGATAGCAGTTTGAGAAATTATGGCAGAGAAAAAGGGTAAGGCGATTTGGGACATGAAGATCGTGCGAGGCGCGATCTGGGATTCGTTCGTGAAGCTGCATCCGCGCAAGATGATGGGCAATCCTGTCATGTTCGTGGTGGAAGTCGGCAGCGTGGTGACGACGGTGCTGCTGATCCGGGACCTGATTCGCCACCAGGGCGCGTTCGGCTTCAATCTGCAAATCACGCTCTGGCTATGGTTCACGGTGCTGTTCGCGAATTTTGCCGAAGCCATGGCGGAAGGGCGCGGCAAGGCGCAGGCAGAGAGCCTGCGAAAAGCAAGATCGGAAACTGTGGCCAATCGTGTGCTGCCTGATGGCCGAGTCGAAAAGATTGCCAGTTCGAAGCTGCGCTCAGGTGATGTGGTGAACGTCGCTGCCGGGGAGTTCATCCCGGGAGACGGAGAAATTGTGGAAGGCGTGGCTTCGGTAGACGAATCCGCGATCACGGGCGAATCGGCGCCGGTGATCCGCGAGGCGGGAGGCGATCGCTCGGCGGTGACGGGCGGCACGCGCGTGCTGTCCGACTACATCAAAGTCAAAATTACGTCCAACCCCGGAGAAACATTTCTCGACCGCATGATCGCTTTGGTTGAAGGCGCGGAGCGGCAGAAGACGCCGAACGAAATCGCGTTGAATATTCTGCTGGCCGGACTTGACGATCATCTTTCTGCTGGCCGTGGTCACGCTGCAGCCCTTCGCAATCTACTCGGGCGCGCCGCAGACGGTATTCGTATTGGTGTCGCTGCTGGTCTGCCTGATTCCTACGACGATTGGGGGACTGCTTTCCGCGATTGGTATTGCAGGCATGGATCGTCTGGTGCAACACAACGTGCTGGCCATGTCCGGGCGCGCGGTGGAGGCCGCGGGCGACGTTAACACGCTTCTTCTCGACAAGACCGGGACCATCACATTAGGAAATCGCCAGGCGGCGGAGTTTGTGTGCGCGACCGGGGTTTCCGAAGCGCAACTGGCCGACGCAGCTCAGTTGTCATCGCTTCCCGATGAAACGCCGGAGGGCCGTTCCATCGTGGTTCTGGCGAAGGAACGGTATGGCCTGCGGGGACGTGACCTGGCTTCGCACGAAGCGCATTTTGTGCCGTTTACCGCGCAGACCAGAATGTCGGGCGTAAATCTCGATGGCCGTGAAATTCGCAAAGGCGCGTCGGATGCGATCGCAAAATATATTTCCGTGGTCAGCGGCAATGGGCTGCCAAAAGACGTGCAGGCCACAGTCGAGCAGATTGCCCGCTCCGGCGGCACGCCTCTGGTGGTCTCGGAGAATAAGCGTGCGCTGGGCGTGATCTATCTGAAAGACATCGTCAAGGGCGGAATTCGCGAGCGCTTCAACCAGCTTCGCGCCATGGGAATTCGCACCGTCATGATTACCGGCGACAACCCCCTGACCGCCGCGGCCATAGCCCGCGAGGCTGGAGTCGATGATTTTCTGGCGCAGGCCACTCCCAAAGAGAAAATGGACCTGATTCGCCGCGAGCAGAGCGAGGGAAAACTCGTGGCCATGACCGGGGATGGCACCAACGACGCTCCCGCTCTGGCTCAGGCAGATGTCGGCGTGGCCATGAACACCGGCACGCAGGCGGCGAAAGAAGCGGGAAACATGGTGGACCTGGATTCGAATCCCACCAAGCTGATTGAGATTGTCGAAATCGGCAAACAGTTGCTGATGACGCGCGGAGCGCTGACCACGTTTTCCATCGCCAACGACGTGGCCAAGTATTTCGCCATTATTCCGGCCATGTTTGCCGGGACGTTCCCGGTGCTGGCGGCGCTGAACATCATGCAGTTGAAGACGCCGCAGTCGGCAATATTGTCGGCGGTTATTTTCAACGCGCTGATTATCGTCGCCCTGATACCGCTGGCGCTGCGCGGCGTGAAATATCGCGCCATGGGAGCGGCGGCGCTGTTGCGCAACAACCTTCTGGTCTATGGCGTGGGCGGAATTATCGTTCCGTTTATCGGCATCAAGTTGATCGATATGGTCATCACCCGCATCGGGATGGCCTGAAGAGAGTCACCATGAAAAAGAATCTTCTGATTTCCGTGCTCATGACGCTGGTGACTACGGTGCTTCTGGGCCTGGTTTATCCGCTGCGTGGTCACCGGACTGGCGCAGGTCTTCTTTCCGGAGAAAGCGAACGGGCAGCTCATACGCCGCGACGGAGTCGTGATCGGCTCGCACATCATTGCGCAGCCATTTGCGGGAGCAGGCTACTTTCATCCGCGCCCCTCCGCGGCGGGCGCGAACGGTTATGATGCCAGCAATTCCGGCGGATCGAACCTGGGTCCGACCAATCAGAAGCTCATCGATCGTGTGAATGCAGACGTTGCCAGCGCGCAGGCGGAGAATCCGGGGAAACCAGTGCCCATCGATCTGGTCACGACTTCAGCCTCGGGCTTTGATCCTCACATCACTCCGGCGGCCGCGGAGTTCCAGGTGCCGCGAGTTGCCAAAGCCCGGGGGATCAGCGAGCAGGCGGTGCGGGAGCTGGTCGCCAAAAATACTCAGGGACGGCAATGGGGCTTCCTGGGCGAGCCTCGGGTAAACGTGCTGGAACTGAATCTGGCGCTGGATGCGGTTTCGAAGTAGCGTCGATGGCGTAATTCGTGAACTTCGACATTCGTGAACCACGAAGGACACGAAGGTGCACGAAGGTGACGCAACAGCTGTATCCTGGAGCGTCACGGCACCCAAGTGAACCAATCCAACCATAGAGCAGCAGATTGAACCGGCTCACACTGTTCGGGCTGTTTGCCGTAACAGCAATGCTGGTGTGCTACGCGTTCGAGAAGCGCAGCCGGTGGTTCATCCTGGGGTTTAGCGGCGGCCTGCATGCTGGGTTCGGTCGTACGGCTTTCTGCAGGGAGCGTGGCCGTTTGGAGTGGTCGAAGGGATTTGGTCGGTGGTGGCTCTGCGGCGCTGGTGGCTGGCTGGGAAGGCAACCTGATCTGTGTCTTGATTCCGAGTTGCCGCGCGCGCGTAGTTACGAAGTCTTCCGGTTGGACCGGCAAAGTCCCTGCGTGCCGCCGACTTTGCCGCACGAAAGAGCCATGGTCTCGAAGGCCCGTTCAAAGCGAAATTCCGGCTTAAGGTAGGGCTTCTTTGGGGCGCGAGGGCTCTCGCCCGGAAGTTTTTCTTCGCGCATGTTCTTTTCGGTCATAAGGCGCAGCCAATACGGGTTTCGCCGCTACAGGCCTTCTCCAGTCAGACTACCACCAATCCGCAGCCATCGATGTTGCCACTTATGATGACGGCCCAGGGCTTTCAACGGGCCGTTGATGACAACGAGCCGAAGAAAGCGGCGATGTCCTGGGCAAGCAGTACAGGCTCTTCGGCCGCGGCGAAGTGGCCTCCGCGGGGCATTTCGGTCCAGCGCTGAATGTTATATCCGCGTTCGATCCAGGCGCGTGGAGGGAACGGCGCCTCCTTGGGAAAATGCGCGATCGCGCAGGGCACGCGCACATGGTCCTCTTTGCGGAATTGAAGCGGCATTTTCTTCGATTCGTAATAGAGGCGGCAGGAGGAATGGATGGTTTCCGTCATCCAATAGAGCGTGACGTTGGTGAGAAGCTCATCCTTGCTGAAGCGGCGCTCAACATCGCCATCACAGTCCGCCCAGTCCCGAAATTTCTCCACGATCCAGGCGGCCAGCGCCGCCGGAGAATCATTCAAGCCGTAAGCGGCGGTTTGCGGCGTATTCCGTTGCAGGTGCGCGTAGGCGCCGCTGTCCACATACCAGCGGTCGGCATCGTCCAGAAACTGTTGCTCAATCGAATCTGGTTTCTTGCCCGGCTCGAGATAAGGCCGGTAGGATCCCGGAATGTAATTGAGATGAATTCCCATGACGTGCCGGGCATGGCGCAGTCCCAGAATCGTGCTTACCGCAGCGCCAAAATCGCCGCCCTGCGCGGCAAAGCGTTCATAACCCAGCTCCGTCATCAGCGACAGCCAAAGATCGGCGATACGGAATGTGTTCATGCCAGGCTTTGTGGGCCGGCCGGAAAAGCCAAAGCCTGGAAGCGAAGGAACCACCACGTCGAACGACACTGCGGGGTCGCCGCCATGGCTCGCGGGATCGGTGAGCAACGGAATAATTTTCAGCATCTCGAGAAAAGAACCGGGCCAGCCGTGGGTAAGGATCAATGGGATGGGCGAAGGACCCTTGCCGCGTTCGTGAATGAAGTGAATGCGCGGCGTCATCCGAGTTGTAGCGGTAGTGATGAAAGGCGGAGAGCTTCTGTATTTGTGCCTTCCAATCAAACTGGTCTTTCCAGTACCCACAGAGCTCTCGCATGAATTCCAGATCGACGCCATACTCCCAGCCCGAGCCGGGAATTTCATCAGGCCAGCGGGTTTGAGCGAGGCGAGAGCGCAGATCCTGAACCGCGGCGTCGGAGTAGGGAAGGGTGAACACTTTTATGTCGGATCCAGTCCTCATGGCGGAGACATTTTATACGTGATGGAAGCAGATGGGGCCGGGCAACAAATGTTCTCCGTGTTTCGCTTCATGGTAAATATGGAAGGGTGACTAGCCAGAAGCCGTCCCGGCGAGTGGGCTTGGCGCGGGCGCTTTCGAAGCTCGGCTATTGCTCCCGGTCAGATGCGTTTGATCTGATTCGCGCCGGAAGAGTGCGGCTGAACGGCACGACCTGTCGCGAACCCGAGGCGCCGGTCCGCCTGGAGAAGGATCGGATTGCGGTTGATGCCCAGGCGGTCGCGACCGCCGCCAAAGTTTATCTCATGCTCAACAAGCCGCGCGGGGTGGTGACTACAGCCTCCGACGAAAAAGGGCGGCAGACGGTGTATGCATTCCTGGAAGAGAATTTGCCCTGGGTTGCGCCGGTCGGCCGTCTGGACAAGGCCAGCGAAGGCTTGCTGTTGTTAACCAACGACTCTGAGTGGGCGGCGCAAGTGCTGGCACCCGCGACGCATCTGGACAAGACCTACCACGTGCAGATCGGCCGGGTCGCGGACGCGGAGTTGCTCGAATCGCTCACGCGCGGAGTCAGAACCAAAGAGAAAGATTTTCTCCGCGTGAGCAGCGCTCGTGTCCTGCGCGGCGGTCAGCGCAACAGTTGGCTCGAGATTGTGCTGGATGAGGGCAAGAACCGCCACATTCGACGAATGCTGGAACATCTGGGAGTTGAAGTACTGCGCCTGGTGCGGGTCGCTGTCGGCCCCCTCGCACTGGGACAACTGCCCAAAGGCGGGGTCCGCTCTTTGAGTGCGGAGGAAAAAAAGGCGATCGATCGACGTCTGAAAGATCGACGTCTGGAAGACGATTGAAGGTCGGTTGCACCGGATCTGCCGAGTCTTGAAGCTCACTTATGACTGCGATTGAAGAGATCCTTGGGGATGAACGGATCACGGTGCGCAAGGCCGGGCTGCCCGACAGTGAAGGGAAGTGCGTGGTCTATTGGATGCAGAGAGCGCAGCGCGCCGCTGACAATCCCGCGCTTGACGTTGCGGTTCGGAGTTGCCAACCTACTCGCGAAGCCCGTGGTCGTGTTTCTTGCTCCGGTCCCGTTTTACCCTCACGCCAATCTTCGCCATTACCGCTTCCTGGCCGATGGCATTCCGGACATCGCGGAAGGACTTGGCGGCGCGGAATGTCGGCTTCGTCTTGCGAGCTTATCCTGATCACAGCCTACTGAAGTTTTGCGACGAAGTCCGGCCCTGCCTGGTAATTGGCGATGAGAATCCAATGCGGGAACCGGAACAATGGCGGGTCACGGTTGCGAAAAAAATCCGCGTGCCGCTATGGACTGTGGATGCGGACGTGATCGTGCCTTCAAAGTTACTGCTGAAGGAACAATTTGGAGCACGCACTATCCGGCCGCGCATTCATGCCCTCCTGCCGAAGTTCATGGTCCGGCAGAAAAATCTAAAAGCCCGTGTACGCTGGAGTCCTCCGCCACGCTTGCGATCGCTCCCTGCGACTGAGGACTTCATCGCTGGATGGAAGCTGGATGATTCAGTCGCTACGGTTCCGTCCTGGCGTGGAGGCAGCAAACAGGCGCAGCGATTGCTTCGTGAATTCGTACGCAATCGCCTGGCCGACTATCCCGAGGCCCGCAACCATCCGGAGCAGGACGGAACCAGCCGGCTTTCGCCTTACCTCCACTTCGGGCATCTCGGTCCGCACACGGTTGCGCTCGCGGTGCAAGCGCAGCGACGCGCCCGGCGCGGGCGAAGGAAGCCTTCCTCGAACAGGTCATCGTGCGGCGAGAGCTTTCTGTCAATTTTGTGCGCTTCAATCCTGCCTACGACTCCTTCGACTGTCTCGAGCCCTGGGCGCAGCGCTCGCTGGCCGAACATTCGCGCGATCCGCGAGCCGTCCTCTATAGCGAGGAGCAACTGGAGCAGGGCGCGACCCACGATCCCCTGTGGAATGCGGCTCAGAAGCAGATGGTTTTGACCGGATGGATGCATAACTATCTGCGCATGTATTGGGCGAAGAAAATTCTGGAGTGGAGTCCGTCCGTATCCGCAGGCCTACCAGCGGGCAGTTCGCCTCAATGACCGCTATGAACTGGATGGGCGCGACCCCAACGGATATGCGGGAATTGCGTGGGCCATCGTGGGAAAACATGACCGGGCGTGGTCGGATCGGCCGGTCTACGGCAAGATTCGCTACATGTCACTGGCCAGCACCGGGCGCAAGTTCGATTCCAGGCGGTACATCGAGCAGATTGCAAAGCTGGAAGGACTGAGTTATTGACCGGCGCGCATGAACTCAACCTGGGCCAGCGCCTTGGCGGCAAGTTCAAGCCGCTGCAAGTCATCGAGCGTGAAATCTGGTCCGGCGGAAGACAGGTCGAAACCTTTGTGGCAGACCTGGATCACTCCCAGGACTTTGTCCGCCCGGTCCAGCACCGGCGCTGACATGAGCTTATGGATGGTGGCGGGACGAAGGGTTTCTTCGTCCTGCTTGTCCCCGCTGGGCTTGATGGTCTCGAAGATGCTGGCGTGCTTCACTCGGGTGAAGTTGTTGAACAACTCGACTTTTTTGGTGATGGCGGTATGGGCCGCGACCGCCGTCGAACTGGAAATAGGGATCGATCCCGCGCTGGCGAGTTCCGGTGGGAAACAGAAACTTCAGTAATCCGTTCTCCAGGCGTAGCAGAGCGATTTCATCGGATCTGACGCCGAAAATCCGGGACAACTCAGCGCTGCACTGCTCGGGACTTCCCGCGTTCATGAGTTGACGTTCCAACGCCGACCGGTCCAGAGCGGGTGCTGCCGCGCTGCTCCGGATGTGCCTTGGCCCGAAAGTTGGTTATCTCGCTGCATAATCTGAGCGCAGAAACACCTTGCGCGCTTCCCTCTATGCTGGCGCCCTACGGAATCTCGATCAAGTTACCGAGGTACTTTCGAGGCGTGAACGAGGGGCGGCGGTTGCTATCCCCTGGTCAGCGGAAGATTCTTTTCGCGCCAGCCGCGGATTCCGCCGTCCATGGAGAGCACGTTGGTGTAACCCATTTTTTGGAGATTGTCGGCGGCCAATGCGGAGCGATATCCGCCGCCGCAATAGAGCACGACTGGCGAATCCAGTTGGGGCACGCGCTCCTCAATATCACGTTCGATGACGCCTTTGCCCAGATGAATGGCCCCGGGCAAATGGTCTTTGGCGTACTCGCTCTCCTCCCGCACATCAACCAGGAGAAATTGTTCGCCGACGATCGAGTTTGGCTTTGACGTCGTCGACGCTGACTTCCCGAATGCGCTTTTTGGCGTCCTCGACAATTTGCAGAAAGCGAGCGGAATGCTTAGGTGCCATGCAGACTCTCCTGAAAACGAAAGGCGGCTGGAGATTATTCTAGCGAAAAACATTCGTAGAGACGTGGCTTGCTACGTCTCCTTGCGGCGTTTCCGGCTGCGCCCGCAAGACGTTGCAAGCAACGTCTCTACGAAACCTGTTGGAAGTTTGCTGGTCTGAGATTTACTGGTCGGAACCTGCGGCGGCTTCGGAAGCCTGTTCGGAGGGCTGCAGCTCGGCGCCGGCGGAACTCAAGAGTTGTTGCAGGTCGATCTCAAGCTTCCGGCGGTCTTCTTCTGCCAGGTCTGCGAATTCAAAAGGCTGCAAACAGCCCTGCGGTGGCCCACATGGGAAACAGCATGGCGGCTTTGCCGCGGATGGTGTTGCCGCCGACGTGAAACATCACCTCTGCCTTGATTCCTTCATCCAGCGGCTTGTCCAGGTGGAGTAGTCCGCCGGTAAAGGACAATTGGTGCAAGCGGGCTCTTACCTGGCGTCCACTCTCCAGCCGGACCAAAGCCAGAATCGTTCCACCCAGTTTGACCCGGGGTGCGCGTCTCGCGTTATCCGCATGCTTCGATTGGGGCATGAGTCTATCCCACTATGACATTCGTCGCCCAAAGAGGGCAGATTACGAAAGAGTGCGGCCTTATTCAGGGATCTTCGCTTTAAATTCGCTATCAGTAACGACTGAGGTAAGCGTCAGGCGATTACCGGGGTTACTTTACCTCCCTCCGGCGGGGACGTAAGCTGCGACCTTATGGCATTCAATGCCCTGCTGATGTGCCGCGAGCAACCGGCTCTCCGGGCGCTGGGGACAGCCCTGGACGAGGTCGAAATGGAGCGGGAGGTTTGCCTCTCCGCCCCCGAGGCTTTGGATCTGACGGTACTGAAGCAGTATTCGGCCCTGGTGCTGGACTTCGATTTGCCCGGCGCCGCCACGGTGGCTCGTATGGCGCGGCTGGCTCCTGTCTCACCGCCGGCCGGTGATCTTCGGGATGATCGGAGCCTTCACCGAAATCGCCGAAACCTTTCAGGCTGGGGTCAACTTCATAATTTACAAGCCTTTGTCCTTCGACCAGATTGTCCGCTGCCTGCGCGCAGGACGCGGCTTTATGCGGCCGGACCGCAGGCAAACGCAACGCCAGCAGTTGGAATCGCTGGTCTATTTGCAGTTCGGCATCGCCGCGCTTCCAGCCATGGTGCTGGATCTCAACCAGAACGGAATGGCGCTGCAGGCGCCGGAACCGTTGCCGCCCGTCCAGCAGGTGCCTTTGCGTTTCGTTTTACCCGGAACAAGCAACATGGTGGAGGGCATGGGCGAAGTGATTTGGGCGGACGATGGCGGTCGCGCCGGCATGCTCTTTTCTCGTCTCACGCCGGCTTCACGAAAGTATCTGAAGCAGTGGTTCGTCAAACGAGGCGAGAAGAAGAAAGCCGCAGCACGCTCTGTTCGGGGCCAGAAAGCCCGGCGCGCTGCCGCAGGCTCGCACTAAACTGTTCGTTCCTTCTTCTGCCGCTCGCTCAGGGCGGCCTTTCCGATCGCGTGCTAGACTCAAGTTTCTTCCTGTATTGCAGTCTGCTTGGCTGAGATCGTCTGACTGAATCGCATGCGCGAATTGAATTTCCTTTCTGCTGTTTCCATGGCTGAGCAGATCCGGAAAAGGAAATTGTCGCCGGTCGAGCTGGTGGAATCTCATCTTGCCCAAATTGAAGCACTCAATCCAAAACTAAATGCTTTTGTGCAGGTCGATGCCGAGGGGGCGCGGAAGCAGGCGCGAGCGGCGGAAGCAGCCGTCCGCAGCAAGGGTGAAAAGCTCGGGCCGCTGCACGGGGTTCCGCTCAGCATCAAGAGCTCAATCGATGTCGAGGGCATGCGTTGCGAATCGGGATCGAAGCTGCGGGCCGGAATTGTGGCCAAGCGAGATGCTCCGCTGGTGAGCCGGTTACGCGAGGCGGGCGCGATCATTCTAGGCATGACCAACGCGCCGGAACTGCTGATGGCCTGGGAGACGGACAATCTTCTCTACGGGCGAACCAATAATCCGTGGGATCTTTCGCGCACGGCCGGAGGATCAAGTGGCGGGGAAGCGGCCGCGATCGCCGCCGGCATGTCAGCCGGCGGAGTGGGCAGCGACGGTGGCGGGTCAATTCGTGTGCCGGCGCACTTCAGCGGAATTTGCGGGTTGAAGCCCACTCCCGGCCGCATCCCGGCCACGGGACACTTTCCGGTGTCCGCCGGGCCATTTGCATTGTTGGGAGTCGTTGGACCCATGGCGCGGACTGCTGCGGACTTGAAGGTGTTATTCGAAGTCATGCAGGGCCCCGACGACGGCGATCCCTCGGCGGCTCCAGTCCCGGTGCGCTGGCCAGAAAAAGCTGATCTGAAACGAATTCGCATCGGTTACTTCGAAGACGATGGCCGCACGCCAGTGACCGCGGAAACCCGTGCCGCGGTTCGGACCGCTGCGGAGGCGCTTCGGCGCGCCGGATTTCAGGTGGAACCCTTCCGTCCGGAGGGGCTGGAGCGTGCGCGCCAGCTTTGGTGGAAAATATTCGGCGTTGCAGGGGGCATGTTGCTGCGGCCCCATGATGAAGGGCCACGAAACATGAGATCAGTCCGCTGCTGAAGCAATTTTCCGACTGGGTGAGCGCCGAGCCGTCGCATAGCGGCGAATCTCTGCTCGATACCTGGGTGCAACGCGACCTGGTGCGCATGGAAATATTTGCCCAGATGCGGGATTATCCTGTGCTGCTTTGCCCCGCGGCTGCGATTCCCGCGTTTCGCCACGGCGAGCGCAGTTGGCAGGTTGAGGGAAAGACTGTCCAGTATCTTGACGCATGGAGTTATACCGAGTGGTTCAATCTGCTGGGAACTCCCGCCGTGGTTGTGCCTATGGGAAAGTCCGCGGAGGGTTTGCCGATCGGCGTGCAGATTGTGGCGCGTCCGTGGGAGGAAGAAATTGTTCTCTCGGTAGCGGCGGCTCTGGAAGAGCAGCGTGGCGGATGGGCGCCGCCTCCGATCTAGCGCCCGGTCTGGCGCCCCCAATCAGCGCCCTCAATCTAGTAAGATTGCGTCCTGGGATTCCCTATGCATCGAAGAACCCTGATCGCGGCCATCGGACTGGCGGCGTTCGGCCTGCTTGCCGCGACCACGCAAAAACAAGCGCCCTCGCCGGCCAATTCAGTGGAGGCTGCGCGCCTCAATAATCTCGGCGCCGCCTACATGAACCAGCAGCTTTTCGAAAAAGGTCTGAAAAATTTTCAAGAGGCAGCCGCTCTCGATCCACAGTTGCAGGTTGCTTCGCTGAATCAGGGCGTGGCATTGCTTAACATGACCCGCATCGATCAGGCGCAGCGCGCTGCTCGAAGCCGCGGTCAAGAAGAATCCCGGCGATCCCCATGCCTGGTTCAACCTGGGGTTGCTGTACAAGAATTCCGATAATCCCCAGGGCTCGGTGGACGCTTTCCGCCATGTGACTGAAATTGATCCCAATGATGCCGATACCTGGTATTTTCTGGGCGCTGCTTCGGCGCAGCTCAAGCAATATCCGCAAGCCATCGACGCCTTTCAGCATGCGCTCAAGTTGAATCCGCTGCACGCTTCGGCCGAATTCGGCATCGCACGCGCCTACCAGCAGTCGGGAGACACGGCACAGGCGAGAGAACACCTGGTGCGCTTCCAGCACATCACCCAGAACAAGTTGGGCTCGCCCATCGGCCTGGCTTACGGAGACCAGGGAAAATATTCGCTGGTAGAGGAATCGCCCGGGGCCTTGGAAAAAGCGCTGCCGCAGATTCCCGTGCGCTTCGTCCTCGCGACCGAGATGGCTGGCCTGGTCTCGAAGCCTTCGGCGACTACTGGCAATGACCTGGCGGCATTTCTTGGACCAGGCGCCTGCTTTCTCGACTACGACGGTGACGGCAAGCCCGACATTTTTCTGCCCGACAACGGACCGCTTGGTGGGATGGCGCTTTATCACAATCTGGGCGCGGGCAAGTTTGAGGATGTGACGAAGAAGGCGGGATTGGATCCGACAGTCCATGCCATCGGATGCACCGCAGGTGATTACGACAATGACGGCGCAACTGACATTGCCGTGGGCCTCAACGGACGCGTTCTGCTGTTGCACAACGAGAAGAACGGCACGTTCAAGGACGCCACCGGACGCGTCTGGAATCAAGGAGTGCCCGGCTCAAACTTCAGGACTCGACGTTCATCGACTACGACCATGATGGCGATCTCGATCTCTACGTGATGCACTACAGATGCCGCCGGGCCGTACGATCCTGGTTCGCGGGGCGCTTGTCAGGCTGGGAAAATGCCGCAAGGGTCCAGCAGCATGTGGCGCAACAACGGGAATGGAACTTTCACGGAGGTCACGGATGAGACCGGCCTCGCGGGATCCTCAGCCGGCGTGAGCGCCTTAGGAACGGACTACAACAATGACCGGGCAATCGACATCGTGTCTGACTGGTTGGGGCAAGACCGCCCACTGTCTTTGAGAATCCGCGCGAAGGGAAGTTTTTGGTGCGCGATCTGTGGCCAAGCCCTTTTGCCGGGCCTAGCCGCGGGGGTTGCGGTTCTGGACTTCGATCACGATGGTTGGATGGATCTCGCGATTACTCAGGCGGGAGGACCTGGAATTACTCTTTGGCGCAACAATCACGGAAAGAGCTTCGAACCGGTAACCCTTCCCACTCCGAACTGGACTCGCGGTTGGGGCGTAGCGGCATTCGACTACGACAACGACGGCTGGATTGATCTGGTGGCTGTCGGAGAAACTGCCGACGGCAAGGGCGAAATTCGTCTCTTCCGCAATCTCGGGCCTGACGGCTTCAAGGATGTCACTGCCGACGTCGGCCTCGACAAAATTCAGTTGAAAGATCCTCGCGCCGTCATCACCGGCGACTACGACGGCGACGGCGCCACCGATTTGCTGATCACGCAGAACCACGGTCCGGCCGTGCTGTTGCGAAACGAAGGCGGTAACAAGAACAACTGGCTGCGGCTTTCGTTCAAGGGTCTGGCTGACAACAAGAGCGCGATCGGCACGAAAGTTGAGGTTTTCGCCGGGGCCAATCGCCAGAAGTTTGAAATCGCCGGATCGTCCGGCTATCTGGGACAGAACTCGACCGACTTTGTCGTCGGACTGGGCCAGTCGAAAGAAGCTGACGTAGTGCGCATGCTCTGGCCTTCGGGAGTCCTGCAGGATGAAATTCAGGTTGCCGGATTGAAAGATCACGATTTCCTGGAAATGGATCGCCGCGGCAGCTCCTGTCCCACGCTCTTCGCCTGGGATGGCACCCACTACCAACTGATTGGCGACATGCTGGGCGCGGGCGTGGTCGGCCATTGGATTGGACCGAATCAGCGCGACATTCCGCGGCCCACGGAATACATCAAGGTGCCTCGCACTGCGATTCGCGAGAAGAACGGCAAACTCAGCTTCCGCTTCATGGAGCCGCTCGAAGAAGCCGTCTATCTCGATCAGGTGAAGCTGCTGGCGGTGGACCATCCGGGCGCGCTTGAAGTTTTCCCCAACGAATATTTCGCCAGCAACCCGCCGTATCCGCCCTTCAAAGTCGTCTATAGCCGCGATGCGCGCCCACCGGCGGCGGCGCGGGACGAGCATGGGCACGACGTGTTGCCGGATTTACTGGCGCATCGCTACTTCGGCGACTTCGAGTTGGAGCACTTCCAGGGCTTCGCCAAAACCCACAGCTCTTGAACTCGATCTCGGCGAACCGTATGCGCGGCGGCCCGCTCTGGTTGCTGATGCATGGCGAGATTGAATACTTCTCCGCCACCAGCATGTTTGCCGCCTACCAGGCCGGCATCGAGGCGGTCGCTCCCTACGTCGAAGCCCAGGACGCGAATGGGAAATGGGTTCGCGTGATGGACGACATGGGTTTTCCCGCCGGTGGGCCTCGCACCATGACCGCCGATTTGACGGAGAAACTGCCGCAGGGAACGCAGCGTATCCGCATCACCACCAACCTGCAGATTTACTGGGACAACATTCTGGTGAATCGCACGGCGCAGGATCAGGATTCGCGCCTCACACCGGTTCCGCTGGCGCGCGCCGACCTGCGCTACCACGGCTTCCCCTTGAAGATTGAAAATCAGCCGCCGGGCAATGTGTTGTACGTCTATGAGAAGACCAGCGCCACCGGCCCCTACACCCGTCCGGCGGGAGCCTACACGCGCTACGGCGATGTGCTTCCTCTACTCACCGGCTACGACGATCGCCTCGCAGTTTTTGGGTCAGGTGATGAAGTGGTTCTGGATTTCGATCCCGCGAAGCTTCCGGCCTTGCCCAAAGGCTGGGCGCGAGATTACTTTTTCGTGGCCAACGGCTACGAGAAAGACATGGATTTTTACGCCGCCGAGGCCAACACCGTACAACCGCTGCCTTTCCGCAGCATGGGCACGTATCCATATCCCAAGGGCAAAGCATTCCCGCTGGACGATGCGCACGTCGACTATTTCTTGAACTACAACACCCGGCATCTTTCAGGAAACGAACCCAAGGCTTACCGTTTCGACTATTCACACTAATCCCCTGTCATCCTGAGCGGAGTGGCTGCTTCGCGAAGCGAAGCAGCTACGAAGTCGAAGGACCCCTATAGTTCAATCGCCATCTGGAATCGCGTGGATTTTCACTGCCTGGCGAGAAAAAATGCCTCGGTGCCGAGGGTACGTTTAGCGATAGGGGTCCTTCGACTGCGTTGAGTCATTCGCATTGCGAATGACTCAACTCCGCTCAGGATGACAATCATTCCGCAATTCGATGCGCTCAGACAACGTCGTTTGTGACGTAAAACTGGTACAGAATCGTTTTAATCGTTGACATCGCCTAGCTCCACATAATCCAATACGCGGGAATGGCAACCACTCCAACCGGGACTACCTCTTCCCCTGCCCTGCGCCTTCGAAGAACGCTCACGCTTTGGGACCTGATTCTTTACGGCATCATCGTGATCCAGCCGACGGCGCCCATGCCCGCTTACGGCGTTTTCAGCAACGCCGGCGGTGGCCACGTGGTGACCTCGATTCTGATCGCCATGATCGCTATGGTTTTCACGGCCATGAGCTACGGGCGAATGGCGCGAGTTTATCCCAGCGCGGGTTCGGCTTATACCTACGTGGGCCGCGAGTTGCATCCTTCGCTCGGATACGTCACCGGCTGGAGCATGACCATGGATTACATTCTCAATCCTTTGATCTGCACCATCTGGTCGGCCAAGGCGATGGCTGATCTGTTGAGCGGAACCCGCTATCAGATTCCGTACCCGGGCCTGCTGTGGCCGATATTTTTCGCCGTGCTATTCACTGCGCTGAACCTGCGCGGTGTGCAAACCTCAGCCCGCATCAATCAAATACTCTGCGCCATCATGGGCGCCGTGATCGTTGCCTATTTCTGGTACACCATCCGATACATTTTCCACTTGCCGCAATATCCGGAAGCCTATTTTCTACGGCCGTTCTACAATCCTGAAACTTTTACGATCAGCCGGGTATTTCACGGCACCTCGGTTGCGGTGCTGACCTACATTGGTTTTGACGGCATTTCGACCCTGTCGGAAGAGGTTGACAACCCCAAGCGCAATATTTTCCTGGCGACGGTTCTGGTCTGCGTGATCACGGGATTTCTGGCGGCTGCTGAAGTCTATGGCGCGCAACTGTTGAGCTCCCAATATATGTTCTCGGCGGCCGAGGTGGAGAACGCCTTCAGCCACGTGGCGGCGATTGCGGGTGGGCCGCTGCTCACCAAGGTCATCAGCCTCACGCTCCTGATAGCGACTATCGGTTCGGGCATGGGATCGCAACTGGGCGCGGCCCGTCTGCTTTACGGCATGGGGCGCAGCGGTGCGATTCCCAAGAAGTTTTTTGGGGCCATCCATCCCAGAACACGGATCCCCGCCAACAACGTGATGTTCGTGGGAGTGATTGCGCTGATTGGCGCTTTTCTCATCACCTACGATGCTGGCGCGGAGCTGCTCAACTTCGGCGCGCTGATCGCATTCATGGGCGTCAACATCGCCTCGCTCACGCATTACTACATTCGCGGCGAAGACCGTAGTCTGGGGCAACTGATTCCGCCGGTGCTGGGCTTCGTGATTTGCCTGTTCATCTGGATACATCTTTCGAAGATGGCAATGATCGTTGGTTCGATCTGGATGATTGCCGGCATCGCCTACGGAGCCTGGAAGACGCGAGGGTTCCAGGCTGACCTGGTGAATTTCGATGTGCCCGCGGACGAAAGCTGAGAGGCGCGTGAAAGCTGTGGCCGTCCGAAGCCAGCGGACTCACCGATTGCCGAATTAGCATTAGCGATGAAGCCGAAATTCTTTCCTTCCCCGCCCGATTGGCATGCCTGGCTTGAGGAACATCACCAGACCCATGACGAACTCTGGGTTGGTTTCTACAAGCGTAGCTCCAAAAAACCCAGCATCACCTGGCCCGAGTCGGTGGACGGCGCTCTTTGTTTCGGCTGGATTGATGGCGTGCGAAAGTCGCTGGATGAAGTCAGCTATGTCATTCGCTTTACGCCGCGACGTCCGCGGAGCGTCTGGAGCGCGATCAACATCAGGCGGGTGGCGGAGCTGACCAGCCAGGGTCTGATGCGGCCTGCCGGCCTTGAGGCCTTCGAGAAGCGTACCGGAAACCGGTCGGAGATCTATGCCTACGAGCAAAGACAGGGCGCGAAGCTGAGCGGCGTCTACGAAAAAGAATTTCGGGCGCACAAGAAAGCCTGGAAATTCTTTCTGGCGCAGCCGCCGTGGTATCAGAGGACGGCAAGCTGGTGGGTGATCAGCGCGAAGAAAGAAGAAACGCGAATGAAGCGGCTCGGCCAGCTCATCGAGGACTCTGAACACGAACGAACCATACGCGAGCTGCGCCGGCCGGCAAGCAAGAAATGACGCCCGCGGCGCTTTACTCTTCCTGGCGCCGTATCTTCCGATTACTATTGAGACGCCACATTCCAGCCGCTGATTTCGACCGAAGGGTGTGCCGTTCCCAGTTCCTGCGCGCGGTAGGTCGCGGTCAACTCCCGCTTCTCGCCCGGAAGCAGCGAAATATAGTTGTCCTGCCAGAGCACGGGGAGAATCTCGTCTCCGCCCTTGCCCTTGTTGACTTTCAAGCGCACAAAGAACGCCAGGCTCTTGCTGGGATTCTCCACGATGACGTGCGTGATCGCTTCCTCGCTGTTACCGCTGCCCTTGCGCTCGGTGTGATGCGCCAGGTTCAACTGAACCTTGGGCAACTGGGCAAGAGCGGTGTAGTCAGCGTAGGAGGCCGTCGGCGTCGTGTACCAGTTCGACTTCTCCCAGTCCAGCGTCTCCGGCTTGGTGGAGAGCCAGTAGAAATTTGAGCCGACGAGCTTTTCCGCCGGCATCTTCCACTCGCAAATCCAGAAAGTAGGTCGGGCTCAGGCCATCAATATCGGGGAGGGTTAGAACCTTATTGGTGCTGTCGGCCGCAGCATCAAGCGTGGTCTGCTGTGAGAACTTCTCGGTCATGTCGAGATTAAGAACCTTGGTGGTAAGCTTCAACCCTTTGGCATCCACATACTGACTGCTCACCAGCCAGATGGAGCGGTCGTCATAGCCATACAGCGGGTGCAAAGACTCCATCGACTTCTTGGCGCCGAAGTAGCCGCCGCCCGGGCGCAGATAGAAGTCATACAGGTGCCAGATCATCGAAGGCCAGGCGTTGTTCAGCATCCACTGGATCACGCCCGTGGAAACATATTTGTTGCGGCTGTAAGCTTCATACATCGCGCGCACGCCCTCGTAGGTCTGGAGTTGCGCCTTCAACGCGTAATCGTCAACGCCGGTCGCCTCGACCGAAGCGGGCATTCAGCGCGTCAGTGAAGACGTGGATATCTTTGAACGCCCCGCCGCCGGCGTGGTAGTTCCAGGTGTCATCGATCGGCCACTGATGATCTTTTCCCACCATGGCGCGGATGCTCTCGACCGGCGGCACCGCCGGTCCCATGCTGGTTTCGGTGTTGAAGCCATACGCTCCGCCGCAACCACCCGAGTTGCACTGGCGGACGGTGGAGTCGGTTTTGTCGGTCTGCCAATACGACGGCGCGACGTACTCATAAGGTCCAGTCATCTTCACGCCGCTCTCGCCGGAGTAGCCCGCAAGTTTTGCGGTGGCGGAGGAGATGACGGGATTCGGCCATAGCAGATCTTTTTCCACCTTCAAATATGTTTGCTCTACGTCGGGCGGCGGGGGATTGTCGCTGCCATTCATCCATCCCACCAGGCTGGGATGACTGCGCAGCCGGTAAATCTGATCGCGCAAGGATTGTTCCGCGATGGCGAAGTCCTGCGGCTTCCAGTTCGGCCAGTGCTCCCAGTGATCGCAGCAGCACCAGCCGGCGAGTATCAGAATGCCGCGCTCGTCCGCCAGGTCAAAGAATTCTTTGGTCTCGAGCTTGCCTTCGAGCCTGATCGTATTCAGGCCCAGGTCCTGTACGTAGCGGAACTGGTCGCGCAAGCGCTGCGAGTTCTCCCGCAGCATCATGTCGGAGGACCAGCCGCCGCCGCGAATCAGAATATTCTTGCCATTGACCGAAAACAGGCGCCGGTTGGCCGAGAGTACTTCGGACTTGATCTCGCGAATCCCGAACCTGGTCTTCTGTCTGGTCGGAAGCCTTGCCGTCCACATCGAACTCCAGGCTCAGGCCATAAAGTTCCGGCTTGCCCATCTGGGCCGGCCACCACAGGCGAGGATGGTCGACATTGAGCTGGGAAAATTGTTCCGGGGCGAAGACCACGTCTTTCGATTCGCCTGGCCCGAGTTCAACCGCCTGGGAAAATTCGATTTTCTCGATGCGACCCTTCAGCGTTCCTTTCACCGGATGGCTGGCCGCATTTTTCAGCAGCGCGGTCACCGTTAAGTGAGCCTTGTCATTTGCCGGCGAATCTACTTTTGAGAGCACGGTGGGATAGCGAATCGCTACCGGCCCGCTGGTCGTGATCTCCACTTCGCGCCACAAGCCCATGTTCTTGTCCGGAGGCGCGGGGTTCCAGTCCACGAAAGTGATGGCCAGGTCGTTCTCGGTCGGAGAGAAGACTTGCACCGCGAGCACGTTCGTCTTTCCAGGAATGGCTGCGTCGGTGATGTTGAACTCGTAGGTTCGCCAGGCGCCGGCAACATCGTCAGACTTCGCGATCTGCTTGCCATTCAGCCAGATGTTGGCGCGGTAATTGATCCCGCCGAAATTCAGCCAGATGCTCTTTCCCTTAAAGCTCGCGGGCAGGGCAAACTCCTTGCGATACCACCAGGGCACGATGAAAGGACTGTCCTGCTGCATCGGGATGTTGGAGAAGTTTGACCCGATGGGATAGGTCACGCCCGGAAAAGAGCGAAGATTCGTTCCGAAACCGGGGTCGGGATACACCTTGTGCTCGACCAGCGCGGCGACCACGGTCGTGGGCACAGTTACGGAATACCAGTCTTTGGGCTGGAACGCGGGAGTAGATAGAACGTCGCCCTTCTCATCCACTTTGCCTGAAGCTTGCAGATTCCATCCCTCGCGGAGAGAAATCGTGGATTCGCTGTGGGGACGGGCCGGCTTGCGTTTCCTGCGAGAAAACAAAAGTGGAGAATGCCAGCAGCGCTGCGCACAACAGACTGGTTCTGCGCATTCGCAGATGTTCCGAACGGAAATTGATTTTCAAGAGCGCTCCATGATGACTTTAGCTTAATAACACGTTGTATTAATACGATTCAATGGCTGAATTTTTAAATGTGGGCGCGGGCGTCCCGCCCGTGCGGTTCAGCACCAAGTACATCGTCGGTCCAATGAGTGCATTTATGAGTCGTGATCGCACGAGCGGGACGCTCGCGCCCACATCGAGCCACTCCTTTGTAGTTTATAATCAGTATTCCGCTGCATTTTCTGGGGTGACAATAAAATGATTCGATTTCTGCAAACGCCTGGGCCGGTCAAGAAAATTGTTCTAGGCGGCCTGTTGACCATTATTTGTGCGGCAATGGCAATTACGCTGATTCCGGGCGGCCTGGGCTCAGACGTAGTGGGCCTGGGAGGCCCGGGGCAGGGCGTCGTGGCCAGCGTGGCAGGCGAGCCGGTCACGACTCTCGACGTGCAGCGTGAAGCCCGGCAGATGCTGCGCCAGCAGTTCCCCCGTGGCGGCGAACAGACGGCGATGTTGCTCCCCTATTTTTCCGAGCGGGCTGCCCAAAATCTGATCAGTAAGCAAGTCCTGATCGCGGAAGCGCAGCGCATGGGATTGCGGGCCACTCCAGAGGAAGTACGCGACGAGTTACAACACGGGCGCTACGCCAACACTTTTTTCCCGGGCGGCAATTTCGTCGGACAGCTGCAATACGAGAACATGCTTCAGAACGCGGACCTGAGCGTTCCCGTCTTCGAACAAATCGTAAAAAATGACATCTTGCTGGACAAGCTGCGCAACCTGGTGACGGGCAGCACCATGGTGACGGACGCCGAGGTCCGTCAGGAATTTGAGAAGCAAGGCACCAAAGTAAAGTTCGAGTACGCCGTGCTCCGGAAAGACGATCTGCAGAAGCAGATCCAGCCGAGCGAAGCCGAGTTGAAGGCCTTCTACGAGCGCAACAAAGCCACCTACAACAATTCGATTCCCGAAAAGCGCAAAGTGCAGTACGTCGTGGTGGATACGGCGAAGATTCTGTCGGAGATTCCGGTCACCAAAGAAGATTTGCAGGGATTTTACGATCAGCACCGGGACGACTACCGTGTGCCCGAACAGGTCAGCGTGAGCCACATCCTCATCAAGACGCCGCTGCCCGGTCCGGATGGCAAGGTTGACGCCAAAGGAACAGAGGACGCACGCAAAAAATCCGAAGACGTGCTCAAACAATTGAAAGCCGGCGGAAATTTCGCCGATCTGGCCAAGAAATATTCTGAAGATCCTGGCAGCGGAAAGAATGGCGGCTCGCTCGGCTGGATTGGCCGAGGCCGCACCGTTCCTGAGTTCGAAAAAACGGCATTCTCCCTGGCCAAAGGCTCGACCAGCGATCTGGTGCAGAGCAGCTACGGCTTCCATATCATCCGCGTGGATGACAAGCAGGCTGCCCACGTGAAAACCCTCGACGAGGTCAAAGATCAGATCGAGGAGAGCATCAAACAACAGAAAGCGGCACAAGTCGCTGCCAATCAGGTGAACGCGCTCCTGGGGCAGGCGCGCACGGTGGGACTCGAAAAAGCGGCCGCCGCCAAGGGGCTGCAGGTGATCAGCACCGACTTCGTCAGCCGAACCGATACTCTTCCCGGCATCGGAAATTCGCCGCAATTCACCAGCGCCGTCTTCGGCCAGGCCGAAAAAGCGCCGCCTGACCAGGTACAGTTGCCGCAGGGCTACGCCGTGTTTGAGGTACTGGCGATCAAGCCTCCGGCCACGCCGACGTTTGAGGAGATTCGCAGCCGGGTGGAATCCGAATTCAAGAACGAACGAGTGGCCGCGCTGCTCTCCCAGAAAACCCAGGAGCTTGCCGATCGCGCCAAGGCCGCGCACGACCTGAAAAAAGCCGCCAAAGAAGCCGGCGCGGTGATGAAGAGCAGCGATTTCGTGTTGCCTGATGGCCAGGTGCCTGACATCGGTTCCATGACCGGCCCTGCCGCCGCAGCTTTCACCATGAAGCCGGGCGAAATCAGCGGTCCGATCACCAACGGCAATACCGGCGTCGTCCTGCAAATTTCGGACAAGCAGGAACCGACGCCGCAGGATTTTGAAGCCAGGAAAGATCAGATCCGCGATTTGCTGACCCAGAACAAGGAGCAGGAAATGTTCGGGCTTTTCGTCACCAACCTGCGGACCCAGATGGAGAAGTCGGGAAAAATCAAGATCAACAAGGACGAGATGAAGAATTTGACCCGTTCGCAAGCCGGGGAACAGGGAGAGTAAAGCGCGAGGGCGGCCCGATCCCGGATTTACTGGTAGCATCGGTTGTAGTAGACGATGTCATTCCCCCGCGCCTCCGGTATCCTGCTCCATCCGACCTCTCTTCCGTCGCGCGGTGGCATTGGCGATTTCGGTCCTGCCGCGTACGAGTTCGTAGATTTCCTCAGTTCGGCGCGCCAGGGTCTGTGGCAAGTGCTGCCGCTGGGACCGCCAGCCAACGGAAATTCGCCCTTATTCTTCGACGTCGGCGTTTGCCGGCAATCCCCTGTTGATCAGTCTGGAGCGACTGGCGGAGCGCGGCTGGATTGAGCCCGCGCGCCTCGCCAAACTTCCGCAGGAACCGGGCGCAATCGATTATGAGGCGGTCTACCAAAGTAAGCTCCCGCTGATCGTCGAAGCCGCCAAGACTTTTCTCCAGACTTTTCCGCCCAAGGCACGCCAGCGCTTCGAGCGTTTCTGCAGCCAGAACTCGTGGTGGCTGGAAGACTTCGTTCTCTTCGACGTCTTGCGCGAGCGCTATTCCCGGCAGTGCTGGAAGCAGTGGCCGCGTGAACTGGCCCGCCGCGAGACACCCGCTCTCGAACGAACGCGCCAGGAACTGGTATCCGAGATAAATCTGCGCCGCGTGATTCAGTTTTTCTTTTACGAACAATGGCACGCCCTGCGCCTCTACTGCGCGCAGCGCTCCATCAAGGTGGTGGGGGATATCGCGATATTTGTGGACCATGACAGTGCCGACGTCTGGTCGCACCGCGATCTCTTCCGGCTCCGGAATGACGATCTCGAGCCCGAGGCGGTGGCTGGCGTTCCGCCGGATGCCTTCAGCGCCACCGGCCAGCGCTGGGGCAGTCCTCTCTACGACTGGGGCGTGATGAAAGCGCGCGGCTACGCCTGGTGGATCGACCGCCTGCGCTGGGCGACGCAAAATTGCGATTACATTCGGCTGGATCATTTCCGCGGATTCGAGCAGTTCTGGGAGATTCCCGCGAGCGAACTGACCGCCGTACACGGCCGCTGGGTCGACGGGCCCAAGGATGAGTTGTTCGACAAGCTGCGCGAAGCCCTGGGGGGCTTGCCATTCTTCGCTGAGGATTTGGGATACATCACGCCCGAAGTCCACGCTCTGCGCGAACGGCACCAGATTCCCGGACTCGCCGTGCTGCAGTTTGGTTTTGGCGATGCAGGCGCGCACGTTTACCTGCCGCACTTTCTCACGCCGGATCGCGTGGTCTATACCGGCACGCACGACAATGACACCACCTTGGGCTGGTGGACTTCAGGCCTCAAGGAAAGTGAACGACGCGCGATCCAGGCCTATGTCGGCGAGAGTGAAGACGGAATCCACTGGGCGTTTATCCGCCTGGCGCAGACGTCTGTGGCCAGCCTGTCGGTCGTTCCCCTGCAAGACGTGCTGGGGCTGGGCAGCGAGGCGCGCCTGAACACGCCCAGCGTCAGTGAAGGGAACTTTCGCTGGCGTTATCAGCCCGGGGCGCTCACACGGCCTCTGGCTGAGAAACTGGCCGCGCTTGCCGCAGTCACCGACCGCCTGCCCGTGCACGGATTCCCGCCGCCGAGTGAAGATTTCGTCGCGTAATTCTCTGTCATCCTGAGCGGAGTTGAGTCATTCGCAAAGCGAATGACTCAACGCAGTCGAAGGACCCCTTGGATCTGTTCGGGCGTGGGTTTTAACGTCGCAGATGGAACCAGTCCGTGCGCGCGGCCATAACGACGGCGGCATCAAGCGGGTAGGGGTCCTTCGACTACGCAACTGCGTTCGCAAGCGAACGCAGTTGCTTCGCTCAGGATGACACAGGTAAAAAAAGCCAGGGCCTTGCGGCCCCGGCTTTGCAGTTGGTGGTTTGCCCGGATAAATTCTCTTAACCCGATATTGAGGCGAACTCCTTCACCAGTTCAGCCCCAGCACGAGCGGGACGCTCGCGCCTACACGGCTCTATGCGCTGCGCCTTGGCCTCAGAGTCAGATCGCGGACCTGGGCCAGCACGCTGGACAGCTGCATCCCATTCAGTTGCGAGATGAAGGGCAGTAGTTCCGCGATGAACGGATCCTTCATCAGTTCGCCGATTTCTTCCTGGCGATTGCGTTCGCCGCCGGAAAGCAGATCAGGTACGGTGACTTCCAGCGCCCGCGCCAGCCGCTCCAGTGAGGAAAGGGTCGGCGTAGCTTTCTCGTTTTCGATCTTGGACACGTAGGTCCGGGGCACGGACATGCGCGCCGCCAGTTGCCGTTGGCTCAGTCCATTACGCAGGCGCAGGGAACGGATCGACGTTGCCAGGTTCAGGTGTCCGCGGCCGTTGCCGTTCGACGGCATCATTTGCGGCGGCGGCGGAGTCATGACGACTTCCGGCTCTTCCTCGTCTAACGAGGCATGGCAGCGGCGGCAAAGATCATTGGAAGTACGGAATTGGACCAGCAGGCAGTGATCGCAACGAACGACTTCCCTTGAATCTACAGGTGCAAGGGTAGTAGCCATCTAGGTGTGGGAGGGCCAGAGCGGGGCTCTTCCAGGAACGAATAACAAACAAAAAAATTCTTCGTTCCAACCTGCAGCGTAATCTGAGGTACAACACCTGTGGATGTCAAGCAAATTTCAGGGCTAAAAACAAAATGCCCTGCGAGAAAAGCAAAGTTAGCCGGAGAAAAACAGGAGAAAACAGGTAAGAAACCATGAGCGATCGAGAACAGGCATGGGGGTTACTAACTGAGTTCACCCAATCGGAAAGTTTGCGCAAACATGGACTGGCGGTCGAGGCCTGCATGCGCGCTTATGCGCGCAAATTTCATCCTGGCTCGGCCCCGGAAGAAGAGTTGTGGGGCGTGGTCGGCCTGCTGCACGACTTCGATTACGAGAAGTATCCCAGCCTGGACGACCATCCCTACAAGGGCAACGAAATATTGAAAGAACGCGGCTACTCGGATGAAATCCGCCGCGCCATCATGTCGCATGCCGAATATTCCGGCGTGACCCGGGATTCTGCCATGGAAAAAGCCCTCTTCGCCTGCGACGAACTGGCTGGATTCATTACCGCGTGCGCGCTGGTCAAGCCGGGAAAGTCACTGGCGGAGGTCGAGCCCAAGTCCGTCCGAAAAAAGATGAAAGACAAAGCCTTCGCCCGCAGCGTGAAACGCGAGGACATCATCAACGGCGCCGCCGATCTGGGAGTGGACCTGGAGGAGCACATCGCCTTCTGCATCGAAGCGCTGCAGGGCATCGCGGGTAAACTGGGTCTCGAGGGCCGGCGCTAAGGAAGCGCGAGCGTCCGCGCTCGAATCGTCAGTCTGTCATCCTGAGTGAAGTCTTCCGTCCGGCGAAGCGGACGGAAGCAAGCGAAGGACCTGTGTATTCCCTGGCCGCTCACGTGCACGTGTGAAGAACGGCGCTGCCATCGACAGACAAATGCATAGGTCCTTCGTCGGGAGCCTCGCGTACAGGCTCCGCTCCTAGATGACCGCTTCCGGAGTTCGCATCACTTGTGCTTTGTTATGTATTGCTGGATTCCCGAAAAATGCCCAACACCCCAACGTTGTTGCTATCCAACCTATCCACTGCACGTCTAGCAACGAGGTAGCCTGAGAATTCCATACCTACCTCGATCTTATTGGGCCCCGAAAGCACGGGCAACGACGCCCGCGCCCACACAGATTTAAAAGGAGCATTCCGATGCGCTCAACCTATGTACCGCGTTTCGCCTTAGCCGCAATTCTCGCAGTCGCCATTGCGGCCGGGATTGCCTGCGACAGCGCCAAGACTGGGTCAGCTTCTCGCCACCGCCAACGACGGCAAAGTCCCCCTGACCACTAAATCCGAAGACGCGCGGAAGGAATACCTGCAGGGACGCGACCTCTCTGAAAAGCTGCTGGCGCAGGATTCGCTGCAGCATTTCGATAAAGCCATCGCCCTCGATCCCGACTTTGCCACCGCGGAACTGGCGCGCGCCAACAATTCTCCGACCGCCAAGGAATTTTTCGAGCATCTGAACAAAGCCGTCGCCCTGGCGGACAAGGCGTCCGATGGCGAGAAGCTTTTTATCCTGGCGAATCAGGCAGGAGCGAACGGCGATGTGCCCAAACAGAAGGACTACCTCGACAAGCTGATCGCGGCCTATCCCAACGACGAACGGGCGCAATTCACCGTGGGCAACTACTATTTTGGCCAGCAGGACTACGGCCCCGCCATCGAGCACTACAAGAAGGCAACGGAACTGGCTCCCAACTATTCGCCCGCCTACAACATTCTGGGTTACGCCTACCGGCAACAGGATGACTACTCCAACGCCGAGCAGGCCTTCAAGAAATACGTGGAACTGATCCCGAACGATCCCAATCCATACGACTCCTACGGGGAGTTGCTGTTGAAGATGGGAAAGTTTGACGATTCGATCGTCCAATATCGCAAGGCGCTATCGATTGATCCTCACTTCGTTCCCTCGCACTTCGGAATTTCCGCCGACCTGACCTATATGGGCAAGCCGCAAGATGCCGAGGCCGAGCTGAGCAAAATGCTGGAGCAGGCACGCAACGACGGCGAACTCCGGACGGCATACTTCGGCCTGGCAGTCGTAGCGACCGACAGCGGCAAACTCGACAAGGCCCTGCAACAGATGGACAAGGAATACGCAATCGCGGAAAAGAAGAACGATATGGCGTCCATGTCCGCCGACCTTCAGGCCAAGGGCAACATTCTGGCCGAGATGCAGAAGTATGACGACGCCAATCAGCAGTTCGAGCGCTCTCTCAAGCTTGTGGAGGACTCGGATCTGTCACCGGAGATCAAAGACAATGCGAAGCTGCTGCATCACTACAATCTGACCGCGCTGGCGATCGGGAAAAAGGACTACACCGCGGCAAAAGCGCATGCGGAAGAGTTTCGCCAGGGCGCTGAGGCTTCGAAGAATCCGGCGCAGGTGAAGCTGGCGCACGAACTGGCGGGAAGAATTGCTCTGGCCCAGAAAGATTACGGAAAAGCGACTGCGGAGCTGGAACAGTCCAACCTGCAGGATCCGCGTAATCTTTATCGCCTGGGACAGGCGTATGACGGCAAAGGTGACCACGCCAAAGCGCAGGAGTTCTACAGCAACGCGGCCAAATTCAATTCGCTGCCGGCGCTGAATTATGCGTTCGTCCGCACCAAGGCCGAAAAGCTGGCAAAAAAAGCCTGAGCCAAAACACAAGCCGGGCGGGTGTCCTCACCCGCCCAGCTGCGGCGAAGACCATGAAGCGCCGTCGAAAAGAGCTAGCCTCGGCGGCTAAAGCCGCGTGGTTTTGCTCCTAATGGCACGGCTGAAGCCGTGCCCTTCCCGTTCTTGCCGATCCGCCGATTATTTCAGCGCCGCCGCTACCTTGCCGCTGGCGATCAACTCCGCAATGCGCGCGAAATCCTGATACATTACGCGGTCTTTATCCATGGTTGCGCACACCGAGCGGATGGCGGCATGCGCCGCCTGTCCTCGCTTTGACGTTTTCAGCGGAGCCAGAAAATCCAGCGCCTGGGCCGCCGCCATGGCTTCAATCGCCATCGCGTTGCGCGTGTTCTCGACAATCTTCTTCAGCTTCAGCGCGGCGGTCATTCCCATGGAAACGTAATCTTCCTTGTTTCCGGAAGTCGTAATCGAATCCACCGACGCCGGGTGAGCCAGCACTTTGTTTTCGCTGACCAGCGAAGCCGCCACCACTTGCGGCATCATGAATCCGGAATTCAGTCCGGCGCCGGGAGCCAGGAATGGCGGCAGACCTTCGTTCAATGCCGGATTCACCATCCGCTCCAACCTGCGTTCGGAAATTCCTGCCAGCGCGCTAAGAGCGATTCCCAGAAAATCCAGAGCGAATGCCACGGGCTGACCGTGAAAGTTTCCGCCGGAGATGACATCGGCCTCAGGTCTTGCGAAACCTCGCTCCGCCCGCACGGATGTATCGGTCGCAGTAGTTTTCAGAAACACCAGCGGATTGTCCACCGCCGAGTTGACCTCAATCTCCATGACCTCGCGGCAATATGACAAAGTGTCGCGCACCGCGCCGTGCACCTGGGGCATGCAGCGCAGCGAGTACGCGTCCTGCACCCGATCGCAGTCGCGATGCGATTCGCGCAGTTCACTGCCTTCGAGCATCTTGCGAAGATTCGCGGCGGTCTTGAGTTGGCCGCAGGTGAGGGCGGGCCTTGTGGATACGCTCGTCGAAGGCAACATCGGTGCCGCGCAAGGCGTCGAGCGCGAGCGCGCCAATCACGTCTGCCGTATCCGCCAGCGTCTCAGCCGCAAGCAGAGCCAGGACTCCAACCGCCAGCATGCCCTGCGTACCGTTGATCAATGAAACCGCTTCTTTGGCTTCCAGCACCAGCGGTTTTACTTGCGCGCGCCGCATCGCCTCGGCGGCGGGAATGTGCGGGCCCTTGTCGGGATTGAGGCATTCGCCCTCGCCGATCAGCGCCAGCGCCAGATGCCCCAGCGGCGCCAGATCGCCACTCGCTCCGACGCTGCCTTGCGACGGCACCATCGGCGTGACGCCGCGATTCAGCATCCCGCAAATGGTGTCGATCACCGCGCCGCGCACGCCCGAGTGCCCTTTGGAGAGGGAATTCGCACGCAGCAACATCATGGCGCGAGTCTCGGCCGCGGAAAGCGGCTCGCCCACTCCCACGGCGTGGGATCGCACCAGATTGAGCTGAAGTTCGCGAATCTGATCGCCCGCAATGCGAACGTCGCTCAACTTTCCCACGCCAGTGGTGATCGCATAAGAAACGCGATTTTCCGCGACCAGCGCATCCACCACTGCGCGTGCCTGATCCACCGCTTCGCGGGCGTCGGGAGCCAGCAGCACCGGCCGGCGCTCGACCGCGACTTCGCGAACTTCTTCGAGCGTCAGATCGTTGCCGTTAATGTGCAGAGCGTTCATATAAAAGAAGCGGGAAGGGCACGACTTCAGTCGTGCCACAAATCTATTTCTTTACTGGCCTCGCGAAACGCCTTCAGAATGTCCGGCGGCAGAGGCGTGACCTTCATCTTCGTGTCCATGATCATGTGCATGGTTTCGCCCTCCGCCAGCAGTTCTCCGTCGCCGGCCCGCACCAGTTCATAGGCGAATTGAATCACCGACTCGCGGACGTTCTTCAGCCGCGTACGCACGATGATCTCGTCGTCGTATCTGGCGGGAGCTTTGTAGCGGCAGCGCGCGTCCACCACCGGAATGAAGCACCCGTGGTCACGCTCCATGTTGCGATAGGTGAATCCCAACTGACGCATCAATTCCACGCGGCCGATTTCGAACCAGATAAAGTGATTGGCATGATAGACCACGCCCATCTGATCGGTCTCGGCATAGCGCACCCGCACGCGGCTCTCGCCGACGATGCCCGGATGGTTACCCGCAGCGCTCACTTGCCGCTCCAGCGCGGTTTGCGCTTTTCGAGAAATGAAGTGACGCCTTCTCCGAAGTCGGCGGTGGTGCGAATGCGCGCGTTGTCCTGCACCGCCTGGCTGATCTGATGATCGAGTTGCCCGGCAATGAATCCGTTGATCAGGCGCTTGGTGGCTCGCACCGACGATGGACTATTTTCCATAAGCTGCGCAGCCAGTTCGCGCGCCCGCGTCATCAACTGCGCCGGTTCTACGACTTCGTTGACCAGACCCAGGCGATGCGCCTCAGCGGCGTCAAACAGGCGTCCGGTCATCAGCAGGTCGCGGGCAATTTTGTGTCCCACCTGCCAGACCAGCATGGAAGAAACGATGGCGGGAACAAATCCGATGCGCACCTCAGTGTAGCCAAACTTGGCTTCGGGCACGGCCAGGGTGAAATCGCACATGGTGGCAAATCCAGTGCCGCCCGCGATGGCCGCGCCGTTTACTGCCGCGATGGTCGGCAGCGGGAAATCGTAAAGGCGCCGAAAAATGCGCGCCATCCGCGACGAGTCCTGCACGTTTTCCTCGTGCGTCTTCCCCAGCAGATTCTTCAATTCATCGAGATCGAGACCCGCACAAAAAGCCTTGCCCGCGCCGGTGAGTATCACGACTTGAGCGGACGATTGTTCGATTTCATCGAGAGCCCGCAACAATTCCTCGACCAGCGCAAAACTGACCGCATTGCGTTTTTCTGGACGGTTGAGCGTGATGGTAGCGACACCGGAATCGAAGGCAAGCTGAACGGTTTTATATTCCATCGGTTTTGTATCCATGGTTCGCCACTGCTTTGGTCGATTAGTCCGCAGCCGAAGACGCCGTATACCGGGCCCCGATCTCCGCCGTGATGCGCAGTAAAACGTCCAGTGGTTTGAGCGCCGGCAACTCCGCGCCTCTCTGCTTCAGCGCCTCCACGACTTTTTCGGTTGCGATATTTCCCACCAGCGCGTCCTGGGCAAAAGGGCATCCGCCCAATCCCCCGAGGGCAGAATCAAATCGTCGGCAGCCCGCGTCGTATGCCGCCAATACCTTTTCCACGGCTTGCTCGGGGCGGCTGTGCAAATGCAATCCGATCTCGAGATAGTCGTACTTCGAATGCACGGCGTCGAAGAGTTCGCGAATCTGCGCCGGCCCTGCCAGTCCAACCGTGTCCGCCAGCGAGATGGTGCGAACGCCCTCGGCTTCGAGAAGTTCCACCGCATCCACGACTTCGCCAATATTCCACGGATCGCCGTAAGGGTTGCCGAACGCCATCGACACATAAACCACGAGATCGAGTCCAGCTTCTTCGCCCTTGTTGTTGATCTTCTCCAGTTCGTCGATGGCGTCTTCCAAAGTCTGGCGCTGATTGTTTTGCAGAAACGTCGGCGAAACTGAATAAGGGAAGCCCAGGGTCCGGACTGCGCCGGTCGCGATTGCGCGCTGCGCCCCTTTTTCGTTTACCACGATTCCGATGATCTCGACGTCGTCAGGCGGATCAAGCTCTTTCAGTACTTCTTCCGAGTCCGCCATCTGCGGCACAGCTTTGGGCGAGACAAATGAAACTGCGTCAATATGCTTGAAACCGGCGCCGATCAAGGCTTTCAGGTAGTCGGTCTTGATGTAGGCAGGGATCTGTCCCTGCAACCCTTGCCAGGCATCGCGGGGACACTCGATAAGTTTTACGGAATCGAAAGTCAGGCCATATTCAGAACGGAGAAACGCGTGGATCGAATCGGGCTCATGTTTGCAGCACTCCAACTTTAAACTCGGGCACATCCGGATTCAGCGCCGCGGCCTCGAGGGCTTGCGTGATGGCATCCCGAGTCTCTACCGGATCGATGATCTTGTCGATCCACAAGCGGGCGGCGCCGTAGCGCGGATCGGTCTGCTCGTCGTAAGTTCTCTTCGTCGACTCGAACAGTTCCTTGCGTTCTTCATCGCTCAACTGTTTGCCGCTGCGCTCCAGTTGCTTGATCTTGATTTCCACCAGCGTGCCTGCCGCCGCGTCGCCGCTCATCACCGCGTAACGTGCGGTGGGCCAGGCGAAAACAAATCGCGGATCGTAAGCTTTGCCGCACATCGCATAATGCCCGGCGCCAAAGGATCCGCCCACGATGACAGTAATTTTGGGCACGACCGAGTTCGAAACTGCATTCACCATCTTGGCTCCAGCCTTGATGATGCCGCTCCACTCCGCGTCGCGTCCCACCATGAAGCCGTTTACGTCGTGGAAGAACACTAGCGGAATCAGATTCTGGTTGCAGTCCATGATGAAGCGCGCGGCCTTTTCGGCTGACTCGGTATAGATCACGCCGCCGAATTCGATTCTCTTGTGGCCTTCATGGTCAGTTTGTTGTGCATGCAGTTTCTGGTTGGCGACAATCCCGACGGCAAAGCCGCCGATGCGCGCGTAACCACAGACGATAGTCTTGCCATATTCCGGCTTGTATTCGTCAAAGCGGCTGCCATCCACAATGCGCGCCAGGATTTCCTTCATGTCATAAGGACGCGCCGGCGACGAATCGTAAATACCGTAAATTTCCTCGGCCGCCAGCGCCGGAGGCTGCGGCTTCTTGCGATCCCACGGCGATTGCCGGCGGTAGCCCCACTTCTCGATGATGGCGCGGATGCGCGCCAGGCAAGCTTCATCGTTGGGCTCGCGGAAATCCACGGTGCCGCTGATGGCGGAGTGCATCGCAGCCCCGCCCAACTCCTCGGCTGAAACTTTTTGTCCGATGGCTGCCTGCACCAGAGCCGGGCCCGCCAGGAAAAGTCCGCTGCCGTCGGTCATGAGCACGTGGTCGCACATCACCGGCAGATATCCGCCGCCGGCCACGCACATGCCCATGATGGCGGCAACCTGCGAGATGCCCGCCGCCGACATCACGGCGTTGTTGCGAAACACGCGGCCAAAATCGTCGGTGTCCGGAAAAACATCTTCCTGCAAGGGCAGGAACACGCCCGCTGAGTCGACCAGGTAAACCGTCGGAATGCGATTTTCAATCGAGATGTTTTGAGCGCGAATCACTTTCTTCGCGGTCATGGGGAAAAATGCGCCCGCCTTAACCGTGGCGTCATTGGCGATGATCATCACCAGGCGCGTCTGTATGCGCCCCAGCCCGGTGATCACTCCTCCGGCCGGCGCGCCGCCCCACTCTTCGTACATGCCGTGCGCGACGTAGGCGCCCAGTTCAAAAAATGTTCCGGGATCGACCAGCAGGTTGATCCGCTCGCGCGCCGTCAGGCGTCCCTTGTTGTGCTGGCTCTCGATGGCTTTCGGGCCGCCGCCCTCGCGAATCTTTTCTTCCTCGTTGCGCACCTGCGAAACCAGGTCGGCCAGGAAGCGCATATTGGCTTCAAAGCGCGCTGAAGTCGGATCCACACGCGACTCCAGTACGGTCGAACTCGAGGGCATGCCGGAATCGACGCGTTCGTTCATAAAAGAATCTGAAACCGATTACGGTATAACAGCCGGAGCGCGTGCGCAAACTCTGGCCAGATAGAGAAGACGTCATCTTGAGCGGCCTTCAGGCCACGAAGGACTTACAGCCGGGGGTCCATTTTTCGCCTCTTTTGCGAAAAGTGGGGATTCGGTAAAACGCTTTAGCTCTTTCTGCGACATCGACTCTCACTGAATATTCTTCTCGATCCAGCGCTCCAGCCGGCATCCGTCTTCTTCGAGCAAAAAACTGCCCGCCCCGAAGCACTCACCAAAAATGCGATGCGACTCCGGATCGCGCGCTGCCCGCGTGATCCATTGCTTTCCCACCTGATACTGGCTGGCGGTGAACCACTTCTGCGGCAGCACCTCAACCAGTCCCGCTTGCAGATAGACAACGTAAAGCGCAAAAGCCGGATCGTCGGGGCTCTTCGCTGGGTAACTGGTGGGAACGATCAGTTCGTCCACTGCACTAGTTCGGACGGCACATCGACCTTGTGCAGGCCCGCGCCCAGGCCGAGCGGGACTTCGAAATCGGCAAGCGGTTCCGTGGCCGCATAGATGCGCTCGCTGGATGCCTTGAACCAGCCCGCAATTTCCGCAAAGTCGAAAACCTTGAGCTGGTCGGGATCGAAACATACAAAACGAATGCTGCGGCCCTCCGGGCACCAGATGCCCAGTCGCGAGGGCGGCACGAAGAATGGCCGGCAGTATGTATTCAGCGCCAGTCGCGGTTTTTCCGGTTCCCGCTCCAGGCTGAGCGAGATCAAATAAGCCAGCGGTCCCTGATCGCCGTGATGGGTCCAGACGAAGCGCTGGCCGGAAGCGCCTTTGAGCCCGGGAAAAGTTTTCCAATACCAGGGGGTTGGTCCAATGGTGTGCTGCAGGGAATCTTTCAAACGTGAGGTGCTGATCTCGGCCATCAATATCAACTGGCCGTGGGCACGCCGCGCGGCTTCACGTTGGCGCGGATGAACTGGACGATGTCATCCATCGCCGTGCCCGGCTGGAAAATGGCGGCCACGCCGGCTTTCTTGAGACTGTCCACGTCCTGATTGGGAATGATGCCGCCGAGCACGATGAGCACGTCGTCCATCTTGTTCTGCTTGAGCAGTTCCATCACTCGAGGAACGATGGCATTGTGCGCGCCGGAAAGAATCGAAAGCCCGATGACGTGAACGTCTTCCTGCAGGGCCGCGTTCACGATCATCTCCGGAGTCTGCCGCAGGCCGGTGTAGATCACTTCCATGCCGGCATCGCGCAATGCCCGGGCAATGACTTTGGCGCCGCGATCATGTCCATCAAGGCCGGGCTTGGCCACCAGCACGCGAATTTTCTGCTCTGCCACAGCCTCCATTTAACCACAGAGGACACAGAGGAGCACTGAGAAGGGGCATTTTTATTGTCTCCCAGTGATCCTCAGTGTCCTCTGTGGTTAAACAGTTTTGATGTCCAGACTTCGCCACAGATACCAGCACGCGACGGAGCGGTAGGGCTCCCATGCCTTGGCAATTTTTTCCATCTGCTCAGGCTTGGGCATCTTGCGTTTCTTGTAGTGTTTCTTGATCGCCGCCTGAATGCCGTAGTCGCCCGTGGGCAGAACGTTTGGGCGCTGCAGCGTGAACATGAGAAACATGTGGGCCGTCCACACGCCAACGCCCTTGACCTGGGTCAGGTGCTTGATCACCTCTTCATCCGTCATGTCAGGAAGGCGGGAAAAGTCGAGTTCGCCGCGGGTGGCGCGCTGGGCCATATCTTTCAGGTAAGAAGACTTCTGCTTCGACAATCCCACCGAGCGCAGTTGGGCGTCGGTCAGTTTGAGGATGCCTTCCGGCGTCACCGGATCACCCGCCAGGGCCGCAAAACGCTTGAAGATGGTCACCGCAGCTTTTCCATTCAGTTGCTGATAGACGATGGCCTCGGCCAGGCTGTGAAATTCGGGCGGACCAAACTCCATGCGGAACGCGCCCACACTCTTGATGATGGCGGAGAGTATCGGATCGGATTTCTTCAGATGATTAATCGCTTTGCGCATGCCAATATCTGACGTCAAAGACTTGATGATGATCATTTGACGACGCTCAGGTCCAAGAGGATAGCAGAGTGCAGAAAAGTCCCACGCGGGGACGGCTGCTCTCAGCCGTCTGGCCGAGCAATGCTCTGCTGTTTTCAATCTACGAAAGATACTGCAACGTCGTCTTGATCAGTTCCGTCGTCCCCTGATAGGGATCGCCCGCATCGTCCCACTCCATGGAACAGTAGCCCTTATAGCCGTGCTGTTTCATAAAGCCGAATGTCTTTGCCATATCCACATGCACTGTTATTCCCTTGTGGTTGGTTTCGGACGACTTCACGTGCGCGATGCAGTAGGCAAGGCCGAACATGGCGTCAATGGCGCGGTAGGCGTAATCAGGAGTCGCCGCGGCGAGCGTGTTGCCGAAATCCGGCAGCGCGCGCAGCCACGGGCTGTTCACTTTTTCGATGAGCTTCACCAGAAAAAACGGATCTTCACTCACCGGATTGTCGTTCTCGAGGTTGACGACGATTCCCTTTGCCGACGCGTACTCTGTGACTCGCGACAGGCTGTCGGCTGTCACTTCGAGGTTCGGAGTTACGCCCTGGGCTCGCGGTATATTGGTGCGAATGCTCGGCGATCCAAGAGTCACGGCTGCGTCGATCCACTGCCTGCTGAAC
>CAWEVE010000006.1:0-9296 GCA_963812465.1 Terriglobia bacterium
TGCAAGAGCTGACCGGGGAAGCCGGAAGAGTTATACCGGTGCCAAACGGTGTCACCACGGAATTAAACAGATGAATCCTTTGCGACGCGCCTCCGTTATTTCCGTGCTGATGATTCTGGTGCTTGTCACATCCGCATCTGCTTGCGTAGCCGGGTGGGGTGGCCAACCCGCGAGCCCCTGTTCCCGTCCCTCGAATCGACAGATTTGTCCCAGGACAATAATTGGTAAATCAGGCTCCCTGAGTGCCGCGTGCGCTCACCTGCTGAAAGTCCCCCCGGGGCAATGCGCTTTGCGAGGCTTTGGCCAATTTCAGTTCATTGCGTTCCACACGTTCGAGATTCGCACCCCGTTTCAGCCTACGTCGTACAAAGCTTCAGTTCCCCTTGACTCAGCCATCGTCGTTACCTCGATCGGCTCTCCCGAGACCGACCGCGGTCCTCCTCGCTCCTGACACCAGCACAGATCAGCCCTTATTGCGCACGGACATAATTCGCGGCCGTGCGATTCCGTCTTGCTGTCTCAACCTGGTTTAAAGGAGCAACTATGAAAAAGCTAAATTGCACACTTCTCTGCGTTTTCTTGGCCTGCAGCGCTTTCGTTCAATCGCAAAACGCTCAACCGCAAAACAGTCAACCACAAACCACAGCTGACCCGCGCCGGACTGACACTCAGATTATCGATTTCATCCTCAGCTTTCAGGAGCAACGGTTGATCGATATCGCCGAGGCGATGCCGGCTGAGAAATACTCGTTCGCACCGACTCATGGCGAATTCAAGAACGTCCGCACTTTCGCCGAGCAACTCAAACACATCGCTGCCGATAACTATCTGCTCGCTGCCGGCATTCTCGGCGAGCGGCCTCCCGTCGAGGTGGGCGCCGGCGAGAGCGGATCAAGTGAGGTCCGAAGCAAAGCCGAGATCGTCGCCTATCTCAAAGCCTCATTCGCGTATATGCACCGGGCGGCAGCGGCGATCGATGATGCCAACGCTCCGATTCCGACCCCAAAAATCTCGCCCTGGCCGGAAGGAACCGCGACGCGCCTGGGCGTCGCCATCGAGGATTGCGTGCATACCTGGGATCATTACGGCCAATTGGTGGAATATCTGAGGATGAACGGCGTCGTTCCTCCTGCCAGCCGCCGGTAGCCTCGAAAAGCTGCCGCCCAACCCGCTTCGGCGGCGTTTGGCGGCATTTCATCAGCCCTTCTTTTTCTCCAGTTCACTCCAACGCCGGTAAAGCTCGTCTACCTTGGCCTGGGCTTCATCCATTTCTGCGTGGGCGCTTAAAAGGCGCGGGCCGTCACTGGCGATGGCAGGATCTTCAAGCTGGGCCCGTTTGGCTTGCAGCTCCTCTTCAGCCTGGGCGACGCGCTGCTCAATGCTGCCGTATTCGCGAGCTTCCAGATACGAAAGCTTCGTCTTTGCCGGCTCGGCTCGGCGGAAGATGCGGCCCGCGGGTTCGAACGCGCGCATCGCCTTCGCCTGCTGCTTGCGCTCAGCCTGCCACACCTCCCATTGCGGGTAGTCGGCAAAACTCTCTGCTCCTCCCTTGCCCATCCAGGCCCAGCACGATAGTAGACACGCGATCCAGCATGTAGCGATCGTGCGTAACCAGAACCAGCGATCCGCGAAACTCCAGCAGACTTTCCTCCAGATCTCCAGGGTCGGGATATCGAGATCGTTCGTAGGCTCATCCAGCAGAAGAAGGTCAGCGGGCTGGAGCATAAGCTGCGCGATCAAGACTCGCGCCCGTTCGCCTCCGGAAAGCCGCTCCACCGGCTGATTGAGCTGCTCGCTGGTGAACAGAAATTTTGCCGCCCACGAGGCCACGTGAATGACCCGGTCCTGATAAATCACCGAATCGCCCTCGGGAGCCAGCGCGCGGCGCAGAGTCACATTGGAATCCAGCTCACGGGTCTGGTCGAAGTAGACAATGCGCAGCCACTCGGCGCGACGAATTTCTCCGCCGGCCGGAGACAGCTCTCCGCGCAACAGCCGCAGCAGCGTGGTCTTTCCACTGCCATTCGGCCCCACCAATCCCACCCGCATCCCGGCAGTGATGACGAAATTCAGCTTCGTCGAACAGCACGCGATCTTCGATCCGTAAGCAACGTCTTCGAGTTCGATCAGCCGTTTGGTCTTGCGATCGCTCGCCGAAAAATCGATTTGCGCGGTGGCGTTCGGGTTCGGGCATTCAGGTCGGCGAGATCGACCATCAGCTCGTTGGCTTTGCCGATTCGCGCCTTGGATTTCCGGGTCCGGGCCTTGGCCCCGCGACGCAACCACTCAATCTCGTTGTGAACCAGATTTTCCAGCGCTTCCTGACGCTTGGACTGCGCATGCAGAAATTCTTCTTTCTTTTCCAGAAACGTGCTGTAGCTTCCCCGCACCCTGAGCATCCCGTCGGGATAGACCCGGCTCAGTTCAGCCATATCGGTGGCCACGTTCTCCAGAAAATAGCGGTCGTGGCTCACAATCACGCTGGCGAACGTGGCTTCCTCGAGCAGGCCTTCGAGCCACTCGATTCCCGCCAGGTCCAGATGATTCGTGGGTTCGTCGAGCAGCAGGATGTCCGGGGCCTGCACCGGGCCTCGACAATCGCCAGCCGTTTCTGCCAGCCACCGGATAGCGCCGCAGCTTGCGCTTCCAGATCTTCAAAGCCGGCGCGGCCCAAGGTTTCGGCGAAACGGGTGCCGCGTTCCGTCTGGTGTACTTTGGCGTTCTCCAGCGCGTTCTCGGCCACCGACCGCACTGTGGCTCCGGACTCAAACTTCGATTCCTGTTCCACGTAACTGACCCGAAGCCGTTTGCGGAAGGCTACTTCTCCGTCGTCCGGGACCTCGGTGCCGGCCAGAATTCGCAGCAAAGTGGACTTCCCCGAGCCGTTCGGACCGATGAGTCCAATCCGATCTCCTTCCGAGACGGTGAATGACACATTCTGAAAGAGCGGGTTTGCTCCAAAGGCTTTCGAGATTCCCTGAGCGTTAATAATGGGCGGCAACGGCTGGCGGTCTCCTGAACGTCTCTATTGAAGATTATCAGGAAATGCGAAGTGCTGGCGGAGGCACCCAGCCATTCTGCGTACTTTGCGATCCTTTGCGATCTTTGCGGTTAAAAGCTTTTACCGCCAAGGACGCAAAGATCGCAAAGAATTCTCCAATCACTTCACGAATGTCAGTCCATGGGGCACGGCGTGAGGAAAAACGTAGGCGTACAGCATGACGATCACTCCGACGATGGCGCCAAGCGCAACGAGTGCCACACCACAAAGCGGAAAATGACGCCTTCATTTCCCACCTGGTCGGTGGCCGCGGTCGCGATGGTGATCGATTGAGCGTCCACCATCTTGCCCATCACGCCGCCGGCGCTGTTGGCCGCGCACATCAGGACGGGATCGACGCCGAGCTGTTGAGCGGTGATGCGTTGCAGACTTCCGAATAGCGCATTGGAAGAAGTATCGCTTCCAGTAAGCGCAACCCCAAGCCAGCCCAGGAAAGTTCCAAAGAATGGATAGGCCCAGCCGGTGCGGGTAAAAGCCAGGCCCAGCACGGCATCTAGGCCGGAGTAGCGGGTAACGTATCCCAGGCCGAGCATGAACGAAATGGCAATCACCGCCAGGCGCATGCGCACCAGAGTGCGCCAGAAAATCTTCGCCAAGCGGACGGGTGGCAAACCAAGCAGCAATCCTGAAACAATCGCGGCGAAGAAGCAGCCTGTGCCCGTTGCCGAGAGCCAATTGAAGTCATATCGCGCCGCCTCGGGTGTGGGCTTGGCCACCACTGGAACGTTGCGATAGATCGCATTGTGCAAATACGGCACGTCCCACCCCGGCGGGCCCGGCCGGACCTTGCCAGGCCCACCTGCGCTGTCGGCCATCACTACCCGGAATGCGGGAGTGGTCGCCTGGTTCATTGCCAACTTGACGGAGGAAGGCCCCAGGCCAAAACAAAAAGCGACAAAATCGCAAACGGCGTCCAGGCTTTCAGCACTTTCGCGAGCGGGTAGGAACGGACTTGTACTTTTCCATCGAAGTTCGCTGCCTTCCATTCGCCACCCAACTGGTCGGCGATGCCTTCGGCGGAAGGTACAGGATGGCTCGGCGCTTCGTCGTAATCGAACCGCCAGATTTTTCTTCGGCTTCCAAAAGCGCAGAAAGATAACCGCGGCAACGATCGAAACCACGGCTCCCAGCGATATCCACCAGGCTGCTGTCCACATAGTTGGACCAGAAAAATTGGGTCAGGGCAAAGGGAACGCCGACCACCAAGATGGCAGGAAAGACTTCAAACGTTTCCCGCCAGCTCACCATGGTCCGTACCAGCCAGAAGGGGACAATCACCGCGGTAAAAGGCAGAATGCGCCCGATAGTCGCGCTCAAATCCGATTCCGGAAGTCCGCACACCGCAGCGAGAGTATGGACGGGAACTCCGACGCTTCCCCAGGCCACCGGCGCCGTGTTGGCAATCAGATTCAGCGCCGCCGCATGAAACGGCCTGAAACCAAGTCCGATCATGAAGGCGCCCGCAATGGCGACCGGCGCACCGAATCCCGCAGCCCCTTCAATGAACGCGCCAAAACAGAATGCCACCAGCAGAACCTGCAGCCGCCGGTCGGCTGTAATTCCGGCGATCGATTCCTTCATGATTTCGAACTGTCCGGTTTCGACCGAAATGTCGTAGAGATAGACCGCCGCCAGCACGATCCAGGCAATCTTCAGGAGCCCGAATGCGACTCCGTAGCCGAAACTCATCGCCGCCAGGATCAGCGGCATGCTGAAGAATATGACCGCGACGGCCGCCGCGGTCAGTGCGCCGGCGATGGCGCACCAATGCGGCTTGAGCTTCACACCAACCAGCAATCCGAAGAGGACAAGAAGGGCAGCGTGGCCAACAGCGTGGAAAGCCACCAGCGTCCGAATGGGTCGTAGACCTGAGTCCAGTGCATGGGGCTTACTTTCGGCAATTAGCAATCAGCAATTAGCACTTGGGAATCTGCCAAAGACCACCCTATTTCGCAGAGGCGCGAAATAGGGTCATGCGGGCACCCTCGCGTATCTCTTCCGCAGCGTTGCAAATGCCAAGTGCCAATTGCCAAATGCTGTCTCCTCACTTCCAGCTCGCGGGCACATCCACATACGAACGGTCCAACGCCGCGACGGACGGGCATCCCAGCAGCCTGAGGGTTCGTTCCACGTCAGCTCGCAAGATTTCAAGGGCGCGAGCGACACCAGCCTGACCCGCGGCAGCTAGTCCGTACGCATACGCCCGGCCGCACAGAACGGCTCGGGCGCCGAGGCATATGGCTTTGACGATGTCGGTACCGCGGCGAACTCCGCCGTCCATCAACACTTCGACTTGTCCATTTACGGCGGCCACAACCTCCGGCAGGGCGCGCAAAGAGGCGCGAACGCCGTCGAGCTGGCGTCCGCCATGGTTTGAAACCACCACAGCGCCGGCGCCTGCGTCGACCGCGCGTCGAGCGTCTTCGCCGGTGAGAACGCCCTTGATCACAATCAAACCAGGCCAAAGCTCGCGGATCCATTTCAGGTCTTCCCAGCTAATCGCCGCGCTGGCCAGCGCCGCGCTGACGTCGACCAGTTCCATGGGTCCTTTGCCCGGGATCACCACGTTCGGCAGCTTCGACAAACCGCCGTCACGCAGGAAGCTGACAATCCAGCCCGGCCGGGCAATCATTTGCGGCAGGAACGGAATTTTTCCAGCAGGCTTCCGCTCATCAGTTCTTTCATGCCATTGCGGAAGTCACGCTCGCGCAATCCCGCCACAGGCGTGTCAATCGTGACCACCAAGGCGGCACAGCCAGCGACCCGGGCGCGCTCGATGATAGCTTCGGATGCGGCTCGGCCCCCCATCAGATAGAGCTGGAAGCAGACCGGTCCCGAGGAGGCTGCCTTGACGTCTTCTACCCGGTGGCCGGAGATAGTGGAAAGAATGTACGCCGTACCGGCCAGGCCCGCCGCCCTGGCGGCGCCTGCTTCCCCGTCGGGATGCATCAGGCGGCTGTAGCCTACTGGGGCCAGCAAGGCGGGAAAGACACATCGAACCCCAGGACGCGGGTTCGCAAATCAACTTCAGCCAGGGCTACCGCCTGACGCGGGCGGAACGTGACGTCATCGAAAACGCGGCAATTTTCACGCAGCGTGACTTCGCCGTCGGCGCCCCCGTCCAGATAGTCAAAAACTGGCCCCGGAAGCCTTTGCTGGGCCAAAGGCCGGAAATCGTCAATACAGATGACATGGGGAGATGCGACTTTACGTGCCGCTCTGGTCATTGGCTGTTCCGTACGGCTGCTGCGCCAAAACACGCGATTATACAGAAGAACCATGTAGGGACAGATGAGGACATCTCCCCTGACGTGGTTAGTGGCTGGTAATCGGTGGTTGGCAATTCGTGGTTCATCGTCCTTGTGCGAAGCCGTAGCCTGGGCGAAACTTGTCCCCGCCCGCTCTCCGGTGCGCGCGAGAATTCCTGCTGAATGGAGTTTTTTATGCGTGGCAGTTGGCCAACAATTGGTTTCCTATTCCTGTTTCTCTCCTTTTCGCTGGCACAGGACCAACCGGCTCCAGACATGTCCCCGGAGCCCGCAGGGAACCCCGGTCGCCGCGGAGCAGCCGGGCCCGCGTCAAGGCACCGGCCGACGATCGGGGTGGCGCTCGAAGGCGGCGGAGCGCTCGGCCTGGCACATATCGGAGTGCTGCAGTGGTTCGAGGACCATCACATTCCCATCGATTACCTCGCCGGCACCAGCATGGGCGGCCTGGTGGGAGGCCTGTACGCCAGCGGGAAAACTCCTCAGCAACTGCACGAACTGGTGAAGGCGCAGAATTGGGATGTAATCCTGGGCGGGGCGATCCCTTACGAAGATCTGTCCTTCCGCAGGAAAGAGGACAAGGTCGCATTTCCGAATTCGATCCTGTTGGGGTTGCGTAAAGGGCTGGCTCTGCCCGGCGGACTGAACGCCGGACAGCAGATCAGTCTCCTCATCGATCGCGAAACCCTGCCTTACTCGGATGTGAAATCTTTCGACGATCTTCCTATTCCCTTCCGCTGCGTCGCCACCGAACTGGTAAGCGGGAAACAGGCGGTATTCAAGGATGGATCTCTTTCTACCGCCATGCGTGCCACCATGGCCATCCCCGGCCTTTTTTCTCCTGTCCGCGACTCGGAACACGTTTACGTCGATGGCGGCCTCGTGGGCAATATGCCAACCGACGTAGTGCGGGCCATGGGAGCGGACATCGTGATCGGCGTCCACCTCGAAACCTCTCCGGCCGAGGCCGACAAGATTCGATGGCTCTTTTCCATCCTGGGCCGCTCCATTGACGTGGTCGTGGCGGAAAACGAAATCCGCGGACTGGCCAATGCGGACCTGGTGGTCAAGTGGATTTGCAGGAATTCAGCTCGCTTGAATATCAGAAGGCGGACGCAATTATCCAGAAGGGCATCGAAGCCGCAACCAGAAGTCAGCGCTTTGTCCCCCTATTCCCTTGACGACCCTGCCTGGACCGCCTACCTGGACCGCCGAAACGCCCGCCTGCAAGGCAAGTACCCGTGCCGCAGTTTGTGAAGGTGGAAGGAACAAGTCCGGAGGCGGAGGTAAATCTGGAGCGGTTTCTGAACTCCGAGGTCGGTAAACCGATCGACAAGGACCGCCTGGAGGGCCTGCTGACCCGTCTGACCGGAATCGGCCACTACGATACCGCCGGATACCAGATCACACAGCGAACGGCAAGTTGGAATCCTCCTCGCCGTCCGCCAGAAAATCTATGCTCCTCCCTTACTTCAGTTGGGGTTCGAAGTGGACGGATCGGAGAGCGCCAGCGTCGACTTCACCTTCGCCAGTCGTCTTACGTTGCTCGATGTCGCGGGATACAGGTCGGAATTGCGCACCGACTTCATTTTCGGCAGCACCTATGGCATCGACAGTGAGCTCTACCGGCCCTTCACGCCGGCGAGCAAGTGGTTCTTTGCTCCCCACGCCTCCGCCAGAAACACCAATTTCAAGATCTATCGGAAGAGTGATCCATTGGCGGAATACCGGTTTACCAGCGCGTATCTCGGCGGAGACATTGGCTACGGGTTCAGCCGATTCAGCGAAATACGCCTGGGCTACGACGTGGGAACCCTCGACGCGGGGCTGCGCCTGGGCACCGCCGGAATTCGCCTCTTTATCGGGACGAACCGGGGCCACACGTCTGCACTACCTGATGGATCACACGGATGATCCCGTAATCCCGCGACGCGGGGTTGGCATCGAGTCAACATTCCGCTGGTACGACACCAGCCCAGGCGCGACCAACAGTTCCCGGTGATGTTCGCCAGAGTGGAAGATTTCCGCCCCATCACTCGACCGGCGTCATTGTTCGTGGTCAGCGAGGGTGGCACCACCTTTGGTGTGACCCAGAACGGCTATCCGCAGTTCTTTCTCGGTGGCCCTTCGCGGCTTAGCGCCTACGGCACCAACGAGCTCTTTGGCGACCAGTACTATTACTTCCGCACCGGCTATCTGCACGATCTTTGGACCCTGCCGCCGCTCGCGGGCAAGAAAGTTTACGCTATCGGCAGTTTTGAATTCGGCAAGATGTATGGATTCCCCGCCGAAAGCGGATTCCCCAACGACGTAGCCGCGGGCGTCCTGGCAGAAACTGCGGTAGGACCTGTGTCAATTTATTGGGGGCTAGTTGGGGAGACAGCGGACATCGCAAGTGGTTCTTCCAACTCGGCCGGGTGTTCTAGTTGCTGCACGTCTCCGGCGTAGAGACGTAGCTCGCTACGTCTCGCTTTTTCTTGCTGACCTGGTAGACGTGGCAAGCTACGTCTCTACGAGGGAAGAATCAATCCTGCTTCTTGGTCGTGTGTTCCGGCTCGGCCTCGATGGTGACTTCCACGGGTGCACCCGGCTTCAAGGCCACTGCTTGACCATTTTCATCTTTTAGGAAGACGTTGTCGATCCGAATCTCCCGGTAGAGGTCTTCGCCGCCCTCAACTGCGATTTGCGCTTTTTCCGGCAGACTGGGGTGGGCCGGCTTGATGATCTTTTCGACGGTTCCTGCCAGGGTCGTACTGGGCTTCTCGTTCTGGTCAGATGAGATCTCGCTCATAATTTAGCCTTGGTCAAAAAGAGAATTTAGCCTCGGTCAAAAAGAGTTCCACGACCTCGTCGGCGCCTAGAGAGTATACAGAGTTTGCCCGTGTGGATAGTAATGATGCCTAAAAAGCCCTGGGGGCTGCCTGGGGAAACCCCGTGCCCGCCAAATTCCAACAAATTCCTTGACCCCG
>CAWEVE010000007.1:0-245460 GCA_963812465.1 Terriglobia bacterium
GCGCTCGATACGTGCGCCGCGTATTCAGCGAGAACCCCATCCTTGTAGCGGGGCTTCCGCGGCTTCCAAGAAGCACGCCGCCGCTTGATCTCTGCGCCGGTGACCCCCAGTTGAATCAGGCCCTTGTCCGAGTCGAGAGTGATTAGGTCGCCATTCTTCACCAGCGCGATCGTCCCGCCGACGGCAGCCTCGGGGGTCACATGCCCGACAAGCCAACCCCAAGAAGCACCGGAGAAGCGTGCGTCGGTAATCAGTGCGACCGATTCGAGCATTCCTTGCCCGATGAGAGCTGAGGTTGGTGTGAGCATCTCCGGCATGCCCGGGCCGCCCTTCGGACCTTCGTACCGGATAACGATGACTTCACCAACCTTGATCTTTTTGCCGAGGATCGCCTTGATGACATCCTGCTCAGAATCGAAGACCCGAGCTGGACCGGTGAAGCGCGGCTCTTTGATTCCCGAAGTTTTTGCAATGCAGCCTTCGGGCGCGAGATTGCCCTTGAGAACCTTGAGGTGCCCCGACGGGTACATTGGTTTCGACCAGGGGCGGATCACGTCTTGGCCGCTCAGGGGTTCCGATGGTACTTCCGATAACTCCTCCGCCATCGTGCGGCCGGTGATGGTCATGCACTCACCGTGCAGAACGCCATGGTCGAGCAACATTCGCAGCACCTGTTCCACGCCGCCGACGCGATGAAAATCCACCGCCATATAACGGCCCGATGGCTTTAGATCGCATAGAACGGGCACCTTCCGCCGAACGGCCTCGAAGTCGTCCAATGTCCATTTGACGCGAGCCGCTTTCGCAATGGCAAGAATGTGAAGTACTGCGTTGGTCGAGCCTTGAGTCGCCATGACTGTTGCGACCGCATTCCAAATGGACTTTCGCGTGACGATGTCGCGCGGCTTGAGATCCATCTCGATCGCATTCTTGAGCACGTGCGCGGATTTGACGACCGAGTCCAGCTTTTCCTGATCTTCTGCCGCCAGCAGCGGCGAGTTAATCAAACTCAAGCCAAGCGCGGCGATCGCGCAAGCCATAGTGTTCGCTGTATACTGCCCCCCACAGACGCCAACGCCCGGGCATGCGTTACGCTCGATGCCCTCGAAGTCTTCGCGCGACAGCCTTCCGGCACTGACCTCGCCGACAGACTGAAACGCGGAGGCAATGTCCTTGTCTTCGCCCTTCCACTTTCCGGGCTTGATCGTGCCGGCGTCGACGTAGATTGCAGGCACATTGGCAAAGAGCATCCCAATGACCGCACCTGGTTTATTCTTGTCGCATCCTGCGATGCAGAAGCCGCCGTCCATCTGATGACTGCCTACGCCGATTTGGTAGCTGCGAGAGATAGCTTCCCGCGATGGGAGCGAGAAACGCATTCCTTCGGTTCCCATTCCGATGGCGTCGCTTCCGGTCGGGCCGCCGACCGTTTGTGGCTTTGCGCCGATGGCCTCAAGCTCAGCAACTGCACGGTCGATCAGCGGTTGGATGCCGGCATTGCATGGATTCATCGTCGAATGCAGATTGAGCACGCCTACGATCGGCTTGTCCCAGTCGCCATCTTTGAAGTTGACGGCGCGGAGCTGAGCCCGTCTTGGCGCGCCAGCGTCACCATCGGTGATAACGCGCGAGCGTCTATTGAGTCCTTGGTTCAATTTCAGCTCCTTTGGATCGCGTAGACCCGCACCGGCCGAGCGATGTTCCTGAGGTCCTTCTCGCCGAGATCGGCGAAGGTGGCGTCGACACGCCCGCGAACATGGTCGTAGGCGGAGCCTGAAACATAAATGCCCCTGGCTCGCAGACGCCTTCGAGCCCCGCTGCGATATTGACGCCGTCGCCAATAATGTCGTCGCCCTCGACCAGCACGTCGCCGAGGTTCATGCCGATGCGGTAGAGGATGCGCTTGCCTTCAGGGGTTCCGGCGTTGGGCTCAGTCATCAGCTTCTGGATCGCGATCGCGCATTCGACGGCGGCGACCACAGAGGGAAACTCCATAAGGACACCGTCGCCCGTCGTCTTGACGATGCGGCCGCCGTGCCCGGCGACGATCGGCGTCGACGCCTCATGTCCCTCGCGCACCGCCTTCGCGGTGCCAGCTTCATCCTGGCCCATGAGCCGCGAATAGCCAACGACGTCGGCGGCGAGGATCGCGGCGAGGCGACGGGCGGCGGTCATTGTTCGGGGACTCCGGCCTTGCGCATACCCTCGAAAAAGGGTTCCAGCGAGGCCAGATACGTCGGGTCGTCGCTAACCGCCCTCCAGAAGGCGCGATCGCGGGAGATGGTGTAGTTCGAGTTGAGCGCGAGACCGGCCTTTGGGGCGAAGCGGGCCTCGTCCAGTCGGCCAAGCTGCGCGAGCGCCGATCCTAACGCAAAATGCGTATGTGGAAAATTTCGATTGGCCTCGATCGACCGTCGAAACCACGCGACCGCCTGATCGTAACTGCCGGCTCCGAACTTCGCCAGGCCCGCGTAAAACATCCAGGTGTAGGCCATCTTATCGCGCGGACTGAGGCGCAGGGCCTCGGCAATATGAGGCTCAGTTTCCTCGAAGCGACCGACAAAAAGCTTACCATATCCGATAAGGGAATGTGCGCTGGCGAGATTTCGATCCAACGCCAACGCCTGTTTACATTCGGCGATGCCCTGCGCCGCGCGCTTGGTCCATATGTAGACAATTCCCAATTGCAAATGCGCGCCTGCGTGGTCCAGGGCCGAGGAAAGGGCTTTGGTCAACTTCGCTTCGGCTGCCGCGAAGGCTGCCAGGGGATCGGTCGCAAAGAAATACACGCCCGCCAGCGCGTCCGCAGCCGCCGATCCAACGAGCGCCTCGACATTGTCGGGATCGGCGGTGAGCGCGCGATCGAAAAGCCCGCGCGCCCGCGCAACATTTCCGGGGATCAGACCCTTATTGAGCCACGCCAGCCCCTGAAAATAGAGGTCCATCGAGTTGGGGTTCGGAGCCCGTTCCGACCGCCGCGCCTCCGCGGCGGCGAGCTGGGCGTTCAGCGCGCTGGCCAGACGCGCCACGATTTCATCCTGCATATCGAAGAGATCGGCAATCGGCTTGTCGAACCGCTCGGCCCAGAGATGGCTGCCCGTTTCGGCGTCGATGAGCTGGATATTGACACGCATCCGGCTGGCCCCACGCTGGACGCTACCCTCAAGGACATAGCGGACGTTCAACTCGCGGCCGATCGTCTTCGCGTCGAGCGGCCTGCCCTTGTAGGTGAAAGCCGTGTTGCGGGCGATCACGACGGCATGTCGTATCCGTGAGAGGTCGGTGGTGAGGCTCTCCGTAACCCCATCGACGAAATGCTCCTGCTCCGCGCCGCTGCCGATATTGGCGAACGGCAGGACAACCATCGAGAGGCGCGGTGGCCCTTGTCTGTTCGGCTCGGAGACGGACAGCGCGGGCGCTGTGCCTTCTGCACCGGTCTTGACCGCATAGACCCGCACCGGCCGCGCTATGTTTTTCAGGTCCGTTTCGCCGAGATCGATAAAATCCGCATCGATTTTGCCGCGCACATGATCGTATGCCGAACTTGAGAGCAGCACGCCGCCCGGCTCGCAGATCCCCTCAAGCCGCGCTGCGATGTTGACGCCGTCTCCGAGGATGTCGTCGCCCTCAATTAGGACATCGCCGAGGTTGACGCCAATCCGATAAACGATGCGCTTGTCCCCTGGCGTCTCGGCGTTGCGCTCGACCATCAGTTTCTGGATCGCGATCGCGCATTCGACCGCGGCTACAATGGAGGGAAACTCCAGCAGCACGCCGTCGCCCGTCGTCTTGACGATGCGCCCGCTGAAGCTCGCGACGATCGGACGTGCCACCTCCCGATGCTCACTGACCGCCCGCGCCGTCCCCGCCTCGTCCTCGCCCATCAGGCGCGAGTAGCCGACGACGTCGGCGGCGAGGATCGCGGCGAGGCGGCGGGCGGCGGTCATTGTTCGGGGACCCCGGCCTTGCGTAGGCCGTCGAAAATGGGCTCAAGCGGGGCCAGGTACGTCGGGTTGTCGGATCATAGCCGTCCAAGCGGCGCGGGCCCGAGAGATGGCGAAGGTCGGGTTCAGCGCGAGACCGGTCTTGACTGCGGAATGCGCATCGTCAAGCCGACCAAGCTGCGCAAGGCCGGCGGCCGACAGGAAATACGGTATCGGATAATTTCGGTTGGTCTCGATCGCCCGTCGGAACCACGCGGCCGCCTGCTCATAACTGCCGAGAGTGAGCTTCGCGACACCCACGAAAGTCTTCCAGGCATGGGCACTGGTATCGCGCGGACTGAGGCGCGCTGCCTCGCCAACGTGAGCCTCTGTCTTTTCGGCGCGACCAAGGAAAATCTTGCCAAGTCCGATAGCGGAATGGGCGGTGGCGAGATTTCGATCCAGCCCCAGCGCATGTTCGCAATTCGCGATGCCCTCCGCAGCGAGATCGCGAACCGCCAGATCAAGCCGCCCCTTGACCTGCCAATAGGCTTGCTCAGAGAGACAGATCGCGTTGGGCTTGGCGATCCCCTCCAGGCGCGTAGCGATATTGACGCCGTCGCCCATCAGGTCGCCGTCGGCCTCTTCGACCACGTCGCCTAAATGGATACCGACGCGGAATTCGATCTCACGGTCCTTAGCCACGCCGGCGTTGCGCTCGACCATGCCGTTCTGCACTTCAATCGCGCAACGGACCGCATCGACGACGCTGCGAAACTCGATGAGGCTACCGTCGCCGGTGCGCTTGACGATGCGCCCATGATGCGCGTCAATGGCCGGATCGATTAGGTCGCTCCTCAAGCCGCGTAGCCGGGACAGCGTACGATCCTCATCCGCGCCCGCCAGCCGGCTGTAGCCGACCACGTCCGCGACCAGGATCGCCGCGATTTTACGCATTCCCCGCATCGCGCACCCTCTAGGCGTCATTCAGAATGGCATGAAGGCCAACTCATAGCGGTGTTTATCCGTGCCTCACATGCGCCGCGGCCTCAATAGCCACCAACAGCGCCTGCGCCTCAGCGATCTCGGGCATCTCGTCGGTCGGCGCGAAACCTTCGAGCGCGGGCACCAGGACAGCCTGGGCTTCGCCGGGCCGGCCAGTCGAATGGTCGAGTTTGGCGAGGCCAAGCGACGCCAGAAGAATTGGGCTGCGCCCCCCTTGCTCGCTTGGCGATCGCGATAGCGGTCCGAAGGGCTTCCTCGGCGCGATCGAGAGCAGCGGGATCGTATTTCAGCAGGACCTCGCCCCGAAGGCGGTGCAGGAAGGGCAGTGAGCAACGATGTTCGACCTGGTCCGAAAGGCGGAGCGCTTCGTCGATCCGAACGAGCGCGTTGTCCGCGCCAAGTGTCTCCGCCTCGAGCTGCGCCAACAATCCGTTGTAAAGCCCAAGATTGACCTTGACGCCTTGATCAACGAAGACCCCCAAAGCTCGCCGAACCTGGGCCGCCCCAGTCATCGGGTCAGCGATCCGACCCCGCGCCCAACCACAATGCAGTTCGGCCTCAGTAAGATACTGTACCAACCCATATTCTCGCGCTACGATCTCAAGAGCTTCGGCCGCGCTCAGCGTCGCCAAGGGGTCGCCACGCCAGATTTCCAGGTACGATTTCCAGAATAGCACATCGGCGATCCCCCCGATGTGGCCGATCTGGGACGCGCGCTGGGTTGCCCAGCTGATCAATTCGCGAGCGCGTTCAACCTCGCCCAGCTGCCACATGATCACGGCGAAGATTGCTGATGCCCAAGTGCGATCCTCGCCAAAGCCATCCCGAACCTTCGGGTCGGCGCTCGGGTCGCGAGCGGCGAGCCCCAGCTCATAGCGGGTTCGCGCCTCAACAAAGTCTCCATGCCAGTAAGCGACCAAGCCGAGCCAAAAATTGGTGATGCCGGCTTCTTCGATGCGTCCGGCGTCCTCCGCTTCCTGCAAGAACATCAGGGCCCGCTCTCGTACAAAACGCAATTCGCCTCTCGTGCACGACGCTGCCCACTCGCCTTGCAACGCGCCGAAACGCTCTAAAAAGCTGTCGGTCCTCCCGGCCAACTCGCCAGCGCGGGCGAAGGCGGCCTTTGTTTCCTCGGCGGCGAAGCCTTTTGACCACATCATGGCTTGGCCATAGGCCGTTTGAAGGTGCAAGCGCCGCTCGCGTTGGGCGGCCGCGGTTTTCACCTCGTCCGCTGTCGTAAGCGCAGTCAACAGCACCTGCGCCTCCGCGATCTCCGGCATTTCCGGGCTAGGCGCAAAGCCATCGAGCGCATGTGCGAGTACACCGTGCGCCTCGACCGGACGGCCGATCGATTGATAAACTTTCGCCGCCGATATCGCCGCGCGCAGCTCGAAGCTGCGCGTGCCTTGTTGCTTCGCGACGGCGATGGCGGTCAGGAACGCTTCTTCAGCAGGTGCGAAACTGGCGGGATCGCGCTTCAGCATGAGTTCGCCGCGCGCCCGATGCAGCTCTGCTTCGAACGCGCGATAGCCCAAGCGGTCCGCTGTCGCCAACGCTTCGTGGAGGATGGCGACGGCGCGGTCGGGATCGCCCGCCCGGGCTTCGGCCTCGGCCAGCGCGATCTTCAATAGACCGTCAAAAAACAGAACGTTCTGTTCGCGGAGCTGCTCGACGCCGCGGCGCATGTCATCGAGCCCGCCGCCGGTCGAGCCGGCCGGAGCAGTGGCAAAACCCTCGAGAAACACGCCGAACGCGCGAAACATATCCCCCATCTCTTGTTCGCGCGCGAGGCGAACCAATTCGAAAGCGTTTGGGGTGGCGCGCAGGTGGTCGCCGCGCATCAATTCGAACATGGCCGCGTACAATTTGCCGGACGCGAGCGTGCCGACATGGGTCAGGCCAGCGACCCGCGTCTTCATGCGATCCATGAGTGAAATCGCGCGATCGACCTCGCCGAGAGGCCACGAGACAGCCGCCAGATTGGCCATCGCGGCGACGCCAGGGTCCCATCCGAAGCGATAGGCCAAATCGTCGTCGCGGCCGGGTTGGAACAAGGCGAGCGCCCTTTCCAAGCGATCTCGCGCCTCGCGATAGTCGCCGGCGAACCAGCAAGTGATCCCGGCGGCGCGATGGGCGACGCTGGCCTCGGGTGAATCGGGTCTCGCCTCGAGGTCGCTGAGGAAGGCCGCCGCGTGCGCCCGCATCGACGGCAACTCTCCTCGCATGTAGCTGCTGGCCCACAGGCCAAAGTCCGACGGCAATCGTTCGGGCGTGTCCTTGTCGCCATAAGCCAACTCGCGGGCTCTGGCGAAGGCTTCCGTCGTTTCCGGCGCTCCAACACCGCGCGCGGCCCAGAGTGCGTTTGCGCGGGCGACGTGCAACTGGGTCAGTCGTTGGTTCGGAGCAGCCGAGCCGCGTCGCGCACTCCCCGTCGTCGCGCCCGCCCTGTCCGTCATCTCGATCGCCTTGCCGAGATGCGCGATCGCCTCCTGGAAAGCCGAGCGGCGAAGGGCCTGATCGCCCGCCTTGCCCCACCATTCGATGGCGAGGTCGTCCAGGCCGGCTTGTGTGAAATGATGCGCAATCGCTTCGGGCTCGGCGTTCGCCTCGAGCAACCCCTCGGCCGCGCGGCGATGCAGCGCTTGGCGGCGGCTCTTCAGCAAGCTCTCGTAGGCTGCGTCCTGGATCAGCGCGTGCTTGAAGCGATATTTAGCCTCAGGTGGAGCGGCCTCGACAAACAACAGGTCGGCGTCGGCAAGCCGTTCCAGTGATGCTTGAAGCGCCGGCTCATCAATTTCGGCGACGTCGCGCAGCAGCGGATAGACGAAATCGCGTCCTAGAACCGCGCCAACTTGTGCGACCTCACGCGCCGGCCCTAGCCGATCGAGGCGCGCAGCAAGGGACTGCTGTAAGGTCGGCGGGATGGCTTGAACTCCGCCCTGCTCGCCTCGTTCAACAAGCAGGCGCGTCACCTCCTCAACGAACAGCGGCACGCCGCCGGTGCGCTCGCTGACCCTCTCGACAACCTCTTGCGGTAGGGCGTGCTGCGCGGCGATCTCGCCGACCATGCGTCGAACCTCAGTCCGGTCGAGTGGCGCAAGCGCAACGACTGCATGGTGTGAACGCATCCCCCAGGGCGCGCGAAATTCGGGCCGCGTCGTGGCGACGACGAGTAGTGGCGCTTGCGCGCCGCGTTCGGCCAGCGCCTGGATGAGGTCAAGCGACGTCGGATCGGCCCAATGCAGATCCTCGAAGGCGAGCACTACAGGCTGGGTCCTAGCCCCGGCCAGAAGAAGGGCGACCATTGCGGCAAGTTGCCGCCTACGCAGCTCTTCGGGGCCGAATTTCGGGGCGCGTTCCGCGGGCAGTGGAATATCGAGCAGCGGCGCAAGAAGCGTCGCCGTTTCCCGGACGTCGAGCTTTACCTGGGCGAGCGTCGTTTCGAGGTCGGCGAGCCGCCTTTCGGCTGCAACGTCCTGGCCGCCGAAGCGAGCCCGGCCCCACTCGGCGATTGGATGCAAGGGCGTATTCTGCAGCAGCTGGGACGAGTTCCATTCAACCCAGGTGTGCGGCGTCTCACCGAGCCGGGAGTGGAATTCTTCGACGAGCCGGGACTTTCCTAGCCCCGGCTCGCCGACGATCTGGACAAAATGGCCCTCGCCGGCGCGGACCCGGTCCCAGCGACGGAGCAGCGTATTGATATCCTCCTCGCGGCCGACGAAGGACGTTAGAGCCCTCATGCCGCCCCTTCGGCCGCCGCCGCTGGCGCGAACAACTCGATAAAGCGACAGGGGCTGGGCGACGCCCTTCAACTCGTGCGCGCCCTTCTCCTCGACGACGAAGAGCCCGGCCACCTGCCGCTGCACGCTTCCCGTGATCAGGACCGACCCTGCCTCAGCGGCTGCTTGGACGCGCGCCGCAACGTTCGGCGCTTCCCCGAACACCTCGCCGGTCCCGTCGACCACGACAGAGCCGCACTCGATTCCAATGCGGGCCGACAGCTCCGGCGCGCCGTTGGAGGGGTTCCTGACGTTGAGGTCGGAAAGCGCGCGCTGGATTGCGAGCGCGGCGCGCACGGCGCGCTCGGCGTCGTTCTCCTGAGCCTGAGGGTAGCCGAATAGCGCCATCAACCCGTCGCCGAGCTTCTTCAGCACATGGCCACCAAAATCGGTCACCGCAGCCGAAGCCTGGTCGAGATAGGCGTTGACGAGGTTTCGCCAGTCTTCCGCGTCGAGCCGCGCCGCTAGGCTCGTCGAGCCGACGAGATCACAGAACATCACAGTGATCGGGCGGCGCTCGGCCGATGCCTGAAGGCCCTTGGATGGAGCAGACTTCGTCGGGGAAGCGGGACCTGCGCCGGCTATCACGGCGATCGCGTCGAGCAGCCGTCTTCGATCGCCAACAACAGAAACGCCAATGTCCTTGAGGTCGTCAACCGTCAGCCGCGGCAGCAGGTCCGCGTCGATCTTGTTGTCCCGGAACTTTTCCTCGTATTGGCCGAGCCCAAGACCGCGAAGCCACCCGCCGACATCCATCGCCGCGCCTCACATGGCCTGGCAGGATGATCGCTTACGCGCGACGGCGTGTCCAGCAGCCCCCTATAATCAGCCCGTTCGGGGCGCGGCAAACCGGCGTCTCCGACACCGCCGGTACGAGGGATAGCCAAACGAGTTCCTGCAAGAAAATTAGGCGTTTTCCTCAGCCTTTATCGATGAAGTGTGTTTAACCGGCCCCGAATAGCGGTCGTTCCCCGAGGCTTGGCGAAGGGGTCAAATGACCCATTGGAGCCGATCAGACGACCGCCGCGAGATGGGCGTGGGCAAGCCGAGTTCCGTTCCTTATAGCGATCGGCCAGGAACTCAAACGGAGGCGGCCGGTGACGTCCATCTCGATAGCCGTAGCGGTCGCGATCCTGACGTTCGGGAGCGGGCTTCTCGGGCTCTATCTTCAGAAGCGGCTGCCGCAGACCCATCTGTCCGGCGGCTCGAAGGACATGATCCTTGCCGTCATCGGTCTTCTCACGCTGCTCCTGGCGCTGGTCCTCGGCACCCTTGTCGGCAACACCTATGCATTCTTCGCGATGCAAAAGTCCGAACTCGAAACCATGGCGTCGCGGGCGCTGCTGGTCGATCAGGCGCTCGCGGAATATGGTCCCGAAGCTAAGCCGGCGCGCAACCTGATGAAACAGGCGCTCACTCAGAGCTACGACCTCTTCTGGCGGGGCGCGGACGCCGACCCTTCGCAACTCAAAGTCGGGGTCGCTCTCGACCGTTGGGAGCCCATCGCGAACGCGCTCGGCGCGCTCGATCCTAAGACGCCGGCTCAGAAGGATGCACTCGCTGCGGCCAAAGCCAATCTCTCGCTGATGGAGCAAACTCGGCTCTTGATGTCCCTGCAGCTGTCGAGCCCGGTTGCCTGGTCGCTGGTGACCAGCGTGATCCTTTGGTCGATGTTCCTCTTCTGCGGCTTTGGGGTTCTCTCGGGGACCAATCCGACAACTGTCGTCGCGCTGGCGCTCGGCGCGATTTCGGTGGCGAGCGCGATGTTCCTGATCCTCGATCTAACCCAGCCGTATTCCGGCCTGTTTCGGGTTCCGCCATCGGCAATCCAACAGACGCTCGAGGCGATCGAGAAATAACCCCGGAGCCGGATTACGCTGAAGATCATAGCGGCACGGCGACCCGGCCATCTCGAAAACAATCAAGCCGCGGTTGTTTGCGCTCGGGCGACGGCAGGAAATTTCCAACTGTGAGACACAAGCCGCAATTTGCATGAGCGCTTGACGTAGATCAATTCGCTTCTGGACTCAGCTCGCCCGTCGTGAGGGGCGCTTTCTTCCCGAGTTCGGCAGCTTTGTGCGTGACGACGTTATCGTCAAAACGAGCGAATTGCGGCGCAAGGGAGTTCCGCGCAGCGATCTCAAGATTTTGCGTCAGATCCTGATCTGGCTGCGATCACAAAGGACGTTGAAGCGCTGAATGACGCTTAATCGGTGATAGCGTGACCGCGTGAGACTTCCTTCGCGATGATCGGAGCTGCCAAAAAGGCCGCCATGATCAGGAGGGGCTCCGCGAGCCTTACGAGGCCCTCGCAACGCGGAGGGTGACGTCGCTGTGGCTCTCGCCTGACCGCGCATCGAGGCTTATTCACGCAATTTCTTAGTTGACATCAGAACTACAAATCACGACTGTGCTCTGACGCGATTGTGCGTCTATAGGGAACGGCATGATTTTTTCGGACGATCGGACTACGAAAGACGCACTGCTAAACACTCTGGGTGACGAGCTGGCGGCAGCATGGGCGCGATTCTATGCGATCGAGGTTGATAGCCGCCCGGGTGAACTTGAGTACGATCGGGCGCTCGCCGCCGCCAAGAAGCTGGAGGCCGCGATCGTCGAGATCGTCGCGGCAGCGGGAGGGCGGCCTGAGCACGACTGGCCCTTTTGAGCCTCTGGTGCGCCTCACTCCTAGATTATCGCCAGGTAGCTCGCCGGCCCGCGATCCGATGATCGGCATTACGGTCACCGCCGAAGCCTACGTCGCGATCAAAGCGACTTTGCCGGCCGACACGAAGACGTGGCCAACCAGTCCGGGCCACCAGGGCGACGTGATCATTTGCCTGGACCAGGCGACGGTCGACCGCCTCGGCGCGATGCGCGGCCCAGGCGAGTCCTATTCCGACGTGATCCTGCGATTGGGGAGATGACTCCGCTGGAAACCAGGCTGACCGACGCCCCCTCTCGCCAACGTAAAGCTCCGAGACTGTGACGTATCGGCCCGCGCTCGCGAGCGGGCGGAATCCGATATCGTCGTGGCTCTTGCCGGCCGCGCAGCGCACACACGCCCGCATTCCTGGCGCGCCCAGCATGGCGCTGCTGATTTAAGTAGGTCGTCGATCTGGCTTCGAGGTTCAATGGTCCGACGAGCTCGGTGCGCGCCTATCTCGACTGGCTGGCGATCGTGACCCGTGATGAAATCGCCCTGCTATGGCCGCAGGTCGAAAAAGTGGCGCATGCCCTCGTCAGTTCGGTCGCGCCGTTGACCTGGTGGCGGACAACCCGGCGCGGTAGCCACGCGGCTCTCGGGACCGTGAACCACGAGGCTATTCGTGCGTTAGGTTCTTTGGCCGCCACGAGTCCTCCGGCGAAAGCCGAGCCTGACGGCCTAGAAGCCAACGGGCGGGCTGTGGCGGTCGTCCTCCCTTGCTCATGGCGCGCTGAACATCGCGGAACTCACGGGCTGCCACGGCGTTTCGTCAGCTTGTCAGGCGTCCCGGTGCGGTTCTCGTATTTCCGCGCCGGCGTGGGCATGTCAGCGTCGAAAGCCTGGCGAGGTGGCCGGAGCCACAATCCTATCGCGAGAAAGCGCTCCGGCCATTTCTTATGACGTTCGGCCCCACGCCTGGGCGTCGATCTTCCAGCTCTCGTCATGCTTTGAAAATGTGTATGCGAGCGTGCCGGTTCGAACGACGGTCTGGCCCTTGATGATGATCGTGAGCGTCCCCGCGATGACGGCGTAGGCGTTGGCTCCCTCGACGTTCCAGAAGCCCATTTCGAATGTCAGACGCTCGTGCGTGACGCCAAGGTCCTTGCGCCATTTTTCGACGTCGGCGAGCCAATTGGCCGGGGCGTTCGGGTTCAGCCAGCGATAGGGCGCGATGCCGTCGATGATGATGGCGTCGTCCCGAAGACGGTGAGGAAAAGCTCGCCGTTCTGGGTGTTGAAAGCGTCGACGTGAGCGTCGATGAGGATCTGGATTTCGCTTGGCGGGTTGTCGGGCGCGATCATCCTCCAGGGGTCCAAACGGGCGGGCTGTGGCGGTTCGCCCTAGAAGGGAGACGGGTTAGGACATCGGCGGCCGTTCACGCCGATAGTCAGGAACGCCCTGCCGTTGGCTTGTATGCCAAGCGGGTCGGGTCGAGATCGTCTTGCCGCCGCATTGGCTGCAGCGGAGCCGTTTGCCGGCCTCGGGGACCGTCAGGGTCTCCGGCAGCAGGTCGACGTTGACGTCGGCGGAGCGGCCGCAGTTGGCGCACGAGGCGATGACGGCGCGGACGCCGTTCAAGCGCATGTTGGCAAGCGTCATAGGCTCGAAGCCGCGCATTAGAGTTCATCCTTGATTTCTGTGACCGAGACGCTCTCGACCCGGGCGTCCTTGATCGTCCGAAGCGAGATCCCTTGCGCCGCGTTCCGAAGGGTGTCCTTAAGGTGCTTCTGGTAGTTTTGCGCTGTCTCGTCTGAGGCTTCGTCGCCATCGACGAAATCGATTTCGGTCACCAGATGCACGTTGAAGCGCCGCATTGTTTCCTCCTGCAGGCTGGTTGGAAGCGCGGGTAGGCTCGCGCAGCTCATGCCTTAGGTGAAGGGCAACGAGTATCTCGAACCGTCGCGAACCAACCTTCCTTCATTCATAAGGCCGTCCATAGGGGCAGCTAACGGCTCAACAGGATATTCCCGACCGCTTTTTTCTGTGTGCAAGACATCGGCCCCGTCTGCTTCCTTCATACGATAGAGGCCCATGTCACGTTGAATGTACCTGCTGGGCTTGTGAAAAGCTCTGGGATCATTGTGCCATTGAGCGTCATCACGCCCGTCCTCCCTCGGTGCTGCTTCGCCCTCACGCGCAGCGTTTCGCTGGCGCGGGCGTCGATGCGCAAAGGCGGATATTAGCAAATCTTAGGCATAAACAATCAGGCGAGGTCGCGTGGGTGGTGTCTCGATTTTAAAGTTCGACGCGCCTTAATCGGCGCGCCTCACTCTCGCTCGTATGTCACCTCGTGGACAACCTCGCGTCCGTCGAACGGGTTCTTAGCAGGGGGCGAAGTGTAAGTCAGCGTCTGTTCATCGACCCTGCAAAATCGCACCTGGTCCGTACCGCTCCATGCCTCATTCCAGCTCAGGTCGACGTGATGCACGACCCGATCTGACTCGACTGTGTAGGAGCCCGAATAGGCGAACATCGTGTCGAACAGGGCGATCTTCTCCTCGTCTGACGGCGGCAACCGCTCGGGGCGTGCGCGATTGTTCCTGGTAATGAGGAACGTGACACGACGAGGTGTATAGACGACGGTGCCGCGGGGATTCTGACCTAGCGCGTCCTGCCGCTCCCCAGTCGCGACGTCTCTCGTGACCCAAGAAGTCATCCTCCAGCTTCCAAGTATAAGGTCGCGGCTGAGGGGTTTAACCGGCGGATCTTGAGCCATCGTACCCTCCATTGTCCCTCAGCATGTCGCTATTATCCTGCCAGCATATACGGAAGATGGGGTCGGCTGGCGACGTGGGTCAAGCTTCGCTTTCGAACCGAGACGCTACCGTCGCGTGCGATCCATAATTGGCGGGCCCCCCAGATCGTCCCGCGCGCCCAGAGCCGCGAGAGATTCGTGAGCAAGAGTCGAGGGTGCGCACCCTGCGGCCCGCGGTCGCCCGCCGTCAGACATGCGGAGCAAGAGACTGCTTACGCGCTCCACTAGAAGATCAGTCATGCTTTTGCGTGCCCAGTTTCCTGCTCGAAGAGGCCATCGCGGTGCGAACTCCCGACCTAGCCTTGCCTCCGCAACTCGGCGGTAGGCTAGGGTCGTTCCTGCATCAAGAGCGGGCTCAGCGAGCCCCACCAACCAGCCTTGACCGGCAACGGTGGTGACTGACGATGTGGCCCGTGCGGCAACAATAGGTCGTCTGCTTTCCGATGCGTGTGCATACTGAAGGAGAGCATACATGCTCGATCGTCGACATTTTTTGATTGGGTCTGGGGCGTTGCTGACGGCATCGTTCGTCAACCGAGCGAAAGCATTTTCTCGAAGATCCGGCAGGCCGTTGGTCCTGTCGCCGACCAAAACGTCCGAGGAGACCCTCTATGTCTACCGGCAGGAAAAATGGAGCGACTTCTGCGGCGAGTGGCGCGTGTCACTGGGGCCGGATCAGCCATTCGCGCCCCCGCCTCCGACATGGCGCGAGCATCTGCGCGCACTCGGACATCGCCTCGAGACCCCTGACGAGATCGAGCGCGCATGCATAGAGCATGACCTGCGTCTGGAAGAACTCGACGCCCGCCTGAATGGATTTGGGTGGGAGGACAGTTGGGACAACTTCACCGGACCTCAGGCCAAGGCGCACCACCTGCTCAAGGGCCTCGATCTAGGCGGCTCAGGGTCCGCGCTTCGGCAGGCTGGCCAGATCACATTCGAGCAGTTCGGGGGATTTTCGGGCAATTCTTACACACGGGTTGAACTGCGCGACGACCTAACGGTGTCGTTGCTGCAGGCGCGCCTGATCGAGCTGAACTTGCCGATCAATGTGGCGGTCGGAACGCGAGACTGACCAAGCCCGCTTTTGTAGCTTGCGACGATCTCCGACAGATCCAAGTGCTCGCGCGCCAAAGCGACGACGAACTGCGCCAGATGGCCGCCGGCACATCATCGACGACCGCCGCCGGCAAGCGTTGTGTCTGATAATTGTCCAGGGACGAAAATGCCTGCTCGCGCCTCAAAGGGAATCAACTCGTCCCGAAAATGCCACCATTACTCGGAGACGAGCCAGCCGAAGGCGGCGAAGCCAACGCCCCAGAAAAGCATGAGAGACATCCTCGCCTTCCCATTCTGTTTTTTACAGGACAATTGCGCCCTTAATCGCTCTTTGGCAAGTAACAAATTATTAAGGTCAAATCACGTGACGCAAGGGTTCTCCTAGGGGCCGTGCCTAGAGATTATTTACACAACTGCTTAGTTGACGTTGGAACAACAAATCGCGACTGTGCTCTTACGCAACTGTGCGCGAAGAGAACGGCATGATTTTTTCGAACGATCGGACGACGAAAGACGCAGTGCTCAACACTCAGAGCGAGGAGCAGGCAGCAGCATGGGTGCGCGAGGAGCAGGCGGCAGCATGGGCGCGATTCTATGCGATCGAGGTCGATAGCCGCCCCGGTGAACTTGAGTACGATCGAGCGCTCGCAGCCGCGAAGAGACTGGACACTGCGGTCGCCAATATTGTCGCGGCAGGTGGAGGACGGCCTGAGGGCGACTGGCCCTTTTGAACTCCTCCAACACGCCGGCGGCCTCACTCCCGGATGATCGCCGGCCCCGCTCGGTAGCTCTCGCCCGGGGCCGCGCATTGGCATCAGCCGGTTATTCACGCCGCGCGGCAGCAGTCACGCATCGCCAACACCACAATTATGGTAATTGAATCCCATTAACGGTCGGCGCAATCCTGTGGAATCGTTGATGGCCCTGGAAGAGCCACCAACTCATCGTAGGAGGTAGGCCATGAATTTATTGTCGCGACGAAGCGTTCTCGCGATCGCCGCCGTTGTCGATGTCGCATTGCATTCGCGCTCGGCCCCGGTTGCAGCCAAAGCTTTGGCTGCTCGTCATAAATTGCCATCACGCCACCTGGAGACATTGCTCCAGGGCCTGGTCCACGCCAAAATCCTCAAGGGCGTGCGCGGGCCGCGAGGCGGCTATGAGCTGGCGCGCGAGCGCCGGCGCATCACGGTGGGCGAGATCGTGCGCACCGCGATGTCGTTAAGCACCGCCGATCCCGACGATCTCGGGTCAAACTCGGTGCTGCTTGAGCGGGTGATTGATCCGGCCGTACGCAGGGCGGGCGAAACCTTTCTCGCCAACCTCGATGCGATCACGGTCGAACAGATGTGCGACACCGCCGAGAAGACACACGTGCTCGACGACGAGAAAGTCAGCGGCGATTTCGCCATCTGACACAGATATTTGCGTGTCGCACAATTTGGTTGCCGCATAAAGTATGTGGCCGGCCTGGCTTCGGCGAGGGAGACGGTCGCGACAAGATCGCGCCGATTCGACTGGAGGAGCCGTGCGGGAATTGTCGCCTTCGACTGGCTCAGAAGCTCAGCCCAGATTCATCTGGCAGCACTACAACTTCGTCCGCTGCCAGCCGGCACAGATCCGCTGGGCTTCGACGCCGGCCGTATTCATCAAGATGCGAAAGTCGGTTCGCGTGCGCCCGAGCAGCGCCAGAACCAGTTCAAGGGCGGCCCTGGCGCTTGCAGGACGGCCGATGACTTCGGTGACGCCAGCCCCTGAGGTCACGGTAAACTTCATGCCCGTTCCAGAATTGCATCGTGGACGTCCTAGGCGGCCACTGAATGCTCCAAAGGAAACCCCGCGCCGAAGGGAGTTTCGACGCGGGGCGGTCGTCAATCGCTCGCTGGAAGACAAGCGTCCGCAGCATAAATTTGCGCTTACTGCACTGGCGCGGTCAATCGACACAAAGGTCGAGGCCGGGAAACGGCTGCTGTTACCTCGAATTTCGTTTAAGCAATCACTTTCGCTTGGTTCAGATACTCGCGCCGTTTCTTCTCGTCGGCGACCACCGTCAGCATGGTCACTCCGGGCACGCCATTCTCGAAGTCGCGTAGGCTCCAAGCCGTGCCTTCGCTTCGCCTCGGTCCCATTCGAGTTTAAATTCGCGACATGCCGCGTGTCGTCAAGCGTTCCGCCTCGCACCCCGCCAAGTCCGGGCCGTCGCGCCGCGACGCGCCCCTTCCGCAGTTCGTCGGTCCCCAGCTCTCGCAACTGGTCGAGAAGCCACCGTCGGGGCCTCAGTGGTGCACGAAATAAAGCTGGACGGCTATCGGATGGCGGCGCGCATCGACAATGGGCGCGTGCAACTCCTGACTCGGACCGGCCTCGATTGGACCGACAAATATCCAAGCGCCGTCGCAGCGCTCGCCAACCTGAACATCAAGACCGCTTACCTCGATGGTGAACTCTGCGGCGTCGATGAGATTGGGCTGCCGACTTTCGCCCACACCCAGGCGGCGACCGACGGTGAGCGCGAAGTGCGGCTGGTCTATTACGCTTTCGATCTCTTGCATCTCGACGGTTGGGACACCGTTTACACCGGCCTCCGCGAGGACAAGCCAGCCGACCAAGCGCGGCGAGAAGTAGCGCGAAGTAAGGCGAGAACGCAGGTCCGCCTAACGCAAGGTTCGATCGCCAAGGACGAAGGCAACACCGCGGAGCAGGAAACGGCCGAAGTCGACGTTTAGCGGACGTAGCTGACAGCGGCCTTGGACGCCTCAATCGGGCGGATACCGCCCTTACAAGGTCCCCCGGGGAAGGGCCCGCTTCCCGCGAAATAGCTGTCGTTCCATTGCGTGCGCACTACGGTCCATCATATGCGCGTATGCGGAGTCGATGGAGGGTCCGAGCGGGCCTTCGAGGCGTCGCCAGCGAAGGGTGGAAATCCCATCCGAAGCGGGAGTTCTACGCGGCTCGCTGATCGACTGCAGTCCACGCAACATCGGCGCAGCGCTGGCGATCCCGATCAACTTGTTTTCTTGTCCCCCTCCGGCAGCCCAGCCTTGCGCATCCCCTCGTACACGCGCTCGCGGCCCGCGAGATAGATGGTATTGTCGCTGTGCGCCGAAGACCGTAGCCGGGCGATGGTGAAGCTGGGATTGAGTTCGAGCCCCGCGCGCGCAGCTTCGCCCGCTTCTTCGAGACGTCCAAGTCGGGCAAGGGCAGCGGCGAGCCAAAGATGGGGCAGCGCCCAATTCCGACCGAGCTCGATCGACCAATTCAACCACACGACCGCTTCCTCGTCGTGACCAGTGCCCAATTTCGCGGCTCCGACGAAATGCATCCAGCCGGACGCCCGAGCTTCGCGTGGGCTGATGCGCAGCGCTTCGAGAACGTGTCCCTCGGTCTCCTCGTTGCGGCCGGCAAGAAACTTCGCCACGCCTATCCATGCGTGCGCGGCCGCCAGATTTCGGTCGATCGCGAGAGCTCGCTCGCACTCGGCGATGCCTTGGGCGGCGCGATTGGTGTACATGCGCAAGACTCCCAATGCACAGTGGGCGCTGGCGTTGTTTGAGCTCAGTTTGAGCGCCTTGGCCAAGTGGGCCTCGGCCGAGCGGTACCGTTCCACGCGGTCGTCGGACAGATAGTTGGCGGCAAAGATCACATCGACCCATGCACGACCAATCAGCGCCTCGACGTTGTTTTGGTCAAGCTCAATTGCCCGGTCGTAGTGGGAGCGCGCCTTATCAAAGATTTCGGCGGTTATGCCCTTGTTGAATTGGGCGAGCCCGAGAAAATAGTGATCCATCGAGTCGGGGTTCGCCGCGCGCTCCGCTCGCCGCGCCTCCGCGGTGGCGAGTTCTTGCCCGAGCCGGTTGGCGAGGCTCGATACGATCTCGTCCTGCATGTCGAAGAGATCGGCGACGGGCTTGTCGAAGCGCTCGGCCCAGACGTGCGCGCCGGTGTCGGTCTCGACCAGCTGCACGTTGACGCGCATGCGGTTTCCGCCGTGCTGGACGCTGCCTTCGAGCACGTAGCGAACGTTAAGATCGCGGCCGATCTGCTTAACGTCTCCGGCCTTACCCTTGTAGGTGAATGCGGTGTTGCGCGCTATGACGAAAGCGCCCGAAATCCGCGAAAGGTCGGTCGTAAGGCTCTCGGTCACGCCGTCGGCGAAATACTCCTGTTCGGGATCCCCCCCGATATTGGCGAACGGCAAGACCACGATGGAGAGGCGCGGTGGGACAATCCTTTCGGTGCCCGAAGTTGGAGGCGAGGGCTTAGGCGGCGCTAGTACGCCGACGTCGAGCGAATAGGCCCGGATCGGCTCGGCAATGTTCTTGAGCGGCACGGGGCCGAGATCGCTGACCTTCAGATCGAAGTCTCGACTTGACCTGCCGATAGGCGTCGTCGGAGATGCAAATCCCTCCGGACTTTGCGACGCCCTCAAGGCGCGCAGCGATATTGACGCCGTCTCCCATGAGGTCGCCGTCGCTCTCCTCCACGACGTCGCCGAGATGGATGCCGATACGGAATTCGATGCGCTTGTCTGGCCCGACCTCCGCGTTGCGCTCGACCATCGCCCTTTGGACTTCAATGGCGCAGTTCACCGCGTCGACGACGCTCCGGAACTCGACAATTGCGCCGTCGCCGGTGCGTTTGACGACCCGGCCGTGATGCACGGCGATGGTTGGATCGATCAGGTCGCTTCGGAGAGCACGCAACCGCGCCAGAATGCGGTCCTCGTCGGCTCCGGTAAGCCGCGAATAGCCGACGACATCGGACACCAAGATCGCGGCCAGTTTCCGCGTCTCGCTCACGGCGCTAATGCCGAAGCGGCCGGAGCGCCCGTCGCGGTGGCTTGGGCATGGCTGCACTACCACGCTGCACTAAGGAGGACGTGGAAGCAGGGAGTGCAGGCCCCGCGTGTCGACTGGCCAGTCTATCCACGCCGTCTAGAACGTAGCACGGTTGGCGAGGGAGGAATAGCGGATGGGCCGAGCCTGCCCGCGTCAGGACCCGTTCCGTGATTCGTGTCCGACCGCCACCAGCCGCAGGATGACGTCGCTGTAGCTCTCGCCGGGCCCGAGGCCCGACCGGGGATAGAGGACTTCAGGGACCTCCGGCGGCCGCCATCGATGGTTTTCCGACGGTCGCTTCGCTCCCGTCGGGAATGACGCAAGTCCGAACTTTCATCCGGCTCTAGATGAGGAATTGCTCCTGCATCCAGAGCATGCCGTCGGCATTCGCCTTGGTGACGACCGGACCGTCGGTGACGATATGCTTCGGGATGTCGGTTCCCGTCTTCGCACCGTTTATGACCGCCGATACGCCCGCGATGATCGCCCCGCCGTGAATGCGGGACGATGGATTGCGGACCGTGGCGTACATCTGGCCGTCCTGCACGGCCTTGATCGCCGGCGGCATCGCGTCGACCCCGCCGATCTTCGCCTCCGTCCGGCCCTTGGCCTGCATCACCTTATAGGCGGCAAGCGCCATGTCGTCGTTGTGGAAGAAGGCGGCGTCGATCTTCGGATATTTGGTGAGCAGCGATTCCCAGATGCGCGCGGTCTTGGTGACGTCCCAGTCGGCCGGCTGCTCGTCAAGCACCTGAACCTTCGGGAACTTCGAGACGACCGAATGGAAGCCCTTGGCTCTCCCTTGCGCACCGGTATGACCGAGCGAGCCCTGGGTCATCACGATGGTGCCTTCCCCGTTAATGGCGTTGACCAGCGCCTGGGTGACGAACTCGCCCATGAACTCATTATCGGGTGCAAGGAAGGTCAGGACATTGATCGAGTTCGAGTGGAGCGATCAGCGTATCCATGTCGATGACCGGGATCCCGGCCTCGATCATCTTATTGACCGGGGCCGTCAGCGTGCCGATGCCGAACGCCTGAATGGCGACGAAGTCCCACGTCTGCGAGGCCATGTTGTTGATCGCGGCGCGCTGCGTGACGTTGTTGAATTGGCCATCGAACCAGGTGACGTCGACGTTGAACAGCTTGCCCCAATATTCCGCCGCCTGCTTGCCCTGGGCACACCAGGTCGCCTGCAGCCCAGCGTTCGAGAAGGCGGCCCTGAGCGGCTTCGGCGATCTGCCGGCCTCCTTGGCCATGGCAGCGGCGATCAGGGGATCGACCCCGAGCCCGCCGAACAGAGCCGCCGCGCTCGCGCCGAACGCGGCCCCTTTGAGAATATTGCGTCGATCCTGCGAAGCGGCCTTCGACCCGCGGGACATCGTTTTCTCCCTTATGCGTTGAGGCGTTATCGTCATTGCAGTAACAGTCACAGAATCGCATGAAGGGCCTCCCCAATTCAACATGCCGGGGCCGAGACCAGCGTGTCCGACGTGGAGCCGAGAGATTCTCCGGACACCCTGATCGATGACATCCGGCGCGGTAAGGCGGCGAGCATCGTCGGGAGGCTGGCGCGACTGGCTGCAAAATACGGTCCCGAGATTACTTTGCGCGACCTGATGGAGCGGTTCTCCTACGATTGCCTTTGGCGCGCTGAGGCGCGGTCGAAGAAAGGCAAGTCGGCGTGTGGGGTCTACCTGCCTGACCTTGAGCATAGGCGGCCGCCAGACTTGCCGCCAGGAATGGTGAAGCTGCGGCTCGTCAAGGGCGACTGACCTCAGCTAAGGACAGCGAAAATGTGCAATCTCTATAGCCTCACAAAAGGTCAAGCCGCGATCCGCGACTGGTCCGCGCGAGTCACGATCGGACGGGCAACCTGCCGCTGTTCCCAGGGATCTTCCCCGACCAAATGGCTCCGATCGTTCGCAATGGAGCCGACGGCGAGCGCGAGCTTGTTATGGCGCGTTGGGGCATGCCTGGGCCGCCGCAGTTTGGCGGCGCGCCGATCACTAACATTCGCAATGTCGGCAGCCCGCATTGGCGCGGGTGGCTCGGCAAGCAGAACCGCTGCATCGTGCCGGCGACTTCGTTTTGCGAGTACGCTGACACCAAGCCGCGCAAGACGCCGAAATGGTTCGCGCTTAGCGAAGAACATCGCTGTTCGCGTTCGCTGGTCTATGGACGCGATGGCGCGGCGTTCGAGGGCCGAAGAGTGCGCCAGTGGATGGCCAGCATGAGTTGTTCGGTTTCCTGACGACAGAACCGAACGCGGTGGTCGCCCCGATTTATCCAAAGGCGATGCCGGTGATTCTGACGACGCCAGCGGAGGTCGACTTGTGGCTGTTCGCCGACGCGCCCAAGTCTCTCTAATTGCAACGACCACTATCGGATGATGTGCTGCGAGTTGTCGCGAGCGGCGAGAAGGAGGATGGAACCGCGAGAATGCGATGCTCGACTGGATCAAGACCCAATGCTCCCGCTTTGACGCGGTTCAAGGATTTGAGCCTTACGACGATTTTGTTTCACGACGGCAATGCGCGATTAGCGGTCGCTCGCAACGGCGCTAGGAAATGGATAGGTTGACCGAAGCGCACGCTGCTGGTGGTCCATAAATCAAAGAAATCTGCACCACGTGACTTAGGCCGAAAATCTGAGCTTTTGAGGATGGCCGAAGGACCAGAATTGACCCGAGGCGATGGTCGACGAGGGGCCATTTTTGTCCGATTTCGATGCGGGTCATCGGAAAGCATAAGGAGGAAAATGCCGAGCACGCCAAACGCAATCACGATCAACGGCGCGCGAAAAATGGCGAGCAGAGCCGTAGATTAGCGCGCAAATGAGGCCGATGGCGTAATCGAGGCCGCACAACCCAGGCCGCCGGCGACTAAAATGCCCCACGTCGACGGCCTTTCCCCTATTGATTGGGCCGACAACTTGGGCGATTTTTGCCCGGGCGATTTTAGTATTATTCACAGTACCCCCTCGGTCAAAAGCGTCCGCGCTCCGAGTTTGATTGTCTGTGCTAGGTCAATGTCCCCAGCCCCTTGGACTCCGTCCTAGCTCGGCGAATTCTCTGTCTTCTAGGTCATTAACGCGGCTCCAAACCGCTCCCCAAAGGTTAGCATCCTATCCCTAGGCTCCACCTGCAACATTTCGTGGGGGATGATCCAGGAGGGTAAATATGGACTTACCATAAAAACTCGGGCGATTGCCGCTCGGCAGTGCCCGACGAAACCGCTACTTTCACCCACTTTTATTCCATCGAGCTTGAGGACGGCACTAATGACCACTCCGGAGAGGCGCAGTTGGCGGGCAACGAAAACGCCGCAGCGCCGATCTACCAAGAAATGCTGGCGGGCCGTCTCCCAGAAGACAGCGATGACCGCTCGATTTTTTTTATGATTTTTGCGTATTTATTTTGCCGCGCGCGGGCGCAGCGGCAAAATGCAGCCAACGCGCTCGGGCGTGGAGCGCAAATTTTTATGTACGCTCACGCAGCTGACGAAGCAGCCTTCGATGAACTAACACGCAAAGTCGAGACCAAGCGTGGCTCAAAGATGCCGCTGGAGGCCCGCGCCCAAGTTCGCGCGTCGCTGATAAATCCGTCTTGCACCACGATGCAAGTTCGCAAAGCCGCTATGTTGATGGCATTAGGGCCTGCGCCACAACTGGCGGGGATTTTCGCACAAATGCAGTGGTCGCTTGTCGACGCGCGAGACGCTTTTTTTATTACCTCTGACAACCCGTTAGTGAAGTGGGTCGATCCCAAGACCAGACACCCTGTTTATGGCGATCACGGTTTCCTCAATAATACGGTCCCACGTTTCGTTAGGGCTTTCACCCGCTCGAATGCCGATTTTTCTCACAACAAACAGTTCCCCCAACATGCCGCCATTGACCGCAGCAGCGTCGATATTCGGAATGCTTTGCGAGCTATCGACGCAGAACAATTCCTTTACGCTTACGCAAAGATTTTCGAAATTCTCGAGCATGCAAAGCGCTTTAAGGGGTCCCGGCCTGATCTGACCACTCAAGGTTTTGGGCCGGATGAATTTGCTAAGGTTGTTGTACCCCGCCGCTGGAAGGATCAATAGGCCGGATATTCGTCAGTGATTAATTGCGCCGTCGTTGTTGGCGGCCAATTAAGTCAGCGGAAAAAAATCCGTGGCAAAGGTCGCTGCGCCATCCCTGCAACCCCGTGGCCCCAACTGCGATCCGAAATGTCCGCTTCACGTCGATTTGAGACGTCGCTCAAACGTTTCAAATGCGCAAATAGCAGTGATCCTATGCGGGCGGCAAACGTGCACTTGGCGGTCGTCGGGATCGGTTCTAAGACTCACCGGTCGCCCAAAAGAGCTTGCCTGGCCCAGCTGCCCGCCGAGCCGCGCACCGCAATCGGCTTGCCGTCGCCGTCGCGAAGCAGGTTGCGGGGTTGCGCCGGCATACGGGGGCGTTCGGTCGGGGCGGGGTCATGGCTCGCTGCTTTAAAGCGCCGTTCCCCGCACGGCAGATCGCGTTTGACCGGGCGCGGCCCGCCTTCACGCTCATTGGCCGCCGCTCGCCGGCGGTTCTGGTGCAGGCGAACCTCGCATTGGCGGCGCATAAGCGGTTGTTTCGCTTTCTGATGCTCCTGGGGAGCCGTCTCACCGATCCCGTGAAAGACGGGTGAAAGACGGAGCTTGCCGACCCACCCTCTATCCTAGTAAATGCTTTATTTATTGGAGCGGGCGAAGGGATTCCATCTCTCAACCCCAACCTTGGCAAGGTTGTGCGCTTCTCCTTAGCTACACCGGCGTCCGCGGCGGCCACGCCGCCGGCCGCGCTTATGACGCAATGATAACCAGAATGCAACACCCACCCGATTAGACCCGACTGGGGTTAAACCGGGGCCGCGCACGCGAGGTTGATTTGAACCGACGAGTTGTCCGTGCCAAGCGTGACGCAGCAAGCGTGACGCAGAATGTGAGCGTTAGCGATGAACGAGGCCCTTAGACCGGACGAAGTCACGCAGCGCGCAGCGCCGGCGCCTTGCCGACGACCGTGGAAACGGCGCCGCGGCGACGACGGAATTGGCTGTTATGGATCGTGATCGTTGCGGCCCTCGCCGCCGCGGGGGTCGACGCATGAAGAAGTACGAGAACGCGGTCCTTCCGCCAACCCGGAGGAGACCTCCGGCCGACCGGCGCAGCCGCCCCAGACCGTCCCGCGCCGGTCATAACCTGAGTATGCCCCTGACCATCGACGCCTTGGGAACGGTGACGCCGTTCGAAACCGTGACCAAAACCACCGAGATCGCCGGAACGTTGCAGCACGTTGGCTTCACCGAAGGCCAGACGGTGAAGGCGGGCGACTTCATCGCCCAAATTGATCCGCGCCCCTATGAGGCGGCGCTGGCCCAGGCGCAGGGGCATCATGTCGATGTCGACGCCAAGGGGATAGAAAGGGAAGAAGGATCTCTCTTTCGTGTCCGGGGAAGTTTGGGCCTGGGTTTGAGATCGGATGCAGATGCGTTGGAAATCTGAAGAATGACATGTCGATCTTGGTATTGGCCGATGGAGTCGTGAGTCTGACATCCTTCGATGAGCCGGGAGTGGAGGACTTTGGTGCTAAGCTTGCCGGTACTGAGATCAGCAGGTTTGGAGGATGAGGCCAAATGCTTCACATCCTTGCTCTCCTCAATCTTGCGTTTCTTTGTTGTGGCTAAACCTACCATCAGCATAACGTTAACAGAATTCATACCGGCGGGTCACCCGAATCCGCATTGCCAGTAGTGCTGACCGTCCTATTCACAGGTATCAAAGTCTTTTGAACCCATTCATTATATTTCGCAAACGCATTCTGTACATCCAAAGTCTACAATACAGACCTGAATACGCATATACACTCATCAGTCTATGCTCAAGTGTTGTAGGTGCAACAGGAGGAAATTCGCACTCCTTCTATTTACGTTGGACAGGAATGAATGCTCGGCAGGGCTTACCCTTTTCAGCCAGTCTTTCATAGAGTACTGTTTATGTTAGTCTTCCAATCTTGTGCTCAAGTAGGTAATTCACAGGCATGTCCGTGCGCGATAGGACCTAATGCTATGATCAATTCCCGAACAAATCCGGTTTGGATCCACATACCATTATCAACGGAGCTATAGCGGATTCCCAAATTTCAGGCTCTTTACTCATACTCTTCAACTATCCGCAACATGAGGTATACTTTTGGTCTTACCCGCCATCTCCCTAGGTAACCTGTAGTCGCATAACTTTTCAATTGATCAAAATTTCCCTTAGCAATACGTAATCTGTCCAGCATATCCGGGCCCAGTACTGGCCTCGGCGAGCCTTCGCGCGATTGGTTCCCCATATCTTTCATGGGGACATTCTCGGACTGGGCTGACCTGATGCACGTCAATGACGCCAACAATGATTGGGGCCAATTGAGCTGCGGTTGCCATCCCAATTGCGGAACCGGCATGGCGGTCATGATCGACAAGGAAACCAAGGAAGCTGTGCCCGTCACCGCTTTCCTGCATGGCGATCAGCTGGCCAAGGACATTGCCAAGGTCAACGACGCCGCTCGCGGCAAGTTCCTGACCGTCGTTGGCATGGCGCTGTGCCTGATGAAGAACTACGATCCGTTCCAGTCGCCGACGCACTTCAAGCTGATGGACCTGCTGAAGAAGTTCGACAAGAACTTCAACGCCACCGGCAAGAATTACGGCAAGGTCGGTCCGGACCGGACCATCGATGACGTCATGAAGCGCCGCCAGGATCGCTGGAACTTCCTGTTCATCGCGGGAATGTGGTTCCAGGATCTGTTCAACTACGATTTCCGGCGCACTGAGCAGTGCATCATTCCGTACGCCACCCAGGAAGGCGAAATTTCCTTCTGCGCCTACAACACCGGCGTGGGCTGGCGCAACATCATCGAGAAGATGCACATGACGGCCACGCTCACCAAGTGGTACGAAGAGCATGGACGGCATGAAATCTTCGCCGGCGGCAAGAACGTGAAGATGGAATCGGTCGAGCATGGGTTGCTGCTCAAGGAAGAGTTGGTCACCAACGAGGAGCAGCACGATCTCGACAAGCTGGGCATCGCCAAGAACTCGCGCGAAGAAAAGATGCGGGCTCGCGACGCCAAGCAGAAGGAAGATCCGGCATACAACGCCCGCATGGCTGCGCTTTATCGCGAAGTCGTGCTGAAGGAGAAGCCGGTCGTGGCTGAGAACGGCTTCATTCCGCTGGGCGCGCTTACGCCGGCCAAGGGCAATGGCAACGGACACGCTCCGGCGAAGTCCGAAGCCGAGCCGGTGCTGGGAGACTAGTCACAGTTTCTAGTTTCTGTTTAAAGGCCGCCACTCCGGCGGCCTTTTTGTTTGATGGATGACGGGCATCTGTGTGCGGGCGCCCTCGCCCGCCGCTTTGATTTGATCGCGCCGATCCAGCACGATCAATTCAAAAGCGGCGGGCGAGGGCGCCCGCCCCTCCATTCCTTCCCCGTCAGCTTGACTTCGTGGTGGCTCTCAGATACTCTCCGCGCAACTTCGGGTTCCGCTTTCCTTGCTGGGGTCAGGCCCTTTCCAAAATCTCAATCCAAGTTATTTCGCGACCGAGGAGGTCAGCATCCATGAAAAAATTCGCCGGGTTGCTGTTGGGGGCGTATGTGCTGTCTGGAGGAATGGGGATTGTGGCGGCGCAGGAAACCACGCCGCCGCCCAAAGTGTTTTCAGTCATCCGCGAGTACGTTAAACCGGGCAAGAGTGGCGGGCCAGCACGAAAAAGCGGAGAGCGCGTTCGTGCAGGCCATGGCGCGCGCAAAATGGCCGAGCCACTATTTCGCAGCCAGTTCGATCACGGGCAGGCCGCGGGTGTTATTTTTTACCGGCTACGATTCATTCGACGCCTGGGAGAAAGATGTTCTGGCAACCCAGAAAAACGCTGCGCTTTCGGCTGCGATGGATCGAGCCTCAGTCGCGGACGGCGACCTGCTGAGCGACTTCGATGCCAGTGCTCTGATGTATCGCGACGAATATCAGCCTGAATGCGCCGGTGGATATCGCGCACATGCGCTATTTCAAAATCTCTCTGTACCGGGTGCGCCCCGGGCACGACGCGGACTGGGACACGATCGTCAAACTGGTGAAAGCGGTTACGAGAAGGTTCCCAACGTGCATTGGGCCATGTATCAGGCGCTGTTCGGCCAGGAAGGCAATACCTATATCGTGTTCTGGCCGTTGAAGTCGGGCGCTGAAATCGACCAAGCGTTTGAGAACGAGAAGCAGCTTGTCGCGGGCCTGGGGGAAGACGGCATGAAGAAGTTCAGCGAACTGTTGGCCTCGACGATCGAATTCAGCCAGCACAATCTGTTCGCTTTCACGCCCTCAATGAGCTATGCCCCGGATGAGTGGATCAAGGCCGATCCGGATTTCTGGAAGCCCAAGGCCAGCGCGGCCGCACCGGCGTCCAAAAAGACGGACAAGACGCAGTAGGGAGGAATCGGCTACAAATCATTACAAAACTATTTCTCTGGATGGCACCCGCGTTGGGTGCCATTCTTTTCTCAGGCGAGTACAATACCGTTAATAGAATTTTTCCAACTGCTCATCACAATAACTACGTCGGCGTAAAGCGCCGTAATCTCTTAGCATTAGCAATTGGCAATTAGCTCTTTACCAAAACCGCGGGTCGCAATGGCTAAGTGCTAAGTGCCAATTGCTAAGTGCTGTTATCAAGGAGATTCCCAATGGCCGATGTTAAGGTTGCACTGTGGGTTCGTTTGGATGCGAAGCCCGGCAAGGAGAAGGATGTAGCCGATTTCCTCCGCGGCGGCTTGGCGATCGTACGCGAGGAGCCGGCGACCACGGCCTGGTTTGCCATCCAGATGGGGCCGTCAACATTTGGCATCTTTGACGCCTTTCCCAACGATGCCGGCCGGCAGGCACATCTTTCGGGACGGGTTGCGGCGGCGCTGATGGCAAAAGCCTCGGAACTGTTAGCAAAACCGCCGTCGATCGAGAAGATCGACGTGCTGGCGGCAAAACTTCCCGGCTAAATACCGCAAGATCAACAAATATTAAGAATTGATACTTCATTGCAGGGTGGATAATCCGATTAGTACCTAGATTTTCTGGGCCATGTACGGCAATTTGAGCATCTAAAGCGATTATGGACAACAATGCGATATTCGAGCAGAAGTATAGAGTTATCGCCATTGACGAGCAGAACCTCATTCTCCGGGGAGTCCGCAGCGGAGAGGTCCTAACCATTAAGAATGCGGATCCGGAAAACCCACTGACCGCGGAGGATTACCCGCCAGGGAAGCTCATTGCCCTGAACGATCCTTCGACCGAAATCAAAAGCTGATTGTGTAGGGCGGGCGCCCCTCGTCCGCCGCTTTTGCAATTGACCTTTCTAGATTAACAACCCCCAGCCGCGATGGCTGGGTTCCCAAAACCAAAATCAACTTCAACGGCGGCGGACGAGGGCGTCCGCCCTACACCCCTCCTGGAGTTCCCTGGACACCAGCCTTACAATAGCCGGGCGACGCGATTTCGAGATGCTTGGGGAGTTTGGAGGGCAACATGGGTCCGCGCAGAATTATTCTGGTGTTGGTCGCAGTGGCATTTTGCGGTCTGATGGTGGGAGCCAGCCAGGAAAGCCCTGATTCGTCAAAGCCTGATTCGTCAAAGCTGGTCGCCGAAGCCTGATTCTCCGAAGGAAGTCACCTTCAACCGCGATGTGGCCCCAATTCTGTTCAAGAATTGCGTGGTCTGCCACCGCCCCAACGACATGGCGCCCATGTCGCTGATGACCTACACGGATGCTCGCATGTGGGCCCGCCCGGTTCGTGAAGCAGTGGTGCAGCGCAAGATGCCGCCCTGGCACGCCGATCCCAAGGTTGGCGATTTCAGTAACGATCCCCGGCTGACCGACGAAGAGATCGCGACCATCGACGCCTGGGTCAGGACCGGCGCCAAAGAAGGCGATGCCAAGGATCTGCCTCCGGCTCCGGTGTTCCCCGCAGGCTGGCACATCAAGCCCGACGTGGTGCTGACCATCCCCGAGTTCACGGTGAAGGGCGGCAGCATGGACGATTACGAATACATCTATGTCCCCACCAACTTCACCGAGGACAGATGGGTGCAGGCGGCGGAAGTAATGCCGGGAGACCGGCGCGTGGTTCATCACGCCACCGTCTCCGTGATCGCAGCCGACAAGGTGGCGAAGAAGGAAGAAGAAAACGCCAAGTCTGACGCCGGAGTCGACAAATACCATTACCGCACCGGCAGGGTTCTGCACCTCAGGCGGGATGCGCCCGTGGTTGACGATGGCTGCTCGTCTCCCGATGGCGGCGGGGTTCCGGGCGAGTCGTCGGGGTATCTGAATATCGTGCCGGGAATCTACCTGCCGGGCCATCTGGCGGAGACGCGGCCTCCGGGTTATGCGCTGAGAATTCCAGCAGGTTCGTATTTGCAGTTTCAGGTTCACTACAGCAACCACACCGGCGAAGACGTGAAGGATCGCACCAGCATCGGCCTGGTTTTCGCCAAAGAACCGGTGAAGCATGAGATCGCGCAGTACGAAATCTGGAACAATCTTTTCCTGATTCCCGCCCAATGACGACAATCACCGCGTGACGTCGTGCTACACCTTGCCCAAAGATGTGACCGCCGTGGCCTACACCGCGCACATGCATTTTCGCGGGAAGAGCATGACCACGGAGGCTATCTATCCCGACGGCCGTCACGAAGTGATTCTGAACGTGCCGCACTACGATTTTCGCTGGCAGGAAATTTACTTCCTGAAACACCAGTTCCTGCTGCCGAAAGGCACGAAGCTGGTGACCACGGCCTACTTCGACAATTCGTTGAACAATCCGCAGAATCCCGATCCTTCGAAAGCCATTCGCTGGGGCGAGCCCAGCGACGAAGAGATGATGGGCTTCTGGCTGCAATTCGCCGATCCCAAACTGGTGGATGAAAAAGCTGCGGTCGCGCATAAGTGACGCTGTCGGATTCTGAGCCCCTTGGATCCGCGTTTGATCGGGAGAGTGTGACCATGCAAGTCACGCGACGCAGTTTTCTCGTCACTGCTGCAGCCGCGGCCGCCGCTCCGGTTTTCCTGGGCGCGACCGACAAGGCTGGCACCAAGGCGCCGGTCCTCGGACAGGGCGAGCATCAATACGAGGCCATTCACGACTGGGGCGAACTGCCGCGCACCATCAAATACGGCAACACTCACGGCGTCTGCGAGGATTCACAGGGCAACATCTACGTCCATCACACGGTGAATGCCGCCAGCGAAAGCCTGGACACGATGGTGGTCTTCGATCGCAAGGGCAAGTTTGTCCGCTCCTGGGGGCGGCAGTTCAAAGGCGGGGCCCACGGTTTGACGATCCGCAAAGAGGGCAGCGAGGAGTTCCTCTATCTTTGCGACTATCAGCACGGCATCGTCACCAAGCGGACCTTGAAGGGGGAAGAGGTTTTCACGCTGGGTTATCCGGCAGAATCGGCCGCCTACAAGCCTAAAGATCAAACTTCCGCGGTGGTCTACCGGCCGACCAATGTGGCCATCGCCGCCGAATGGCGACATTTACGTCGGCGATGGATACGGCTCGAGCTTCATCAATCAGTACAACCAGAAGGCGGAGTTTATCCGCACGTTCGGGGGATTGGGCAAAGGGCGACGACCAGATTGATTGTCCTCACGGCCTGTGGATTGACATGCGCGCGAGCACGCCGTTGCTGGTCGTGACCGACCGCGGCAACAGCCGGCTGCAGCGATTTACCCTCGACGGCAAGCACGTGGATTCCATTCTGGGCACGTCAAAGATGCCGTGCTTTCTGCACGAGCGAAATGGTGACGTGGTGATTGCCGATCTTTTGAGCAAGGTCGTCGATTCTCGACCGCAACGAACAACGTGGTCGCAAGCCTGGGCGAGGGCGAATATACGAATAAGGACTGGAGCGCGGTGCGTAACCAGGCTCCGGGAACGTTTGTGCCGGGCAGATTCGTTTGCCCTCACGGCGCCTGCTTCGATCACGAAGGCAACATTTTCGTGGTGGAGTGGGTGGAGGAGGGAAGAGTGACGAAGCTGCGCAAGGTAGCTAGGTCAATCCAGAAGCCTTCGCTCACGAAAGCGAACTTCCACCCGCAAGCTTCCGATCGCATGATAAAACGTGTAGGGCATGTCCGGCGTCCTTTCTGGCGAGGCTCGTGTGATCGTCGTCATCATGGGAGTGACAGGATCGGGAAAGACCACCGTGGGCACTGTGCTGGCGCAGCAACTCGGCTGGGAGTTCGCCGATGCCGACACTTCCATTCTCCGGCAAATGTGGCAAAGATGCAGACGGGGATTCCGCTCGACGACGCTGACCGCGCGCCCTGGCTGGCGTCGCTGCGGCAGGCGATAGAACAGTGGATCGCAAAGCGGCGAGAACGTGGTCCTGGCATGTTCGGCGTTGAAGAAAAACTATCGGGATGAGCTTGCCGTCGGCAGGGAAGTCAGGTTTGTTTACTTGAAGGGAAGTTATGACCTGATCTACCAGCGCTTGCAAGCAGCGGCACGGGCATTTTGCTTCAGAGAAAATTCTGGCCGGTCAATTCGCCGATCTGCAGGAGCCCGACGATGCCTTCACCGTGGAGATCGACCAGCCGGTGGAAGAGATTGTCGCTGAAATCAGGCGCGGCCTCGGGCTGGATGGGGATAGCACGGTCCAATAATCACGGTCCAATGAATTCTGTACCCACGCAGGCGCACGAATTGCGCAGAACATTCCAAATGAGGGCTGGATGCAGGCGTTAGCTGGAACTGAGTTGGGCGCGAAGGTCATCTCCAAGCTGACGCGGCGGCTGCTGCCCTTCATGTTTCTGCTGTACATCGTCAACTACCTGGATCGAATTAATGTCGGATTTGCCGCTCTCCAGATGCGCGGGCAACTGGGATTCAGCGACAAGGTCTATGGTCTGGGCGCGGGCATCTTTTTTGCCGGATATTTCTTTTTTCAGGTGCCCAGCAATCTCGCGCTGGCCCGGTTGGGCGCACGAAAATGGATTGCGGTGATCATGGTGTTGTGGGGGGCGGTGTCGGCCTCCATGATATTCGTCACTACTCCTCGAAGCTTTTACCTGTTGCGCTTTCTGCTGGGCGTCACCGAAGCCGGATTTTTCCCCGGCATGATTCTTTATCTCAGGAGATGGTTTCCCTCAGCGGCGCGGGCGCGCGCGGTGGCGTTGTTTATGACGGCTTCGCCGCTGGCCGGCGTGCTGGGCGGTCCAATTTCAGGCGCGCTACTGGGAGTGCACGCCGGCAATCTGGCGGGATGGCAATGGCTGTTCCTGATTGAAGGCCTGCCCGCCGTGCTGCTGGGAGCGGTAGTGCTTGCCTATCTTCCGGACCGCCCTGAGGTGGCGGCCTGGCTGACGACAGACGAACGCGCGTGGCTGACCGGAGAGCTGGCACGCGAGCAGGGCGCGCATCCCCAGGCCTCAAGACGGCAGGTGTTCGCTGCTTTTACCGAGGGAAAAGTCTGGCTGCTGGTGCTGGTGTATTTGGGCGACACCACTTGCACGTACGGAGTGGGCCTTTGGCTGCCGAGCCTGATTCGCGGTGTTTCTGGTCTGCGTAATTTCCTGGTCGGACTGCTCGCGGCGATTCCTTATCTCGTAACCGCCATTGCGATGGTCGCTGGTGGGGACGCATTCCGACCGTACCCGCGAAAGGCGGTGGCATTTGGCCGGTTCAGCGTTTGTGGGATCCTTCGGCCTGACCTGCGCCGCCTTTTCCACCTCGACGGCGGCAACGATTGTCTTCCTCAGCGTAACCTTGCTGTCGGCGTATTCACTGTTGGGCCCGTTTTGGGCGACCTCCACCGAACTGTTGAGCGAAACTTCGGCGGTGGCCGGAATTGCTTTGATCAATTCGTTCGGCAATCTGGGCGGCTTTCTTGGACCGTACACGATCGGGCTGGTTCGGAGCTGGACCGGGAGCTTTCGCGGCGGACTGTTGGCGGTGGCCGCGATGCTGGGGGTCAGCGGAGTAATGGCGTTGCTGGTGTTTGGACACGATCTTCCCAAAGTTCGTCCGTTCACGCTAAGGTCGGGCAGCAGCTAACGGGGTGGCGAGATGCCCGACAGCCGGGAGCCTGCCTGAGCGAGTCGAAGGACGCCGGTACGGGGCGGGGTAGCGCCTTTTGTCCCTGCGCTTCGCCCTTTTGACGCAATTGTTTACAATGGTCTTCGACCTCCGCCGCCGGAGGAACGGCCCTAAGTCTCGGGACGAAAACAATTTGGAACAACCAAACCACAATTCAAGCTCCGCTGCGCCGGTGTACTGGCGTGTGGAGGGCAGCCTCGCGGACTTGACCACCGTCCGTCCCATCGCCTTTTTCACCTGGAACGCGCAGACCTTTCTGGAGCGCTGGGTGCGCCGGGGATTGGTGTCTGATGATGGCTGTGTTGCGCCCGTTCCTCTACGCGGCGCATCGCATTTTTGCCACCCGGGTGGTGCACACGGTGTTGCGAGGAATCAGCCGCGACCGGCTGGACTTGCTGGGCGAGGAGTACTTCAAGTACAAGCTGCAGCCATACCTAAAAGTTGATGCAGTAGAACAACTTAGGATGCGTATCGAGGCCGGGGATGAAATTGTCCTGGTGAGCCAGGGCCTGGAACAGGTCATGCGTCCGCTGGCGCAATATCTGGGAGTCAAGTGGCTGATCGCCAACCGGCTTGAGTTTCGGGACGGCATTGCCACCGGCCGCCTGCTGGAACCGGTGATACGTCCGCGAGGCCTGTTCGCCGGCTTCAGCGGCGCTGGGCCGGATGGCAGGCGAGCCCCGGAAAGACTGGTCCACGATCTCGGACTCTCCAGTGTGAAGGTTCTGGAATCAGCAGTAATTCCCGCCGCGCGACAGCTTCCGGTAGCGGAGCGGCCGATCGTTTATTTCGACGGAGTGCGGCATCGACGCTCCGCTGTCGGTTCGCCGGGCGCTCGCGGGAAAGCACGTCATGCTGATTGGCGTGACCGGCTTCATCGGAAAAGTGTGGCTGGTCAATACTCTGATGGAGCTGCCGGAGATCGGGCGGATTTACCTGCTCATCCGGCGGCAGAAATCGAATCCCGCGATACGGCGCTTTGAAAAGCTGGTCGAGGAGTCTCCGGTCTTCGATCCGCTATATGCCCGCTACGGCGCCGACCTTTCTCGATTTCTGCGGGAGCGGGTGGAAGTGATCGAGGGCGATGTTTGCCAGCCCGGCCTTGGCTTCACGCCCGAAGTCAGCGAGTCGCTGGAAAGAATCTCGATCTCATCATCAATAGCTCAGGCCTGACCGATTTCAATCCCGATCTGCGGGATGCATTGGCCACCAACGTCGACGCGGCCGTGAACGTCACCGAATTTGTGCGCAAGTCGGATCACGCGGGGCTGCTGCATCTTTCCACCTGCTACGTGGCCGGAGCGCGCGATGGCCGGGTGGGAGAGACGTTGCGTCCGAATTACACTCCGGCGGGATTGCCGGATTTTGACGCCGAAGCCGAATGGCGCGGCGCTGCATGATTTCGTCAAACAGGCGGAGCAACTGGCGGAGAGTGCCGAGGTGACCGAGCAACTTCGCCAGCAGGCTCTGAGCAAGGAACATGCCGCCAAAGATCTGGGCGGCGCGGCGCTGGAAAATCAAATCCGGAAGAATCGTTTCCGCTGGCTGCGTGAATATCTCACCGATGCGGGGATGAAGCGTGCCGCCGAGTTGGGCTGGCCGAATACCTACACCCTGACCAAGAGTCTGGCCGAATCGCTGATTGCAAAGCATGGCGCCGGCCTGCCCATCGCGGTGGTGCGTCCGGCAATTGTGGAAACTTCGGTCGCGGAGCCATTTGTAGGCTGGAATGAGGGCATCAATACTTCGGCTTCACTGTCCTATCTGCTGGGAACTTCTTTCCGGCAGCTTCCCACCAACGAGAGGAAACGGCTGGATATTATTCCCGTGGATTCGGTATGCCGCGGCATGACTCTGATCGCCGCGGCGATCGTGGAAAGGCGTCATGAGCCGCTCTATCAGTTGGCCACTTCGGTGACCAATCCTTGCGACATGCGGCGTTCGATCGAATTGACATCGCTGGCTCACCGCAAGCACTACCGTGCTCAGGAGGGCCTGGAATACTGGCTGCGGCTGCGGCTGGACGCGATTCCCGTCTCCAAGGAACGATACGACCGCATGTCGGCGCCGGCGCAGAAGGCGATTGTGAAGTCCATTCAGCGCATCATGTCGCCCTTGCCGCTGAAAAAGACTCCGCTGGTGCGGGCGGAACGCAATCTGGAGAGGGTAGAGAAACTGATCAAACTTTTCGAGCCGTTCATTCTGCACAACGAACACGACTTCGCTGCGGACAATGTGGAAAGACTGTCGTATGCCCTGCCGGAAGACGAGAAGGCTGCTTTCGGATACGACACCCGATCGATTGACTGGTGGGACTACTGGATCAATATCCACATCCCCGCGCTGCGCAAATGGACTTATCCTCTGATTGAAGGGCGCCCGCTGGAAGCGCGCCCCGCCCGCAGCCTGCAGGTTGAAGCGGCTCCCGGAAAACGCGAGACAGTGGTCAAGACCGGCACCAACGGAGCAACGTGGCGATATTCCTGACCGGTTCCACCGGATACATCGGCGCACATGTTACCGCCAATCTGTTGGAGCAGCACGGCGCCTCGCTGAACTTGCTGGTTCGCGCCCGCGATCCGCAGGAAGCGGCAGGCCGTCTGTGGCAGGCCTTGCAATTGCATCTGGATTTTCCGCGATTCTATGAGTATCTTCCAGACCCGTATGCGGATCTTCTGCGGCGATCTGACCGCGCCGCGTTTTGGTCTGAGCGAAGACGATTATGATCGCCTGATCCACACCACCGATTCGGTGATCCATTGCGCCGCCTCGCTGAATCGCAAGTCGGAGAAAAGCTGCCTGAACGTCAATCTGCGCGGCACGCTCGAAGTGCTGCTGCTGGCGCAGAAATCGAACTATTATCACGGGCTGCGCCGTTTCAGCCAGGTGAGCACGGTGGCGGTGGCAGGGAAGCGGCAGGACGAAGTTGTCACCGAGGACAATGCCATCGATTGGGATCGGTCGGATTACGATCCCTACGCCCGCACCAAGAAATTTACCGAGCACATGATGCGCCAGCTTCTGCCCGAAGTCCCGATTACGATTTTCCGGCCCAGCATTGTTCTCGGCGACAGCCGCCATCCCGAAACTACCCAGTTCGACATGGTGAAGGCGTTCGTGTTTCTGGCCGGCCTGCCGGTTCTGCCGTTTCCCTCGAAGGACAAGATCGACATCGTGAACGTCGATTTCGTGGCCGATGCCATTGCGACCCTGCACCAGAAGGAAAATCCGCAGCACGACACCTATCATCTGTCGTCCGGCGTGGACTCGCAGACTTTCCGCCAGTTCACCACCGCGCTGGCCGCGGCGCAGAACAAGCGTGGGCCGATTTTTCTTCCGTTCCTGCAGCGGCCGTTTCAACGCATCGGTGAATCTGTTGTCCAACCGGACAGGGGTCTCTCGGCCACGGCGCCTCGCTGATGAAGGTGTTCATGCCTTATCTGGTGTGGAACACGGTATTCGACAACACCCGCGTGACTCAGGAACTCGGACGCAAGCCGGTGCCGTTTTCCCAATACAGCTATCCGCTGCTCAAGTTCAGCCGCGAAACCAACTTCACCTATCCCTATCGGGATTGGCCTTCGACCAAAGCGGGAGGGTCCGCAGCATGATGGATCTGGTGCTCGAAGCCTGGGTCAGCAGCAGCATCGAAGCCGCCAAGCTGAGCTGGATGATGGGCAAAGGCAAACCGTGGCAGCCGGGCGAAAAGCTGAAGCTGTTGTTTGCCGGCTACAACGGCACGCGCAACATGGGCTCGGACGTGCGGGTGTCGGAAATGTTGCGCCAGATTCGCCACATTCTGGGCGCGGACAACACCGCCTTCAGTGTGATGACGCCAGAATTTCAAGTTCACCGAGGGCTATTTCGAAGGCACGCGGCAGGTGCATTTGCCTGATATTTTCCCTCCGTTCCTTTCCGACGAAGTTCCCAGGCATCACGGCGTGGTGGCCTGCGAAGGCTCGATGTTCAAGAGCAAGTTTGCCAACGCGCTCACCACGATGATGATCGGGTCGCTGGGAATCGCGGCGGCGCAGAATAAGCTTTCGGTGGGCTATGGCGCGGAAGCCGGCCACATGGATCCGTCTGATCGCGAAGATGTGCGCGCGCTATTGCCAGAACTCATTCGTGATCACCCGCAATGAAGAATCGCGCAACGTGCTGCGCGAACTGGGCGTGCCCACCGAGTTGGGAACCGACACGGCGTGGACATTCGAACCCGCGCCTGCCGAGTATGGTCAGGCGAGTCTTGCGGAGCATGGGCTGGGACGGCAGCACGCCGGTGCTGGTGGTTTGTCCGATTAATCCCTTCGAGTGGCCGGTCAAGGCGTCGGTGGCCAAATTCGCGGCGCGCAGTTTGACCGGCGCATACAAAGATAGCCATTACCGCTCGGTGTACTTTCACAATTCCGGTCCGGCGGCGGACCGCGCCCTGGAGCACTACCTCACCGCGATCGCCAATGCCGTCGCCGCTTTCGCAAACAGCGCAAAGTTTTCGTGGTGCTGGCGGCCACCGAACGCCTCGATGCTCGCCCCGCAGGGCGCATTTCGGAAAAGCTTGGAGGCGTGCCGGTGCTCAGCTCCGAAGACTACAAAATGCAGGAACTGGTGAGCATCTCTGCGCGCCTGCCACATGATGGTTTCGTCGCGCTATCACGGCATTGTGACCTCGATGCCAGGCCTGGTGCCGTCGGCGGGGATCACCATGGACGAACGCATCCGCAATCTCATGGGCGAGCGCGGGCATCAGGACCTGCTGATGAACGTGGACGATCCGGATCTCGAAGCGAAATTGATGGTGGTGCTGGAGAAGCTGGCCACCCAGGGCGAAGCCATCTCGGTGGGCATCGGACAGACGGTAGTGAAGAATTTGAAAGTCATGGCCCGCATGGGAGTGTACTTCGAGGAAGAAGTGCAGCGGCGCTATCCCGAGTTTCCCACCCGCAAGGGAGAATGGAGCTGGGAAGATTATCTGCCGCTAAAACGCCGATGAAGCGGTCGGCTATGCTGACCACGTAGGCCCGGAGTCCTCGTCTGGGCGGGCGAGCGAAGCTCGCCGGTTCGGTGCTCGCCAAAACTGCGGAGCTTCGCTCCGTTGGGCAGGTGAGACACCTGCCCCTACGTGGCTCGATGAGAAACGATGAATTTTCTGGAAGACATTTTCGCGCAGCTTGAAGCAGCCGGCGAAACACCGCTGCTCCGGGAGCTTCGTGAAGGCCAGGCTCTGACTGTCAGCGGTCACGAACTGATGACTCGCGTGGCGCAAGGCTCGCTCTTTTCTCGTGCAGCGAGGTTTGAAGAAAGGCGACCGCTGCGCCTTGCTGGCCCACAACGGCATTGACTGGGTTGCGCTCGATCTGGCCATCATGGCGGAAGGTCTGATCGTGGTTCCGCTCTACGCCCGGCAGGCGCCCGCAGAGCTGGTCGCCATGATGAAGGATTGTTCTCCGGCGCTGATCTGTTGTGGCGACGACGACATTGCGCGACGGCATCGCGCAGAACTGGCCGGACGCGCCCTCCGCAATATCTGTTTCAAGGAAATTTTCGCGCAGACCGGAAGCCGGCGCCTCGGCGCAACCACAACTGGCCGATTCTGACCCGGTCACGATCATCTACACCTCCGGGACTTCGGGTGAAGCCAAAGGCGTGATCCTGACTGCCGGCAACGTCGGCCACATGCTGGACTGCACTTCCGGGCGGCTCGATCTCCTGATGGAGAACAAGCCCGGGCAAGACCGCGTATTTCACTATCTGCCGTTTTGTTTCGCAGGCTCGTGGATCATGCTGCTGACCTGCCTGCTGCGCGGCAGCCTGCTCACGCTGAATACCGATCTGGGCAAGCTGGCGAACGAAATGCGCACCGTCGCCCCGGATTATTTTCTCAACGTGCCGGCATTGCTCGAGCGCATGCGCAAGGCAGTCGACGAACAGCTATGGAAGACGGGTGGCCTCGTACTGCACCATTTACACGTCGCGCCAAAGCGGCATGGATGCGCAAGCAGGACAGACAGACCCAGCTCTTCCGACACGTTCTGGCTGGCCTTGGCGAATGCGGCTGATCTTTCCCACCATTCGCAAGAAGATGATTGGCGCGAACCTGAAAGCCCTGATCTGCGGCTCGGCGCCGCTGAATGTCGAGACCCAGCTGTACTTCAACATGCTGGGCATTCCGGTGCTGCAGGTTTATGGCCTGACCGAGACCACCGCGATCTGCACCATGGACGATCCCGCGGCATGTCGAGCCCGGGCGCGTGGGGCCGGCCATCAGCGGCATCGAAATGAAGCTGGGCGAGAATGAAGAAATTGATTGTGCGCGGGCCGAACATTTTTCCCGGCTACTGGAACCGTCCGCAGGAGACCGCCAAGGCGTTGCGCGATGGCTGGTTTCATACCGGCGACCAGGGAGAGGTCGATGCGCAGGGAACTGGCGCATCATCGGGCGCATCAAGAACCTGATAATTTTGGGATCGGGCCACAACATCGCGCCGGAGCCGATCGAGGATGAGCTGCTGCGGAATCTTGCCCGGGGCGCAGCAGGTCGTGCTCGTGGGCAACGGGCGAGGATATCTTTCGGCGATCGTTACCGGCGAGCGTGAGCCAGGGAGCAAGCGCAGGCTGCGATCGACGCAGTGAATCCGCAACTGCCGCACTACAAGCAGGTGCGGGCGTTTCATGTTCACGCCGAGCCATTCTCCATCGAAAACGGATTGCTGACCGCGAATGGCAAGCTAAAGCGGGATTTGATCGCGGCGCGCCTGCAGCCCGAAATCGAAGAAATGTACGGAGTCAAGCAGGCATCGTATCGGCATAAAGTAGCGCCGGCGTCCCGCCGGCTGTCCCGAGGGCGTCTCGCCCTCGGCTCGTGGAGATAGGATGAACCAATTCAAAGGCCAAGCGCTCTCGTGGGAACTGAAGAACGGCGTCATTGAGCTGGCGCTCCACCGCGAGCCCTGCAATGAAATCGGTTCGTCCACGCTGGCCGAACTGGAGAAGTTTGCCGCCGCTCTTGACGAGCTTGGAAGGCCAGAGCCCACGCGCTGATTCTGTACAGCACATTGAAATCAGGATTCTGTGCCGGCGCCGATCTGCGCGAGCTTTATCACGGGGCGCAGGGGATGGAAAAGCAATCGGCGGTCGCGCGGCGTGCGGGAATTTCTGGAGCGCATCCACAAGGTGATGAATGCGATCGACGCTTCGCCGCTGACCACGATCGCCGCGGTCAACGGAGTGACTTTCGGCGGCGGGCTTGAGCTTGCCCTGGTCTGCGATCTGATCATTGCCGACAAGATGGCGCGCTTCTGCTTTCCCGAATTGCGTTTGGGCCTGATTCCCGGATTCGGCGGAATCCCGCGACTGAAGCGGGATCTGGGCAATGCCGTGGTGCGCGACTTGCTGCTTACCGGCCGCAGCTTCAATGCCACAAAAGCGCAGCAGGCCGGACTGGTGAGCCAGGTGGTGGCGGAAGGCGAGTCGCTGAGAGCGGCGCGCGGCACCGCCGCTCAACTGGGAAAATTTGACCGCCGGACGGCGAGCGCGGCCAAAAAATTCATCAAGCCGATTCCTTACGAGGAACTGCGGCAGGAGATCGATATCTTCTGCGAGCTGTTCACGCAGCCCGCGGTCGAAGCCGGATTGAAGAAGTTTGTGGAAAGCAAAGACGCGCAGCCCTATTTGCCGTAGACCGGCTTTTCGAATAGAATGAGTTCAAGCATGCCAGACACTCAACAAACGCTCGACGAAATACTTAACCTTGCCGCGGCGCAATTCAAAGTGCCGCGCGAAAAGCTCGACTCCCGACGACGACTTCTTCAAGACTCTCGGGATCGATAGCCTGCAGGCGTTGGATTTGCTTACCCGGCTTGAGCATCACTTCAACGTCGAACTTCCCGACTACGAATTGCAGGGAGTCTCCGACTTCAGAACCCTTGCCAGCCGGATACAAGCCAGGCTGTGAAGACGAATCCGGCATGACTTTCCTCCGCATCGACTCTTTGTCGACTCCATGAAGGGCGAACTACGATCGGATGAATCAGTTCCTGGTTCCGTTCTCAGTTCTTGCGAACGGTGTAAGTCTCAGGCTTTCTCGATGCAATCTATGTGGTGAAATAAGTATTTCATGCTGAACCTCGACCAATACAACAGCCTGGGCGCCGCGCTGCGCGAGGCGCTCGACCGTTGGCCGAACGAAACCTGCCTGATCGAATCGGATCGCGACAAGGAAAAGACGCGCCTTACTTACTCCGATTTCAAGGAAATGGCGATGCCCCTGGCGCGCGCGTTCGAGGATGCCGAGTTCGGTCCCGGCGACCGCGCCGCCATCATCATGACCAATCAGTCGAAGTGGCTGATTTCGGCGTACGCCATTTTTCACGGCGGCGGCGTGCTGGTTCCTCTCGATTACAAGCTGACCGCGGCCGAGCATCTGCAATTGCTGGCGCACAGCAAGGCGAAATTTCTGATCGTCGAATATTACCTGTGGCGCGCCATCACACAGTCGCCGGAGTTCAAAGACCACAAAGTGCAGACTGTTCTGGTCACCGAGGCGCCGCCAGGGGCGGACATTGCGGGCGCGACTCGCTGGGAAGATTTTCGCCGCAAGGGCGATCCCGTATTCGTGCCGCGACAGCGCCAGGACGTGGCCTGCATCGTCTATTCCTCGGGAACCGGCGGCCGTCCCAAGGGATGCGTGCTCACCCACGAAAATTATCTGGAGCAATGCAAGGCGCTGATCGCGCTGTATCCCTTTTGGCCGGGCGTGCGCTATCTCAGCATTCTGCCCACCAACCACGCCATTGATTTTATGGTCGGTTTTATCGGGCCGTTTGTTTGCGGCGCGTGCGTGGTGCATTTGCGCACGCTGCGGCCCGAGTTCGTGCGCGATGCCTTCGTCCGCTACAAGATCACTTACGTGAGCCTGGTTCCCATGGTGCTCAAGAATCTGGAGCGCGGACTCAAGGCCAAGCTTGAAGCGCTGTCCCGCCCCAAGCGGTTCTTGTTGGACCGGTCGATCGCGGTGAACAAATTTTTTACCGGCTGGCGTCCCGACGTGCGTTTGAGCCGGGTGCTGCTGCGGCAGGTACACAAAGCATTTGGCGGGGAATTGCGCGCGATGTTCACCGGCGGCGCATTCATGGAGCCGTCGACGCTGCAGTTTTTCTACGATCTGGGCGTTCCCGGTGGCTAATGGCTATGGCCTGACCGAAGCGGGCACCGTGCTGACCCTCAATGATCTGAAACCGTTTCGCGCCGATACCGTTGGCAAGCCGCTGCCCGGGCGTGGAGCTGCGGGTGCTGAATCCGGATTCGGAAGGATCGGCGAAGTCGCGGCGCGCGGCAAGACCGTAATGTCGCATTACCTCGACGATCCTGAATTGACCGCCGAGACCATCGTGGACGGCTGGCTGCTCACCGGCGACCTGGGCCGTTTTGACGGCAACGGCCACCTGCAACTGTTCGGCCGCAAGAAGAACATGATCGTTACCGAGGGCGGGAAAGAATATTTATCCCGAGGATATTGAGACTGCCTTCGATGGGCTGCCGCTGAAGGAGTATTGCGTCTTCGCGGCCAATTACATCTGGCCGGCGAAAAGCCTGGGCGCGAGATGCTGGTGCTGGTCCTGCGGCTGGAGCAGGGACCAGGAATTCAACGAAGCGCTGAAGCAGGAGATGGTGGCCCGCAATCGCCGCTTGCCCGATTTCAAGCGCGTGGGTGGATGCGTGATCTGGGATAAGGATTTTCCGCGCACCGCCGCCATGAAAATCAAGCGCACGGTCCTCGCCGAAGAAATGCGCAAGACTCTGAGCCGGGCGGCCATTGTCGAAATGTAGACGAAGGACTATAGAACAGAGACGAGAAACTATGAGCGACCACGCGTGAACGGCACCTTTCTTGCGGTGGTCAATCCGGCGGCGGGCGGAGGGCGGTGCCGCAAACTGGTTGGGCCGGCGCTCGAGCGTTTGCGCGCCGGCGGGATCAACCTGAAAGTGGTCGAGACCAGCGCTCCCGGCCAGGCCACGCAGATAGTCCGCGAGGCTTACGCCGAAGGCTATCGAAAATTTATCGCCGTCGGCGGGGATGGGACTTCTTACGAGATTGTCAACGGACTTTTTCCCGCGGACCGAAGCGCGAGCGAGCCACGCTGGCTTTTCTTCCGCTGGGAACGGGCAACTCATTTTTGCGCGACTTCAGCGATCGGGGCGTGGAGTTCGCGATCGAAGCGCTTGCTGGCACGGCGCTCGCGTCCCTGCGACGTTCTGCGCCTGACCCACGAGACCGGCGTGCTTCACTACATTAATTTGCTGAGCATGGGATTTTCCGCCGATGTGGCCACATTGCGCGCCCGCCGTTTCAGCGGGTGGGGAGAGGTCGGCTACCAGTCATCCATCTTCATCAGCCTGGCACGTTTCCGGCGGCGTCCGTTTCCTTTGCGGGTGGATGGAGAGCCGGAGCTCGACCGGCGGCCGTGCCTGTTCCTGACTTTCAGCAACAGCAAGTTCACCGGCGGCACCATGATGATCGCTCCCAAGGCTGAGGTGGACGACGGGTTGATCGAATACGTGCGCTGGGGTCCGATCGGACGCCTGGGGCTGATTCGCAATTTGCCCACGCTCTACGACGGCACCCACATCAACCATCCGCTGGCGGAGCGGCGGCAGGCGAAGCGTATTGATTTCGAACTCGATGCTCCGGTGGACGTGATGGTGGATGGCGAGGTGTTCACTTTGCGTTGCCAAAGCCTCGACGTGCTGCCTTCCGCGCTGAACGTCGTGGTATAAAAAACATTCCATGTCGAAACGTAGAGCGAGAAACGCAGGACAAGCGCAGGCCAGTCACAGGGAAAGCCCTCGCTACGCTGCGCAAGATCGTCACCGGTCGCGCTGATCGTCGCTGCCTTTGCCGCCGTAATTTATCTGGCACTGCGCAAACGCGGGAGCCGCCTCGATGCATTCGCGAAATGCGTGGCGGCGAAGCAGGCGAAAATGTACGGCGCCTACTGGTGTCCGCATTGTGCCGAACAGAAGGAAATGTTCGAATCGTCTTTCCAGTACGTTCCTTATGTCGAGTGCGGCGATTCCCGGCTCGCGCGACGAAGCCCAGTCTGCAAGGACGCAGGAATCAAGCATTTTCCCACCTGGCAGTTTGCCGACGGGGAACGCCGGGAAGGCACGCAGCCGTTGCAGGCGCTCGGCACCAAGACCGGATGCAGCCTGCCGTGATGTCGCCCGCCATGAGCGCCGCTTTGTCGCCGGCGCATTTTACTGCTGATTGCGGTGCTGGCGTTGGCCGGCGTGGCGGTTTCATCGGTCTCTCTCTATCATCACTACGGCACGTCACAGTACTACATACTGCGACGTCGGAGAGAATTTCAACTGTGACATCGTGAACCGCAGCACCTATTCCGCGATCCTGGGTGTTCCGGTGGCGTTGATCGGCATCGTCGGATACCTCGCGCTGATGGTGCTGGCAACTTTCTATCGCGACCGAGCCGAGACTCCGGCAAGGCTGGCGCTCGCGTCGTTGGCTGGGCTGGGTTTCGCACTCTACCTTACCTACATCGAAAAATTTGTGCTGGCGGCCTGGTGCGTCTTGTGCCTGTCGTCGCTGGCTTTGATTTTTTGCATCTCGGTACTTTCGTCGGTGTTGTGGCGGCACCAGGTCCGGCGTTCGTAAGACCTTATTGACTCTGATGGAAGAAGACGCCTCATCCCAAACGACATCAGCCAGCGACGCGGCTTCGGCGCCGGTCGCGCCGGCGGGCGAGTTGCGCCTGCATGAATTTCAAAGCCGGATTTTCCGCAATACCCGCATGCTGCGAGTCTGGCTGCCGCCGGGATACAGCCAGCCGGAAAATGAAGGCCGGCGCTATCCCGTTTTTTATCTCAACGACGGACAGAACCTGTTCGATCCGGCCACGGCATACATCGGAGTCGACTGGCAAGCGGGAGAGACCGCCGGCCCGCCTGATCGGCGAAGGCAAGATTCCGCCGCTGATCATCGTGGGCATCGACAACGCGCAGAAAGACCGGCCCAAAGAGTATTTGCCGTACCGGTCGATGCATCCGCCGGTCCTGCGGCCTCAGGGCAAGCGCTATCCTGATTTCCTGTTGGATGAGGTCATGCCGTTTGTCGAGCAGCGATACCGCATCGCGGGAGGTCCGGAAAACACCGGCCTGGGCGGATCGTCGCTGGGCGCGATCATTTCTCTGTTCACGGTAATGGACCGTCCCGGAAGTCTTCGGCCGTTTGTTGCTGGAGAGCCCGTCGTTGTTCATCTCCAACCGGCAGCTTTTGAAATCCAGCGCGTGCATTCCGGCAATGGCCTGCCAGAGTCTTCATGGCGATGGGAACCAGAGAGTCTGGAAATGCTGACCGCGATCGACAGGTGGTCGAAGATGTTCGCCAACTGGAACACAATTTGCGCCGCGCCGGATTGGGAGATGACCGGTTGCTGGTGAAGATCGATGAAGGCGCCACCCACAACGAAAGAGAATGGGCCAAGCGGTTTCCGGAAGCGCTGGAATTTCTCTTCGGTACTCCCCTGTCATCCTGAGCTCCTGAGCGAGCTCAAGATGGAAGCGCGGCGGTGCGCCGGCTGGAGATTTGCCAGGTGATCCACAGCAACGCCGTCATTGCCGGGACGGAAAGCTGAAGATGCGTTGTCCGCGAGAGCGGTCCCAGCAAGAACAATGGATAGCATGCATAAAGCAGGACCGAAATCCATGCCGAGTAATCACGATGCGCCAGGCTCCAATCGCCGAGCAGCATGAACGCCGGCGCAAGAATGACCAGATCGTAGACCGTCAGATGGGGTGACACGAGCACGGTCGCGAACAACAGCGCCGCATAGCGAACTTGCAGGGACGCTCCACTCCGCCAGCAACCAACCGCCAGCGCCAGAACCCCAAGGGCCGTCACTATATACAATCCAAACGCCACTTGCGGCCAGGGCAGCAGCAGCGACCAGAACGAGCGCAGCGAATGGGTCTGATAAAGCCGCGGCTCAAGCAAAGGCAAAACCTGTTTCACTTGCATCAGCGCACGAAAGTAAGTACGCATCACCGTCGGTGCCATAATGCATCCAGGCAACGCAGAGCTGGGCTGAGGCTGCCACCACGCGCCCGCGATGACCTTCCATTCGAGCGCAAAAATAAAACAACGGCTGCGGCGATCCCGAGCTGCGGTTTAAAGATCAGCGATCCAATGGCCAATCCCGCAAGCAGTTTCCGATTGCTGCGCAGCGCCAGATAGGCCAGCGTGAAACAAAGCAGTGCCAGGCCGGAAGTCTGTCCCCAGGCGAGCAGGTGAAAAAATCCAGGAAAGGCAATTGCCAGGATCAGAACTGTCCACGGATAAGACTCTGAAGCCTGGGACACGTCCTCCACACCGCGTAGCAGCAGAAGGCATAAATCAGCACGTTCACCGTCAGCCACGCGATCAACGCCCAACCATAAGACAGTCGGGCAAAGGGTGCGAACAGCAACGAAACCTGCGGGCCATAAAGCGGAACGTACAAACTGTTCGGCGCTTGCGGCACCAGCGTCCGCGCCAGTTCCGCTTGCGCACGCATGTCATACAGAAGATCTCCGCGGCCTTGCGACGCCAGGCGTTCCCAGAGTGTAGAAATGGAGAAAGTCGGTGCCCTTGACCAGGCCATTGCGGTCCAGCAGCCCCGGCGTGGACATGGTTACGGCGTAGACTGTCCAGATACACACGGCTAGCAGCAGACCATGGATGCGGATGCGCTTTTCCGTGAGCCACGATTCCTGGTTCATTCGATCCGCACCCATGGCTTGAGCGTCGGGGGAGACTGGTCTGCATCCAAACTCCACGCCTGCCGATCGTGGAAATAGCGCAGCAATTCTGCGTTGTTCCGAAGGCCCATGTCGCGCGCCCAAACCACTTTTGCGCCGTCGATGTCCGCGGCGTTGTACACCCATTCCATATCGAGATAGTGATCGGGAGCATAGCTGACAATCACCAGGTGCTTTCCGGGTGAATTCTCCAGCTTGTGCAGGATGGCGGCACGTTCCAGGTTCCCGCGCGGCCAGACCGGTTCGATGCGGGCTCCGCGTGGCCACCGCGCCTACTCGCAGGACAATCATGGCGCAGCAAATTACCGGAATCGCGCGCACCAGGGCCGCGCCGTACGGTCGCCCGCGCCAGCGCCACAGCCGCAGATGGCGCATGCATTGCATCAGCACCAGATAGAGCAATCCGGTTGCAGCCGCGAGATAGTGCGGTGAAGCCCAGGTTTCAACCATGATTCCAAGCAGGAACAGAGCGCCTGCGAGCAAGCGGGAAACGCATGCGGCGATCGCGAAAGGCCCACGGCAACATGAGCAGAGGAACGGTAAGCACTGGCCCCAGATAAAAATTCCAGGATGTCCAGATTTTTTCTCCCAACCTGCGCATAAAACCTGCGAGGGTGCGGCTTTGCTGAAAAACGGCGATACTCGCGCTCGTAGAACTCGCGCATGATGGGGTGATGATAAACAGGTTCCGGTCGAGGATCCTGCCACAGGAAATATGGCGCCTGCGAGTACGTGGCGCGATTCACCTGGTAGGTCATGCGAAAGGCGCTTCCGGTGACGCGGTAGTAGTAGTATCCGGTGGCGGCGGCCGCGAGCGCGAGTATCAGGATGATCGGCGCAACCACCCGCCTGCAAGACGACCGAAAGCCTGGGACGCCGCGGACCCGCCAGCCATATCAGCAGCGCCGATTGCCACCGCCAGCCCCAGAAGTAATCCTTCATACGGACGGCTATCGGCGAGGATCACCAGTCCCAGGGCCAGCCAGACTGCATCTCGAACCTTGGCCTTCCGCTGCAAGCGGGGCAGCGCGCCCACCACCAACGCCCCGCCCAGCGCCACCACCGAGGCGCTCCAGTATCCGTTCATCCAATAGCTGAGAATGCCGAGACGCAACGCCGCCAGCAGTCCGCCGAACAACGCCCATGCCGGAGGAAGCCAGCCCTGAAGCATCCAGCACAACGCCGAGCACATGATTGCGGTGATGAGCCATTGTCCGATCCAGGGATGTCCCAAACGCTGGCCCAGCGCCAGAACCAGGCCCTGCGCCGGGGGATACATGGACATGTAGGTTGGCTGCTGAATGATATGAAAGCTTTCGAAGTGCACGCCCATGGGATGGGGCGGATTCGTCAGCCGGCCGTGCGCGAAGGTGTCAGCGGCAAGAAGATAACTGAATTCGTCATGCCAGGTGGGCTCGGGAATGCCAAGAACCGGAATCAGAGCCGCTCGCAAAGTCAGAACCAGCAGCCCGACGAACAGCACGCTGAGCGATTTTCTTCGCGCCAGTCTGGAAAACCAGTGCTCCAGGGATTGGAAGGACCGGGATTGAGCGGGTTCTTTCCCGGAGCGAAAAAGAATCAAAGCCAGCGCGGCAAGCACCAGGATTAGTTCGATGATGTCGGGAAGTGAAGGGGCGAGGCGGGCGTAGAATCCGGCCATTGTCTGATCGGGCGTCGGACCTCTGACGTCAGAGCTTCGCCTATTTCCCCACCGCTACTTTGTCCGTGGTCAGCTTGTCGAGAATGCCGGACGCTACGTCTATGGTTTCCTGATCCACGGTGCGATTCTTGGAAATGGCGTCGGCCAGCGGCACGGAAACAATCTTGTTCCCGCGCAAGGCGGCCATACAGCCGAATTCGCCGCGATGCACCATGTCGATCGCTCCCAGGCCATAGCGGGTTGCCAGCATGCGGTCGAAGGCGCTGGGAGAGCCGCCGCGCTGCACGTGTCCCAGAACCACAGTCCGGGTTTCGAAGCCGGTGCGGCGCTCAATTTCGCCGCGCCAGGATGTTGGCGATGCCGCCCAGGCGGGCGTGGCCGAATTCATCTTTGCTCATGTCGACGACGGCGGGTGCGCCGTGCTTGGCACCGACGTCGGTGGAGAATCTCGCGCCTTCGGCCACCACCACGATGCTGAAGTAGCGGCCGCGCGCGTGCCGCAATCGAATCGTCTCCGCGACCTTGTCAACGTCGAAAGGCATTTCAGGGATCAGAATCACATCCGCGCCGCCGGCGATGCCGCTGTACATCGCGATCCAGCCGGCATCTCGTCCCATCACTTCAACCACCATCACCCGGTTGTGGGCTTCGGCGGTGGTGTGTACGCGGTCGATCGCTTCGGTCGCGATATTGACCGCCGTGTCGAATCCAAAAGTGAAGTCGGTGCCGGCGAGATCGTTGTCGATGGTTTTGGGGACGCCGACCACCTCGACGCCCTTTTCATGCAGCTTCTGTGCCACGGAAAGCGTGTCGTCGCCGCCGATTGCGATCAGGGCGTCGATATTGTGCTGCTTGAGAGTGGCGATGCACTTGTCCAGCCCGTCCGGCTTCTTGCCGGGATTGGTGCGCGAAGTGCGCAGGATCGTGCCGCCGCGCGGCAGAATTCCGCCCACGCTGGCCAGGTCGAGGGGCATACTCTTGTCTTCCACGACCCCGCGCCAGCCCTCCAGAAAGCCGACGAATTCGTCTTCGTAATGAAAGCAGCCTTTCCGCACCACGGCGCGGATGACTGCGTTTAATCCGGGGCAATCGCCTCCGCCGGTGAGTATGCCAACTTTCATAGCCTGCTCCTCAACAGTGTATAGACTGGCGGCTTCGCGGTCCCGTTGGCTCGGCTGAGTCCGAAGGTCCACCGGGATACACTTCCTGCTGTAATCGCTTGCAACGGATGCCTAAGATTACCATTAAACCGCGCCATTTTTGTGCCGTCCGAAGCCAGCGCGAGCCTCTCTTGCCGATTGCGCCGTAGCAGCGGATTAGCCACAATATCTTCTGCAATCATTACGATCCAATCGCGGAATCTCATGCCCAAAACTATTCCGCATCCTGATCTGGCTCGTGGTCGCCATTCTGGGAGCGCTGGCGCTGGCCACCGATCGCGTTGCATCGCGGCGAGCAGATCAACGCCATGTGGCTGGTGGTCGCGGCCGTCTGCACCTACGCCCTGGGTTACCGTTTCTACAGCAAGTTTATCGCTGCCAAGGTGCTGACTCTGGATGCGCAGCGCGCCACTCCCGCCGAGCGCCTGGAGAATGGCCGCGACTTTGTCCCCACCAACAAATGGGTGGTCTTCGGACACCACTTCGCCGCCATTGCCGGCCCCGGACCGCTGGTTGGCCCCGTGCTGGCGGCGCAATTCGGATATCTTCCCGGAACGCTTTGGATATTGACGGGCGCCGTATTCGGCGGCTGCGTGCAGGATTTCGTGATTCTGCTGTTTTCCGTGCGCCGCGATGGAAAGTCGCTCACCGAAATGGCTCGCGAGGAAGTTGGCCGCGCTGGGCGGGTTGGTGGCTTACGTCGCGGTGATCAGCATCATCGTGATTCTGCTGGGAGTGTGCGCGCTGGTCGTGGTGAATGCGCTCAAGGCCAGTCCCTGGGGCACGTTCACGATCGCCATGACGATTCCCATCGCGCTGCTGATGGGCGTGTACCTGCGCACGTCTGCGGCCCGGCAAAGTGCTGGAGACTTCAGCGCTCGGTTTCGTTCTGGTCATGCTGGCGATCTGGGGCGGACAATGGGTTTCGCAGACTCCATCTCTGGCCAACTGGTTCACGCTTTCTGCGCCTGCGCTGGCGATTCTGATCATCGTTTATGGATTTGCCGCCTCGGCGTTGCCGGTGTGGCTGCTGCTGGCGCCGCGCGATTACCTGAGCACGTTCGTCAAGCTGGGAACCATCGCGCTGCTGGCGCTGGGAATCGTCGCCCTGCGTCCCACGCTGCACATGCCGCCGCTCACCCGCTTCATTGACGGCTCGGGCCCGGTCTTCGCCGGGAATATTTTTCCCTTTGCGTTTATCACCATCGCCTGCGGCGCGATCAGCGGATTTCACGCGCTGATTTCCAGCGGCACTACTCCGAAGCTGATTCGCCGCGAGACGGAAACCCGCATGGTGGGATATGGCGCGATGATGGCCGAGTCCATGGTCGCGATCATGGCGATGATCGCCGCCTGCGTGCTTCAGCCGGGAATTTATTTCGCGATCAACAGTCCGGCGGGAATTGTCGGTCAGGCGCCCGAAGCCGCAGCCGCGACCATCAGCAACTGGGGATTTCCCGTCACGGCGGCGGAAATGCATGCGCTGGCCCAGGCCGTGGGCGAGCAGACGCTTTACAACCGCACCGGCGGCGCTCCGGCCTTCGCGGTGGGCATGGCGCACATTTTTTCCAACAGCCTGGGCGGACAGGCGGTGATGGCGATCTGGTATCACTTCGCCATCATGTTTGAGGCGCTGTTCATTCTCACCGTTCTCGATGCCGGCACCCGCGTGGGCCGCTTCATGGTGCAGGATGCGCTCGGCCACGTCTGGAAGCCGCTGGGCCGCACCAGTTGGTATCCCTCGATCCTCGCCACCAGCGCGCTGATTGTCGGCGCCTGGGGATATTTTCTGTGGCAGGGAGTGAAAGATCCGCTGGGCGGGATCAATTCGCTGTGGCCGCTGTTTGGAATCTCCAATCAACTGCTGGCGACGGTGGCCCTGTGCGTGGCGACCACCATCATCATCAAGATGGGCAAAGCCCGTTATGCGGCGGTGACGCTGGTCCCGCTGATCTGGCTGGTGGCAGTGACTTTCACCGCGTCATGGCACAAGATGTTTGATCCCAATCCGCGCATCGGATTTCTGTCGCATGCCGCACAGCTGGCTTCCGAGCCCGGGCGCGAATGTCTCGCCTGATTTTTAATGATCGCCTGGATGCAGTGGTGACCGGGACTCTGATTGTGATGGTCGCGCTGATCCTGATCGAGTCGGTGGTGGAGTGGGTGCGCGTGCTTTCCGGCCGCAAGCAGGCGAGGGTGAAGGAATCGCCGTTTGTGCCCACGCGATTCGCGACTGAGGAGCAGGCATGAACGATCCGAGCAGATTGCGACAGCCGTCGCTAGCCGGTCGAGCAACGTTCGACAGCTTGTACGCGCGCGCTGTGCACTGCTGTGCGGCCTTGCGTGAAATATTCGACGAGTCCGCCTACGCGCGGTTCCTGAGTCGCAGCACAAATGACATCGTCTCGCGAAGCCTACGCCGCGTTTTGCCGGGAATACGAAGCGGCCAAGGCGCGCCGGCCGCGGTGTTGTTGAGAAACTCAGTGATCAGTGTTCTAGTTACCAGTTCTCAGCGCTGACACTGACAACTAATATCTGGCAACTGAACTGGGATACACTTCCTCCATGCGCGTCCTGGGCGTTGATTGCGGCACGGAGTACACCGGTTTCGGCGTGGTCGAACTCTGTCACGACGAGACGCTGGTTTGCCTGACTTGCGGCGCCATCAAGCTCTCGCCGCGCGAACCCCTGCCGCGACGGCTGGCGACTATTTTCGAGCGCCTGGGCGTCATCATTCAGGAACACCAGCCGGACAATGTCGCCATCGAAGACGTGTTCTACGCGCTCAACGTAAAGTCCGCGCTCAAGCTGGGGCAGGTGCGTGGAGTGGCGATGCTGGCGGCATCGTCCGCCGGGCTTGAAGTCGCCGAGTATTCGCCGCTCTCCATCAAGTCCGCGGTGGTGGGCTACGGCAGGGCGGAGAAGCAGCAGGTGCAGCACATGGTCACGCGCCTGCTGAATCTCAGCGAAATACCCGAACCACCCGACGCCGCCGACGCCCTGGCCATCGCCATCTGCCATCTTGCATACCTCGGCAACGCTGCGTGCGCCAGCGCGCCGTGGGAGGATGAGGCAGGCCGCTACCGGCGCTCTGAGTTTTTGGCATAATCTGTTCTGCATGGCTTCTCGGCAAATCAACCGGTCGCTGGTGTCGCGTGCGTTCTGTTTCTGGCGCTTTGGCGAGCTTCTCTGCGCCCGAGCGCAGGAAGCAGCAGTGGTAACCTTCACCCTCGATTTTCCCGGCTCGGAGCCATCGCACTACGTGATTTCGGTTTCCTCCGACGGCCATTCCACCTACGAATCTGACGGCAAGCTGAGCCCTGACTCCGAGGCCGATCCATTTCACCTGGATTTCTCGGTTTCCCCGGCCACCAGCAGGACGATCTTCGACCTGGCCAAGCAGGCGCACTATTTTCAGGGACAGATCGACTCCAACAAGAAGCGGACTGGCCTCGACCGGCGTCAAGACCTTGACTTACAAGGACGCCCAGCGAGTCCGGACAGCGACCTACAACTACTCCCCGATTGCCCGCGGTGCAGCAGATCACCCAGCTGTTTCAGAATCTCTCCACCACGCTCGAATTCGGCCGCCGGCTGCAGTATTTCCATCACTACCAGAAGCTGGCTCTGGACGAGGAACTGAAGCGCATGGAAGAGATGGCCAAGGAAAATAACTGGCAGGAGCTGCCGGCGGTGGTGCCTATTTTGCAGCAAATTGCCAACGACTCTTCCGTGATCAACCCGGTGCGGGCCCGGGCCCAGAGGATGGTCGAGCGGGCTGGCGCCACAGAACCGGGCTCATGATTTCGCGGCCCTGCTATTCTCGCGGGGCTTGGACTGATTATGTTGACAACCCGGCGGTCCGAAAGGTGTTCTAATGGTGCAAGGGGCAGTCTCGGGAGGTAGCCATGTCTACCCGCAAATTAGGCACTTCGTTGGCGCTGGCGGTTTTGGCGTGCTGGCTGGCGGTTCCATCCTTTGGCCGACTCGCAGGCTCGCATCGTGCGTCTGAGCCAGGTGGATGGGGACGTTCAAATTGACCGCAACACGGGGACAGGGCTACGAGAAGGCCTTTCTGAATCTTGCCCGTCACCCAAGGCGCGAAACTCCGGACTGGACACAGGGCCCGGGCGGAAATCGAATTCGAAGATGGAAGCACCCTGCGCATCACCCCCGGCACGGTGGTCGAATTCCCCGAACTGGCGTTGCGCGACTCCGGCGGCAGAGTCGTCCAGCTCTGAACTCTTCAGACAGGAACCGCATACCTCAATTTCAAGGGCGACAAAGCGGAACAATTCAACCTCGGTTTCGGACGCGAAAAAGCTCGCCCTCACCAAACCCGCACACCTTCGCGTGGAACTGAAAGATTCCGACGCCACCGTGGCTGTCTTCAAGGGTGATGTCGGAAGTGGAAGGCGCCTCGGGCAAAGTTGACGTCGACAAAAAACATAGCGCGACTTTCGACCTGGCGGGAGCAGAGCACTACACCCTCGCCAACAATTTGGAGCCCGATCCGTATGACGATTGGGACAAGCAGCAGGACAAATATCACGACCAGTACAGCATCTCGGCCGTCGAACGGCTACGGTTCTCCTTACGCCTATGGCGCCAGCGACCTGAATTACTACGGCAGCTTTTACAACATGCCGGGCTACGGCATGATGTGGCAGCCGTATCTGGTCGGCGCAGGTTGGGATCCGTTCATGAATGGCGCCTGGATGTGGTATCCCGGGTTCTGGCTATGCGTGGATATCCGCTTATCCCTGGGGCTGGATGCCTTACCGCTACGGATCCTGGAACTATTTCCCCAACCAGGGCTGGTTCTGGCAGCCGGGGCGGACCTGGTCAGGATGGAATAATGTTCCTCTGGTGGCCAATGCGCCGCGCACTTTCAGCGTGCCCAGGCCGCCGGCGACGCCAGGACAGACTCTGGTTGTGAATCGCGGGACGATGCTGGCGCCTGCCGGCGTCACGCAGAATCGGATCCAGATTCGCGGCGACTCCGCCGGGCCTGGGAGTTCCACGAGGCAGCGTGCGCAATCTGGGCAGAATCTCGCAGCAGGTCCAAAGTTCGCGCCAACGGGACGGTTCGCGCTCCTTTCGGCGGATCAGCGGCGCGGTTCGCCGTCAGCCGCGCCTCGGGGCGCACCGGCTGCAGGGACGGGCTCGCACACAGGCAGCGGTTCGTCGTCGCACTCGTCTGGCTCCGGCTCTCACGGTTCTCCTCATTGAAAGTACAAGTAGTGCCAGGGGCAGGAAAAGTAGCGTCAAGAACGAGAGATTCGGGCTGGAGAGGCTGAGCAGGCGGGAGCGGAAATTCCAAAATCCCGAAAAGCTTGGTAATCTCGCAGACAAATTGACCACTACTTTTCAGGAGGTCGGAAATGTTTACTACAAAGACTTGGGTGCGACTTGGTTTGGTTGTGGCGGCATTTGTCCTTTTCGGTCCGCGCAGCTCGGCGCAGACTTTTTCGTGTTCTTCTGATGACGGCCATCGGCGCTATTGTCCGGCCGATACGCGGGGCGGGGTGCAGCTCTTGCGGCAACGCAGTCAGTCTCCCTGTCAGCAAGGTTACAGCTGGGGCTTTGACCGAGGCGGCGTCTGGGTAGACCGCGGATGCCGGGCCGATTTTACCGTGAACGCCTATCAAAATGGGTATCGGGGGCCGGGAGGGCCAGGATACGGCTACGGCTACGACAACAACAATGGAGGAGGAGCCACGTTTTCGTGTTCTTCCGACGATGGCCGGCGGCACTATTGCGGAACCAACGGGTCAGGACGGGTTCGGCTGGTACAGCAGCGCAGTCAATCTCCCTGCCGGGAAGGCTACAGCTGGGGTTCGGATGGCCGCGGAGTCTGGGTGGATCACGGTTGCCGGGCTGATTTCCAGGTCGATGGCGGCCGGGGTGGTGGCTGGAACGGCGGAGGCTGGAACGGCGGGGGTTCGAACGGTGGCGGCTGGAACGGCCCCGGTAACAACTACGGCGGAGGCGGGATCGTCTCCTGCTCCTCCGATGACATGCGCCGGCACTATTGCTCGGCCGACACGCGCGGCGGGGTACAGCTGGTGAAGCAGCGCAGCGATTCCTCATGCCGCCAGGGCTACAGCTGGGGCTATGATCGTCGCGGCATCTGGGTGGATCATGGCTGCCGGGCTGATTTTCAGGTCGGCCGGTAAGTTTTCCGGCGCTGCAAAACAAAAGGGCGACCTTCGGGTCGCCCTTTTTCTTTGCATAAGAGATTCTCTAATTGCCTCACCGTCTCAGAATGACAATCGAGGAATCGCAGTCAAATTACCAGCGTTACTTGAGAGCCCGCCATCCGGCACGTAGGCTAGATGAAATCGCCACAAAACCGGAGGTTCCATGGCTACACCGGGCCGAGCGCCCATCCCCAACACCGCTCCTCAATCCGTTCCGCCCGCGCCTGCATTGCTGTTGGCGATGCTGCAGGTCTCGACCCACGTCAGCGATCTGATCTTTTCTCCGGGAAGTCATCCCCATGTTGAGGTCAGCGGCCAGTTGGTGCCGGTGAAGATGCCGGGGTTGTCGGCTCTGAGCGCGGACGACACCCAGCGCATCGCGCAGGAATTGATTGGCGACAACAAGCAGGCGATTGCGATGCTGCAACAGCAGGGCTCGTGTGACATTTCTTACAGCCTGCCAGGCACCGCCCGTTTTCGCGTGAATGTGTTTGTTCAGCGCGGAAGCCACGCCATCGTGATGCGGGTCATTCCCAAGACCATTCCCACCTTTGACGAACTGAAGCTTCCTCAGGAACTCGCTCACATAGCCGATCTCAAGAACGGGATCGTGCTGGTCACCGGTCCCACTGGTTCGGGAAAGTCCTCGACTCTGGCGGCAATTCTCGACCGCATCAACGAAACCAAGGCCTACCACATTCTGACCATCGAAGATCCGGTGGAATTCATGCACCGTCACAAGAAGTGCATTGTCCACCAGCGAGAGTTGCACAGCGACACTCCCAGCTTTGCGCTGGCTCTGCGGGCCGCGCTGCGGCAGGCTCCGAAGGTAATTCTGGTGGGCGAAATGCGCGACAAGGAGACGATCGAAATCGCGCTGGAGGCGGCGGAAACCGGCCACCTTGTGCTCTCAACCCTGCATACGACCGATGCCTCCAAGACTGTGGAACGAATCATCGGAGTATTCCCGCTGTCCGAACAGCACACCATTCGCAGCCGTTTCGCAAAGAGTTTCCGCTACATCGTTTCGCAGCGGCTGCTGCCGCGTAAATCGGGAAGCGGACGCGTGGCGGCCATCGAAATTCTGAAATCGACAGTACGCACCCGCGAATATCTGGACAAGGGTGAAGTAGAGGGAAAGAGTCTGCTGGATGCCATGCGCGACGGAGATACAGAGGGCATGCAGCACTTCGACGGGGAAATCGAGAGACTGATTCGAGCGGATACGATCGACTACGAAACCGCCATGACCTACTCCACCAATCCGGGGAATTTGCGTCTGCAACTGGCTGACCTGGGATTGGAGCTTCCCCAGGCTTTTGTGGAGAAGCCTGCGCCGCCGGTCAAAGCCAAGAAAAAAGAAGAGACGGAACTCGAAATCGAATAAGCGGCGACTTCAGACAATCGACCTCGGGCGATTGAACCTGGGGCCGTGGGCGAACTTGAGCGGATCGCTTTTCGGTCTGCTCCAAACTCCGCTAGCGCACGACGATCCCGGCGTAACCGACAACCAGTTGACGATCGCCCGAAACATCTCCTGAAGTCGCGTACTTAATCAACTCCGTGCCAGTCGCGCCCAGCCGCCTGGCGGCTGTCAACATTGCGATGGTGGGGCCGAAGCCGCACATGCTGATCTGTTCGTTCATCACTACGTCGAACAGGCCGCGCGTGTCCATCACCAGAATGCGCTCGATAGCTTTGAAATCCTTTTGCCTGGTCACGGCGTCGTTCTCGTAGTGGTTCATATCGCTGGAGGCGATCAGCAGCACCGGTTCGCCCAGCGGTTGCACTACGTCGGCGATAGCCTCGCCCAGCGCCGCAAGAACGTCAAACTGGCTGGTCCCGAGGGCAATGGGGACGAATACGCAATCAGGCCGTTTGATCTGCAGGAAGGGCAATTCCACTTCAGCGGCATGTTCGGCGCGATGTGCTTCCGTATCCTCAGCCAGGAGTGGAAAGCGCCGCTTCAGGGCATCCGCCAGCTCCGAGTCGATGCTGACTTGTCCCAGCGGTGTCTGCCATGCGCCCGCGCTCATGATGGAAAGCGGAGGTCCCATGCCGGTGTGATTCGGGCACATGAGAATGCAACGCCGCGGTAAATCAATTCTGGCAAAGACCGCGCCGGCAACGTGGCCCGAGTAGATATAACCCGCATGCGGCACCACGCAGCCCAGGGCCGGAAGGGATTCCTGCCTGGGGAGAAGATAGGATTGCAAGTCGGCGCGCAGATCGTCAGGATCGCGGGGATAGAAGCGTCCGGCCACCGCTGCATGGCGAATCGTCAGAGCCATGACGCCTCCTGGGGTTGCGCGGACGATCGGATAAGAAACGATGAGCTAAGAACCTGAAGCGGCCAGGGCGCGAAACAGGGCCGCACTCTTCTCCAGGCTCAACGCCTCGGCGCGGACGGTCGGCTTCACTCCGGCTTTCTCCAGTGCCGCCCGCAGAACTGCCGGTTTGTATTGCGACTTAAGATTGTTCCAAAGAGTTTTTCGTTTCTGTCCGAACGATAATTTGAGAAAGCTGATAAATTCCGCTTCCGGCACGCGCAAGCTATCGATCTTTGGAGACATCCTGAGCCGGACCACGGTGGAGTCGACTTTAGGAGGCGGCGAGAAAGCGTCGGGAGGAAGCGTGAACAACTTTTCCACCCGGGCGTAAAGCTGGGTGGTGGCGGAAAGCAGACCGTAGTCGCTCCGCCCCGGCGCAGCCGCCAGCCGGTCGGCTACTTCGCGCTGCACCATAAGCACGATGGTTTCGAAGTATTGCCTGAATTCGAACAGCCGCAACAGAATGTCGGAAGTAATGAAGTAAGGAAGATTGCCCACTACGCGCACGGCTTCAGGCTGGTGATTCATGCCCGGACGAGTGCTGCCGGGTTTCGGTCCGAACAGAGTGTGGAAGTCGATCGCCAGAACGTCGCCTTCGATGATTTCCACGTTCGGCTCCTGGGAAAAATTCATGCGCAGTTGCGCCGCCAGCACGCGATCGATTTCGATGGCAATCAACCGCCGTGCTCTGCTTGGCCAGTAGTGACGTAAGCGCGCCACGCCCCGGGCCGATTTCCAGAATCGTGCTTTGAGAAATATCGCCCAGCGCTTCTACGATGCGCAGTGGCGGCGGTGGAGTCGACCAGAAAATGCTGGCCTAATTTGGGCCGGTTGCGACGCCCCTCCGAGGCGGCGATTTTTGTCACCTGGGCCTGCTTTCTTGCCGGCGTGCCGGCGCTGGACTGGGGACGAATTGCTACGGATTCAAGATGCGAAACCCGCTGGCCCAGCGGAGTATGCTGTAGCCAGCACCTCTATGATAGCGTGTGCCGGTGGCATCTGGGCCGCCGCTTAATAAGGAGTCGCCTTCATGCATATAGTTTTTGCCGCTTCGGAGGGTGTGCCGTTTTCGAAAACCGGTGGCCTGGCTGACGTCGTGGGCGCCTTGCCGCGAGCCCTGTCCGCCGCCGGACACCAGGTCAGCGTCTATCTCCCGCTTTACCGCCAGACCAAGCTTAAGAACGCACAAACCGTAGTCAAAAGCATCACCATACCCTTCGACGACCGTTACCGCTTCTGCTCGGTGGTCAGCGGCGGTAAGACCTCAGGAGTGCAATTCTACTTTGTCGACTATCCGCCATTTTTCGACCGCGAGGCGCTCTACGGAACTTCCGCCGGCGACTATCCCGACAACGCCGAGCGTTTCGCGCTGTTTTCCCGGGCCGTGCTGGAAGCCTCGAAAATTCTCGGCGTGCCCGCAGATTTTTCATTGCCATGACTGGCAGGCCGCGCTTGTTCCCGTCCTGTTGCACACCCAATATGCCGAAGACCCGGCCTTCCGCGACGCCGCCACCGTCTTCACCATTCACAACATGGGATATCAGGGACTGTTTCCGCCGGACACTTTGCCCCTGCTCACGCTGCCCTGGGACCTGTTCACCATCTCCAGAATGGAGTTTTTCGGCAACGTGAACTTTCTGAAGGGCGCGCTGGTGTTTTCCGATTTCGTTACCACCGTGAGCAGGAAATACAGCCAGGAAATTCAGACCACCGAGTTCGGTTTTGGCCTGGAAGGCGTGCTGCGTACCCGGTCCTCGACGGTTACCGGAATCCTGAACGGCGTGGACTATGACGAGTGGAGTCCGGAGACCGACAAGTTCATCGTCGCCCGATACTCGCCCCAGGATTTGTCCGGCAAAGCGAAGTGCAAGCAGGACCTGCTGGAAACCTTTGGCATCACCGACGCCGATTCGCGCCTGCCCGTGATCGGAATTGTCTCCCGGTTCGCGGCCCAGAAGGGCTTCGACCTTATCGCCCAAATCATGGAACGCCTGGCGCGCGAAGAGATGATCATCGTTGCCCTGGGCAGCGGCGACAAGACCTACGAGGAGATGTTTCTCCGGCTGGCCAAGCAGTTTCCGCAGAAAATTGCGGTCAAGATCGCCTATGACAACGCGCTCGCGCACAAGATTGAAGCCGGCAGTGACATGTTCCTCATGCCTTCGAAGTACGAGCCTTGCGGGCTGAACCAGATCTATAGCCTGAAATACGGGACTGTGCCCGTCGTGCGCGCCACCGGCGGCCTCGACGACACCATCGAACATTGGGACGCCCGCACCGGCAAGGGAACTGGCTTCAAGTTCACCGACTACAACGGCGAAGCTCTGCTGCTGACGATCAAGGAAGCCCTGCGGGCCTTCCGCGATCAAACTTCCTGGCAACAACTCATGCGCAACGGCATGAGCAAGGACTTTTCCTGGAGCGCTTCCGCCAAGGAATATATTCGCGTTTACGAACGGGCGCGGCAGGTCCGGACGGGCAACACAACTCCGTCGAACCGCCCCGAAGCAATTGACTTGGAACCCATTAGCCGATAGCATGACGCTGCGATTGAGGCTGCTTCCTGAATGATCGGGCGCACCATCTCCCACTATCGGATCGTAGAGAAACTGGGCGGTGGCGGCATGGGGGTGGTTTACAAGGCCGAAGACCTCAAGCTGCGGCGCTTCGTTGCCCTGAAGTTCCTGCCAGAAGAATTCTCCCGCGATCCGCAGGCGGTCGAGCGTTTTCAGCGAGAGGCGCGTTCTGCCTCGGCACTGAACCATCCGCACATCTGCACCATCTACGAAATTGATAAAGCTGAAGACGAGCATTTCATTGCCATGGAATTGCTCGAGGGCCAGACTCTCAAGCATCGCATCGAAGGCCATGCCCTGAAGCTGGATCAGTTGCTCGACCTGGGCACGCAGATCGCCGACGCGCTCGACGCCGCACACGTCAGCGGCATCGTTCATCGCGATATCAAGCCCGCAAATATTTTTATTACTACGCGTGGGCACGCCAAGATTCTCGACTTCGGCTTGGCCAAGCTGAATCCCCTGACGCGAAGTGTCTCTGCCTGCCGCCGAGATGGGAATGCCGACCGCCGCGACCGGCGCGGATTTGACCAGTCCTGGCTCGACCGTGGGCACCGCGGCTTACATGTCGCCGGAGCAGGCTCGCGGCGAGAACTCTGGACGCCCGCACTGACCTGTTTTCTTTCGGGGTCGTGCTCTATGAAATGGGAACGGGCCGGCAGCCTTTCACGCGGCAACACCTCGGCCGTGATTTTCAATCAGATTCTGGAGCACACGCCCACGCCGCCGACGACGGTGAACCCGCAGCTTCCAACCAAACTGGAAGAGATCATCAACAAGGCGCTGGAGAAAGATCGCGACCTGCGTTGCCAGACCGCCGCGGAATTGCGCGCCGACTTGAAGCGGCTCAAGCGCGATACGGATTCGGGACGACTGGCGGCGCGAGGGTCATCAGTGTCCGACGGCGCCGCGGCCGCAGAGCCGGTGCAGCAGCCTCCAAATCCGACGAGGCGTCTATGGCCCGTGCTCGCGGGTCTTTTCGCCCTGGCGGCCATTGCGGGCGCGTTTTTCCTGGGTGCGGCAGAACGGGCCGGACCAAAGCGTCCGCGCCGCCGGTCTATCACCAACTCACGTTTCGCCATGGCGGAATCCGCATGGCACGCTTTGCTCCCGATGGACAGACCGTTTTTTACAGCGCCGCATGGGAAGAAGATCCGGTCCAGATTTTCTCCACTCGTCCGGGCAGTCCCGAGTCGCGTTCCTTCGGTCTGCAGAATGCTGAGGTCCTGTCGATATCCCCGGCGGGAGAAATGGCGGTTCTGCTCCGAAGCCGGAGTATTGAGCCATTTATCAACAGTGGAGTCTTGGCGCGGGTGCCGCTCAGCGGCGGCGCGCCGCGCGAGGTGTTGGAGGGAGTGCAGTGGGCGGACTGGTCCCCGGACGGAAACAACTTTGCCATCGTGCGCGACCTGGAGGGACAGAACCGCCTGGAATTTCCCATCGGCAAGGTGCTCTACAAAACGGCGGGCTGGATCAGCCATCCGCGTATATCTCCCGAAGGGTGATTTCATCGCCTTCATCGATCACCCGGCCCGGCGCGATGACGCCGGTTCGATCGCGATAGTCGATCTCGCGGGCAACAAAAAAACTCTTTCCGAGGGATGGGGAAGCGCACAGGGGCTGGCATGGGCGCCGGACGGAAAGGAAATCTGGTTCACCTCCACGCAGGATAGGAAACGGCCGATCTCTGACGGGTGTGGATTGTCCGGGAAAGAGCGTGTGTTCACCAGAGAGCCAGGAACTCTCACCCTGCTGGATGTAAGGCGAGATGGAAGTCTGCTGCTGACCCTGGACGCGGTGCGCGCCGGAATGGTGGGTCGGGCCGACGGCGAGACCAAGGAGAGGGATCTTTCCTGGTTGGACTGGTCGGTTCCTGATGATCTTTCGCCCGACGGAAAGACGGTGGTGTTTACCGAGGCCGGAGAAGGCGGCGGTGAAAACTACGGTGCTTATACTCGCAACACCGATGGCTCGCCGGCGGTGCGGCTGGGAGACGGCTCTGCGTACGCCCTTTCGCCAGACGGCAAATGGGTGATTTCAGGCCATTTGCAGGTGCCTTCCCAACTGTCGCTGCTTCCAACCGGTGCCGGAGAGGCGCGTCCTCTCACCCACGATGCCATCAATCACGTGCGCGCGCGCTGGTTTCCCGATGGCAAGCGATTTCCATTCCTTGGAAGTGAGCCTGGGCACGGAGTGCGGCTTTATGTCCAGGATATGGATGGTGGCGCGCCCCGCGCCATCACTCCGGAAGGAGTGAGCGCAACCCAGTGGGAGATTTCGCCGGATGGAAAATTGGTCGCAGCCGTCGGTCCTGACCAGAATGGATATTTGTATCCGGTGGATGGCGGCGATCCCGGCCCATTCGAGGCTTTCCCCAGGGAAACACTCCGGTGTCGTGGTCGGCGGACGGGCGCTCGCTCTTTATCTATCGTGCCGGCGACCTGCCGGCAAAAATTTCTCGCCTTGATTTGGCTACGGGAGAGAAACAATCGTGGCGGGAAATCATGCCGTCTGACAGCGCCGGGATCACCGACATCGGGCCCATCCTCATCACGCCCGACTCGAAGTCTTACGTTTACGAATACGGCCGTACCCTTTCCGACCTTTATCTGGTGGAGGGTTTCAAGTAACTCTACCGGCCGGCCGCGCCCATCGGCAGCGTTGAGCCATCCCGCAGCAAATCAACCTCGATTACTTCTCCCGGCTTGAGCTTCACCTCGCGACCTTTTTGCAGCAGAAGAAACGTAGTGCTCGCGGCCAGGCCATACCAGCGTGCGCTGCCGGCAGTGGTCGCCAAAACTTCTTCGGAGAGATCGTCAGCCAATTTCGCCACCAGCGCCGTGCCGCCAAGCTGAATTGCCAGCCGCTTCTTGCTTACGGTCGGATGGACGGTTCCTTCACTGTCTGTCTTGGCGGAATTGCTTTCCGTCGACGAAAGCTCGAAGCCGCGCGGGCTGAACCGTGCCATCGGGCAGCTTGACGCGATCGAAGACCATGCGAAGTGCCCCACGGCGCATCATCCGGCGCGCCGGAATTGTTTCCAGATGGCCTTCCACCAGCGTTCCTTTGGGGAGCACGGGCTTGCCCTCAACTTCAACTGGATCTTCCACTTTGGCCATGAAAGAGGAGCCGCTGGGAGACTTTGAGCTGATCGGCGAGAGCAGGGCGAGACGCGCCTTCGGGCCTTCCGGCGGCCAGTGTCTTCGACTCCGAGCGAATGGACGGGCCTGGAACCGCTGCCGGCACAGCGGGCTTCTGCAGCTCCGGCGCAGCGGGTAGTTGAACGGACGCTCCTGGGCAAATGCGACCGGCGGCAAACAGAATGCACCACGCAGAGTAAGATGGCAGGCAACTGAGCAGAGTCATTCCTAGGGCCCTCGTCCGAGTCGAAATGCGGTCAAAAGACTATAAACGAGATCGGACTGACGAATATCGCCAGCCAGGTCTCGCTAAAATCACGAACCACCAGGCCCCGAAGTTTCACGAAGGCGGGACTCTGAGCGGGTTCCTTCGTGATACTTCGTGTCCTTGGTGGTTGATGAATCTGTCGGATACACGTGCTACTCCGAGGCTCCGCCGGCTTGGATAAAATCGAGTCCCGCTCTTATCACCGGTGGTCCACCATGAGCACTTTCCCCAGGACGATCTTCCACGTCGATATGGACGCTTTCTTCGTCTCCGTGGAAGAACTGTTCGATCCTGAATTGAAGGGAAAAGCTGTGGTGGTGGGAGGGCAGCGCGACGAGCGGGGCGTGGTTTCCGCGGCTTCCTATGAGGCTCGCAAATTTGGCGTCCATTCCGCCATGCCGCTGCGAACCGCGGCCAAGCTTTGCCCGCACGCAATTTTCGTCAACGGCCATCCCGATCGCTATCGCGAATGCTCCGAAAAGGTGCACCGCGTGCTGACTGTCGTTCTCTCCCCAGGTCGAAATGGCCTCCATCGACGAAGCCTATCTCGATATGACCGGCACCGAGCGGCTGCATGGCCCGCCACTTCGCGCCGCCCATCTGCTTCATCAGAAGATGAAGTCGGAGACGCAACTCAACTGCTCGATCGGGATCGGAATCTCGCGGCTGATCGCCAAAGTTTCGTCGGCCCGGGCCAAGCCCAACGGCGTTCTCTGGATCGTTCCCGGACAAGAGGCAAAATTCCTGGCGCCGCTCGACGTGCGCGAAATTCCCGGCGTAGGCAAAGTGACGGAACAAAATCTGCACGGCCTGGGCATTCACAAGGTCGGAGACCTCTGCTCGATTCGACGAAGCTTTTCTCGAAGCAACGTTTCGGAAAATGGGGGCTGGCTCTGGCGGGCAAAGCGCGCGGCGAAGATGCCGGCGGCTGGTTCGACAGCGAAGTCGGCGCTGACACCGATCCCAAATCGATCAGCCACGAACATACCTACAACGAAGATACCGCCGACCCCGAGCAGCTGGAATCCACCTTGATGCGGCTGTCGGAAATGGTGGGCCGCCGCCTGCGGGAAGGCAGCCTGCATGCGCGTACCCTGCAGCTCAAGCTGCGCTACAAGGATTTCACGACCATCACTCGTGCCCACACCTTGCCGTCGCCGACCCAGCTCGACACCGAAATCTTTGCGCAAGTGAGGCTGCTGTTTCGCAAGAACTGGCGGAAGGGCGCTGAAGTGCGACTGCTCGGCGTACAGCCGTCGTCCTTTGAGGCCCAGGCCGGACAGGGGGACTTGCTGGAAGACGGCCGGCGCCAGCGCTGGCAGCAAGCCCTATCGGCAGCCGACCGCCTGCGGGACAAGTTCGGCGAGTCCAGCGTGTCGCTGGCCAGCGGCCTCCGAGGTGGCTTCCGCGAACGCATCCATGAGAACCCGGTAGGACTGCCGGGGAAGGGAAAGCCTCGGGAGTAGTCTGTCAGCCACGCGGCCGAAGAGCCTGCCCCGAGCGAAGTCGAGGGGACCCCCATATTGAGTCAACCGCCGGCATCTGATGTCGTTTCTCCCCGAAACATTCCCGCCGCGGAAATGAGCGCATGGCAAATGCAGAGGTCCTTCGACTCCGCCTTTCCATTCGCAAGCGAACGGAAAGCCTCCGCTCAGGGTGACACTTGGTTAGACGGTGGCACACACAGGCCAACGACCGACGGCCAACGACCGCTAGCCAACGACTGCCCCCAAAAATACGAAGGCCGGAACTCCGGAGGTGAATCCGGTCCCGGCCTGCGCTTAGTGCAACTTGTTAGGCGTGCCTAGTTGCTGCTAGGCGTCGCGTTTGCGGTGGTTGGCGCGACCTGGATTGCCGCCGCTCCCGTAGCGGGTCAGCCGCGGGAAAAAGGGCGTCACTTCGAACGGCATCTTGTCGCGCGCCGAGGTGATGGCAACCGGTGCCGTCTTGATCAGCTCCACGTGGTCATCCCACGCGTTCAGCTTGACGCGTCCGCCCAGGGGTAATGCCGGAATCTGGTCCAGCTTGTTGGGATCGAGAGCCGGCGCCGAAGTCATCAGCGCCGCCATCCGGTTGAATGCCGCCCTTGCCGTCGGTGAAGCTGTTGCCCAAGTGCGGAGTCAGCAACGCGGAAAGCCCCGGTCCTCGTTCGGAGAGTTCTCTCAGGAATAGTCCCGCCGTATCCAGCTTCTGGGCGTAAGGCGAATTCTTAAGCAGGTCGACGGCTTTCTTGTCGGCTGCGGTCTCTTCGTCCGGAACATGCCTGAATCCCAGGTTCTGGTAAGTCGACTCGTCGGAGAAGAGCATGCGGTCGTTGAAGGCGTACCGGCTGCCCAGGTTGTGTCCCAGAACGATGTGCGCCAGTTCATGCGAAAGCACCATGGCCAGGCTGGCTTCGTCGGGAAGCACGTCGATCAGGCCGCGGCTCACGATGATGGTATTGCCCACGCTGAAAGTTTCCAGCGGAGAAGTCAGCATCACACGCGTACGAACCGGACGGGGCAGATCGATATTGTTGGTGACCTCAAGGTTGTTGACCACGGTCATCAGGATCTTGTCGACTTCGCCCTGGGGCGCCAGCAGGCCGGCATTCTGCAGGCGTTCGACGACGTTGTCTTCCGCCTGCTGCTGCCATTCGCGCTGCGCCTGCAGCGGGGAAGCGTCTTGCGCCGTGGGGCTTTCGTCCTTCACGGACGAATCCACCAGCACCTGGGTGAGCTCGTCTTCCTTGCCGTTCTTCTTCAGGTCGTAGCCCCAGATTCGGGTCTGCGCCTTGAACGCCATCTTGTCCTTCGAACCGGAGCTGAAATCGCCTTCTTCGCTGTAGATGTAAGAAGGTACCCAGTAGCCGGGAATCAGGTTCAGGCGCCAGCTATCCATGTGGAAGAACTGCGCGTTCCGCGGCCGCGGGAGCGTAGGTTCCGTTCAGCCGGACGATGTTGAAATCCTGGTCTTCCACCCAGATGCGTCCCAGGAAACGGCCCTTGCCGGCATCCTTTTTGGGGGTCACGTCGAAGACGATGCAGCGCACGTCGCCCAGAAATTCGCGATGCACGTATTTGAAGTCGTAGTGAGCGCGGTCGAAGTCCTCGCGGTCGGCGAAGATCATCCAGGAAAAACCCATCGGCTGGTATTCGAATTTGAACAACTTGGTGAAGCCGCCCATCAGGCTCTTCTGAAAGCTCGTATCTTTCGAAAGATAGTCCTGCCGGTCGACTGAATCACTCAGGTCCAGGCGGCCGAAGAAATAGTGGTCCTCTCTGGGCGCCGGGCCCATCTGCCGCATCAAGCTTCAGGTTCTGCAGGTAGGTCTCGACCAGCGGCGTGCGCGTCTTCAGCATCGCGATCAGCCCGTGCTCGCGCTCAATGGCGCGGTCAACCACCTGGTCCATGGTGGTTGGCGCGGTCATGGGAACCGGAGCCGCCGGGCTGGGCGGTGGCGTATTGGTGACAGGCTGCGGCGTATCTGCAGTCCGTTCGCCGGCGACGCTGCTGGAGCGGGCTGGCGGTCGTGTCAGGCGATGAGGACGTCTGCTGTCGCCATTGCGCTCAACGTGACCAGCAGGAAAGCGGTGAACATCGATTTCCAAGTGCGCATAACTCAAATCCTCTCTGTGTTACTTCAATACCTGATCCTGCTCAGTACGCCAGCTGGAAAACCACATGCACGGTCGCGGTGGAATCTATAGGTTGATTGTAGTGCTGTGCCGGCTTAAAGCGCATCTTGTTGGCGGCGGCGATCGCCGCTTCGTCCAGACCGTGACCCAGGCCCCGCACCACGCGATTCACGTGCAACTGCCCGTTTGCTCCGAATAGTACCTCCAATAATACTTCACCCTGAAGCCGGAGCTGACGAGCTTCTTCAGTGTAAATCGGATTGGGTTTGGACAAAATTTCCACAGGTGTCGTTGCTGGTCCGGCGTCGGCTTGCTGCTGCCTCACTCCGCCCGCGTGACTTGCTGCTCGGCGAAGCCGGCAGTCTGCACCGTGCGGCTCCTCGGCCATTGCTGCGACCATCGCCCTGTCCACCTTGGGCGATTCCGTTGCCAAAGCCCGCACTTGCGATCGTGCCTTTTAGGCCTTTGGCTCCGCCCGAACCATTGCCCTCACCCCCGCCCGGCGGCAGATCGAACGCGCCGGTGTTTGCGGCGACCAGGTGGGCATTGGGCTTGCCTTGTCCGGGAATCCCATTGGGATCGCCAAAGCCGCCGGTCTGAACTTTCTGTATCGGCGCATTCACCGTCGGAGTGGCCGAACTGCCGAATTCGCCAGTGTGCACAATCAACGAGGGCCGAGCTCCGCCCGTGACCTGCTTCAGCACGGTCGGAGTGAAATTGTTAACTTCGATCTTGGGGCGCTACTTCTTCGGTATGTTGCGGCTGCGGCGCACGAATCTCACGCGGCACGGTGAGCTTGGGAGCTTCGAAGACCGGAGCCGGAGGCAGCAGCTTGGCGTGCAGCATGCGAGGAGTTGCTTTATTTTCAACGGCTTGCGGCTGCAGACTCGGCATCGGGATCAGTTCGGTCACGTGATACTGCCGCGAGATGTTCAGACTATCCGGCCAGATCCAGCCGATGTTGATCACCACAATGATCAGCAGGATCAACAAACCGTAGGCGGCGGCTAGCGCGCGCCGATCAAGTTTGCGCTCCGGCAATATCCCTAACTGAAAACCGACAGGCGTAGGCATTCATGAACTCCAAAAAGGAACCCGAGCCTGGGGAGAGTGCACCGGGTGGAAGTTTTAAGGTACGGGAGAAACGGGCGAAGGGTAAACGTGCCCTGCGGGGGTGTCCTTCAGTAACTCGCGTAATGTCGAAATGGAACTCGCGGAAACACCGTTATCGCGAGTGTAATTTCAGGTGTTTGCCGAACGTTTCCGGGCAAAACCATAGAAAACAGGTATGCCCGCCAGAATCACCAGAGCTCCCCAAGCCCGAATTCGGGAAGTTGTCCCGGAAACGTGAAGTACAGCAGCACCGCCGAAGCCAGAACAAACAGGGCAGGAACCACAGGATATCCCCAGACCCGGTAAGGCCGGACGGCTTGCGGGTCTCGCCGCCGGAACACAAATACCGTGCTGCCCGCGATCATATAAAAGAGCCACTCGGCGAAAATCGCCAGTGAGAAGAACTGGCGGAAAGCTTCCGCCCAACAGCAGCAGGATGATGGCCAGTACCGCTTGCACGACGATGGCAACCGAGGGAGTGTGAAAGCGGGGATGCACTTCCGCCAAAGCCGGAGAAAAAATAACGGTCGCGGGCCACGGCAAAGGGCACGCGCGCTCCGCTCATGACCGTGCCGTTCATGGCCACCAGCATGGAAAGCGCCATGCCCGCCGACACGATGCCGGCGCCAAGACTTCCCAGCACCACGGCCATGGCATCCGAAGCCGGCCGCGGCGAGGCCGCGATCGCATTCGACGGCAGCACATACTGCACGGCCGCATTCACCAGCATGTACAGGATGCCCACCAACGCCACGCCGAAGATCAGGGCCAGCGGGAATATTGCGTTCCGGATTGCGAACCTCGCCGGAGACCATGTTCAAGTCGTTCCATCCATCGTAAGCCCACAGCGCCGCGACCAGGGCGGCCATGAACCCGGCCATTCCGCCCTTGGCGCCGGTAAAGCTGCCGGCGAAGTTCTGCCAGTTTCCTCCGCTGTAGCTGAATCCAATCACCACAATGCTCAGGATGATGGCGACTTTCAGGAAGGTGAACACCAGTTGAAAGTCGCCGGCTCTCTTGATCCCGATGTAATTGAGGATGGAAATCAGGACGGCTGCCAGCGATGGCGACGAGCTGGCCATAGCTGATGGCGAAAGGGACGTCGAAATAAGTTGTGGGACAAAAAACTCAGCGCGGGGAAGTTTCCCAGGACACGGACGAAACCAGTGGCCAGCGTGGCGATCGACGCCGGCTTGGCGATCAGGAACCAGGTCCAGGCATAGAGAAATCCGGGCAGCGGCCCATAGCCATCGCGGATGTAAACGTACTCGCCGCCCGCCTGCGGCTTCATGGCTCCCAGTTCGGCGTAGGTCAGCGCGCCAAAAAAAGAAAGCAACCCGCCCACCAGCCACGCCAGATAAACCAGCTTCGCCGAACCGGCCGCCTGCATCATCTCCGCCGGCACCAGAAAAATTCCGCTGCCAATGATGGTGCCCGACCACGACCGCCATCGCGTGACTCAGGCGCAGATCGCGGGCTAGCTCGGGGCGGGGGCTGTCTCCATGTTGGGGTTGAAGTATACGTGAGAGCCAAAAGCTTCACCGCAAAGGACCGCAGAGAAAGGCCCTTTCGCTTTGCGTTTCTTTGCGAACTTTGCGGTTAAAGGCTTACCAGGCCGATCGGCTCACGATAATTATTGACCAGGCGCTTGATGCCATCTTTCAGGAAAACGACGTGGAAGTTAATCAGCAATCCGACGGACAGATTTAGCAGGCGGAGATGCGAGAGCAGTTGAGCGTCGTCAACTGGATGCAGACTTCTTTGCATTTGAGTCTCGACCACGACTCGGCCTTCCACCACCAGGTCTGCTCGAAATCCGCAATCCAGTTTTACAGACTCATAGATGAGCGGGACGGGTTTCTGGCGTTCGACTTTCATACCCAGATTCTCGCAGTTCGTAGGCAAGGCAGGCCTCGTAGGCGGACTCCAGCAACCCGGCCCTAGCGCCCGATGAATCTTGATCGCGGCGCCAATGATTTCGCGGGTGAGATCGGGACTTCTCATGATGACTGGCTGCGGAAGAGCAAATCTTAACCGCAAAGGACGCCAAGAAATCCGCAAAGGACGCAAAGAAAATCACGACGAAATGCCAAGATGGGAATTTGCGATTATTTTCTTCGCGTCCTTTGCGTCCTTTGCGGTTAAATGCTCTTCTTCTCCACCATCACACTGCCTGCATACCCAACCGCAAACGTCACCACTGTCCCAATCAGCCACGTACCAGGTCCACGGCACACGGGTGTCCAGCCAGATATAAAGTTCGGTCAACGAATCCGCACAGCATGCCGACCATAGCTCCGGTCTGATTCGCCCGCCGGGTGAGCACTCCAAGCAGGAAGACGCCTAACAAAGCCCCATACGCCACTGAGGCAATCTGCAATCCCACCTCGATGACGCGTCCGACTTTGTGCAGCGAAAGCACCGCCAGTCCGAACAACAGCAGCGCCCAAAACAACGTCGCCATCCGCGAGAGCCGAATCTTGCGCCGTTCATCGGTTTGGGGATGCCGTTGCAGATAAAAATCAATGATCGAAGCTGGACGAAAGAGAATTGAGCGCCGCACTCAGGTTCGACATTGCCGCCGCCAGAATCGCCGCAATCAGCAAGCCCGAAATTCCGTGCGGCATCTGGCTGATGATGAACGTCGGATAAATCCTGTCGGCCTTGCCGAAATTTGCCGAGGGCACGCGATAGAACGCAAACAGCATGACCCCAATCAGCAGGAACAACGCAAACTGAAAGAAGATTGCGATTCCGCTGGACAGCAGCGCGGTGACAGACTGCCGCTGGTTCCGTGCCGCCAACAGGCGCTGCACAATCAATTGATCGGTCCCGTGGCTGGCCAGTGGTGAAGAAAGTTCCGCCGATCAATCCCGCCCAGAAGGTGTAGGGCTTCCAGAAGTCAGGCGCGAAGTCGAAAACCCTCAGCTTGCCCGCGCTCTCCGCCAGACTATGAATGACCGGCCAGCCACCGGGTACGAGATGCAAAATCGTGAACAGACCCACCAGCGTTCCGCCGACGTAGAACACAGGTTTGCACCACGTCGGTCCAGATCACCGCCGACAGCCCGCCTTCGAAGGTATAAATCAGCGTGAGCGCCGTGATGATGGCAATCGAGGCGATCTCGCCGGTCCCGAGCGCGATGGCGACGACGATGGAGACGGCGTAGACCCGCACGCCTTCGGCCGCGGCGCGAGTCAGCAGGAAAAGGCCGGCAGTCAACGAACGCAGTTTTTTCCCAAAACGCCGCTCAATCAGTTCGTACGCCGTGTACAGGTCGCCGCGGAAGTAGTGAGGCAGAAGAACGAAGCTGATGATGGCGCGGCCCACGACATAGCCCATCACCACTTGCAGAAACGTCAGGTTGGTGTCGTACGCCAGGCCCGGGATGCCGATGATGGTGAGCGTGCTGGTTTCGGCTGCGACGATGGAGAGCGCGATCGCCCACCACGGAATGTCACGATCGGCGAGAAAATAATCGCGCAGTGAGCGCTGTTTCTTGCGAAAGCGAAGACCGAACAGCGTGATGCCCGCCAGATACAGCGCGATAATCGCAAGGTCGAGTTTGTTCAGACCCATGACTTAAGACCGTGGCTTTCTTGGCGTCCTTTGCGCTCTTTGCGGTGAACAGGTTTTTTACCGCGAAGGACGCAAAGGACGCAAAGAAACTTCCGCTCCGGCAATAACGTTTTCAGAGTAGCGGGCTTTCGCTGGCAAAACCCTCGCGATCTGCTCTGGGGTACCCATCTGGTCACGCCATTTCTCATGCTTCGGGTCGCGCAAGCAGGCTCGTGGTAGAACTACGCTAGTGGCTCTCTTCCTCGGCATTGACGGCGGCGGCAGCAAGACTTCCTGCCTGATCGGCGACGAAACATCGATCCTGGGCGCAGGCACGGCTGCGGGAAGCAACCTGGTCCGGGTCGGACAGGCGCAAGCCCGCGAAGCCCTTGCCAACGCCATTCGCCAGGCTTGCGCGGTTGCGAACGTCGCTCCGTCGCAGATACAGAGGATTTGCGTTGGGCTGGCCGGCGCGGCGGGGCCGGAGGTCGCTGAACGAGTGCGCGAGATCGTTGCGGAGCTGCTCTCGACGAAGCCCGTCCCGGTGAAACTCCAGTCGGCGAGATTCAGGTGGTCGGCGACATGGTCATCGCGCTCCAGGCCGCCTTCGGCAACGGACCGGGCGTGATCGTGATCGCCGGCACCGGATCCATCGCGTACGGACGCAACGCTCAAGGTGAAACTGTGCGCGCCGGCGGTTGGGGATTCGCCATCTCCGACGAGGGTTCCGGTCATTGGATCGGTCGCGCGGTGGTCGCGGCCGCCATGCGCGCCATGGATGAGGCTGAAGGCGAGTCCGCCAAAACGGTCGATGGTTTGATGAAGTCCTGGCGCCTGCAAACTATCGAACAGTTGGTGATGGCTGCGAATTCTACGCCGCCGCCGGATTTCGCTGCGCTCTTTCCGACCGTGCTGTCCCTGGCGGACTCAGGCGACCGCATTGCGCTTGAGGTTCTCACCCACGCCGGCGCCGAACTGGCAAAGCTGGCGGGAATCGTAATCCAGCGCCTCTTTCCCCCGTCCGGCGCCGTGTCCGTGGCCATGTCCGGCGGCGTGTTTGGCAGTTCTCCGCTGGTTCGGCAGGTTTTTTACAACAGCCTCCGCTCGGATCGCACCGACGCGACGATCAACCCCAGCGTGATTGAGCCGGTGCGAGGCGCACTGGAACTGGCGCGCCAGGGCGCGGCGAAAATAGCGAACAGAGGTTAGACCTTCACCTTATTGCACGGTCAGGCCCACCTGCGCACTGCGGGTGATCGAGCCCACGGTTCCATTCACGGTGATGGTGTAATTCCCCGCGAGGCGTGCCCGGGTGGCCTGCGCCACTACCGTCGCCGCTACTTCCTCCGCCGCACGCGCCGAATGCGCCGATCACCACGCCGAGGATTATCAGCAGCACCTGCTTTCTCCGGCTCCGCCCAGGCTTTTTCCATCCGCCAAAAACCAGCACGATGCCAGCCAGCGAAAATCCCACCTCATACCAGAGCCGGCCTGGCACTCCAACCACTCGTCCGGATACCGGGGTGGCCGTGCTGGTGACAATGTTCAACAGGACGTTTGTGTCCCCGCTGCCGGAAGAAACCTGGGTTGGCGTGAATGAGCATGTGCTCAGCGGGGGCAGGCCCGCGGTAGCGCAGGATAGGGCCAGATTGCCGGGGAATACGCTTCCATTTCCCAGTGGAACCGCATCCAGGTTAAAGCTTGCGGTCTGGCCCGCCGCGATGGTCTGCGCGGCGGAATTGTTGTTGAGCGCGAAATCGAAACCGATAACAAGCGCCACCGCGGTCGAATGAGTGACGTGCGCCGGGTCGGTTCCGGTCGCTACGATATTGAAATTGTAAGTGTTCTGCACATCGCTGCTGGTGGTCACGGTGAAGGGCGCGCCGGCCGCGGTCGGAGCGACTTTTGCCGGAGAGGGCGTGCAGCTCAACGGGAACGCTTCCCGCGCAACTCAAGGTAACCGCGCTGGCATAGCCGCCGGAAGTCGTCAAAGTGCCATTGAACACCGCAGGCTCGTTGGGGCCAACCGTGAGCGATGGATTGCTCACCGCCAGCGCGAAGTCAGGATTGCTGGTCGTGCTGTGCCGGCCTGAACCGTCAGCGACAGACTTTGCGTGCGGTTGAACCCGCCGGTGGTCGTTCCGCTAATCGTGATTGCATATGTCCCGACGGGCGTACTCGCGCCGGTGCTGATGCTCAACGTCAGCGGCACCGGACTTCCGGCGATTGGACTCACCGAACCGGCAGGCTGAAAATTGCAAGCGGCTCCCGCGGGCAGACCATGCACACGCCAGCGTTACCGCGTCATTGAATGCTCCGCTTGCCGTCACCTGAAACGCCACTGGTCCGGAAAGACTCGATTGATTCATGGTCAAGCTGGCCGGAGCGAGAGCGCTCAGATTGAAGTCCACCACGTGCAGGGTCAGAGCGAAATCGCGGGTTGTGGTGTTGGTATCAGTCCCGACTCCATGAGCGTTGAACAGGTAATCGCCGACCGGTCCGCCCGCGCTCACGTTGAAAGTTTTGCCCGAGCCGGTTGGAGTCAAAGCTGGATGGGTTATCGAACAAGTTGGCGGCGGCGACGTTGCCCGGCGCGTGCAACTCAAATTGACCGAAGCACCGTAGCCGCCCTGAGCCTGCAGGGTGACGGTGAAAGTGGCGTTCTGTCCGGCGAACGTGGTCAAAGCGCTGTCCGCGATGGCAAACTGGAAATCCGGAGCCTCCGCCAGCGTGAGTTCCCATATTCCGCGTCCGTAGGTGGAGGCTCGCAGCTTCTTGGTTCCGCCGAAATTGAACATGCGTAACGCCGTGACTGCCGTGTTGGGCAAATAACCGGCTGGCACGCTGCCTGGCGCCGGTCCAACCTCCTCCCAGTTCGGGCTGGCTGTGCTGCTCGCGAAAACTCCGACATCGGTTCCCACATAAACCGTGCTCGCCGCCGCATCGACCAACACCGCATTCGCGGGCGCGTCGGGCAGGCTTCCGGTGAAATCTGTCCAGGATGCGCCGGCATCGGTTGTCTTCCAGACATGGGAGACGTGAAATCCCATGATGGTCATGTAAGCGGTCTTGCCGGTGGCGTCCGAGGTGTCCACAGCAATCCCGGAAACCGGGTACGTCCCTGGATTTGTGGAACCTGTGCGATCGAACCAGGCGCTCGGGCCGCCGCTGACGTTGGTCGCGACCCAGATATGGCCGCCGGTCGGGAGAATAGGACCAAGGCCATCGGTGCCGGCGTAGATCACGTTGGAGAAGCCGGCTGTGCTCTTGATGCCGCCCGCAGCCAGCGCGCGCACCAGATTGACTTCGGTGCCGCTGCAGCTTCCCGCCGTTCCGGTCTCGAAATTATCGGTCAGTACCGAAAATCCGGTGCCATCGGTCGCGCCCCGCCACACCCGGCAAGTACCTACGATGAGTTCTCCGGAATTTTGGGGATCAAGAATGAACGGAGTGAAGAATGCGCCGAAGTCGCCGCCCACGGTCGCGTTGCCGACCACCAGCCCGTTATCAAAATCCTGCACCCGGCAATCGACGCCCAGAGAACAGCGCTGAATGCTTACGTCGGTGTTGGCGGTAAACCATTCGGTCGGATTGTCGGGATTAATTTCGTTGTAGCCGCCATCGCCGGCATTCACATTCAGCCAACTGGGGTCGCTTTGCGAAGTGCTGGTTGCGGGCGAGCCGTTCGCCCCGGCGCCACCCAGCAGCGTGTTTGGATCGGTGGGATGCTGGGAAAAAGAAACGAACTGCGTCAACGAGCCCAGCTTCTGATTCAGGCTGTCAAACTGGTTGCTGGTCCCGCAGGTGCCGCTGGCCAGCCCGGCGTAGCCGTCCAGGGCGCGGTAGATTCCGCCATCGGTGGCAAAGTACATGACTACCTGGGTGCTGTTGTTGATCTGCAGAAACGACAGGGCGTGCTGATTGGGATGCACATGGGCGATGGAGCCGAAGTCCGGCGGACAGCCGTAAACGTGGGTGAGGTTGATAAAGGTATCCGGCGCGGTGCCGCCGCAAGTAGGAGACGCGCTGGTAATTCTGCATTTGTACAGGTTCACGGCTCCGGCATAGAGGTCTGTCGTCTGTCCATCGGGAATGGCGGCCAGTTCCAGGTTGTAGATGCCCTGGGCGGTTCCGCATCCGCCCAACAAGTCGCCGCAGTTGGCGATGCCCGCGTCGTTAAGCTCGGTCCAGGTGGCGCCGCCGTCTTTGGTTTGCCAGATGAGCTGGTCGGCGCTGTTTCCGTCGACATACCAGAAATACATTTCGTTGCGCCCGGGGACGACCGCAAACTCTCCGCGATAAATCGGGCAGCTCGGCGTGGTAGGGCTTGCGGGACAGGCGACCGGACCCAGCCCGCCCGGCTGATTGTTCAGGCGGCTCCAATTGGCGCCGTCGGTGGAGGAATAAATGCCATGCCACTGAATCGCGGCAAAAAACTGCTCCGGCGATCGCGTTATATACAACGGAAGTAGCTGAGCTGGGATCGATCACCAGCCCCGCGTCTTTTACCAGCGCATAGTTCCAGGACTGTCCACCGTCGTTCGAGTAGTACAGTCCGCGATTGGCAATGACTGGATCCTCGAGTCCTTCGAACAATCCTTCCGTCGCTCCCGCGGCAGCGGCTACAACCAGGCTAGGATTCAAAGTGCTGAATGCGATCTTGCTGAAGCCCAGGCCGGCAAAGGAATGCGTGCTCGAGGCGTCCTGCGAGATCAGTGTCCAGCTTTTGCCGGCATCGGGGGAACGCAGAATACCCAGGCCGTAATAGGAGTCGCCGGAGCTGTTGGTTTCTCCCGTCCCCACCAGGATCACGCTGTTGCCGGAATCGGGGCTGGTGAGTTGAGGCTGGATCGCGATCGATCCCACAGCCAGCGTTGGCTGGTCGTCGGTCAAAGGAGTCCAAGTAACACTTGAAGGATTTGGGCTGAGCGTGCCCGGCATTGACGGACTTCCAGACTCCGCCAAATGCTCCGCCGATATAGACCGTGTTGCCGGAGCCGTCGGCGGGATCGATGGCGACGGCGGTAGCCCGCCCTGCGACCCATCCGTAATCCTGCACTCCAAATCCACTGGCGTCCGAGGCCAGCGGCAAAGGCCCAAGCGGTTTCCAGGTGGTGGTGGCGCCGTCATGTGGAAGCAGGTTGACACCGGCGGCGTGCGCTTGCGCGGAGCGCAATGCCCGCAGTTGCAGCTTTTGCCGATGAGCCCGATAGCGCAGCGCCGCCGCTGATTCTCTGGGCACGACCCGTCCATGCTGGAACCACAGCTCCCGTTTGCGCGCCTGCGCGCTGTCTTCGATGGAGACTGGTCCGTGGTCGGAATGAATCCTCGAACCTTGACCGAAGATCGGCGCGGCATAAAAGATCGAGTACAGGAACATCAGAACGTAAACGCGAGCACACAGATTCATAGTCACCCGGAGGGAGAAAGCCACCGAACCACGAGTATCACGTCGAGGCGATCTGAGTTCAGTGACGGATGAGGAGCGAATCCGTTTTATTTTTTCCAAATGGGAATCGGAAACCGTGCGGGGGATTCAGTGGAGGACTACACGAAAGTTGACTTGACGAGAAAGGGAGGTGTCCGATTCAAGGCCTTGCAGCCGCGAAGCGGCGCAAGAATAAAGCCCACGGCGCAAGCCGTGGGTAAGAGCAAGAAGATGCGAGCCCCGAAGGGGCGAAAGAATCGTTTGCATGACGCGTTTCATCCGTACCGATAGACGTTCGATTCAAAGCGAGGTTCTGATGTGGGCGACCGCGGATTCGAGGTAGGGAATTGGTGAACGGCTCTTTCGCTCCTTCGGGGCTTGATCTGGCTGCGCTACGTACCCACGGCTTGCGCCGTGGGCTCTATTCTTGCGCCGCTTCGCGGCTCGTGAGGATCCCGTTCCCGGCCCAACGATCGCGGGGTCGCTGCGCCTGCCGTCCCGCTATTCGTATCTCAGCGCTTCAATCGGATCCAGGCGCGCCGCCTTGCGCGCGGGATAGAAGCCGAAGAAGATTCCCACCGCCATGGAAAACAGCACGGCCGCGAAAATCGCCGTGGGAGAAACCAGGACCGGCCATCCCAGGGTTTGCGTAATCAGGTAAGAAGCTCCCATGCCGGAAAGAATTCCGATCGCGCCGCCCACAACGCTGAGCACGACCGCCTCGATCAGAAATTGCTGCTGCACATCTCCTTCGGTGGCGCCAATGGCCATGCGAATGCCGATCTCGCGGGTGCGCTCGGTGACCGAGACCAGCATGATGTTCATGATTCCGATGCCGCCGACGATCAGCGAAATGCTGGCGATCGAAGCCCAGCAGGATGGTGAACAGCCGCGCATTCTGATCGGCCAGGTCGGCCATGTCGGCCAGGTTGCGCACGAAGAAGTCGTCATCCTGTCCGGTGCGGATGCGGTGGCGGTCGCGCAAGCAGAGCGGTGATCTGCTGCTGCGCGGTGTAGCTGGCGTCCTTCGAGACCGCGGAAACCATGATCCAGCGCAGCCAGTCCTGCCCGGTGATTTTCTTCTGCAGGGTGGTGATCGGGACCAGAATAATGTCGTCCTGGTCCTGGCCCATGGCGGCCGAAGTGCCCTTCGGAGTCAGCAGCCCGACCACCTTGAAAGACAGATTGTTGATGCGGACGGTCTGGCCGATCGGGTCGGTCGCGCCGAACAGGTTCTTGCGAACGGTCTCGCCGATGACGGCCACGTTGGCCGCCGTGGTCACGTCATCTTGCGTAAACGATGAGCCCTCGGCCATGGGCCAGCTGCGGATATCGAAGTATTGCGGCTCGGTGCCGTTGATGGTTGGTGGCCCAGTTGTCATTTCCGAAGACCACCTGGGCGGAAGCCTGGCTGCCGGGCGCGGCCGCCTTCACCGACGGGCATTCGCGCATGATGGCAGTCATGTCGTCGTAAATCAGAGTCTTGGTGGCGCCCCAGCCCATGCGCATGCCGCCGCGGTTGACCGTGCCCGACTGCACAAACAGCATGTTGGATCCCATGGCCGCGATCTGTTGCTGCGCCTGCTGCTGCGCTCCCTGGCCCACGCTGACCATGGCGATCACCGCGCCCACTCCAATGATGATGCCCAGCATGGTCAGGATGGAGCGCAGCTTGTTGCGGGCCAGGGCCCGCATGGCGATACGAATGATCGCTAATAAATCCATAGAGGCCTCAATCCTCGAGCGCCGGCATATTCTTCAGGACCTCCGCCGCGACCGGCCGGTTCTTCACCAGTTCGTCGCGGCGAATGGTGCCGTCCTTGAAGTGAATGCCGCGCTTGGCAAATTCTGCGATGTCGGGTTCGTGCGTGACCAGCACGATGGTCAGCCCATCGTCATTCAGTTTTTGAAACACTTCCAGGATCTCGACCGAAGTGCGGCTGTCCAGATTGCCGGTAGGCTCATCGGCCAGCAGGATCGCCGGGCGATTGACCAGTCCGCGCGCGATGGCAACCCGCTGCTGCTGGCCGCCGGAAAGCTGGGAAGGGAAGTGCTCCATGCGATCTCCCAGTCCCACCAGTTCGAGCGCCTCGCGCGCGCGCTTCCGGCCTTCTTCCTTGCTGATCTGCGCGTAGAGCGTCGGCAGTTCGACGTTTTCCAGCGCCGTGGTGCGCGACAGCAGGTTGAATCCCTGAAACACGAAACCGATCTTGCGATTGCGAATGGTCGCCAGTTCCTTCTTGCTCAGCTCGGAGACGGCGATGCCCTCCAGCAGATAGCGGCCGGTGGTGGGCTTGTCCAGGCAGCCCAGGATATTCATGAAGGTGGATTTGCCGCTGCCGCTGGCGCCCATGATGGCGACGAACTCGCCGCGCTCGATGCGGACATTCACGCCGCGCAGCGCGTGCACCTTGGTCTCGCCCAGATCGTAGTATTTGTGTACGTCGTCGATCTGGATGAGGGTCTGACGGCCGCTTTCGGCTGGCCGGGCTTCACGGCGGATTGTGAAATAGTCGCCATTTCAGTTTTCGGTTGCGCCGATCTTACCTTCCCCGCGGCGTCGCTCCGCCCAGACCCGGGGCGCGCGTGGCGCCGCTGAACCTGGCGTCATCGCGCCGGTGACCAATTCGTCGCCTTCGTTGAGTTGGCCATTCAGCACCTGCGCGACCTCGGTGACGGTGTGGTCGGTGATGCCGGTGCGAATCCTCACCGGCTCGAGAGTTTTGTCAGGACGCAGTTTCCAGACCACGGCCACGTCCACGCGCGGAGTGCGCGTTTGCTGCCCGCTGCTCCGCCTTCTCCGCCGCCTTGCGTGCCTTCCGCATGAGCGCGCCGCTGTTTGCTGGCAGCTCCGGTGTCCCCGGATCCCTGATTGCCTGCTGTCTGAGTTCCCGCTTGCTGTCCTGAGATCAATCCATATTGCTTGTACAGCGCCCGGATCTGGTCGGCGGGCATGTCCGGCTTGTAGCGCAGCGCGCCGTTGGGCACGCGCAATGTATTGGGCGCGTCGGCGACCGGAATCGTGATGTAGGCGGTCATGCCGGGAAACAGCTTCAGGTCCGGATTGTCGAAATCGATGATGGTGTTGTAGGTGACCACGTTCTGCACCGTGGTGGCATTCAAGCGCACCTGCGACACCCGGCCGCTAAATGTGTCTTTGGGGAACGCGTCCACTTTGAAGGTGACGATCTGTCCGGTGTGGATCATGCCGACGTCCGACTCATCGGTGCTGGCGTAAACCTGCATTTTGGTCAGGTCCTGCGCGATGGTGAACAGCGTAGGCGCCTGCAAGCGAAGCCGCCACCGTCTGGCCCACATCCACGCTGCGGGCGATCACCGTGCCGTCGATCGGCGCGTGAATGGTGGTGTAGTCAAGATTGGTCTGCGCCACCGTCACCGCCGCCTGCTTCTGCTGCACCTGTGCGATGGCCTGGGTGATGGTTGCCTTGGCCGCGGCAACCGCGGCATCCGCCGTATCGGCGTTGGCTTTCGCCAGGTCGAGTTGCTGCTGGCTCATCACGCCTTCTTTGGCCAGTCCGGCAGTCCGTTCATAGTCCGCGCGGGTCTGCAGCGCGGTGGCTTGCGCTTTTTCCAGATTGGCCTGGGATGCAACCACATTGGCTTTGGCGTTGGCCAGGTCCGCTTTGGCCTGCAGCAGCGAGCCCTCGAACAGCGAAGGATCGATCTGCGCCACCACCTGTCCTTTTTTTACCCGCGAATTGAAATCGGCATTCAGACGCGAAATCGTGCCCGAAACCTGCGAGCCCACCTGAACCGTGGTCACGGCATTGATGGTGCCGGTGGCTTCCACCACTTCGCGAATGTCGCCGCGGTCCACTTTGGCGGTGAAATACTGCGGCTTGTCGTTGCCCTTGAACTGAAAGGCGGCGAAGACAGCTATGGCCACAACCACCAGACTCGCTATCAGCCAATGGCGTTTGAGCAGGTTCACGACGTCATCCTCGCTTTAATCCGAAAGCTCAGCTTGAATGTTGAGGCTTGACGTTCAGCCCCAAACGTCCCATAGTCCATTAAACCCGACACCGGAGGTCAGGTTGCGGATAGAATCACTTGCTTCAGTGGAACGCGCCCAAGCCGTAGGATCCACTATGATAGATGGTACATCTTGCGACACGGATGTGCCGTGTGCGCAAGCTTTACAAAAGTTTACTAACATTAATTCCAGCTTAAGATGAAAGAATCGCACTCGGCAACTAGATTTCGCCGAGTCGCACTTCACGAAGAACCGGTCGAAGAGGAAAACGCTGATGGACTGGCAGGCATTCTGGCTCACCATCCGGCTGGCTATCGCTGGTGGCGGCCGTGCTCGTGGTCGTGGGACTTCCGGTCGCCTACTGGATCACTTACTCCCGCTGGCGCTGGAAGTTTATTGCGGAAGCAGTTTTTGCCTTGCCCATTGTGCTGCCTCCCACCGTGCTGGGTTTCTATGTGCTGGTAGCGCTGGGGCCGCGCAGCCCGCTGGGACGCGGCTGGGAAGCGCTGACCGGTCACACCCTGGCATTTACCTTTGAAGGCCTGGTCATCGGCTCGATCCTGTACAGTTTTCCATTCGCGGTGCAGCCTTTCGCGGCGTCGTTTTCCGCGGTGGATTCCCGGCTGATCGCGGCTTCGCAGACTCTGGGCGCATCCCGGACTCAGAACTTTCTTCCGCGTGATTTTGCCCTTGTCCGTTCCCGGACTGGTGACCGGTGTGGCTCTGAGTTTCGCTCATACCATGGGCGAGTTTGGCGTCGTGCTGATGGTCGGGGGCAACATCCCGGGCGTGACTCGAACGGTTTCGATTGATATTTACGATAAGGTGCAGGCGTTCAATTACGCGGGCGCGAATGCGACGGCGTTGGTGTTGCTGATCATTTCGTTCGCGGTGCTTTCGATTGTGTACGCGCTGAACCGGCGGGTGTGGGTGTGGAGGTAAAAGCATTCAACCACCAAGGACACGAAGTATCACGAAGGAAACCAAGAAATCATCGTAGGGTTCCTTCGTGTTACTTCGTGTCCTTGGTGGTTATCGATTTTGAATTGAGTTCCATGGAGTCAACTCTGACCAATGTCGCTGTGCCGACATCCGCTCCCGCGGATTCACGCGACGTGTCCGTGCAAATTCGCAAGCGACCAGAGCAAAGACTTCGAACTCGACCTCTCCATCGCGCTTCTTCCCGGGATCACCATCCTGTTCGGCCCGTCGGGGGCGGGGAAGACCACGCTGCTGGATTGCATTGCCGGTTTGACCCGCCCGGATGCAGGCCGAATCGCGATTGCGAGAACGCGTCTTCTTCGACAGCGCGGCCGGAATCAACGTCCCGCCCGGCGCCGGAAAGTCGGCTATGTTTTCAGGACCTGGCGCTGTTTCCGCATCTGAGCGTTGAGGGCAACGTCGAGTACGGAATCTCGTCGCTTCCGGCCAAGGAACGCCAACGGCGCAGCACCGCGATTCTGGAATCATTCCGGATCGCGCACTTGCGTTCGCGCCGGCCGGGACAGATTTCCGGCGGGGAAAGGCAGCGGGTCGCTCTGGCTCGCGCCCTGGTGATCGATCCGACAATCCTTCTTCTCGACGAACCGCTGGCGGCACTGGATGCGGCCACCAAGTCCAGGATCATTGATGACCTGCGCGCCTGGAACCAGGAGCATCGCATTCCCGTGGTTTACGTTACTCACAGCCGGGAAGAAGTCTTTGCGCTGGGTGAGCGGGTGATCGTTCTGGAAAACGGCCGGGCGATTGCGCAGGGAACTCCCCATGAGGTCATGACCGCGCCGCTGCAGGAAACGGTGGCGCAACTGGCCGGCTTCGAAAATATTTTTGACGCCACGGTGGTCGCTTCCAATCCCGACCGAGGCACCATGGCCTGCCAAGCTCACCGGAAGCGACGTCGAACTCGAGACGCCGATGGTGCGGGCTGAAGTGGGTTCCGTCCTGCGGGTCGGAATCCGCGCCGGAGACATTCTGCTGGCCTCGCTTCAGCCCGTCGGGCTTGAGCGCCCGCAACATAATTCCCGGCAGAGTGGTTTCCCTGGCGCAGCGCGATGTCATCGTGGTGGCGAAAGTAAATTGCGGAGTGGAGATGGAGGTTCATCTCACCCTGGCGGCGCGTGATTCCCTGCAACTGCAGCCGGGCCGGGAAGTGTGGTTGGTGGTTAAGACCTATTCCTGCCACCCGATGGGGGTTTCGTAGCAATCTTAGGAGTTTCTGCTGCGAGGGCGGGACGCCCTCGCGACAGCCGGCAGGATGCCGGCGCTACAAAAACGAAAGCCTCATCGCGATGCGACGAGGCTTTGCAGAATTCTGCTGAGAACTTACACGCTGAACGAAGATCCGCAGCCGCAGGTGCTCTTCACGTTCGGATTCTCGAACTTGAAGCCTGCGCCCTCCAGGGTTTCGACGTAGTCAACGATGCAGCCGTTCAGATACATCACCGAGGTCGCATCCACGTAGACCTTCAAACCGTCCATGTCGAAAACCTTGTCCATCATGCCGGAGCCGTTTTCGAACTGCATGGAGTAGGAGAAACCAGAGCAGCCTCCGCCCACCACGCCCACGCGCAGGCCGGAAGGAACCGGATTCTGTTGCGACATGATTTCCTTCACCTTGCTGACGGCGTTAGGGGTCAGGCTAATGGGCGCCTTCTTGGTTTCTGCTGGCTTCACTTCGGGGGTCGTAGTCGTCGCCATTGGTATCTCCTTGAAAGGACTAGCCGTATTCGGCCCAGTCGTGATTATAGCAAAGCCGGCCGCCGATGCGCGGTGCAAATTCGCGGCGGAATTTTGGCCGGTAACGCGTTTGCCAGCTATACAGTTACCAGCTGTTTAGATGACCCGGCGCGCACTCACGATGCAGGCCCGAAAAACCCCGCCGGGTCTTGCCAACAGGTCTATAATTCCGCGTTGGGGCCCTTCCCTGGGTAGAACTGGTTGTGGGGCCACAACCGAGATCCGCAACAAGGCCTCCGGGAACGGCTCGAAATCGGTACCGAGGTGGTCTATGACTCCAGGATTGTTGTGGCTGCTGATCGCGTGGGGCGTCCTGACCGCAGTTCTAATCATCCTCCTCATTTATCGCAGCACGCTTACCATGCAAGAGGACGATCAACTTTTCCTCGACGAATCCGCGTCACAAATGGCACAGGAACAGTCAGAACTGATGGCCAAGGTGAACAAGATCACTCCCCTGGTCAAAATACTGGGAGCTACCTCAGGAGTTATGATCCTGGTCATCGCCGGTTGGGCGGTCTATCTCGGATTGAACGCTGTCCAACCCTGAATCGCCGCCACACCGTAGACGAGCGGGTATTCTTGCGGCCTTCTGATTCCGATTTTGTTTGAAGGGCGCAGGCGCATCGCGCCCGCCTGTCTGCCCGGGCCATGTCTGCGAAAGTATCGTCCAGCAAATTTTCTCTTCCTGACGTTATCGTTTGCATCCAGAGGTGTGAATGAGAGCTTCGCGATTTTAGCCTGCGACGCTGTCCAGCGCACGCCGCAATGGTTCGACAAATACTCTGAAAGACGAAAAATAGCGGAAGCGGCGGTCCCGTCAACCGAGGCAAAAGATGAATTGGATGTAGAATAGCCCCCGTTTTCGAGTGCAAGGATTTCGAGGTAAGGGTAAAAGATCAAAGAGAAATTCAACGTTATCTGCGAAAGGAACAACTTTTCATGCGGCACCTGATTAAGTTCCTGCTGGTTTCGATCGCGATTGCTTCTGCTCTCGCTGTAGCCCAATCCAAATTGCCCGATACGCCAGTGCGTGAAGTGACTGACGACTACTTCGGCACGAAGGTGTCAGATCCATACCGCTGGCTCGAGAGTACGAATGACGCCGAAGTAGTCGCCTGGATGAAAGCGCAGAACGACTACGCACGCGCGATATTGGCCAAGATTCCGGGCCGCGATCAGTTACGGGAACGCGTTAAAAGCCTTGATAATGCGGGCAGCGTGGTATCCGTACTTCAGGTCTGGGGCGGGCGCTACTTTTACTTCAAGACCGAACCCGGCTCGGACAATCGCAAGCTCTACGTGCGGGACAATGTCGGCGCGACGGAACGGTTGCTGGTAGATCCCGAGAAGCTCACCACGGCGGACGGCAAGCATTTTTCGATCGATTACTTTCAGCCGTCGCTGGACGGGAAGTATGTGGCCTATGGAGTTTCCCCGGGCGGGTCGGAAGACAGCATTTTGCACGTTGTCGAAAGCGCGACCGGCAAAGTCCTGAGCGACACTATTGATCGCTGCCAATTCGGACAGCCCAGTTGGCTGCCCGATGGTTCATTTTTTTACACGCGCGCCCAGAAGCTGGGACCGGACTCTCCGCCAGCCGCGAAGTATCAGAAACTGCGCACCTATCATCACATTCTCGGTACGGACGCGGATAAAGAAGAGGCGATTTTTGGATATGGAGTGTCCCCGTCTGTGAAGGTAACGGAGAATGATTTTTCAGTGCTCGCCTTTCCGCCGGGCGCCCCTAAATATCTTGTGGGACTAGTGATTCATGGGGTCAAACGGGAGTTTGATATCTACGTCGCTTCGGTTGCGGGCGGAGCCAGCCCGAAGACCGCGTGGAAGAAAGCGGCGGACGAAGCGGATGCGGTGACCAATTTCGACGTGCACGGAGACAGTCTCTTCCTGATGTCCCACAAAAATGCTTCCCGCTTCAAAGTTCTGCGCACGAGCCTTGAAAATCCCGATCCGGCTCATGCTACCGAAATTGTTCCTGCGAGCGATGTCGTGATCGTCAACATCTCTTCGGCCCGCGATGCCCTCTACGTGCAAGATCTTGATGGCGGCATCGGGCGGCTGCGTCGTTTGCCCTATGACAACTCCAACATTCAGGCTGTGAAACTTCCATTTGACGGAGCCATCCAGTCCCTGACTACCAATCCGAGCGAACCCGGAGCCTGGCTGGAGCTGACGTCATGGACAAAATCGCCGTTGTGGTACTCGCTGGACGCCACTTCCGGCAAACTGACTGACACCGGTCTGGTGCCCCCATCTCCCGTGGATTATTCCCAGGTCGAATCGGAAGAGGTCAAGGCGAAGAGCGCGGACGGCACCATGGTGCCGCTCTCGATCGTTCACAAACGCGGGATGGCGTTGGATGGATCGCATCCCACCTGGCTGGAAGGTTATGGCTGCGTACGGGATCACACTCGACCCGGTGTTTCGTCCGACGCTGCTGGCGCTGTTTGAGCGCGGCGGAGTGTTCGCGGTGGCCCATGTGCGCGGCGGCGGAGAATACGGCGAGGATTGGCATCTCGGCGGCCAGAAGCTGACCAAGCAGCACACCATCGATGACATGGTGGCGGCCGCCGAATATCTGATCGAGCACAAGTACAGCTCACCGGCTCACCTCGCCGGCGAAGGCACCAGCGCGGGAGGAGTCACCATCGGCGGCGCCATTACCCAGCGCCCTGAGCTGTTCGGCGCGGCTTTGATTCGAGTGGGCGATTCTGATTCCCTGCGTTCCGAACTCATGGCCAGCGGTCCCGCCAACATCCCCGAGTTCGGCACGGTCAAAGAGCCGGACGGGTTCAAAGGGCTGTACGCCATGGACGCCTACGTACACGTAAAACCGAATACACCATATCCCGCGGTGCTCCTGACTACGGGAGTGAACGACCCACGCGTCGCCCCCTGGCAGGCGGCCAAGATGACCGCACGTCTGCAGGCATCGACCAGCAGCGGCAAGCCGGTGCTGCTACGCGTCGACTACGACGCGGGTCACGGATTGGGCTCGACCAAGACGCAGCGCGACGACGAAACGGCTGATGAATTGGCTTTTCTGTTCTGGCAATTGGGAGTGCCCGAATTTCAGTCTGTCCAGGCCAGTAAATAAGCTCGCGTGGTAAGCGAGTAAAGCAGCGGGATGCACGTGGCGCAAAATTATTGGTCGCATCCCGCGGCAACCGAGAAACGCTGCTGCTCCGCGCGGCGAGGACTGTCCTATCTCGTCGCCTCATTTTCGTGGCCTCATCCCACTCGGCGCCGCCACGACGCAACAGAGCGCACGGTCTTCATCCAAAATCCAACGCTCCTTCACCAGTTCGTCGATCGCTTTTTCGTAGCGGCTCAGATAGTCTTCGCGGCCCGAGTAGCGCTCAGCGATAGATAGCCGTGGACCGCCCGCCTGAACCCCAGGAAACCTGCCTCATGATCCCAAAATTCTTTTCGCAGGGGTGTCGATTTTGACTTTCGCCGTTCGACATATCTCATGAAGGGATGATTTGGCTTGCAGGAGGATTGCACACGGTTCTTGCAAATTGTCAATGTTATGTGAGGCGCAACGACAAAGAAAAAATAGTGACATCGGCTGAATCGCGCGAATCCTGCCGGGTCGGTGCTGAATCAAATTTTAATAACGATTTGGCTGCGGGGGCGAAGTTCAAGCCCACGTTGAGTTTCCTGAGGATAGGGCACCCGCGGTTTACGCGTGCGGATGTTGCCAATCAGCGGCTGCGGATTGAATGAAAATGCGGCTGCGTTGCTATCTGGTTCTTTTGCTTTTGGTCTAAAGGGGAAGTCAAGGGGAAGTCATGGCAAAGAGAATGTTCCTGATGCTGGGCGTAGTGGCGGTTCTGCTCACGGCCCTGGGTTTCATGAAATTCAAGCAGGTTCAGTCGGCGGTGCACGCCGCTGCGTTTCAGCCGCCTCCCGAAGCGGTCACGAGCGTTGTGGTGCAAAAGGAGCAGTGGCCGGCCACGACTGCGCGTGATCGGCACGATGGAGGCCGTTCACGGCGTCATGGTCAGCGCGGACCTTCCGGGTTCGGTGGCGCGAATCACCTTCGAGTCGGGCCAGGCGGTGCGGCAAGGCGACGTCCTCGTCGAACTCGATACGCGGCAGGAGCGGGCCCAACTGGCGTCGCTCGAGGCGCAGCGCGATCTCGCGAAAATGAATTATGGCCGCATGCAGCAGCTGGTAAAAGAGGGCGTCATCTCCCGGATGGAGTACGACCAGGCCACGGCTCAGCAAAAAGCAACCGAAGCGAACGTGGGGGAGATCCGCGCCACCATTGAGCGCAAGACAATTCGGGCGCCGTTCTCGGGGATCCTGGGCATCCGCAAGGTCAATCTCGGGCAGTACCTTCCGGCCGGTAGTGCCGTCGTTCAGCTCCAGTCGCTCAATCCAATTTATGTGGACTTCGGTCGTGCCGCAGCAGGCGCTCGGCCAGGTGCGGGTCGGCCGCAATTTGCGCGTTACCTCGGAAGATCTGGTGGGCAAGGTGTTCACGGGCAGGGTGACGGCTCTCGACTCGGTAGTCGACCAGACCACCCGGAATGTTCAGATGCAGGCGACCCTCTCCAATCCGGAAGGCAAATTGCGGCCCGGCATGTTCGTTCAGGTGGAAGTGGCTCAGGGCGCCAGCCGCCCCGTGATCACTCTGCCGGCATCCGCGATCAGTTATGCCCCTTATGGCGACTCGGTCTATCGTCATCACCGACCTCAAAGATCCGAAAGGCCAGACCTACCGCGGCGTGCGTCAACAGTTCGTCAAGGTCGAAGGCTCGCGCGGCGACCAGGTGGCGGTGGTTTCGGGCTTGAATCCCGGCGATGAAGTCGTGACGTCGGGCGTGTTCAAGCTGCGCAACGGCGCTGCGGTCCAGGTCAACAACAAGGTCCAGCCCGGAAATAATCCCGCTCCCAAGCCCGAGGACAGCTAAATGAAGTTCACCGATCTGTTCATCAAACGACCGGTCCTCGCGATCGTCGTCAGCCTGGTGATTTTGATCGCCGGGTTGCAGTCGATCCGCTCGCTGAGTGTGCGTCAGTACCCGCGCAGCGACATCGCGGTGGTGCAGGTTTCGACGACCTACGTTGGCGCCAACGCGGATCTGGTTCGCGGGTTCATCACCACTCCGCTGGAGCGCGTCATCGCCAGCGCCGACGGCATCGACTACATGGAGTCGTCGAGCGCTCAGGGCCTCAGCACCATCACCGTGCACCTGAAGCTCAACTACGATACCAACGCGGCGCTCACGCAGATCCAGGCCAAGGTGGCGCAGGTCCGCAACGATCTGCCGCCCGAAGCCGAGGCGCCGGTCATCGATCTGCAAACGGCGGACAATCAGTTTGCCGCGATGTATATCGGGCTTCTCGTCAGCCGACCTCGATCAGAACCAGATTACCGATTACCTGACCCGCGTCGTACAGCCCAAACTCAGCGCCATCAGCGGAGTGCAGCGCGCCGACATCCTCGGCGACCGTACTTTCGCCATGCGAATCTGGCTGAAGCCCGACAAGATGGCGGCGCTCGGCATTTCGCCCTCCGCCGTGCACGACGCGCTGGCGCAGAACAACTACCTCTCGGCCCTCGGAAGCACCAAGGGTTCGATGGTGTCGGTGAACCTGGTCGCCAACACCAACCTGACGCACCGCGGAAGAATTCCGCCAGCTGGTGGTGAAGAACGACAACGGCGTGGTGGTTCGACTGGGCGAGATTGCCGACGTCGTGCTCGGCGCCGCAGAATTACGACCAGGAAGTCCGCTTCAATGGCGAGACCGCGACTTTCATGGGAATCTGGGTGCTTCCGACCGCCAACTCGCTGGAAGTGATCAAGAACGTTCGCGCGGCGATCCCAGGCATCCAGGCGCAGCTTCCCGCGGGGATGAAGGTTGGCATTCCGTACGACTCGACCGCGTACATTCAGGATGCGATCAACGAGGTGCTCAGCACTCTCACCGAGACCCTGCTCATCGTCATCGTCGTCATCTTCCTGTTTCTCGGATCGATGCGCTCGGTGCTCATCCCGGTCGTCGCCATCCCGATTTCACTGATTGGCGCGGTCTTCCTGATGCTGGTGGCCGGCTTCACCATCAACCTGCTGACCCTGCTTGCCATCGTGCTCTCGGTCGGCCTGGTGGTGGATGACGCGATCGTCATGGTGGAGAACGTCGAGCGCCACATTCATATGGGCAAGTCTCCGCAACGGGCTGCCATCGACGCCGCCCGCGAACTGGTGGGCCCGATCATCTCGATGACGATCACGCTCGCCGCCGTGTATGCGCCGATCGGTATTCAGGGCGGCTTGACCGGCGCGTTGTTCCGCGAGTTTGCATTCACGCTCGCGGGAGCCGTGATCGTTTCCGGAATCGTGGCGCTGACGCTTTCTCCGATGATGGGATCGAAGTTGCTGCGCGCGGGCGACACCGAGCGCGGATTTGCGGGCTGGATCAATCGCCGCTTCGATCGCGTACGCCGGACTTACGCGCGAACTCTGGCGGGGACGCTGCGCTACCGGCCGGTGGTTCTCACGCTGTGGGCGATTGTCGCCGTGCTGATGATTCCGTTCTACATGTTCTCGCAGCGGGAACTGGCGCCGGCGGAGGATCAGGGCGTGGTCTTCGGAGTGATCCAGGCTTCTCCGAACTCGACCATCGATCAGACGAAGCTGTACACGAATCAGGTGTACGACGTTTATCACGCGTTCCCGGAGAGCCAGAGCATCTTTCAGATCACGTCGCCGACCGGCGGCTTCGGCGGCATGGTGACCAAGCCGTGGAGCGAGCGGAAAAAGACCGCGCAACAACTTCTGCTCGAATCCACGGGGCCGCTGTCGAAGATCGCGGGCATCCGCGTGATTCCGCTGACTCCGCCTCCGCTGCCCGGCGGCGGAGATTTCCCGGTTGATTTCGTAATCGCCTCGCCGGGCGAGCCGCAACAATTGCTCGACTTCGCCAAGCAGCTGGTGGGGAAGGCTTTCGCCAGCGGTCTGTTCATCTACGCCGACTCCGACCTGAAGTTCGACCAGCCGCAGGCCGAGGTCGTCTTCGATCGCGACAAGCTGCGCTCGCAGGGAGTTGACCTGAGCCAGGCCGGACAGGATCTGTCCACCCTGCTGGGCGGAAACTATGTCAACCGGTTCAGCATTCAGGGCCGAAGCTACAAAGTCATTCCGCAGGTCAAGCGCGCGGAGCGTTTGACGCCCGAGCAACTCTCGCAGATCTACGTCACCGGATCGCAGAACAAGCTCGTGCCGCTCTCCACCTTTGCCACCCTGAAGCACCACGACCGAGCCGCGCGAGCTGAAGAAATTTCAGCAGCTCAACGCGGTGCGGATTCAGGGAGTGGTGCCGCCGGGAGTTCCGCTGGATCAGGCGCTGCGCATGCTCGAAGACGAAGCCAAGACGATTCTGCCGCAGGGCTTCACCGTCGACTATGCCGGCGAATCGCGCCAGCTCCGGACCGAGGGCAGCAAGTTTCTTGGCACGTTCCTGTTGTCCGGCATCCTGATTTACCTGGTGCTGGCGGCGCAGTTCGAGAGCTTCCGCGATCCCTTCATCATTCTCGCGGGGTCGGTGCCGCTGGCGATTTCAGGAGCGCTGCTGTTCTCATTCCTGGGGTTGACCACGCTCAACATATACAGCCAGGTCGGACTGATCACGCTGGTCGGACTGGTGTCGAAAAACGGCATCCTGATCGTGGAGTTCGCCAACCACTTGCAGGAGACAGGAAGAGACAAGCTGGCCGCGATTATCGAGGCCGCCGAAACGCGACTGCGGCCGATCCTGATGACGACTGCCGCCACCGTGATCGGTCACTTCCCGCTGGTGCTGGCAAAGGGTCCGGGAGCCGGAGCGCGAAACAGCATCGGAATCATGCTGGTCAGCGGCATGATTATCGGAACGCTATTTACACTGTTCATCGTGCCTTCGATTTACATGCTGGTGGCACGAACGCACACGCGGGCCGCGGAAGCGGACGCCGAGCCGGAAGGCATTCTCGAACCGGCGGGGGCGGCCTTCTAGGCAGCAGCGACCGTCGCCAGACTTCCGCAAACACTGTTCTGCCTGCTCGGAGATTAGTCGTCGTCTGACGGCAGGAGAGACTCGTCTACGGGTTTGAGAGCCGTTTGGAGATCAGGGTGGCGTGCAGTACGCCCTTCTTCTCCCAGTTGCCGCGGCAGATCACTCGATCACCGTCCTGAACCTGTTTGGCATCGATGTCGTTGACCTTCTTGCTGCCGTGCTCCTGACTGACCCATCGCGTCGAGCTGTCGTACTGGATGGCCATTTCGGCGCCCTCCGCGTTGCGCACCGTGAGCGTTGAAGTATCCGGATTGCTCCTGATGATTGTCCCCTCCCAACGCGCCCCCTTGGTCTTCTCGGCGGCTGGAGCCTCCGGCGTCGGGGCGTTCTGGGCGATGACTGTTGTCGATAGCGGGAGCGCGAGCGCGAACACAAAAGATAGTGCGAGTAGCTTTCTCATGATCTCTTCACCTCCGTCTTCACCTGTGCATTTTCAGCGGGAAGACCGTGCGGCAGGAACGATAGACCTGGAAGGTGAAAAGAGCAAGCGGCAGTCAAGATCGGCCACGGTCGCGGTTCGCCCTCTGGTACAATCCTGCTCCGAGGGGGGAAACACATTGGCAAACTTGTCTGGGGTTATGAGGCAGTTGAAACTGGAACGTGACCGGGTACAGCAGCAGCTATCAGGATTGAATGCAGCACTTGAAGCTTTTGCGGGCGTTTACCGAGGCGAGAACGGATTTAAAGCTCGCCGTAAAATCTCGGCCAAGGGACGCGCTCGCATCGCAGCCGCCCAGAAAGCGCGCTGGGCCAAGGTAAGGGGCGAGGAGAAAGCTCTCAAGCCCGGCAAACGCACGATGTCGGCGTCATCTCGTCGCAAGATCGCCGCCGCCCAGCGAGCGCGGTGGGCGAAGGTCAGGCGGGAGAAGAAAGCCGGCTGAAGCGGACGATAGCCCGTTTAAGCGAATAGCTCATTCGGGCTATTGAATTTGCCGCCAGTTCCGTTTAGTAGTCGTCTTAGTTGCCGTGATTCCAATGAAGAGCTTGAACCACCAAGGACACGAAGGATCACTAAGGAATTCCTTTGTGTACCTTCGTGCCCTCGGTGGTTGAAGCCTTTTTGTCCTTTTTGGGGTGCCGATTTGAATTCTTTACACACTTCGACTGACTTCCCGATCTCCGAACTCGAGAAGGATCAGCTGTTCTGGCACATATCGCTGGGGCTGGACTTATCCGATCGTTCAGTGCTGGAAGCGGAGGTATTGATCTGGCGCATCGCCCGGCAAAAGTCTGCCACGCTAGCCCGGCACTCCCTGAACCAGGGGGACAGCGACCTGTTCATCTAGCGAGCCGGCGCGGGATGGTCGTCCACCTTTACCGCCCACACCAGGGCAATAACCCATCCCACAAGAGTCCATCCCAGAAAAAGGTTGAGAAGAAAAATGGATAGCGTATTCCGCTTGCTGCGGGCCAGGGCCACGATCGAGGGAATGAAATAGAAGAGAAACCCAAAGCCAAAAAATGGAGGAAAGATGACGAAAGCAAAATTCATGCCGCCTGCGCCTCCAGCTACGCTAACGCCAGTTTAGCACCACGTACATCTGTCTCAGATTCCTCCGCTCCAGTCACCATACCCAGAAATACTGCTTAGCCGGATACAACATCCCCGACCGGACTATACGGGGTTGCGGGTATAGCCATGAGAGACAGGTCGGCGCATCCTTAAAGAGTAATGGAGGATCCCCCGATGCAAAACGCGCAGCTTGAGTCCGTGAGCCACGTTCCGGTGAAAGAATATCGTATTAGTGCGGATGGAAAGATTGAGGCCCGGGTCCTGGATGGCAGACGTGAGCAGGATAGCGCATGGAAGCAGGTCTCGCCCGAGCACCTAAGCAGCCACGTCAGACAAAATACTGCGATTGCCCGCTGGTTAGAGCAAAGGCTCGGCTGGAGACGGTTATTGTGGGCGTGTGTGGCGGATGACAGCTCAAATTCCTGATCCGTAACTCGCCAGCCACGCGGATTCTTCTAACCCACGATTCGTCTAATGGGAAAGCCGCTTCGAGATCAAGGTAGCATGCAGTACGCCATCCTTGTCCCAGGTTCCTTTGCAGATCACGCGATCATGTTCCGCAACCTTGCTGGCGTCAATGTTCTCGACCTTGTCGCTGCCGTGCCACTGACTGACCCATCGCGTCGAGCTGTCGTACTGGACGGTCCTCTCGTCATTCGCCGAACTTGTCTTGCGGACCGTCAGCGTAGATTTATCCGGGCTGAGCCTTACGACATTACCTTCCCACCGCGCCTCTTTGCCTGCGGCTGGGGCATCCTGGGTGAACGCTGCCGTTAACAGCGGGAGCACAAGCACAGATGCGAACAACAACGTCAGTATCTTTTTCATGGTTAACATCCTCTCTTCATCGGAAAGCGTTTGTCGCCGGAAAGACTATGCGGCAGAAAAGATAGCCCGCGCGATTGAAAAGAGCAAGCTGTAACAAAATCCAGGTTGTCCTTCGAGATTTCGCTGGCGAGCCCTAGCAGGGCACAAAAGCCGTTATTATCCGGCCTGTCGTTTCAGCTTGCCGTGTGTTGACTTAACCTGAGTTGACTCAACCTGGGTGACCGGTAGCGAAGGTTTTGCATGTGGTTTGTCGAGATGGCGAGAGAAGCAGGGACTGCAGAATATCTGGTCACAAAGTTCGCACGACTCGGCGTGCAGCTCGCACACGCTTGTGCCGCAATGTCCGCACGCCTCGGACGAAGATCCGCCACAGCGTACTTCCGAACGGAGAATGATTCCGCAAGGCACACGAATTAGATGCATGGAGCCTTGGATGTGGTTCCACAAGGGCTGCCGCCGGGTTGCTTAGGGCGCGCCACGGTTCAAGCCCGCAAAGGGAATACGCCTTTTCCCCGGCCTGCCGCACTTCTCTGAAGTCTCTTCCCCTCTGCCTTTGGTTCGACTAATATCGCGCTTGCTGCGGTGCATATGGTCGGGCAGGTTCTCAAGCATTATCGAATCCTCGAGCAAATTGGCGCGGGCGGCATGGGGGTGGTGTATCGCGCTCACGACGAAGAACTGGACCGCGACGTCGCCATAAAGGTTCTCCCGCCGGGGACACTGGACGATGACTCCACCGGCCGCCGCTTCCGCAAAGAAGCACTGTTGCTGGCACGCCTGAATCATCCCAATGTGGCCACGGTCCACGAGTTCGGCCGGGACAAGGGAGTGGACTTCCTGGTCACCGAGTACATTCCTGGTCTCAATCTCGATGCCAAGATTGCCGGACGCCCGCTGCCGCCTCGCGAAGTCATGAGTCTGGGAATACAGCTGGCGCACGGCCTGGCCGCAGCTCACGAGCAAAACTTGGTTCATCGCGACCTCAAGCCACCCAACCTGCGCATCACGCCGGATGGGCGCCTGAAAATACTCGACTTTGGCATTGCTCGCCTGGCGACCGCCGACGGCAATCAGAACATGACCGCGACCATGACGAGTTCCCAGGAGATCACGGGGACCCTGCCCTACATGGCGCCTGAGCAATTGCGCGGCGAACCTACCGACGTCAGCAGCGATATCTGGTCCGCCGGGGTTGTGCTTTACGAGATGGCTACCGGCCGCCTGCCCTTTAAACGCACCAATGGGCCGCTCCTGATCAATTCCATACTTAATGAAGAACCGGAGTCGCCGCACAAACTCAATAGCCAGATTTCTGCCGGACTGGAAAACGTCATCCTCAAGGCGCTGGTCAAGAGCCCACGCTACCGCTACCAATCGGTTCGCGAACTCGGTATTGATCTGGAGCGCCTGACCACGGGAGGGTCCCCGCTGAGCGCCACCCGCCGCGAGCGCTGGTGGAACAACGCCGGCCCGTACCGCTGGTGGATTGCGTCTGCGCTTGTCTTCTTGTTGTTGCTTTTGGCGGCTGTCTTGGCGTCGGCTCCGATTCGCGCCCGTCTGGCTTCGCTCCTCTCCAGCGGTAACGAGAAGCACATCGCGGTCTTGCCCTTCGACAATATCGGGAACAATCCCGAAACCGAAGCCATCACCGAAGGCTTGATGGACAGCATGACCGGAAAGCTGTCCAACCTCGAGGCAGGCCAGCAATCGCTTTGGGTGGTTCCCGCCAGCGTGGTTCGGCAGCGCCACGTCGATGACCCCGCCACCGCTCTGCGCGATCTGGGTGCCACAGTCGTGGTTAAAGGCAGCATTCAGCGCGCCGGGCAGGACGTGCGCCTCACCGTCAATCTGATCGAAACCAGGACTCTGCGTCAGCTCGGGGCGGTGGAATTGGAAGACCGCGCCGCCGATGTTGCGGCCTTGGAGAACGAAGCCGTTTCCCGCCTGGCGAAAATGATGAACCTGGCCATCACGCCGGAGATGCTTCGTACCGCGGGCGAAAGCGTAACCCCCGCCGCCTACGAGTCCTATCTGAAAGCGCTTGGACTCATCCAACGTTACGACAAGCCGGGCAATCTCGACTCCGCCGTCACCGCTCTTACCAACGCCGTGAACAGCGACCCACATTTCGCCATCGGCTATACCGCGCTGGGCGAAGCCTATCGCCTCAAATATCAGGTCGACCGAAATCCGAAATGGATCGATGAGGCCCTTGCCAGCTGCAAGCGCGCCAGCGAACTTGACGATCGCCTTCCCGGAACCTACGTCACTCTGGGCAACATTCACGACGACACCGGCAAGCACGATCTCGCCATCCAGGAATTCCGCCACGCCCTGGATCTGAATCCACGCGATGCCGACGCCCTCAGCGGAATGGCCCACACCTATGAAACCGCGGGCCACATTGCCGAAGCGGAAGCGGCTTATACGAAAGCCATCGATCTCCGCCCCGATTATTGGGATGGGTACAACTCGCTGGGGCTTTTCTATGACCGGCAGCGGCGATTTGATGATGCTGTCGCGCAATTGAAGCACGCCATTGACTTGACTCCGGACAATGCTCAGGCCTACTTCAATCTCGGCGCGGTTTATCTGGATACTGAAGATCCGCAGAAAATTCCCGATGCAGAGAAGGCCCTCAGGAAGTCGCTGGAGCTGAGCCCCAGCTATCCTGCCTATGCCAACCTGGGATATCTCTATCTCCAGCAAGGGCGTTACGCGGACTCTGCGGCCATGACGGAGAAGGCCCTTCGCTTCAATGATCGAGACTATGTCGGATGGGAAAACCTGGCCCTTGCCTATTCCTGGCTGAACCAGAAAGACAAAGTCGTTGCCGCCCGGGAACGGGAACTCGTCCTGCTTGAAGAAATGGCGAAGCTGAAACCACAGGATGCCAACCTGCAAGTCGGTCTGGGCTTTCTCTACGCCAAAAAGAATCTTCCCGACCGAGCTATTCCCCGTCTACAATCGGCGCTCGCCCTTGCGCCCGACGATCCCGGTGTCCTGATCAGCGTGGGAGACATCTATGAAGTTCTGGGCCAACGCAAACTGGCCATTGAGTTCATGGAAAAAGGAATCCAGAAAGGATTCCCCGCGCAGGGTCTGGCGCACGACCCCGACGCGCAGGCATTGCTATCCGATCCCAATTTCAGGCCCCAGTCAAAGAAGTAGTCGCTCTTGAAAGGAGCCAGCCATGGCAGCAGAACGAGCAATTCCGATCGCCGATTCTAATACGATCACCATCAACGCCGATGGAACCTACACACCGCCCGGGGGTGTGTCTATCAACCCCGGGGGAGTGGTGAAGTTCGAAGTGAGCTACCCAGCCGGCAAGAACACCTGCTACATCCCCATCGGTCCTATCACCTTTGGCTCGGAAAAAAAGAAGACTCCAGTGAACACAGGCGGAACCGTGAAAGTAGGGTCGCACTAGGACGAGGCAGGAAGTGGGATCCGGCGCCTCGCGCTGGATCCCGCTGTGTCGCGATAGATCTGGTGGCGGCCCAGCCAGGGCCCGCAGGTATTTCACACGGGGCTCTTTTCCGCGCCGTCGTCGTTGCTACAGGGCTACACATTCACTGGGGACGCAGCACCTGGTAGCGCGTGATGGTATAGCCGAGCACTGCACCAAGAAACACATCCGAGGGAAAGTGCGCGCTGGTGGTTATTCGGGAAAGGCTGATCGCGGTGGCGAAGCCGTACACCGCCCACGGCACCCAACGATGGGTGTGGTAGCGCGTCGCAACCACTGTGGCAACCGCAAAAGCGCCGGCCGCGTGCCCGGACGGAAAACTGCTTCCTTTTAACGGTGACTTCCCGCCATTGAAGAAGGTGTCACTGAATGGCGCCCCCGGGGCCACATCCGAAGGACGTTTCCTTCGGGTGATTGCCTTGATTGCCAAGTCAACCACAGCGCTGTCGGCGTAAGCCTCTCCCGCAAGCAATGCCGTTCCCACCTGATATGAGTCATGCCGGGCGTAACCAGCAATTAGCAGTGATGCCGGTAGGGCTATCACCTCGGCGGTGGTAATTGGGGCGTCGAAGGTGTCATTCACATCGTCCAGATTTCGCGAATGAGAACGAAAATAGGGCATCGCGTGGGGATCGGCGACAATCAGCCCGGCAGTCCCGCCCGCGATGGCGAGCGTGGGAAGCCAGTAGTGTCCCTTCGCCAATTGACCAGGAAACAACAGCCAAATGGCTTTTTGATCGTGAAGAAAGTCTTTGGGCAGACTACGCCACGTCACTTCCCGGTTTGTAGGTGAGTCCGAGGGTTGTCCATAGGATTCCTTGGCATGGGATGGACTATCCGGCAACTCGGAATTCGTGGTCTGCGAAGTCGCCAATTGGGCTGTACAGGCAACCACGACAAACATTACGCAAACTCGGGATAACTTAAACATAGTTGCCTTTTGATGTGCTTCTGTGACTGAAGGTAGGCTGGGTAATCTCTTGAATCGAAGAATTATCACTGCTTTGGCACTTGCGAAACGTCTGGCATGTGCACCTTAACGTTCTGGTTCTTATCGTGGGCTCCATTCCCTAAGTCCAATCCAAATTCCGGATGGTCATAGGTACCCGTGATCTTGACCGGAGCCAAATAGCCATCGGGTTTGTTTTTGAAAAGAGGATCCAGCACTTTCAGCATCAGCGATTTGATTCCGTGAGTTGTCTTGGAAATCTCGGCCACGGTTTTCAACGTTCCATGAAGATCGATCTTCTCGCTGATCAAGTTGTAGGTTCCGTGCATTTCGGCCAAGGCGCCAGGGACGCCGAACGAAAGATTGGAGAGCGTGGCGATACCGTTTCTAAGAAGAACGTGCCCTTTCAAGTCGGACAACACGTTCCGGGAATCGCTATCATCGTTTCCAGGCTTATGATTCTTATCTCCGAGAGCGCCCCGGCTGAGGCTGTTTACTCCCTGTTGCGTATCAGACTTGGTAAAATTACCGCCGTCAATGCCAAAGTCGCCCTGCAACTCCAATTTTTTCAAAAATGGTTCCTTTCCCGGCGGGACGGAAACTTTTGCGTTGAAGCTGACGACGCCCGACATCGGGGCCTGGGGTGACTGGGTAAAGAGCAGCAGAAGATCCTGAATTCTCCCGTCTTTGCTGGCCATTGTGAGTGACGTGGTTTTGCCTGTCTGACCGGCCTGCCCCGAGACGTTTCCCGCGGCCCAAATGTTGGTATCGCGAAAATTCGCATTCACGTTCTGCAGAAAAACATCTCCGTTTTCGGCATTCACAATCGCGTGAAACTGAGTTTGGAGTTGTTGGTGATGAGTGCTTCGCGTTACGGCGAAGAGCGGCACGTCGGTTTTTCCCTGAACCTCAATATGCTCCAACGTGCCGGCATATTCTCCCGATGAAGCAAGCAGCCCACTAATTCCCGGGAACACGCCCAGGTCCGCGTGTTCAAAGCGATAGTCCCCGGATACAGCGGTCTTGCCCACGTTGTCGGAGTTCCATGGACCGAACTTCCCGGTGGTGGTGATTTCACCCGGCGGTTCCGGATTCGAAAGCGTCGCTCTGAACGCTGCCGGGCGCATTGCTGCCCACATGGCTGATGGTGAATCCATGAAACGCAAACCGGAGCGGCGGAGAGTCGGCTTGGCGCGATGCCACTTCGAGAACCGTTCCGTCCGCTACCAGATCATCCACCACCACCGACGATCTTTGGGGCGTCTTGAAATTTTCACTTCCCAGCGGAGGGACCAGAATATGCATGCCCTCCACCAGAATCAGTTTCAGGTGTCTGGCAAAAATGCCGGAGAAGGTGCCCCGAATCGTTAGCCTTTTAACGGTGATCAGCGGCGGCGTGCCGCCCTTTGGATTGTGTTGGAAGATGACCTGTTCCAGGACGCAGCCAGGGTGGGGAAAGTATGTCGCGTGAAAAGAACCCGCCGTCACCTTGCTGTCGCTCTCGTCCGCCAGCTCCTTTGTGACCGTATCCAGCCGAAAGGGCCAGAAGACCGTCAACAGGACGATGCCAACAAGCGCCAGACCCAGCACCGATAGCGCGGCCAATTTAAGCCATCGCGGCTGGCCCACCGGCGTTTGTGAGAGCACTTGAGACATAGCAACTCGAAGTGCTTGGAGGCGTAGAGTTTGTTTCGGGTTGTGAGCTGCTTGCGTTATCACCCCATTTAAACATGCGGATAGCCGCAAAATGCACTAGCATTGATGCAATTGTGACCGGCGGAGGGTCCGTAGCGGGCATTCCTGGTACCTCCGGTTTCGGGTCTCCAGCATCCAAATCATGCACGATTCCGGGGAGGAAGCGGACACGGAGGCTTGAAAATGGGCAGAATGGGACACACCGAGGAACTTTTTCTGTGAGAACCTTTGCCATTGTCATGGCGCTTGTTCTGGCTTTGGGCTGCCCAACCGAGACCGAAGCCTATGCCGTTCTCGCGCACGAAGCCATCGTTGACAGCGTATGGGACACCAACATCCGTCCCTTGCTGTTAAAGCGTTTTCCCGGTGCGACCGCAGCGGAAATCAAGGAAGCGCACGGCTATGCCTATGGCGGGGCCATTATCCAGGACATGGGGTACTATCCGCACGGAAGTTTTTTCTTCAGCGACTTGACCCACTACGTGCGCAGCGGAGATTTTGTCCTGGCTCTTCTCCGGGATGCCAAAGACATCAACGGTTATGCGTTTGCGCTTGGCGCACTCGCTCACTACGCCGCCGACAATGACGGTCATCCCATGGGCACGAATCGCGCGGTTCCGATCCTCTATCCCAAGTTGAAAAAGAAATATGGCGACTCCGTCAGCTACGAACAGGACAAACTCGCGCACGTAAAGACGGAATTTGGATTCGACGTGCTGGAAGTAGCGCACGGACGATACGCTCCCGACAGCTACCACGACTTTATTGGCTTCGGAGTGTCGGTTCCGTTACTGGAACAGGCGTTCCAGGACACCTACGGCCTGGATCTGAAAGAGGTTCTTTCGAACGAAGATAAGGTGATCGGTTCCTACCGTCATGACGTCAGCCAGCTTCTTCCCAAGGCGACTCGCGTGGCCTGGAGTCTCAAGAAAAACGACATCATGAAGGATCAGCCGGGCATGACGAAAAAGAAGTTTCTCTACAATCTTTCTCGCGCAAGTTACCAGAAGAACTGGGGACACGAATACGAGCCGCCCACGTTCGGCGAAAGATTTCTCGCCTTCCTGGTTCGCATTCTTCCCAAATTCGGGCCCTTGAAGGTGCTGCAACTCAGAACCCCAACGCCTGAGACAGAACGAATGTTCGAGGCCAGCTTTAACGCGACCCTGGATCGCTATCGACTACTGCTAGGCCAGGTAGGGACTGATGGACTGCAACTGCCTAACGACAATTTTGACACCGGTCGAATAGACGGACCGGGAAAATATCGTCTCAATGACGAGACCCATGCAAAACTGCTCGAAACATTGGCCAAGCAGAATTTCCGCGGCGCTTCCCCGGAAGTTCAAGCCGAACTACTGGAATTCTTTGGGCATCCGGATGCGCCTTATACGATCAAGCGAAAGCCAAAGGAGTGGGCCAAGGTTCAGGCCGAACTTGAACAATTGAAAAACGCAGCTCCAGCGACAGTGAGGGAGACTAGCCTTCTGACTAAGTAGCTATTCTCAAATGGCTTGGGATTTTGGTGCCGGGAACAGGACTTGAACCTGCACGCCTTTTGGGCATTGGATCCTAAGTCCAACGCGTCTGCCAATTCCGCCATCCCGGCCCGGATTTATTTTACCCGGGTTTTATTTTAACTGATGACTGGGATGGCAAGTATCATTCCACTGCTTGTATCATTCACTTGCTTGTATCATTCACATAAGATGGCGCATCGAATGAACACGGTGCCAAATCGTATCTCAAAGTGGATGGCTGTGACGCTGCTGTCGGTTATTTCCGCGGCAGCGACGGCGGGACAGGATACCGCTCTCATGAACGTTACGCAGCCGCAGCCTGCGGGCTGCCACCACCATGACGGCGCTCCATCTTCCAGGCCCGTAAGCTACCGCTGCTGCCAGAGCGGACACGATTCGGCGATCCTGCAATCTTCCCTCAGCTCGCAGTTGGAGTTTGTTGACTTGACGTCGTCGGCCGATTCGAGCCAGAACACGACGCTGACCATCGTTCGTCGCAACCTGCGAAAATTGGCGCTGCCGTCCGCCGATCCACCCGGAACTACGCCTCTGCGGATCTAGAATCCGCCCCAGAAAACCTCTGCGGTTAAAGCCGGCTTGGCTTAAGGCCACGACTCGCAAGTCGCGCCTTTCAGCCCATCGCATCGGCGTAATTTTGCAGCCGCTCCGCTGACCCGGTGGCCGCGCGACCACCCGGTGGAACTTGAGGAGATCATCGTGCGGAAAACGTTTTTGCTGCCGATCGCGGCAGCACTCGTGGGCGCTTGCTTTCTGGTTTCGACCATCCCGGCCGATGCCCAGGACGGCGACTCCGGAATGACGATGGACATGCCTGGGCAAACCGGCTCCCGGCAGTCAACGCCTGGCATGGGTACATGAATGGTATGGACGAAGGCATGCCGCAGATGCGATCCCAGTCGCTCATCGAATCGCTGTTGCAGCACGCAACGTCGGGCACCGATGCGGAACCCAACTCCACGCCGTCCTCCATGTTGATGATCACCAAGGGTGGCTGGACGTTGATGTTTCACGGCGAAGCTTTCCTGAGCGAGATTGCAGCAGACCGGGCCGCGCGGCGCCGACAAACTATTTTCCACCAATTGGTGGATGGCGATGGCGCAACGAAAATTCGGCAGAGGCACCCTCACGATCAGAACCATGCTCAGCTTCGAACCGGCCACGGTTTCGGACCGCCGTTACCCGGAACTCTTCCAGCAGGGCGAAACTGCTTTCGGGCGCCCCATCGTGGATGGACAACATCCGCACGATTTCTTCATGGAGCTGGCCGCTTTGTACGACTACAAGCTGTGCGAGCACACGCTGTTGTCTGTCTATGCGGCTCCCATGGGCGACCCGGCGATGGGGCCGATCGCTTATCCTCATCGAGCCTCGGCGTCGGAAGATCCAATCGCGCCCCTCGGACATCATCTCCAGGACTCCACGCATATCGCGGCAGACGTAGTGACGCTGGGCGTCGCCTACCACAGTCTGCGGCTCGAGGCCTCCGGCTTTCATGGACGCGAGCCCGACGAATTTCGCTGGAACATCAACTCTGGAAAAATTGATTCGTGGTCCACGCGGGTAACAGTCAATCCGGGACAAAACTGGAGCCTGCAATATTCCATCGCGCAACTGCACAGCCCCGAGGCGCTGGCTCCCGAGTGAAGACGTCCGGCGCATGACGGCGTCAGTGCAATACAACCGTCCGCATGACAAATGGCAACTGGGCCTCGCTGCTGCTCTGGGGACGAAATCAGGATGTCGCGGGTGGCAACGTGGGCAACAGCTACCTTCTGGAATCGACTCTGCGATTTTTGCAGCGCAACTACGCCTGGACGCGGATCGAGAATGTGGATCGCACCAACGAACTGCTTCTCGGTGAAAATCCGGAGCCGCCCGGATTCAGCGAGCGCTATTTCACCCGGGTGCAGGCTTACAGTGCGGGTTACGAACGTGAAGTGGGACATATCCCTCACCTGTCGACTGGGCTGGGCGCGCAATTTACCTGGTACGGCGTGCCCGAGGACTTGAAGGCGATCTATGGCTCTCATCCGGTCGGCGGGATCGTGTTCCTGCGCGTGCGGCCGCATTAGGGGTCTGGCGGAAAACCGCACCTTTCGTGCCGGGCGCCACTTCCCACTTTCTTTCTCCGCCGCAATCCCGCTACACTGACTCTCCTATGTCGAACCCAACTCAGCCCAACATCAAATTGACCAATGCGAACGACTATCGCGAGAACTACGCCAACAGCGTGCAGGTGCGGGTGAACGTCTGGGATTTCTTCCTGGTATTCGGCACCTTGCAGCAGCAAAGCGAGACCCAGGTGGAAGTCAACAATTTTCAGGGCATCTATCTGAGCCCGCAGCAGGCGAAGGCGCTGTCGGCCATCCTGCAGCAGAATGTGGCCGGATACGAAAGCACGTTTGGCGAGATCAAGCTGGATCCGCGTATGATGGCCCCCGGGCCAGTGCACTAGCCGGGCAGACAGAGTGTCCTCTAGACCGCAGCTTTGAGAACTGCTCGCCACCTCTCGCGCGGCACCCCGTCCGTGCTCGTATTTGCTCTCACCTTTGCGGCGCTCATGGCGCTGCACGCGCCCTTGCTGCGCCTGCCTTATTTCTGGGACGAGGCCGGATACTACGTGCCGGCGGCGCGCGATCTGCTGCTGAGCGGAAGCCTGATTCCGCACTCCAGCGTCTCCAACGCTCACCCGCCGCTGGTGATGGCCTATCTGGCGCTGTGGTGGAAGCTGGCAGGCTTCGCGCCGGTCGTGACCCGCACCGCCATGCTGCTGGCCGCGGCGTTTGCTCTGCTCGGCCTCTTCCGGCTGGCGGAGAGCGTCGCCAACATCGAAGTCGCGATCGCGACCACGATTCTGACCGCGCTCTATCCGGTATTCTTCGCGCAAAGCTCTCTGGTCCATCTCGACCTGGCGGCCGCGGGATTTACCTTCTGGGGCCTGCGCGCCTACGTGAAAGGCAGAGGATGGGAGACGGCGCTCTGGTTCTCGCTGGCAGCCTGACCAAAGAGACTGCGATTCTGGCGCCGCTGGCGCTGCTGGCGTGGGATCTTCGGGTCACGGCTTGCCCGCTTCAAGGATGGAAACGAATGGCGATTGAGCTTTCCGGCGCCGCCTGCAGAATCCGTTCCTGCTTCTGGTTCCGCTGCTGCCGCTCGCCGCCTGGTACGCCTACCACTACTGGCGCACCGGTTTTGTTTTCGGCAATCCTGAATTCTTTCGCTACAACGTCGAGGCCACGATTCATCCTTTGCGGATCGTGCTGGCTTTGCTGATCCGGCTGTGGCAAACCTTCGGCTACTTCCATCTGCTGCTGCTGACCCTGGCCGCGCTGTTGGCCATGTGGCTGCCTCCGCTTCGCAGACACGAGCGGGGAGCGTCCGCGCATCGCCCTGGACGCACAGTTCGCCATGCTCTCGGTGATTGCTCGCCTACGTGTTCGCGATGGCGCTGGTGGGCGGCGCGGAACTGGCGCGCTACATGCTGCCGGTGGTTCCGCTGGTGATCCTGGTTTGCGTTTCGACGCTATGGCGCAGGGTGCGCCTGTGGCGGGGCGTGATCGTCGATCGTCGGCGCTGACGTTCGTGGCCGGATGGTTCATCAATCCGCCGCTACGGGTTTGCGCCCGAAGATAATCTGGCCTACCGCGACTACATACGGTTGCACCAGCATGCGGAAGAGTTCCTGGAAGCGCGCTATCCCATGGCGCGAGTCCTGACCGCGTGGCCCGCCAGCGACGAATTGACGCGGCCTTATCTCGGCTACGTCACCCGCCCGATGCGGGTGGTGCGAATCGAAGACTTCTCGGCCGAGCAACTCATGTCGGCCGCCGATCGTCCGCTCGCAATTTGAAGTCGCGCTGGTGTTTTCCACGAAGTATGAGCCGGCGCATCCGCTGCTGGAACATTGGCGCTTGTGGCAGGAGTGGAAGACCCGCTTTTTCGGCTACCATCGCGATGTGCCTCCCGCCGCCGCCGCCCAAATCCTGGGCGGAAGCGTGGTCTACGCCGAAACCCGCAACGGGCAATGGATCGGAGTGATCGAATTGGAACAGGATCGTGGATGCTCGGGCAAGCCGCTAATTCATGAACCACGTGAGGACAGCCGCACCCGGCTGTCAGCGGATTCGCAGCTTGTACTGGAAAATCTTCTATTGTTATTACTGCTGTGGCGTGGGCTGGGCCGGCGGCGGAGCTCTGAGGGCCAGTGGAAAAACCTCGTGCCCTCCCGACTGCTCCTAGAAGATCGGATTTTGCCCGAGTACGAAGAAGAATTCTGCTGCTGGATCGGAGCGGCGAACTCAACGGCGGCTGCGCCGGCGTCGTAATCAGCCCGCCGCGATCCATGGTCGGGATCATAAATAAACTGCCACTGGTTGTAGTGATTCTTGTGATTGAACTCGCGAATGGTCTGCGCTTTGCTGATGCTGGCCACACCCACGATCGGTCCCCCGCCGAAAACCGCGCTGGACAATTTGTCGCTGTCGCCGCGCCGGACTTCGGCGCGGATTGGCCGGTCTTGGATTGTCCCAGACTTGGTCCTGGAGTGGTTCGGCGTCCCGCACGGCCTGCGTCCGGCGCATCCGGAATTGTCGGCTGCGTCGGCTGCGGCGGCCGCGCCTGGTCTGCAGACCCGTCCCAGACCAGTCCGCCGGATGCACCGGGTCGGCGTGCCTCCCAGCAACATGCCGCTGGCTGCCGCCGGCCCCGAGGCGTTGCAGTGGCCCCGCCCAGCGGCGATGCGCCGGGAATCGTGCCACCCCCGATGGCAGCCGCTCCGGCGATGCCGGCCGCACCCGTAGTTGAACCTCACCCACGTGCAGCAGTTTGAAATCCTTGCCGGTGATGGGATCCTTGTAGCGTTTTCGCAGGAAGCGGACATTGTTCGTATTTTCCAGTTCTTCAAGCCGGGAGGGATAGCGCCCCGTCTTCTTCACGTAGCGCCGGATGGCGCGCGAGTACTGCGTACCCCGCGATGGATCATCTCCTCTTCCCGGTCGCGCCGCACCCGGAACGCAATCGTGGGAGCAAGCGCCGCTGCCGCAATCGCGAGCAGGGTCACGAACAGCATCAGCATCAGCAGAATGTAGCCGTCGCTCGAGACCGGCGGGGACGTGAAGTGAGATCGCCGTTGGCCGTTGGTCGTTGGTCGTTGGCCTTAGCGCATAAGCTGCATCGTTGTAGGATGCGAGTCATTATAGTATTGCTGGACATCGAGTCGCTGCGACTGGCTTCAGTCGTCGTATTGCCAGGGGCCAACGACCAAAGGCCAACGACCAACGACGGTCTTCACCCTACCCCTGCGTCAGCGGAATACTCTGCCGATTGTTATTCAGCACATCTTCCACTTCCACCGATACCGGAGTGATGTGCAGAATCTTGTAGCGGCGATCGACGATGTCGCCTTCCCCGGCAATGAAAACATCTTCTCCCTGCGACAGAAAAATCTTCTTAGGCTCGCCCGGCTTGTTGGCAAAGCCGAAAAACTTAAGATTGATCGGCGGCGGTGGCGGCGGGCCTTGCGGAACCACGCGGAGCCGCGGCTATGGACCGGCACCACCGGCTTCGGAATATCTATCTGGGCCCGGAAAATGTTTCGCCCGCGCCCTGATACTTGGTGTCCTCGCTGGCCTTGAGCCAGTCATAGCGCAGAGTCGGGTCGAGAGAACGCGGTGGGCTCACGCCGGGCTTTTTCCCGGACCCGGTCCTGTGCGATCTGACAGCAGGCCGGCTATCGTGGCCACGACCTGAGCAGTCACGCCGGGGCAGGGGACTTCGCCGATGCGGGGGAATCGGGCAAGAAGCGCACCACGGTGAACACCACCGCCAGCACCGTCAGGCCGACGGCGGCAATCGTCTTGTTCCGGTTCTCGGTTCCCAACTGCATCAGGAGCTCGCCTTCTGATAAGTTTCCAGTTTCAATTGCAGTTTGACTGTGCCGCCCTGTTCGCCGGCCAGCTCCACGCTATCGATAATGAAAAACAGCGGATCGCGTTCCAGCGCGTTGATGAAACGCACCAGTTGCAGATAATCGCCGGAGAAATCCGCCTGAATTTCCAATGGGCGCAGGCCCACGGTTTCGGTGTCTTTTGATTTGTAGCGAATCTGGCCGATCTTGACACGGTTCTGTCCCGCCACTTTGCCCAGTTCCTCGGAAATCGCGGAATCCTGCGTGGGCAGCCGGTTGGTGTAGAAATCTTCGATCTGCTGGCTGGCGGTTGCGATCTTCTTGTCGACGTCTCTTGAGCGGCTCGGCTTCGTGCGTCTTCTGCTGCAACTCCCGCCACAACTGATTCAGTTGCTCCCGGCGCGACTGTTCCGATCCCACCAGGGGAGAAAACAGCAACAGCACCGCCGCGACCACGTCCACTGCCAGCAGGGCAGCGATCGCAATCTTCACTTTCTTGCGGGCGTCGCGAACGTCGGGCATCAGGGCGTACTCCTCTTGTCCGAATCGGCCAGATCGGGCACGTAGACCGCGCTGATATCAAATTGCACGTTGTCGCCCGGGGTCATGCCCGGTCTGGCTCTGCTCCTGCTTCGATCTGGGTCTGCTGGAAGCGTTGCGAACTCTCCATCTTCCGCACCAGTTCGAGCGCGCGCTCCCGCGATTCTCCCGCCACCACCATCTTGATTTCCAGCTGATTGCCGGGAGCCATGGCCGGCTGAATCGATACCAGGTGCAGCCGGGCCGGCATCACCCGCTCCAGATCCTCGAAAACCTCGGTCCAGGAAAATGCCTTGCGCAGGAACAGATCGTTAAGAAACTGCGAACGGTCGCGCGTGGTGCGATTTTCCGGCAGATTGAGAATGGCTTCGGCCCTGGCCTTTTCCTGATCGCGGACGGCAATCTGCTGCTCGCGTTGCGCGATCAGGCTGCGATCTTTCCGCGCCGCCGCCCATCCCGCCAGCACGCTGTAGAGAAGAATCAGGCGTAAACAGGCCGAGCACCGCCAGGGCTGCGCCCCAGCGCATCCACAAGGACCCGGAGTCTTCGTAGGGATGGGTCGCGAGATTGATGTCAACGCGCATGATTCAGGAGAGCAGGGCTCCCACCACCCCGGCCATCCTCCACTTGGGAATCGAACCCACACTTCCACCCAATTGCGCCGGGGAAACCAGGTCCGCGACCTGGGCGCCGGTCTGGGCACGCAGCGCCGGCGCGGCGCCACCTGACTCCGGCAGGCCAGCCACAAAAATCTGGCCGATATTCATCTGATAGGTGTCCTGAAAAAATACTACCGAAGGGTAGACCTCTTCCGCCAGTTGTTCGCCGGTAATGGTCACGCCCCGCGTGTTCTCCAGCGTGCGAAATAACAGCAGTTGCTGGCCATCCAGGATGGCGATGCTGGTGGTGCGGGCATCGACCTTGATCACCAGCGAAGGCTTGGGCGCATTCGCCGCACCCAGCGCGGCCAGCATGGAGGGCATCACCACTCCGGGCTCGTAGCCAGCCTGGCGAAACGCGGCTTCGTAGTCTTCGATCACGTTCAGCAACGCCACTGCAGCAATCACCCGCAATCCACCGTTGGAAGGCTGCACATGATAGGAGACCTTGGCCTTTTCCACGTCAAAGGGCAGGGATTTCTTCAGCCGGAAGCGGACCACGCTTTCGGCTTCGTCCCGCTTTCCGGGCAGGGTCTCGAAGTCGAGCAGGACCACCCGGACAGCGGCATCGGGCAGCACTGCAATTACATCCCGCGAGCGCCCACCCAGGCTGGTCAGGGTGTCGCGCAGCGCTCTCGTACACACCGTCGGGCTGGCGCAGATTGGTCTCGAGCAGATCGGGGACCACGCTGCCGGGCGAGAGTTCGTTCGAAGCACAGGCTTCCAGCGTGCGCCCGCCGGTTTCGGAAACCCGGCCGGCAAGTACGCGGTCAGCGGAGATCTCGCAGGCCAGTCTCGGCCGCAATCCAGGCTTGGGAAATGGAGTCATCGCTATGCTTATCTTAACAAGTAAAGCGCGGTCAGGCGCCCAATTACAATATCCGGAAGGGCACTGTCCGCTTTGCCCAAATGTTGCCGGGCGGTTCGCGCCTGGTCCCGCGGCGGAACCTTCCCGGTCTTTCCCGTCACAATTCGGCCCGTCACGGTCACAGTTCGGTTTTTCGCAGCAGGGAAAACGAGCATCCCGCCAGCGCATAAAGCAGTGGCTCAATGGGATGCCGGTAGCGAGAAAACACCAGCGAGGCGTAGTACACCAGCGGATACGTCGCCAACACGATCAAGAACGGAGCTACCATCGCCGAGCCTCGGCGAAACAACAGCACTAACGCCGCCAGGGCGGCCAACTCGATCAGCACCGTGATCGGCCAATAACCCGCGGGATACATCCAGAAATCAATCGCCCGATGAGCAGAATCGCGAAGGAACTTTCCCGGGCTTTCCTTTAAGTATTCGAGCGCCCGGGATCCATATTGGGAGACGAATGCAGGTTCCCCGAGCTTCTGATATTCCATGCTCGGACCCAGCGGGTGCACTTCGGACCCGAGGTTGCCAAAATAGATTTCCACCAGGCCGTTGCTGCGGACCGGAATGAACCGATGAAATACAACATAGTCCCGCACCAGCCACGGCACCAGGACCAGAAAGGCTGTCCCGGCAAGAATCGCGGACGGCATCCATCGCTTCTTTTTCATCCCCATATAAACCAGCAAGAACGGCAAAGGGACAACAAAGAAGGGCCGACCAGGCCGGCGAAGCCCCAGGTTGCTCCACAAAGCATCCAATCCCGCGCCCGGCCGTTGTTCAGTTCGAGCGTTCTCAGAAACGCATATCCCAGAACCAGCGCCGAGAGACTGGTATCCCACAAGATGAAAGGCATAAGCATGACGTAGGGTGACAATGCCCACAACCAGCCGGCGATCAGGCCCGCTCTTTCATTCACGACAAATCTGGCGATGCGGTACACGACCCACCCAGTCAGGGCGGAACAGATCGCGTTGAAGATCATCACTGCCAGAGCTGAGGCCGGAGTCGCAACGCCAAATAGCAGAAAAGACACAGCCACCAGGGCGGGATAAACGGGTCCTAACCAGGCGGTTGGACCGGTAGCGTCATGGAATGGAGTCGAGAACGAGTGCTGCAACACGATCCAGCGCGCAATTCCCCCGGCTTCATTGATTCCCCAGGCAAGGGCAGTTGATCTGACGTGGACGAGATACAGGACAACCAGAACGCGCAGAAGCAGTCCTACGCCGACAAGAGAGAGTGCACGCTTCATCGGAAGTCAGTTGACAGATTTTACAGGGAGGTTTTCCTGACAACTTACGACTGAGAACTGACAACTGGGTTCAGCGCATGTTCTCGATGAACGTGACCTTGTTGATTTCCTTCAGCGTGGTCATTCCCAGCCTGACTTTGTCGAGAGCCGACTCGCGCAGGAAGCGCATGCCTTCCTCGCGCGCGGCGCGGCGGATCTCCGAAGTCGGCTTCTTGGCCAGAATCATTTCGCGGATGCGGTCGCTCAGGTCGAGCAGTTCATGGATCGCCGTCCGGCCATGGAACCCGGTGCCGGCGCACTCGATGCAGCCCTGACCTTCGTAGAACGCCACCTTCGACCACTGTCCCGGATCCAGCCCGCTGGCTTCCAGCACTTCGGACGGATAGTGCACCACTGTGCGGCAGGATTCGCAGATCAGCCGCACCAGCCGCTGCGCCAGAATGCAGTTCAGCGCGGAAACGAAGTTGTAGGGCTCGACGCCCATGTTCAGGAAGCGGCCGATCACGTCCACCACGTTGTTGGCGTGGACGGTGGTGAACACCAGGTGGCCGGTAAGCGCCGACTGAATGGCGATCTGCGCGGTCTCGGTGTCGCGGATTTCGCCGACCATGATCTTGTCCGGATCGTGGCGCAGGATGGAACGCAGTCCGCGGGCAAAGGTCAGCCCCTTCTTTTCGTTGACCGGAATCTGGGTGATGCCGCGAATCTGATATTCGACCGGATCTTCAATGGTGATGATCTTGTCTTCTTCGGTCTTGATCTCGCTCACCGCGGCGTACAGCGTGGTGGTTTTGCCGCTGCCGGTCGGCCCCGTGACCAGCACCATCCCGTAAGGCTCGGCGATGTAGCGCCGGAATTTTCGCAGATCGTCCGCGTCAAAGCCCACAACGTCGAGCACCAGCTTGTGGAACTTCTCGCTCATCGATTCTTTGTCGAGTACGCGCAGCACGGCGTCTTCGCCGTGAATCGAAGGCATGATGGATACGCGGAAGTCGATGGGGCGCTCGGGATTGCCGTACTTCACCCGGAAGCGGCCGTCCTGCGGCACGCGGCGCTCGGAAATATCCAGCTCGCTCATCACCTTGATGCGCGAAATGATGGTGGAATGATGCTCCTTGCCGATGGGCGGCATGGCCTGGGTGAGCACGCCGTCAATGCGGAACTTGATGCACACCGAATCGTCGCGAGTCTCGATGTGAATGTCACTGGCGCGCCGCTGCAACGCGGTGAAGATCGTGGTATCGACCAGGCGGATGATCGGGCTGATGTCGCCCTGCGCGGTCAGCCGGTCGATGGAGATGCTTTCCTCGCCGCCGCGCCTCGTCTTCGCGTGACCACAGCCAGCGCGAAGCCTTCGCTGGCTTCTTCCAGCACGCGCTTCGACTGTTCCGTCTTCTTGAGGATTTCGCTGATCTGCGCCAGCGTGGAAACCTTGGTGATGATGCGCTTGCCCAGCAGCAGGCTGATCTCATCGATCATCATCAGCTGGCTGGGATCGGCGATGGCAATGGCCAGACGGCCGTCCTCGGTTTCTTCCAGCGGAACGAAGTTGTAGCGGAACATCAGGTCGACCGGGATCTTCTTGAACAGATCGTGGTGCAGCTGGAAGTTGTGCAGGTCGACGAACTCGCAGCGATAGCGCCGCGCCACGTCCTGCGCTTTTTCCAGTTCGGCCGCGTGCGGCGGCGGAGCCAGCCTGGCTCCGCCATTTCCACCGTGCGCCACGATTGGTTTGTTTTCCGCCATGCTTGCCATTCCCAACTCTTCCGTCAGCGCCTGACGCTCGTGCTTCCGCTAGTGAATATTCGATCCCAACGAGAAGATCGGCAGATACAACGAAATCAGTACTCCGCCCACAAACACCGCCATGACGATCAGAATCACCGGCTCGATCAGCGCCATGGCCGCGCCCAGCGCCGTCTGCACATCCTCTTCGTAAAATTCCGCCACCGAATTCAGCATGGCCGGCAACGCTCCCGTGGATTCGCCGACTTCGATCATCTCCACCGAAAGATCGGGAAACATTTTCTGCTCTTCCAGGCTTTCGGCCAGCGTCTGGCCCTCGCGCACCCGAGCCGCAGTCTCCTTGATGCCGTTGAGAATGCGCCGGCTGCTCATCGACGCGCCCGCGGTTTCAAGCGACGGCACCAGCGGCAAGCCTCCGGCCAGCAGGGTCGAGAGCATGCGCGAGAAATTCGCCACCTGATACTTCAGCCAGATGTCGCCCAGCAGCGGCAGCTTCAGGATCTGCGCGGTCCACGCGCTCCGCGCCGCGGTCGGTGTTCTTCCAGCGCCAAAGCGCGACCACAACCAGGACCATCCCGATCGCCAGCGAACGGGCAGTACTTCTGCGCGTGCGTGCCGACCGCCAGCATCATAACCGTGATCGCCGGAAGCTGGGCATTAATATTCTCAAAGAGTTTGGCAAACTGCGGGCACCACGTAAGTCACCAGAAACACCAGCATGACCAGCACCATCGTCACCAGCAGCGCGGGATAAACCAGCGACACCGCCAACTTCTTCTTGAAGGTCAGGGCCAGCCGCTGGAACGCGATGTAGCGGCCCAGCACTTCTTCCATGTTGCCGCTTTTCTCTCCCGCCAGCAGCGTGGTGGTGTAAATCTTGGGAAAAACGCCTTGCGCCGCGAAAGAATCGGAGAGCAATTCGCCGCTCTTCACCCGCTCCCGAACATTCTGCAGCAGGGATTTCAGGTGCGCATTCCTTTGCCGCTTGATCAGCAGGTCCAGAGAATTCAGAATCGGCAAGCCGGCCTTGATCAGAGTCAGAAACTGCTGGTTGAAGATCACGAACTGGCTCTGCTTGACCTTGCGCCCGCCGAACTGCAACTTGCCGCCGGAAAAAAGTCCTCGCGGCTTGACCCAGTAAACCAGGTAACCCTGCTGCACAAAGCGCTCGCGAACTTCGGCTTCCGAGTAGCCATGCTCCACCTGCTGCGCCATGTGACCGCGCTCGTCCGCGACTTTTACCAGAAATTCGGCCATGTCCTGATCTGATTACCCTGCTGCGGTTACTCCTCGTCCCTCCCAAGTCTAGCATTCGGAAGTGTTAACCTGGCGTGAATATGCGCCTAACGGGTACTCCCGGGACATATCCGTGGTAACCGCTTCAAGTCTCGACTCGAGAGATAACGCCTAAGTGATTGCGAACAATGCACCTTACCTGGCATCGACGGCTCACTGGCCCAAACTCTCCGTCGATGACCTCCACCCCCGGAGGAGCGGCAAACTGAAGCGCTGGTCGGCCACTGGACCGTTCTCTTTTTGCTCGCTGAAGCGGTACTCGGTTACGGAGTCGTCCGCCTCTTCAAATTGGATGCGGGCAATCTGGTAGTCCGGCGTGATTTCCAGAATGACTTCGCGGATACGGTCTGCCATGCCCTTAGGCACTCCCCGCAGGACGGTACGTTCCCCGGAGTGACGGGAGCGACATCCGGGGCCAGCGACAGTCCCTGCAATTCTTTTTCCAGCCGGGTCTTACCCAGGAGAAAACCCAGAGGCGACCGCAAATCGTCCAGCTTCTTGACCGACGTTCGCCGCACCTGGCGATCTCCAGGCAGGTAAAACCAGGCGTCTTTCCGTCGCTCAGAAACAGCTTCTCTCGGGGAGAACGGTATTCCCAGCGCATCTTGCCCGGTTTTTTCAGCCAGAGCGATCCCGATTCGCGCGTTCGATTCCCGCGCCCCGATAGGTCTCGCTGAATTCAGCTTGCAGGGTTTGCAGGTGGTTGTAGTGATTGTCCACGGCCTGAGCGATGGCGTGAACGTCAGGCGCAGAATTTGCGGCGGCCGGCGCCGCTGCCAACGAGAAAGCGACACAACAACGCGAAGATAAAATTCCCTTTCACCCCTCAACCATATCGCAGTTCACTGATCCCCATGCAGACGCGAAATGTGGGCGCGGGCGTCCCCCGTGCTATAGAATCGTAGCGCCGGCGTCCCGCCGGCTGTCCGGAGGGCATCCTGCCCTCCGCAGCGCGGAATGCTAAAACCAGCAGGTCGCCTCCACTGCGCTCGCGTTGCTTCGCTCCGGTCGGGATGACAGATGTGAATTAAAGCTGGATGAGCTAGTCCGTCGGCAGAAACTTGGGTGCTTGCGGCGGAACATATCCCGGCGGCGTGCCCTTTTCGATGAATGGCAAATCGTCGGGCACACGCACTTCCACGCGCCCATCGGGCGTCAGTTTGTAAGGATGTCCAAGCGGATCGATCGGAGTGCCGCGCAGCAGGTTCGCAGCCTGCCAATTCGGAAAAGCTCGACGGAAAATGGCCAGTCTGTTGCTGGTAGCGTGCCGCTGAGCGCTTCCAGGTTGGTGACATCTTCGTCGACTTGCAGAGCCCGCAAATGCGCCGCCGCGTTGGCGCGAACAGTTTTGTCTTTCGTGGTCTGGTAGGTGGTGCTCCACATCATGCGGGCCATTTGCCGGTCGCCCGCGTGCTCCGCCATCTTGGCCGCGAGAACAGCCAGGAAGGGATGAGCATTGGGCACGCGCGAGCCGCGGGCAAAAACTTCGGCCGCGCCGGCGTAATCCTTCAAATCCATGTAGCGGATGAAGCCTTCGTTGTAATAAAGGCGCCACTCGTCGGGATTGTTGCGGATGCCGAACTCTTCCAGTTCGATGGCGCGTTCCGGCATGCCGCTCCGTTGGGAGGCTTCGGCGCCAGAAAATTGGCGCCGAACTCGTACGCCACCAGCAGATGAGGATCGAGCGTGGTGGTGATCTCCAGCAGCGGCGCCAGCAGATCATAACGGCGAGCGCCGTCGTGATGCCGGCTGCCAAAATACTGCACCGCGCGCGTCCAGTAGATATCGGCCAGCAGGCCGTCGTAGCCCAGGCTCATTCGCTTCAGCGCCTTGGGCGAAGAAATGTAGAGAACTTCTGTCAGCGTGGCTCCGGTTCGCACTTGGTCCAGGCGGCGCAGCAGCAGTACCGACGCCGCGATGCACACCACCAGCAGCAGGCTGGATACAAGCGTGACCTTGCGCGACGGTCTCATTTCAGATTCCGGCGCTCAAATACCAACACCGCCCCGCACAAAGCCATGGTGGCATAGATCAGGGCGTAAGCGCTGTTGTAGAGAATGAGTTGTCCTGAGACAGGATGGGCGTGGGCGACCGAACTGATCACATTCAGCGCAGAAAAATTGGGCACCAGATACGCCGCGCCGGTGGCCAGCCAGCGCGTGACGCCGTGAGTGATGCCGGCGAAACCGCGCAGATCCTCGGCGAAGCTGCCAATCACAAACAGCGAAAACGCAAATACCGCCGATAGCAGCGGAGAAGAAAACGACGAGAAGAACAGAGTCAGCGCGGTGATGATCAGGAACTGCAGAACGATGAAATACAGCGCCACCAGCACCCAGCCATCCTGCTTCTGGAAATGGCGGGAGACATAGAGCAGCGAGACCAGAACTCCGATGGCCATGAAGAACGTGTTGACCACCAGCGTTCCCGCCAGGCCGAAAAACTTGCCGACAATAAATTCCCAGCGCCGCACCGGCCGCGAGAGCACGGTGTAGAGGGTCCGTTTCTCGATTTCCTTCGAGACCAGGCCGATGCCGATGAAAATGGCGATCACCATTCCGAACAGCGATACCGCCGTGAGGCCCAGATTGATCACCACCAGGCGTTCGATGTCGATGGAAATCTGGCCCACCAGAATCGACGCTCCCGACATCAGCAGCGCGAAGACGATCAGGTTATAGAGCACGCGATCGCGAACTGCCTCGCGAAAAGTATTGGACGCGATGTGAACGATGCGCGCGCTCATGCTCTGGCTCCCGAGCTGGCCGCGGCCGGCTGCAGCTTCTGCAGGAAATAGTCTTCCAGCGAAGTCCGCACCGGAATCACCGAAATCAATCGCAACCGATCTCGGCGCAAGGCTTCGATGGCGGCGTCCTGGTTGGCTTCAGGAAGTATGGCTCGAACCGTATCGCCGGTGACGTGGTATTCCGCGCCCAGCGCCCGCAGCGCTGCCGGCACCGCCGTCCCCTGCCACACCAGTTCCACCTGCCCATGAACACTGGAGGTCAGATCGGCCACCGCGCCCACTCCCTGCAGCTCGCCCTTGTTGATGATGGCCACGCGATCGCAAAGCGCTTCCGCGTCGGAAAGGATGTGGGTGGAGAAAAATACCGTCTTGCCCTCGTGCTTCAACTGCTCCATGAGATCGCGTACTTCGCGCCGTCCCATCGGATCCAGGCCGGACATGGGTTCGTCGAAGAAAACGACTTTCGGATCGTGAAGAATAGCTTGTGCGATCCCCACTCGCTGCAGCATGCCTTTGGAAAACTTACGCAACTGAACTCCAGCCGCGTCGGGCAGTCCTACCCGCTGCAGGACTTCGCTGACTTTGCGCGACAGCTGCTTGGAATCGACTCCGGAAAGGTGTCCGAAATATTCCAGCAATTCGCGGGCGGTAAGGTAGTCGTAAAAGTATGGCTGCTCGGGAAGGAAGCCGATCTGCGCTTTCATCCGGGGATCGTCGATCTCCATGCCCAGAATGCGTGCCGAGCCGGCGCGTGGGGAAGATCAGCCCCATGAGCATCTTGAGGGTGGTGGTTTTGCCCGCGCCGTTAGGTCCGAGAAAGCCGAAAATCTCTCCTTCTTCCACGGTCAGGTTCAGCGGGCGCAGAGCGTGCTTGGGCTTCTTGCGCCAGAAGCCGACGGTGTAGGTTTTTTCTAACCCTAGAATTTCAATTGCTGGCATGGACAGGATTTGAGTTCTTCAGATATTGGATTGCACAAAAATTATATTTCAATCGCCGCACCGGGCGGGGTACCGGTCGGGATGCGTGGCATTACCAAAGTAAAAGGGCCAGAACTTGCGTCCTGGCCCTCTATGGCGTAGTACCCTCCCCCAGGTACAGGCCAAACTGGTTAGTTATTGGGCGATGGCATAGGACTGGCAGGTCGGCACATCCGGCGCCGGAACCCCGCCGCCGACACCAGGATTGCTGCGCAAGACCCCGTCCGTGATGATGCAGAAGTTGCGGACTCCCGATTGGTTGAACGCGACCGGGGCCGAACTCCCTACAAACGAGTCGTTGGTGCCGCCGCTGGCGGAAAAGCCCGCCGCTAGGAACGAGTAACCGCTCTTGGTTCCGCTTGAAAGTGTGCTGTCAAGAATGCAAGCCGTCACCGAACTGGGCGTACATCCTGAAGCCAGACCACCCAAATTGGCCAGTGCCGGCGCGTAACCCTGTGTCGGATAAGCAGCGTTATAGGCGATCTCGGCGGTTGCGATACTTCGCACCGAACTGGCGGCCGACGATTCGTTAGAGGCGATTCTGGCCCGCAGCAGATTCGGAATGGCTATCGCCGCGATGATGAGAATGATCGCAACCACGATCAGCAGCTCGATCAGAGAGAAACCTGCCCTCGATCTCACCCTTCGAATTTGTGGTTCGAGTCGCATTCCAACTAAATAGTCGGCATTTCTCTGGCCAATCGATCCGGATCGGGGCATCGTCAAGTAAACGCCTTAGTTGCAATAACTTAAATTGGGATGGATTCAGTGGAGGCTGCAAATTCGCCCAATTTGACACTATTTGTCGCAATAAGCGACAAGAATTGGCAAAAAGAAGAAAACAAAACCGGTAGATCGATTCAGCAAAAACAGGAGATTCAACCCTGGTCTTGAAAATCAGGTTACCGATTTTCGAAGGGCCGTCCCAGCGGACGCGTCTCAGAGCACGGGATACGCCGGACCGGTGCAAGCCGCGGCTCCGCCGGTAACCGGAGTTGCGCCCGCAGCGCCCACGTTGAAATGGATAACGCCGTCTTCGGAGGAGCAGAAGTTGCGCACGCCAGTCTGGTTGAAGGACGATGGCGCCGCGCCCACGCCGTAGGTCAGGATCAACGTTCCCCCTGCGCCGGCCACGTCCGGCCTCGCCATAGTAGTAGCCGCTCTTGGCGGTGCCAGGAGCCGTGGCGTTCGAGAGCACACTGTCAACCAGGCAGGCGTTGCCCTGTGTGGGTCCGCCCGCCGGGCAAGTGGAGCCGGGGCCGCCTGGTCCCAGCTGGCCGAGGTTGGTGGAATATCCCACCGTGGGGTAAGCCGTCGAATAGGTGACCTCGGCTGTATTGATGGTGCGGATCCCGCTGACGGCGGACGACTCGTTGGCCGCAATACGTGCCCTTAGCAGATTTGGAATGGCAATGGCGGCAATGATCAGGATGATCGCAACTACGATCAGCAATTCAATCAGCGAAAAGCCCTTCTGTCGGTCCATGTTCAACTGCCTCCCAGATATGATTGCAGAATATCTTAATCCAACCCGCGCCTCCGGGTGGAGTCTGGCACGCAGGCAAACATCAGGGGAGCAATTTAACCACAAACCGCCACAGTCCGCGTGGGGACAGCCGCCCCGGTTGTCCAGTCGAGCGCAGCTCGACGGGCTTTTCGGGTTTATACCGGGAAGGGAAACTCGAAGACATCAACCAAAACAGAACCGCGGAGCTTCGCTCCGCCGGACAGCCGAGGGCGGCTGTCCCCACGTGGACTGGGGTGGCTCAAAACTCGATGCTTGCAGGGCAGAACGGCTGGGGCAACAAACAAAAAAAGAGCATCGGATGTTGCCATCCGATGCTCCTGGCTTATACCCTCCCCCAGGTACTCGCCAAACTGCTGTTGTCTGCCTTGCTTACTGCAGCACTTGATACGCAGGGGCCACGCAAACCGCCGCGCCACCGTCCTGCGGGGCTGCACCAGCCGCACCAGGAGCGAAGTGAATCACTCCATCTTCAGCCGAGCAGAAGTTGCGCACACCGGTCTGGTTGAAAGCAGACGGTGCAGCGCCCACGCCGTAGGTCAGGATCAAGGTGCCACCCGCGCCCACTACGCCGGTTTCGCTGTAGTAGTAGCCGCTCTTCGCGGTACCCGGAGCGTTGGCATTCGACAACACGCTGTCGATCAAGCAAGCGTTCGCCTGAACCGGTCCGCCCGCAGGGCAGGTCGAACCCGGACCACCAGGCCCAAGCTGAGCCAGGTTGGTGGAGTAACCCAACAGTCGGGAAAGCCGACTGATAGGAAACTTCAGCGGTGTTGACGGTACGGATCGCACTGACTGCAGATGACTCGTTGGCTGCGATACGTGCACGCAGCAGGTTCGGAATGGCGATCGCAGCGATGATCAGAATGATCGCGACCACGATCAGCAACTCAATAAGTGAAAAGCCCTTCTGTTTCCGCATCTCGTTTTCCCTCTTCTCCGATTTGAAATTTGGTCTTCACCAGACCCAATTAGGGAATCTCTTCGCATTCTATCGACCACAGCCCGAAGTTCCGCAACCGGGGCATTCCTTGCCCGCATGTTGTTTATTTTCAGAGCTTAAGTAATCTTTCGTCATTCTGGTAACGCGTTTGACTCTGCCGCCGATGTCTCACGCGCTGTCAGTTTTTGGCAGAAGCGGTGACAATTTGTGTCATTTTAAGAATCGGGGCGCCCGGAGTTCACTTAGGGAGGTGCGGTCGACACCATGAATTTGTAAAGAGTCTTCAAAATCGGTTGTGGCTTAGTTGAGCAAACCGCACAAACTCGGAGTCATCCTGAGGGAGTCTTAGTCCCGAAGGATCTTGCGCGCGTCGCCACGGTGGCGGGCTCAGTGCACACCCGCTCCGCGCAAGATGCTTCGCAAGCTCAGCATGACGCCTGCCAGAAGGTGGAGGAAGTTCAAACTGGCCCCTACCCAAGAATCGGATTGAAGAATCAATTACAAAGGAACAGGGCCGAGGGCGCTCGAACAGAGTTCTCCTGATCTTCTTTTATGTGTTGTTTTATGCGTCTATGTTTTTCGGGGGCCGGCAAATCGCCGGTAACTTCAGAGTTGGCCTATCGCGATGGCTATGGCTGAGGCTAGGGCAGAGGCTATTGCGAAGCAAAGAGCGCACTGGTAGTCGTAGGCGCGCTCACTGCGGACTGTAGTTTGCCTTTGCGGCGGGGATGCGAAAAGCGCAATACATTGTCTTGTCTCGAACAGATGTCCCGTTCGTTACTCCGGACGCGTCGCAGCGGGGAAGTTCCCGCGGAGCGGCTTTGCAGCAGGCCCACTCCAGTCTCACCGAACTCCAGGCAAGTCGTGTCTGGCGAACCTGGTTCGAGTTGCGCAGAACTATCAACCAAGGCGACAGCCGAGTGAGTTGATTGGTGAGCCGCATCCCTGCTGACCACAGCTCCCGTCGAACTCACGGCGGAGGCACTGTCGGCCAGGTGGGCTCGCAGCAGGTTCGGCATTGCGATTACGGCGATACTCAAAATGATCGCTACCGCGATCAGCAACTCGTTGAACGAGAAAACTGGCTGCTTGTCCATATTGTTTTCCTGCCCCTAAACTCCAGAGGAGCATCGGATCGATTCCGATGCTCCTCTGGGCGTCAACACTCCTCGATGATTCAATCCTCAGAGGGTGGTGTAAGCGATACAGCCCGCAGTCGTGGCCACCGGCGTAGCAGTGCCGGTGTTGGCAAACGCACGCACCACTGCATCCTCGACGGAGCAGAACGAGCGAACGCCAGTGCTGTTGTAAGCCGAGGGCGCCGAGCCAACGGTGTAAGTGGAGACGGGTGTGGTCGCAGTGGTACCGTTTGTGACCGCGAAGTAATACCCGCTCTTGGCTGCCGTGGTGGCAGTGGCCGAAGCCAGAGTGAAGTCAATCAGGCAAGCGTTGGCCGATGTCGGCGTAGCGCATGCACCAGCGGCGGACGGTCCCAGGGCCGCCATCGTGACCGAATAGCCGGTCGTCGGATAGGCCGTGAGGTAGGTCACCTGAGCGGTGTTGATGGTACGAATGGACGCGACGGCAGAAGCCTCGTTAGCTGCAATCCGGGCGCGCAACAAGTTTGGAATGGCGATCGCTGCGATGATCAAAATGATCGCGACGACGATCAGCAGTTCGATCAGTGAGAAGCCTTTTTGTTTACGCATAATCTTTTTTGTAACTCCGTTTCTTAGTGAACTCTTAATTTCCACACAGTTATTGAGGGCATGTAGTCTGCCATCTCGTCCGCATTCACGAGTCGCGAAGCGCGACGAAGCTAAGTCTGATTGCTTGCACTGCAGCTGCTGAACATAGTGAGCGGAGTGTGCCGGCTAGAGGTGTGACGATGTGCAACCAAGACAGATCGTGTCACAAAAGATGACAGATTGGGGTAGCCCGAATGCGGAATCGCTCCCGCTTCGGAACTAAAATTAAAACATCCTCGCTTCGTGATCGATTGCTGGGTGCGCGGGAAGTTCGCTCGTCCTATGACGAAATACATGCCGACGAAATACATGCGACGAAGCAAAGTGATCGTGCCCGGCGGCCGGAATCTAGGATCTAGAATCTAAAAGATCAGTTTGCAGTTTCCAGTTCTCAGTTTCTAGTGAGTGCCCGAACTTGTTATTCGAGGTCCGGCGCCTGACGTAGAATGTTCCGGCATGCCTGAGCCGGCCATTCAGATTGACCCGGAGATTTCGCGCGCCTGGTCGATCCCGGCGTTGTTCTATACAGACCCAGGCGTTTTTTCGCAGGAGAAGGAACGAATCTTTGCTCGCACCTGGCAGGTTGTCGGGCATCGTGATCAGGTAGCGAAGCCTGGCGACTTCTTTACCACCGAGCTGTCAGGTGAACCTCTGTTGCTGGTGCGCGGCATACAGGGAGAACTACGCGGTTTCTATAACGTCTGCCGTCACCGCGCCGGCCCGCCCGCCGAGGGCTGTGGTTCGCGCAAGCTGTTTCGTTGCGGTTATCACGGCTGGACCTATGCCCTCGACGGCTCGCTCATCAGTGCGCCGGAGTTCGAAGGGCAATCCGGTTTCGACGCCAAGGAATTCGCACTGGTTCCGGTGCGAGCCGAGGAGTGGTTTAACCTGATCTTTGTCAACCTTGATCCCGGCGCCGGGCCGCTGATAAACAGTCTGGGCCAGCTTCCAGCGCAAGCCGAGCGTTTTGGCTTTGCCGGGATGAAGCTGTTCGAGCGCCGCACTTACGACATGAAGTGCAACTGGAAAACCTACGTGGATAACTACCTCGAAGGCTACCATCTGCCCAGCGTGCATCCTGGACTCAATCGAGAACTAGACTACAACGCTTACACGGTCGAGCCCTATGATCGTTACGTGCGCCAGTTCAGCCCCATTCGCGGAGCCCAAGCCGGGGATGCCACTCCGCGCCGTTATCAGGAAGCCGCGGAAGACCTGACTACGGATTATTTCTGGATTTTTCCCAACTGGATGCTCAACTGCTATCCCGATAATGTTTCCCTTAACATCGTGGTTCCGATCGATGCCGAACACTCGCGGGCAATTTTCGAGTGGTATCTGCCGGAGAGAGACCTGGGCAGCGCGGCGGCCAGGGCGTCGGTGGATTTCAGCGATCAGATTCAGATCGAGGATCTAGGCATCTGCGAGACCGTTCAGAAAAACCTGCACTCGCGAAGCTACCAGCGCGGGCGTTACAGCATCAAGCAGGAGAAAGGTGTGCACGCGTTCCACCGTATGTACGCCGCAGAATTTTCGCTGAGGAGTCAGCCATGAGCAGTTTGAGTCTGTTGCAGTCGTTGCATGAAAATCTGTCCAGCCGGGCACAGGTCAAAAGCGTGTTCGGAGAACCCATCACCGCCGGCGACAAGACTATTATTCCGGTGGCCAAGATTGCCTATGGTTTCGGCGGCGGCACGGGCAGCGGCGGCCTCGAGATCAAGACCGCCCGCGGCGAAGGCGGCGGGGGCGGGGGTGGAGTCGGCGTTCTTCCAGTGGGAGTCTTCGAAGTCGGCCCCGAGGGCACACGCTTCGTCGCGATTGGCGACAGGAAGAAGCTGTTGGGAACGTTGCTGCTTGGAGCGGGGCTGGGTCTGCTGTTTGCGCGCCGTCGCAGGGCGAACCGCTGACGAGCTCGCAAAAGACTTAACCGCAAAGGACGCAAAGGAAGCCCAACTTGACTTTGCGTCCTTTGCGTTCTTTGCGGTTAACGCTCTTCTCAAAACAACGCCAGTTGCATCCCAGCCGGCGGCGCTATCGGCTGCTTAGGCCCATAACGTTCAACGCCGCGGACAATACCGTATTTTTCCCGCAGCCGCGCCATGAGTTGCGAGATTCTCTTTCCGTAAGTCTTGGGCAGGAAAGCGCGATCTTTGTAGCGCTCCTTATAGCTTGCGGCCAGCTGCGGAAATTCCTTTTCCAGAAACGGCAGGAAGACCGCGGCCGAACAGGGCTTCAGAAATAGCGGATTGGCAAAGATGTGTTTCCCTCCGGCCTCGGAGGTGGCGCGAACCAGCGCCTCAAGGTTGCGGGGAGAATCAGTAATTCCAGGAATCACCGGCGAACAACTCACCCCGGTGGCGATCCCCGCCTGATTCAGTTTGCGGACGGTTTCCATCCTCAGATCCGGGCGGGGCGCGCGCGGCTCGAGAATGCGCGCCAGTTCCACATTCAGCGTGGTCACGGTGAGGTTTACGAACAACCGGTTTTTCCTCCCCACTTCCTTGAGCAGATCCAGATCGCGAAGAATCAGATTACCTTTGGTGATCAGGCCGAGTTCCAGCCCCTCATGGCGGGCCAGTTCTTCGAGAATGCCACGAGTGACCTCGAAGCGCCGTTCGGCAGGCTGATAAGGGTCGGTCGCGGTTCCGATGGCAATCTCCTCGCCCGGTTTTACCCGCCTCAGTTCCTGCCGCAGCAGATCGGCGGCGTGCTGCTTCACGTATATCTTCTGTTCGAAATCCACCCCATCGCGCATTTCCATGAACTCGTGGGTATAGCGCGCATAGCAATATTTACAGGCAAACTCGCAGCCCCGATAAGGATTGATCGTCCAGGTGAATGGCATGCGCACGCCGGTGCAGCGGTTGAGCAGGGAACGCACCGGCAGGGTGAAGTACTCGACGTCGTGTCCGAGCCGGAGGGATTCGCCCTCAGAAGCCAGGCGGGCGATGCCAACGAGTTTGGGCTTCGACTCGGGGAGAAGCGGGAGAGTAGCCATAACGTTTTCGCTTTTTGTTCGCTATGAGAATAGGGCGAAAAAGAGCTGGTGTCAAGGGGAAGTTTGTTCAGGACGGACGATGTACAAATGGAGAGTCGGGCGTCCGCTGCTCCGGCTGGACGGGCAGGACGCCCGTCTTCCAAGGAAGCGATTATTGCGCCGGCTGCGCGGCTGGCTCCGCCTGCTGGCCCGGAGGCGGGGGAATGGCGATGTCGATATTCGTCACCGGCCCCAGCGACGACAGCGGCTTATCGAACTCCGACGAGTGGCCTACAACCAACACGGCGAGTTGGTCTTTGTGCAGATATTTTGCAGCTACCCGAGCCACATCCGCCGTCGTCACCTTCTCCACGCCGGTCCGGAATTTTTCCAGATAGTCCTGGGGATAGCCGTAGAACTCGTACGCCATGCGCTCGCGCAGAATTTTGTCGGGCGAATCAAGATTGAAGACGAAGCCGTTCAGGATGGCATCCTTGGCGCGCTTGATCTCGTCGTCTGAAATTGGATGCTTGCTCACATTGTCGATCTGCTCATCGAGAGCCAGAATCGACTCGATCGTGGTGACACTCTTCGTTCCCATTTCCAGGCGCAGGGTGCCGCGATGATCGAAAGCGCTTCCAATTCCGCCGCCGACGCCGTATGCCAGCCCTTTCTCTGTCCGGATCGCACGGAACAGGCGAGAGGAAAACCCACCGCCGAAAGCTTCGTTAAACACCCGCACCGCGTAGTAATCAGGATTGTCACGCTTGATGCCGAGCCCCACCATGTTGATCGAGCTTTGGTTTACATCTTCTTTCTCGACCAGGTAGTAACCCGGCTTGGCAGGCTGAGGCTCGATCGCTTCTTCCTTCAACGCCGGCCCCTTGGGCCATGCTCCGTAGGCCTGGCGGAGCCTGGCCTCCATCGCCGCAGCATCAAAATCGCCCACGATGCCGATGATGATGTTGTTGGGGTGAACGTACTGGTGATGCCAGTCGACAAGATCGCGCCGCGTCACCGCCGCCACGGTCTTATACTCGGCGACCCGGGCATACGGATTTTGCGCACCATAGACCAGCTTGGCCGCTTCGCGCGCCGCGATTTCATCGACGTTATCGTTGCGGCGCGAGATGGCGTCGAAATATTCTTTTTGAGCCAGGTCAAGTTTGTCGTCGCGGAATTCAGGCTCACGCAGCAGGCTGTCGAAGATTTTGAATACATCGTCGAAATCGCCCTTCAGACTGGAGAAGGAGATGGACGTGGAATCGACGCTGTTGCTGGTCTCGACCTTCGCCGCCCGGATTTCAAGATAGTCGTCGAGCTGGTCGCCGGTCTGAGTCTTGGTGCCGCCGGTGCGCCACACTTCTCCGTAGAGATCCAACAAGCCAATCTTGCTGGCCGGCTCAGAGCGCGAGCCGCCGCGAATCCGGGCTACGCCGTCGATGAGAGGCAATTCGTGATCTTCCTGCAGAAAGATCACCATGCCGTTGGGCAACGCGATGCGTTTGGGTTCCTGAGGATGAAATGCAGGCAGTGGCGGAATCGGGATCTGCTGCCACTCGGGCGTCTGAGCTGCAGCCTGCGGCGTGTGCATGCCGCAAAAGCTGACGACCGCGAGGATCAGAACAAGCGGCGAAAGGCTTTTCAATCCTGTCTCCATTACGCGGCTCATTGCCCACCTCCATTTTGGCCGGCGGGTTTACCCGGCGCCACGGTCTCGATAATTCCGACCGTGCGGTTGGTGGGAACGAAAGTCTGGTTGGCGACGCGCCGGATATCGGCTTTGGTGACTTTATCCAGGTTGTCGACCTGGTGGAAGAGTTCTCGCCAATCGCCGTAGCGCGCCTGGTACAAAGCCAGGTCGGAGGCCAAACCCTCATTGCTGTCGAGGCCGCGCAACAAGTTGGCCTTGGCTCGGGTGCGGATCATCTTCAGTTCCTCGTCGCTGATGTCTTCGGTTTTCAGGCGATCAATTTCCGCGTGAATCGCCTCTGCCATTTCTTCCGGCTTGTGGCCGGGCAGCGGGAATGCATAAAAGGCGAACAGGTGCGCATACTTGATGCCGGGGAGCCCGGTAAAGCCGGCCGAGTAAGCAGCGATTTTCTTGTCGCGCACCAACGCGCGGTAAAGACGCGAGGTGCGCCCGTTCGACATCAGGTCGGCGATGGCGTCATAGACCGCGTCATCCGGACTGCGGTAGTCGGGCCGGTGATAGCCTTCGAGATAGAGCGGCTGCGAGCGGTCATACATCACCACCCGGCGCTCGGAGTTCTGCGGCGGCTCGGTGGTGGTCCGCTCATCCGGCTTTTCCCGGGACGGAATCTGGCCAAAGTACTTTTCGATGACGGGCAGCGCTTCGGACGCTTTCACGTCGCCGACGACCGCCACGATCATGTTCGAAGGAATGTAGTATTCGTCAAAGAAGTGCTGCGCATCGGTGGCGGAAAACGAATTCAGGTCCGCCATCCAGCCCACGGTCGGCCGGTGGTACGGATGAGCCTGGAACGCCGCGGTGGTGAACTGCTCGAGCAATCGTCCAACCGGATTGCTGTCGGTTCGCATGCGACGCTCTTCGATCACCACGTTGCGCTCTTTGTAGAACTCGCGCATCACCGGATGTATGAAGCGGGAAGACTCGAGATAGGCCCAGAGTTCGAGGCGGTTTTCAGGCAGCGAGTAGTGGTAAGCGGTTTCGTCCAGATCGGTCGAGGCGTTCAGTCCTTCGGCGCCGTTGCTCTCGAGAATCTGAGGAAATTCGTTGGGCTTGACGTATTTCTGCGCGTCGGCGATAGCGTCCTGCCAGGCTTTTTGCAGATCCTTCAGCTTCTGCTCGTCGCGCCCTACTCCTTTGTCGCGCTCTGCAATGTAGGCCGCGTACGCGGTTTCCACTTTTGCCAGAGCGACTTTCTCGGCGGAATAATCGGTGGTGCCAATCGTGTTCGTTCCTTTGAAGGCCATGTGCTCGAACATATGGGCTAGTCCGGTCTTGCCCATCGGATCCTGTACTGAGCCCGCATCCACGTGGGTGTAAAAGGAAAAAACCGGGGCTTCGGGGCGTTCACAAATGATGACGGTGAGTCCGTTGTCCAATTTCTTGACCGTAATGCGCTTCTCGAATGAAGCCAGGTCTTGCGCCAAGGCGAATGCGGAACATGCCAAAATGACCGCCAGAAACTTGCATGCGCGGTGTTTCATCGAACCTCCACTGCGGGCTGGACAGAACATGACGAGGGAAACTTGAAGTTACGTGGCGGAAAGGTTAGTTGTCAAACCGGCTTAACAGTTGAGAAGTGTTAATTTCAGGCGCGCAATCGCGCAAGCTACGAACTTCCCTTGGCGTTCTTTGCGGATTCCTTAGCGACCTTTGCGGTTAAACAGCTCTTGCAGGCAAACTATACTCAGGCCGATGGTGTGGCGCACATCTCCACGAACAGCGAGGCAGCGTGAGCAAAGAAGCGGTGATCGAAATTCAGGGCAGGCAACTGAAGCTCTCCAACCTGGATAAAGTTCTCTATCCCGCGACCGGCTTCACCAAGGGACAGGTCATCGACTACTACGCTCGCATTGCGCCTGTCCTGGTGCCGCATCTGTCCGGGCGGCCGCTCACCCTGAAGCGATATCCCAACGGGGTAGACAGCCAATTCTTTTTTGAAAAGAACGCCACCGCCCATCGGCCGGACTGGATCAAGACCGCGCCCATCTGGAGCGAAGGCAACAGCCGCACCGTCAATTACATTCTGGCCAACGATCTGCCGACGGTTGTCTGGATGGCGAACCTGGCGGCGATCGAGCTGCACCCGTCGCTTTCGCTGGCGAAGGAAATCAGCTGCCCTACCATGATGGTGTTCGATCTCGACCCCGGCCCGCCAGCCAATATCGTGCAATGCGCCCAGGTCGGTGTCTGGTTGCGGGAGATCTTCGAGCACTTCGGCCTGCAGAGTTTTCCCAAAACGTCAGGCTCAAAGGGACTTCAGATTTACGTGCCGCTGAATACGGAAACGAGCTACGAAACTACCAAACCTTTTGCCCATGCCCTCGCCCGCTTGCTGGAAGATCAGCACCGCGAGCTGGTGGTTTCCGACATGAAGAAGGAATTGCGCAAAGGCAAAGTGCTGGTGGACTGGAGCCAGAACGACCAGCACAAGACCACGATCGCGGTCTATTCGTTGCGTGCGCGCGAGCATCCGACGGTTTCCACGCCGGTGAAATGGGAAGAGGTCGAGCAGCTGCTGAAAAAGAAAGACCCGAACTGGCTGGTGTTCGAGGCCGAGCAGGTCGTCAAGCGGGTTGAAAAATTGGGGGACCTGTTCGAGCCGACGCTCAAGCTGAAGCAGAAGTTGCCGAAATTTCCGGGGCTGGAAGCGGAAAAACCGGCGCCGGCGCCATCAAGGCCGGATTGGAAATATCCGCGCAGGCCGCGCCCCGAGCGGCCAGCAAAATGCCGGCCAAGTCATCAGGCAACAAGTCATCAAGCAAGAACAAGAAGAAGATATCCACGAAGAAGGCCCGCAAGACATAACGCAGTTGGCCGGTTTAAGATTTTGCCATGGCGCAACTCTACGTTGGCACTTCTGGATGGGCCTATCCAAGTTGGAAGCCGGATTTCTATCCCGCCAAGCTTCCGCAAACGAAATTCCTGCCGCACTATGCCACCCAGCTCAATACGGTCGAGGTCAACTTCACCTTCCGGCAACTGGTCAAGGAGACGACTACCGAGAAGTGGATTGCGCAAACACCTCCGGGCTTTCGTTTCGGCATCAAGGCGCACCAGGTCATTACCCACATCAAACGGCTCAAAGGGACGGCCGATTTTGTTCCGCGTTTTCTGAGCACGATTGAGCCGCTGGCCCAGGCCGGAAAACTTGGACCAGTGTTGTTCCAGTTGCCTCCGAATTTGAAAGTCGACGCCAAACTGCTTGAAGAATTTCTTCCCGCATTGCCGCGCGCGGTTCAGGCTGCTTTCGAATTCCGCCATCCCTCGTGGTTCACCGACGAAATTTTCAACCTGTTGAAGAGCAACAATCGGGCGCTCTGTGTCGCCGAAACGGAAGAGCGGGTGACGCCTGACGTGGTAACCGCCGACTTCTGCTACTACCGCTATCGCAAGCCGAGTTACACTGCCGACGAGCGCCGCGCCATGGTGGAGCGAATTCGCGAGCATCTGGGCCAGGGGCGGGATGTCTTTGCTTATTTCAAGCATGAGGAAACGCCCGAGGGCGCGCTTTATGCCGTGGAGATTTTGAAAGAAGAGCATTAACCACAGAGGGCACAGAGGATCACCGAGGAAAATCTTTTTTGGTAAAACCTCGGTGATCCTCTGTGTCCTCTGTGGTTAAAGTCTTTTTGCATATGCTTTGCCACTTCTCCCAGCGTCCGATAACGCGCATACTCTGGATGTGTCTTCCGAAGCCAACTCCCGTGTGGTCTCAGGATTTCTCGACTACCTGAAGATCGAGAAGGGGTTGGCATCGCTCACGGTTGCCGCCTACACCACGGATGTTGGACAGTTTGCCGCGTTTCTGGAAAAGCACAAACGCACGCTGCTCAATGCCCAGCGCAAACACGTCCGCGACTTCATCCAGCAGTTGTTCGGCAATTCAGTCGACGGACGATCGGTTGGGCGAAAGCTTTCGGCGTTGCGCCACTTATATCGTTATCTCCTGCTCGACAAGCTCATCGAACACGATCCCACGCTGAATATCGATTCGCCCAAGCAGTGGAAAGTGTTGCCCAAGGCTCTGGCCCGCGACGAGATGGAAGCCATGCTGCGCAAGCGTCCGGTTGCAGATAGTAAGGAAGCCGAAGCGTTGGCGATACGCAACCGCGCCATGCTCGAAGTGTTTTACGCGGCGGCGCTGCGCGTTTCCGAAATTGCCGGAGTCAAACTCGAAGACTTGAAGCTCGATCTCGGCTACGTGCTGGCGCGCGGCAAAGGAGACAAAGAACGGATCGTACCTTTGGGGAAGGGCGCGCAAGATGCGCTGACCCAGTATCTCAAACACTCGCGTCCCATTCTGGCGAAGGGAAAATCTTCGCCGCTTTTATTCCTGGGACGAGGCGCGGGCAGGTTGACCCGCCAGCGCATCTGGCAAATGGTTCGTGAGGCTTCGACGGATGCGGGGCGTCATGCCAGTCCGCACATGTTGCGCCATAGTTGCGCTACGCACATGGTGGAAAATGGCGCCGACTTGCGCACGGTGCAGACGATCCTCGGCCACGCCGATATTTCAACCACCCAGGTCTATACCCACCTGGCCCTGGATCGTCTGAAGAACGTTTATCAAAAGCATCATCCCAGAGCGAAGGCGCGAGGATAGTCAACCCGCTGGCAACTGAGAACCAGAAACTGACAGCTGATTTTTTCGCTCGCGAATGTTCGCAGGAAGACATTGCACAAGAAATGAGCGCCAGCTGAGCGAGAATGAAAACTACCGTCGATAAAGCCATCGCACAATTCCTGCAATCGCTGCGCCAGCGTAATGCCTCGATCCACACCATCAAGGCTTACAGCGGCGATCTGAATGAGTTCGCCGCCTACGTCGGATCGCGTACCTGGAAACAGATCGACCACCTCGCCATTCGGGGGTTTCTATCTCGTCTATACGAAAAAGGTTTGAGTAAGACTTCGGTGGCGCGCGCGCTCGCGGCCGTCCGATCGCTCTATCGCTGGCTGGCTCAGGAAGGTGTGGTCGAGCAGAACCCGGCGGCCCTGGTTTCTACGCCGAAGTTACCCAAGAAACTTCCGCGCGTTCCAACCATCGAGGAAATGAATGGCGTGCTGGACGGGAAAATGCCGGAAGTCGCTGCGTTTCCCGAGCGCGACCGCCTCATGCTCGAGTTGCTCTACGGGTGCGGGATACGAAATTCCGAACTGATCGGCATCAACCTCGACGACATACGGATTAGTTCCGAGGCCATCCTCATTCGCGGTAAAGGAAAAAAGGAGCGCTACGTACCCTTCGGAAACTCGGTGACATCCGCACTGTCAGCCTATCTGCCGGTTCGCAGTGAAATGCTAAGAGAGAGTAAACACAGTAGCCCGGCGTTACTGGTCAATTGGCGCGGGGGCCGGCTTACGACCCGCAGCGTCGGACGCATCATCAAGAAGATCGCCGTGGCCAAAGGTCTGTCACCTGAGGTCCATCCTCACACCCTGCGCCACGCCTTCGGAACCCACATGCTGGAGGAAGGAGCCGATCTGCGCGCGATTCAGGAGATGCTCGGCCACGAGCGTCTTTCGACCACCCAACGTTACACTCAACTCTCCGTCAAACACGTGCTCCAGGTTTACGACCAGACCCATCCGCGGGCGAAGTAGCACCTCTTTCGGATCGCGCGGAAGGTCAATTACCTCAGTAATTAGGATCAGCCGCATCTTTGCTCCAACATAACTAGGCTGGCCGGACTTTGGCTGCGAGGGCCAATACATCATCCCTCGCGAGCAACCGGCTTCAGCCAACGGAAGCAACTGATGCGAAAGATAAATAAAGAGCTCTTGTTACTGCTGTTCCTGGTGGTGATCGCCGCCATGATCCATTTCCTGGTGGCTTCGCAGGCGATCACGTTGGTCTTTTATTTCCTGCCGACTCTCTATTCGGCCTACTACTTCGGACGCCGCCATGCCACGCTCACCGCATGCGCCAGCGTGGGCCTGGTCGTGCTGCTTACCTACCTGAACCCGGCAATGTTTACCCGGCGAGCCGAAAATCTGCCCATTGACAGTCGCTGGTTCGATGTCGCCGTCTGGGGCGGGGTTCTGGTGGTAGCGGCCTATGCGATGGGAACGCTTTACGAACGGAATCAGAAAAGCTTGAAGGAATTGAAAGACGGGTACGACGGAATGCTGGTCATCCTGCAGCAGTTTCTCAGCAACCAGAATAGCGACGCTGATTCCTGCCGCCTTTCGTCGCACGTGATCAAGATCGCCGACGCGCTTGGGCTTGATCCCGAAAGTTCCGAAGACTTACGCACTGCCGCATTGTTGAGCAAGGTGAACCAGATTGGCATCAGCAACGAGATTCTCTACAAGGCAGCTAATCTTTCCGAGGAAGATCTGGAAAAGGGCATGCGCAAGATCGACGACGCTCGCGCGACTAACGCCCAGTTGATGGGAGGATCGCTGCGCCGCGCCATTCCCATTCTGGTGGCGGCACAGCAGTTGAACAAGACCGAGGCCAATCCCGCGGACTCGATTGTCGAAGTCCAGATTCTGAATCTGGCGGAAAAATTTGAAGCCCTGACGAATGCCGCTGGATTGGCAAAGATGCCGTCTTCCCAGGTGGTGGAAAAGATCGCGAAAGAATCCGACGGTAAGTACGATTCGATGATTGTCGACGCCTTTGTAAAAGCCTTCGGACAAAAGGCGCAGGCGGCTGGAAAGTAAAGCAACACCGGGCTAATGATGTGCCGCTGTAGCCGGTCCGTCGTCTCGCCGTTTACGCAATCCCTTCCACATTTTCACCACGCGCGCTTTCAACTCAGCCGTCAGCTTCTCGTAGGCCGCTTCCGACACCTCCGATTCCGGCGGAGGATAGATGGGATCGCCGAACTCGATTTCAAGCGGGGCGAACTTCTGAAAGCTCTTGCCCCGCGGCCAGGCTTCGTGAAACCCCTCGATCGCCACGGGAACAATCGGGACCTGCAGATGGATGGAAAGAATGGCCGCGCCCTTCTTGAATGTCCGGGGAGTTCCGTCGATGCTGCGCTCGCCTTCCGGATAGAGAATCAGGACTCGGCCGTGGCGTAGTCCGAAGGCCCCGGCGCGCATCGCGGGAATCAGGTTCACATCCGGATCGACGACGATAACCCGCAACCAGCGCGCCAGGCGGCGCATGAACCCGGAACCGAAGATTTCACTGGTGCCCACCGCAAACAGATTACGAAATACCGGCCAGGGCAAGACCGATGCCATCAATATCGGATCGAGATAGCTCTGGTGGTTGGAAGAAATAATGAACGAGCCGGTTGCCGGCAGCTTTTCCAGCCCGCTCACGCGCATGCGAAAGCGGTCGGACGCAAAGATCTGTGCCAGCTGAAACAGGGCATACAGGAAAGCTTCGTAGATTCGGTTGTGCCGCGCCAGGGCCAGTACTTCCGGGTCTGTGGACTCTTCCTGCAGAATCGATTGCCAGCCCGCCGGCTGCTCCCGCGAGGCGGAAATTGTCTTTCCCGACGCCGCACTTTCACGGATGGCGTCCACCAGGTCGCGCACGGTGTAGATTTCAGCCAGGCTCGACTCTTCCACATCGCCACCGAGTTCCTTCTCCAGCGCAACCAGCAGTTCAATCCGTTGCATGGAATCGAGACCGAGGTCGAGCTCGAGATTATCGCTGGGGCGGATTATCGCCGGAGCCGTTTTCGACGACTCGCGGATAATCTTGAGCGCCTGCTGCACTTCTGGCTGCTCCAGCCATTTCGTATCCTCGGCGCTCAGCGCCGGCTGCGAACTGATCTCCGAATCCGAGGCTTGGCCTTTTTTTTGATTCGCGCGTACCCGCTTTTCCAGTTCGAAGCGTTTTAGTTTGCGGGTGGTGGTGCGCGGCAGGGGTTCCTGCCAGATTTCGTAGCTGCCAATCCGTTTGGTCGACGGAATCTTTGCCGAGATGCCTTCAATGTCAAAGCGAATCACTTCTTTCGCATTGACGATTTTTCGCTCTTTCAATAAATCGAAGTCGGGCACCACCACGGCGTAAAGCCGCTCGGAAGCAGGATTGCCGGGTTCGGCCTCCAGCGCCATCACGCCGATTTCCTTGATGTACGGAGACTTCAGATAGTACGACTCGATTTCCTCGGGATAAACGTTCTTGCCATTGCTCAGGACAATCACGTCCTTCTCACGCCCGGTGATGAAAAGATTGCCCCCGGAGTCGAAATAACCGAGATCGCCGGTATGCAGCCAGCCGTCTTTGAGCACGGCGGCAGTGGCGTCCGGCCGGTTCCAGTAGCCTTTCATTACGATCGCGCCCCGGATAGCGATTTCACCCACTGCTGGACCGTCATCTTCCGCAGGCTTTGGATCGATAATTTTTCCTTCCACGCCCGGCAAAGGCGGTCCCACCGAGCCAATGACGTTGTGACGTGGGAGCGCGGCAAAAGCCGCGCCGGTAGTTTCGGTCAGACCATAAGCTTGCAGGACGTCGATGCCGAGCGCGTGGAAGTCGTATCCGATTTGCGGATCGAAACGCGAGCCGCCGGTGATCAGGTAACGCATCTTCTCTCCGAAAGTGCGATGCAGCTTGCCGAAAAAAATCCGGCCCGCATTGAGTCCGGCTTTGCGCAGACCCCGGTTCAGCGTCATCAGAGCCTTCAGAGCCCATCCAGCCATCTGGCCGCGTTTTGCGACTTCTTTAAATATGCGCTCGTGAATCAGGTAGAAAAACTGCGGCACCACGGCAAAGATGGTGATCTGACGCTCGTTGAGCGCACGCAGCAGTTCGGTGGTATTCAGCGTCTCCAGATACACCACGCGCGCGCCCTTCACCAGCGGCAGCAGGAGATTGGCCATCTGCGAGAGCACGTGAAAGAGCGGCAACACACCGAGCACGGCGTCTTCCGGACCGACATGCGCCCAGCGGAATACCGACTCAACTTCGCCCATGAGATTGGCGTGAGTCAGCATCACTCCCTTGGGGTCGGAGGTCGTGCCGGAGGTGTAGAGCAGGGAAGCGACAACGATCTGCGTCGACAGCGGCAGGTTTGAAGCCGCTCGGGCCCGAGGCAAAGATGCTGTCGAGATCGGCCACCGGCGCGGGCTGCAGCCGGATCGGGGTTAGTCCCGCCTTTGAGTTCAGCCGGATTGATCAGCACGATCTTGATGGGCAGGGAACCGATCGCTTCCCGCGCGGTGGCAAGATGTTTGACATCGCAAAACAACAGTGAACTGCCGCTATCTTTCAGCAGGGTCGTGATCTGGTCGGCGTGCAGGGCGGTGTCGAGCGGGACGGCGGTGCATCCGGCTGCGACCGCCCCCAGAAACACGGCCACCCAGCGGGGATGATTGTCGGCCAGAATAGCGACCCGCGCGCCCGAGCTGCAAATCCATTCTTGCCTAGCCAGGAACCGACCGACTCAGCCCATGTGCCGCAGTTCCGCGTAGGTGTAACTCTCGACCTTGATCGCGGCGCTGGATCTCCAGCGCGACATTCTTACGGCCAGTGCTCAACGCACTCGACAAAGCGATCGTAAAAAGTGGGCATTGGTTCGCGGAAATATTACATGAGAACGGCGCTGATTGCCGAAACCGCAGCTCGCCAAGTAGCGCCGCCGTCCCGGCGGCTGTCCCGCGGGCGTCCCGCCCTCGGACGCGGCGAGGGCGAGACGCCCCGGACTGCCGGCGGAGCCAGCCCTGAGCATCGAATGCGCGGCGCTACTGTGTAACTCCTCCCGCGACTTACGCTCTGCCCCCGCATCTAATATGCTAGGCTCTAGATCAAGGGGCAGTGCTGCCTCCAAAAGGGTATTTCGATTTGATTAACACTCTATTAGGCAAGGTTTTCGGGACCAAGAACGAGCGCGAACTGAAGCGCCTGATGCCTCAGGTCGAGGCCATCAACGCCCTTGAGCCGCAAATGAAGCAGCTCTCGGACGAGCAGTTGCGCGCCAAGACCGACGAATTCCGGCGGCGCATCCAGGCGCGGCTCGCCACCATTCCCGACGAGCCTGAAGCTGATCCTGACCGCCTCAAACAACTCGAAGACGATCGCCTCAAGCTGATCAAGGAAGCGCTGGACGAGATCCTGGTCGAGGCTTTCGCCGTGGTTCGCGAAGCCGGCCGCCGCATTCTCCAGATGCGACATTTCGACGTTCAACTGATCGGCGGCATGGTGCTGCACCAGGGCAAGATTGCCGAGATGAAGACCGGCGAAGGAAAAACCCTGGTCGCAACCCTCCCGGTTTATCTGAATGCGCTAAGCGGTCGCGGCGTTCACGTCATCACCGTCAACGACTACCTGGCCAAGCGCGACTCGGAGTGGATGGGCAAGCTCTACCGCTTCCTCGGCTTGACCGTGGGCGTGATCGTCCACGATCTGGACGATCAGGAACGCCGCGAAGCTTACGCCTCCGACGTCACCTACGGTACCAACAACGAATTCGGCTTCGACTACCTGCGCGACAACATGAAGTTCGATGTTCATGATTGCGTGCAGCGCGGCCACAACTTCGCCATCGTGGACGAAGTCGATTCCATCCTGATTGACGAAGCTCGCACCCCGCTCATCATTTCCGGCGCCAGCGAAGAATCCACCGACAAATACGCCCGGGTCAATCAAATCATTCCCAAGCTCGAAAAAGGCGAGGAAATTGACACCGCGCCTGGCGAACCGAAAGAACTGACCGGCGACTTCGTGGTGGACGAGAAACACCGGAGCATCACGGTCACCGATGTGGGCTGGGAAAAGGTCGAGCAGCTTCTGGGCATCGGAAATATTGCCGACCCGGAAAACTGGGACCTGAAGCATCACGTTGACACCGCGGTCAAAGCCCATGCGCTCTACAAGCGCGATGTTGAGTATGTGGTGAAGGACGGCGAAGTCATCATCGTGGACGAGTTCACCGGCCGCCTCATGCCCGGACGGCGCTGGTCCGACGGCCTGCACCAGGCGGTCGAAGCCAAGGAAAACGTAAAGATCGAGCGCGAGAACCAGACGCTCGCCACCATCACCTTCCAGAATTATTTCCGCATGTACAAGAAACTGGCGGGCATGACCGGCACGGCGGAAACTGAAGCGTCAGAATTCGACAAGATTTATCGCCTGGAAGTGATGGTCATTCCCACCAACAAGACGATGCTGCGCCTGGAGAATCCGGACGTCGTCTATCGCACCGAAAAAGAAAAATATTACGCGGCCGCCGACGAAATTCAGAAGCTGCTACACAACCGGCCGCCCGGTGCTGGTCGGCACCACTTCCATCGAAAAATCGGAGCGCCTCTCCGAGTTACTGAAAAAGAAAGACATCAAGCACGTCGTGCTCAACGCCAAGTATCACGAGCGCGAAGCCGAAATCGTCGCCCAGGCCGGACGCAAGGGGATGGTCACGATCGCCACCAACATGGCCGGCCGCGGAACCGACATCCTGCTCGGCGGCAATCCCGAATTCATGGCCAAGCAGGAATGCGTGAAGAAGGGAATCGCGCAGCCGCTGCGGGCCGCGCAAGGCAAGATTCAGGTTGACGTCGACGAGACCAAGAGCACGGTCTGGTACTACGCCGGCAACGAGTACGTCGTTCCCACTGAACAGTGGACAGAAATCTTCAATCGCTACAAAGTTCAAACCGATAAAGAGCACGACGAAGTCACGGCAGTCGGCGGACTGCACATCTTCGGCACCGAACGCCACGAAGCGCGCCGCATCGACAATCAGCTTCGCGGCCGCGCCGGCCGCCAGGGCGATCCCGGTTCCTCCCGCTTTTACCTTTCGCTCGAAGACGACCTGATGCGCATCTTCGCCAAGGAGTGGGTGTCGAACCTGCTGCAGCGCCTGGGCATGGAAGAAGGCATTCCGATCGAGTCACGGCTGATCACCAGCCGCATCGCCACCGCGCAGCAAGCGGTCGAAGCCCAGAACTTCGAAGCCCGCAAACATCTGCTCGAGTATGACGACGTCATGAACAAGCAGCGCGAGGCGGTCTACGGACTGCGGCGCCAGCTGCTCGAGGGCGTCGATCAGAAAGAACTCATCCTCGAAGATTACGTCTCCGGCATTCTCAGCGACGTGATGGACCAATTTTGCGGAATCAAGGTCCATCCCGACAACTGGGACATCAAGGGTCTCAAAGACGCCATCTTCACCCGCTTCGGCGTGGACATCCTAGCGGAAGGAATCAAGCCGGAATCACTGAGCCGCCAGGAACTCGGCGATGCCATCTTCGCCAAGCTGAAAGAACGCTACGACGCCAAGGAAAAGCTCATCGGTCCCGAGGCCATGCGCTATCACGAGCGCATGATCATGCTGAGCGTGCTCGATTCGCAGTGGAAAGATCACCTGCGCGACATGGATCACCTGAAGGAGGGCATTGGCCTGCGCGGCTACGGCCAGCACGATCCCCTGGTCGAGTACAAGCGCGAATCTTTCGACATGTTCGAAGCCATGATGCAGCGCTTCCAGGAAGAGACGGCGCGATATCTCTACCTGATGCAGATTCTGGAGCGTCCGGCAGATGGTGGGAGCGCAGCCGGCGTGGGTGGCGATGGCGGCCCTGGTGCGGGCCCCGAGTCTGGTGTGCGGTCGCCGAGATCAGGCGGTGGGACGGACGGCAACGGCAGGCGTCCTCCTCGGGCGGTAGCAACATCAGTGGATGAACTCGAAGAATCCTTCCAGCGCAAAAAGCGCCGCGAGCTGGAACAGGCGCGCATGGCGGGATCTGGCGAAGCGCAACAGGTGCAGCAGGTAGTGCGCGGCGCGGCAAAAGTCGGCCGCAACGATCCCTGCCCCTGCGGCTCAGGCAAAAAATACAAGAAGTGCTGCGGAGCCCAGGGCTAGTGCAGTCGTGCAGATTAATTCTGTCATCCTGAGCGGAGCAATGGCTTCGCGTCGCGAAGCCATTGCGCAGTCGAAGGACCCCTACCCTCTGCACTGAACGTTCTAACCCACCCCTGTCTCGCGTGAAATCCATTCCACCGGCTCGACCGGGCCCACGATAAATATCCAGGAAAGAGCTCCCACAATCGCGACCCCAGCCAAAATAGCAAAGGCCCAGAAAAATTCTCCAGTGCGGTCAACCACGAAGCCGGTGATGGCCGGCGCCAGAATTCCCGCCAGGCTTCCAAACACATTTTGCACGCCCGTCCAGCGTCCGGCCGCCTGAGGAGCCAGCCATGAGTCTGAGTGATGGCCCAAAGATTCGCGGTGGCCAGCCCGAACACCGCCCCCGCCAACAGCAATAGAACGACTGCCATCGCGGGACCGGCGATCACGCACGCGCCCAGCAACACCCCACTGCCGCCCGCGCCTGCGACCATGAATGCCTTTCGCACTCGTGTGGGCGTCGAACCCGCGGCAATCCAGCGGTCAGAGAGCCAGCCGCAGATCAAGGCGGAAATCGCCGTCAAAAGATAGGCAGCTCCCACAATCTCTCCCATGCTCATCAGGGCAAAGCCACGCTCGCGGACGAGATAGTAAGGCAGCCACGTGATCTGGAAATAAAGCAGGTAGTTCAGGCAGAACAGGCCCAGGCAGGTTCCCCATGCCGACCGTTGCCGCAAAATTTCCTTGAAGCCAGGGCCGTGTCGGGCGTCGGTGCCGGAAGGACGCTGAGTTCTCGGCATCCAGCGAAACCAGGGGACAAGCCACAACAGGCTGGCCAGACCCAGGAACACGAAAAAGGAACGCCATCCCAGCCTTGCCATCAGCATTCCGCCCATGAGCGCACCAGCGGCCGGACCGCAGGCGTTTCCGGCGGATATCGCCGAATTGGCAAAGCCGCGGTGCGCAATCGGAAAATGTTGGACAATGATTTTCGAATACGCCGGGTATGCCACCGACTCGCCCATCCCCAGAACCAGTCGCGCGACCAGCACGGCAAGGAACGTGTGGGCCAGCCCGGTGACCGTGGTTGCCGTCGACCAGACAAAAAAACCGATGGCGATGACCCAGTTCACGTCGTAATGATCGACCAGCCAGCCGGAGGGGATCTGGAAGGCCGCATAAGTCCAGAAAAAAGATGAGAACAAAATCCCCAATTGTGTGGGTGAGAGCTTGAGTTCGTCTTTCAACATTGGCGCCGCGATGGAGAGATTGCCGCGGTCTACATAGTTGATAAAGACGGAGAATGCCATCAGGGCGAGAACCAGGGAAAGCCTGGCTGAAGGCCTTGGGGAAGTGGTCGGCATGGCGGACGTGGCCAAAGGACGCCCATTCTGCGCGCCCGTGGAAAGCGATTGCAAGGTGCTTCAGTGCTGGAGCGTCTCATTACGAACACTCTGGGGCGCCCCCGGGGAATCCTTCGACTCTGCGTTGAATGACAGATGTTTTGTGGGGCTTATGGCAAAGGCTTGGCCAGCACGAATGATTTCACCACAATGTTATTGGGCTGCACGCCGACCGGAATCATGGTGAGCAGGGAATACTCCGTCGGCTCGAGCCGCGTCGCTTTGCGTTTTTGGATGACGGTCACATCGCCGGATTGAGAATCCAGCACCAGCAAATAGTTTTCGCTCCGGGAGAGTGCCAGTCCGTCCGGATGACTGCCCACCGGGAGCGTGGCTATCAACTTCCCGATATCAATGTCATAGACCGCAACCGTATTCGAGCCGAAGTTGCTCACGTACAGACGGGAATTATCCGAGGTCACAAGGCCCCGCGCCGGGTGGGTGCCGATCAAGTAGCTGCCGCCAACTTCGTTGGTGGCAGTTTCGATAATCGAAATATTGTCGGAATCAAAGTTGGTGACTACGAGCTCGCCGCCATCCGGTTTCAGCGCCAGGCTGACCGGAGTCTTGCCCACGTCAAGCAGCGCCAGCAGCTTGTCGGTCTTAAGATCAATGGATGCGACCTGGGACGATCCTCCGCAAGCCACGAACGCCTTGCTGCTGTCGGGAAGAATGGCGATGTCTTCCGGCTGCTGACAAATAGGAATGGTGCTGCGCACCTTGAGCTGTGCCGCGTCGATTAGTGAGGCCGTGCTGTCTCCCCGATTGCTGACCACCACGGTGGCGCCGTCCGGCGAAACCCGTGCCAGTCCCGGCGCAGCGCCTACACGGATATTTCCCAACACCTGCCGCTTATCCAGATCGAGCACCGAAACATTCGCCGATTTTGAGTTGGCGACATAAGCCCGCCTGCCGTCCTGCGACACATCAATGAAATATGGGCCGGCGTGAACCCCGATGGTGGCCACGACTTCATTGCGCTCGGCATCAATCACGCTCACGCTGTTTCCCTGCGTGTTGACGACGTAGATCTCGTTTTTCCTGCTGTTCGCGGTAATGCCGCCGGGTTCGCCGCCGACTCGAATTGTCTTTGCCGGCTGGAACGTGCGCAGGTCAATCACCGAAACGGTATTGCTCCTGCCGTTGGTGACGTAGGCATACTCACGATAGGCGGGCCCGTAAACAGGAAGCTGGCGCTCCTGGAAATACCACCATCCCAGCGCGGCCACGACCGGGAGTATGACGACGAGGAGAAGAATTTTCTTCAAGCTGAAGGACTAACAGAAGGCGCAACTCCCGGCCGAACCGACAGCGCTTCCGGGACCGGCGCATGCGTGCCGATCGCCGGCACCATTCTTCCCACCACGGGGGCAATCTGCCGCACCTGCTTCATCAGTTCGTCGAACTGTTCCGGATAGAGCGACTGCATGCCGTCCGACATGGCGCGGTCAGGCTCATGGTGGACTTCGACGATCAGCCCGTCCGCGCCCACCGCGATGGCAGCGCGCGAAAGCGGCGTGACCTTGTTGCGTTTCCCGGTGCCGTGGCTGGGATCGACCACAATCGGCAGGTGACTGAGCCGTTGCACCGCGGGCACGATGCTGAGGTCGAGCGTGTTGCGGGTGTGATCGGCAAAGGTTCGCACTCCACGTTCGCACAGGATGACTCTGTAATTGCCTTCGCTCATCACGTACTCGGCCGCCATCAGGAATTCTTCCAGCGTCGCCGACATGCCGCGTTTGAGCAGAACCGGCTTCCGGGCTCGTCCCGCCTGCTTGAGCAGGGAGAAATTCTGCATGTTGCGGGCGCCGATCTGGATGACATCAGCGTACTTCTCCACCAGTTCGAGCGATTCGTTGTCGATGGCCTCGGTGACAATTTTCATTCCGAACTTGTCACGGACTTCAGCCATGATCTGCAGCCCGGCTTCACCCATGCCCTGAAACGAATAAGGAGACGTGCGGGGCTTGTAAGCGCCTCCACGGAAGAATTGCGCGCCCGCGCGGCATACCTGCTCGGCCACAGCCATGGCTTGTTCGCGGCTCTCAATGGCGCAGGGTCCGGCAATGACTGCAATCCCGGGACCGCCGAAGGTGGCGTCGGTGCCCGGAAAAGTTATGACCGTGTTTTCAGCTTTGACGTCGCGGCTGACCAGTTTGTAAGGCTTGCTGACACGGATCAACTCCTGGACGCCGGGCATTTCGTCCAGCGTGCCGGGCTCGACTTCGCCGCGGTTTCCGGTAATGCCGATGGCAGTGCGTTGCGCGCCGGGCATGGAATGGGCGCGGTATCCCAGTTCCTCAATCTTCTGGCAAACGGCGCGTATCTGCTCTTCCGTGGCTTGCGCCTTCATCACAACTAACATGACCCACCTCGAAACCTCTAAGTTTACCGTCTGCGGCCCAGTCGCGGCAAACGGCGAGTGCTTCTGATTTTGCGTAGGCGCGAGCGTCCCGCTCGTGCGGAGTCATTCGTTGCGCTGCCGCACGAGCGGGACGCTCGCGCCTACATTGCGCGTCTCGATATACTCTTCGGTGCCCCGTTTGCACCGTTCCATCGCCCGTGAACAAGATATTCTCGCACGGCCGCCCAAAAGCCCGCCCCGCCTGACTTCGCGGCGCATCGGCATTCACACTTCGAGCGCGGGTGGGGCGCAGAATGCTGCGGAGAGGGCATACCGTCTCGGCTGCAATACCTTTCAGATGTTTTCTTCCAGCCCTCGCCAGTGGGCCCAGTACGACCTGGCTCTGCCGCAATGCAACGAGATGAAGCGGCTGCGCGAGAAATATGACCTGAAACCGCTGGTGATTCATACCAACTACCTGGTGAATCTGGCCAGTGTGAACCAGCTATTCCTGAAGAAATCCATCGAGGCGTTCCGCGGCGAAATCGAGCGCGCGTTGGCTCTGTGCGCGGAATATCTGGTTCTCCATCCGGGATCATTTCGAGGAGCGAACCGGGAGCAGGGCTTGCTGCAGACCGCGGCTGCGATCGCTGCCGCAGCCCAGGGACTGGATCTGTCCGAGCACGATCTGACCATCCTGATTGAAAACACCGCCGGGGCGGAGTACTCGCTGGGCGCCAGCTTCGAACAGGTCGCAGAAGTGCTCGATTACCTCCGCCACCTGGTTCCCGTGGCCGCCTGCATCGATACCTGCCACACTCACGTCGCCGGCTACGACATCGTGAGCGAGCAGGGCATGCGGGATACACTGAAGCATCTCGACGCCACCGTCGGTTTGAAGAATGTTCGAGTGTGGCACTGTAACGACGCCAAGGCCGCTCGCGGATCGAAGCTCGATCGTCACCAGCATATCGGCCAGGGAACGATCGGAGCGGCAGCGTTCCGGCGGCTGCTGAACGATTCGCGTCTGGCCCATGCCGCTTTCATCGCCGAAACGCCAATCGACGAACCCGGCGATGATCGCCGCAACGTGGAAGCCTTGACCCGGCTGGTAAAGAAGTAGAATCCTCAGACGCAATCGATTGTCAATTATCCCGCGCAACGCGCCAGGAGGCTTCGAAAATGAGTTGGGCAAACAAGCTCGCCAAACACTTCCGGGTGGACAGCGGAAAGAAATTCCATCTCAAGGACTACGACCCGGGCGACACGGAAAAGCTCAATTCCGAGGAACGCGCGCGGGACTTGTTAGAGAAGGGTGTGACGCGAATGGCCGAACTCCAGGACATGCTCTATGCCCAGAATCGTTGGGGCCTGCTGCTGATATTTCAAGCCATGGATGCCGCCGGAAAAGACGGCATCATCAAGCACGTCATGTCGGGAGTGAATCCGCAAGGTTGCCAGGTCTATTCCTTCAAGACGCCGTCCGCGGAAGAACTCGACCACGATTACCTGTGGCGCAACATGAAGTGCCTGCCCGAGCGCGGCCGCATCGGCATTTTCAACCGCTCCTATTACGAAGAGGTGCTGGTGGTGCGGGTCCACCCGAAGCTGCTCGCCAACGAAAGAATTCCGCCGCACCCTGATCACAAAAAATATCTGGGACGAACGCTTCGAAGACATTTGCTCGTGGGAGCGCTATCTTTCGCGCAACGGTTTTGTGATTCGCAAATTTTTTCTCAACGTGTCGAAGAAAGAGCAAAAGAGACGCTTCCTGGCCCGCTTGCAGGAGCCGGAGAAGAACTGGAAGTTCTCTGCCGCTGACCTCCACGAGCGCGAATATTGGGACGATTACATGCACGCGTACCAGGACATGATCGCCAACACCGCAACCGTGCACGCGCCCTGGTTTGTGGTTCCCGCGGACAACAAATGGTTCACACGCGTAGTCGTGGCCGCGGCCATCGTCGACACGCTTGAGGATTTGAAACTTTCATATCCGAAGGTCGATCCGCAGAAGCGAAAGGAATTGGAAGCCGCGCGAAAAGCTCTACTAGGAAACAAACACGATTGATGTGTTCTGCTTTGGTACAACTGTCATCCCGAGTGACCTCTCTTTCCACCGGCTTCGCCAGGCGGTAAGATAGCCGGTTTGCACTTCTTCCCCAGGAGATGAAACAAATGCTTCAGAGCACGCGGATCGCAAGCTTGGTGGTGCGGCTGTTCATGGTGTTGTTGGTGAGTGCTGCGGTTCTCGGGGCGCAAACCAAATCGGAACGGGAGCGCAAGGTGCCCGAGCAGCCTGTCGCTTCCGAAAATCCGGCTACCACTGCGACATCGAACGAAGACCCGCTTTTTAAGGGCATGAAGTACCGCGTGATCGGCCCCTTCCGCGGCGGCCGATCGCTGACCGCATCTGGAATTGCCGGCGATCCCACTACCTACTATTTCGGCGCGACCGGCGGCGGCGTCTGGAAATCCACGGACGGCGCCATTACCTGGACCTCGGTGTTTGATAAGCAAGGAACCTCCGCCATCGGAAGCCTGGCCGTCGCGCCGTCGAACCGAACATCGTTTACGTGGGCACGGGCGAGGCCTGCATCCGCGGCAATATCTCGCACGGGGACGGAGTCTACAAAACCCTCGACGGCGGCAAGACCTGGAAGAACGTTGGCCTGCGCGACAGCCGCGCCATCGGCAAAGTGATCGTCGACCCGAAAAATCCGGACATCGCTTTCGTCGCGGCCCTGGGCCATCCCTACGGCCCGAATTCCGAGCGCGGCATCTTCCGCACCACCGATGGCGGCAAGACCTGGGACAAAGTTCTCTACAAAGATGAGAACACGGGCGGCATCGACGTGGCCTTCGATCCGCACAATTCCAACATTATTTTTGCTTCGCTCTGGGAGGTGCGCCGCACGCCCTGGACCTTGGTCAGCGGCGGACCGGGCAGCGGGCTGTACCGCTCCGACGACGGCGGCACTACCTGGAAGCGACTTGAGGAACACGGCCTTCCCAAGGGGCCGTACGGCAGCATTGGCGTGGCGGTCGCCGCCAATTCCGACCGCGTGTACGCGCTGATCGAGGCGCATGAAGGCGGCTTGTATCGCTCCGACGACGGCGGCGAAACCTGGGAACTGGTCAACGGCGACCGTTCCTACCAGCAGCGCGCCTGGTATTACATGCACGTCATCGCCGATCCGCAGGATCCCGACACCGTCTACATCGCCAACGTTGATTTTTACAAGTCCACCGACGGCGGACGCACCTTCAACAAGATCAAAGTTCCGCACGGCGACAATCACGGTCTGTGGATCGATCCCAAGAATCCGCGGCGCATGATCGTGTCCAACGATGGCGGCGTTACCGTCAGTCTCGGATGGCGGCAAAACCTGGACCAGCGAACTTAACCAGCCGACCGCGCAGTTCTACCACGTGATCACCGACAACCGCTCTCCGTACTACGTTTACGGAGCGCAGCAGGACAACAGCACCATCGCGATCGCCAGCCGCAGCGACGACGGCACCATCGATCGCGCGGAATGGTACGACGTCGGCGGCGGCGAGGCGGGATACATCGCGCCTTATCCCCCCGATCCCAACATCGTTTACGCCGGCGACTATCAGGGCAAGATCACGCGTTTCGACAAGCGCACCGGACAGGTGAAGAACATCGCGGTGCAGCCGATCATCAGCGATGGCGAGGGGGCGGCGGATCTCGAGCACCGCTTCCAGTGGACGGCGCCCATCATGATTTCGCCGCACGATCCCAACACGCTCTACCACGGCGGCGAGCGTCTGTTCAAAACCACGGACGGCGGCATGCATTGGGAGGCGATCAGTCCCGACCTCACTCGCAACGACAAGAGCAAGCAGCAACCCTCCGGCGGCCCGATCACCATCGACGACACCGGCACCGAATATTACGACACCATCTTTGCCGTCGCCGAGTCCCCGGTCACCAAGGATTTGATCTGGGCGGGAACCGATGATGGCCTGGTCCACATCACCCGCGATGGCGGAAAGAACTGGACCAACGTCACGCCCAAAGACATGCCGGAATGGAGCCGCATCAGCCTGATCGAAGCCTCGCCGCTCGATCGCCGGAACCGCCTACGTCGCCGTCGATCGTCATCAGAATGACGACATGCAGCCCTACATCTACAAGACCAGCGATTACGGCAAGACCTGGACCAGGATCACCCAGGGAATTCCCGACAACACCTTCGTCCGCGCGGTTCGCGAAGATCCCAAAAAGCGCGGCCTGCTCTATGCCGGCACCGAAACCGGTGTCTTACGTTTCCTTCAACGACGGCGCGGACTGGCGATCGCTGCAAGCTCAACCTGCCTACCACTCCCATCCACGACCTGGCGATCAAGAACGATGACCTGGTCGTGGCCACGCATGGGCGTTCGTTCTGGATCCTCGACGATCTTTCGCCGTTACGGCAATTCAGCGACGAGGTCAGCCGCCAGAGCGTTTACCTTTACACTCCTGCGACCGCCTATCGCATGCATAACGTGGAAGACCCCCCCAAGCCGATCGTGGTGGGGGAAAATCCGCCTCCGGGCGCAGTGATCTATTACTACGTGAAAGATCTGCCCGAAGGGTGAAATCACCATCGAGATTCTGGATTCAGCCGGCAACGTGGCGCGAAAATATTCCAGCCTGAAGACTGACCGTCCGGATGAGCCGCTTAATCCCGAAGACAAAAAGCCGGAAAAGCAGATCAAGGCCGCGGCTGGCCTGAATCGTTTCGTCATGGGATCTGCGTTATGCGAGCGCCAGCTACGTCCCGAACTACTATCTGTTCGAATACAAGGACGGCGCGCGCGGCCCCTTGGCCCTTCCCGGCAAATATCAGGTCCGTCTGACCGTGGACGGCAAGAGCCTGACCGCTCCCATGGAATTAAAACTCGATCCTCGTCTGAATGTGCCTCAGGGCGACTTGCAAAAACAGTTTGATCTCGCCATCCAGATTCGCGATCAGCTCAGCCGGGTCTACGACACGGTGAATCAGATTCAGGACGTTCGCTCACAGCTGAACGGGCTGAAGGGACGTCTGCCGGATGACGCGAAACCGGTGGTGACCGCGGCCGCCGACCTGGATCAAAAGCTGCTTTCTGTGCGCGACGACCTCATTCAGGCCAAGGTGAAGGCGAATGAGGATTCGCTGGCCTATCCTCAAAGAGTCGACAGCAAGCTGGCCTCGGTCGCACTGGTGGTCAGCGACGGTACGGATTCTGCCCCCACCGAAGCGGCCATTCAGCAGTTCGAGAAACTGAAGAAACAGGCCGACGACGCCCTGGCGCGCTGGGCTCAACTCCAGCAAACCGATCTGGTTGCCTTCCAGAAACTTATGGCAAGCCAGAACATCCAGGCTATCGTTGTCCCGGTCGCGGGTTCGAGCGGATCAGGAGGCGAAGAACCGTAGTCGCGGTTGCCGCCTGTGGCGGGCTTTTTGACGGTTACCCCCTGTTACTTCTGTGCCATACGCATGGCACCAGTGGTTCATTGACCTACTGGTGCCTGCTTGATATTTTGACCTCGTACGGTGCGGCTTATCGCACTCCCCCAAAAGGCGAAAGAGCATCTAAGAATTTCAGGGGGAAGCCATGAAGCTGGTTCATGTGTGTTATGCGGCGCTCGGCTACGCGGTAGCCCGTTGGATCTTTCAGCGGCAATCCATCCCATTCAGCGATCCGGTTACACGCTTTCGTTCCTCTGGCCTGTTGTAGGAGCGTGCGACTTCGGACGTGCGGCGGTCGCGTTGCCTGCCTGCTTGTCCCGCACGCCCAATATTTCGCCCGACTTCGTTTGCTCCAAGGGACTAATACCAAAGTGTGCGCCTGCCGTGTTATCCCTGCCTCGCTACCTGCGTACAATTTCTTCAGAACAGTCTCGCCCTAGTTATCAATTGAATGCTTGGGTGACGATAGTGACCAGGCGCCACCTCGCTTTGCTGCCACAATAGCGTGAGATCTGTTCAGCGTTCTAATTCATGAAGCGCCCATACTATCTGCCGTTGGTTCTCATCCTGCTGGGATTTCTGTTACCGGCTCAGGTCATGGCCCAGTCTGATGACCCGGAACCATCGCTGGGGGACGTAGCTCGCTCTCTGCGCAAGGGTAAGGCTGCGCCCGAGCATGCGGTGATCGACAACGAAAATATCCATCAGGTGATGGACGAAGTGCAGAAACGCAAACTTAACGGCAGCTTGCTGTTCAGCTTTGACAATGCGGCGAAGAAGTTCCAAGTCTCTTCTCCGGATGTAACTTGCGATCTCTCCTTCAGCGCTGCTGCCACTTCTTTGCTGTCGGATCCTTACGCCCCGCAGGATTTGCCCGCGGCCGAATTGGCTAAGCTCGACGGTCCCGCCACCATCAGCGGAGACACGCTGCAAATTGCCGTGCACAACGGGACCAGCTGGAACATCAAGGAAATTACGGTGGGATTGACCATCGTGCGCGACTCTGACGCAGATACCGCCCGCCACGGTTCTGAAGCGATTGGTTCGGGCCGACTGATTCCAGCCGCCGAGACCACAACCCTGTTGTCAGAAAAACATCCTGACGTAACCGTTCTTTACCATATTAAGGGCTCGGCGGCTCCGTCCACTACGACCGTGTTCCGCGAGACTCTAGGTGCAGTCACCAAGCCAGGATCGGGAGTGGCATTGGGCCATCGTCCAGGCCAAAGGAATTTCCCCCGAAAAGCAGCAAAAACCACCAGCCCACTGACAACTGCGAACCAAAAACTGAAAACTGATTTAGAAACACTTAAGACCTGGCGCGCACCAAGATAGCACCAAGATCTAGAACCCAACCCGAGACACAGCCTCCGTCTTTCCACTCTTCAGTCCTTGAAAGGCCGCATCCAAAATAATCTGATTCTGCCAACCCTCTTCCCCAGGCGCGGGAAACTTCGCTTTGCCCTCCACCGCGTCCGCGAATGCATCTACCTGTTTCGCGTAAGCCAGATGATTGGAGACGCGCTCGCTCTCGACCACGGCACCGGCGCGGCGCAATTCCAGGGTGATCGGACGTTCCACGTTGAGCGCATCCTCGCCCCGCAAGGATCCAGTTTCACCGACGAGTTCGAGAGGCGTACGGTACTCGGCCCGGAAAGAAACTAATACCGAGCCCAGAGTTCCACGGGAGAATTCCAGGGTGAGCGCGGCGGCAGTTTCTACTGCGTCGGGTCCATTGTCGTAGACTCCGCGGGCAGTCACCGCTACGACTTCATCCTGGAGGATGTAACGCAGGCTGTCGATGCAGTGAACCCCAACGTCGGCGATGGGTCCACCTCCGGCCACCGCAGGGTCGTTGATCCAGGTGCGCAGGTGTCCACTTCCGCCGGGGAAGGAGAATTCAGAGCGCGCGAAAACAATCCTGCCGATCTGTCCGCTGGATACGCGCTGGCGAAGCCGTGCCGTGCTTTCTTCAAACCGGAAAACCTGGGCGACTCCCAGCAACAGCCCGGCGTTTCTTGCTGCTTCCACCATCTGCCGGCACTGGTCGGCATTTACCGCCATGGGCTTTTCGCACAACACCGGCTTTCCGCATCGGATGGCGAGCAGCACGTCGGCCAGGTGGCAGGCGTTGGGCGTGGTCACGAAGACGGCATCGACTTCCGGCGACCGGCATAAGTCCTCGGCCGAATCAAATGCCAGCGGGACTTTATGTTCCCGCGCGGACTCGCGTGCCTTGGCCATGGTGCGCCGTGACAGGGCGCTGACCCGGCAATTCTGCGCCAGGGCGAATCCCGGCATCAGCCGCTTGACCGCGTGCAATCCAAAACCGAGAATTCCGAAGCGAATCATCGGGTGTGAGAGAAAGAATGTGGCGCGGGCACTCTCGCCCGCGAGCGCGTCTGGCCTCGCCGGCTCTACTTCCCGAACACAAACTGCGCCGGCGCAAGATCGATCGTGGCCGCGACCGTGTTTGCGGGAATTCCCCCGGTATCCTGATTGATCGCAAATATGGAAACCGTCTTGGGGGTCTGATTGCAAACGTAGAGAAACTTGCCTGCCGGATCGGTGGTGACAAATGACGGAGTGTTCGCGGCAGCAAACGGCGAATTGGTCAGCGCCGTGGTCACTCCTGTGGTCGAGTCAATCGAATATACAGAAATATTGTTCGATTCCAGATTGGCGACGTAAAGGAATTTTCCTGATGGATGAACCGTAACCGAGATCGGACTGGTGCCCGCGGCGAATGGCGATCCCAAGGCCACCGTCAAAGTTCCGGTCGTGCCGTCAATCGCCATTCCCGACACCGTGCCGGCGCTGAAATTTGTTGCGTACAGAAAGTGTCCGGCTGGATCCACGGCCAGAGAAAATGGAGGGCTCTCAACTGTAAACGGCGAGGCTGGAACCGATGCCAGCGCCCCGCTTCCCGAAGCCACGGTATAGCCGAATATCAGCGGCAGATTTCCGCTGGCGGCGTACAGGAATTGCCCGTTGGGAGACAGAACCAGCGCTACCGGCCGCGGCCCCGTGGCAAACGGCGACCCTGCGATCTCAGTCAAAGTGCCATCGCTTGCACTGATGGAATAGACGGAAATATTGTTTGAAGTTTGATTGGCTACAAAAAGCAGGTCACCGCCGGAATCCATGACCATCGAGGTGGGATTGAGCCCGGCTGGAGTACGCGGCAGGGCCTCGGTGAGTTCGCCCGAACCGCTGTCAATGTTGAACAATGAGACGTCGTTTCCGCCCTGATTCGCCGAGTAGATGAACTTGCCTGAAGGGTGAGCCGCAATTGAAATGGGAGAAATTCCTCCAACAAAAGGCGAGCCCAGCACGCTCTTCAAGTTGCCGGAATTGGTATCGACGCGGAAAGCATTGATGGCGTTCGCTTGCGGAACCGCCAGAAAAGCGTTTCGTCCGGTCGTCCCGCTCCCGCCGCTGCTGCTACTACTGCTGCTGCAGCTCCCCAGCCAGGCCAGTGCCCACACCAGCACGAAGATTGTTGCGATCAAGCCCGCCCGTCTTTTCCCCGCCCGTCTCGTCAATGTCATCAAATCCCTTCTCTAATTACTTCAAGACCGTGGATGGCCAGGCCGGCTACGGAGACTGCGCAGGCGCCTTGTGCGGCTTTTGTTTGATCGTGCCCCAGCGATAAACCACGCCGGTCGACACCCGTAAGTTATTTTGCTTTTCCTGAAAAAACGCAGTGTGGACGTAATCGACCTGGAATACACGCCAGGCAAATCGCGGGGTAAGGTCGCGGTCAATGCCTCCACCCAGGATGATCGCCCGCTCGGTGTCGCCTTCACCGTTGGCCAGGTGTACGAACGACCGGCCTTGGCCGATCAGAAGGTGAGCGAACAGCATTTTATTTCCCCGCTGATAGAGGAATTGCGGTCCCACTGCCAGATCACGCAGGTTCAGCTTGGAATTGTATTGCCCGCTCAATTCCGCCTTGATGCCGAATCCCTGAATAAGATTGTAAGCAGGAGCGAAGTTGTACCCATTCAGATTGGAGAAGTTGGCAAAGCCGAACGACGGGCTGTCAAACCGGGTGTACGAATAGCCTCCGAAGACCTGCACCCGTGGAAAGTCCTGCGCTCCCGCGGTTATGCTTCCGCAGACGACGAACAGCAAAAACAAAATTGCGGAAGTCATTCTCGGGAACAGGTCGGGTTGGACTCCGTCTTTCGATTGAGCCCCTGGCAGTTGGACTTCTCGCGGATTTTCGACGGGCAGACGAACCAGGGGAATGGCAGGTTGGCAAACTTTCATGGGATCTTTCTGGAGTCTCCTACACAAACACAGCTACCGATGGACGTCGTGCGCATTCGTAACCGGGCAATGAAATCAGATGCAGGATCAAGATCAAGACACAAAATCCAGGAGTGCGCTTACTTCACCGCCATCGCCCCGACCAGGGACTCGAAGATCTTGAATCCTTCCGTCCCCCCCAACTCTGGTTCGCTGGAGCGCTCCGGATGCGGCATCATGCCCAGCACGTTCCGGCCCGGACTGCAGATCCCGGCGATATTGTCTAAAGATCCATTCGGGCTGGCTTCAGGCGTGATCTCTCCGGACGGTGAACAATAGCGAAACACAATCTGTTGGTTGCGGCGCAACTCGCTGAGAGTTGCTTGGTCGCAGAAATAGTTGCCTTCCATGTGACCGATGGGGATGGTCAAAACCTCGCCTTGCCGGCACGCACTGGTGAAGGGAGTTTCGGCGTTCTCAACCCGCACCTGCACCGCTTTGCAGACGTATTTGAGGCCTACATTGCGCATCAGGGCTCCTGGCAGCAGGCCCGACTCGCACAGAATCTGGAAGCCATTACAGATGCCCAGCACCAGTCCTCCCGCGTCCGCGAACTTGCGCACCGACTCCATCACCGGAGAGAATTTCGCGATCGCGCCGGTACGTAAATAGTCGCCGTAGGCGAAGCCACCGGGCACGATAATGGCATCACAGTTCTGCAAATCATGCGACTCGTGCCACAGGAAAGTGACCGGCTGCCTGGCCACTTGCTGGATGGTCCAATACGCGTCGTGGTCGCAGTTGGAGCCTGGGAAAATGATGACCCCGAATTTCATCGCGGTTCGCACCTCGTCCAGCCGGAGCGGACTTTCGCTGGTTCAGTTGTACGGAAAACTACCCCGCAGTTTAACATGATTTTGCGGCACTAAATTCGAACTGACCGGCTCCACGAATCATTGATGCCATGAATCTCGATGCCATGCCTCTCTCGTGATTCCGTGACGCCGCAAATTCTATGAAACCTCAAATTTCATGAAAATTGGAGAACACTTTCAGGTCACCGGTGGCGCGCTGAAAAACTGGTTCATCGCGCAGCTTGAGGATTCGCTGGCCGTCGGACTCTTGTGGTTGATCGGTCTTTACATCATTGGTGTGCCGGGAGCTCCGCTGTGGGCATTGCTCGGCGCCGTCTTCCAGTTTGTGCCCCAGATCGGCGCCGTGCTCGGAGTTATCGGCCCCGCTCTGACCGCCATGTTCAAATGGGGCGACTGGGAACATCCGCTGTATGTTCTGATCCTGTACGCCATCATCGCGATTGTCGATGGCTTCGTACTGCAACCCTTCATCATGAAGCGCACCGCCAAGGTGCCGGTCTGGGCTTCCATCCTGGCGCCGATTGTGCTGGGAATCGTGATTCCTTTCTGGGGGGTCTTGCTGGCGCCGCCCTTGCTCGCGGTGTTGTATGCCTACAAGGCACGGCAGGCCCGTATTCAAGGTCCTACGCTATGAGTCCCATGCTATAATTTTGCCTTCGCCGGCACTCATTTGAGGCAATCCGTTGATCTCCTCGACGGTTAAGTTCCGCGCCATTAAAGACTCTTAGATACGAGGTATTTCCATGTCCGGCCATTCAAAATGGGCCACAATCAAGCACAAAAAGGGCGCACTCGACGCCAAGCGGGGCAAGATTTTTACCCGCCTCATCAAGGAAATTTCCATCGCCGCTAAAAATGGCGGCGATCCTGATACCAATCCGCGTTTGCGCGGCGCCATCGTTGCCGCCAAGGCCGAAAACATGCCCGCGGACAATATCAAGCGCGCCATCCAGCGCGGCACCGGCGAACTGCCGGGCGCGACCTACGAAGAGTTCTCGCTCGAAGGCTACGGACCCGGCGGAGTGGCCATTCTGCTCGACATCAATACCGACAACCGCAATCGCACGGTGAGCGAAATCCGCCACGTTTTCGGGAAAAATGGCGGCAACATGGCGGAAGCGGGCGCAGTCTCCTGGATGTTCCACAAAAAGGGTGACATTGTCGTTCCCAAGTCGGCCGCCAAAGAAGACGATCTGATGGGTATCGTCCTCGAAGCCGGCGCCGAAGATCTGCGCGATGACGGCGACAACTGGGAAGTGCTGTGCGAGCCCTCGGTTTACGAAGCGGTGCTGGAAGCGGTCAAGAAAGCCGGCATCGAGCCCGTTTCATCCAGCGTTTCCATGATTCCGCAAAACTACATCAAGCTGGAAGGCGCGGCCGCCAGCCAGATGATCCGGCTGATGGAAGCGCTCGAAGAGCAGGACGACGTGCAGAACGTGCACTCCAACTTCGACATCGACCAGAAGCTGCTGGAAGAAGTTGCCGGTTAAGTACCCTGCGTCACGCGGTTTCAGTCGGACTAGCGCTCACAAGGTTTAGCCAACTTCGGATGTTCATCCTCGGCGCCGTCGCAGCGAGTCGCGCTTTCGATCGCATGGTCCGCACCATCCGTATACAAATCAAAAGTTTTCAACACCTGTGCAAAATGCTGTGGAAAACCAGGAAAACGCTTGTAATTTTTGACTCCGATTACTTCTGCATTTGCACCTCGGGTGCGTCACGATCCACAAACTGCGGGAGCTTCGAGTTTGAAAGTTCGAGCTCGACAAGTTGCTGCTCGAACGCGGCCTGGCACCTCCGCGAACGCGCGCAGGCCCTCATTCTCGCCGGCAAAGTCCTGGTCAACGGGCAAAAAATCGATAAAGCCGGAGCCGGCGTCGAGGCGCAGCCGATATTCGCCTCCTGGGCGAAGATCTCAAGTACGTGAGCCGCGGCGGCCTCAAACTGGAGAAAGCGCTCGACCACTGGCATATCGACGTTACCGGCAAAGTCTGTCTCGACGTCGGCACTTCAACTGGAGGATTCACCGATTGTCTTCTGCAGCGCGGCGCTGCGCGCGTGATTGCGGTAGATACCGGGCACGGCCAGATCGATTTCGTCTTCGCCAGGATCCCGCGTCCGCTTGCTGGAAAAAACCAATGCCCGCTATCTCACGCCGGAACAAATCGGCGAAGCGATCGAGTTGGTGGTCATGGATGTTTCTTTCATATCCGCCACCCTGGTTCTGCCCGCAGTGATCGCCGCGGCATTTCCGAATCCCAAGGAGCGCGCAAAAACGGGCGAAAGTCATCGTTCTGGTGAAACCGCAGTTCGAGGCGGGACGTGACCAAGTGGGCAAGGGCGGCATCGTCCGCGATCCCGTGGTGCAGGCCGCGGCGGTCGAGAAAGTTCGCCGGGCTCTGATCGCCCTGGGCTGCACCCGCACCGACGATATCGAATCTCCGATCCTCGGCGGGGAAGGGAATCGCGAGTTTCTGCTGTACGGGGAATTCTGAAAGCGGTCGTTGGTCGTTCGTCGTCGGTCGTTAGCAACCAGTGGATCCAACGGCCTTCAGACCATTTTCTGTACAATTCCTTTTTCATCATGGCCATCATGAAGCGAGCACAACAACAAGTCCGCTGCAATAATTTCCAAACCCGGCAAGGCCGAACTGGCGCAGATTGTTCCCCCGCTGCTGGCCTGGTTTCGCGAGCACCAATATCAGGTAGTGGTCGATCCGGAGACGGCGCCCCACGCCCCTGGTGTCGAGAGTCTTGTCCCGGGAGGAAATGGCATCTCGCCCGTTGAATTTTGTAGTGGTGCTGGGAGGGGACGGCACGCTGCTCTCCGCAGCCCGCGCCGTCTCCAAGGCGGGAATCCCCGTGCTGGGCGTGAACCTGGGCTCGCTCGGTTTTCTGACGGAGGTGCCGCTGGAAGACCTCTACGCGACGCTGCAGAGTATTGAAGCCAGCTGTTGCAATGTCGAAACCCGCTCCATGGTGCACTGCGAAGTGTTTCGGAAAGATGTTTGCGTCGGCACTTACGATGCGCTCAACGACGTCGTGGTCGGCAAGGGTACCATCGCCCGCCTCAATCACTGCGACGTCTACATTGATCGCGTATTCGTCTCCGGATACCAGGCCGATAGTCTGATCGTGTCTACGCCCACCGGCTCGACCGCTTACTCGTTAGCCGCCGGCGGCCCAATCCTGATGCCGTCGGTTGACGCTTTTGTGATTACGCCTGTCTCTGAGCACTCGCTGACTCATCGTCCGCTGGTAGTTCGGGACACCGCGGAAATCGAGATCGTGGTTAAGACCGGCGAGGATGAGGCTTACCTGAGCATCGATGGGCAGATCGGAATGCCGGTATTCCACGAGGATCGCGTCTTTTGCCGCAAATCACAACATCACGTCAAATTGCTGCGGACGCCGGGCACATTTTTTGATGTGCTTCGCGCCAAATTGAAATGGGGCCAGCGGTAATCCACTGGCCCCAGGTTCTGTGTACCACAGCTGGCGATTAGCCCAGAGCGGACGCGGTCTTGCCGAAGTCGACCGCCGGACGTTTATTCTTACGCGCCTGCGAAGTAACGTCTTGCGCCTCCACATCGATCTCCTGGCCGGTATCTCCCAGGAATTCGCGAATCCGCAGCTTCGCCTTGTGCAGTTGCGACTTCGAATTTCCCACCGAGCAATCCAGTAACCTCGCAATCTCCTGATGCTCGTAGCCTTCGACTTCGTGCATCAGGAAAATCTTTCTGTACCCGGCCGGCAGATCCTTGATGGCTCGGGTAAGGGTGATGCGGTCAACCGATCCGGAAAGACGGCCATCGCGGCTGCCATACTCGCGCCGCACCTGTTTTGCATCCAGGCTTGAGGGCTCATCCAGCGAAATCTGTTTCAGTGATTTCTTACGAAAATGCATTAGCACGGTATTCACCGCGATGCGATAAAGCCAGGTGGAGAGAGCCGAGTTTCCTTTGAATGTGGAGAGCTTCCGGAAGACCTGCAGGAATGCGTCCTGGGTGAGGTCTTCAGCTTGCGCGGTATTATTGGTCATGCGTACGCAAATCGAGTAGACCCTGCCTTTATGAGCATGAAATAAGGCGGCAAACGCTTCGGAATCGCCTTGCTGGGCACGCTTCACCAGTTCAAGATCCGTCTCGTTACGCCCGGGGGTTTTCGGATCCTGGTTCACTGCTCCATCGTTGCCGGAAATGTTCAGGTTCATCACTGTGGTTTCTCCTGGGCCCGTTGTGGGCCATTACGATATCTGCTCAACGACGGAGATAAGACTAAGAGCAGGGTCGATTAGGGTCTATCAGGTGCACGCTGTATGGGTTTCGGTAAGTTGCTGTACCGGAATGAGAGCGAAAGAGATATTGAAATATGATGTCATGGGTGAATGAATACGGACGTTTTTGCAGGCGAAATTCGAAACGCAAAAGAGCGCTATAGACGCGACGAACGAGCGCGCAGCGCTCGATCGTTTGTCCGATTGAGAGGACTTCAGTGCGAAGACAGCTACTCGATTGTCGGCTGGACTACGTGAACGATATTATTGCGCACCGCGTACATCACCAGATCGCTCACCGAGTGAAGCTGCAGTTTGCGCATGATATTCGAGCGATGAGTTTCCGCGGTCTTCACGCTCAGGCCCAGCGCCACTGCGACTTCTTTCGTGCTCTTGCCTTCGGCAAGCAGTTGCACTACTTCGCGTTCCCGCGGGGTGAGACGGTCGCGCCCGACCGATACTGGAACGGAATGGGTGCCACCTTTCAGGTAACCTTCCAGCACCATCGCCGCCACTTTGGAGGTGAAATAAGTTTTGTCCCGCCGCAAGGCTTCGACCGCGACCACCAGGTCACGCGCCGCGTCGGACTTTAGAAGGAATCCACGAGCGCCCGCATTCAGAACTTCGCGCACCACCTGATCGGAATCGTGCAGGGTCAGAATCAGAACCCTGGCTCGGGCATCGTCTTTGATAATCTGCCGGGTGGCTTCCAGACCGTTCAGGCCGGGCATGCCAATATCAAGCACGATCACATCGGGTTTCAGTTCGCGAACTTTTTCCGTCGCCGTTCGCCCGTCTGAGGCCTCGCCGCAAACTTCCCAACCGGACTCTCCCTGCAGCAACGCGCATAGTCCTTTGCGGACAACTTCATGATCGTCCGCTATGAAAATTCGGCAAGCCGCCATAACCTACCTCCCACAGATTGTGTCCCGATGATAATCCTGCACGTTGACCAAGCACTGCAAGGGCCAAACCACGAAATCCGGCTACTTCCAATGGTTTAGCCGGCTGTGGAAAACTTTTGTTCGTGTAATTCTTACTGATCTTCCGAACCACGCCGCGATTTTTTCCCGGTACGAAGAATCAAGCCCAAACGCCGGAATCACCGCTTAACAGCGGTTGCCATGCTCAAAAACCTCATCTGCGAGCCGACTGTTCGCCGATTCTCTGCCTGCTTCCAGCGGAACCATACGCAAACCCTGTAGCGGTTCCATCCGCAGCTCGAAACTTCCTGCGCATTGACCACAAAGCCAGTAATGCACGGCCTCGCGAACCGGCTTCTCATCAAACGTGCTCCCGTCAGAGTCGCAAGCCGCGATTGAGATAGAGACGATTTCGAACTGGTAAAGTCGTCCCTCAGAGAGGGAGTGTAAAGGCACACGGCAATCAGGGTTTACGCAATGTCTTAGCATCAGACCGTCTCGTCCGCCGGCGAGCAGTCCAGTGACGCTCCTGCTCCACGGCAAGCTCCTGTGTCGCGAACCTATACCCTGGGGCCAGGCAGACCAATACAGTCTCTCCTGTATTTTAGGTTACCCCCTGTGTATCGTCTGGTTCACGCCGCAAGGTTTGGAGATCGATCCCCAGCTGTTCAGCCTTCTTGTAGAAGTGGCTGCGTTCCAGGCCCAGAGCCTTCGCCGCCTTCGTGATGTGATGATGGCTGCGCTTTAATTCGGCTATAAGGACCTCCCGCTCGAAGTGCTGCACCCGGGCGGCCAGCGGGCCTGAGCCAGTCCCGGAAGCTCCCGATGCTGAGTGCGAGTCCGAGGCCTGGGGCAGGGCCATCTGGACCGTGTCGAGGGTCACCTGACCTTCGGTCGCCAGCAATATAAGGCGCTCCACCACGTTTCTCAGCTCGCGGATGTTACCCGGCCAGGCCTGCTTCTGGAGTTCCTCAATCGCTTCCGGAGCGAACGGGACTGGTTTCCAGTTGTTCTGAGCACAGACCTGCTCGGAGAAGTGTCGCACCAGCGCCGGAATGTCCTCTTTTCGCTCGCGCAGCGGCGGCAGCAGAATGGGGAAGACGTAAACGCGATGAAAGAGATCCTGGCGGAATTTGCCTTCCTTGACCAGGCCTTCCAGATTGCGATGGGTAGCCACCACCACCCGCACATCCACTCGAGTCGGTTTGCCGGAACCGATCCGCTCCACTTCACCCTCTTCCAGCACACGCAGCAGCTTGGCTTGCATGGCCAGGGGCATGTCCCCGATTTCATCCAGAAAGATGGTTCCGCGTTCTGCCTGCTCAAATTTGCCGATATGCCGCGCGGCTGCTCCTGTGAAGGACCCTTTCTCGTGACCGAACAGTTCGGACTCGATCAGCTCCGCCGGCACCGCTGCGCAGTTCAGCGTGATAAACGGACCCGAAGCTCGCGGGCTGCGCTCATGCAAGGTGCGCGCAACTAATTCTTTCCCTGTCCCGGTTTCTCCCAGGATGCATACCCGGGTCTCGCTTGCGGCCACGCGCTCGATCTGCGCCATCAGCTTTTTCATGGCCTCGCCGGTCCAGACCATCTCATGCTTTCCCAGGCGCTGGCGCAGTTCCTGGTTCTCGGATTCCAGGCGCTGCAGCCTAAGCGCATTCTCCACGGTGAGCAGAAGCTTTTCCGTGGAAATCGGCTTTTCCAGAAAATCGAGGGCGCCTAAACGTGTCGCCCGCACCGCCATGTCGATATGCGCCTGTCCGGACATCATGACTACGGGCGTACTGATTCCCTGCGATTTCAGCTCCTCCAGTAATGAAAGCCCGTCTTTGTTGGGCATGACTACGTCCGAAAGAATCAGATCGAACGTCTGCGAGCGAGCCAGATCGAGTGCCTTGGCGGCGTTGTCGCACACCGTAGCCTCGTGCCCGGCAAGGCGGAAGGCGCGGGAAAGCGAAGCCAGCGTATTGGCTTCGTCATCAACGATCAGCAGATGAGCTTTCTGAGGCACCAGTTACTCCTTGTCCAGCCGCTCCGCATTTGCGGCTCCGGAGATGGCCACACTCGTTTCGGCAGTCTGCAACTTGTCCAGATTGCGCGGCAGCTCGATCATAAATGTTGTTCCCCGTCCGGGCTGGCTGCGCACGCTGATTCTGCCTCCATGATCGCTTATCACCGACTGCACGATGGCCAGGCCCAGCCCGGTGCCATGCGCCTTGCTGGTGTAGTAAGGCGTAAATAAGCGGTCACATTCTTCCACGGTCAGGCCGGACCCGGTGTCCGCAACCTCGGTCACGACGCGATCTCCGTGCTGACTGGTTCGCAGGGTAAGCGTACCGCCCTGAGGCATGGCATCCATTGCGTTCAACGCGAGATTGGAAAGAGCTCGGTGTAGCAGTTCGGGGTCGGCGGCGATCTCCTCTAAACCCTCGGCAAGCTCCAGTCTGCATTCGATCGGAGCCTGCTCCGGTGAGCGCAATTGCCCCTGCAACAGACGCGCCACGTTCTCCACGATCTCGTTCACCTGCACTCGCTGAAATTGCGGCTGCGGCATGCGAGAAAATTCGCTGAAGCGCGAGATGATCGTCTTTAAATTCGCGATCTCCGCTAGTAGCGTGGACGAGCTTTCGCGAAAGACTTCATCGAACTGTTCCGGGCTCTGCTCCCGGGCTCGCACCAGGTTCTCGACGGTCAGTTGCAGCGGGAACAAAGGATTCTTCAGCTCGTGCGCCAGGCGGCGCGCCAGCTCCCGCCACGCGGCAACCCGTTCGGCCTGCACTAACTGCTGGCGCTGTTGCAAAAGTTCTTCCGTCATGCGATTGAAAGATTCAGCCAGGGCACCCAATTCATCGGTCGAACTGACTGAGACCTGTGTATTCCAGTTTCCGTCTGCCACCTGCCGCGCCGCTTCTGCCAATTGTTCGACCGGCCGCGTGACTCGCGAAGCTGCCCATCCGCTGAACAGTATCGCCAACACAATTCCAGCCCCTCCCGCCAGCAACGCCGCTGACCGGATACGATTTCGCAGCTCGACATACGGACGCCGCGTATTTCCCACCAGCAGAATGCCCAGCAACTGGTTGTCCTGACCGGTCAAAGGGATGGCATGCATGCTCTCATCATCCGCCGCGTCGTCGGACCAATGGATGAGCGCGCTCGCCTCCTGCCGTGGCTGCTTTGCCGGTGCGACCTGTATCTGTCGATCTGTAATGCTCGATGAGAGGCGCTAGCTTATCTGGCGGTTGCGGCACACCCGAGGGCGCAACCAGCATCTGCGGCGAAAATCCTCTCGCCAGATTGCGGTAGAGCATGGCCCGCATTCCCGCCGGGAGCTCCAGACTCTCCAGAAAGTCCTTATCCAGCCTTCGGCCGCCGATCACATACACCGGTTTGTCGCCGACCTCCACTTGTCGAATTGCCGAAAGGCTCAGCGCGGCGCCGTCCGGAAGTTCTTCCTGGCGAAGAAAAGCATCTTTTGTCAGGGGCTGGGGAAGGGAATTGTCCTTGTAACCGAACTTTGCCGGCCACTGCGCCGAAGAAAGGATCGTGCCCTGCTGGTCAACGAACTCCAGAAAATCCAGCTGCTGATTGTCGGCCAGAGCTTTGGCCTCATTCACAAAAGAACTGTAGTCGGTGGAACCACGGCTAATCGCCAGCGCCATGCGAGTTGCAGCTTCACTCGCGGCGATGTTTTCCACCCGATGTGCGATCTCGTCGCCGCGACGGCTGAACTCGTGACGGAATTGCGCAATCAGGGCCGCCGTCTGTTCCTCGTTGGCCCGCTCAAAGGCGCGCCGGGTTATCGCCGTCACGATCCAGGTGACCGCACCCACGCACAGGAAAACCGTAAGCGCGAACACCAGCAGAAGTTTGCGCCCAAAGCTCAAGGCTTCTCCGTTTCCAGCCACACATTCTGCAACTGCCACTCGCCGTTCGGGCTCTCTGTCCAACCCCGGACGTTCGGACTCAACGCGGCGGCGCTCCGCAAGAAAAGTAGAGGAATCACCCGCCGCGATTGCAGCAGAGCATTTTCGGCCGCGTAAAGGCTGGCGGGCGCATCTCCGTCTAACTTCGGCTGCGGCAGTCCGAGTCTGGCCGCAAGATCGGCGAGTGCCACCTGGGCATCAGGCGAGGCCAGCGGAATGCGCGCCAGCCGGATATCCGCGGTTGCGGAATTCACCGCCTGCACCCTGAGCCCGGCATCGCGCGCATTCAGAGCGACTCGCTCCGCAATCACCCGTGCCAGCGGATCGGTCGCATCATAGCCGATGCTCCACACCGGAGCCTGCGGAACCTCGCCGCGGGCGAGTTGCGCTCTCTGCATTTCGACCGCCGTGGGAAACAGGAAAGCATAGCCCGTCATCCAGTTCGGCAGCAGCGTGCCTGCCGCTTCGCCTCCCCCTTGCAGCAGAACGTTGTTCATGGCATCGCGGTCGACGCAAAGTGCCAGAGCTTCGCGCAACTTTCCTTCCTGAGCGGACTGGCCATCACCGCTAAATACCATCCCCATCCACTCCGCTGGAGCCGAGTTCTCGATACGCCGTCCTTCCAGAGCGGAGCGACGAGCTTGATCCGGTGCGACTTCCACGACGTCAGCCTTGCCTAGATCGAGAGCGATCATCTGCTCGCGAAAGCTTTTGCCCATCTCGATCTCAATCGCGTCCAGAAATGTGCGTCCGCCCCAGTAGTCGTCGCGCGCCGCCAGTGTAAGTCTCTTGCCGGGATCCCATTGGTTGATGGCAAATGGCCCGCTGCCCGTCAGCTTCCCGCCAGAGCGCCTGGCAATGCCGTTGCGGGGGAGCGCGAGGATTGCAGGAAGGTTGGGAGTCGGGGCGGCGCACTCTATGACCACTGCTTCTCCCGTGGCGATTACCTTCCAGTTCGGATTCGCGTTGCGCAGCGAGGCTGCGACTGCATCCGAACTCAACGCGCTCCCATCGTGAAATGAAACTCCCCGGCGAATGCTGAACTGCCAGCGCTGATTGCCGGGATCTGCTTGCCAGGACGCAGCCAGCGCCGGTTGAGGCTGGCCGCGAGCGTCCAGAACGACCAGGGTGTCGAAGATCATCCGCGAGAGGCTGCGCCTTACCAGCGAATCCGGCTGACTGGAATCGGCTGGGTCGAGCGACAGTGGGGCGTCTCGCATAGCCACGCGCAGCGTTCCGCCATAGTGCGGACGCGTAGCCGCCGAGCGCGCCGGTCAGAGACAAACTAGCGGCCACAAGTAACAGTAAGCCGGAACGCTTCATATCCCCCCGTATCCGAATTTCGCACCACAGCCACCGCACTCGACCCGCCCGATTCCGTCCACAAAGCGGTTACCCTGCCGCTGATCTCCAAAGGCGCGCTGACCGCCATAGGCTCGCGGGCCGGAATCTCGAAGGCGCGAATGCTGTCATTCGGAGCTTCGCCGGCGCCGGTTGCGAGCACCTGCCAGCCGGTGCCGCAGCCGCTACGCACCGAAGCGATATCGCTGCCCCATCCAGGTGAGGCCACCGCCTGATCCGTGCTGCCATCCAGCAGATGTATGCGCCCATCCACGGTGGCGAACAACCACCAAGTGTCCTTCTCCCGTGGAAGACCGGCCGCCGAATAAAACGGCGGAGCCGAGGCCTGCTTTCCGAGAGGCGCGGAGAGCGCGCCGCTGAAAAAATTTCGCAGGGGAGTGAAGGATGCATTCAGTCCCACGAGATCCGATCCGATCGGCCAACTGTTGGTGCCGTCGCCGTCACCCTCATAACAAGTCATCGCCACCGACCCACCTGCAGTGCTCCGGCAGAAAACGCCAGGAAGATAAGCGTCAAACAGATGATCCTTGCGCAGCGCCAGCCTTCCTCTCAGGTCGCGAGGCCAGGGCTTGGAATGCGTGATCGGCAGAGACTGCTCCGGCCTGCCATCGTCCATCCTGCAGCCGGTAAGACGTCACGCCATTCGAATCCAGTACCAGCAGGCGAGCCGGATTGCCCTCGACGGCAGCAACATCCAGAATGCGCTCCGGTTGCGACCACAAGAGAGTTTTGTGCAGCGCCATCGGCCAGGCTTGGGGTTCGACCACAGGTGTTGCCGGACGCGGCAGGGAAATCATCACCACGGAAGTTTCATTGGCGCTCAGCCGAATTTCCGCAACCCATACATAGCTTTGCAGATCCTCTGAGAGTGAAACCCGCACCCTGGCAGCGGCCTGCTCCGCCGTTATGAAACGCGCTCCCTTGGAAGCAAGCTCGGTCAGAAGACCGCGGCGGATGTCGTCGGCACTCGCAGCGTTCAGCGACGACCGGTTGACTACCTCGACTGCCATCGTCCGCGGGCCGGTGACTGCGATGATCTTCGTCGCCAGTTGTTCTTCCGCACCTGTCCAGTTGCACTGTCGTCTGCCGAGGCCGTCGCCGCCAGCAGCAATATCGGAAGAATGAAAACGGAACGAACCCGGCGAGGAGAGGATGGCGTAAGCATGCCCGCGATGCGCGAATTATAAACCGCATGGTGCATGTGCCTTGACCTGGCAATCGGCGTCAGCCGATCAACCACGAACTCCGTCTTTGGAACCTCGAGCCTTCTACACAGCGCAGCATCGCTACAAATATCGACCCAGAATTTCAGCCAAAGGTTCCCGTTCGCATCGAGCCCGAAGCCCAGGAAGAATTGCTGGACAACCGCGCCTTAGCGCTCGGCAGTCGCCTTGCCTTGCGGTCCTCTGGGAACAAAAAACAGGCCCAGCACCTTGCCGAAAATCAGCTCTTCCACCAGCAGGGCCACCAGTAGTGAAAGCGACATCCCGCCGACGATTGTGATTGTGGTGAATACGAGTTCCATTGCAGCCTCCCAGTAATCTCGATCTGGAAGGCTAGGTATCAGATAAATAACCAATCGTTATGTAGTTGATTATAAGGATGTTATTACGCAGCCAAAATCTCAGACGGCGTGTGCCTGCAAGAACAACGTGTCAGGACTGACACAGCCGGGTCGGACAAGCTTTTCCGCCGTTTGACAACCCACAAGCGCCCTTCTATTGTGCCAACCGGACGGCCATGAACATCGTAAAGTCAACTCGCCTCTATGAAGACTGGCTGGGCTCGCACATCCACCTGGTAAAGGCCGACCTGCAGTTGAAACATCAGCATATGGCGGAGGGCGCGTTTCCCTTTCTTCGCGCCACGTTTTATCGCTGGATGCAGTTGTGGCCGCAGGTGTGCGCCGACCTGGCCAAAGCTCCCAGAGTTTTAGGCGTGGGTGACCTTCACGTCGAGAATTTTGGCACCTGGCGCGACATCGAAGGGCGCCTGGTCTGGGGCGTAAATGATTTCGACGAAGCCGCGGAGCTGGCCTTCACCAATGACCTGGTGAGGCTGGCCGCCAGCGCGATTCTGGCCGCAGAGGCAGGGCACCTTTCCTTAAAGGCCAAAGACGCCTGCTCCGTGATCCTCGACGGCTACCTGAAGTCTCTGGCCGAACGCGGAAATCCCTTTGTGCTGGAGGAGGAGCACCGGTGGCTGCGCGCAGATTGCTCTGAGCGAATTGCGCGATCCGGTGCACTTCTGGCGGAAGTTGGAAAGCCTGCCTCGGGTGCTGGGCGCAATCCCCGCCAGCGCGCAGGACGCCCTGGAGCATCTTCTGCCCGAACGCGGTCTGGACTATCGGATTGCGCGCCGCATCGCCGGCCTGGGCAGCCTGGGCCACTTGCGGCTTGTCGCCATCGCCGAATGCCGCGGCGGCAAAATTGCGCGCGAAGCCAAGGTTCTGGCCCCGTCCGCGGTTCACTGGGCCCAGGGCGAGTACGGCCCCGCCGATCTGCTCTATCAGGCCATCATCAGTCGAGCGGTGCGCTCCGTCGATCCCTTCGTCCAACTTCGCGGCCGCTGGATCGTTCGCCGTCTCTCGCCGCATTGTTGCCGCATCGAGTTGGCTGTCCTGCCCACAGATCGCGACGACCTCAGGCTGCTCTTCGCCATGGGATGGGAAACCGCAAACATTCACCTGGGCAGCCAGTCTGCAAGAAAGCAAATCCGTCAGCACCTGGACCGTCTGAAGGCGAACTGGCTGACGACGGCCTCCAGAAATATGGCCGACGCAGTCACCAAAGACTGGCGCGACTGGAAAAAATCAATGTAGGCGCAAGCGTTCCGCTCGTGCTGGATCTTGTGAAGCCAGGTTTTGATGAGATTGGGTTGAATTAGTTTGGGTTAGAACTGGCATGGGTTCGAGTTGATTGTCATCTCCCGTCACCACGACACAATTCTAAAAGTTGACATCGAACTCTAGCGCTCCGGCTCCGAAGAAACCCCACACAATTCCTTTTCTTCTTCCTGCTCTTGCTCTTCCCGGGCCGCGATCGGCGCAGATGAATTCGTTTCCTCCCGCCGCAACGCATCCAGCAGCGCATCCAGAATCACCTGCAAGGACTGCGGATTCTCCGCCAGCACGCGCTCTACGCTCTCGCGATGAACCGCCAGTTCTCCAATCGGCCGTGCGCCGCTGAGATCAACACGGGAATCTGGCCGGGCATCCTGGTGCCAGCCTCCCGATCCCAAAGTGGTACGCGCGAATGGATAGTCAAGGCTTCCCGTAGTCATCCAGTGAATCACCAACTCCTCAACATGGTTGACGCTGCAGGCCGCCTGGATTCCCCTGCGGGACGCCATCTGCTCATTCCATTCCAGAATCGTCAGCTTGTCTTCCCACTGATTCTCCGCCACCAGAAAGCGGGTCCCATTTGCAGTTCGCTCTTCTCCGCAAATTGCACACCGGTTCGATTTCGAATGATTCATATGGCCCTCTCAACTCTGCTCGGCGCGATACCCTCTTGCCGCGGGTTGCATCAGCGTCAGATGCGCCCCGGGCAGACGGGTATTGCTGGCTGGTAACGGAACCGTAATCATTCCCCGTCCGCGTTCAAAGGTCAGGGTGAGTAGGGAAGAGCAGCAGTCGCACAGCCAGTAGCGTTCCACACGCCGTGCTGAACGTTCTCTGCGGCTCAGGGACGCAGCATCGGAAATTGTGGTTGCAGAATTCTCCGTCTCCAGCAGAAAGAGCTTGCCGTGACTGAGGCTGCGGAACACACTGGGGCAGGCTGGATTCGCGCACTTGTGCAACATAAAGCGTTCCTCGAATCGCAAAGTAGTATGGAGGTTGCCGGAAAGACCTCCCATCATGCACGCCGATGGCCGCAAGTAACGCGTCAACAAAGTTACTTAAGTAACTGAGATCTTGGAACCAACCTCCGTGCCCTTCGGCACTGATGCCGAAACCAGGTCACTTCTGCCGACCCTTCGTCAGCGCGCCAGCTCGTAGCAATCCCGTATTCTCTGACTCATCTCCTCGCCCGATTGCTCCCGGTTGGTGCAAGGGGTAAGATTGCCGGAACAGCGGCCGGCCTTTACGGAGCTGTCCCCCGAGGTCCTCGGGACGCTGCTCTTCGACTTAAGTTTTAGAGTTTAAGGGTCCAATATGGCGGAATTTCAGCCAAGTCTGGCGAATCCGGCGCAGCCGCAGGAGTCTCTCTGTGGCGCGGTCGTGGGACGATTCCGCATCTCGGAACGACTCGGCCAGGGCGGCATGGGTGAAGTTTATCGTGCCGAGGATACCAAGCTGAAGCGCACGGTTGCACTCAAGCGCCTGGCTCCGGCGCTGCGTGCCGACTCTCTTTACCGTCATCGTTTTCTGGAGGAGGCCGAGCGCGCTTCCCGCTTTACCGATTCCCACGTCGCAGCCGTTTATGACGTGCTTGAAGAGAAGGGCGAAATATTCCTCATTCTGGAATATGTGGAGGGCCAGAACCTCCGCCAGCGTTTGCGCCAGCCCCTGTCACTGGACGAATTCTTCACCATCGCCATTCAATGCGCGGAAGCCCTGGTCTCAGCCCACAAGCAGGGCATCGTGCACTGTGACATCAAGCCGGAAAACATCATGCTCACCAGCGAGGGCCAGGTAAAAATCCTGGACTTCGGCGTAGCCAAGCATCTGCCTCGCTCCGACCAGAGTTCCACCGTCGATCGCTCCGGCACTTTTGCCGGAACTCCTGCCTATATGTCGCCTGAGGTCCTTCTGGAACAGGCCCCGGACGGCCGCGCCGACGTCTTCTCGCTGGGCGTGGTCGCCTACGAAGTCCTCACCGGACAGCACCCCTTCATGGCCCCGAGTTTCGTGGCCACCACCGACCGCATTCGTCGCGAGACCCCGGCCTCGATTCGCATCTTCAATCCCGCAGTCTCCGAGGAACTGGAAGCCCTGGTCAACAAGGCTATGGCCAAGGATCCGGCGCAGCGCTATGCCAGTGCTCAGGAACTCCTCGACGCCCTGCGCCGCGTACACCAGGGATTGGGCGCTTCCGGACTCTCGCCGGCGGTGCCGGATCGCGTTCAACCCTCGGCGCGGCGAAGGACGTGGCTCTGGGCCGTGGTTCTTATCGTTGCCGCGCTGCTTTCTGCTGCGGTCTATCGGCAGTCGAAGTCGGGCCGTCGGCTGAACCTGATCGGGTCGTCCACTCCGGTGGAATTGGCGGTGCTGCCCTTTACCCCCATGTCCGACGATCCCAGCAGCAAAGCTTTCGGCAACGGCCTCACCGAGACCCTCACCGCCAAACTCACCCAGTTGAGCGGCAGCCATCCCTTACAGATCGTTCCGACCAGCGAGATACGCTCCGAGGGCGTGACCAGCGTGGAGCAGGCCCGAAAGACCTTTGGCGTGGGGTTGGTTCTCGAGGGCAGCTTGCACGGCTCCGGCAACCAGGTTCGCGTGACTTACACCCTGGTGGATGCCAAGGCCAATCGCCAGGTGGATGCGCAGACCTTCGACGCCGATATCAGTGACGCCTTCGCCGTCGAAGACCGGGTGGTCGAGGGCACCCTTCGCATGCTGGGATTGTCCATCCAGAGCAACGATCGCGTGGTTCTGGCCGCGCATGGAACCTCAGATCCATCGGCTTACGATCAGTTCCTGCGCGGGCGCGGCTATCTGCTCGACTACCACAAGCACGAAAACATCGACAGCGCCATTTCCGCCTTCAATCGCGCCCTGACCCTCGATCCTAAATACGCCCAGGCCTACGCCGGACTTGGCAAAGCCTACTGGGTGGGCTACGAAGAGCGTCAGGGAGGCAGCGACTGGGTGGAGAAGGCCAGGTCTGCCTGCAACCAGGCCATCGCCAACGGTCCTAAACTCGCCGAGGCCTATGCCTGCCTGGGCAATGTCTATCTGGGGACCGGAGAGTATGAAAAGGCTGTCGCCCAGTTTCAAACCGCTACAACACTTGGCCCGACCAGCGACGATGCCTTCCGCGGCCTGGCTGAGGCGTACGGCAAGTTAAAGAAACCCGCTGAAGCCGAAGCCACTTATCGCAAAGCCATCAGTCTGCGGCCGCAATACTGGGCGGGGTATAGCGCCCTGGGAGTTTTTTATTGGCAGCAAGGCCGTTACGATGATGCCGCCAAAATGTTCCAGGAAGTCATATCGCTCTCGCCCGATAACTACCGCGGCTACTCCGACCTGGGCGCGATGTACGTTGAGAAGGGGCAATATCCGGAGGCTATCTCCGTATTGGAAAAGTCGGTGGCTCGCCGGCCTAACGCCGCGGCGTACAACAACCTGGGCAACGCCTACTTTTCCATGCGGAAGTTTGACGAATCCGCCCACGATTTTGCCGAAGGCTTGAAGTTCGAGAAGACCTACTGGCTGAGCTGGGGAAACCTGGGCGACGCCTACTATTGGGCGCCGGGAATGAGGTCACAAGCCGGCGATGCCTACCGGGAAGCCATTCGCCTGGTGGATGAGAAGCTTCACACGCGACCCCCGTGATGCCCGCGCCTGGGCCTTTCGCGCCACCTATCAGGCCATGACCGACAACAAGCCGGAAGCCCTGGCCTCTCTGCAAAAGGCATTGTCGCTGGACCCTGCCGCCCCCGAGGTGCAGTTCCGCGCCGCGCTGGTCTACAACCACTTTGGCGATATCGATCGCACCCTGCAGTCGCTGCAGAAGGCGATCGCCTCCGGCCTTCCCGCCGGCCAGGTGAACGATACTCCTGACTTCGATCATTTACGCGCCGATCCGCGCTTTCAGGCTATACTACCCGGCGCTAAGTAAGAGGGGGACTTGGACATACTGAATCACCACAGGGAGGGGATATGGTTTTCAGCAGGCCGGGCGAGGCACGTTAGTACACATTTACCAGGATTGCGAAGTGGATTACGGAGTGGTCAACGTGTCGAGAGATGCGGGCGACACAGTTGAGTGGGCTTCCGCGTTCGATTCCGCGTTTTCGATTGATTTCGACGGTTCGCCTTTTCAGCAAGCGCATTTCGATGTTCCGGCGGGAGGACAATGCGTCAGATTCAGGTCCGCTGAACTCGGATCGAGGGCGCCCTACGCTACCTATCGCTACAAGATTCAGAACCAGACACATCCAGAGTACAAGTCCGATCCTGGCGTCGATGTAAGGAAATAGCGGACGTCAGGCGGCTAAACAAACGGAACTTTCCGCGGCGTAGACTTTTACGGAATCGAGGGCTTATCCCCGGCCCTCGATTTACCTTCCGAACCAGAACGCTTCTTATCCTCGAATCGTTTCCCTTAAAGCCGTCCGAATTTCTTTACTGCCTCTTCGATCGATTTCAGCTTTTCGATGTATCCGTACATCGAGTGTTCCTTGAAGTCCATCTCCTGGGCGATAGCCAGAACTTCAGCCGCCCGGGCGCGCGGGACGACAACCACTCCGTCGCGAGTCAGCAACGATGAAATCGCCTGCGTTTACTGTCACTCCATCGCACGTCACAGGAACATTTGTGCCGGCAAAACGGTAGTGGTTGACCGAAGTCGAGGGCACGACTCCGAGCGCAAAGACCGGAAACCCGATTTTTTGCAAATAAGCCACGTCGCGCACGCCGCCATCAATCACCGCGCCGGAAAAATTCCGCGCCGCCATGGCCGTGCCCATCAGTCCGCCCATGCCGGCGATGTCCACTCCATCCTCCACCGCCATGACATATACCGAATTCGGCCCTCCTTGATCGATGGCCGCCAGCATGCCCTGCAAAGCGGCAGGATCGTGGTTCTCTTCTTTCTTCAACTGCACGGTGAGCGCCACCCCGGCAAACTTCGAAGTAAAAATCGGACGCATGCGATGCGACATATACATCCGCGCCCCTGAAAGCTTCTCGATCGCATCCGACACCGACGCCACTTCCACATGACGGTAGCCATCCAGCAGAGCTGCCTCATCGCTGGACGCCGGCGCAGAAAAGGCGCGCGTGGCTGTAAACGAAGCAACACCGGCAACTCCCGCCAGAGCAAGAGCGAGCCAGTCAAGTCAAGACCACGCCGCCCGAAACCCCGCATCGACCGCACGCGCATAGATGACCAAGTCATTCTCATCCTCCCCAGAACTCGAGAATTGTAACCCGCCAATGTAGGCGCGAGCGTCCCGCTCGTGCAGGATCGGCAATGTCCATGTGGGGGCGGGTCTCCGACCCGCCCATGCCGAGCGAAATCGGCTTTCTTCTGCCACTACAGCCCGCCCACTTTGACAAATCCCGCCCGATCTGCGATTTTTCCAGCGCACTCGAGACCTGAAACCGGAGTAGCCCATGACCAAATTCCCGGCAACAAATTCCATCAAGACCCCGACGATTCTCGCCTCTACCGCAATCCTTCTGACCATGATCCTGCTGACCCCGGCCCACGCACAACTCTTCACCTTCTCCAATCAGGATCGCATCGATTACACCGCCCAGAACCCATTCGACCGTTTGCCCGACGGCCGGCCAAACGTTCCCGATGATCTGATCAAGCGGGCTCGTGACTTGTCCGCGGAGGAGATCTGGGAGGTTCTCGAAGACAAGGGATTCCACAATCAATATGCTGACGGCTTCCAGATTCTGCATCCCGGGCAAGCCGATGGTGGGCCGCGCCTTTACCGTCCAATTCATGCCGATGCGCTCCGACGTCGATGCCGTCGCCAGCGCCAAGGCGAAAGCCCGTGGCATCCCGAAGCTCACCAACCAGGCTGCGATTGATATGCTCCGTCCCGGTGATGTGCTGGTGGTGGATCTGTTCGGCAAAAAGGTCGATGGAACCATCGTCGGCGACAATTTGTTTTACTACGTCATGACCGCCACAAAGAGCGGAGGACTGGTCGTGGATGGAAGCGTCCGCGACCTCGATGGAATTTTTGAGATCGACATGCCCGCCTACTTCCGCTCTGTCGATCCCACTCCCATCGGAAACGTGATGCTCACCGGAATCAATATTCCCATCCGCATCGGCGGCGTGACCGTCATGCCCGGCGATCTCGTTGTCGGCGACCGCGAAGGCGTCTATTTCATCCCGCCACAAGAGGTGAAGGACGTCCTCGACCGCGCCGACGTAGGTTCACATCCACGATGAGTGGACCAAGAAGAAATTTGCGGAAGGAAAGTACAAATCAAGCGAAATCTACGGCTCGCCCAGCGATCCGCGGCTGCAGCAGGAGTACCAGGAATACTTGAAGAAACGCCTGGAGGAGATTCGAAAGGAACGCGAATCGAAATAGCGTGTACGGTTCGAGCCGAACCGGTCAATTGCAGGACATCCAGTGCGCAGGGCGTTTCCTGACTACAGGAATTACGGACACACTACTCCCTGCCACGCCAAAACTTGGGGGAAGGGATGTTCAGAACGGCGGGATTACGTCTAGTTGATCGAACTGGCGACGCTGGAGAAAGCATTGTTGGCGTTGGAGCCAACCAGTCGAATCGTCCCTACAACAAGAACCAAAATCACCGCCAACATCACCGCATATTCCGCGATGTCCTGCCCCTGGTCGTCCGACCAAAGCCGCCGAATAAACTCTTTCATAGCAACCTCCAACTTCAAATCCTCTCGATTAGGAAATCATAATGAGCGCATAGTCGCGGGATTGTCAATCCCCTGCACTCCTGATGCTGGTCGTCTATTGTGAGAGTTTTGAAAATTGCATGAACGACTGAAAGGGCCGTCCGGCGCGGCTATACAGAGCGTAGCGGCTGGAATCCGGTAACCGGTTACCCGACTGTGTGGTGAACTACTGAAGCAGCGCAGGAAGGTTGAGCCGCGGAAGGCTCAGTGCAGAAGCTCGGCCGCCGAACGCGAAGCGATATTCCAGAACTCGTCCCGGAAGGATTCCCAGATAAACGTTGCAGCCACGCTGATGGCCAGCGCCGCTCCCAGCGAAGCCGGAATCGCGAGCCACCGGCGCGTCATCCCGCGATTCGCGCATATACATCATCACAATGATTCGCAGGTAGTAGTACGCGCCGACGGCACTGTTCAGCACGCCGATGATGGTAAGTCCGACCAGGTTGGCTTGCAGCGCCGCGCTGAACACGTAAAACTTGGCGAAGAAGCCGCTGGTCATCGGAATTCCGATCAGCGACAGCAAAAAAATCGTTAGCGATGGCGGCGAGAATCGGCGAGCGTCGTTCCCAGCCCGGCATAGTCGTCCAGCGTGACTCGCCGTTCTCCTGCGCCCGCGAAGTGGCTGACCACGGCGAATGCGCCCACATTCATGGCGGCGTAAGAGGCGGTGTAAAACATCGCCGCGGGAATGCCGTTGTCAGGCAGAGCGGCAAAGGCCACCAGCAGGTATCCGGCGTGCGCGATGGAAGAATAGGCCAGCAGCCGTTTGACATTCTGTTGCACCAGCGCGCCCACGTTGCCCAGGGTCATGGACAGCGCCGCCGCCACCCAGATCAGCCAGACCCGTCCGGGAGCATTGGCTTCAAACATGATGCGCAGCAACACCGCGAACGCCGCCGCTTTGGGCGCGGTCGACATGAAGCCGACGACCGGCGCGGGAGCGCCTTCGTACACGTCAGGCGTCCAGACATGAAAGGGCGCGGCCGCCACTTTGAATCCCAACCCAACGAACATCAATGCGATTCCGGCGTAGGCCAGCACCGGAATCTGGCCAGATCGCAGCACCTGTCCGATCACCGCAATGCTGGTGGACCCGGTGGCCCCGAACATCAGCGCCACTCCGTAAAGAAAGAAAGCGGTGGCGAACGAGCCCAGCAGGAAATATTTCAAGCGAAGCTTCGCTGCTGATCGCCGCGCGCCGCCGGAAGCCGGCCAGAACGTAGGTGGAAATCGAAGAGATCTCCAGCGCAATGAAAATCAGCACCAGTTCGACCGCCGACGACATCAGGCACATGCCGACTGCGCCGAACAGAATCAGTCCGTAATATTCCCCCGCGCGGATCTTCTGCACCTGCATGTACTCGAAGGAAGTGAGGATGACGACGGCGGTAATCGCGGTCACGACAGAAGTGAAAAAAGATGCTGAAGCTGTCCACCTGCACCATGCCCCAGAAACCGACTCCGGGAAATTGCGACTGGTAAAGCGTGGCCGCAATCGCTGCCAACGAGCCCGCCAGAGCGATCATGCCGAGCAGTTTCTGGCTGCTGCGCTCATCGACCAGGGGATCGAGCAGCATGATGGCCATGCCGAAAAGCGAGAGCACGATTTCCGGCAGAATGCGGATGTATTCGACGCCGTGCGGCAGTGTCTGAGCCACTCCTGCAGGATTCACTGGCCAACCACCTTGCTGGCCAGTTGCTCAAAGGGCGCCAGGGCAGCATGCACGGCGGGATCGATGGCATTCAGCCACAGCAGCGGAGCCACGCCCATGACCAGAGCGGCGGCGGCCGCGGGCCACAGCGCGATGCGCTCGCGCGTGTCCAGGTCGGGCAGGGTTTCGTTGACCTCGTGCGTGACTTTTCCGTAGAACACGCGTTGATACATCCACAGCAGGTAGCCGGCGCTCCAGATCACGCCGGTGGCGCCCAAAATTCCGTACACCGCGCGCGCCTGGAACGCTCCGCTGAGCACCAGAAATTCGCCGACAAATCCATTCAGCAGCGGCAAGCCCACCGAGGCCAGCACGATGAACAGGAAAGAATGCCGCGTACACCGGCATGGGCGCGGCCAGGCCGCCGAATTCCGAAATCTCGTAGGTGTGACGCCGCTCGTAGAGAATGCCCGCCAGCATGAACAGCGCGCCGGTGGAAACGCCGTGCGCCAGCATCACGAAGGTCGCGCCGTCCAGACCCGCCTGCGTGAAGCTGAAGATTCCGAGCACCACAAAGCCCAGATGGCTGATCGATGAGTAAGCGATCAGCTTCTTCATGTTGGGCTGCACCAGCGCCACCAGCGCGCCGTAGATGATGCCGATCAGCGCCAGAATCATCACCCACCAGGCATTGGCGCGCGCCTGCTCGGGAAACAGTCCGAGGTTGAAGCGCAGCATGCCGTAAGTCCCCATCTTCAGCAGGACGCCGGCCAGCAGCACCGACCCGGCGGTCGGCGCTTCGACGTGCGCGTCCGGCAGCCAGGTGTGAAACGGGAAGAGCGGAACTTTCACCGCGAAGGCGATGAAGAATCCCAGAAAAAGCCACTGCGCCGCCGCGCCAGAAGTTCGCCACCTGCCCGCCGCGGATGGCGTTCTGAATGGTCACAAAATCGAAGGTGCCGACCTTGGCATACAGCCACAGGATCGCCGCCAGCATGAAGACGGAAGCGATCATGGTGTACATGAAGAATTTTACCGCGGCGTAGACTTTGCGCCCGTGGCCGTACATTCCGATCAGCAGCGCCATCGGAATCAGCGTGGCTTCCCAGAAGAAGTAAAAGACAAACAGGTCGAGCGCGACGAACACGCCGATCAGCGCGGTTTCCAGCACCAGCAGCAGGATGAAGAATTCCTTCACCCGCTCGTGGATCGACTTCCACGAAATCAGCACGCACAGCGGCGTCAGGAAGGTGGTCAGCACCACCAGCCACATGGAAACTCCGTCCACGCCCAGGTGGTAGTGAATGTTGGGCGTGGGAATCCAGGCCTGGTCGAGTTCGTACTGGAATCCCGCTCTGCGCCCGGTGGAAGTGCACCGGCAGGTGCAGGGACAGCACGAAGGTCAGCAGCGAGACGACCAGCGCAAACACCCGGATATCGCGGTCGCGCCGCGGGAACAGCAGCAACAACAGCGCGCCCGCCAGCGGGATGAACGTCACCAGCGACAGAATGAACGGATTCCAGTCGATCGCATGCTCATCGGGTGCCCATCCAGACCATGTAGGCGATCACCACCGCCGCTCCCGCCGCGACCCATCCCGCATAGGAGCGCAAGTTGCCGGACTGCATGTGGCGCACGCGAATCCGAAACTTCGTTGGCGCCGTGGGCGCTGTTGTCGAGCGTGGCGTCGATCACGTCCCTGATCGATCCCGTGCCACAGAATCAGTGTCGAGCCGGCGATCAGCGGCTTCACGAACAGAGTCGCGTAGAATTCGTCCACGTAATATTTGTGAACCACCGCTTGATAGAAGCCGCCCAGGCCTGCGCGATCTGCTGCGGCAATTGCGGACGCCGGTAGTAGAGCAGCCAGGCCAGGTACAAATCCCAGCAGCCGCGGCCAGCACCGAAATTCCGGTGAAAACCAGCTCGGTCGCGTGACCGGCTTCGGTTCGGTCCTTCTGTTTCTTTTTCGGAGACGCCGTGCCAGGCCTGACTTCGGCGCCGGAAGCCGCAGGCGCAGTCGCGTGAAATACCGGGCCGAGAAATTTGTCAAAACGATTGTTGCCGCCGAGCGATCCCGGAACCCCGATCCAACCGCCGACGACCGACAGCACCGCCAGAATCACCAGCGGAATCAGCATCACTCTCGGGCTCTCATGAATCCCGCCATGCCCGTGCCCGTGTGGCGCAGGCGCCCTCGCCCGCGTGTCGCATCGCCATGGCCGTGAGCCGGATCTTCTGCGCCTCTCCGCGATACTCCCCAAAGAAAGTCATGAACCACAGCCGGAACATATAGAACGAAGTGAGAAATGCGGTGAAGACGCCGATAGCCCAGTAAACCAGCTGGCCTGATAAGCCCGCCACAGAATCTCGTCCTTGCTGAAGAATCCGGCAAACGGCGGAATGCCGGCGATGGCAAACGTGGCCGCGGTCATGGTCCAGAACGTCCACGGAATTTTCGTGCGCAAGCCGCCCATGCTGCCGCATGTCCTGCTCGCCGCCCACGGCGTGGATCACCGAGCCCGCCGCCAGAAACAGCAGGCCCTTGAAGAACGCGTGCGTCATCAGGTGAAAGATGCCCGCCGAATACGCGGCCACGCCGCAGGCCATGAACATGTATCCCAGCTGCGAGATGGTGGAGTAGGCCAGAACTTTCTTGATATCGGTCTGCGCGACGCCGATGGTCGCGGCAAACAACGCGGTCAGCGTTCCGATGATCGCCACCACGGTCAGCGCCGTCGGCGCGCGGTCAAAAATCACATGCGACCGCGCCACCATATACACGCCCGCCGTGACCATCGTCGCGGCGTGGATCAGCGCGGAGACCGGAGTTGGGCCTTCCATCGCGTCGGGCAGCCAGACGTAGAGCGGAATCTGCGCCGACTTGCCGGCGGCGCCGACCATCAGCAGCAAGCCAATCGCGGTCAGCAGTCCGGCGCCGGCCGTTTCCGAACTCAGCGGCGCGATGCTCTGAAACACCTGCTGAAATTCAGCGAGCCGAAGTGCTTGATCAGAAGAAAGAGCGCGATCAGAAATCCGAAATCGCCGATGCGGTTGACGATGAAAGCCTTCTTGCCGGCCGACGCCGCCGAATCCTTGGTGAACCAGAATCCAATCAGCAGATACGAAGCCAGCCCCACGCCCTCCCAGCCCATAAACATCAGCAGGTAGTTGCTGGCCAGCACCAGCGTCAGCATGAAAAACATGAACAGATTCAGGTAGCCGAAGAAGCGGTAGAACCCGCCCTCCTCCCACATATAGCCGACGGAATAAATATGAATGAGGAAGCCGACGCCGGTGACAACCAGCAGCATGATCAGCGAAAGCTGGTCGAGATAGAAGGCGAAGTCCGCCTGAAAACTGCCGGCGCGAATCCAGGTCGCCAGGGACTCGGTGTGCGGCGTAGTCAGGGAAGAGAACTGCGAGCGCCACCCACAGCGCCATGGCAAACGCCGCGCCGCTGAACGCAAGCGCCACGCCCGCCACGGCCTGCCGGGAGAACTTCTTGCCGAAAGGCCATTGATCGCAGCGCCGACCAGCGGCAGCACCGGAATCAGCCAGAGATGCAGGTTGGGCGTCATAGTTTGAGCAGGTTCACGTGGTCCACGTTCAAAGTTTCGCGCGTGCGGTACACCGCAATAATGATGGCCAGTCCCACCGCCGCTTCCGCCGCCGCCACCACCATCACGAAGAAAACAAACACCTGTCCGCTGAGCGCATGCCACTGCGCGGCAAAGGCGACAAACGACAGATTCACGCCGTTCAGCATCAGCTCAATCGACATGAAGATGGTGATGATATTGCGCTTGATCAGAAAGCCGGTCACGCCGCAGGCAAACAGAATTCCGCTCAGCATCAGGTAATACGAGAGCGGCACCATCAGCCCTCCTTCTTTCGCCTGCGTCGGCGTCCGGATGGCTGGCCAGAACCACGGCGCCCATGATCGCGATCAGCACCAGAATGGAGGTCACTTCAAAGGGCAACAGAAAATCGTGAAACAGCAGCCAGCCAATCACCTTCGGCGGACCCGGGCAGCGCGCCCGCCGGCACCGCTCTGGTTCCCGGAACGCTCGAGCAGAACCCATCCGATCAGCACGCTGCCGATCAGCATTCCGGGAACTCCAAACAGCAGCGCGACCTGGCTGCCCTTGGTGCGCTCTTCTTCTCCCGCATTCAGCAGCATGATGACGAAGACAAACAGCACCATGATGGCGCCGGCATAGACGATCACCTGCACCGCAGCCACGAACTCCGCTCCCAGCAGCAGATACTCCACCGCCAGCGAACCCATCACCACCACCAGCGAAAGCGCGCTGTTGATGGGATGGCGCTGCACCAGCAGGTTTACCGCGCCCGCCACGCAGACCGCCCCGAACACCAAAAATAAAATCAGATGAAGCATCGCAATCGTCGCTGAGAACTGACAACCAATAACTAAAAACTGGTTTTATCGACAAAAATACGAAGACCAACAAAATACCTACGATCGAAGCGCCACCACCAGCGCCGTAATCACCAGATTCGCAATCGCCAGCGGCAACAAGAAACTTCCATCCAAACGCCATCAGCTGGTCATAGCGAAAGCGCGGCAACGTCCCGCGCACCCAGATATAAACAAACAGAAACCCAAAAATTCGCAAGCACAAACCAGAACACCGGCAAGAGCGCCCGCAACAAGCGGCGGCCCAAACAGCGGCCCATGCCAGCCGCCGAGAAACAGCAGCGAGGCCAGGCCGCGACCGTGATCATGTTGGCGTATTCGGCCATGAAGAACATGGCAAACTTCATGGCGCTGTATTCGGTGTGATAGCCGGCCACCAATTCGGTTTCCGCTTCCGGCAAATCGAACGGGATGCGGTTGGTCTCCGCATACGCCGCCATCAGATAAATAAAGAACGCGACGAACTGTCCCTGAAAAATATTCCAGCGCGGAATAAATCCCCAGAAGGTTCCCGCCCTGCGCATCCACGATATCGCGCAGGCTGAAGCTGCCCGACAGCATCAGCACGCCCACCAGCGAAAGTCCCAGCGCAATTTCGTAGCTGACCATCTGCGCGCTGGCCCGCAGTCCGCCCAGCAGGGAATACTTGCTGTTCGACGACCAGCCCGCCAGCGCCACGCCATACACGCCCAGCGAAGTCACTCCCAGGATGATCAGCAGCCCGATGTTGACGTCGGTGATCTGCAGCGGGATGTGCAAGCCGCCGATCGTGACCCAATTGCCGATCGGAATCACCGCGATCGAGGTCAGGGCGAACACCACAGCGATCATGGGCGCCGCAATATAGAGCGGCTTGTGCACGTGCGGCGGCGTGAGGTCTTCCTTGAACAGAAATTTCACGCCATCGGCCAGCGGCTGCAGCAGTCCGAACGGCCCCACTCGCGTGGGTCCCCAGCGGTTCTGCATGTGTCCGACCACTTTGCGCTCCAGCCAAACCGTGTAGGCCACCGCCGTGAGCAGCACGAACAGCGCGAGCACAATCTTGATCACCGAAACGAGGATGAAGGTGCCGATATTCAATGCCTGTCTCCTGAGTAACGTGTCACTCGAGTAGCGCCGGCGTCCCGCCGGCTGTCGCGAGGGCGTCTCGCCCTCGCCTCCACAAGTCGCTGGAAAGAGTGCGTCAATCGGCGGCAACTTCCGCTTCCGCCGGTTGCCGATTCTGGTTCTCCATCACCGAATTCAAAGTACGGGAATAGCGCCCCAGCGTTCCGGAACTGAAAAGATCGTCATTCGCGGGCACGATCAGTTCCGGATTCTGGATGCACGCGCCCCGGCGCGCTGCCCGACCAGCGTCGTGTGCTGATCGTTGCCCGCCAGCAGATTCATCCGCGAGACTTCATATCCCGGCACCAGCCGCTGAATTTCGTCCAGAATCGCCATGGGATCGAACGGGCTCATCTTCGGTTCCAGGCCGTGAGCTTCGCAGCCAGACCGCGTGCCGGTCGGCTTCGCCCGATTGCGCGCCGCGCGATTGCCCCATGTCCGCGTCGCGTGCCCCGCCCGAACGGAACCAGCTTGCGGACATCGACGCCCATGGCGTCGGCGATGCGCACGATCATTTCGAAGTCGGATCTTGCAGCCGCTGACTTCTCCCGCTTTTTTCACCAGTTGCAGATCGCCGCAGGTGTTGGTGAAGGTTCCGGACTTTTCGTAAGCGTTGGCCGCGGGCAGGACCACATCGGCGAGGGACGCGGTTTCGGTCAGGAACATGTCCTGCACGACGACGAAAGCTCTGCGAAAAGGCAAAGGGATCGATCTCGAAACCGCCCAACCGGATTCGCGCCCACGACGTAGAAGCGCCTTCAATTTTCCCGCCTTCGCGCTCTCCACCATCTCCGGCAGAGTCAGACCCGGCGTCTGCGGAACGCCGCCCCATTCCTCGTGGAATTCTCGCGCCGGAATCAGCGACGCGGATGATAGCCGGGAAGCAGATCGGGATAGAGACCCATGTCGGCCGCGCCGCGCGAGTTGGCGTAGTCGCCGAGGCAGATGAATTTCGCGCCGGGAATGCCGGAGCCGAATTTCACCAGCGAGGCAATGTCGCTACCGCGAATCTCAGATCCAAAAATGATGACCAGATTCTGCTCGCCGCGAAGCTTGTCGCGAAACTGCCAGTGTGCGAGCTGTTGGCGCGGGCGCACTCGCCCGCGCTCGCCGGCAGCCATCAAGCCGTCGGCAGCCGAATCATCCCCGCCCAGAAACGCCGCAAATCGTCCCTCGGCACCCGTCTGGAATCTGCGGGAAGCTCGTCGCCTGGCGCCTGCAGCTTGATCTCCTGCGAATTCACCACGTACAACTTCGCCCGATGCAGCCGGACGTTGTTGCGAATCTGCCAGGCCAGCAGCGGATGCTGCTCGGTCGGATCATTGCCAATCAGCAGAATCGCCGGCGCGTTGAACACATCGCGCATGCTGGCCGTGGCTTCCGGCTTGCCGCGCAAGCGCCGCGGCGAAAGCAGGGAAGTCGGCGGTGCGGTGATGGTCGATATTGTTGGTCTGCAGAACCACGCGCGCGAATTTCTGCAGCAGATAATTTTCTTCGTTGGTGGTGCGGTTCGAGCCGAACACGCCGATCGCTTGCCCGCCGTGCTGATCGCGAACTTCCTTGAAGCGCCTTGCCGATCAGCTCAAACGCCTCTTCCCAGGTGGAAGGCGTCAAGCTGCCCGTCTTTGCGAATCAGCGGCTGCGTCAGCCGGTCTTCGTGATTGGCGAAGTCGAAGGCATAGCGGCCTTTGATGCAGAGGAAATCGCCGTTGATGCCGCTCTTGTCGCGATTGTCTCCGCGGACAATTTCCATGCCGGTTTCGGAGCGGCGCACGCCCAACGTCGTCTTGCAGCCGTCGGCGCAGTGAGTGCAGGTGGTGCCGACGTGCTTCATCTCCCAGGGACGGGTCTTGTAACGATACGCTCCCGAAGTCAGCGCGCCCACCGGGCAGATGTCGATGCACATGCCGCACTCTTCGCACTCCAGGTGGTCTTCCTTGTTGGGCGCGATGATGGAACTCACGCCGCGGTTCTGCACGCCCAGCGCCCACACGTCCATGCCCTCGCCGCAGACCCGCACGCAGCGGTAGCAAAGAATGCAGCGCGGCCGGTCGAAGTACACCACCGGAGACCACTGCTGCTCTTCCTTGTGATTCTTGGGGTCGATGTACTTCGATTCGGCGGCGCCGTAGGAAAACGTCATGTCCTGCAATTCGCACTCGCCGCCGGCATCGCACACCGGACAGTCCAGCGGATGGTTGCCCAGCAGCAACTCCACCATGCCCTTGCGCGCCTGATGGATTTCGTCGCTGTCGGTGGTGACGATCATGCCCTCGCCGATCACGGTGGTGCAGGCGGTCTGCAGCTTGGGCATCTTCTCGATTTTCACCAGGCACATGCGGCAAGCGCCCTGCAGCGACAGGTTCGGGTAGTAGCAGAACGAAGGCACTTCGATGCCCACGCTCTTGCAGGCTTCGATCAGCAGCGTCCCGGCCGGAGCCGTGACTTTCTTGCCGTCGACCGTGATGTTTACGTCAGCCATAAGATCTTCGATTGCGTCGAATTGTCGAAGTTTACGGATTGCGTCGAATCTTGGCCCAATCGACGCCGAGCTTACAATTCGTCGATTCGCAAATCCGGCAATTCGTAAATGCCCAATGACTCAATCCGTCGCTACGCCATCACCGGCTCCGCCGCCTTCTCAAACGGACACGGCTTGCCGTCCAGATGATCTTCAAACTCCTGCCGGAATTTCTTGACGAACGCCATGGTCGGCATCGCCGCCGCATCGCCCAGCGGACAAAACGTCCGGCCCAGCATGTTTTCCGACAGGTAGTGCATGTTGTCGATATCTTTCTTCACTCCGCCGCCGGCGTGAAAGCGGATCAGCGTCTTCTTCAGCCAGTCCGTGCCTTCGCGGCAGGGGATGCACCAGCCGCAACTTTCGTGCTGATAGAACTTCATGGTCCGCAGGGCAAACTTCACCATGCAGGTGGTGTCGTCGAGCACCACCACGCCGCCCGAGCCCAGCATGGAGCCGGCCTTCGCCACGCTGTCGAAGTCCATGCGCAATATCGATTTCGTCGGACTTCAACACCGGCGTGCTCGATCCGCCCGGAACCACCGCCTTCAGCGCGCGCCCATTGGGAATTCCGCCGCCTACGTCGTAAATCATCTTGCGCAGGTTGTATCCCATGGGCAGTTCGTAAACTCCGGGCTGCTTCAGATGTCCGCTCAGGCAGAACAGCCGCGTGCCGCCATTCTTCGGCGGGCCCAGCTTGGCATACCACTCCGCGCCGCCAAGAATAATGTGGGGAACGCTGGCCAGTGTTTCAGCATTGTTAATTACGGTAGGTCCGCCCCACAGCCCGACCACGGCAGGGAAGGGAGGCCGGATGCGCGGAATGCCGCGCTTGCCTTCGAGCGACTCCATCAGCGCCGATTCTTCCCCGACTTCGTAGGCGCCCGCGCCGCCGTGCCAGTAGACGTCAAAATCGTAGCCGCTGCCGAAAATGTTCTTGCCCAGAAATCCGCGCGCGTAGGCGTCGGCAATCGCCTTCTGCATAATTTCCAGAAGATAGCGATACTCGCCGCGCACGTAGATGTATCCGGTATGCGAGCCGACGGCCAGGCCGGCGATCATCACGCCTTCAATCACGGCGTGCGGATCGTGCTCGAAAATCAGGCGGTCTTTGCAGGTGCCGGGCTCGCTTTCGTCGCCATTGCACAGAATGTATTTCGGTTTGGGCGCCTGCTTGGGCACGAACGACCACTTCAGGCCGGTGCTGAATCCCGCGCCTCCGCGCCCGCGCAAGCCGGAGTTCTTCACTTCATTGACGATCGCATCCGGCCCCATGCCCAGGGCCTTCTGCACCGCCTTGTAGCCATCCAGCTCCAGGTAGCGATCAATATTGGTCGCACCCAGGCCGAAGCGCTTGGAGACGACCTTTACTTCGTCGGGATGGGAAACCAGATCAGCCATGATGAATTTCGTAATTGAGTAATTTAGTAGATTGCAGAATTCGAACAGCTCGTGTCGTTTTTCAAATTCGACAATTACTCAATTTCCCAATTACTCAAATCTCCTACTGCGTTCCCTTCTTCTGTACTCCTCCAGCACCTTGTCCATCTTCTCCGCCGTCAGGTTCTCGTGAAAGTCGTAGTTCACCTGTGCCGCCGGAGCCCAGCTGCAGCCCCGATGCACTCCACTTCTTCCAGTGTGAACAGTCCGTCGGGCGTGGTTCCCTTGTGCCCGATGCCCAGCTTTTTCTCGCAATGCTCGAGCAATTCCTCGCCGCCGCGCAGCATGCAGGCAATGTTGGTGCAAACCTGCACGTTGAACTTGCCCCGCGGCTTGGTGGTCAGCATGGAGTAGTAGCTGATCACGTTGCGAACGTCGAGATCGGTCAACTCCAGCCGCCCGGCAAGCTCGGCGATGACTTCGTCCGAAAGTAGCCGGTCTCGTCCTGCGCGTACAGCAGCGTCGGCACCAGCACCGAACGTTTCGTCGGATAGTGCGTCAGCATCTCCGCGAAGCGCTGTTCGAATTGGTCAGAAAATCTCATAGCGAAAATCTTTAACCACCAAGGACACGAAGTTTCACGAAGTAAAATCCACGCCAAAGGCTTTCCTTCGTGATACCTTCGTGTCCTTCGTGGTTCATGCTTTTCCTACCGGTCAATCTCTCCCAGCACAATGTCGATGCTGCCGATCGCCGCCACCACATCCGCCAGCAACCTTCCTTCGCACATCTTCGGCAACGCCTGCATATTCGCCAGACACGCCGCCCGCATGTGCACCCGATAAGGCTTGGCCGTCCCGTCGCTGACCACGTAATAGCCCATCTCGCCGCGCGGCGACTCCACCGCCTGATAAACCTCGCCCTGCAGGCACCGCAAACCCTTCCGTAATGATCTTGAAGTGATAGATGAGCGCTTCCATCTGCGTCTTCATCTTCTCGCGGTCGGGCAGGACCACCTTGGGAGCCTCCGCCTTGATCGGGCCTTCCGGCATTCCATCCACCGCCTGCTGCACCATCGCGATCGACTCCCGCATTTCCGCCACCCGGCATGCGTAGCGGGCGAACACGTCGCCCTCCTGCGACACCGGCACCTTGAACTTGAAATTCTCGTAGCTGGAATACGGCATATCGCGCCGCAGATCGAAATCCACTCCGCTGCCGCGCAGCGTCGGCCCGCTCGCGCCCAGAGCAATCGCATCTTCCGCGGTAATCCGCGCCACGCCCTTGGTGCGCATCCCCCAGATGGGGTTTCCGGTCAGCAGATTTTCGTACTCATCCACCTTCGAGGGAAAGCGCTTGGCAAAATCCCGCACCCGCTCGAAAAATCCCAGCGGCGGCTCCAGCGCCAGCCCGCCAATGCGGAAGTAAGAAGTCATCATGCGCTGCCCGCTCACCATCTCGAACAGCCGCAGGATGTCCTCGCGCTCGCGGAAGCAATACAGAAACACCGTCATGGCGCCGATATCCAGCGCGTGCGTTCCCAGCCAGACCAGATGCGAGTTGATGCGCGTCAGTTCGTTCAGCATCACCCGCATCCACTGCGCTTTGGGCGGAATCTCCAGGCCCAGCAGTTTTTCCACCGCCAGCACGTAACAGAGATTGTTGGTCAGCGGGCAGAGGTAGTCGATGCGGTCGGTCAGCGGCACCACTTGCTGGTAAAACTTGGCTTCGCAGGTCTTCTCGATGCCGGTGTGCAGATACCCGATGTCGGGCATGATGCGCACAATATTTTCGCCGTCAATTTCGAGGATCAGCCGCAGCACCCCATGCGTCGAGGGATGATGCGGGCCCATGTTCAGGATCATGGTGCGATCCTGACCGGGTTCGAGCGCGGGCATGGGAGAGAGGTGAGCCATGGCCAGCTAGCGGTAGCCCTCCACCGGATAATCCTTGCGCAGCGGATGGCCTTCCCAATCTTCCGGCATCAGCAGCCGCCGCAGATAAGGATGCCCGGCAAAGCGCACTCCGAAAAGGTCGAACACTTCGCGCTCGAAATAATTGGCCGCGGGCCAGACCGGGGTCACCGAATCCAGCGCCGGACTGCCGCCGTCAAGCCGCACTTTCAGCCGCACCCGCTCTTTTTTCGGAATGGACAGCAGGTGGTAAACCACTTCAAAGCGCGGTTCGGAAGGAAACCAGTCCACGCAGGTCACGTCAGCGAGAAAATTAAAAGGACAATCCGCGTCGTCGCGCAGCAATATGCAGGCGTCGCGGATCAGCGACCGCTCCACGTAAATGCTCATCTCGTCGCGATCGAACTTGGCTCCCTCAACCGCGGCCGGATTCCAGGCCATCAATTTCGCAATCGCCGGATGGTTCTTCAGTTGCTCCAGATCGGTGATGGCTGGTGCGAATGGCATTAGATATCGCCTCGCCGGGCCGAAGGTTTGCCCCAGTCCAGCGCGCCTTTTTTCCAGACATAAAAGAAGCCCACCAGCATGATCCCGATGTAGACCAGCATCTCCCAGAAGCCGAACATCTTAAGGTCGCGCAGAATCACCGCCCAGGGATAAAGAAATACCGCTTCTATGTCGAAGAGGATGAAGAGCATGGCGACCATATAGAATTTGACCGAGAAACGCTCCCTGGCATCTCCCACCGGCGTCATGCCACACTCATAGGGCGACATTTTGGCCCGGGTCGGGCGGCGGTATCCGATGAAGTACGACAGCAGCACGATGGCCCCTGCCAGGGCGATGGCGACCAGGAAGTGGATCAGTAATGGCAGGTAGCGTGCGAAGTAATTGTCGGGCATGGGAGAGCTATATATAATTCGCGCCAAGCAACAACTAAACATTCTAGATTAGAGTTCGAAATTGGTAGTGTCAAGCCACGGGGCCATCTTTGTTGCGGCTTGGTTAAAACTCTTTAAACGATAGGCACGATCTCTTTGTGTGATAGTGCTAGTGATACAGTGAAAGAAGCGCATGATTTTCGGCTTTAACACCGACATCAAACAGGGCGATACCGTTTACCACGTGCAGAGCGAGGCCCGCGAAAGCGAGCTGCTTGCTGCAAACCCAGGTATTCGTCCGCGGCCGCTGCATCGGAAAGCGCGCCAGCCCCTACGGAGACAAACTGGCCGGCGGCTTCACCGACCAGCAAAAAGAACACGTCCTGCGCGATCAGCACCGCCTGGTGCTCGATGCCATCCGCGACGGCCGCCTCGATGACGTTCTGGACAAGCGCGAGACCCCCGAAACTCTGGCCGCGATCAAAGAACTGGACCTGCATTGGCTCAATGCCAACTCCGTCCACTCCGACCGCGATCTCACTTTGCGCCTGCGGGTCACGGAAAGCGGTTCGGGCGTGCCCGGAGCCCGCCTGACCGTCCGTTTCGCCCGTCCCGATGCCGTCCCGCTCTATGCCCAGGTGCTCACCGATCAGGCCGGCGATGCCGAGATGAAAATCGAAATGGATGAAAGCTCTCTGCCGGATTCATCCGTCCTGGTGCAGGCCAGCTACTCCGGCCGCACCGCCACCCGCAAATTCCAGCTCAGGAAAGTAGAAGCCTAGACTCCGTTCTTAATGTAGGCGCGAGCGTCCCGCTCGTGCAGATTCGTTGGTGGCGCTGCCGCACGAGCGGGACGCTCGCGCCTACATCGAACTCGGCGCTTGCCCCGCGTTGCCGTTCCTTGCGAAAATCAATCGAGATGAAACTCACCATCAACGGCCAGGAACAGGACTTCGCTTCCGCCACCCTGGCCAAGCTGATCGAACAACTCGGCATGAAGCCGGACCGCGTTGCCGTGGAATTGAACCGCAACATCGTCCCGCGCGATCAATGGGCCGAAACGAACCTGGCCGAAGGCGACCAACTGGAAATCGTGCACTTCGTAGGCGGCGGAAGCTTTTCGTAGCGCCGGCGTCCCGCCGGCTGTCCTGAGGGCGTCCCGCCCTCAGCGTGCCGGCAGGAACTCCTCTAGTCACCCCATTCCACAACTCTGCCATTGACACCGGGCCGTGCATGTCTAGAATGTCTCAAACATTTTATATTGCAAATGTTTGAAACATTTCTCTGTCCGGAATGCACACGCGCTTCACATCCCGCGAGGTAGTGGCGCTGACCGGCATTACCCTGCGCCAGTTGCAATGGTGGGACGAACGCCGCGTGGTCGTTCCGGCTCGCGAAGGACATCGGCGGGTGTACTCCAAGGAAGACCTCGCTGAAGTCGCGGTGATCTGCGAGTTGCGCCGCCGCGGTTTCTCGCTGCAGCGGGTTCGCAAAGTGATGCGCTTTCTGCAGCATGAGTTCGGCAAGCGCCTGGGGGAAACCGTCAGCGGCTCGTCCGACTACCACCTGCTCACCGACGGCCGCACTCTCTATCTTGAAACCTCGGCGCGGCAGATCGTCGACATCCTCAAAAATTCGCGTCAGCCCATGCTGACGATATGTCTCAGCGACACGGTACGGAAAGTGCGGGCGGTCATCCGCAATGCGGAAAAAAAAGCTAGCGCAAGCGAATCTGCCGTGTCACGACCCGCGCGCAGCGGCAGAAAAGTTTCATAAGCAGGAAAGTTTGGCTCCAAAAAGTTCGGCTCCATGGGAGGAGAGATGGTTGGAGAACTGAACGTCCTGAATGAGTGGATTCCCGAGCAAATGCAGCCGGGCACCATCTTCGTGCTCGAAAATGCCGGCCACGTGGGCGAAAAGGAAGATCCTTATTGGGCCGTGCTTTCCTGTCCCGACTGCGGCACCCTGGGCCTGATCACGCGTAAACAACTCGCCGGCCTGCTGCCCGTAATCTGCGGCTCCGATCAGTGTTCCGTGCAGTTCTTCATCAACGACAGCGACATCGTGATCCGCAAGCCCTGCTAAGTGCGATCGCGGTTGCAGCGTCTTCAGTTCGTCAGCTTTAGGATTCGAGAATTTCGGGAAGGGCACGACTTCCAGTCGTGCCGAAAAAAGCTCTGAAAATACCCGCCAGCATTGTCGCGGCAGGCATTTCGTCCGCCGCCGAGGGCGGCACGCCCTCGGGACAGCCGGCGAGACGCCGGCGCTACGCCTACGTAGTCTGCTTGCTTCGACTCCGGCTCCAGCGCCACCGGAATCTGCTCCACGATCTCGATCTCGAATCCTTCCAGGCCCGGCAACCTTGCGGGGATGGTTGGTCAGCAGCCGAATCCGCCGCAGATTCAGGTCGGAAAGAATCTGCGCGCCAATGCCAACCTCGCGCTGGGTCTTGCGCTCACTTTCCGGCAGCGCCGGCAGGCGCTTTTCGCGATGAAACGTAAGCGCGGTCCGCTCCGCCAGTTTCTCCACCGAAAAACCTTTGGACGTCTGGTGCAGATAGACAATCGCTCCCCGGCCTTCCCGCGCGATCATCTGCATCGAACCTTCCAGCGTGGCAGTGGCAGTCGCAGCCGGTGGACCCGAAGACGTCGCCCATCAGGCAATGCGAGTGCATGCGGACCAGAACCGGTTCATCGCCGTTCTCAATGTCGCCGCGCACCAGCGCCATGTGAGACTCGCCGCCGTCCACTTCGCTTTCGTACGCGATCAGGCGAAACTCGCCGTACTGGGTATCGATCAAAGCCTCGCCCACGCGATGCACATGGCGTTCGTGCTGCATGCGGTAGCGGATCAGTTCAGCCACGGTCAGCATCTTCAAACCGTGGGTGGCGCAGAACTCTATGAGGTCGGGAACCCGCGCCATGGTCCCGTCGTCGCGCATGATTTCGCAGATCACGCCCGCCGGGACAAGTCCCGCCAGCCGCGCCAGGTCCACCGAAGCTTCCGTCTGTCCGGCCCGCACCAGCACTCCGCCTTTGCGCGCGCGCAGAGGAAACACATGCCCCGGCCGCGCCAGATCCGCCGGCCGGGTGGCGGGATCGATCGCAACCTTGATGGTGCGAGCGCGGTCGTAAGCCGAGATTCCAGTGGTCACGCCCTCGCGCGCGTCGATGGCTTCGCAAAAAGCGGTCCCGTAGTTCGAAGTGTTTTCCGCCGTCATCGGACCAACGCGAAGATGGTCCAGTCTCTCCTCAGTCATCGTCAGGCAGACCAAACCGCGTCCATACTTGGCCATGAAATTGATGGCTTCGGGCGTAACCTTCTCCGCGGCCAGGGTCAGGTCGCCTTCGTTCTCGCGGTCTTCATCGTCCACCACCACAACCATCCGCCCGGCGCGGATCTCGTCGATCGCGGTAGGAACGTCGGTAAACGGGGATGCAGAAGTCATAATCGCCAATTCTAGCAAACGAGCCCCGTGTGGCTCGCGGTGCGCGCACGTCTCCCACACGAAGCTGACCCTTACCCCGCAACAACCTCTTCCGCGCCACGAAATAAAGCCCGTAACGATCGGATCACCCAGCGCGCCAATAAAATGATGATCACCAGGAACACCACCACGATCGCCGCCGCCGAGTAAGGATGCTGGGTGGCGAACCAGGTCAGGAAAATCGCCAGGCTGTCCTCTCCCAGGCTCAATACCCCATTGGAGAAGGGTTCGGGAGAGGCGGTTACCGCGGCGCGGGCAGCGGTTTTCCCACCATGAGCCGCAAAGGCGATTGCGCCCCCGGCCAGGGTCACCGCAAGCTGTTCCCAGGGGGGAAGCGTTGCCGTCGCGCGATAGGCCAGCAGGGCCGCCACCGGGACCCGTATGAAGGTGTGCAACGCATTCCAGATCAGGTCGAAGGCAGGAATCTTGTCGGCGAAAAACTCGACGCCAAACAGCGCCGCGCTGATCCCGATAACCCACCAACTGGTCAATACCGCCAAGGTTGACGGCAGCGCCAATACTCCCAGACGCGCCAGCAGTCCCAGAGTCGCCACGGTCGCGTACAGGTTCAGTCCGGCGGCAAAACTGGTTGCCACCACCGCCGCGACGAGTTGCTCAGGCGGTATCTTCATCCGGACGAGATTCATCACGGCCAGATTCATATGACCGGACTATCAGAGCTGAGACTCAGAACCCAGAGCTAGGATAGACGCAAGCGTTGAAGATGGAAGTCAAATCTTTATCCAACCTCGAAGCATCGAACCTCGAACCATCGAAGACTTGACCGGGGTCTCAGGCAAACAAAAAGGCCGCCCACTCAGATAAGAAAAAAATGCCCTGCGAGAGCGAGGGCATTTTCATCATGGCATACATACGAGGGTGAAGCGCGTGGGCAGCATACGATGTTTCCTACGACGTTGGATGAGTTGATTCCGGAAGATCACGTGAGCCGTGTGATCGAGGCGTTCGTGGATAAGCTGGACATGGGCGGATCTGGGGTTTGTGCGTGCCGAGCCGGCCGAGACGGGGCGTCCGGGCTATGATCCGCGCGATCTGCTGAAGCTGTATCTGTACGGCTATCTGCATCAGATTCGTTCGTCGCGACGACTGGAAGCCGAGTGTCGGCGCAACGTGGAAGTGATGTGGCTGCTGGGACGGCTGGTGCCGGATTACAAGTCGATTGCCGAGTTCCGACGGATGCACCGCGAGGCGGTGACGAAGGCCGGTGCGGAGTTGGTACAGATGGCGCGCTAGGTCGGGCTGGTGCGCGGCGAATGGGTGGCGATCGATGGGTCGAAGTTCCGCGCCGTGAGCAGTGCCGGCTGCGGTGCGCGAGCGCGAGGCGATGAAGACGCTATCTGGATCAACTGCGAAACGGGTGACGAACAGGACGAAGTGGTCATCGATCCGGAGTGCGGTAGCAGGCAGCGCTGGAGAAACTGAAGCAACGATCCGGAACCGGAGGCGCGGCTTCATGCGCATGGCAGCAGCCAATCGGCGCCTGCGTATAACGTGCAGACCGCCGTGGATGCCGAGCACGGCCTGATCGTGGCGCAGCAGGTTACGACCGAAGCGCAACGACAAACGCAGTCTGCTGCCAATGGCCGAAGCTGCCAAGCAGCCGCTCGGCAACCCGGAAACGCTGAACGTGGTGGCCGATGCCGGTTACTCCAACGGCGAGCAGGCCGAGCGCTGCGAAGGAGCAAGGTATCGCTGCCGCACGCGCCGGCCAACCGCGCTATCAACAACAAAGGTGATGGCACGCTATTCGATCGCAAGTTGTTCATCTACGACGAGAAGAAGGATACCTTCCGCTGTCCGGCGGGCAAGACGGCTGGGCGTAAACAGCTCATCGAAAAGACCGGTGCGTGATGTATGCAGGACGAGTCCAGGCGTCTGCGTCAGCTGCGCAGATGAGGAAGCGCTGTACGACGACATCTCGGCGGTGGATCACGCGCCACCTGCACGAGGGCGCTCTGCAAAGGATGAACGCAGCGTGCAACGGCCAAGATGATGCGGCTGCGAGACGAGCGGGCGGCCTTCATACGTCGCCGAATCCCTTACAGCGTGGACTCGATTTCAAATCCCCAGGCTTCCAGAAGCGGCTCAGGGATGTACTTGGAATTCTTGTTGCGCCGCGCCCATTCCCGCAGCCGCGTCGAGCGCAAATACTGATCCGGCGAGAGCTTATACTCGCGCACAACCTGCTCGAATTCGGTGATGGTGGGGGTAATCGGTCCGATCGGTTCGGGCTTGCCCCAGTTTGGATTTCCGCGTCGCTTAGCCATGAAGATTACGCCTCGTGCCAGGGGATGAAAGCACACTATAAAGATGCAATAAACCCTTAGATTCGCTCAGCCGCGCCGAAGATTCACGAACCAAATCCGTCAATGTCTACATCAAGGGCGCGAACCCGATGAACATCGTGACGGCTGGAAGCTGATGATTCTAGGACATTTGCTTCCATAAGTCAACGACAACTGTAAGCCGACTGGGCTATGAAAACCACGTATATTAAAGAATTATAACGAGTTAGTGGTCCCGACGAACAAATTCGTCGACTTTCGCCACTTGAACCCTGAAGACAAATGGCACCCAGCGCGATTCTCTTACAGGAACTCATGTAGCGAGTCTGACCAAAGCGCCTGAGGCCCCGGCTAATCATCGGGTAATAAAGTCCTTATCCTCTCACGCCGGTTCCATATCCCTCCCCGCGCCGGATCAAGATTACCGCGGTAATGCCGTGCCGATGACCCGTCATTGACGCCCGAGACAGACCTACCTAGAGTGCGATAAGGAGGCTAAAACCGTGAGGGATATCTACGAAGTACTGCATAAGAAACAGGCGGAACAGGCGCAGTTGGGCAAACAGATCGAGGCTCTTGCAAACTGCCGCAGAACAGCTCCGCGGCGTGGCTCACCTGCTCGATGACGATCATGAAGAACGACAAGGAGCATCCGCCGGTCGCGGTTAGGGAACTCGCAGGCTTGGTTCACGTTGAAGGCGTCTTATGAGCCTATTAGCGCTCGTTTTTAGTGCCGACGACAAAGTTGTACGCGTACTGCGGAGAGTTTTGAGTGAATTGGAAATCGGCATGGAGCTCTGCGCCGACGCCGAAGCTGCCATTCACCAGCTCACCCGCAGAAGGTTCGAGGCAGTCATTGTGGACTGCACCGACCAGCGCACCGCCTCGCGTGTACTCCGCAGCGCCCGCTCCGCTCCCATCAACAAACGCGCGGTGGCCGTGGCCATCCTCAGCGGCCAGACAGGAGTGGGCGGCGGCTTCGATCTGGGAGCCCACTTCGTCCTTCACCAGCCGCTTTCTCCGGAACGCGCCAAAACCAGTTTTCGCGCCGTGCGTGCCTTGATGAAGCGCGAACGGCGCCGCAACGCCCGCATCCCCGTCGATACTCCAGTCACCATTCAGATCAACGACGGCGCCGGACAATTGCGCGCCGCGACCACCGATCTGGGAGAGGGCGGGATGGCCATTCAGCTGGCGCATCGTCCGAAAAAACTCGGCGCCGTCACCATCCAGTTTGTCTTGCCCGGAACCCAGGACAATATCGAATGTGTCGGTCACGTCGCCTGGGAAAATCCCGGCCGCCAGGTGGGCCTGCGTTTTGTGGACCTGGCCCCGGAGATGAGCGACCGGCTGAAGGCATGGCTGGAGAGTCGTGCGCCCGAATTTGAGGACGACGATCCACCCGCTCCCTGCAAGCTCACCGATCTCAGCCTGGGGGCTTGTTATCTGGAAACCGGATCACCCTTTCCGGTCACACACCCGCATCATTCTCTCCATGAAGGTTGCCGGCGTCGAGTTTCGCGCCGGAGGCGTGGTGCATGGTGATGCACCCGGACCTCGGCATGGGAGTTGAGTTCACTCAAACTACCGAAGCGCAACGCGAGCAGCTGGAGAAATTCATCAACGTCCTGACCAACAGCCGCGGTGTTCTGCCCGAACTGCTGGTCGAGCCCGAAGGCCTGGAAACCAGTGAACCTATGTCGTGAACCCGCAAAAGGCGCTGACCGGAATGGAAGATCCTCTGCTGGAGCTCTTCCGCAGAAGGGCGGAGTTCACCCCCGAAGGCTTCCAGATCGCGCTCCGCCAGCAGCGAAATCCCGCAATCAAAGCCGCCGCCCACAAGGCCTCGGTCTAAATAATCCATTTTTCTGGTAGAGACCCGAGGCGATTGGCCCCGCGAGGGTTAGGTCCTTCCCCGGCATCAGCAAGACGTAGCAAGCTACGTCTCGACAGAGCATTTCCGCACAAGGGCAGACCAGAATAGCCAAGAGTTCCGCGGGTTGCATCGCAAAACTGCCGCTCATTGTAAAATACGAGATCGCGCTAAGTCCGCTCTCCTAATCTATGCCGCAGGAAGAAAAGACCGCCGTCATTCGTGATGTGCAGGGCACTACGCGCAGACCCGCGACGTCCCGAATGACGACCGCTACGATGCTCACCGCATCGAGAGCAAATGGTTGGAGCGCTGGCAGAAGGATTCGTCGCTCTACGCCGCCGAGCCGCACACCGCAAAACAAAATATTACGTCCTGGAAATGCTGCCCTATCCGTCGGGCGCGCTGCACATGGGGCACGTGCGCAACTATTCCATCGGCGATGCGCTCGCCCGCTACATGTGGATGAACGGCTACAACGTGCTTCATCCCATGGGTTGGGATTCGTTCGGATTGCCCGCGGAAAACGCCGCCATCCAGAACAACACGCCGCCGCGCGAATGGACGCTACGCAACATCGCCGCCATGAAGGCGCAAATGAAGCGGCTGGGCTTCGCCTACGATTGGTCGCGTGAAGTCACTACCTGCCTGCCCGACTACTACAGGTGGAACCAGTGGTTCTTTATCAAGCTGTTCGAGAAGGACCTGGCCTATCGCAAAAAGAGCCTGGTCAACTGGTGTCCGAAATGCTGCACCGTACTGGCCAACGAGCAGGTGGTGAACGGCCGTTGCTGGCGCCACGAAGATACCGTGGTCGAGCAGCGCGAACTGGAACAGTGGTTTCTTCGAATCACCAACTACTCCGACGAATTATTGCGCGACCTTGACCGTCTTCCCGCCTGGCCGGAAAAAGTCCGCACCATGCAGCGCAACTGGATCGGCCGCAGCGAAGGCACGTTGGTCGATTTCAAAGTGGATGGCGCGACCGACGCGGCCAATTCGACCATCACCGTCTTTACCACTCGCGTGGACACGATCTTCGGCGCGACTTCGGTGCAACTCGCGCCCCAGCATCCATTGGTCGCCCGGCTCACCAGGAACAACGACCTGCTTCGCGCCTCGGTCGACCAACTCATCGCCGAGCAGCGCAAGGCCAGGGAAGTGGGCGACATCGGAGAGATCGAGAAGCACGGGGTCAACACCGGCCGCTACGCCGTGAATCCCTACAACGGCGAAAAGATTCCGATCTGGGTGGCGAACTACATCCTGATGGACTACGGCACCGGCGCCATCATGAGCGTGCCCGCCCACGACGAGCGCGACTACGAGTTTGCCAAGAAATATCGGCTCGAGGTTCGCCTGGTAATCGTGCCCGCCGGCGATCCCGAGGAAACCGCCGTCGAACCCGTGCTTCCCTTTACCACCATGGAAGGGACGCTGGTCAATTCAGGACGGTTTAGCGGCATGACTTGCAAAGCCGCCATCCAGGCGATGTCCGCCTACGCCGAGCAGAACGGCTTTGGCAAAGCCACGGTTACCTATCGCTTGAAGGATTGGGGCATTTCACGCCAGCGCTACTGGGGCACGCCCATTCCCATGTTGTATTGCGAGAAAGATGGCATCGTTGCGGTACCGGAAAAAGACCTGCCGGTAATCCTGCCGGAAAACGTCGACATCACGCTGACCGGCGGCTCGCCATTGAGTCGGGTGCCGGAGTTCGTCAATGCCACGTGTCCGAAATGCGGCGGCCCTGCCCGCCGTGAGACCGACACTATGGACACATTTGTCGATTCGTCCTGGTACTTTTATCGCTACACCGACGCGCGCAATGACCAGGCTCCATTCGATCCCGAGAAGACCGGCTACTGGTTTGGAGATCGCGGCATCGACCAATACATCGGCGGCGTGGAGCACGCCATCCTGCACCTGATCTACTCCCGCTTCTGGACCAAGTTCATGCGCGATATGGGATTGATCAAGAACGACGAACCCATCGACCGCCTCTTCACCCAGGGCATGATCATCAACAAGGGAGCGAAAATGTCCAAGAGCCTGGGCAACGTCGTCTCCCCCGATCACATGGTGGAACGCTACGGCGCCGACAGCACCCGGATGTACACGCTCTTTGCCACCTCTCCCGATCGCGAACTCGACTGGCAGGATGAAGGCGTGGAAGGAATCGAGCGCTTCCTTAACCGCGTTTACAGGTTTGTAGCGCGTAATGCCTCCGCGGGCCGGGGCGATGGTGCTGTGGAGACGCAGCCTGCTGGGTCGCTATCGGCGGAGGCTCGCCAGATCCAGCGCAAACTGCACCAGACGATTAAACGGGTAAGCGACGATTTCCAGGGCCGATGGCATTTCAACACCAGCATCGCCGCCATCATGGAGTTGACCAACGAACTCTACTCTTTGGAAGGCCACGCGGCTGCGCCCGCGAAATCGATACCGGTCTCCCTGATGGCTGAGGTCCAGCGCACCTTGGCGTTGTTGCTGGCCCCGTTTGCCCCGTATCTCGCTCACGAACTCTGGGAGATGCTGGGTGAAAAGCAAAGCCTGCTGCGAGCGCCCTGGCCCAAGTACGATCCCGAACTGGCCAAGGAAGAGGAAATCGAAATTCCCGTGCAGATCAACGGCAAGCTGCGCAGCCGCATCGTGGTGGCCGCGGACGCGTCCCGAGAGCGTGATCCGCGAACGAGCTTTGCACGATGCGAAAATCCAGACGGCCATGAACGGCAAGCAGATCGTGAAAGTGATCGTGGTTCCGGCCAAGCTGGTAAACATCGTCGTCCGCTGAAGGACAAGCATTCATTCAGTCCCTGCTTGAGTTATCCTAACCACGCATGGCGCGGCGTTCACCCACGCTCGAAGGCTTCAAAGCAATATTCCGCCTGCCGTCGCTGGGACTGGCGGAGATCGCCTGGCGATGGAGCTTCGGCCTCGCGGTCACCGCGCTGCTGGGGTTCTCATTCCGCGAATACCTGTCCACTTTGCCGGTGACCGCCGGAGAGATGTTCCTGCTGCGCACCCGCCAGCCGGCATTGATGTTGCAGGCGCTGGCGCGTATCTTCCAGGGCAGCGCGCCCCGGGTGGTCAGCGCGACAATTGTTCTCACGCTAACCCTGACCCTGGCATGGATCGTCGTGGCATCGCTCGGCCGTGCCGCCGCCCTCAAGGCGCTTTTCGAATACTTCCATGAAGTCGAAACCGCGAAGCTGGCGGCTTCGCTTCGCTGATGGGACTGAATTTCTTCCGCGCCGTTGCCCTCTTCGCCGCGCTGATAAGTTACGTGGGCGCAATGCTTCTGGCTGGCTCAGCCTCTTCTGCAAATGATCCGTCACCCGGGCTGGCTCTGCTGATCTTCTGGATGCTGGCGCTCTTCATCAGACTGGCATGGTCGACGCTGAATTGGTTTCTTTCTCTGGCCGCAATCTTCGTCGTCGGCGAGGGAAGAACCACATTCGAAGCGCTGGGAGCAGCGGTGAAGTTTTGCCGAACTCATCGCGGACCGATTGCGGCAGTCGCCACCTGGTTTGGCATCGCGCATGCCGTGGCATTCATGGTCGCAACTTCCGCGGCAGCGTTCCCCTGGGCTTGGCGGAAGTGCTTCCCGCAGGCTATGGTCCTGGGCGGCTTGCTGCTGGTCGCGCTGCTCTACTTCGCGGTGGCAGATTTCCTCTATGTCGGGCGGCTGGCGGCCTTCGTATTCGTGTCGGAAGTTCCGCAGGCGCAGCCGGCAATACTCAACCATCAATCATTGGAAGACGACATCCTCAGCGACATCCCCGGCCTGCCCCAGACCGCCGGAGCCTGAGCTGAGAACCGAGAACAACAAACTGTCAACTGGTGTTCAGAAAAACCAGTAGCCAAGAGTTCCCGACGCAAGTCCCTCTTTACACCCCCGCGCAATCTGAGAAACTCGTCCGTGGAAACCCAGTCCATCGTCGTCCTCGACTTCGGCGCGCAATATTCACAACTCATCGCGCGCCGCATCCGCGAACAAAATGTTTTTTCGGTGGTGCTGCCGTGCACCGCCAGCCTGGAAGAAATTCGCAGCTACTCGCCGGTAGGCATCATTCTTTCCGGTGGCCCTTCGTCGGTATATGACACCGATGCTCCGCCCGCGGATCCGCGCGTTCTCGAACTGGGCGTGCCCGTGCTCGGCATCTGTTACGGACTGCAGTTCATGGTGCACACGCCTTGGCGGAAAAGTTCGCGCGGCTGACAAGCGCGAATATGGCCATGCCGACGTCGAAGTCAAGAACGGTTCACGCTTTTTCGAAGGCTTGCCGCAAAAGCTTTCTGTCTGGATGTCGCACGGCGATGAAGCGGTAGAATTGCCGTCCGGTTTCAGCCTGGTAGCCAGTTCGCCCAGCGCGGTGGCCGCCATTGAAGCTCCCGAACGCAAAATGTGGGCGGTGCAGTTTCATCCCGAAGTCCGCCACACCCAATCCGGTACCGACATCCTGCGCAACTTCGCTCTCGAAATCTGCGGCGCGAAACCTACCTGGACGGCTCAGCACTTCATCGATGCGACTGTGGCCAGCGTGCGCCAGACCGTCGGCGATGGACGCGCCATCTGTGCGCTTTCCGGCGGCGTCGATTCGGCCGTGGCCGCAACTCTGGTCGACCGCGCTATGCGCGATGGCAAGAGCGGCGTCGCGCCTGACCTGCGTGTTCGTCAACAACGGCGTCCTGCGCAAGAACGAGTTTGAAAAGGTGCAACAGGGTCTTCGCGACAACCTTGGCCTGCACCTGGTGGCGGTCGATGCCACCGAGCGTTTTCTCAGCAAGCTGGCGGGTGTGACCGATCCCGAGACTAAACGCAAGATCATCGGCAACGAATTCATCGCGGTCTTCGATGAGGAAGCCAACCGCATCGCGCAACAGGAAGGAAATGTGGAGTGGCTGGTGCAGGGCACGCTCTATCCCGATGTGATCGAGTCGCGCTCGGTGCGCGGGCCGTCGCAGACCATCAAAACCCATCACAACGTAGGCGGCCTGCCCGACAAGATGAAGCTGAAACTCATCGAGCCGCTCAAAGACCTGTTCAAGGACGAAGTCCGAAAAATTGGCCGGGACCTGGGCATGCCGGAAGAAGTTCTGCAGCGCCAACCCTTTCCGGGGCCTGGCCTCGCCGTGCGAATTCTGGGCGAGGTCACGCCGGAACGGCTCAGCATTCTGCGCGAATGCGACGACATCGTCGTCGGCGAAATAAAAAAAGCCGGTCTGTACACGAAAATCTGGCAGTCATTCGCGGTGCTGCTGCCGGTAATGTCGGTGGGCGTGATGGGCGACCAGCGAACCTATGCCTACACCTGCGCAGTTCGCGCCGTCCATTCCGAGGACGGCATGACTGCTGACTGGGTTCCTCTGCCGCACGAAGTCCTGAAAACTATTTCCAGCCGCATCGTGAACGAGGTCAAAGGCGTCAACCGCGTGGTATACGACATCACCTCAAAGCCCCCGGGAACAATCGAGTGGGAGTGAAAAACGGCTCTTAGCCGTTAGCTTTTAGCGTTCAGCCGATAACATTTCAACTATGGGCAAAGGTCCGAATGCGATCGATCTGTTCTAGCCGACCTCGTCCATCAGTCTGCCCGACACCGCGGTTACCAGCTTTCGCGGACTGATCCGCAACAACTCGGTCAGCAACCAATTCCGTAATCCAGGAATCACCAGGGTCTTGCCCGACATCAGGCCGCGATAGCCCTTGAGCGCCACGGTTTTGGCGTCCATGGGACGAAGCTGTTTGAACAAACGTGACTTGTCGTTTCCCGCGCGGCTCGCGAAGTCGGTATCCGTCGGTCCCGGACACAAACAGGTGACCGACACTCCCTTGCCGGCAAGCTCATTTGCCAGCGCTTCGGAAAATGAAATCACATACGATTTGGTGGCATAGTACACCGCCATGCGCGGACCAGGCTGAAAGCCCGCGGTGGAGGCCACATTCAGGATCTTCCCCGAACGGCGCTCCAGCATCGGGCGCGAGAAAGAGTTTGGTCAGCCAAGTAAGGGCGACGATGTTGAGCTGAATCTGTCCCAGGCTCTCCTCCGCGGGAACTTTCGCGAATTCTCCGAATTTGCCGTAGCCGGCATTGTTCACCAGAATGTCCACCGCGATGCTGTCACTCCGCAAGCGGTCGAACAGTACCTGGGGAGCGTCAGGAGCGGTCAGGTCAAGCGCAACCGTCTTTACCGAAATGCCAAACTGGTGTTGAAGTTCACCGGCGAACTGCACCAGCTTGGTCTCGCTGCGAGCTACCAGCACCAGGTTGTGATGGTCGTTGGCAAAAAGTTTAGCCAGCTCATATCCGACGCCTCCGGAAGCTCCGGTAATCAGCGCGGTGGAACTCTTGCTATTCATATTTCCGCATCCTCGCTATTCGGACGCGCACGGCGACGCTCGCGATTCAACATCTTTAGAGCAGTTTTCGATCCGGGGTTTCTCTGCCAAACGAATAAAGGGCACGAAAGCAGCACGAGGAATGAAATCTGCCTTCGTGATACTTCGTGCCCTTGGTGGTTAAACGCTTTAAGCCGACTAATTAAACGGTCACAACGCCGCGAGTGTCGGCCACCTGCTCCACGCCGTAAATCGGATACCACGACGTAGCCGCTTTCAAGCGCTCGTTCACGTTGTTGATGTTCTTCACACCTTCCGACTCCAGCCACTCGCGGAAGGCATTGGCCCCCTGCTTGGCGTAAATCGGAATCCCTTCCTTCCAGGTTGCGCGGCCGCACAGCACGCCGTTAAATTTCACTCCCGATGCCGCCGCCAGTTCGAGGGCCTCGGTAAACTCTGAATTGCTGACTCCCGCGGAAAGATAAATAAACGGCTTGGTGGTGGCGGTCGCAGCTTTCAGAAAGAGTCCCTTCGCTTCGATTTGGCTGTAGGCTTTCTGTCCGCGCATAGGCCTTGGCGCCTTCCACATATTTCATGTTGATGGGCACTTCGACCTTCAGCACGTCCACGCCGTAACGATCGTTACTGAATTCCTTCATGCTTTCGGCCACGATTTCCGGCTTCTTCTTGGCGTAGTCGAGACCTTTCTCGTCCGCGCCTTCTTCGTAGCCTACGAATTCGAGAAAGAAGGGAATATCATTGGCGCGGCACTCGTCCCCGATGCGCTCCACCCAGGCATGCTTCTGATCGTTTACATCCTTGGGATCGAACGGAGTGTAGTAGAGAAGGATCTTCACGCAATCCGCGCCCGCTTCTTTCAGGCGGCGCACCGACCAATGGTCAAGCAGGTCACCCAGACGTCCCGGGCCGGTCTTGTCGTATCCGGTTTTTTCGTACGCCAGGAGCAATCCCGCATTCTTGGCCCGCCGCTTGGACGCAGGCAATCCCCACTCGGGGTCGAGCAGAATGGCGCTGGCATGGGGCGTCAGCACTTCCGTGACCAGCGACTTGAACTCTTCCATCATGGCATCGCCCACTTCGCCGCCTTTTTCTTTCTGCAGCGACTTCTGCAGCGAACCCCGCTGATCCATGGCGGCTGCGGCAATGACCCCGCGCTCGTTCGAAACCTTCCTGAGCCCGGCCAGTTTTCCCGGTGTAAGTTTCATATGTCCCTCCGATGAGTGCGTGAAAGCGCTCCAATTGTAAACCACGCGCGCGGAAACAATCGACTGACCGACCGACAACGCCGGATCGACAATATACTAATAAAGAAGGGAAGGGACGACGCCGCGGACGCTGCTCTTTACTCTTTCCGCAGCAGGGCGAGCGCCGTCACGTCGTTGTGAGTCGGTGGAACCTGCATGAATTGCTGAGCCGTCTCGAGAATGTTCAGGCACAGGTCCTGGGCAGTGTTGAAAGTGGCGCGCTGGAGGGTTTCCTGCACCCGCTCCAGCCCGAATTCCTCACCGCCAAATTCAGCTTCGACGATTCCGCGGGAGACGATCAGCAACACCGCTCCCGGCACCATGGCGCACGTGGAGGCGCTGTGCGTGGCGTGCGAAAACAAGCCGAGCGGCATGCCGGTCGCTTCTAACGCGGTGACGCCGGTCTGGTCGCGCAGAAGCCCTGAAGTGTGCCCGGCATTGGTGTAGCACACGGTGCCCAGATCCTCGTTATAGCAACCCATAAATGCGGCACAACTGCGAACCTCGCCCGCAGTTTCCAGGATGGCGCGATTCACTTCATGGCAGAGCTCAATGATGGCTTCTGCCTCATTCAATTCCTCTCCCGCAAAGAGTTGCGGCGCTCGGGTTCGGAAGGCATTCTGTGCCGCAACCAGGATGGGTCGCGTATCTTCTCTGCGGCCGGCGAGATCGAGCAGCCCGAACAATACTCGCGTGGGGCCGACCCGCAGGAATTCGTAGAAATCGCCTGCCACCCGCAGGTTGTGGTAAACCGCTGCCACCTCCGCACCCCGCAGGATCGGGATCTCCGAACGTTTGGGATCCGATGGATTGAGGACTGATTCTCCAATCTGCTCAACTACGGAACTCGGCACATCCGCCGGCAAAGATGTCAGGGAGGACGCGGTTTCGGTTTGTTCGGTCATCGCGGGTAAATTTGAGGCTGGAGATGGCATTTGGGGTTGGTTGGTCGACTTGGAATTTTGCGTCTCGTTGCCACTATTTCGGGGCATCGTTCTGAACCCAGGGCTGGATTTGGCGTGCAGCTGATTGCCAATCCCCTGGCAATCGGGGTGATACGCCCTCGATCCTGCGTAGCCTGAAAGCCGCCCAGGATGAATGATAACGCCCGTAACCGGGAGAGATGCATCATTTGAGCAATCGTCGGTGAGACACCACTCGCCTGGGAACTTTATCGGCACTTCCTTCGCCCCGCTTTAGTAATGGATTACTGCTGTCCGGCAAATTATTCGGATCAGGGCCGCGTGCGATTTGCGCCAGGCATCGCCGTCGCGGTCTAATTGGCCATGCACTTGTACCTTGATTGGGTTCTGCTGCCGCTGCTTCTGGTAATGATGGTGGGCTTTCTCCTGTTGCTGCGCCACACCCGGCTTGGCCCTCTAGTACATGAGCACATTGTGGACCGTCCCCGGCGCCGCCTCTTTGTCGCCTCGGTGAGCTTCTTTCTGACCTTTGCCACGGTGCGCGGCATGGTGTTTTGCATCGTGCATCAAATTCCGCCGTTTCACTACGTGATTCTCGATGGCCGTCACATCCATCACCTGGTCTTCGGCATTCTGATCCTGCTGGGGGTCGGCTACGGCTGGCTATGTGAGGTGGGCAATGGCAGCGGTTCTTCGTCCCTGCTGGCCAGCCGCGTGATGTCGATACTCTACGGAGTCGGCGCGGCTTTGACGCTCGATGAATTCGCCCTCTGGCTGAATTTGAAGGATGTCTATTTCGTTCGCGAAGGACGTTCCAGCATTGACGCCGTCGTCCTGTTCGGCTCGCTGCTTGCGATCAGCACCTGGGGCGCACCTTTGTTCGCCGCCATTGCAAAGGGCAAGACCGGTCACCCTCGACAGGGTCCAGCCTGAGTCCGTGACCTGATTCGCCTCATACACTGCTGGCCAGGAAACGGGCCTCGCTCAAATCCAGTTCCCGTTCCAACTCTCGGAGCAGTTCGTCGTTGATGCGGCCCTCGTTGCGAAGGCGAACCGCCGTCTGCCTCTCTACCTGAAGCAGTTTGCGTGAAACCTCAACCAGGCGCCGGTGGTGATCGCTGTGAATGTCGCTTGAATCTCCATTCAGAGTCGCCAGCCGGTCCCGGTAGTGCTCCTCCAAATCATCGTAAAGCTCGGCGAAGTCCTGGTTTCCTTCCCCGCGGATTTTGTCCAGATAGGTGAGCGCTGTTTCCAGAATAATGCGCCGCGCCTCTTCTTCCTCGGTGGTGCGGCCGCCAGGCCCAGCCAGACCAAGCGCACGGACCAACGGCGGCAGCGCCAATCCCTGAATGACCAGGGTCACCAGAATCACGCTGAAAGTAAGAAAAATAATCAGGTCGCGCTGCACAAACGGCGCGCCATTGGCCAGCGTGGTCGGGAGGGCGATGGCCGCCGCCAGCGAGATCACTCCCCGCATCCCGGTCCAGCCCACAATAAAGATCTGCCGCTTCGGCGGCAGCGGCTCCTTTTGATGCAATAACCGTCTGCGTATCAGATTCGATATATATGCGCCGGGCTGGGTCCAGAACACCCGCAAAGCGATCAGCAGGGCGCTGAAGATCGCGCCGTACAGCAGCAGTTGTCCAAGATCGTAATTCTGAATCCCTTTCAGTACATACGGCAGTTGTAATCCGATGAGCACGAAGACCAGGCCGTTCAGGATGAAAGTCAGGGACTCCCACACCGCCCACATTTGCAGTCGCACGTTCGCGGACAAAAAGGTGGAACTCTTGCGGCTCAGGTAGAGTCCGCAGGCCACCACCGCCAGCACTCCGGAGGCACGGATCGAGTCGGCGGCCAGGTAAACGGCATACGGAACCAAAATGCTGAGCGCGATTTCGATGGGAGCGTGGTCGATTCGCTGCTCCACCCAATTGACGATCAAGCCGACCAGCAGGCCGACCGCTATGCCTGCCGTCGTGAGATAGACCAGACGCAGCAGGCCGCTGGAGACGGTCGCCGTGTGACCGCGTAACCAGCATGGCGACGCCGAATTCCAGTGCCAGCAATCCGCTGGCATCGTTGACCAGGCTCTCGCCTTCGAGGATATCGACGATGCGTTTCGGCAATCCGATCCGTGTGGCAATCGAGGTGGCGGCGATCGCGTCCGTGGGCGCCACCACTGCGCCCAGGACAAAACCCATGCGCCAGTCGAATCCCGAAAGAAACCAGGGCGCCACTCGAGCCACACCGAGCACGGTGAAGATGACCAGTCCAAAGGCGAGAAACAAAATACTGACCAGGTTGTAGGAAAATTCGCGCCAGGAAGTGAGCCACGCGGCGCTGTAAAGAAGCGGGGGCAAAACCACGAAAAAGATCACGTCCGGGTTCAAGGTAATCTGCGGGGTTCCAGGCACGAAACCGAGCAGCAGTCCCGCCACCACCAGAATGATTGGATAAGGAATCTGGAGTTTGTGCGCCAACGCCCCAAAAGCCACAACAAAGAGCAACAGCAATAGAAAAACCATCTCCAACGCCTGAATGCTCCCCACCAACATGATTCCTCCGGAACAACAAAATACCGTACTTCCGATTGGTGAAGAAGCGAAAGTGCTGACAAGTGACCACTGAATGCTGACAACTGGTTTTGTATTTTCTCAATTCGGCACTGGTTTTGTATTTTCCCAGTTCATCACCGGCAATTCGCCACTCGCCACAAGGCCACGAAATTTACATTCCCCAGTTCCGGTGATAACTTTCCTCTCTCCAGAATCCGGTTTGTGAGTGAACATGAAAGCCACCAATTGGGAGTTCAAGTACCGGGCGCTGGTCTTCGGGCTCATCATTGCGTTCGCGTTCCAGTTTTATTCGGTTGACCATCAGAATGCGGCCGCTGCGTTGGCCAACCTGCTTGCGCCGAAGTTCGGGCTCGACCCAGATCTGTTCGCACGAATTCTCTTCGTCCTCGCCGCCATTCCGCTGATTGCGGCGGCCTTCCTCCGTACCTGGGCTTCCGCCTACCTGCGTTCCGAAGTCGTCTATGCCGCCAACATCCAGACCAAATCTCTGGTTGCCGACGGCCCCTACCGCCATGTGCGCAATCCCCTCTATTTCGGCAATTTTCTGATGGCGATCGGCTTGGGCGCCATGACCAGCCGCGTGGGTTTCTTTGTGTTGACGTTGGGAATGCTGTGGTTCTGCTATCGCCTGATCCTGCGGGAGGAAGCCGAGCTCGGCACGGTCCAGGGTGAGAGCTACGACCGATACCGAAAGGCTGTCCCGCGTTTTTGGCCGGCGCTACGCGCGCGTGTTCCCGCCGGACCAGGCCAGGCCAACTGGGCCCAGGGCTTTAAGGCTGAAGCCTGGTTCTGGGGATTTCCCGCCGCTGTCCTGGCATTCGCCGCCACGCTGAAGAACGCCCTGTTTTTCGGGATCATCGGCCTGAGTCTTGCGTGCTTCTGGCTGCTCAACTCTAAAAAGGAATCGCAAGCCGGCGGTGAGCCATAAATCCGACTCTCGTACCAACTCGTGTTTATTGCCTGAGCGTCAGCGTGCCCAACACCGCCTGCTGCTTGGCAATCAACCCCTGCACGCCCTGACTGGCCAGGCCGATCATCTTTGCCAACTGCTCTTCGTCAAACACCTGATGCTCCGCCGTAGCCTGGACTTCGACCAGCTTTTTTCCCGCGGTCATTACGAAGTTCATGTCGACGTCGGCCCGTGAGTCTTCTTCGTAGCAGAGATCGAGCAGAATTTCGCCATCCACGATGCCGACGCTCACCGCGGCCACATAATCGCGAAAGGGAACTGAAGTCAGCGTCCCCGCCTCAACCAGCTTTTCCAGCGCCAGGCCCAGCGCAACAAATGCCCCCGTAATGGACGCGGTGCGCGTGCCGCCATCCGCCTGGATCACGTCACAGTCAATCCAGATGGTGCGCTCGCCCATGCGCTCCAGTCGGTGACCGCGCGCAGGGAGCGTCCGATCAGCCGCTGGATTTCGTGAGTGCGCCCGCTGGGACGCCCCTTGTTTACCTCGCGCGGCGTGCGCGTCAGCGTAGCCCGCGGCAGCATGCTGTACTCGCTGGAAATCCAGCCCTTGCCGCGGTTGCGCATGAAGGCAGGCACAGTCTCTTCGACCGAGGCAGTACAAATCACGCGCGTGTTGCCGACTTCGATCAGCACCGAGCCTTCCGCGGTATTAATGAAGTTAGGAACGATATTGACCGGACGCATCTGGTCCGGCGAGCGATTATCAGAACGATAGAACATGGAAAGATTCTAGCAGCAGGAAAAGGAGGCAATTAGCACTTGGCAATTGGCAATTAGCACTTAGCGCTCAGCACTTAGAGAAACAGGTTGGCGGCCAGTTTAGCTAAATGCCAATTGCTAAATGCTAAATGCCGCTACTGCAATTCCGCCACCAACTGGCTCACCGCCGAAACATCATACGTGCAGGACAAGATCCGCGTGCCCGGCCAGGGTCTCGCGCTCTTGCCCGCCCACCAGAATTTTGACCCGGTTGATTCCCGGAATATTTGCCGCCAGAGTCTGCACCATCGAAGCCACGGTGAGTTCTTCGACCAGAACGCCGGACCGATGACCATCGGCAAAGGCGTCGTTGGTGTCAATCACCGCCAGCCCCGGATCGACCAGATAGACATCGCGAATCTCGGCTCCCGGCCCCAGAGGATGCGACGAGGACTTGTCCAGATAAAGACCCAGCAGCGCCCGCAGCAGTTCCTGTGCCCGCTCCTGGCGGCCCGCCGGCAGCGCAATGTTGGCCGCCTGCGCCCGCAGCGCGCCCGGGTCATCGTAGGCCACAAACAGGGTTACCTGTTCGGTCGGCCCCTGCACCGGCGCCGCAACCGGGTGAGATGTAGGCGGCGGGCGTCTCCGGCTGCTGCGCCCGGCCGCGCATCCGCCACACATAGAGGCTCATTCCCAACGCAACCGCCAGCATGGCAGTGATGCCGATAATCAGGTGGCGCGGAATCATTTTGTGACCCCAGGTTTCAAGACGTCTGGTTTCGAGGTTGCCGGCGCTCCGGCATCGGTGGTTGGTCCAAGCTGATCACGCACGGCGTCAATTCCCGCGGCTACCGATTCGCGCCACCAGTTGCTGATAGGCGGGAGAATTCAGATCCGCAATCTTGTCCGGCCAGGGGCGCGATCTCAATCGCCACCGCCGCCGCCGCAACGTTGTTCAAGGGACGTAATGGCGCGGCCAGGGTACGAACCGGCACTTGCCTCTTTCCGAACTCGGCTGCCAGGCTCGATTCGGCGGTTTGGCTGACCGCGCGAAATCCAGACTGCGCCGTGTCCCAGTCCAGGAACGGGCCGCGGTTCTCGCCCCCAGCCGGCAGCAACGCGGTGTACAGCCGCACGCCCGATCCCTGAGACGCGGCGTGCACGCAGATGTAGATCGACGGGTGGGCCTCATTGGTCAGATTCGCTCGCTGGTCAAGCCCGAGCGTCATGTCTCCATCGCGCACCAGCAGAGTCGTGATCCCGTGCGAGCCCAGTTCCTGGCGCAGGCGGCGGGCAAAGGCCAGGGTGACATCTTTTTCTGCCAGTCGGTCACTGAGCGCCGCGCCGCGCTCCTCGCCCGCCATGGCTCGCATCCACAACCGCAAAGTATTGCACCGGGCTGGCGGTCGGGGCGGGCGGCGGTGTCGCTGACGGGCTGCCGGGGGAGTCGACGGGCGCTGCGGAGCGGCGCTGGAGCCTGATTCGGGCGGCGGCCTGTGGAGCCGGCGCGATCGTAATGGTGCGGCCGTCGTTGCTGAAACTGGCAAATAGCGGAGCCGGCCCGTTCACTGCGATTTCGGCCGCGCCATTATTTTCCTGAAACGTGGCGGAAGGAATGGCCGGGCTGTCAAAGGTTAAGGTCTGCGACCCGGGCGGCACCAGCGGCTCGTGGGTAAATACCATGCGCAGCTTCCCCGGCTCGGTCGCAATCATGGGATTGACCGGAGAACTGAAGTTCATCACCAGGGTGGGGGGATTGGTCTTGTTCACCTGGGCGGTGAAGTGAACCCCGACGTTTCCGATGAACAATCGCCGCGAGCTTTCGTGAAAAGTGACCGGCACCCACAAAAAGCGTGGCAACAGCGTCGAGCAGCGAGCTCAGCGGGCACCAATCCGCGGCCGTTTTCCAGCAGGAAATGCCCGGCAGATCGAAGTTCTGTCCCTGCATGCGAACCCGGTCGTCGCCGTCGGTGAACTCGCTGTCCGAGCCGCTGTAGCGAATCTTCCAGACGCGCCCATCCGGCGTGACGTTACTGGTCCCAGCGGTTCCAGGATTTCGAGCAGTCCGACATAGTCGATGCCATTGCGTTCGAGCGACCGGCACGGAGTAGTTGGCGGTAGGCGGAATAAACCGCAATGCGTTTGCCTTCCGGAGCGCCCGGCAACAAGACGGCACACGCGAGCAGGATCGCAGCCACCAGAACCGAATCGCCACGCGCGGTGGTTTGAGGGATTGCAAAAGCAAATCTCGCCGGGTGCTCTCGGGCAACGTAGCCGTTGACTCCGATTGCAACGTCCCGAGGGCATCCGTGATCAGGCCGCAAGCGCTACTCCAGCGCATAGATCGTCAAGCCGGTCAGCAGCTTGGGATAAAAATCGGTGGACTTCTGCGGCATAACTTCGCCGGCAAAGGCAATGTCGCGCACCTGCGACATGCGCGCCGGATTCATCAGAAATGCGCACATTGGCAGCGCCGCTGCGCACCTGTGCCATCGCCTCGCTCAATGTCGCGGATGTAGCGGACATTATTCTGGTCGCGGATGGCTTCTTCGGAAATGCCCAGCACGCCTTCCAGCAGACACTTGTGCAATTGCACCACGTCCAGCGCCTGCTGGCGCAATGAAGATCCGCAAAAACTGTTCGGAGGGACCGAGCTTCGCCCGGTCAAGAAGAAAAACCCGGTCGGCGGTGACCGCCAGCATGGCCGTGCCGATCCGTCCGGCTTCGCGCAGGATGACGGCGGCCCGGGCCGCGTCGACCGAAGGATCGACCTCTTCCACGCTGAAGTAGACGGCTGGCCCCCTCGCGGAAGGCTGCGGGAGAAAAGGACTGCAAACCGTGGACAACACGATGAGTGGGCAGGATCACCAGGCCGGGGCTATCCATGTTGACCAGTGTCATCATCACCAATTCGTAGGGGCAGCACGGGCCGGGCCTCGCCCTGCCCTGTGACGACCGTTCCCGCGGGGCGGCCCCTGGTCGCGCCGCGCTCGTGATTGCGCGGCTCGTTGCGATAGTTGAGCGCGGTTTCATAGCGATGATGGCCGTCGGCGATCACCAGCTTCTTGTCGCGCATCTTGTCCCGCACCAGGTTGATCAGGCCGGGATCGGCAACTCTTCCATACCGGTGCCAAACCCCGTATTCGTCCTGTGATTTCCAGATCGGGTTTCGAGGGCTGGATCCGCGTCGGGCTGCCAGCAGGCCATCAATTTCGCCGGCCGGATCGCTGTACAGCATGAAGAGCTGCCCAAAATGGGCGCGGGTGGCCCGTAACAGTTCCAGGCGGTCGGCTTTGGGCTTGGCCAGAGTCTGCTCATGGCGAAACACCACGCCTGCCGAGTAGTCCTCGATCCGGCCCAACGCGATGATGCCTCGCCGCTCCAATTCGTCTTCCCCGGCCGTTCCCCGGGCACGGTAAACCGCTGCACATAAAGGTAGAGCGCGGGCTGCGGGTCCTGCAAGAAGATGCCCTGCTGCCGCCAGTCCCGGAAGAACTGGGAGGCACGGGTGTACGTATTTTCTCCAGCGATGGTCGCTCGCGTGCTGTTTCCCCAGAATGACGCGCACCAGGTTGTGCGGGCTGGCCGCGTAGTAACCGTCCTGCATCTCGGGCGTGATTTTGTCGTACGGCTGGGTCACGACTTGTGGAAGCGAGACCCGGCTCGGGTCATAGCGAAGGGCGCGAAAGGGCTCAATATGGGCCATAGTAGATTGAAGAAGCGAGCTGAACACTGAAATTGTACAAGAGCTTCCCCGTAGGGGACGCTGAACTGCGACGGCGATTTCATCAGCGATCTTGCGAATTGCCTATTGCGCTCTTTGCGGTTAAAGGCTTTTGACTACTTGGTCGGCAAGTGGCAACTGACCCGCGCTTGAGATGCACCGCTACCGGAAGGCTAGGCAAATCTTTGCACTATCCGCGTCATCGCAGCTGCCGCAAGAAAGCTTGACAGAACGTTGACAAATCGCTCGGTGAGCTATGTTAGGATCACGAGCAATGAGGTAATTATGGCCCGCCTATCATGGGCGCGGGTCATCCCCGCCCATCGAGCCAAGGTCGTAAGTCCCGCTCGGCCCTGCCCCGGACCCTGAGAACCCTTATGCTGCCCGACGAGCATGGCTTCACCGTTTCCCTCTCGTTTCTTGTCCCTAGTTCCTGGCTTTGGTTTTCTGCGTGGTCCCCGCCGCCCGGGCACAAAGCTCCGGTGGACGATGTGCATGTCAACCCTCGGGTCCAGCCGCCGCCGCCGCCTGAAAAGGCAGATCATCGACCCGGCATTGAGGACTCACACCAAGCCATGAAGGTCGAACGTCGATCTGGTGCTGGTTCCGGTCACCATCACCGATCCCATGAACCGCCTGGTCACCGGACTGGACAAGGAAAATTTTGCCCTCTTCGAAGGCAAGGACCAGCAGGACATCAGGCACTTTTCCAGCGAAGATGCTCCCGTTTCGCTGGGCGTGATCTTCGACATGAGCGGCAGCATGAGCAGCAAGATCGAGCGCGCCCGCGAAGCGGTGATCGAGTTCTTCAAGACCGCCAACCCGCAGGACGAGTTCTTCATGATCACCTTCGCCGACAAGCCGGAGGAGATTTCCGACTTCACCCAGTCGATCGAAGACATTCAGGGCAAGCTGGTCTACACCGTTCCCAAGGGACGCACCGCCCTGCTGGACGCCATTTACCTGGGCGTCAGCAAGATGCGGCAGGCGAAGTATCCCAAGAAGGCGCTGCTCATCATTTCCGACGGCGGCGACAACCACAGCCGCTACACCGAGGGCGAGATCAAGTCCGTGGTGAAGGAAGCGGACCTACTGATCTATGCCATCGGCATTTACGACCGTTACATGTCCACGCCCGAAGAGCAGTTGGGCCCAGCCCTGCTCAGCTGATGTCACCGAACTGACTGGCGGGCGGGCTTTTACCATCGATAACCCGAACGACTTGGCCGACGTCTCCACAAAAATAGGGATCGAGCTACGCAACCAATATGTGCTCGGATACCGTCCAAAGAATCCAGCGCATGATGGCAAATGGCGTAAAATAAAAGTGAAGCTCATTCCGCCAAAAGGTTTGCCGCCGCTGCGTGTTTATGCCAAGACGGGTTACTATGCGCCTACGGAATAGCCGGCACTGTCGTTTTTCGGCTGGCCGATTGCCTTATTTTTGCTTGAGCATAGGAGTCTGGGCTCAAAGCAACACTCCACCAGATTCTCCGCCCCGCAGCTCGCAACCGGCGACTCCGCCCGCCCAGGCCGCCCCAGCCGTCACAGCCCGCTCCTCGGCAGCCGCTCGTCCGGCCAGGAGCCCGGCAACCGATTCCGGCACCTTCGTTTTCCGCGCCGAGGTGCAGGAAGTTCTGCTGCACGCCACGGTGATCGACGACAAGCAGCGCATGATCACCAACCTCGATCAGAATGCGTTCACCGTATTCGAGGACGGCAAGCCCCAGATCATCAAGTCTTTCCGCCACGAAGACATTCCCATCTCGCTCGGCATCGTGATCGACAACTCCGGCTCGATGCGTGAAAAGCGTGCCAAGGTGGCCAAGGCTGCGGTGAATCTGGTGCGCGCCAGCAATCCCCAGGATGAAGTCTTCGTGGTCAACTTCAGCGACGAGTATTTCCTCGATCAGCCCTTCACCAACAAGATCAACCTGCTGCAGGAAGCGCTGGAAAAATACGAAACCCGCGGCGGCACCGCTTTGTACGACGCCGTCGTGGCCTCGGCCGACGAGTTGAAAAAGCACGGCAAACTGCAGAAGAAAATCCTGTTCGTGGTGACCGATGGCGAAGACGATGCCAGCCGCGAATCGCTGGAGCAGGCGGTGCGCAGGCTGCAGGAGGAAAATGGACCGACCGTATACGCCATCGGATTCCTGAGCGAAGAGAGGCAAAGGCGGGCCAAGCGCGCTCTGCAAACCATGGCCGAGCGCACCGGAGGCATCGCTTTCTTTCCCCGCACGCTGGACGAGGTGGACGCCATCAGCAGCGCCGTGGCCCGCGACATCCGCAATCAGTACACCATCGGCTACAAACCCACCACGCCCAAGAGCGCCGGCGGATATCGCACCATCCGCGTCGACGCCCGCGCCCACGGATACGGCAAACTCACCGTCCGCACCCGCAGCGGCTACTACGCCGGCCAGGAACAAGCCGCCGGCGGCGGGAATTAGATACTGAGCTCTCAGCCGTCAGCTATGGCAATTCGCTAAGGCCTGAGCTAAGTCGTGCCCAGTTCGACTGATAGCTGAAGTTGCCAACTGAGAGCTCACCTCACAATTGACGCTCCGCCCTCGCTTCCGTACCCTGTAGTGTGAGGACAAAAACCATCGAAGCTTCTCGCCTGCGCGTCACCGACGACATCTCCCAACTGGTCGGCGAGACTCCCATCCTGCAACTGAAGAAGCTGGCTTCCCGGCGATGTGGCTGGCAGTGTACGCCAAGCTGGAATACCTGAATCCCGGCGGCAGCGTGAAAGATCGCGCCGCCAGCGGAATCATTCTGCGCGCCGAAAAAGAAGGCCGCCTCAAGCCCGGCGGCACAATCGTCGAAGCCACCGCCGGCAACACCGGCATCGGTCTCGCCCTCATCGGTGTGCAACGCGGCTACAAAGTCGCGCTCTTCGTTCCGGAACGTTTTTCCGAAGAAAAAGTCACGATCATGCGGGCCCTGGGTGCCGAAGTGACTCGCACTCCGGATGCCGAAGGCATGCAGGGTGCAATCCGCCGCGCCAAAGAATTGGTGGCGAGTAATCCCGGACGCGTTCATGGCCAGCCAGTTCGACAATCCCGCCAATCCCGACTACCACTACCGAAACTACAGCCCCGGAAATTTTCGAACAGATGGAAGGCCGCATCGATGCGCTGGTCATTGGCTCCGGCACCGCCGGCACGTTCACTGGCGTGGCCCGTTTTCTGAAGGAGCGCCTGCCCAAAGTGCTGGCCTACGCGGTGGAGACGCAAGGATCGGTTCTGGGCGGCGGAAAGCCCGGCCCGCACAAAGTGGAAGGCATCGGCGCCAGCTTTATCCCAGGCAATTTCGACCGTTCCGTATGCGACGAAGTCTTGATGGTCACCGACGCCGACGCTTTCGCCATGGTGAAGAACTGGCCGCGCGCGAAGGCGTGCTGTCCGGCTCGAGCGGCGGCGCCAACGTGTTTGCATCCCTGCAGATTGCTCGCCGCCTGGGTGCGGGAAAGCGAGTAGTGACAATGATCCCCGATTCCGCCGAACGCTATCTATCCAAAAAAATCTTTGAAGGTGGAATTTGAGAAGGGCAGCTGTCAGCTTTCAGCCGTCAGCTCGTCAGCAAATCTCAGACTCTGAGAACTGCGAACTAAAAACTGAAAACTGACAAATCAAACAACTAACAAATCTAAAGACTGATGAAACCGAAGGACGAACCAAAGACGGGTAAGAGCTGAAACCGAAAGCTCTGAAAGCTGAAGCTGAAAGCTGAAAGCCACTCCATGCCCAAGAACAAACAACCAGGTTTCGCCACCAAGGCCATTCACGCCGGCCAATATCCCGACCCAGAAACCGGCGCGGTTTCGGCTCCCATCTATCCGACCTCCACCTACGTCCAGCAGGAACTCGGCAAGAACAAAGGATACGAATACGCCCGCGTTTCCAATCCCACCCGCACTCGCCTGGAAGAAAATCTGGCGATGCTCGAAGGCGGCATCGCCTCTCGTGTCTTCGCCAGCGGCATGGCGGCGATCAACGCCATCTGCACCATGTACAAGTCCGGCGATCACGTGGTTTGCGGCAACGATCTTTACGGGGGCGTGCCCCGCCTTTTCAACCAGGTCCTGGCAAATTTCGGAATGGAATTCACCTACGTCGACACTTCGGACGCGCGAAACGTAGAACGCGCCATCCGAAAAAATACCCGCATGGTCTATGTGGAGACCCCAACCAATCCCGCTGATGTCGCTCACCGATATTGGAGCCGTCAGCCAGATATGCCGCCGCAAGAAAGTGGAGCTGGTCGTGGACAACACTTTCATGTCGCCCTACTTCCAGCAGCCGATCTGGTTGGGAGCCGACATGGTGGTGCACTCCACCACGAAATTTCTCAACGGACACAGCGACGGGCTCGGGGGCGTCGTGGTCTGCACCACCCAGCAGCAGGCTGACAAACTGGCTTTCGTGCAGAAAGCCGCCGGAGCGATTCTTTCTCCTTTCGAATGCTGGCTGGTATTGCGCGGCGTCAAGACGCTGGCGGTCCGCATGGAACAACACGATCGCAGCGGCCGTGTCATTGCCGAATTCCTGGCCCGTCATAAAAAAGTGAAGAGGGTTTTCTATCCCGGTCTCGCCGAGCATCCCAGCACGAACTGGCTCATCGCCAGATGACCGGCTTCGGCTCGATGATCACTTTCGAGACCGGATCGCTGTCCAACGCCAAAAAGATGTTGAAGAAAGTTCGTCTGTGCTCCCTGGCCGAGTCGCTGGGAGGAGTGGAAACCCTGATCTCGCATCCCGCCACCATGACTCACGCCGCGCTGGGAAAAAAAGGAAGAAAAGAGATCGGCATTACCGACGGCCTGGTCCGTATCTCGGTTGGAATCGAAAACGTGGAAGACATCATGGACGATCTCGACCAGGCGCTGGCCGCAATCTGAACTGGCTGCGATGACCCCATCTCCAAATTCCACTCGCGAATGGAATTCCTCCGAATACCACCGCCTCTCTCAACCGCAGGTGAGTTGGGGCAAAAAGGTCCTCGCCCGTCTGAAGCTGCGCGGCGACGAATTGGTTCTCGATGCCGGCGCCGGAACCGGCCGCCTTACCGCCGATTTGCTGCAGGCTCTGCCGAACGGACGAGTGGTCGCGCTCGACGTTTCACAAAACATGTCGCGGTCTGCCCGCGAATACTTGCGACCGAAGTTCGGCGAGCAAGCGCAGGTGGTCACCGCCGATCTGCTCGACCTCCCGTTCACCGCGGCTTTCGACGGCATCGTCAGCACCGCTGCCTTCCATTGGGTGCTGGATCATGATCGCCTGTTTCGCGGGTTGTTCGAGTCGCTCCGCCCCGGAGGCTGGTTGCAGGCGCAATGCGGCGGCGGTCCTAACCTGGCTCGCCTGAAAACGCGCATGGACGTTCTCGCTGAGTCTCCAAAATTCGCTCCGTTTCTGGCAGACTTTCCCATCGCCCTGGCTCTATCAAAATGCGGAAGCTGCAGCAGTCACGTTGCAACGCGCCGGCTTCGTTGACGTCCAGACTAATCTCGAAGCAGCCCCCACACTCCTCGATGATCGCCGTCACTATTTTGAGTTTGTAAAAACAGTAATCGTCCGCACTCACCTCGAACGCCTGCCCGATGAAGACCTGCGCGAACAATATGTCTCCGACCTGGCTGACCAGGCGGCGAAGGATGACCCTCCTTTTCTGCTGGACTACTGGCGTCTTAATCTCACAGCCAGGAAACCGTAAGTTTGGTTCCATCCTTTCGGGAACTCGTTCATCATTTCTGTGGGCGCCTGATGCTCCGAGCGCTTGATGAGTTAGGATGGAAACCCTCGTCGCACCGGCGCATCTGCCAGCGACGCAAGGGAGCGCACCCTTACGGAATCGAAGCAGAAAAGGACCGAACTCGGGCCGGGTCGGACCGGTTTGGCGGTGGTGACCGCGCGAACCCCGAGAGAGGTTCAGGAATCTCGCCAAATTGGCGATGGCGCGTGCCTGTGCTCCACGCCAGCGTGGAGCATGACTTAACCGGGCGCGCCGCCCAGTTGTCCTTTTATTTTCTTCTCGCAATATTCCCGCTGCTCATATTTATTTCCGCCATGCTCGGCTATGTGTTTGCCTCCCGGCCCGATCTTTACGCGTCGATGCTCGGATATGTAGGGCAGGTGATGCCATGGCAAGCGCGCGAACTGGTTGGCGGCACGGTCAGCGACATCGTCGTTGAGACCACCGGCGGCAAGCTCTCCGCTGGCCTTGTGCTCGCACTGTGGAGCGGCTGTTCGGGCATCGTTGCCATCATCGAGGGACTGAATATCGCCTATGGAGTTTTGATGAACGATCGTGGTGGCGAAGAAAAATCGTCGCCATAATTCTGACCATCTGTGTAGGTGTGCTCGCTCCGATTGCGACGGCTTTAATTTTCGCAGGGGAAACTCTGCGAACGATTCGTGGCGTCGGTGGTTTCGGGCAGCAGCGTAATCGGCCCGGGTTCGACTTTCACCGGGTGGGCCATCTCGGTCTTGTCCATGCTGCTGGCTCTAGTGCTGATCTACCGCTTCGGTCCGCACCAGAAGCACAGCGCCGGAACCGTGCTGCCTGGGGCGGTTGTGGCTCTGATTGGATGGCTTCTGCTTTCGCTCGGCTTTCGAATCTATCTCGAGGTTTTCAACTCCTTCAGCAGAACCTATGGCTCGCTTGCGGCAGTGGTCGTGCTGCTGCTTTGGCTTTACCTGGGCGCCTGCAGCATACTCATTGGAGGTGAAGTAAACGCCGCCATTGAACAGAGCGGAGAGAATCAAGTCCAGCGCCGCACTCGCGCGGATAAGACTCGATCGCAATAATATGAACGCTTGCCAGGAGTGATCATGATGAAGGCCTCGGATTTCCGTCGCATTGCTCTGAGCCTCGAAGGAGCGGAAGAAAGCTCGCACATGGGCGCACCCGATTTCCGCGTAGGAGGAAGAATTTTCGCCACGCTCGCCTCCCAAAAGCAGGGTTACGGCAACCTGATGCTCACGCCCGAGCAGCAGGCCGATTTCGTCGGAGAGGCGCCAGAAGTTTTCCTGCCTATTTCAGGAGGATGGGGAAGAATGGGCGCGACTCATATCCGCCTGGCGCAAGCCAGCGAGGACGTATTGACGGGCGCGCTGCAGACAGCATGGAAACTCAGAGTTGAAAAGAATAAGAAGTCGAAGACTAAAGGCGCGAAGAAAAAAGGGTCAAAGAAGACTGCGCGGCGCGATTGAATTTGCGCTCTTTCGAGTTCGATCGGATGATGTCGGCCAAATCAATCGATCGTGAGATCCCTCCCATGGCCGTCGTCCGCAAGTGAGAAATCCAAAGTTCCATCGTGCAGCGTCGCCGGAACAGACTGTCCTTTCAAGTGAACCGACTTGTGATCTGCTCCCATGCCATGGACTTCAATGTGCAATTGCGACCACCACGCCGGATAGCTGCCTTCGTGCGCTCCCAGTCGTAGAGCAACCCCGCCGTCCGACCGCGTTTCACAGGAAAACTGCATTCGCAGGAACGCCCCTTGCCGGTAAGCGAAGGAGTGACCGTCATCCAGATAAAACGAGCCACGACAATCCGGGCCGGGATACACCCGCAGCGTAAGCGCGCCGCTGGGTTGCTGCCGCGTGCTCTGCGTGAGCGGAGCGTACGGCAGGATCGTTCCGGGCCGCACATAGACCGGTAACTCCGCGAGTTGAGGTGTCACCGTCACTGCCGTGACCTGCGAGACTACGCCGCTTTCAGGTTGCACCCCGGCGGCTGCGGAGACGACGGTTTTGCCTTCAACGCGCTTGCCCGTCCAGTAGTCGTACCAGCCGGCGCTGGGAAGTTGAACCGCGTAAGCAACCGTTTGCTCGATGATTGGAGGTGGCGCGATCAGCAGGTCGGGTCCGACAGGAATTCATTGGCTGTCAACGGGTCGATGTCCATGGGGTGTTTGTCGGGAAGCGCGTCGGGAAATTCGAGAAACAGCGGTCGCACGATCGGCAAGCCGCTGCGCATATTTTCCTCCGCCGTGGTGTAGAGGTACGGCAGCAAACGATAGCGTTCTTCGATGAAGCGGCGGCGAATCGCTTCCTGCTCCGGACCGTGTACCCACACTTCCTGATCGGCCGTACCCTTCTCCGTATGATCGCGATCAATGGGCTGGAACGCTGCGATCTCGATCCACTTGGTGAGCAACTCCGGCGAAGGATTTCCGGCGAAGCCGCCAACGTCCGCACCCGCAAACGAAAATCCGCTCAAGCCCAGGTTCTTCAGCATGAACGTCGTAAGCCGCAGATGATTCCACGACGACGAATTGTCTCCGGTCCAGGTTGCCGCGTAGCGCTGGCTTCCGGCGTAAGCGGCGCGCGTAAGCACGAACGGCCGTTCGTTCGGACGCAAAGTCAGCAGCCCTTCCGCCGTGGCTCGCGCGTTCTCCATGCCATACACGTTATGGATCTCCGCGTGGGTAGCGGTGCGACTGCGGAACCCGGGTTCATCGATGCGATGCTGCACATCCTCGGGCATGGTCTTGGTTTTCGTCACGAAGATGGCGGGCTCATTCATGTCATTCCAGAAACCATCAATCCCGATTTGAACGAAGTCCCGGTACAGCGTACCCCACCACGCGCGCGTTGCCTGCTGCGTGAAATCCGGAAACACGCTGTCGCCCGGCCACACCTTGCCCGAGTAAACCGAGCCATCCGGATTGTGAACGAAGCGGTCCTGCGCGATGCCGCTGTCATAGGGTGCATAGTTCTGATTCGGCGCCTGCGCAATATGCAGATCGGTGATCGCGACGACGTGCAGATCTTCATCATGCAACTTGCGGACCAGCCCCGGCATATCCGGAAATCTCTCCGGGTCCACAGTGAACGGACGGTTACGGTCCTGATAGTCAATGTCGAGATAGATCGCGTCCGCCGGAATGTGATCGTCCCGCAACCGCTTCGCAACTTCCTCCACCCGCGCCCGCGTCATGTAGCCATAGCGGGACTGCTGGAACCCAAACGACCATAGAGGCGGCAGCGGGGTCGGACCGGTCAGCCAGGCATACGTGCTCAATACCTGCTTGGCGGAAGGCCCGTAGAGAAAGTAATAATCCACGGGACCGCCAGCCGCACCCATTACCAGCGTGTTGGCCCGAGTCCGGCCGAAATCGAAGTGCGTTCGCCATGTGTTATCCAGCAACGTGCCAATCGCCCGCCCTGAGTCGTAGGTCATGAAGAAGGGAATCGCCTTGTAGAGCGGATCAGTCGACTCCTGGAAGCCGTACGCGTCGGTGTTCCAAAGCGTGAAGCTTCCTTCACGCCGGTCGAACGAACCTGCTTTATCGCCCAGGCCGAAGTAGTGGGCGTTGGGAGACATGGTTTCCGAAAGTTCGAAGCCGGCGTCGTGAAACTCAATCGGGGAGCTGTTCTGCTGAAGCAGGTTGCCGTCTTTGTCGCGCACCGTAACGCCCAGGTCGCGTGGATCGATCTCTACCCGCAAAGCTGCGGTGGTGAATCCGGGGTGATCGGCAAGAGCAGCAACCTTCGCGGAACTTCTGCGAGCCTCCGGCAGCACCGCCCAACTCGCATCTTCCGGCTCGGAACTGCCGCGCCAGTAACGCACGCGAAGAACATCATCCCGCAAAGCAGTTATCTTCAGGTGAACGCCGTTGGACTCCATCTCCACACCGTTTGCCTGCAAATGCGGGGAGCTGACGGACGCGGCTGACTGCGACTGAGGCGCCTCCGCCACAGCGCTTGGGCGAAGCGAGAAAACAGCAGCAAGCGCCAGCGAAAGAAGAATTGCTGTAGGCATGATCGGCTCCAGGTCTTAAGTCGGGTTCGCGCACTCGTGATGAAGGACTATCTTACATAGGCCGCGAGGACGGGCATAACTCTCGAAGTTGATTCCGCAGTCTGATCGGACTGTTTTGTGGTCTTATAATAGCCGCCATGGTCAGCTCCCCTACATTCGGTCTGGCGGACCAACCTGCCTCACCCGAGGGTCGCGAGAACCCCTACCTCGGCGTTTACGCCGTCAACGTCTTCGTTCGCGACCAGGATCGAAGCCTGCGATTTTACGTGGATCAACTTGGATTTAGTCTGGCCTTTGACGTCCGCCTGCAGTCGGGGCAACGCTGGGTGGGAGTTTCACCTCCCCACGGCACGGCGGTCCTTACCCTGATTGCACCCGATCCTGAGTCCGATGAGTACAAACTGATCGGCCAGCCCAGCCCGGTGGCTTTTGTGTCCGAAGATGTGGTGGCCACCTACAGCCAGTGGCGACGACGCGGAGTTCGCTTTCGTCACGTTCCCCGGTTGCGTCGTGTTAAGTATGAAAAGCAGTCGGCTGATGGGTCGGGAAACACCGCGCCGTTGCTGCTGGGGAAGCAGACGCCGGTCTGGGGCGGAGTATTCACCCGCTTTGAAGACATCGATAAAAATTCCTTCGCGCTGGTCAGTTTCGACGAGATGACTCAAGCCGTCGAAGCCAAACGTCGGGCCGCCGCGGAGAGGCGGGAATCCGAACGTCGTGCGGCTCACGAGTTGGATATCGCCAAGCGGGTGCAGGCCAGACTTTTTCCCCAGACTTTTCCGCCCCTGCGAACCCTCGACTACGCCGGCGTCTGCATTCAGGCTCGCCAGGTCGGCGGCGACTACTACGACTTCCTCAATCTGGGCGGGGAACGGCTGGGACTGGTGTTGGGTGACATCTCAGGAAAGGGAATTGCCGGCGCTCTCCTGATGGCGAACCTGCAGGCGAATCTGCGCAGCCAGTGCATCCTCTGTTTGGACGACCCGCAACGCCTGCTGCGCTCGGTCAACCAGTTGTTCTACGACAACACAGCCGACAGTTCCTACGCTACGCTCTTCTTCGCCGAATACGACGACCGGGCTCAGCGCCTTCGCTACGCCAACTGCGGACACCTCTGCGGGCTACTGCTTCGCGGCAACGATTCTCTGGAGCGGCTGGATTCCACGTCCACCGTCCTGGGACTCTTTAAAGAATGGGATTGCTCAATCAGCGAATGCCAACTTCTCCCCGGTGACGCCATGGCTCTCTACACCGATGGCATCACCGAGTCCTTCAATGCCGCGGAGGAAGAATTCGGAGAACAGCGCCTGTGCGATGCATTGCGCCGCCATCGGAAACTATCTTCAAGCGACTTGCTGGCGGCCATCGTAAGCGAGGTCCAGAGTTTCAGCCCCGCCGAACAATACGACGACATGACCCTCATCGTCGCCAAATGCAAAGCCTGCGATTAGAAACTCAAGTGCTGATGTGGAGAGATTTCCCGCAGCGGGTGGCCACCCTTTTTCGCGCACTTGCGAAAAGGGGGGGTTACGGGAATCATGGGCTCTTCGACTACGCCCTCATCTTTGACACGCGCCCCAAGAATCGGTCACCGCTCAGTTGGTTCTACGAATCGCCGATTGTCGGTGAGCTGTGGAGTTGCCCTTAAATTACCCGTGACCTTGATCGAAAATGTCTGCTGTGCCGGCACGCCATCCAGACCGTCGACGGTCAGCCGCACCTCAAAGTCCCCCGCCCGAGTGTAAGCGTGGACGGCTTTCGGGCCATCCGCGCTCGTGCCGTCTCCAAAATTCCAGTGATACTCAACTGCCGGAACTCCATCGGACCCGGACTGCGCCGAGAAAATGATCGTTTCACCAGCCGCTGCCGACGAGGGCACCTTAGCCGTGATCGTTGGCGCAGCCTCAGCGACGCTGCGATCGATGATCTTGATCATCCGAACGGATTGTGGCGTCTGGTTTTCGATCCGTACCGTGCCTCCATCGAGCGCAACAGGTCGCCGCTTCTTTTTCTGCGGCGAGAACATCGGTTGCCACAAACGTATGGCCGGCGGGGAGTCCCAGGTCTGCGAGCTTCAGCGCGTGTGAGCGAGCGCGATTCGTCCAATTGAAAACCGTCAGCATGGACTGGCGATTGCTTTGCCGAAGAAAGAAAACGCTCGGTTGTTCATCTTCCGGTTCGTACGACATCAGATCAACCGGCGTGTGAACTCGCCCGACTTTCGCCATATTCAGCAAATCCCGGTTCTCGACTAGCGCCATTCGCTCTTTTTCCGATCCCAGCACCAGCATGTCGTCCCCAATTTCAAACATGCCGCCCGATACCGCCGAGAGTGCGATGGAAGCCTGGGCCGCGCCGAGCGAGAGCGAAGGCTGGGTGTCCTCGCCCTCGACAACATATTTGTTCGTGACCATGAAAGCGTCGGGATCATTGACGAAAAAATTCCGGTGCATGTAGAAGCGGGCAGCAATGCCGGGTTCGGCGCTTCTGGTGATCTCAAAACTGTGTCCGCTATCGGCGGAGACTCTGCCCGTATCCACCAGGCCTACCGGGTTGAGCATCGGGCTGCCGTCCTTGTCCAGGAGCACATCATCGCCCACCGTTTCGCGGATGATCTGCAAGCCGATGCGCTGGGCTTCCATAGCCGTTGTGTTCGGGCGATAGTGATACCCCTCAATCGCCGTGGTATCCATAAAGTCCAGCTTGATGAATCGCACTCCCCATTCGCGAACTAGTGTCTTGTAAGTCTGGCGCAGATAATCCTGCGCGCCGGGATGAGTCGTATCCAGCGTGTAAAGCTCATCTGAATCCTGTTTCCATACGCGGCCCATCGAGATGGGCTCGCCCTTGGCGTTGTGTACCAGCCATTCCTTGTGGTGCTCGTAAACCCAGGCTCGACGCGTGACTTCAAATGGCGCAGTCCAGATGCCCAGGGTCAGTCCCGCTGCGGTAATGTAATGTCCGACGAAGCGTAATCCGTCCGGGAATTGAGTCGCGTTGGTGGTCGTGTATTCTCCCCGGGCATACTGGTAGCCTTCGTCAATCTGCAAGTATTTGTATCCCAGAGATTTCAGATGTTCCGCCTGCCAATCGGCGTTCGCCAGGGTCTCACCCTGGTTGATGGCGCCGTAGTAGGCGGTCCAACTCCACCAGCCGATCGGAGTGGCGCTGGAGACACGCGCATGATGCAGCTGCCGAATCGCATCCCCGTAAGCCAGAAGTTGACGGTGGTAATCCGGTCCGGCTGCGAACATCAATCGCTCCGAAGCGATTTCTTCATTGGGCTTGAGAGGAAGACTCAATTCGACTTGATCGTCCGCGGGAGAATTCTTCAAATCGAATTCTTTCTGGATCTCCGTAGTCCCTGTCGAATCGACAGTGTAGGAAGCTATCTTCCTGTTCGCGCCCGCAGCCTCAGCTTTGAGGTGCAGCAGAGTCAGGAACCGGTCGGACGTAAGCGCTCCCAGGAATAGACTCCGTTTGCTCTCCCGGTTGTAAATGAGCTGGCTGCCTGCGCCACGATGCATTCCGCCCGGCGCCGCGCCCAGGTCGTAAATCACCATGTCCGGCCGGTCTTCACTGAAACTGTCCGAGAGGACTCGATCGTCCGACGGCGGACCACCCAGATTGAGGACGGGCTCACCGATCGCCTCCAGACTCCGGATGGCCTGCACCGTTATTTCTTTCCCGGTATTGTTCTGCACCTTGACCTGGATGGTCCCGTAGGGATGCTGATCGTAAATTTGCAATATATAAGTCAGGTTGGGTTTGCCATCCAGGCCGCTGCAAGTCACCGTCATCTCGTGACCCGATCCAAGCTCATCGTTGAATCCGGACTCCGCCGCTTGCCGCCGCGGGTAGTCGCTTGAGCGCAACCACTGGTGGTCAACCTGCGCTCCCGCACGGGCGGTCAGGACAATCTGACCGCCATGGGTGCCGAGTTCGTATGATCCATCCCTTGCATTAACCGTGACCGACACCGGCTGGTTGGTCAACTCCTCTGCGGCGCAGGTTGTCGCGCCAATCAAAATGCCCGCGATCAAAGCAGCGGGAATCACGGAGATGAAAGGCGAAAGAAGATGAGAGACGAAAACTCGGTGGTTGGACAGTCTGGTCATAAAATAGTGTGAGCCCTCGAAAACGGCACTCAGTGTACCGTCAGTTCTGTCCCCTCGCAACGCGGCACAAGTGATCTCCGGTCGAAAAGCCTACTCGAAGAAATGCAACCGCACGGTTGCTTTTTATCTCTTCCTCGCAGTAATATGCAACCTGGAGGTTGCGGAAGATGAATAACAGTATTGAAAAGAGGATCGAACTCAAAGCGCCCCTTTCGCGAGTCTGGCGCGCGCTGACCGATTACCGCGAATTTGGCCAGTGGTTTCGCGTGAAAGTGGATGGCCCTTTCGTACCCGGCGAGATCTCGCGGGGCCAGATCACCTATCCCGGCTACGAGCACCTGCAATGGGAGGTTGTGGTGCAGAAAATGGAGCCCGAACGGCTCTTCTCCTTCACCTGGCATCCCTACGCGGTCGATCCTAAAAAGGATTATTCCAAGGAGACGCCCACGCTCGTCGAATTCAGGTTGGAGAAGATCGCGAACGGCACACTGCTGGTCGTTACCGAGTCTGGCTTCGACAAGATCCCCAGCGACCGCCGCCCCGAAGCCTTCCGCATGAATGATGGCGGTTGGACGGAACAAATGAAGAACATCGAGAACTATGTCACCCAAAAGTCATAGTCGCCCGGTCGCCAAACGGCAGCCGCGCGCGCCCATCTTCGCCGCGCTCGGCGATGAGACCCGCCTGCTGCTGTTGGCTAAGCTCTCTGGTGGTCAACCCTATTCGATCTCTCAGTTGACCGCGGGATCGAAGCTGACTCGGCAGGCGATCACCAAACATCTTCGAGTGCTGGAGAGAGTGCGAATCGTGCGCTGTGTTCGGGCGGGACGCGAGCGCCGCTTCGAATTCGATCCGCAGCCGATTGAAGAAATGAAGAGGTATCTGGACTCCGTTTCCCAGCAGTGGGATCAGGCACTGTCCAGGCTGAAGTCATTTGTCGAGGACTAGTTAGTCGGTCAAGCGCTTGGGGCTTTGCCTCTCACTTCACCGACTCCCCAATCCAACTTAGATAGCCCACACTGCCGTCGTCTACCGAAATGCTGACGCATTCCGGCACATCGTAGGAGTGCAATTCAAGAATTGTTTCCCGCACTCGCTCGAAGGCAGCCTGCGTGGTTTTGACAATCAGCAGCCACTCTTCCGCCTCTTCTATCTCGCCCTCCCAGCGGTAGATCGATCCCACCTGAGGCACGACATTCACGCAAGCTGCCAGTAGGCGCTCCACCAGGGCGCGCCCAATTTTGCGGGCTTCGTCTTTTGAACCCGCAGTTGTGAGGACGAGTATCTTGTCTGTCATATAGAATCTCGTGTGGCGCGGGCGCCCTCGCCCGCGAGCCTGGCAATGTCAAGCTTTGCAATCTGAACGTACGGTTCTAAAGGTCGTCATTAGCCCTCAGTAGCGGAGACGGAATATGGCAACACAAATCCACTTTGGAACGTCGGGCTGGCGCGCTGTCATGGCGGACGAATTCACCTTCGCCAACGTCCGCCGCGCGGTCACCGGAATCGCGCGTTATGTAGTCTCGCAGAAACCCTCCGGCGCTCGCGTCATCGTCGGACGCGACCCGCGCTTCCTGGGCGAGACTTTCTGCGCCATGGCCAGCGAAATTCTGATTGCCCACGGCATCACGCCGCTCATGATCGCGGACCCTGCTCCGACCCCGGCCATATCCTACGCCGTGATCCAGGAAAAAGCCGATGGCGCCATCAACATCACCGCCTCCCACAATCCTCCAGAATATAACGGCATCAAATTCTCCACGCCCGACGGCGCTCCTGCGCTGCCTGAGGTCACAAAACGCATCGAAGCCGAAATAGCCGCCAGCGACGCCGCCAACGTTAAAGTTAATGACCAGCCGAAACCGTCCACGAAATCTGTAACCCAACAAGCGCTTGAGCCTCGCGCCAAATATCTTTCCCGTCTGCAGGAGATCGTAGATTTCAAAGCCATCAAGAAAGCCAACCTGCGCGTTGTCTTCGATCCCTTCTGGGGAGCCGCTCGCGGATATTCCGACGCGCTGCTGCGCGACGCCGGCGTGGATGTTTCCACGGTCCACGATTGCAGGGACGTGCTGTTCGGCGGCCACGCGCCCGAACCCGATGACCATTTGCTCCAAGGCTGCCGCACAGAGATGCGAGCCACCAAAGCCAACATCGGGATCGCTACCGACGGCGACGCCGATCGCTTCGGAATCGTGGACGCCGACGGCACCTTCTTCACTCCCAACTACATCGTTGCGTTGCTTGTTTGATTACCTGGTCGAAAGCCGCGGCTGGAAAAATGGCGTGGCCAAATCAGTGGCTACTACTAACCTGATCAACGCCGTTGCCAAACATCACGGCGTCGAATTGCACGAAACCCCGGTGGGATTCAAGTACATCGGCGAGCTCATCAAGCAGGATAAGATCGCGATCGGCGGGGAAGAGAGCGCCGGCCTCTCCATCCGCCATCACGTGCCCGAAAAAGACGGCGTCCTGGCCGGCCTGCTGTGCTGCGAAATGGTTGCAAAGAGAGGCAAGTCGCTAGGTCAGCAACTCAAAGAGCTATTTGCCGAAGTTGGTTCCTTTTATAGTTTGCGTGAGAACTTCCACTTGACGCAGGAGGCAATGGAGAAGTTCACTGGAAAGTTAAAGAAAGAACCTCGCGAACTGATGGGTCGCAAGGTTGCGCAGGTAGTTCGCACCGATGGGTTGAAGCTGCTGTTCGAGGACGGATCGTGGGTGTGCTACCGCCTCTCGGGAACCGAACCGGTGGTTCGGGTTTACTCCGAAGCCGGCAGCAGGGAAGAACTGGCAAAATTGAGCGCGGCCGCCAAACAATGGATCTTCGAATAAAGCGACCAGAAATCCGAATCCCGACCCAAGCCCGGCGAGGAATAAGCGCTTTGGTCGACCGCGCCCCGAAAGCCCAGGCTTTCGGCGACCATGTGACTGTTCAGGTAAAAGAAAAGCTGCGCCCGGCTTTTACATGGCTCTACGGCGCCCGCCGCCGTCTGGCGACTTCGGGAGTTGCAATCGTCACCGTCTGGCTCTTCCTGCACGTGATGTTCGGCGCCAACGGAATGGTGGTGTATCGGCAAAAGCGGGCCGAATACCAGAACCTGAGCCAGGAAATCGATCAATTGCAAAAGGAAAACGATCACTACACGGGCCAGATCAAGAAACTTCAAAGCGATCCCGAAACCATCGAGAAAGAGGCTCGCGAGCAGCTCCACTACATCCGCCCCGGCGAGGTTGTGTACGTAGCTCCCGCGCCTCCCGTCCTGCCCATCCCCGCCACCAGCGCAGCCCAGAAATAGCGCCCGCTGCTGACATCCGGCTGACAAATCGCTGGTACGCTTGTGGTATGCTTCGCTGGAAAAATTGGTCAGGGACGGCAGATTGATGAGTAACCAACTGCTGTCTCGCCACGTCAATACAGTTAGCAGCCCCGGCGCTTGCAATGAAGCGCCGCCCCAATCTGCGGCTCCGGCCGCCCAAAAATCGAGGAGTTTATGAAGAAACTGTTACTGCTCTGTATGATCCTCTCCGTTTTGTTTCTGATGGTGGCCGTGGTCGCAGCCGATGACATGGGAAAAACCCAGACGGTGAATGGCTGGGTCAGCGACTCCAAGTGCGGCGCCAAGGGCGCCAACGCCGGCGCAGCCGCTTGTACCAAGAAATGCATCGAAGGCGGCGCCAGTGCGGTGGTGGTCACCGATGGCGATAACAAGGTCCTCGCCGTCGACAACGCCGACGCGCTCAAGGGACATGAAGGCCATCACGTAGCCGTCACCGGACACGTAAAAGGCGATTCCATCCACGTGGAAAGCGTCAAGATGTTGTGATCTAAGTAAGCCGGGTGCCCCGTCCTCGTCTCTCCGTTGTTTGGAGAGAGAGGGCGGGATTTTTTTGACCACAGAAGTTCATCCTCGAATAAATTACCGCGACGAATTCACCGAACTGAATTTAGCGCACAACCCCTTCCAGCGGAGAACTCGCCGTGGCATAAAGCTTCCGGGGCATGCGCCCAGCCAGGTAGGCGTGACGTCCGGCAAGCACCGCATGCTTCATGGCCTCCGCCATAAGCACCGGGTCCTGAGCATTTGCGATTCCCGTATTCATCAGCACCGCATCCGCGCCCAGCTCCATCGCGATCGCGGCGTCGGACGCCGTGCCCACGCCCGCATCGAGGATCAGCGGCACTCCGGTGATGACCTCGCGCAGGATGCGGATGTTGGCCGCGTTCTGAATCCCGAGCCCGCTTCCAATCGGCGCTCCCAGCGGCATTACCGCGGACGCGCCCGCATCCAGCAACCGCTTGGCAAAGACCACGTCATCAGAGGTATAGGGAAGAACGGTAAAACCTTCCTTTACTAATACGCGAGTCGCCTCGAGCGTCGCCTGCACATCGGGATAAAGCGTTGCCTGGTCGCCAATCACTTCCAGCTTCACCCAATCCGAAAGCCCGACTTCGCGCCCCAGCCGCGCCGCCCGGATGGCTTCATCCGCCGTGTAACATCCGGCCGTATTCGGCAGCAAAAAATATTTCTTGGGATCGAGATAATCCAGCAGCGATTCCTTGCTGCGATCCAGATTCACTCGCCGCACCGCGACGGTCACCATATCGGCGCCGCTGGCCTCGAGCGCCCGCCCGGTTTCCTGAAATGATTTGTACTTCCCGGTGCCCACGATCAGGCGCGAACGAAATTCCCGGCCGGCAATAATAAATGGATCGCTCATGCACTATTGTAAGACAAATCCCTGGCACCCTGCCGTAAGGCCTCGCACGGCATCTCCACGTCCCCACTACTGCCCACGTAGCCATCGGCACCGGATGCTCAAAATCAGTAGTGGCGAATGAACGCCGCCCCTGTCAGAAAGATGGGGGAGTTTTCTTCGGTTGACACCGGAATCCGTGAACCTTAACCTAAGAGCCAAATGGAAGTTCGCTTAAACCCCGACCTGCAGGCTAAGCTGGCTGAGTTGGCTTCCCAACAGGGCCGAGACACCGAAGAGCTTGTGATCGATGCTGTCGAACGTATGGTGAACTACGACCAGTGGTTTGTGCGCGAAGTGCAGAAGGGGACAACCGCAGCTGATCGAGGTGAATTGGTCGACCACGAGGAAGTGAAAAAGCTGATCGACCGTCGGTATCCTGGCTGATGCGTATTCGCTGGACGCTCACCGCAACCGGCGATCTTACCCAAATCTCCGACTACATCGAGACTCATGGAAGCGGTTCGGCCGCCCGCGGAGTCGCCTTGTCCATTCACGACGCTATCGGTTTTACTCGCGAAATTTCCAATGCAAGGCCGGGCGGGTCGTATTGCCAACACTCGTGAACTGGTACTTGCCGGTCTGCCCTATCTTGTCGTTTATCGCGTCAGTGAGGACGAGGTGCAAATTCTTCGACTCTTGCACGGTGCGCAGGAATGGCCTTAGGTATTTATTGCGTGAATCATGAATCCACTGTTCCAAACTCGATCAACCCCTACTCCATCTCAAACGCCAAATATTGCAACCCGCCATCCCGCTCAATCTGCAGAACCACCGCTGCCCCAGGTTTGAGCGCACTTACCGCGCCGCGCAGCGTTTCCACGGAATCGATCTGCTTGGTGTTGAGTGAATGAATGATGTCCCCGGTCTGCAGACCGCTGTCCGTCACAATAAGGTCCGCGGCCCGGCCCACGACGACGACTCCGCCTGTAATGCGCGGCGTGCCGATCGCCGCCCGCAGCTGATCGGTGATATCCACGGCCAGCACGCCGAGCTGCGGCACCAGGCTCTTGTCGGGATCGGTAGCATCCATGAGCGCATCCATCTGGTCGTGCTTTTCGACGGCAGGGATGTACAAAGTCTTTTTTTGCGTGCCGCGCAGAATTTCAACTTTCAGCAAGCGGCTCGGGATCATGCAGATAGGTGGCCGCGGTGAGCGCCGACATCGTTCGAATTGGCCGGTCGTCGACACTGAGCACGATGTCCTGCACCTGCAATCCCGCCGAGGCGGCGGCGCCATCAGGCGTAATGTCGTCAACGATGACTCCCCAGGTCTGCGGCAGGCCCAGGCCTTCGGCCAGAGTCGGCGTAATTTCCTGCGCCCCAGCGCCAATCTCGACGCGATGCACGTGGCCATATTTCCGCAGGCTGTGATACACAAAATTCACCACCCGCGCCGGAATGGCAAATCCGAGCCCTTCACTTCCGCCACTTTGCGTCAGGATGAAAGTGTTGATTCCGACCACATAGCCGTCCATGTCAACCAAAGGACCGCCGCTGTTGCCAGGATTAATAGGCGCGTCGGTCTGTACATAGTTCAGAGGTTTTCCGGGATCGGCCTGACGCGCGACCGCGCTGATCACGCCCATCGTGACCGAACTCTGCAATCCTTCCGGACTGCCTACCGCTAGCACCATCTGTCCCACGCGAATGTTCTGCGGCTCCTCCAGCGAAAGTGTGGGCAGATTGGTCGCGTCAATCTTGAGCAAGGCGAGATCACTCTCTTTGTGGATTCCGACGAGCTTTGCGTCCAGCACCGGACGACTTCCGGGAGGCGCATTGTTCGGCGTGGCTGGTCGGGGGCATCGGCAACGCCACCCGAATGCGCTTCGCTCCCTCAACCACGTGCGCGTTGGTCATGATGTAGCCGTTCGCGTCCACGATCACGCCCGAACCCACCGCATGCTGGCGCACGATCAACGCCGTCTGCCCCTTGTCGTTTTCGTTTAATGGTCCGTAGCCGGTGGTCTGAATCTGCACCACCGCGGGAGAAACTCTGGCCGCGAGCTCCTCCAGCGCACGGTTCATCTGCCGCAGGATGTCGGGATTCGCCGCCAGATGCGAATCGGCTGCCGGTCTTTCGCCTTGCGGAGTTAGTGCAGGTTGCGCCTTGCCCGCGGGATGTTGGGCAAAACTGAAAACGCTCGCGAATGTGAGCGCAAGAATGACAGCGCTAGAGTAGTTTCGGCCAGCCATGGGAATTTGCTCCGTCAGGCGAATAATATTATCTGATCAGAAAGGCGACCATCGAAATACAGAAGATTAAACCGAGGCCCTGTCATCCTGTATCTAACGACGACAGCCGGGTGCCCCACCCTTCGCTTTTGAAGGGTGGGATTCCACGGTCGCGTCATTCTCGGGATTTTCCTGTCCACGCCGGTGCCTGCACCGCTACGCGATTCCACCAACAAAATTGCCGGTAACACTTCCTCGGAGGCCTCGTCTAACTCACATGCGTCTGCTCAAATTGGCTATTGTCATTTTCGCCAGCGTAGCGCCGGTTTGGCCGCAGGCGGCGCCGCTCAAGACCGCCGATGCCGTTCTCGACCGCTACAAACAAGCCCTGGGGGGTGTGGACGCCATCGCCAAGGTCCAATCCGAAACCGTTCGCGGAGAAATAGAGAGCAGCTGGCACGCCCGGAAAAGCGACCTTCGTCTACTACGCCAAGCCCTTCAAGACACTGATGAAAGTCACGCGCGCCAACGGCAACCAGGTCGTCGCCGGATTTGACGGCAGCGTTTCATGGTCCGTCGGCCCGCAGGGAGCGAGCATCGACAAAGATACAGCCCTCGAGGCCGTGCGCCGCGATGCCGACCTGCAATATCCGCTCCACCAGCCTGACTACTTCAAAAAGCTGGAACTGGCCGGGGTCACCGATTTCGAGGGCCATCGCTGTTATTGGCTTCACGGCACGACTCACTGGGGCAAAGACAATAACCAGTTTTACGACGTCGAAACCGGACTGCTCGCCGGCTACCGCTTTCAGGCGGATGACTCGTCCCCGGCCGTCACGGTCGCTGTGTTTCAAGACTACAAGAACTTCGGCGGACCGCTGGTCGCGACGAAACTGACTTTTCGTACCGGCGACCATGTACAGACCTTCACCTACAAGTCCATAACCTACGAGCCTCTGGCGGATTCCCTTTTCGAAGTGCCGCAAGCCGTCAAGGCGCTGATGTGATGATCAGCAGGGAATGCTAGCCGCCACTACATCCGGGTGCCCCACGTCTCGTGGTTTTCGAGACGTGGGAACGTTCCAGTCGCTGGCATCCTAATCTCCTACTCACTCGTTGTCCCCGGCCCCGCCTGTTCCGCCTGCTCGTACATCTCCTCAATCTGCTGCCGGTATCTCTCTTCCACCACCCGCCGCCGCAGCTTCATGCTGGCAGTAAGCGTCCCATCCTCGGCCGAAAATTCATCGGCCACCAGCGATCACTCGTTTCAGCTTTTCGAAACGGGCCAGGTTCTGATTCACCTCTCCCACGATGCCTTCGTACAACGCCCGCACTTCCGGCATACCCACCAGCTCCATTCGCGACTTGAACTCCAGCTCGCGGCCGCGAGCCCATTCTTCCAGAAAAGGAAAATTCGGCGCGATCAGCACGGAAGGGAACTTGCGCTTCTCGCCCAGAACTACCGCCTCCGCGACCAGCGCATTGTGCTTGAGGGAATTCTCAATCGGCTGTGGTGCGATGAACTTTCCGCCGGAAGTCTTGATCAGATCCTTCTTGCGATCGGTGATGGAAAGAAATCCGTCTGCATCAAGGTGGCCGATATCGCCGGTCTTGAACCAGCCATCCACAAAAGCTTCCTGAGTTTCTTTGGGTTTGTTCCAATACTGCTTGAATACCGAAGGGCCACGCACCAGAACTTCGCCGTCGTCGGCGATGCGCACTTCCACGTTCGGAAGCGGCTTGCCGACGGTGCCGATCTTGTGCGCGCGAGGCGTATTTACAGCGATCACTGGCGAAGTCTCAGTCAATCCATAACCCTCATGGATGCGGATGCCGATGGCGGCATACCACTCCGCCAGTTCGCGTCCCAACGGCGCTCCTCCGCTAACGAAAGTGTCGATGCGACCACCCATCCCCTCCCGCACTTTCGAATAGAGCAACCGGTTGGCCAATCTCCATGCATGAGTGCTCGGCGTCTGGCCGGCCAGCACTTCGGCCTGGTGGTCACGCCCCACGGACAACGCCCAGCGATAGAACGCTGAGTTGGGAAAGCCGAGCGCCTTCTGTTCCGTCTGAAAATGAATTTTTTCGTACACCCGGGGCACAGCAACAAAATATGTGGGCTTGACCTCGAGCAGCGCCCTCGGCAGCTGGGTCACAACCGGCAGATGAGCCAGCGTGATCCCACGATAAAGCATGGCGAAATCCACGTGGCGAGCGGTCACGTGGGATAGCGGAAGAAACGAAATGCTCACATCGTCGCCGCGCGCGGGAAAATCCGCCAGTGAACAATTGAGATTCGACGCCATGTTGCCATGGGTCAGCATCACGCCCTTGGGAGTGCCCGTGGTTCCCGAAGTATAGATAATGGTAGCCAGATCATCCGGAGTGATGGCGCGGGCGCTGGCTTCCATCTGGGGATCGAGCTGCGGCAAAGTTTGCTCGCCGTCGGGCGCCAATTCCTGCATTCGCACCACGCCCGCGACCTCGACGGCATCCATGACCACGATCTTTTCGATCGCCGTCTGCTTTCGAATCGACAGAACCTTCTGCGCCTGGGTTTCAGTCGAAACAAAAATAATGCGCGCGCCCGAATCCCGCAGAATGTACGCAGTTTGTTCCGCGGTAAGCGTGGCATAGACTGGACGGTAACCGCGCCCAGCAAGAGGGAAGCGAAGTCCGCAACCGTCCACTCCGCCCGGTTTTCGCTCAGAATGGCGATCCGGTCACCACGACCCATGCCCCATCCCCGCAATGCCGCAGCGACCGCGCCAATGCGCGCGCACAACGTCGCCGAGGACACCGCCACCCAGGCGTCCCCCCGCCGCTGCAACATAACTTTCGGATGCCGACGTTCGACCACAGCAAAGAAAACGTCGCTCAGTGTGCGCAGACTCATTCGCAAGAAAGGATAATAAGAAGGAGCTCTGAAAAGAATGTACGTCTTCGCCAGACCATTAAGCAAACCCCCGCCGCGTTTGACCGCTCCGCAACCAGGTTGTTATGATGAAACTGCGGGGTGGAGCAGTCTGGTAGCTCGTTGGGCTCATAACCCAAAGGTCGGTGGTTCAAATCCACCCCCCGCAACCACTTACAAGTTTCGCCAACCCAAGAAAACCCAAAATAACAGCGGCGTCCAAAAGTCAGCTGAAACCAGGCCGTGGCTGCGAGCCTTTCGGTTCATGCCATTCCCAATGCCATTCGTGCTACCCGGCTGTTGGCTTCGCGCTTAGAGTCCATCAGCGCGTTGCCGTAGACGTTCATGGTGGTCGAGATTTGGGCGTGCCGCATCAGCTTCTGCTGCACGCCTAGCGGAGCCCCGGTCGCATCGAGCCACGACCGGTACATGTGGCGGAATGTATGCCACCCGACTCGCCCCAGGACGCCAGCAGCATCCCAGCGCTCATCATGCAGCCCCCGCCTTTTTCCGTTTTGGTCTGTGCACCAGATCCCGGAGCCAGCCGAACACGTCGGGCATGGTGCCAGGCAGCACCCTGCGGGACGGATGTAGTCCTGCTGGATCGGACTCGCATGGAAATTTCGCCCCGTCACGTGGCTGGGAAAGACCAGCTCGGATTTCGGGGCGCGGGACTTCCAGGCGAGCAGGACTGTGGCGAAATCCGGATCAAGCGGCAACTCGTCCTCCGAATACTCCGTTTTTACCGTTTTGACCCGGCCGTGTACTACGGCCCTCGACACGTGAATCACAAGGTGGTCGAAATCAACATCTGACCAATGCAGCGCCAGAACTTCCTCCGCCCGCAGCCCGAGGCATTGCGCCACAACGACCATCGTGCGATAGGGTTCAGGCAGAAGATCGAGCAGCCGGAAATACTGCTCGACCGTCAAAATCAGCGGTTTCCTCAGGCGTTTGCTGATGCCTTTGATTTCGACCAGCTGCATCGGGTTTCGGTTGAGGTCGACCATCTCCCACAACATCGCCTTTTCGTACAGACGGTGCATGAGAGCCTTCATGTGACCTTTCGTTTTCGGTGCGGCATCCAGAGTCTTCAGCCACTCCTGTACCGCCACCGGCTTTACCCGATTAAGGCGGGTCGCGCCCCATTTCGCACGAATGTGCTTGAGCACGCTGAGGTAAGAGCTCACAGTTCCGTAGCTGAGCCCGTGATCGCAATGCTCCCCAGGCCGCTGCTTCTTAATTTCCAGAAGCCGCTCCTCCTCGATGAAGCGATCGATCACCGCGCCAAACGTCGGCTCGTGAACCGCCAAAATCGGATTCTCACAGTTAAGTTTGAGCACGAATGCCTCCAAGTGCCGCTCGACCACGGCTTGGCTTGGAAACTGTTCGCAGCTCAAATACATGGATTTTTGTTGTTGGGTAGCGGGGTCCTTGTACCGGTATTCCCACGCCCACTGATTTTGTGACCGCCTGACTCGTCGCAGACTGCCACGCTGAAAGCGTTGCCGCGTAAACTTCAAGGAATGCTCCTTCTAGCTAGCGCGGCGTGGTTGTGCTGCGAGTTTAGCATCAAATGTCTCCAGGTTCTGGGCTCGTGTTGGACCAAACCGGGAGGCGAGCCACTGGTCGAGTACACTGGTTCGAAACCGCCATCTGTTACCGATTTTGGTTGCGGGTATCTCTCCACGGCGTGCCTGAACTCCAGTGTTTTCCAGTGAATCCCGAGCAGATTCGCCGCTTCTTTCAATGTTAGAAGTTGCTCAAACCCAACTGCAGCTGTTCTGGGCGCTCTGTCGTCGGCAGCCAAGAGTCACCTCTTCTCTCCCATGCATCATTGCAAGGCTTCCAGATTATCCAGTTGGTATGGTTCGGGAATCTTCCGGAGTGATAAAGGGACTGTCGAGTTCAATCGGAAAACAAAACTCTCCAAGAGAATCTGGAGGTCGTGTATTTGAAGTCATCACCGAGTCGCCCGCTCTCTCTGCCGCTTGAGGCGGGTCAAGGCTTCTCCGGGCGCTCGGCTCACCGATGCGGGCCGACTGACGGCCGATCAGCCATTTTTCGTTCCACCAACTTAAATATCAGCAGGTTAAGGTCCCGTAATGCTTCAACTGTGTGCCTCTCTTGCGAGCCAAGGAGGAAACTCTATGGCTCGCAAAGTTGGCCAGATCATTGCACGAGGCGACCGCAGATGGCTCATCCGGGTTTATCTCGACCGCGATCACGAAACCAATAAACGCAACTACCACAATCGGACGATTCACGGGCCTATGCGGAAGCGCAGGCTTACCTAACAAGGAAACTGAGAGAGCGTGACTTGGGCCGCGATCTGGAAGGCTCGAAGATCACACTGAACGAGATATCTTGACCGCTGGCTTGAGACAGCGGTGAGACCGAGAGTACGAGAGAAAACTTACCAGGACTACCAAGGCATGTTGCGGCGATACGTCCGACCTAACCTGGGTGAACGAGTTCTGTCGGGAATGCGACCTCTGGATCTCCAAACCATGTATCGGCAGCTGAGCGAGTACAATCTGTCCGCTCGGACAGTCCGCTACACGCACGTTGTGCTGAAATCTGCAATGCAGCAAGCCCTGCAGTGGCGCTTGTTGCTTGAGAATCCTCGACTGGACTTAAAGTACCGCAACAGCCACGAAACGAAATGCAGGCTCTGACGGTTGAGCAGGCGCGGACCTTGCTCAACCTCGCACTGACTACACCCTATGGCCCGGTGCTCGCAGTGGCCCTCACAACCGGCATGCGCCCGAGTGAAGCACTGGGTCTTAAGTGGCAAGACATCGACTGGGGACGACAAACGATCAGCGTTGTTCGAAGCATTCGGAGACTCGAACGGGAGATGGTGCTTCTCGGATACCAAACGTGCTCCAAGCCGTCGACCGATTAGATTCCAGAGTTGGATTCTTGCTCTGCTCCGTGAGTGTCCGGACCGAGAGGAGTTCACTCAGCGCGTGCCCTGAAGGCGTTGATCTGGTGTTCAGAACGCGGTCGGGACAGCCAATTAACGCCGATAATCTCGCGAAACGTTTCAAATCAATCCTCAAGGAGGCCGGTTTACCACTGCTCAGACTCTATGATTTGCGCCACACGGCAGCCACAATCGCGCTGGCAGCTGGAGTCTCGCCCAAGGTTGTATCGGAACAGCTAGGACATGCCAGCACAGCGTTCACATTGGACACCTACGTCATGTTTCTCACCGCACATGCAGGATGAGGCTGCCGCACGAATAGAGGCAGTGCTCTTTGGAATGGGCGTGAACGAGTAGCTGAACAGATGTATGCTCTTGGCACTCGCATATCCTGAACCGCGCGTCGGGTGCCGAAGATTCGCACCAAATGACGCCTCGGTTCAGCAGCGTGCTAGTTTCCGGTTCTCGTGGGTTCAGCAGCACCCACATGACTTGCCCCGTATTGCCTCCCGACCTTCCCAAACGATGAGGGGAGCGACCACCAAAGCTGCTACCGGGTCAGTCCAAGCTACGTGCCAAATGGCATTGACCCCAAGCCCCACCAGTGCAATCAGTGAGAGGTAAGCACACAAGGCTGATTGCGCGGAATCTGCTCTCGAGAGGCCGCACTGTCTGTAGCGGAGGAGAGTCTCCGTTTCTCCTTAGCAATCCAGGGCATGATTGCGGCGGCGGCCATCAAAATGGCTATCCCGAGATAGGTGGGTTTGGGTTCACTGTACCCCAGCAGCGTTAGGGCCGCAGCCGCGACTACATAGGCGGCAAGGACAAAAAGCAATATTCCCGCGATTCGGGAAGCACGCCTCTCAGCGTGCTCTTGACGGGGTGAGCACGAAACCTCCACAGCACCACCGTCGCTGAGAGGAGTTCGACAGCACTGTCACCGCCGAAAGCGAGTAGGGCGGGACTGCGAGCGGCCCAAGCTGCCCATAAGGATACCGCTGCCTCGACACTCATCCACACAATCGTGATCGCCTGAATCCGCTGAATGCGGCGGATGGTGTGCTGCGTCGGAATTTGCCGTATCGAAGCCACTGAAAAGCATTATGCACGACATGTTGCCTTGGCGCCTGCGTGCGTTCCAGCCCTTGGCGGTTGGGATGAGAACTCAGAACTCCAACCGTGCCTGAAACGCGATCATGCGCGGACTGCTATCGCCACCCAAACCGACGCCCAGCAGGCCGGTCGGCGGAGAAGTAGTGTACGTGAGCGCTCCAAACCCAGTCTGCGTGGAAGGCTTTCCTGGAATCCCCGCCAGCACCATGCTGGGAAGCCCAAAGTTCGGATGGTTGAATACATTGAAGAACTGGGCTTCTACCCTGAGCTTCACCCGCTCGGTCACCGGAAACCATTTCGTGAGATAGAAGTCATTCCAGACAAAATCGGGGCCGCGCAGGGCATTGCGGCCGAGGTTTCCGAATTGGCAATGCTGTGGGTCGTCGCCACCGACGCATTGGCCAGTACTCGGATCAACGGCGGAAACAAACGCGGCCGGATTGAGCCACTGGAGGGTGCCCGGTTGCGTTACACCAGCGACGGGATGATGCTCATAGAGCGGGACGCCTGTAACGACGCTCGCGAACTGCGGTCCGCTGCCCTGCACAATGCCGTTTCCGTTGGCCGAATAGGGTGTGCTCAGAACGGAGAACGGCACCCCACTGTGCCAGAACATGGTCCCGGAAATCTGCCAGCCGTTGAGCGCGTGCGCCAACTGGTGATTCCGAACGTGGATGGGCAACTGATACACATATTGCGCGTTGAGGTTGTGCCGGATGTCATAGTCGCAAGGACCGTAATCGCGGGCCAGCTCTCCCGGCAGCGGAGAAAGAATCCCTCCCGCAGAGAACTGAAGGAATCCTCCGTTCGAAACCGTATCCATGCAGCGGCTCCACGTGTAGTTGAATTGTCCTTGCAGACCGTGCCCCAGGCGCTTCATCGCGGTGAGTTGAAGGCCGTTGTAATGACTGTTCTCCCCGGTGGCGAGCTGGGTCACCGCGCTGAACCGTGGATCGGTTGGTTGCATGTAGGGGAATGGCGCAAAGCACCCCTGGCACACCGTCTGGTATCCGTTCACTTGGGTTAGATAGGGCTGGTTCACAGCGCGTGTTCCCACATATCGCGCCAGCAAACTCGCCGTGGTTCCGAATTGATGTTCAATTCCCAGGCTCCACTCCATGAAGTACGGAGCATGCAGAGTGCCAGTGGGCACCGCTGTGATTGCGACGGGTGGGAGACACGTTGCGGGATCTGCCTGCGGGGATGCGCACGAAAGCTGTCCTTGAGGGAATCCCGAACTAAATCTTTGATTTGCGGCGACAGTTGCATCCACTGCACTGTTCGGCACTCCCGGAGCGATGGCAGTCCCGCCCACTGTACCCAGCAGACCTCCCTGGAAGGTTTTGTCGTAAGGAGGATTCGTGCCAATCAGGTCGGCCACACTGCCCGGCAAAATATCGCTGAAGATCCCGAAACCGGCTCGCAGCACAGATTTTGGCTCGAACTGCCATGCGATCGCGGTCCGCGGCTGCAGAATAGCCAGCGGTGTGGACGAAAACAAATTGCCGAGATGAGTCTGGATGGCCGCATTCAGCGGCTGATTCACATCATGCGAGATCGAACTGAAAGAACCGCCAAGCCGCGCGATTTGATCGTGGGGATTGAGCGGGTTTGAGTTGAAGGTGTCGCGCACGCCGAATGTCCAGGTAAGCTTCCGCGTCACTTTCCAGGTGTCCTGGGCATATAAATCGAGATTGAGGAAGCGGAATGGTTCGTTCGCCGACAGGGGAAAAGTCTGGGTTGCAGTAGATGCCACTCCATAGATGAATTGCGGCAACGTCGTATAGGCCACGGTTGGAACTGTGCCTTGCCCGAAGTCATAGTCATTCAGGCGAAAGATTCGGGTGTTCGTGCCAAACCGGAGTTCGTGAGCGCCATGGCTCCAAGCGAGGTTGTCATTGATGAAGAAGCGAGAAGCTCGCCTGCCTTGCACCCACGTGTTGTCGAGCCCTCCAATTGTGGTGAAGGGTGCATTGGCACCGCTGCCCTGCAACACAATCGGAAATGCCGCGAGCGTCTTCTGCAAGTCGGCAGGCCCAAACAAGCTTTCGTACCACGAAAACGCCGGATTGAAATAGTTCACCAGGTTTTGTGAAAAGACGTGGGTGTAGCCCGCTGCGAACGAGTAGAGGGGCTGAGGAGAGACCGCATCAAACAAAGAGTTGATGGGATCTGTGTAGGCGGCTTGTACGCCCGTGTCCGCCTGAAAACGAAACCAGGTCAGTGTCTTTCTGATTGATGTTGTAGTCGATGCGGACCGTCTGTACCTGTTCGTGGTCATCGCTGGAATGCGACACGCTTTGCCGGTTCGCGCAACCGTTTCCATTCGGTGGACTGCCCGAAGGCGTCGTGCCGTCCGAGTTCAAAGGACATCCGAGCACCGCGAGAGGCGTGCCATTGGTGTTTCCGTACAGGGCAAACATCTTTTGGTAGAACGGGACTGATTGCGGCGACGGCGAATAGGTTGATCCGGTTACGGAGTCCGTTCCACCCAGCGGGAGTTGCTGCAGCACGTACTGCTGGAACGCCGCGCTGGGAACCGTCGTGGGCGTCACGATGGGCAGCGCGATCCGAACCCATTCGCTGTCGAAGAAAAAGAAGAGCTTGTCGTGCGCAATCGGCCCGCCCAGACTGCCCCCAAAGTGATTTACGGTCGCTCCGGGCTTGCGATTCCCCGGCGTCGCATTGGTAAAGTAGTCCGCTGCATTCAGCCGAGCCCCATTCCAAAGTTCGTAGAGATTCCCGTGAAACTGATTCGAGCCCGACTTGGTGACGTAGTTGACCTGGGATGCTCCATACCGTCCTTGATCCACGGCATAGGAAAGAGTATTGACCGTCACCTCTGAGATCGAATTCAGCCCCAGCACGAGATTGGTGGAGAGGCCGCTGTTAAGGTTGGTGAGCGGGTCATTGGTTTCCAGTCCGTCAACGATATAGCCGTTTGAGAGGGCAGGCAGGCCGTTGAATTCCACGTTGCCGTACCCGTTTGTGCCGCCAACGAAATCATTGCCGCTGCCTGCCGTGTTGATCAGGGCGCCCGGAGCAAACTGCAATGGGTAGGTGAGATCGCCGCCTGGATTGGGCAGATCCTCCAGGGCGGGGGCATTCAAGGTGGTGGATGTGTTGGCGTTCTCCGGATTGAGGATAGGAGCCTCGCTGCTGACCTCCACCGTCTCACGGGATCGGGCCACACCCAGCGTGAAATCCACGGTTTGCTTTTGACCCAGGGCCGAAACGACATTGTTGTTTTGTCGTGGCTCGAAGCCCGACGCTTCCACCTTGACCGAATAGATCCCCGGTTTTAGTTGGGGGAAGTTGAATCGGCCCGAGTCATCGGTCTTGGCGCTGCGTCTCAGTCCGGTCTCTGGGTTTGTGATCGTCACAATGGCGCCGGGCACGACGGCGTTGGTTGCGTCCCGAACCTGGCCAACAATGGCACTGGTGGTTTCGCCTTGTGCCAGCGCTTTCACTGGAGCAAGACACGCCACCGTCAACATAAGAAAAGCAAATTGCACTGCCCGCGCCATGAATACCCCACTCATTTGCCCTAAGGCGGCAATATGTCCCCAATACGAGTCTATTAACCAGGGATTATTCTATGAAGTTAACCACAGTTAATACAAAGAAACAAGGACCTAAGGAAGGAGACTGGGGAACCTCGGTTGCGCCC
>CAWEVE010000008.1:0-64401 GCA_963812465.1 Terriglobia bacterium
CGCTCGTGCCATCTCCGGCGACAACGCCGGCGCCCGCACCGCCTACCAGGATTTCTTCGCACTGTGGAAAGATGCCGACCCGGACGTTCCCATCCTGAAAGAAGCCAAAGCCGAGTACGCTAAGCTTCCGCAGTAAATGTAGGCGCGAGCGACTCGCTCGGGACATCACCAGCCACGTGGGGACAGCCGCCCCCGGCTGTCCGGCGGAGCAAAGCTCCGCATTTTTGCAACCAGCGAAACACCGTCGAGCTGCGCTCGACCGGACAGCCGAGGGCGGCTGTCCCCACGTGGTTCGTGGTAGATCCCCACTGCGTATTCAGCTACGTCCTTGATGTGCGTGGCGATGTACCACTTGTTGCCGAACGGATCCGTCACCCCGCCGCTGCGGTCCCCGTAGGGATGGTCCTGGGGTTCGGAGATTGACGTGGCCCCGGCGCTGCCAGAGCGCGCTTGTACAGGGCGTCGCAGTCTTCCACGTAAAGATAAAACATCGTCGGCATGGGTTGGTACGGACCCTGGGCCTCTCCCATTTCCATGTATGCGTTGCCGATCTTGATGGTGGTGTGGTGGATCACGCCGTCCGGCGCGGTATACCGGCCGAGTTCTTCGGCTCCGAAGGCGCCCTTGATAAATTTAAGCACAGGCTCGGCGCGCAAAGGATGCAGGTACGGTTGCAGCGTGGGCGCACCCTCCCACCTGTAGCTCTCTCCCTTGTAGGTTGCGATGTACCAGAAATTGCCGGCAGGGTCTTTCACGTTCGCGCTACGCTCTCCGTATTCCTGATCGGCTGGCTTGGTCATGGAAGTGGCTCCCGCTTCCAGGGCGCGAGCGTAAGTCGCATCGCAATCGGGAACATACATATGGAATGCGCTGGGCATCGGAGTGCCGCGCCACTTCATGCCGGCGCCGCCGCCCCCAACCATGAGCATCGAATCGCCGATCTTCACTTCCGCGTGCAGGCCGCCTTCGGAGCCCGGTCCGGTGCGGAATGTTTCTTCCGCACCAAAAGCCTTGGTCATGAACTGAATCAGGCCGTCCGCGTCTTGCGCCACAAGGTAAGTGGTGAGAGTGGTGTAGCCTTTAGGGACTGGGTCGACGGCCGGCTTCTTCTTTTCCTGTCGCCTCATCATCGCGTTGAAGCGGCGGTGCATTTCCTCGACCGACATTTCTTCTTTTACCGTGCGCACGCTCCACGTGTATCCGAAGGGATCGAGCAGAGTTCCCTCGCGGTACCCGTAGAACTGATCGGTGATCGGACGCACCAGCTTGGCTCCAGCCGCGCCTGCGTGCGCGACGAAAGTGTCCACGTCAGGCACATTGATCGCCATGCCGACGGGCGAGTGGCCCCACGTCTCAGCGCTGTAGCGGTCTCCTTCCGGCCACTCCTCAGCCAACATGATGACTGAATCTCCAATCATGATCTCCGCATGGGCAATGCCCGATCCGACTCAAAGCGGAATGTTTCCTTCGCTCCGAAAGCGTTTTTGTAAAATTCGATAGCCTTGGCCGGGTTCTTGAAGGCTCAGTCTCGGAGACGCGAAGGTACGAACTGCAGCGACAGGTTCAGTTACGGTTGCCATGGATGATTTCCTTTCCAAATCAGCTTTAAGACGGGACTTGAAATCCTCGCGCGGAAGCTGGCGCAGCTCGGCCGCCATGTGCAGTAACGGCAGCAGCTCGGGATCCGCGGATTGGACCGTCACCACCGGCGCGGCCAGAAGTTCGGGTAACAGCTCGGTCAAGTTGTTCGACCAAAGAGCGATTCGGCAGAGAGCGCTTAGGCATTGGCACCCTCCATTCGGGCGCGCAGGTTTTGCAGGGCGCGGAACTGCAACTGCTTCACTGCGCCCTCGCTGCGTCCCAACTCAGTCGCAATCTCGCGAATACTTTTCTCCTCTGCGAAGCGCATTCCGATCACCCGGCGCTGGTCTTCCGGGAGCTGCTCAACCATGCTAAACAACAGCCCGCATCGATCGGCTTCCTCCAGCTTGGGCTCGCTTTCAGGTCAGGAAGATCGGGAAGGTCATCCTGGCCTGTGATCTCTTGCCCCGACGCTTTGAGCGGTCGACAATCATGTTGGCGGCAATCCGCATTAACCATCCGGCGAAGGGCACGCCCCGCCATTCGAAACTCTGGATACTGGCCAGCGCCTTGTGGAATACATCCGAGGTCAGATCCTGGGCCGCATCACGGTCGCCTACGCGCCGCGCGATGTAGGCATATACCCGGGCGAAATTGAGTTCGTAGAGGTCGGCAAACCGGCTCGGATCCTTCTTCGCCGCTTCCACCAGCAGACGGTCATCTCCCGGGCAAGCCGGACGCTTGCTCCGCGGCCCTTCGCTCCGGTCGCCTGACGGCCATCGTGCCTCTAACTATATAAACTTCCGGGGAAGCAAAAGGTTACGGCCTGAATATTTTGTTTTCTTTGCGGCTTTGCGTCAGCTTTGCGGTTAAAGTTTTCGACCGCAAAGGACGCCAAGAACGCAAAGGGAACCCGCGCTGCGCATGGTAGAATTTGCTGACTTAAGCGTTACCGCGAGAACCCAGGTTGATTGAACTCGCACCCTCGATTTTGTCGGCGGACTTCGCCCATCTGGCGGACCAGGTCCGCGATGCCACCGCAGGCGGCGGCACCGTCATCCATGTCGATGTCATGGACGGTCACTTCGTCCCCAATTTGACCGTGGGGCCGCCGCTGGTCAGGTCGCTGCGCAAGGCGACCGAGTTGCCGCTCGACTGCCACCTGATGATCGAGAACCCGGACCAGTTCATTCCCGAGTTTGCCGAGGCCGGGGCCAACTGGATTTCGGTGCATCAGGAGGCCTGCGTGCATCTGAACCGCACCCTGCATCTGATCAAGAGTCACGGCTGCCTGGCCGGCGTGGTGATCAATCCGGCGACTCCGGTGGAAACCCTGAGCGAAGTGCTGGACATCGTAGACTACGTACTGGTGATGTCGGTGAATCCGGGTTTTGGCGGCCAGAAGTTCATCCCCGGAGCGGTGCATAAGATCCGCCAGTTGGCGGATTTGAGGGCTCAGCGCGGGCTCGGCTATCGTATTGAAGTAGATGGCGGGATCGACCTTACCACGGTAGCCGAGGTGGTTCGCGCCGGAGCTGAAATTCTGGTGGCGGGCAACGCGGTGTTCGGTAAAGGTGATCCAAAGATTAATGCCGAAAAGCTGTTGAGGACGGCGGTGGAGGCCACGCTGCAGAAAGTCTAGAAGTGAGTCAGTCGTTCAGTCGTGGTCGTCAGCCAGCACGGCAGATCGAACTGAAGGCTGACGCACTCATGGGTGTTCTTAAGGGGTTCTCATGTCACGTCGTATTCCGGTCATTGTTCTGCTTGGTGCGCTGGTTTTCTCCGTCGCCTGCACCAACAAGAAGGTCAACAATCCGCTGGCCAACGTCGGTTCCAAGCAGCCCGACAAGGTGCTGTTCGACCGGGCCATGGATGCGATGAAGCACAACCGCTTCGACGTGGCGCGGATCACTCTGCAGACCCTGATCAATACTTATCCCGACTCTGAGTACATTGCCCGCGCCAAGCTGGCGGTGGCGGATTCCTGGTATGCCGAGGGTGGGGACGGCGCTGGCGCAGGCGGAAATGGAGTACAAGGATTTCAAGACGTTCTTCCCCAACATGCCGGAGGCGGCCGAAGCGCAGCTCAAGATCGCCAATATCCACTACCAGCAGATGGAAAAGCCGGATCGCGATTACACCCACGCGATGCGCGCCGAAGAGGAGTACCGGCAGCTGATCCTGCAATATCCCGACAGCAAGCTGGTGGCGGAAGGCAAGCAGCGTTTGCTGGAAGTGCAGGAAGTGATGGCGGAGCGCGAATTTCGGGTGGGCCGGTTCTATTATCTGCGGCAGTCCTATCCCGCGTCGATCGCGCGGTTGCGCTCGCTGATGGATAAATATCCGCTGTACAGCCAAGCCGACGAGGCGCTGTATATGTTGGGGCAAGCCTACGAGGGTGAGATCGCGATGGTGCGATCGCGGCCGGGCAACGAGGCTGCCAAGGCACGCCTGATTCAGGATCTGACCAAGAACGCGACGGAAGCCTACTCGCGGATTCTGACCCGCTATCCGATGATGGAGCGCTCCGACGACGCCAAAGCCCGGCTGGAGGCTCTGCACCAGCCATCCCCGGCCCACCAAGGCCGCCATCGCCCAAAATAAAGCGGAGGAGGACAGCCGCCGCGAGAGCAGCACGGTTTCAAAGTTGATGCGGAATTTCCAGAAGCATCCGGACGTGGCCCAGGCGACGAGAGTGGGCGAGCCCACCCTGGTCGATCCGCAGATGGTAAGCGCGACGTCAGTGGTGCAGGAGGCCACCCGCGCCCTGATGGGAATGCCGCCCGCGGGGGATAAGAACGCCGTGCGATTGAAACTATCGGCAATGGAGCGCCGCCGGCTGACCAACCGGCGCCGCGATCGGATGCTTCCGGCTCCGACGGCGCGGTCGGCGTGCAGATCCTGACGGCGGCGGCGAACTCCGTACCCGGCTTCCGCACAAGCCCTGCGAATGGGGCCCGCTGCCGCGGGCTCGAAATCCCGGCCCGGATCCCAACGAACTGAAGCCCAACGTGCGCCGATCCCAACGAATTGAAGCCGAACGTGGACAGCGGCTCCGACGGCGCCGCCTCCGGTCCAGGTCAACGAGATTCAATCGACGCCGGCGCCCAGGCGCGAATGGGCAGCCGCTGCCGACGGCAAGACTGCGCCGGACGGCGTCGTCATCGTCATCGACCAGCGCCGACGATAAGGACAGACGACGCAACTCTCTCCAGCAAACATAAGAAAAAGAAGGGGCTGCGAAAGGTGGTTCCCTTCTAGAGGATTAGCGGCCGGATAAATCGGTTGAAGTAAATTGCCGTGAAACAAGCTGGAAGCAGCCCGGTTTCAGCAAGCCACGGGCCACTCTTCCCCACTCGTCTCTGACCACTGGTAACGTGTTTACTCTCTTCTTCTCATTGACTTACGGTCTAGCACCAATTAACTTCAGGCTGTCTCCCCCTCACCAAAGGAAATCCCTTGGCGCGAAGAATACTGCTTGCCGATGACAGTGTGACTGCCCAGAACATGGGCCGGAGAATCCTTACCGACGCCGGCTACGAAGTGGTCACGGTCAACAACGGATCGGCGGCCCTCAAGAAGATCGCTGAAAACAAGCCCGACCTGATCGTGCTCGACGTCTACATGCCGGGCTACGGCGGCCTCGAGGTGTGTCAGCGGGTAAAGGAGTCGGCGGAGACCAAGCGGATTCCAGTTTTGTTGACCGTGGGGAAACTGGAGCCGTTCAAAGCGGAAGAAGCGCGCCGCGTGGGCGCGGATTCCTTCATCGTCAAGCCCTTTGAAGCCACCGAACTTCTCACCGTTCTTGACCCGGCTCGAAGACAAGATCGTCGCTCAGCCTCAGCCGCAAAAGACCGGCCGTTTCGCCAAGGCCCTGGCTGCGATACAGCAGTCCGATACCGGAGATCGATTCGGCGACCAGGAGACGGGCTGGAAAAATCGCCTTACCATTCCCGGTCCCAATGCCAAGTCCAAGACGGAAGACGAAGCACCGGAAGCCGCGGCCCCCGCCTCCCGCGGGCTGGAGCCTTACAGTTCCGATCCCCGCGATTCCAGGCCTACCGGAAATGCTGAGCAAAGAAATGCCGAGCAAAGCGAATCTGTCAAACCCGTAGAGCCGAGCCGGGAGTTTGAACGTCCGATTCCCGCCGGCCTGCCAGCCGACATCACGCCGGAAGAAATCGCCGCGATCACAGCGGCGGCGGCATCGATGGATGGTCGTCCGGAAGCCGCAACTGCGGGTTCTGACACGAGTGGCCGAAGAGGCTGTGGCAGTCGTTGTGCCAGTCGAAGAGACAGCTCCGTCGCAAGTGGCCGCTGAAGCAACCAGCGCCAACGCCGACCAGCCCGAAGCCTCTGCCGCAACTTCGACCTCAGTGCCGGAATTGGTTCAGGAAACTCAGGTGGAAGCGCCCGCTGAAGTGCAAGCGGTGGAGGCGGAAGGCGTACCCGAAGCCGTGGCCACCAGTGAAGCGGCGAAAGTAGAGGATCAGCCCGTTGCGTCCGACTTGCCGCCAGTGGAAACGAGTTCAGTCTCGATTGCTTCCGAGGCGCAGATTTCCGAGGCTGAAAAACGAGCCGGCAACGATGCCGAGGTTATGGCCGCGATCGATTCTTTGGCGCCGTCCAATGGCCAAGCCATCGCGAGCCTATCGTCCCTGCCCCAAGGTTCCAACGGAAGTGGCCACCAGGCCCATGGTTCGGCGAATCACGGTTCGGCGAATCAGGTTCCGCGGTTGCCGCCGAAGCCGCTCTCACTGGTCCGCGATGGATTGCCGAAGCCATTGCAGTCGCGGTGGAAGAATCAAGCTCGCGCTCGATCAGGAAATGGAGCAGGAGATGGAGCGGGCTCGCATCCGGGTAGCCCAAGCGACGGAAATCGCAAGCGCGGCGCCGGTCGAGAGTCCCAGTCCCGTTGCCGTGATTGAGTTCAGCGATGACTGAGTCAGCCGTAATTGAGTCAGCCGTGGCTGAGTTAGCGAAGACTGAGGCAGCGACCGTTGAGGCCGCCACCATCGAGCCCGTGGAATCACCGGCAGTCGCTGCGGTTGCGAGCGTTGCGGAATCGGTTTCTGCCGTGAGCACGGAATCCGTTCCGGCCCCAGCAGACGCCGCGTCGGTGGTGATCGAATCTTCGACGGAGCCGCGTCGATTACCGAATCTGCGACAGCCAATCAGTCGACAGCCCAGTCTCCGATACTCCTGTCTCCGACAGTTCAAGAAGCTGCGGCAGCCGCAGATGCACCAGCGGCGATTCGCGAAGAGGCGGCATACGCGGCCGCTGCTGCGGTTTTGCCGCGGAAGCCGCATCCACAACGATCGCAGCGCCACCCTCAGCAGACAACAGGTCTATCGCGCCGCCAGAGGCGGAGCCCGGACGCGAAGCCGAGTTGGCTGCCGCCTGGCAAAACTGGAAGCAGATACGCGAATCGCTGGCAAGCCCTCCGCCCGCGTCGCCCGTCTCCGAAGTCCCAGCCGCCGAGGTTCCGGTAAACGAGACTCAGGTCGCTGAGGTTCCAGTTCCTGAAGCTCCAGTCAGCGCAGCAAAATCGACCGAAGACGTGGCTTCGCCGGTCCAACCCGCCGAACTGGCGGCTGAAGTTGAAGCCGCGGCCAGCGAGGCTCCGGAAGAGTCCACGGCTATTGCGAGCATCGTCGACACCATGTTGGCCGAGTTGCGGCCCAAACTGGTGGCAGAAATTGCCAAAAAGATGAGTTCGGAAAAGAAAGAAGAAAGAAAAAAAGAAGAAGAGGTAGTCCGCCCTACCCCGCTCGTCGTTTGACCCCTGTTTTCTCCGGCCTGTAATATCAAAGTAATCAGCGATCAGCCTTCAGCACTCAGCATTCAGCCCCGGCCAATGCTATGGGATCAGACATACAGCGCTGACTAATCATTTCTGGCTGAAAGCTGACGGCTGAGAGCTGACTGCTTGCCAAAATCCATGCCTCACGATCTGCCCAAATCGTACGAGCCGGGCGCGATTGAAGCGCGCTGGGCCGAGTACTGGATCAAGGAGAAGCTGTTCTCCGCTCCCACGCCGCCGCCGGCGAGACACGCGGCCGGTGTTCACGCTGCTGCTTCCGCCGCCGAACGTTACCGGGCGTCTGCACATGGGCCACATGCTCGAACCAGACGCAGATGGACATCATCGTGCGCTGGCATCGCATGCGCGGCTTTCTCACGCTGTGGCTGCCGGGCACCGATCATGCCGGCATCGCCACCCAGATGATGGTGGAGCGCCAGCTTGCCAGCGAAGGCAAGAAGCGGCGCGACCTGGGCCGCGAGGCGTTCATCGAGCGGGTGTGGGAATGGAAGCGGCACTATGGCGGCGCGATTCTCGACCAGATGAAGCGGCTGGGCGCGTCGGTCGACTGGGACCGCGAATATTTCACCATGGACGAAAACCTTTCCCGCGCGGTGCGCGAGGTTTTTGTCCGGCTGTATGAAGAAGGGCTGATCTATCGCGGCAAGTACATCGTCAACTGGTGTCCGCGCTGCGAGACGGCGATCTCCGATCTCGAGGTCAAGCACGAAGAAGTCCAGGGAAAGCTGTATGAGATTCGTTATCCGGTGGTCGGCACGCGACGAATTCATCACCGTGGCCACCACCCGTCCGGAGACCATGCTCGGCGATACCGCGGTCGCGGTAAATGAAAAAGACGAGCGCTACACGCATCTGCACGGGAAGAAAGTTCTGCTGCCGCTGATGAACCGGGAGATTCCGATCATCACCGATGAACTGGCGCAATCCCGAGTTCGGCACCGGCGCGGTGAAAGTGACGCCGGCGCACGATCCCAATGACTTTCAGGCGGGCCTGCGCCACAACCTGCCGCAGATTGACGTCATGGACGAGCACGCGCACATGAACCAGAACGCCGGGCCCTTATGCCGGATTGAGCCGCTATGCCGCGCGCGAGCGCGTGCTGGAAGATCTGCGCAAGCAGAATTTTCTGGTCGGGGAGAAGGACTACACCATCGCGCTCGGCAAGTGCGATCGCTGTGGAACCGTGGTCGAGCCGCGGCTTTCGACGCAGTGGTTCATCAAGATCAAGCCGCTGGCCGAGCGCGCGACCGAGGTCGTGGAAAACGGCGAGATCACCATCGTTCCCGAGAACTACAGGACGATTTATCTGAACTGGATGCACAACATTCACGACTGGTGCATCTCGCGGCAGTTGTGGTGGGGACACCGCATTCCGGCGTGGCACTGCAAGTGCGGCGAAATTATTGTCGCCCGCGAGGCGCCGGCGAAATGTACGAAATGCGGCGATTCGGAACTGAAGCAGGACACCGATGTGCTCGATACCTGGTTTTCTTCCGGGCTGCTGCCGTTCACCACTCTGGGCTGGCCGGAAAAGACGCGCGATCAGGAAGTTTTCTATCCGACGACGCTGTTGATCACCGCCTACGAGATCCTGTTTTTCTGGGTCGCCCGCATGATCATGTTCGGCTGCCACTTCATGCAGGGCCACCAGCAGGATCCGCTGCGTGAAAAAGGCCAGCGGCTGGGCCGACAAGAAAGACGACAGCGTGCCCTTCCGCCAGGTTTACATTCACGCCCTGGTGCGCGACGCCGACCGGCAGAAGATGTCGAAGACCAAGGGCAACGTGATCGATCCGCTGGATATTATTCAGCGCTTCGGCACCGACGCTACCCGCTTCACTCTGGCGGCCATGGCGGCTCCGGGCACGGACATCGCGTTCAGCGAAAGCCGCACCGACGGCTATCGCGCGTTCGCCAACAAGATCTGGAATGCGGCGCGCTTCATGTTCATGAACGTGGACCGAGTCGATCGAGCCGGACTCTCGGCCTGGAGCGACCGAGCGCCGGTTCAATCCGAGTCTGCTTGGAAGATCGTCTGGATTCGCTCGCGCTTCAACCGCGCTGACCAAAGATGTGAACGAGGCGCTCGCGACCTATCGGTTCCACGAGGCGGCGAACCGCATCTACGATTTCTTCTGGGGCGATTTTTGCGACTGGTACATCGAGCTGATCAAGGGGCGACTGAACGCCGAAGGCCCTGCGGGCAAAGAGTCTGCCAGCATTGCCTGCCGCAATCTGATGAACCTCTTCGAAGCCTCGTTGAGGCTTTTGCATCCGGTCATGCCGTTTATCACCGAGGAAATCTGGCAGGCGATCTACGACGCGCAAGCCGCCGTTGAAATCGATCGCCCTGGCCGCCTATCCCCAGGCGGATGAAAAGCAAATCGATCTCGCGGCGGAAACGAACATGGCGATCCTGCAGGACCTGATCGTCAGCGTGCGCACTCTGCGGGCCGAGTTGAAGGTTGAGCAAAAACAGAAAGTGCCGATCGAGGTTTTCACTCAGGAGCCCGAGCGTCAGATCTTTGTTTGAGCAAAACCGCGGCGCCATCGAGCGGCTGGCCAATGTAGAGAGCATGACCTTCGTGGAGAACTCGCTGTCGAAGGTGTCCGGCGCCCGCTCCACCGCTCGATTCGACGTGCACGTGATCTACGAAAAGAAGATTGACGTCGCAGCCGAACGCCAGCGCCTGACCAAAGAACTGGAGCAGATGGAAAAAGAAATTGGCAACGGCCAGCGCCAGTTGAGCAACGAGCAATTTCTGGCCAAGGCGCCGGCCAAAGTTGTCGAGGGCATGCGCGCGCGTGGCGCAGGAGTTGGCAGTGTTGCGTGAGAAGAGCGCGGAGCAAGCTGGACGAGTTAGGGCCCGGCTCAGTCATAGACTGGGAACTGACATCTCAGAACCGACAACCGGTTTTCAAAGTAGCAGTTGTCAGTTCTCAGCGCTCGGAGTTGGCGAACTATATTGGGCGAACTATGGACTGGAACGGCCGACGCATTACCGCCATCGTCGAGAACGCGCTGCTGGAGGATCGCGCCACCAGCGATGCCACCAGCTACGCCTGCATCGATCCGAACCAGCGCGCTGCCGGGACGATTATCGCGAAACAGGATTGCATTCTGGCGGGAGTGGGCTGCGTGTCCCGCATTCTCGATGTGTACGCCGCGCTGGATGGAGCCGTTACTTCGCATTACGAAGTCACCAGCCACCCGGAAGTTTTCGACGGCGTGCGCCTGCACGATCGCCAGACGATTGCGGTCATCCGCCACAACGCTCGCGTCATTCTGTCCTGCGAGCGCGTGATTCTTAATTTTCTGCAGCGGCTGAGCGGAATCGCTACCCTGACCCGCAAATTCGTGGACGCGGTTTCCGGAACCAAGGCGCGGATTCTCGACACCCGAAAGACCGTGCCTGGCCTGCGCATGCTGGACAAGTACGCGGTGCGCTGCGGCGGCGGGCAGAATCATCGCCTCGATCTGTCCGACGGCGTGCTCATCAAGAACAATCACATCGCGCTGGCGGGAGGCATCGGGCCGGTGCTGGAACGGGCTCATCGCAACCGCCGCGGTTCGCAGCCCATCGAAGTCGAAGTGCGAAGCCTGGCGGAGTTGGAAGAAGCCCTCACGCACGGCGCCGAAGCCGTCCTGTTGGACAACATGCCGGTCGAGCAGGTGCGGGAGGCGGTCGACCGCTGCGCCCACGGCGAACGCCACATTCCGGTCGAGTGCTCCGGAGGCATCAAGCCTGGAAAATGTGCGCGCCTACGCGCAGACCGGAGTGGATTTCATCTCCGTCGGCGCGCTGACCCATTCGGCGATCGCGGTGGATATGAGTTTGCGGGTGACGCCGGTGTAAGTAAGCTGTCAGCTCGTCAGCTATCAGCCTTCAGTCGAAATCCTTGGGATCGATTTGTTCTTTCCTTCCCTGTCCCGCATAATTCCCTGCATCACGAAACCAGGACAAGCCGGATTCCCAGTAAACGCTCGCGGACGACCGCGCCGCACGCCGCACGAACCCAGAAACCGATCTCCGCCTGGGGCGGATTGTCCGCCTGCTGATGGACAACGCCACCGTTGTCGTGAGCGGCACCAAGATCGCCCAGGAGATCGGCACCAGCCGCTCGGAGGTCTGGCGCCTGGTGCAGCAACTGCGCACGCTGGGGGTTGAGATTGCAGGGCATCCTGCGACCGGCTACCGCCTCAAGACGGTTCCCGACTTGCTGCTGCCTGACATGCTCTGCTCCTCTTCTGAAGGGCACAATCTTCAGTCAGGAAATTCATCACTATTACAAGATCGGCTCGACCAACAGCGAAGCCATGGAGGCCGCCAGCGCCGGCGCGCCCGAAGGCAGCGTCTTCGTGGCCGAAGAACAAACTGCCGGACGAGGCCGCGGCGCGCATCAATGGGATTCGGCGCCGTCGGCCGGGATCTACTGTTCGGTGGTGTTGCGACCGGCGTTGCCGCCGGCGGAGGCGCTGATTCTTTCCCTGGCTGCCGGCCTTGCGGTACATGCCGCAGTCCAGCAGGTCGACTCCCGCATTTTGCCCGACTTGAAGTGGCCCAACGATCTGTTGATCGAAGGCAAGAAGTTCTGCGGCATCCTGACCGAGATGAATGCGGAAGCTACTCGGGTGCGCTACCTGGTGGTGGGAATCGGCATCAACGTGAACCAGGCGCGATTTCCCGCCGATCTGCAGCCAGATCGCTACATCCTTGCGACTGGCTAGCGGCACGGAATGGTCGCGAGTGGAACTGTGCGCGGCTTTGCTAAAATCGCTCGACCGCGAATATCGCGATCTGTTGCAGAAGCCGGGCGCGCACGAATCGATCCTGAAGCGATTTCAGGAGCGGTCGTCGTCGGCGCGAGGCCGCCAGGTGCGAGTGGAAGAGAACGGCGGCTTCGAAGGAGTGACCGAAGGCCTGGATCCGCGCGGATTTCTGCAGGTGCGAACGGCGGAAGGTCTGCGAACCGTGCTGAGCGGAACGGTGAGATTGAAGTAGTGGAGAATGTGTGGGGACGGGTCTCAGGCCCGTCCAGGTCGAGCTCGACAGTACATGAGCACTGGCTATGCTTCTTGTTCTCGATGTAGGCAACACCAACACGGTGCTGGGAGTCTTCGCGAAAGCCGGAGAGTGACGGCGCTCCCGAATCGCAGCACTACGAGCGCCTGGTGGCGAACTGGCGCGTCGCTACCATCGCCACTCAGACCGTGGACGAATACGGCGTGCTCTTCCGCAACCTGTTCGCCATGGACAAGATTGAAGTGAAGGGCATCCACGGAATCATCATTTCGTCAGTTGTTCCGCCGGTCGATTCCACGCTGCGCCAGGTCTGCGAACATTATTTCAATACCAGGCCGCTCTTCATCGAGCCGGGCGTCAAGACTGGAATGCCCGTGCTTTACGAAAATCCGGCCGAAGTCGGCGCGGATCGCATCGTGAATTCCGTTGCGGCCTTCGAAAAATTCGGCGGGCCATGCGTCGTGGTGGACTTCGGCACGGCGACCACCTTCGATTGCGTATCCGCCAAAGGCGAATATCAGGGCGGCGTGATCTGCCCCGGCATTGGAATTTCCGCCGACGCGCTGTTCGAGAACACCGCGCGCCTGCCGCGCGTGGACATCCGCAAACCCGCTCGCGTGATCGGCAGCACCACGGTCGGCAGCCTGCAATCCGGCCTCTACTACGGCTACCTCGGACTGGTGGACGGAATCCTGGAGCGGCTGCTGGATGAAATGGGAAAAGAAGTCACTGTGGTGGCGACCGGCGGATTGGCGCGACTCATCGGCACCGGGTCGAAATACATCAAGCACGTCGACGACTTGCTTACCCTGGATGGCTTGCGCATCATCTGGGAGCGGAACACAGCCGCCAAGCCCAATCGCGACGCCTCTTCGGTGAAACCTTCCCCGGCTTCGACTGCGCCAGCCGCCAAGCCCGGACACGGCCGCAAGCCTTCCCGCTGACCCGCCGTGGAAAACTACTTCAACTATTTCACCGAAATCGAAGAACACTTTCAGCGGCGCCGGGGCGGCATCCTGCTGCTTTCCACTCTGGATTGGGCGCTGATCGAAACCTGGAAAGATGCAGGCATTCCGCTTGAAGCCGTGCTGCGCGGCATTGATGGGGCTTTTGAGAGCTATGAGAAACGTCCCTCCAAACGCAAGGTCAACAGCTTGGCCTATTGCGCGCAGGAAGTGCTGGCGGCGGCGGAAGAGATGAAAGAGGCGGCCGTGGGCGTCGCCAGCACCGAAAAACAGAACTCGAAGCCTGCGGGATTTCAGACTGGCGAGATCGTGACTTTTCTCCGCCGCAACGCCGATCAACTGCTCACCGCAAAGCTGCCTCAGCGGCCTGGCATTTCGGGCCAGCCGCTGGCGCGCGAGACTGCCGGCACGCTGCGGGAACTTGCTTCAGAAATGGAAAGCGCCAAGCGCTCCACCTCGACTGGAAGATCTGGAGCGGCGGCTCACCGTGCTCGAAGAAAAATTGTTTGCTGTGCTTCTGGCAGGCCACTCCCGATGACGAAATCGTCAGCGTGCGCAGCCAGGCGGATCGCGAACTGGCTCCCTACCGCCGCAAGATGCCCGCGGCACAGATCGATCAACTGCAAAAGCAGTACGTGCACAAGAGGTTGCTGGAGAAGTACGGGCTGCCGCGGCTGAGTCTTTTCTATATGTGAAGCGCGGCCATTCCTCGCTCCTGCACGGGCGGGACGCCCGCGCCCACATTTGCCTGACTGTAGAATCGAGCTTGGAACTCACCATCGAAAAACTTGTTTACGGCGGCGATGGCCTCGCGCGCTTGCCCGCGAATGAACAGTGGTCGCGGCAAGGCTGTGTTCGTGCCCTTCGTGCTGCCGGGCGAGAAGGTCGAGGCGACTTCTCGAAGAGAAGCCAGGCTTTGCCCGCGCCCGCGCAAGACGGATCCTCGAGGCTTCTCCACGGCGCATCGAGCCGCGGTGTCCGTACTTTCAGCGTTGTGGCGGATGTCACTATCAGCACACCGGCTACGAACATCAACTTGAGATCAAAGCCGCGATTCTGAAAGAGAATCTGCGCCGCATCGCCAAGCTGGAACTCGACACCGAACTGAAGGTCCATCCTTCGCCGCCCTGGCACTATCGCAATCGTACCCGGCTTCAGAGTTCACAGCGCTCCCCAATTCGCGCTCGGGTATTACAAATTCAATTCCCACGAATTGCTGCCGGTGGAAGAGTGTCCCATCAGTTCGCCGTTGATCAACCGGGCGATTGCTGCCATGTGGCAAATGGGACGCGGCGGCGAAGTCCCGGCCGGAATTCGGGAGATCGAGTTTTTCGCCAACGCCGATGACACGCAACTTCTGGCAGAGGTTTACTGCGGCGCCGGAAATTGCCAACGCCGCAGAACCATTCGCCGCTGAACTTCGAGAATGCACTGTACCGAAGTTGCCGGCGTCGGTTTTCTTCGCGGCTCGAGCCTCGAAAGTGGACGATACAGCGATCCGCAGCGAATCTCGCGTCAGCGGCGCCGACAACCTCACTTATGACGACCAAACTCGCTTCCTACCGGGTCAGCGCGGGGGCGTTTTTTCAGGTCAATCGCCATTTGGCGGATGAACTGGTGAATATCGTCGTTGGCGACGCGACGTCGCCAGTGGACGCGGCGCCACTGGGACCGCGCTTGATCTCTATGCCGGCGTTGGACTTTTCTCCTCAGTTCTAAATCGGGAATTTGCCCGCGTGATTGCGGTTGAGTCGTCACCGACTTCTCATGCCGATCTGCTATACAATTCGCCCGCGAACGTGAAAGCAGTTCGGGCCACCACGGAGCAGTATCTGGAGAACGCGGCCGGCAAATTGCACCCGGAGTTGGTCGTCGTAGATCCGCCGCGCAGCGGGCTGGGTGAAAAGGTGATCCAGGGACTGATGGGGTTGAAGGCGCCTCGCATGATTTACGTTTCGTGCGATCCAGCCACTCTCTCTCGCGATCTGGCTCGCCTGCTCAAGTCTGGATACCGGGTGGAGCAGGCGCACTGGTGGATTTGTTTCCCCAGACTTACCACCTGGAAAGCGTCTTCCATTTGGTCCGCTAGCGGCATAGGCCACGTGGGGACAGCCGCCCTCGGCTGTCCTGCGGAGCAACGCTCCGCTACTATTCGCCGCAAACAAGTCGAGCTTCGCTCGACCGAACAGCCGAGGGCGGCTGTTCCCACGCGACCTGAGGCGATCATTTTCTGAATCCGCAAACCGGTCCGCGTCTCAACCAGCAGCCAACCGCCAGGCGGGCCGACAGCCCCTGCTCTGGGCTGCCCTGCCTTTGCCGCCGGGATCTCACTGGCGTATACGCATGGCGGCCGCCGCTCTGGTGGCTGGTGGCATGGATCGTCTCTGACCGCTGTCAGCCGCATACTTGCTGCGTCGCCGTGGCCGCTCCGCCTTCATTCTGGGACTGGGTGCTCTGTTCATCCTGGGAGCATTGATGGATGCAGGTGCGGGTTCCGGCTGACTCCGGCGATTCGCAGCGCTCCTCGATTCTCCGACGGATCGGAAGTCATCGTCACCGCTCACGTCACGAAAGAAGGGACCTCTGCAACAGAACCGTCCCGGTGAAATCCGTCAAAGGCTGGATGTTGAAACCGAGCAGATAGTCAAAGGGAACGCAAAAGTTCCAGGTCCGTTCCGGCCTCCGCATCAGCGTTTACGACCAGCAACCGAAGCGTGACCGACACAGAGACGGGGCAAGACATTGGACAAGAAGCCGACGTCTCGAGCGCGCGTTTGTTCCACTACGGCGAGCGCCTGCGCTTTCCCGCCAAACTTTCGTTGCCGCGCAATTTCCGCAATCCCGGAGCGTTCGACTACCGGTCTTATTTGATGGAAAACGGAATCGTCGCGCTGGCTTCCATCAAGTCCGCAAGCGTTGAAGTTCTTCCCGGCTTTACCGGCAGCCGGATCGAACTCTGGCGCTCACGAATCCATCGCAGCATCATCGAAAAAGTTCATGCCCTGTGGCCGCCGCGCGAAGCCGCGCTGATGGACGCCATGGTGATCGGCGAAGACGCATTCATCAACCGCCCGACCCGGGCCGATTTCCAGCGCTCCGGCACCTACCACGTGCTGGTAGTCTCGGGAATGAATGTGAGCATCCTCGCCCTGGTGACGTTCTGGTTTCTGCGGCGGATGCGTGTGAGCGATCTCGTCGCCGGGACAATCACAGTCTCGCTCATGGTGGCGTACGCTTTTCTCACCGCCCTCGGCTCTCCCGTCTGGCGCGCCACTCTGATGCTGGCTCTCTATCTGGGAGCGCGATTGCTCTATCGCGAGAAGTCGATGCTCAACGCGATCGGGGCCGCGGCTCTGGCCCTGATGATCGTCGATCCGCAGGTGCTGTTCGGAGCCAGTTTCCAATTGACGTTCTTGTGCGTGTGGCTGGTCGCGGCGGTGGGAATACCGATTCTGGAGCGCACTACCCAGCCCTTCGTTCGGGGTACACGGCAAGCGGATTCAATATCCTACGATTTCGCCCTGCCGGCAAGAACAGTGCAGTTCCGCCTGGATCTGAGAATGATTGCCGGCCGCCTGCAACGTTTTTTCGGCAGGCGCCTTCCGTTGCCGACGCTGGCCGTGGCGTCGCGAGTGCTGATCGGCGCGGCTGAGTTGCTGCTGATCTCGGTGATCATGCAGATCGGGCTCGCGCTGCCAATGGCGTATTACTTTCATCGTGCGACGGTCATCGGACTGCCGGCCAACATGCTGGTCATACCGCTGATGGAAATCCTGATGCCCGCCGCGGTGACTGCGATGGCACTCGGCTATGCTGGCCCGCCTTGGCGAAAATCCCGGTCGTTGATTGCGGGCGCCGCTCTCGAAGGAATTGCCGGCACCGTGCGCTGGTTGGGCGGGTTGCGTGTCGCCGATCTGCGCGTTCCTACGCCAGGGATGGCCGTCATTCTCCTGACCGCCTTGTCGATCGCACTGGCCATGATCTTGGTTCGCCGCCGTGCCTGGCTCGCCGTCAGCGGATTGGCCGCTCTGGCTGCCAGCGCATTCTGGATCTGCGCCATTCCCCCACATCCGCACATTCACCCCGCCGTGCTGGAGATGACCGCGATTGATGTCGGCCAGGGCGATTCGATTCTCGTAGTCTCCCCCAACGGCCGCACCTTGCTGGTGGATGCCGGAGGCCTGCCTCATTGGGTTCACTCAGATTTGGATATCGGAGAAGATGTGGTGTCGCCCTACCTGTGGTCGCGTGCCATCAGCCGTCTGGATGCGGTCGCGATTACTCACGCCCACGCCGACCACATGGGAGGCGCGGCTGCGATTCTGGCCAACTTCCGTCCGCGCGAATTGTGGCTGAGCGATCCCTCGGACCCGGAGATGGAAACGTTGGTCCATCAAGCCAGGCGATTTAGGCGTAAGCGTGGTTCAGCACAGAATGGGCGACAGCTTCAACTTTGGCGGGGCAGAGGTCCGTGTTCTGGCGCCCGACGCCCAGAGCCTCGGAGTGCGGCGCAATGACGAATCTCTGGTGTTGAAATTGGTTTACGGAAAAACTTCCGCCCTGCTGGAAGGAGACGCCGAGCGAAAATCGGAGCAGCGAATCGCTGAGGAGCAACCGGAGGCAGACTTGCTCAAGGTGGCGCACCATGGCAGCGCAACTTCCACCATCCCGCAGCTGCTGGCCACGGTCCATCCCCATTTTGCCGTGATTTCCGTGGGCGCGCGCAATACGCTATGGCCACCCGCGGTCAGAGGTTCTAGCTCGGTTGGAAAACGCTCACGTCCTGACCTACAGGACTGATCTCGACGGAGCGGTTACGTTTTATCTGGACGGCAAAACCGTCAGTCCTTTTTCTTCCCGGCCTTGCATTCCACTGATGTCGATTTCGGCGGTCTCATCGCCGGGCGGCCGCCGGTATTCTTCAATCACGCGCCGCGCCTGGTCCGCATCTTCCTCGCGTACCAGAATAACCGTGCCGCCGACTCCGGGAAGAATATCCTGCTGAGCGTCGAGCGAAGTCACATCAGAATCAATCCCGGAAGACTCCAGCAAGCCGTGGACTACCATGGCCTCCGATTCCTGCTCGGTATCGAATATTCGCACCAGCTTTTCGTTGGGATTGGGCCGCTCAGCGGGAGTGTCATTCATAGTTCCTCCGATCAGGCAGCCGGCGGCCCGCAGAATAGGACCCGCCCTGTTCTCCGATCATTTCTCATTGTCATTTCCCATTCATCGACCATATTGTCCACCGCGATTGTAAACCTTTGGTCGCCAGATAATGAAGCGGCACAGAACTCCTTCGCGTCCTTTGCGCAATCCTTTGCGCTCTTTGCGGTAAAAACCTTTTCGTAGCCGACCGCCGACAGAACATGAATCCGCACTACTCCCCGCCCGTTTTCGGGGTTGCTTTCACCTGCGAATAATCACAGAATAAGGAGAGGAAGGCCGCAAGGTCCGCGCCGGGGGCTCAATCCCGCTCCCGGCGCTGCAGACGCGGCTTGGACCCGGGGGCCCCATGAGCACACTGCGGACTGATTTTTCCGCAACGCCGAACGAAACCGAGCAGGAAGCCAGGAACATTCGCCGGCTGCAACTGATGATCAGCATGGTCATGTCGGTAATCAGCCAGGATGAGAATCTGACCGTGGAAGAAGCGTCGGAGTTGGCGGCCGGCGCCAAGCGTGCCGCACTGGCTATGTTTCCGGACAAAGAACTTGCCTACGACATCCTCTACAAACCTAGATTGCAGCGGCTGATGAACGAACGTTTCCGCCTGCAGTGAAATCGTCCGCTGCTGTCGCCCATCCGTCGTTGCTTGTTGAAGAACCGAGTGCTCGTGAGATTTGACCCTCGCTCAGCTCCCGGCTAGACTCGCATCCTGTGGAGCCTTCGATGAAGCGAACTGCCCTGCTGATCGCTGTTCTGTCCTTGTTCGGAATTCTCGCGATGGCCGACGAAGGCCATCATCATGAGGACCTGACCGCCGAGCAACTGGGGACGGTACATTTCCCGGTTTCTTGCGCTGCGTCGGTGCAGAAGCCGTTCGAGCGCGGCGTCGCCTTGCTGCATTCCTTCTGGTACGAGGAAGCGGAAAAAGAATTCGCCCAGATCGCGAAAGACGATCCGTCCTGCGCCATGGCTCATTGGGGAATCGCGATGAGCCTGTGGCACCAGCTCTGGGATCATCCCAACGCCGCCACCATCAAGCGCGGCCAGGCGGAGTTGAAGACGGCGAAATCGCTGCACCCAAGAACTGATCGCGAGCGTGACTACATCGCCGCGCTTCACACTTTTTACGGAATGAAGGGCGATTACGATAAACGCGCCACAGCCTACTCTCGGGCCATGGAAGGCGTCTACCATCGCTATCCCGAAGATCGCGAGGCCGCGGCATTTTACGCGTTGTCGCTGCTGGCGTCGGAACCGGATGGTGACACCACCTTTGCCAATCGCAAGAAAGCCGCTGCTGTACTGGAGACGCTTTTCAAGGAAGAGCCCAACCATCCTGGCGTGGCTCACTACCTGATTCACAGCTATGACAAGCCCCAACTGGCTGCGTTGGGGCTGACTGCGGCGCGCAGCTATGCCAAAATTGCTCCCGCCGCTCCTCATGCGCTGCATATGCCGTCGCACATCTTTGCCCGCCTCGGATTGTGGCAGGACGACATCGACTCAAACCTGGCGTCAATTGCCGCTACCCGCAAGACCGCGGCCATGCACATGGGCGGCGAAGGCCACCAGTTTCATGCCATGGACTTTCTGGTCTATGCCTACTTGCAGAGCGGGCGCGAGGCCGATGCCCTGGGCGTGATCGCGGAGGTCAAAGCCTTGCCGCCGATGAAGGACATGTACGGCGAAGGTTATGACCCGCACGCTTATGCACTGTCGAAATTTCCCGCGCTGTATGCTCTGGAGCTTCATCACTGGTCCGAGGCGGCGGCTCTGACGCCCGCGCCGGGCGCGGACTCGACCGACAAGGCGATCACCTACTGGGCTCGAGCCATCGGCGCCGCCCGCTCCGGCAATGTAGCCGGACGCGCAGAAAGACATTGCGGAGCTCGAGACGATTCGGCAGGAGATGCTGAACAAAAAGAAACCCACTTCCGCTCAAGTACGTCGAGGATGCCCAGAAAGAAGCCGCAGCCTGGGTGGCCCATGCCGAAGGCAAAGACGAAGAAGCCATCAAATCATTGCGTGCCCTTGCCGAAGGAGAAGAATCTACCGGCGATGAGCCCGAGGACATTCCGGCGCGCGAGATGCTTGCCGACCTTCTGCTGGAAACGAAACATCCCGATCAGGCGCTGGCAGAATACGAGGCCGACCTGAAATTCAATCCCAATCGCTTCAACGGACTCTACGGCGCAGCCAGCGCCGCCGAGATGGCGGGCAAAAACGAAAAGGCCGCTACGTACTACGCGCAACTGGTAAAAGTATGCGCCGGATCAAAATCCCACCGCCCCGAACTAGGCAAAGCCAAAGCACTCGTCGCGCAGAAGTGGCTGGCCCAGAACTAGAAAAAATGTAGGCGCGGGCGTCCCGAGTCTGTGTCGCAACCGGACCTCGCGGTAAAAAGTGGGAACCAGACGGTCCGAAAGCCGCAGGCGGCGCGAGATTGTAGCCGCAGGGCGCAAGCCCTGGGTAAAAGTGGGAGATGATCGAGCCCCGAAGGGGCGGAAGGATGGTTGTGACACAGACTCGTCCCGCCGTGCTGCCACTGCACAGGCGCAGTCGCACGAGCGAGACGCTCGCTCCCACATGCATCAGAGCGCCTTTATCGTCTTCATCAGCATCTTGGCCAGCAACCCCGCCATCATCGCCAGCGACCCCAGCGCGGCATTGTATTCGCGATGCTTCCAGTACAAATCCCAGGAAAACGATCCGCCGCCGTTTACCGAACCTGCTCAACCGCGGCAACAGGCTGGGCACTTTACGGGCATATTCATCAAACTCCGGAAAGCGCTCTCTCAGAAATGTTTCCTCGGAGCGAATCACCGGCAGATAAATCACAAAGAAGAGAATGAACGATTCCAGCCACGATCCACCAGCTCCGCGCCGCCAGAGCAAATCCGACGGACAGGATCAGCGACCCAAGATAAAGCGGATTGCGGATGTAGGCGTACGGCCCGCCGGTTGCGAGCTGCTCATTTTTCTGCAGATGTCCCGAAGCCAGCGCCCGAATCACCAGCCCAGGAATTACTAAAGCCGCGCCGAGCAGAATCGACTGCACGAGTAGGTTTCGCCAGCCAAAAATAAAGCACGGCAAAAGCAAATCCCAGTGGAACCCGAATCCGGCGTGCAACGGCGGACCAGCTAGCCATGGCGCTCCTTCAGCAGTTGCCGACGCGGCGCCAACGACTTGCTCTGGGCTGATTTCAAGCAATGCCGGCTTCCGGCGTGAGCCACATGTTTGTAGCTGGTTAAGCTGGAAGTCACTGCGCAGCACGATATTGCGCGTGCCGAAAGGGCCGTTGCGCGCCGGATTGGTCGGCCCAAAGATTCCGACCACCGGGATGCTCAAGGCAGCTGCCAGATGCATCGGACCGGTGTCGCCGCCAATGAACAAACGTGCGCGACGGGTGAGCGCAATCAGTTGCGTGAGCGAGCCGGTAAAAGTTTCAGCGCCGCCGCCGCTGGCTGCCTGCACCGCGCGTGCGGTGTCTTCTTCGCCCGGGCCGACATTGATCACTGATTTCACCCATCCTGCAGCCAATTGCTTGGCGACCTGCCCATAGCGTTCGGCCGGCCACTGCTTCGCGCCCCAACCGGCGCCGGGATTGAGCAGCACGAAACCCTCGGCATGATGTTCTTTCAGCCAGCGATCGCACTCCAGTTCCGCAGCTGTCGTCGTGCGGAAGTTCGGCTCGCCGGCAGCTGTCAGAGTTCGATCCTGCGACCGCTTCGGCGAGCGACAGGTTCTGTTCCACAACGTGGGCGTCCGTTGCGATTACCTGGCGGGTGTAAAACATGCTGGCAAGATTTTCGCGAGGCTGGGCTGCTCCGTAGATGACCGGCGCTCCAGACCACCGGGCCAGCAACGACGAGCGCACCGCGCCCTGAAGGTCAAGCGCAACGTCGTACCGCGCCGCCCGCAGATCGCTCAAGCCCGCCGCGATCCGTTCCCAGGTTTGCAAGGAAAAAGGCGCAGCTCGCCACTGCCTGGTGTTGACGGTGTGGATCCGGTCCACCAGCGGCCGCTGCGGCGAGCGCGGACCTGAACGCGGCGTCGGCAAAGTGCACAACAATTCGGCCCAGCGCTCTTCGATCAGCCAGCCCAGCATTATTTCAGGAAACGCTTCTCGCAGCGCAGCGGCAGCCGGAAGGCCGTGAATGACGTCGCCCATGGCGCCGAGCCGCACGATCAGTAAGTCGGCTCAATCGCAGGCGTTGCCGCATTTTCAGAAGATGCCAGAGCCGGCGATGGCATGCTCACGAGCGCGGCCGCTCCAGCCGCGAGCGAATCATCTCAGTCGTCGAGTGGTCTTTGGGATCGCCCACAATTTCCACCCGTCCGCCGCAGGCGAGCACTTCATCGCGCTCGGGAACGGTCTCAGCGGTGTAGTCGGTGCCTTTGGCGTGAACGTCTGGGCGAATTTCGCGAATCAGTGCGCGCACATCTGGCTCGGAAAAGATCACCACGGCGTCTACGTCAGCCAAAGCGGCCAGAATTTCGGCGCGCTCAGCTTCCGGCATCAGCGGACGGCCCTCGCCTTTCAGCGCGCGCACCGACGCATCCGAATTGACGGCCACGATCAGTCGTCCACCCAGCTGTTTGGCCGCGCGCAGATAGCGCACATGTCCGACGTGCAGCAGATCAAAGCCGCCGTTGGCCAGCGTGATGGAATCGCCCGCGCGGCGCCATTCCGCCACCTGTTCGCCGCAGCTGCTCGCCGAGTTAGGATTTTGTTTGCGATGGCTTCCGGTATCAGATCGCTCAAGTATCAATGCGACCGCAACGCCGGCGGAGCCTGGTCCAGAGCATCCAACAATTCCTGCTGGGAAACGGTCGCCGTTCCCCGCTTCATCACTACTATGCCGCCGGCATAGTTCGCCAGGTGCGCCGCATCTTCCGCGCTGGCGCCCGCGGCCAACGCCGCGGTGAACGTCGGCGATCACGGTGTCGCCCGCGCCGGTCACATCCGCTACCTGGTCGGATCCGAAAATCGGGATGTCAGCCGGCTTGTGACGGCGGCTGAAAGCCACCATGCCATCGCGCCCGCGGGTGATCACCAGCGACTCCAGCTTCATCCGCGCCATGATCTGCTCCGCCGCGACGCAAAGACTTCGCCAATCGTGACCGATCCGCACGCCCAAAGCTTCTTCGACTTCCGGTTCGTTCGGCGTGGCCGCATTCACCCCGGAATATTGCAGCATGCGATAGCGCGAATCGAGCACCACCGGCACGCCGCGCAGTCCGCCCTTCGCGCGCACGGCATTCAGAATTCCCGGCGTCGCCGCTCCGTAACCGTAATCTGAAACCAGCAGCACATCCGAAGCGCGGGCATACTCCCGCGCCGCCAGCACCAACTCACGTTTCAAATGAAGATTGGGCTCGGCCTCGGGCTCGCGGTCAATGCGCACCACCTGCTGCCGCGCCGAGTGCGTCGAACCCGCCAGGATGCGGGTTTTGGTCACGGTCGTGTAGCTCTTGTCTTTCAAAACTCCGCTCACGGGAACGTGCTTGTGACGAAATGCCTTGAGCAGAAGGCGTCCGGGTTCATCGTCGCCGACCACGCCCACCGGCAGCACATTGACGCCTAAATCCGCGAGATTGTGGATGGCATTCGCGCCCCCGCCGGGCACCACGGTGCGCTCGCGATGTTTAAGAATCAGGACCGGCGCCTCGCGTGAAACCCGCGAGATCTCGCCAAAGATAAATTCGTCGGCGACCAGATCGCCAAGCACGGTGACCGTGACTTTGGGGAACGATTCGACGATCTTTTTCAATCGCTCGCTCAGCCGGTCAGTCTCTTTGAGGTGCTTGCTCATTGGGTGTTTGTTCTTCGACACTGATTTTCTCACGCCGACCGGGTTCGCTCCGCAATCCTGGCCAGCATAGCATCCACAGCGTTAGCCGCATCTGCCAGTTCCATCTTTGACCGGAACCACCGCCAGCGGCTCGAGCGCGGACAGAAAACCGCCCAGGTTGACGGCATCTTTTTCCGTGGTGACAAAACCGTCGGCCTCGCTGCGTTGTCGCAGGTTTAACAGGTCGCGGATATCCTGTTCGGTGTAGGCGTGGTGGTCGCGATAAAAAGCCTCGGCCGCAGGCTCGATCCCGGCGGTCCGCAGTTGCAGCACGAAGTTTTTCGGCCGCGCAATGCCACAAAATACCACTGGATTGCCGATACCCTTGATGGGAATAATTCCGCGTCGAGCGCGCCAGACCAGCTTTCCATTCAGCGAAAGTCCGTCCGGAGACGCGCCGCTGGTCAACACGATTGCGTCCGCACGGCGAAGGGAAGTCAGCGGCTCCCGCAATCGCCCTGCGGGAAGCAGGCGATCGCGAATGTCCTCAGGGGTGATCAGCACAATATCGAAATCGCGGGCCAGCGACCGGTGCTGAAAACCGTCGTCGAGCAGGTGGAGCTGCGGCCCGAATTTCTTCTCGGCAAAAACGCCGGCCTGGTAGCGCTCTTCGCCCACCACTACCGGGACGGCCAGACGGCGAGCGAGCAGCACAGGTTCGTCTCCAAAGTCGCGAGCTGAACCTGCAGGGTCGACCAGGGCGACGCCGCGTGTCTTACGGCCATAACCGCGCGAGAGGATGTCGAACTTGATTCCTCGCGCTTTCAGCAACTCGCCCAGCAGCAGAACAAACGGAGTCTTGCCCGATCCGCCAACCGAAAGGTTTCCGATGCTCACTACCGGTCCGCGCAGCCGGTGGGCGCGAGCGACGCCGCGATCATAGAGCGTGTTCCGCGCCCGAACGCCGAGACCGAAGAGTGCGCTAAGCGGATTCATGTTGTCGTCGCTCACTACGAACTGTGTGGGGACGGGTCTCCGACCCGTCCAGGCCGCGGCATGGCCGCGGCATTATGTATCCCTGATTGCACTCAGCCACAGGGCGGCTCTGCCGTGGCTTCGCCACGGCCTGGGCGGGTCAGAGACCCGCCCCTACACGGTTCGTGCTGGACTCCAGTAATTTCTCCAGCGCTCGCACGGTTCTTTCGGTAGCACCCATTTGCGAGCGCAGGGTTTCGGCGCCGCGACGGCCCAGCTCTGCGCGCTCGGCGTCATGGGAAAGCAGGTGCATCAAGACTAAGGGGAATTCCGCGGGGCCGACAACGCGCACCGCATCCCGGCTCTGAAACAGGCCGACGATGTCGCGAAAATTCTCGGTGTGGTTGCCGACCATGATGGGCACGCCATGCTGGGCAGGCTCGATGATGTTGTGTCCGCCGCGAGGCACCAGGCTGCCGCCCACAAACGCCACATCCGCGAGCGCATAGAGCGAGGCGAGTTCGCCGATGGTGTCCACCAGAAATACTCCGCCGGCAATCGGATCGCCACTCCATAGCGATCGCCGCCAGAAGCGGATGCCAAGGTGCTCGAGCAGTTGCGCAACCTCTTCGAACCGCTCGGGACGACGCGGCGCCAGAATCATTACCGCTCGCGGATGGCTGGCCAGCACGTTCTCGAAAGCGCGCAGCAGCAACCCTTCTTCCTCCTCCACCGTACTTCCGCAAACCACAACCGGCCCGGCCCCGGCTTGCTGGAAGGCGGAGCGCAGGCTGGCGACAATCGCCGGAGCAGCCGGCGCCGCCACGTCAAACTTCAGATTCCCACTCACCTGAACGCGCTCCGCGGGCGCGCCAATGTCGCGCAGCCGGCGGGCGTCCTCCTCGGTTTGTGCCAGGAACAAGTCGATGTCGCGAAGCACGCGAGTCAAAATGCGGCGCACCCGGCGATATCCCGGCCACGATCGATCTGAAATGCGCGCATTCACCACCGCGATGCGGGCTCCGCTTTCATGCGCCAGCCGCAGGAAGTTCGGCCAGAACTCGGTTTCGGCGATCACAACCAGCGCCGGCTTCAGCGCCGCCAGATAAGGTCGAATCGCGAAGCCCAAGTCCAAAGGGAAGTAGAAGACGCTTTCGTCTCCAAAATGTTTCTTCGCCAGCTTCTGGCCGGTCGCGGTCGTGGTTGAGATCATCACTCGATATTGAGGAAAACGCTGCCGCAGTTCAGCAACCAGTTCACTGACCGCCAGCACCTCGCCGACCGAGACTGCGTGGACCCAGATCGCCGGCGTCTGCCCTTGCAAGTGCGCCGGCACTTTGCCCAGGCGCTCGCCCAGGCCCTCACGGTATTTGCCTTTGCGCCGTGGCCCGAACATCCAGTAGGGCAGGCTGACCAACAAGCCTGCCGCCAGCAGCGCGCTGTAAAGCAAGTACATGAAGGAAATGACATTCTACCCGCAAGCTGCATCGGGCAAGGCACCGCTGCGGTGGCCAGGCGCATCCTATAATCCGCATCCTATAATTAACGACGATGTCTCGCCTGAGCGCCAAAACCTTCTGGATTCGAACCGCGGCGATCGCCGCTGTCGCACTGCTTCCTTTGCTGTCACCGGCGGCGAAGGAATTCGTCATGCCTGAGGCGCAACCGGCGAAGACATATCCGGCCCACGACGAGCATCCCACGGAACGAGTCGCGGTCGCCGTCGATCCCTACGATCTGGCGGACAAGGCGAAGATATTTTCGGTTCAGTACAGCGAACTCGGTTTCGTCCCCATTTTTGTGGCGGTCACCAATGACGGTGACCAGCCCGTCCAGCTCGCCGGCATGAAGGCGCAACTGGTCACCGCAAGCCGCGCCAAGACTTTCTCCTGCCTCCGAGGACGACATTGCCCGGCGGCTGGCTCGTCCCTCGGCCAGCACCAACCGTTATCCGATTCCCTTTCCCTCCAAGAAAGTGAAGGGCGGCGTGAGCAAGCAGGCCACCGAGGAGATCCAGAACGCCCAGTTTGTTGCCAAGGCGGTCGAGCCGCATAGCACGCAATCCGGATTCCTGTTCTTCGATGTCTCGGGCATTTCCGTGCCCCTGGCGGGCGCGCACTTCTATCTCACCGGGGTGCGAGATGCCAAAGGGAACGAGTTGATGTATTTTGAAATCCCGCTGGAGAAGTATTTGAGCGCCCCAGCGAAATCAAACTGACCTGGTATTTGTCTCCGGCACGCCCCATACAATTTGCGAAGCGGCTTTATAATCTCCTGATATGGCTACCACGCCGGACATTTCCGTATCCGCTCGCGCCAAGTACGAGCCGGTGATCGGGCTGGAGGTGCATGTCCAGCTCCTGACCGCCACCAAAATCTTCTGCTCCTGCTCCACGCATTTCGGCGATCCGCCGAACACCAATGTTTGTCCGGTGTGCCTGGGTTTGCCCGGAGCGCTGCCGGTGCTGAACCGCAAGGCGGTGGAGTTCGCCACGCTGGCGGCCATGGCGCTGAACTGCCGCATCAACGAAACCTCTATCTTCGCCCGCAAAAACTATTTCTATCCCGATCTGCCCAAGGGCTACCAGATTTCGCAGTACGACAAGCCGCTGGCCGAGCATGGCGCCATCGAGATCAAGGTCAATGGCAGCACGAAGAAGATCGGCATCACCCGCGTGCACCTGGAGGAAGACGCGGGCAAGAGCCTGCACGAAGGCTTTGCCGACTCTTCGGAAACGACGGCCATCGATCTGAACCGCAGCGGCGTCCCGCTGATTGAAATCGTCAGCGAGCCCGACATTGCTTCGCCGGACGAAGCTTACGAATACCTCACCCGCCTGAAAGAGATCATCCTCTATACCGGGGTCAGCGACTGCAACATGGAGGAAGGCTCGTCTGCGCTGCGATGGCAACATCAGCGTGCGGCCGCGCGGGCAGAAAGAATTTGGCACCAAGACCGAAGTGAAGAACGTCAACTCGTTCCGCTTTATCCGCGAAGCGCTGGAGTACGAGATTGAGCGGCAGATTGGCGTGATTGAATCCGGCGGCAAGATCACGCAGGAAACCCGCCTCTACAACTCGAACGAAGGCAAGACCTACGGCATGCGCTCCAAGGAGCAGGCGCACGACTACCGCTATTTCCCGGAGCCAGACCTGCTTCCGCTGGTGGTGGATGCGAAGTGGCAGGCGGAAATCCGCAACACGCTGCCCGAACTTCCCGAAGCCCGCCGCAAGCGCATGGTGGCGGACTACGGCATCACCGAGCAGGACGCGCAGGTGCTCACCATCACGCAAGGCGCTGGCCGATCAGTTTGAAGCGGCCGCCAAAGCGGCCAAGAGTCCCAAGCGGGTGGCCAATCTGGTGCAGAGCGAATTGATGGGCCGCCTGAAAGCCAAGGGCCTGGAGATCGAGCAGTCGCCGATTTCGATGAAGGGCGTGGCCGCGTCCGCCGACCTGGTGGAGAGCGGCGCCATCTCCGGCAAGATGCTCAAGGATCTTTACGACCTGGCCTTCGAGCGCGGGAAGGATTTTTCTGCGGTCTACGAAGAAGAAGGCCGGCCGCAGCAGTCCAGCGACACCTCGGCGCTGGAAAAGATCATCGACGAAATCATTGCCGCCAATCCCAAGCAGGTCGAGCAATACCGCGCGGGAAAGAAAACCGTGGCCGGCTTCTTCGTCGGCCAGGTCATGAAGGCCTCGAAAGGCCAGGCCAATCCCCAGCTGGTGAATGAGCTGCTGGCAAAAAAGCTGGACAGCTAGGATATGTGTGGGACCGGGTCTCTGACCCGGTCGGGCGTCCCGAAGGGACGCAGTTTATGCAGCGGAAGTATGAGTACCGCCGACGCCTTCCTCACATCCAGAAAGACAATCGGCCAATCTTCATTACCTTCACCACGGACCATCGCTGGAATCTTCCCAGCCGAAGCGCGAGACATCGTCATCGAATGCTGTCTCAAGGAGAATGGGTCCAAGTTCGATTTACACACCGTCGTGGTCATGCCGGACCATACCCATCTCTTATTAAGTCCTTTGCGAGATGCGGATGGCTGGAACTTCAGCCTGCCTCAAATCATGCATGCTCTGAAGGGAGTCTCGGCCAGGAAGATCAATTTGCTCCTGGCTCGCCGCGGTCCCGTCTGGCAAGAGGAATTCTTCGATCACGTTTTGCGATCGAATGACAGTCTCGCAGAGAAGGTAGATTACATGTGCCAGAACCCGGTTCGGGCAGGGTTGGCGAAATCCGCGGCCGAGTATCGTTGGTTGTGGAGAGGAAAGGTGCCGGTGCTTTAGCCTGGGTTGGCAGCGGCCTATTCAGGCCGCCTGACCGGGTCGGAGACCCGGTCCCACACAGTTCGGTCGAACACAGTGTGTGGAAATCCACCCGGTCAGTGCCTTCCGTCACGTGAACCGCCTCACCTGCCCCGTTAACATGTTCGTAGCGGGGAGGCAGCGGCAATGAAGAAATGGAAGCTTGATCGCATCATCAGCGTGGCCACGCTGGTCACGTCGGTAATGGCTCTCTTCCTCGTACTGAAGAAGCCGACGCCGGTGGCGCCGCCCCAGCCGGTCGCGGCTGCGGTGGCTAATGCGCAATCGTTTCAGGAAAAAGTGCAGCAGTTAGATCAGCCCAAGAAGAGGGGCAGCCTCCGGCCGAAGTCCGTCTCAATTCCAACGAAGTGAGTGCGGCGCTGGCGCAGGCTGCGGGCCAGATACCGATGGCGGCAGCGGCGCAGGCCCTGTCCGGCATGTCTTCTCCCGATGCGCCCGTGGCGCCTGGGCAGCCCGAAGTCAAAGACTACCAGGTAAGTTTTGACGGCGACGTTGCCCACGGCCAGTTTCTTACCCAGATCGCGGGCAAGGATGTGTGGGTGACCCTGGCGGGCCATCTCGGGTCCAAGGACGGCTACGCCACCTTCGATCCCACCGAATTCAAAGTTGGCGATCTGAATGTTCCCGTGTCGCTGGTGAACGACGCCTTGCAAAAGAAGCTGATCGAACAGCGCGATCGCCTGAAGCTGCCCGACAACGTAGGCGGCATGAAAGTGGAGAATGGCGAGCTGGTAATGACCCAGAAATAGCCTGCCCCGGCTCTCCCTGTACTCTGTAGTGCATATTCCTAAGGCCAGCAGATTTTACTGCGGCGTTTCCTCGAACAACGGCCATAACCGGTCGCCGATCACGCGATAGAAAATGAACGCTTTGCCCGCATCGGAAATCTGCCGGAACAGCAGCTCGCCGCGCCCGTCGCCATCGGCATCCACCGCGTCGATCAGCTCCATGCGCGGCAGAACGTCGAGATGCTGCGTGTCGGTGATGCTGGAAAAAGCCTTGTGCAACTTCGCCGTAGATATCTTCCCGCCCGACCAGAGTCACTATGTATTGCAGATCTCCCGATGGCGCATTGGCGCCCGAGGCGTTGGGACGGGCCGGCATGCGGGCTTTCGTGGTCAGCACCAGTACCGGCTCGTTGCTGTTGGAGAGATCGAAGATTCGGAGCTGCGTATCTTCGAATGTGGGTTGAGGTAATTTTGCGCCTGCGCCAGATTTGGATGAGCTCGACTTGGATGATCCGGACTTGGAAGGTCCAGATGCGGAAGAAGACGGTGCCGCCGGTGCTGATCCGACCGGCCCGCCGCCAGTTGCGTGGCTCGGGCGCGCACCTCATCGGCGGCCAGAGCCAGAATGGTCTTGCGCAACTTCTGCTCCTCGTCCGGCTTAGTGTCGTAGGCATAAGGCCGCGGGTCAGGACCATCGGAGTCAGAGATAGCGGGAATCAGCTGCATTGTGCTCGACGCCGCTGAGGAGCGGAGCGTGGGACCGAAGAAGCTGCGGAAGATGACGCGGAAGACGACGCCGTATGCGCATCTGCCTTCGCAGGTGTCGCCTTCGCTGCCGTCACTTTCTTCTTTTCGGCGGGAGATGGAGCGCCTCGCTTGAGCACAGGGCGATCCGGATCTTCCTCTTCGGCGGTCGAAGCGGGGGCGGGGCGGGCGCGGATGCTGCGGGAGCAGAAGGCGGGGTTGAAGCTGTCGAAGCAGGAGCCGGGGTCGTGGAAGCCGGGGCCGGACGCCGCGGCGGCGGCGTGCGGCTCAGGCTCAGGAGCTTTCGCCTTCTCCAGATCAGCACGCCTTCTCAATACCGGAGGACCTTGGACGGGCTCCGCGGGCGGCTTCGAAGGTACAGCTTTCTTCTTGGCTGCGCGCTGCCGCCAGCGCGCTTGCCGACTGCCAGGTTCCGTCTCCGATCCATGTGTTGTTCGCCTGCAGCGCGCGTTGAGACGTAAACAAACCCTGAGACACTCCGGTGCGCAAAGCTTCATACACCGTGCCGCTCTCCAGCGCCATGGGCACGGGCGCCGCCTTGTACGCGCTGGCATCGTAAAATTCGCCGTCGTACAGGATTGTGATTGGAATCAGATGAGCTTTGCCGTTGGGCGCCAGTTGCAACAAGCCCAGCGCTCGCGGCGGCTTTGGAGGTCCTTTGTGGGCGGCCGATTGCGCCGGGACGACTTGAACCAGCATCAGACCCAGATCAGCTAGCCTAGAGATGACGGCCCACCATCCGGTGCGATATAACTTTGTGCAGCGAGGAAATACAGCCATGGATATCAATGATAAAGCCCCTGAGTTCACTTTGCCCGACCAGAATGGAGACCCGGTTTCCCTGAAGGACTTTCGCGGGAAATGGGTGGTGCTCTATTTCTACCCGCGCGCCGACACCCCGGGTTGCACCATCGAGGCCTGCGAGTTCCGTGATTCCCACAAGAAGACCGAGAAAGTCGGAGCCGTCGTGCTCGGCATATCGCCCGACACGCCGTCGGCGCAGAAGAAGTTCGAGGAAAAATTCGATCTGCCCTTTACCCTGCTGGGCGACGCCGACAAGAAAGTCTGCAACTTATATGGCGTGATCCAGGAAAAGAATATGTACGGGAAAAAAGTGATGGGAGTGGTGCGGACAACTTTCATCATCGGGCCCGACGGCAAGATCAAACACATCTTCCACAAAGTGAAGCCCGAAGGCCACGCCGAAGAGGTGCTGGCGTATCTGAAGAGCGCCGCCAAAGGCGCAGCCTAGGAGTTCGCGCGCTCGTGTGGGGACGGCAGTCTCATCGACCCGTCCAGGCGGGCGCAGCCCGGCAGCCTTTCATCCCGGGAAAAACCGGCAAGCTTCGCCCGCCCAACGAGGACGTCTGGGCCTACGTATTTTGTCGATTACTTTACCGTCGCATCCGCTGTCGTCGTGAAGGTCAACGCTGCCTCTGCAGGAACCACGGCCTCTTCCTTGCCGGTGGCTGCCGCTACTCCGGTTCCAGCGCCACCGCCAGCGAGCGCTCCGATGCCTGCGCCTTTTCCGCCTCCCACCAGTCCGCCAATCAGCGCCCCTGCCGCCGCGCCTCCGCCAATTTTGGTGGCGTTGCTCTTGGTGTGGCCCTTGCCCTTGGCAAAATGGGAGTGGGTGGAAATGGGGACCATCCTGCCGTTGACTTGGACGGAAGTAAGCCGCAGCGCCAGTTCTCCGGGGGCGTGCAGCCGCCCGCTGGATTTCGCGGCTGTCACTTTGCCTCGAACCGGTGCGCCCGTCCGGGCCAGCGTCTTACCGTTGACCACCAGGCTGCGCGCCAGTGTAGCGTCGAATCTGTCGCCTACGTTGGCGGTGCCGGAGCTGATCTCGGAGCCCATCCGAACCGTCAGGCTGGTGCCGGCCGGAATGGTTTGCGCCGCCGCCGCCAGCGTCAGTAGCATTGCCACAGAAATAATCTTGAGCATTTTCCCAAGCATGAAATCCTCCTTCAGGATTGACCCGTGGCAATATTATGCGGTGGTCCGATGCCGATGGCAAAGATTGTTCAAGGCGCCTTCCATATTTTCGAAAGGACTGATCCTTCGTGGATAAACTCGGGCAAGCCACTACCCAGAGACTTTTACTCGCGCGATCCCCGCGAGGTAAGCCGCGATCTGCTGGGCAAGATCCTGGTTCGGCGAGAAAAAAGAAAACACCTGACCGCCAGGGTCGTCGAGGTGGAAGCCTATCTCGGTCAGGACGATCCCGCCGCCCATTCCGCAGCCGGGCGAACGCTGCGCAATGCCGTGCTGTTCGGTCCTCCCGGCCTTTCCTACGTTTACTTCATCTACGGCAATCACTATTGCTTCAACGTCTCCTGTCTCCCGGATGGAGAGGCCGGAGGAGTATTGTTTCGCGCGCTTGAGCCCATTGCCGGAATCGAAGCCATGGCGGAAGCGCGCGGCCTCTCCGTCGATCGAAAAAGCGCCGATCAAAAAAGCGCCGATCTGCGAAAGCTGACCAGCGGGCCCGGCCGGCTGGCCGAAGCTTTCGGCATCACGCGAGAGCGTGACAACGGGAAGGACTTAACCAGCGCCACGTCGGACCTTTACATCGTGGACGACGGTTTCCGTCCGCGCCGCGTGAAAATTACTCCACGCATCGGCATCACCAAAGCCGCTGCGCGTCCGCTGCGCTACATCATTGCCGATAACAAATTCGTTTCAAAACCGTGAGCACGTTTTAACCCTGTCATCCTGAGGAAGCGGAGTCCCTCGCCAAGCGAGGGCCTCCCGACGAAGGACCTGTGCATTTTCGGACTCCGCAGTCGGTCTGAACCAGGGCCATTCGCATAGCGTCGTTCATGCAGGAGAGACGCGCTTGGAGTTCGGCGCGGAATGCATAGGTCCTTCGCTTGCTTTCGTCCTGCTTCGCCGGACGAAAGACTGCGCTCAGGATGACAATTCTTGGGGCGGCGCGAAACTTTCTCGCTGGACGGGCGATCCTCACATCGCGGCGGGTCCAGCACAATGTTATCAATCAGCCGCGTTTTGCCTACGAAGGCTGCGACGGCAACCAACGACCGCTGTGAAACAACGTCAACCCGGTCCAGAGTTTCCGGGTCCACAATCTCGAAGTAGTCGAGGCGCACTGACGGTTCTTTCGCGAAAGCGTGCTTGCCCGCCTCAATCAGCCTCGCCGCAGTGCGCTCCCCTTGATCAAACTGCTCGCTGCACCTCCATGAGCGAGCGATACAGCACCGCTGCCGACTTTCTCTGCTGCGGGTCGAGATAGGCGTTTCGGGAACTCATCGCCAGACCGTCCGCCTCGCGGACGATCGGGCAAACAACAATCTGCACGGGAAAATTCAGGTCGCGCACCATGTGCCGGATGATCGCCACCTGAGCTGCATCTTTTTGCCCGAAGAAAGCAACGTCAGGCTCAACGATGTGAAAGAGCTTTGCGACCACGGTGGTCACGCCGCGAAAGTGTCCCGGACGCGATTGGCCATCGAGCTTGTCGCTGAGACCTTCGACCGTGACATAGGTGACCGCGCCCGCGCGGATACATCTCTTCGACACCGGGCGCGAAGAGAAAATCCACACTTTCTTTTTCCAGCAGAGCGCGATCGCCTTCGAAATCGCGCGGGTACTTTGCGAGATCTTCTCCCGGTCCGAATTGAAGAGGGTTCACGAAAAGCGAGACCGCGACCAGGTCGCACTGTGACCGGGCGGCGCGCATCAGTGACAAGTGTCCTTCGTGCAAAGCGCCCATCGTGGGCACCAGGCCGAAGGCGCTTGCCGGCATTTCTCTGACTCCGGCTGGCCGCGCGCATCGCCGCGATCGTGTTGCAGATTTTCATAACACCGGAGCGAGATCCGTTTCAGGCAGACGGAATCCAGCGGATGAGCACGTGCAAACTTTCCAGAGTGCCGGCCACGATCGCCCTGTTCTTGCGGATCGGCACGTCGTCGCCAGCCACTTTCACCGCATTCTCGGTCACCGCAACCACGCGTCCATAGGGCCACGCCGACGCAGGCAATTTGCCCAGCGCCTGGGTCAACTCTTCCGGCTTGAACAGGATTTCTTCGTGGTTATCGGGATCGAGCAGGGCAACGCCGGCGGGCTTGATGATCAGGTAGGGATTCTGCCATCCCTTGGTTCCGATCATGCCGCGGTATTTCTCCGGGCTGGGGGCGGGAATCGCCTGAATGCGCGCGCTTGCGCTGGCTTCCAGGGACGCTGGATCGGACCCATCGGAAGTGGAAGAACAGGAGACCAGTACGGCGACAATTGTCGTCAAGGCACCAAGACGCCACAGGATCATTCGAGTAGTTTATCGCCTCATCGCGCGCTTGCGCTCCAGCACGGTTTCCAGCGCCGCCTTGGTTTCCTTGGGCAGATGATAGGACTCCGCATCCGAGGGATAGTGCCGCCCGGCTACGTCGGCGCGAAATGCCTGCACCGCATGCGTGATGAGCGCGGCCGCGTCTCCATATCGTCGCACGAACTTTGCCGGAGGTTCAAATGTCAGATTCAGAATGTCGTGGAAGACCAGCACTTGCCCGTCGCAATCCGGTCCGGCGCCGATGCCGATGGTGGGCGTCTCTACCTCGGCCGTGATCATGGCCGCGACTTCGCGCGGAATGCCTTCAAGATAAATACAGGCGACTCCCGCGCGATCCAGGGCGACGGCGTCGCGCATGAGCTGCTCGACACCGCTGAGGTTCTTGCCCTGCACCTTGTATCCACCCATGACGTTCACGGATTGAGGCGTAAGGCCGATATGGCCTGCCACCGGAATTTCGGCGTCGATGATGCGGCGAATCAGGTCGGCGCGCTTTTCGCCGCCCTCGATTTTTACCATTTCCGCCCCGGCTTCCTTCACAAAGCGCGCCGCGTTATGGATGGCTTCGTTGACGTCGGCATGGTAAGAGCCAAAAGGCATATCCCCCACCAGCAGCGCGTGCTTCACGCCACGGTGCGCGGCACGGGTGTGATGCAGCATTTCTTCCAGCGTGACCGAAAGCGTGTTCTCGTATCCCAACATCGTCTGGGCCAGCGAGTCGCCGACCAGAACAATGTCGACGCCGGCTTCGTCGACCAGGCGCGCGGACGAATAGTCGTACGCAGTCACACAGCTGATGGGTTGGTGATGGAGTTTCTTTTCGCGGAGAGAAGCGACGGTAATCTTCCGGCGAGGTTCGCCAATCGGAACCAGACTCACGATGTCCTCCAGTGCCCCTCCGCAATTCGGCGGATAGAGCCTGTCTACAACTTGGATGCTACTGAAGCTATTGTAGACGCGACTCCCGCCATAAGTCGATAGGCCGCATAAGAGCCCCGCAAGCCAGCTAGGGGCGGTTGTCCGGAATGCCCAGCCCAGCAAAGCCCAGCGTTTCTATCAGATAGCGGAAGCGTAAATGAGTGATGTAAGACCATATAACAATCGTCTTACTTGATGGTAAGATCGTGCTTATGAATTCCTATCGCACCGTCGTCAGCTCAAAAGGCCAGGTAGTGATTCCAGCGGAATTGCGCGAACGTCTCAGCCTGGAAAAAGGCACCCGGGCCACCTGGAGCGAAGAAGGCGGGCGGCTGGTTCTCACTCCCATGACCGAGCGACAAATAGATGAAATCATGGGTTTTCTCAAACCGGCTCCTGGCGAACCCTCCATGTTTGAGGAATCGTTCGCGGAGAGGGAACGCGAGCGCAAGAGAGAGAAACGGTAATGCCCATGTCCGTGCGTCGGGAGCGCCGCGTCGCTTTGTGCTCGATGCCAACGCGCTTTTCGGCTTCTTTGAGGGCCGCCGCAGGCGTCGCGGAAAAGATGCGCCAACTGCTGGCCGAAGCTTTGCGGCAGGACCTGCCGCTCTTGATCTCCGCTGTAACCTGGGGCGAGGTCTTCTACATTGCCTGGCGGCGTCACGGGGAAAGAAGTGCCCGTGAAGCTGAAGCCCGTCTGCAAAGAATGCCAATCACGGTGATCGCCGTGGACCGGGAAAGAGCTACCCGGGCCGGCGCACTGAAACAGAAACACGGCCTCGGCTACGCTGACGCCTTGGCCGCTGAACTCGCAATCGAGCAGGGTGCGTGGCTGGTGACCGCCGATCCTGAGTTTTCGAAAGTGGGTAAGGGGCTGTCTATTTATTCGCTCCCTCGATACGAGAAGTAAGATGGGCTGGCACTCGGACTTTATCCAGCGGCTGATGGCTGCTGTTTTGCCTGCACGAGCGGGACGCTCGCGCCCACATTGAATAAGCCCGTTGCCCGCTGGTGCCATTTGTCGCTATAATAGACGACAAATGGCAAACGAACTGCAAGCTGTGCTGCGGCAGTTGGGTGGAAAGCGCGTTTTGGGGCGGTCGCTGGCCAACGATCGCGATCTGCGGGAGGCGATTCGCGAGGGATTCCCTCACGCTGTCCTCGGCGAGTTGATGCAGGCTTCCGGTCTGACCCTGAAAGAGCTGGCCGGGGCGCTCGATCTCTCTCCCCGCAGCCTGCAGCGTCGCCGCCGCGGACGCCTGGCCCGCTTCGAATCCGACCGACTCTACCGTATGGCGCGTCTTCTGGCTTTGGCGCGCGAAACCTTGGGCGACCGAGCGCGCGCCAGCCGCTGGCTCAAGCGCACCAATCGCGCCCTGGGAGGAGTAGCGCCTATCGCTGCTATCGACACCGAACTGGGAGCGCGCCAGGTAGAAAACCTTCTCGGCCGCATCGCCTACGGTGGCATGAGTTGACTCGTGTCTTCCGCGTGCTGCGCGCAGCCTACGCTCGCAGTCCGTTCGATGGAGAAGGCGCGTACCGCTATGGCGGACGCTGGTCGAGTCCAGGAACGCGGCTGACTTACACTTCCGAACACCAGTCTCTCGCCATGCTGGAATATTTTGTTCATCTTGACCCAGAAGACGCTCCCGACGACCTGGTGCTGGCAACGGCGGGTGTTCCTGACAGTGTGTCTCGGAAAAGAATTCAGGCTCGCGAGATGCCGCCGCATTGGCGGGAAACGCCCGCGCCATCGGAGCTTGCCCAGATTGGCGACGAGTTCGTCAAGAAAGCGGAAACCTGCCTGTTGCTGGTGCCTTCGGCTCTGGCGGTCAATGAGAACAACTGGCTGATCAATCCGCAGCATCCGGAATTTCAGCAGATTGTGCCGCACGCCGCCGGAACCGCTGCGCTACGATCGGCGAATGTTTCGACGGAGTCGGGGACGCGCGAAGCATTGAGATCGTCTTACGGGCAAACGACCATCGACCAAAGACCAACGACCGTTTTCATGCGCTGGCCGCTTCCTGACTCCCGAGCGGCAAAAAGTACTGTGTTCCCTTGATCGGCGCTGAAACCTTGCGCAGCAGTTCCTGCAAATCCTGGTTGCGCTCCACGAAGTCAATTTCGGAAGTATTCACGATCAGCAGGTCTGAAGACGTGTAGTGAAAGAAAAAGTGTTCATAAGCCTTGATCACTTCCCCGAGATAATCTTCATTGATCGCCTTCTCGCCGGGCGCGTTCTTCTTCTTCAGACGCTTCTTCAGCACCTCAGGCGTGGCCTGCAGGTAGATGACCAGGTCGGGCGTGGGCAGTTGCTCGCGGAAGTAGTTGTAGTAGCGGTTATAAGTTTCCAGTTCCTGGTCGCTCAGATTCAAGCAGGCGAAGACTTTGTCCTTTTCAAAGACGAAGTCGGTCACCACGGTTTTCTGGGAGCGCGGCCCGAGATCGAGGGCGCGCAGTTGCTCGAAGCGGCGAATCATGAAGGCGAATTGCGCCTGGAAGCCCGCTCCGGGCTCGCCTTTGTAAAAGGCGCCAAGGAAAGGATTGTCCTCCGATTCCATGACCTGTTGCGCGTTGAGACGCTCCGCCAGGATCCGCGCCAGCGTGCTTTTGCCGACGCGAATAGGGCCTTCCACTGCAATATATCGAGGCAGCTCAAAAAGATTGGCCATGGTTTACAGGAGCACGTTCAGAGGAATTGAGAGTTCGTTCGCAGCATATCTCGCTTGTCGCCCGGAGGCAATTGCGGAAAGAGTTAACAGCAGATTCTAGATTGAAGATTTGGATTCATGATTACAGTTTGCCAATTGACAAACCTGAAATCCCTAATCTTCAATCTGCACTCCGGTTACAATCGCGAAGTCATGTGGGGTTACCTGACCGGTGCTGCTGTCGCTGTCACCGCGGTTTCCGCCGCCGGCTATCAGTCGATGGCGCCGACCGGGCAGTGGTATGGCCGTACCTTCATTGGGACAGGCCGCCCGTCACGGCAACTGGCGTTCACCTACGACGACGGACCCAACGATCCGTACACCTATCGTCTGCTGGAAGTTCTGGCCCGGCACGATGTGCACGCCACTTTTTTTCTGATCGGCAGTTTCGTTGCGCAACGTCCGGATATTGCCCGCGAAGTGGTGAAAGCTGGACACGTGGTCGGGAACCATACCTTCACTCATCCCTCGCTAACTTTTAAGAGTTCACGCGAGGTCAGGTCGCAGCTCACCGCCTGCGAACGAGCCTTGACCGACGCCGTGGGCGAGCACTCCAATCTGTTCCGGCCCCCGTTCGGCGCCCGCCGACCGGCCGTGTTGCGGATCGTTCGCCAGATGGGTCTCGCGCCAATCATGTGGAACGTGACCGGCTACGACTGGAACGCGCCCTCGGTCGAACACATCGAGCGAAAAGTGACCAGCAAGGTCCGCGGCGGGGATGTAATCCTGCTGCACGACGGCGGACATCGCGCCTTCGGCACGGATCGTTCCCGCACCATCACAGCCACCGATCGACTGCTCTCCCGCTATAAGTCGGAAGGGTTCGAGTTTGTGACGGTTCCGGAGATGATGGGGGGAAATGCACGTGTGGGACCGGGTCTCTGACCCGGTCGGGCGGCCCGAAGGGCGGCGTTTGTTCATCCGAACATTTCTGCGGCGCTTCGCACCGCCTGACCGGGTCAGAGACCCGGTCCCACACAATCAATCAGTAGTGTTAACTTACCGCCACGGTCGCGAAGGCCTGCCTGGCCGCTGAAATCGTTTGGTGGATGTCCTTCTCCGTGTGGGCCGCGCTGAGGAATGCGGCCTCGAACTGCGAAGGAGGCAGATAGACGCCTTTTTCCAGCATGGCGCGAAAGAAGCGGGCAAAGGCTTCGGTGTCAGACTTCGCGGCCGAGGTCCAATCGGTAACCGGGCCGGGCGTGAAGAACCAGGTAAACATTGAGCCCACCCGGTTACAGCAAATGGAGACTCCGGCATCCCTGGCTGCTTCCGTTACCCCTTCCACCAATCGCGCGCTCAGCAACTCCAGGTCGGTATAGAGGGTGCTTTTGTGGCTGCGAAGATAGCGCAGAGTCGCAAGGCCCGCGGCCATGGCCAGCGGATTTCCCGACAACGTTCCCGCCTGATAAACCGGACCGAGCGGGGCTACCATGTCCATAATTTCGACCGGCCCACCGTAACCGCCAACCGGCAGTCCGCCTCCAATAATTTTTCCGAAGGTGGTCAGGTCGGGAAGGATTCCGTAGCGCTCCTGCGCCCCGCCAAACGCCAGGCGAAAACCAGTCATCACTTCATCGAAGATCAGTAAGGACCCGTCGCGATGCGTGATCTCGCGCAGCGCGTCCAGATACAAGGGCGCGGGCGGCACGCATCCCATATTGCCGACGACCGGCTCCACGATCACGCAAGCGATCTGGTGCTTGAACTTGTCGAAAGCCTGTTCCAGCGCGTCCACGTCATTGAACGGAAGGGCGATCGTCAACTGGGTGAATTCTTCCGGCACGCCCGCCGACCCTGGAATGCCGAGCGTGGCCACGCCCGAACCTGCTTTCACCAGCAGCGCGTCGGCATGGCCGTGATAGCAGCCCTCAAACTTCACAATGTATTTCCGCCTGGTATAAGCGCGAGCCAGCCGGATGGCCGACATGGTGGCTTCGGTTCCGGAGCTGACGAAACGTATTTTCTCCACATGGGGAAATGCCGAAATCACGATCTCGGCAAGATCAGCTTCGGCGGCGGTCGATGCTCCAAAGCTGGTTCCATTTTTTGCGGCCGCAGCGATCGCTTCCGGCACTCCAGGAGGGGCGTGTCCCAGAATCAACGGTCCCCACGAGCCCACGTAGTCGATGTACCTATTCTCATCTGCATCCCAGAGATGAGATCCCTGGCCGCGAACGATGAATGGCGGGTCGCATCCCACCGAACGGAAAGCTCTCACCGGCGAATTGACCCCGCCGGGAATCATCTGCTCGGCGCGTTTCTGCAATTTGCGTGAAGCGTCAACTTTGCGGGACATGGCAAGGTTCGCTGCGAGAACGAATAAATATATCAGCCAACCCAGCCCGTGTGGACGCGGGCGACCCGCCCGCGCGGACCGGCCGAATCGCCCCGGGCTAGCGCGACCGCTCCAAGCTGGAGCTGCGGCGGAATTTACCGGAAATTCACCTGCCAGCAACAATCCTGCAACATGCCTTCGATATCTTTTCGACAGTGACATGCTCTCCTAACCGGGAGAGCTCAGGGCAGTCTCGGGGGGCTCCGGGCTGTCCCTTTTTATTTCCCCGTTTATCTCCTCCGCACCCTTCCGAATTCCGCGGTCTGTCCTTCTCTGCATTAGTTAACTATAGTTAATCAAAAGAGATATACTTTTGACCGGCGGCAGCGGGACTGGTTTGGTATGGATATGGAACGAAGCAAGATCAGCGTATAAGAAGTTCAACGGACGCGAATCAGGGAAGCGAATCAGTGACCGGGGGAATGCAACGACTTTCCCGCAATCGTCTCGCAGTCGGGCCGCCATTCCGGCGTTGATTTCGCTCGGCTCGATGGTGCCCGCCCGCGGTCAATCGGATGCGCCTCCGGACGATCCGTCGGTAACTCTCTTCCCTCATTCCCAGACGACACGCTACTGGATATCTGGCCAGAGCAACATTATTTTTCAGTGGCATCCTTCGTTTGATGCGAAATACAGCGGGCCCAACAGCTTTCGTTCGCAAGCCGAGCATGCCACCTCGAACGTGGCCACGCTTTTTCTTGGGCTGGAGCTGACCCACACCACAGAAGTTTTCGTCGACGTTGAAGACCGCCGACGGCGGCGGGGTCAGCGACGCCCTCGGACTAGCCGGCTACATCAACGTCGACGTGGTGCGCAATCCTGAACTCGGCCCCAGCTCCCTATCTGGCCCGCGCCATGGTTCGTCAAATAATCCCGCTGAGCGACGAGACGGTGGAGGCCGAGCGCGGGCCCTTCGCCCTGGCCACCAGTTTGCCGGTCCGCCGGTTGGAATTGCGCGCCGGCAAATTCGGTATGGCCGATTTTTTCGATCTGAACGCCGTGGGCAGCGACAGCCATTACCAGTTCATGAACTGGACGGTGGACAACAACGGAGCCTACGACTATGCCGCCGACACTCGCGGCTACACCTACGGCGTGATGGCCGAATATCACGACCGCAATTGGGCGTTGCGCTTCGCCGAGGCGTTGATGCCGAAGGTGGCCAACGGTCTTGATCTCGATTGGGATCTGCGCCGCGCCCGGGCGGAAAACTTCGAATTGGAACTTCATCCTCAGCTAATCGCCGGCCAGCGTCGGCACGGTCCGGCTGCTGTCATTTGTGAATCATGCCAACATGGGTGTGTACCGGCAGGCCGTCGACGACTTTCTGGCGGGCAAGACGCCGCGCCCGGAGATCCGCAATCATCCCCTGCAGACGACCATCAAGTACGGTTTCGGCGTCAACCTTGAACAGGAACTGCCGCGCCATGTTCGCGGCTTCCGCGCTGGGGATGGAACGAAGGCCAGCACGAGTCTTTCGCCTACACCGAGGTGGATGAAACGGTGGAGGTCGGCGCCGACCTGGCGGGAAACGCCTGGCATCGCACGCTGGACAAGATCGGTGCGGTGTTCGTCACCAACGGCATCTCCGCCGATCATCAGCACTATCTCGCGCTGGGCGGATTAGGATTTCTGCTGGGCGACGGCGCACTCAACTACGGCCGTGAAAATATCATCGAGAGCTACTACAACGCGCATCTCTGGCGCGGCATTTTCGGCGGCGTCGAAATTCAGCACATCGACCATCCCGGCTATAATCGCGACCGAGGCCCCGTGCTGGCACCCGGGTTCCGCTTCCACCTGGAGTTCTAAGGACAGATCTAGCCGGGCCGTTGAAGCATCCACAAACAGAATGATTAACCGGGCGAACTTCGGAGAATCTGGCAAGAACTTCATCGAAATAGGCAAGAGCCCCAGGGTTCAGGAAATTATGCTTATGGCTTGCGGTGCCCATGCGGCACGAATTTCGCAGCGTAGGAGAGAAACAATGCAAAAACGCAAACTTGGAAAAAGCAATCTGGAAGTATCAGCCATCGGGCTGGGCTGCATGGGACTGAGCTTCGGCCTCGGTCCCGCGGTCGACAAGCAGGGGGGATCTCCCTGATTCGGGCGGCCGTCGAACGCGGCGTCACATTCTTCGATACCGCCGAAGTCTACGGTCCGTTCACGAACGAAGAACTCGTGGGCGAAGCTCTTGCTCCGTTCCGCGATCAGGTGGTGATCGCAACGAAGTTCGGCTGGACGCCGAATCCGGAGGATGGAGGCAAGTGGAATGCCCTCAATAGCCGGCCAGAGCACATCAAGGAAGCCGCCGAGGGCTCGCTCAAGCGGCTCAAGACCGACGTCATCGATCTGTACTATCAGCACCGCGTTGACCCGAACGTGCCGATCGAAGATGTAGCAGGAGCGGTGAAGGACCTGATTCAGCAAGGTAAGGTGAAGCACTTCGGCCTTTCTGAAGCAGGCGTGCAAACCATCCGTCGCGCACACGCAGTCCAGCCGGTCACGGCACTCCAGAGCGAATATTCACTCTGGTGGAGAGAGCCTGAGCAGGAAATTTTGCCGGCGCTCGAGGAACTCGGGATCGGATTCGTTCCATTCAGCCCCTTGGGAAAAGGATTCCTCACGGGCAAGATCAGCGAAGAAACCCAGTTCGATAAGACCGATTTCCGCAATATCGTTCCGCGCTTCACGCCGGAGAACCGCAAAGCCAATCAGGCCCTGGTGGATTTGCTCAGCAAGATCGCCGAAGAGAAGAAAGTGACGCCCGCGCAGATCGCGCTCGCCTGGATTCTCGCCCAGAAGCCTTGGATGGTTCCCATCCCCGGCACGACGAAGTTGCACCGGCTGGAAGAAAACATCGGCGCCGCTGCTATTGAACTGACACCCGACGATCTCCGCCAAATCGACAGCGCCACTTCGAAGATTTCGGTGCAGGGAGCGCGGTACCCGGAGAACCTGCAGAAATTGGTCAATCGCTAAGTCGGCAGGTTTCGGGAGGACAGCGTGCGAATCGGGATTCCCGAGTTCCGGTCACCACTGAGGGAATACAGACGTGGAAATCAAAGAGTTGGCTCGCAACCTTCCGTCAAGGGCCCGTCAGAGTGGTTCACTGGCACGGTGCGGATCGATCCGCTCTTTCAGGCACCCGATCCGGCATTTGTTCAAGGCGCCAGCGTAACTTTCGAGCCGGGCGCGCGGACTGCATGGCACACGCATCCGCTCGGTCAGACTCTCATCGTCACGGCTGGCTGCGGCTGGGCGCAGCGCTGGGGCGGACCGGTCGAGGAAATCCGGCCCGGTGATGTGGTCTGGTTCTCGCCCGGCGAGAAGCACTGGCACGGAGCTACGCCGACAACCGCCATGACGCACATCGCCATTCAGGAAAAGAAGGACGGCAAGGTGGTCGACTGGATGGAGCAGGTCAGCGACGAGCAATACCGCAAGTAAATCAGGTGACGATCGAGAGAGAGTAGTATGAGCATAATCAGGGGAAGGAGTGCACATGACAGGCTCAAACGATACTCTAAAAGACCATCTTTCCCGATCTCAGCGAAATCAACATCACTGTGACCGGCAGAAAGTCAGGGAAGGCAATTTCAAACCCGATATGGTTCGTATTGGAAGACGAAGACAAACTTTATCTCCTGCCGGTGCAGGGGTCGGATACGCAGTGGTACAAGAACGTGCTGAAGAACCCCTCGATTCGAATCGATGCGGGCGGCGCACAAGGTGAGTTTCAGGCTGTTCCCATCACGGATGCCGCACGAGTCTCGCATGTCGTCGAGAAATTCCGTGAAAAATACGGAGCGAACGATGTGAAGAAGTACTATTCAAAGCTCGATGTTGCCCTCCTCGCGCAAGCGCAGTGAGCACAATAATGTTTCGCAAAAAGGCATATTGTCGAAGGCGTGAAGACCAATGGCAAAGTGGTGTCTATACGGCGGGTGGGTGATGGAGTGGATTCGAATGAACCAGACACAGCTAAACTGGCCCGCCTGCTAGCCGCCTACGCCCCTCACGACGGTAGTTTCGAGCTGCGTGTCCCTGGTTTGCATGCCAGCCGCTTTTCACGAGTAAATAAGGAGTGTGTGCATGCGCTGCGAGTGTCCTCGTTATGCATCGTCGCACAAGGAGCGAAGACCGTCATCGTTGGGGACGAGGTGTATGAGTACGACGCATCGCGCATGATCGTATTCTCCGTGGCTCTGCCGGTGGCTGCCCAGGTCACGCACGCCAGCCAGTCCGAGCCCTACCTCGCTTTAAGGTTGGACCTCGACCCGCGCAAGATTGCCGAGCTGGCGCTGAAGGTGTTTCCGCACGGGCTGCCTCCAGTTCAGGAGAGGAAGCGCGGTTTACCTCACTCCGGCGGATGCAGGCATGGTTAACGCCACGACGAGGTTAATGGAATGTCTCGCGACAACCGGGGGACACTGAGCTGCTTGCCCCACTTGTTATGGATGAGATTCTTGATCCGGCTCCTGCGCAGCACCATAGGTGTTCGGGTAGCACAAATGGGTTTTGCAGAGTCCAGCGTGCACCGTGTTGCCAAGGCCATCTCCTGGCTACGAGATAACTTCTCTCAACCCATGAAGGTCGAAGACCTGGCCGAGATGGTGCACATGAGCGTTTCCTCTTTCCATGAGCACTTCAAGTCTGTCACTTCGATGAGCCCGCTGCACTATCAAAAGGTGCTGCGCCTTCAAGAGGCGAGGCGCCTCATGTTGTCGACGATCATGGACGCCGGTACTGCGAGCCAGCGCGTGGGTTATCTAAGCGCTTCGCAGTTCAGCAGGGAATACAGCCGCTTCTTCGGGAGTGCGCCGACAAGGGACATCGCCAGATTGCGTCAAGAGAACTGGACTTCGGGTCTGACCCCTTCGCTGATCGGCGAAATCCGGCGATGACACTCATGAACGATCTATGAGTGCAATGGCGCAGTGCAACGCCGATTTTCTTAGCCAACAATTCTTCTGATACCACAACTGCCGCTTTCATTGACTTGCCTATGCTTCCGCCATAGCATGCTTGCGCATGATCGGCCAAACCATCTCCCACTACCGCATCGTTGAGAAGCTGGGTGGCGGCGGCATGGGCGTGGTCTACAAGGCCGAGGACACCGAACTGGGCCGCTTCGTCGCCCTGAAGTTCCTGCCTGAAGACGTTGCAAAAGACCCGCAAGCACTGGAACGCTTCCGCCGAGAGGCGCGGGCGGCATCAGCCCTGAACCATCCCAATATCTGCACCATCCACGAAATCGGCGAAGCACGAAGGCCAGTCGTTCATCGTGATGGAGTTCCTGGAAGGGATGACGCTGAAACACCGCATCGCAGGAAGTCCACTGGAGACCGGCAGTCTGCTGGCGCTCGGCATCGACATTGCAGATGGGCTCGAGGCCGCCCACTGCCAAGGGCATTGTCCACCGCGACATCAAGCCAGCGAACATCTTCGTCACCAAACGCGGACACGCCAAGATTCTGGACTTCGGACTGGCCAAGGTCGCTCCGTCGGCCAGTTCGGCCAGCCAGAACGCAGCGGCTGATACGCAGACGCTGACGGCGGATGTGCAGCACCTGACCAGTCCGGGGGCGACGCTGGGCACCGTTGCGTATATGTCGCCGGAGCAAGTGCGAGCCAGGGAATTGGACGCTCGCACCGACTTGTTCTCCTTCGGCGTGGTGCTCTATGAGATGGCAACAGGGACGTTGCCGTTCCGCGGCGAAAGTTCAGGGGTTGTCTTCAAAGCCATTCTGGACGGGACTCCAACATCTGCGGTGAGATTGAATCCCGATGTGCCTGCCAAGCTGGAAGAGATCATCAACAAGGCTCTGGAGAAAGACTGCAATTTGCGTTACCAGCATGCAGCCGACATGCGGACGGACTTGCAGCGGCTGAAGCGAGATTCGGAAGGCGGTCATCTTTCCGCTGCAGATCTCGGCGCCTGGGCCTGTGGCACGGGCTCCTGGGCCTCGGGTCGGGAAGCTCTGGAAGATTGGGGTTCCTGTCGTTGCGCTCGCCCTGATAGTTGGCGGAAGCCTCTACTATCGCTCGCAGCAAAGCAATCGCCTGACCGACAAGGACAGCATTGTTCTGGCCGATTTCGACAACAAAACCTCCGATAGCGTATTCGACGACACGCTGAAGCAAGGACTTTCGGTACAGCTTGAGCAATCCCCTTTTTTTGACCTGGTTTCCGAGCCCAGGATAAATGAGACTTTGAAGCTGATGGGACGGCCCGCAGGGGAGCGGTTGACACCGGAAGTTATACGCGAGGTCTGCGAGCGTATGGGCAGCAAGGCGATGCTCAGCGGCTCCATTGTTGCTCTCGGCACCAGTACGTGCTTGGCCTCAAGGCGGTGAACTGCAGCTCAGGAGATTTGCTGGCGGAAGTGCAAGAGCAGGCGGCAAACAAGGAAGGAGTTCTGAAGGCGCTCGACAGTGCGGCGGTCAGCTTACGCCGCAAATTGGGCGAATCGCTCAGTTCGGTCCAGAAATATGCCACCCCGCTTGAAGAAGCGACCACGCCTTCCCTCGAGGCGCTGCAGGCTTACAGCTTGGGAGCGAGGGCCATTGCGGAAAGAGACGATAATCCCGGCGCCGTGCCCTTGCTTCAGCGGGCCATCCGCCTCGACCCGAATTTCGCCACAGCCTATGGTTTGCTTGCGGTGAGCTACGACAATCTCGGGGAAACCACCCTGGCGGCGGAGAACACGCGGAAGGCTTACGAACTGCGCGAGAGGGTGAGCCAGCGGGAGAGGCTGACCATCGAGTCTTTCTACTACCAATTTCGTCTTGGGCGACCTGGAAAAGGCGCGCCAGTCTTATGAACTCTGGGCTCAGACCTATCCTCGTGACTATGTCCCGCCGACCAACCTGAGTTTCTTATACAGCCTTCTCGGACAGTATGACAAAGCACTGGTGGAAGCCCGTGAAGCCGTCCGCCTCGACTCGGCGAGCGGTATTAACTATGAGAACCTCGCTCTCTCCTATTTCTTTCTGAATCGCCCGGGAGAGGCCCGAGCCACGGTCGAAGAGGCGCAGAAGAAAAAACTCGACTCCTACTACCTGCACTGGATTGTGTACCTGCTTGCCTTCCTGAAGAACGATGCCGCGAGCATGGCGCGAGAGGTAACCTGGGCGACGGGAAAGCCGGGAGTGGAAGACATACTGCTGGCCGCACGAAGCCGATACGGCCGCCTATTCCGGGCAGCTAGCTAAGGCCCGGGAGCTTTCCCGCCGTGCAGTCGCCTCGGCCCAACATGCGCAGGAGAAAGAGACGGCAGCCAGGTACGAAACCTCAGCAGCTCTGCTGGAAGCTCTCGTTGGAAATCCAGCCGTGGCACGGCAGCGGGCCGCTGCTGCGCTCGAGCTTTCCACCGGTCGGGACGTGCAGTACAAAGCGGCATTGGCGTTGGCGTTGATCGGAGATGCAGGCGCGGGCGAAGGTGTTGGCGGATGATTTGGCAAGCGGTATCCGGAAGACACGATCGTCCAGCTGGAATTAGTGCCGACTCTGCAGGCGCAACTCGCCCTGAGCAGCAAGGACGCTTCGAAGGCCATCGAGGCGCTTCAAGCCGCAGCCCCCTACGAACTGGGAATAGCGGTTGGCCTGCATCCCATCTATGTGCGTGGCGAAGCCTATCTGGCTGCGCATGATGGCAGCAAGGCCGCAGCAGAGTTTCAGAAAATAGTCGACCACCGCGTACTGGTGTTGAATCCCGTTGGAGCTCTCGCCCATCTTGACCTTGCCCGCGCCTATGCTCTACAAGGCGACACGTCAAAGCCAAGGCGGCATATCAAGATTTCCTCGCGCTCTGGAAAGATGCCGACCCCGATGTGCAAATCCTGAAGCAAGCCAAAACAGAGTACTCGAAGTTGCAATAGAGGTGAGGGTCTCTGCCAGGTGCAATTGACCTTTGCTTCCCGTCCGACCTAACATTCCCCCTTCAGTTGTGTTCTACGACGAATGCGTGCTCCACTTTTCGCAATTTTGGTTTTTTAACAGGAGGGTTGCCATGAGCCGGAACGTGCGCTGAAGGTTGTGCTGGTCGTGGTGGGCGTGATCTTTCTGCTTTAGTTTATCCCTTGACGATGTTTGTGCGGCAAGAGCCTGCGTTGGCGATGATGTTTAGCCTTTATGTCACACTCGGTGTCTTCCTGCTACTGGCAGCCCGTAATCCGGCGGCGAATCGTAGCCTGATCGCTTTCACGGCATGGTCGAGCCTGGCCCACGCCGCGCTCATGGGGGCGCAGGCATTGCGCAATCTGGTCGCACGTGAAGAACTGTGGGGCGTGGCGGTGCTCGCCGTCATCGGGGTAGTCCTGATCGTGTTGGCTCCGGCAAAGCAATCAGGAGATCTGCGATCCGCAGCCCGTGCGTAGGCTCGCACTCCATACATCGCAGCAGCGCCTCGAAGTCCCCGAGCAATCGAATGGATCGATAACGTCCTCGGCCATCTGTTCTCGCAACCCTCGCCGACCGGGATATAATCTCTGCCGCAGCACCTTCGCGAAAGAGGTTCTGATGCTTTCATCAACAAATTTCTGGATGTGTTTTGCCGGGCTTATCTATCTTGTCGCCGGAGTTTTCATACTTCGAAAAGAGATCAGCGCGGCTCGCGGCTGGGACAAGCTCATCACCTTGGGCTGTGTCTTCATCGCCGTTCCACTCGCTGTATTCGCGACCGAGCATTTCCGCGGCGCGAGGTTTATGCAGAATATGGTCCCGTCCTGGATGCCGGCGCACTTGTTCTGGGCGTATTTTGTCGGATGCGCGCTGCTCGCAGCAGCTACCAGTCTTACTGTGAGGAAGTTCGTACGCTTGTCGTCCACCCTGCTCGGATTGATGTTCTTTCTATTTGTCTGCATGATTCATATACCGAATGCGCTCGCGCATCCCAAAGATCGATTCGCGTGGGCCGTCGCGCTAAGAGATCTCTCTTTTGCCGGAGGCGCATGGGCTCTCGCCGGACTGCATAGTCGCGCCTCGTCGCCGCAACAATCGAAATGGATGATTTTATTTGGGCGCATCGTCGTAGCGATTGCTGCGATCTTTTTTGCCGTAGAACATTTTCTTCATCCAGAGTTTGCGCCCGGCGTTCCTTTGGAAAAGATGACGCCATCATGGGTTCCATTCCCCAGCGTATGGGGATACCTCGCAGGAGCGATCCTGCTGGCCGCTGGAATCGGCTTGGCCCTGAACAAACAATCTCGGATAGCCGCAGCCTCGATTGGCGCATTAATGACCGTCCTCACTCTATTCCTATATCTGCTTATTTTGATCCTCGCCCACGGCGGATCAACGCCGGAGATCACTGAAGCGATAAACTACGTCGCGGACACATTGCTCTTCGCCGGAGCAGCACTCGTCCTGGCATCGGCATTGCCGCGCGATCCTGATCGTGTGGAGAGCGTGTAGCGTCCACATCTCCAGGATCGCAACTAAAACGCGTCGTTACTTCTCCACCTTCACGCCCTTCCAGAATGCCACATATCCCTTGATCTGCTTGGCCTCCGCTTTGGGCTCGGGATAGAACCAGGCGGCATCGTGATTGCGCTTGCCGCTTACCTCGACGTCGTAATAACTGGCTGTGCCTTTCCATGGACACACGGTGTGAGTCGCACTCGGTTTGAAATGCTCGGCTCTTAATAGCGTCAGGCGGGAAATACTGATTGCCTTCCACTTCCACGCACTGGTTCGATTCCGCAAGAATTGCGCCTTCCCAGATTGCTTTTGCCATAAGACCTGTTTAGATTGCAGGACGGGAAGGTGGTCGCAATCTTTGAGCAACTCAGAAAAATCAGATGGCGCAAGCACTCGCTGGCCCGGCATTCAACGGACATTCCATGGTGGGGACGCTTCAGCGCGTGCTGGTGTGCTCGCCCGCGCGCGGCCGGATGGGATGATCCTGCCCAGTCCGATCGCTGGCGTGAGCTGGGATTCTTTCATCCACCCGAATTCTCAACCGCACAGTCACAGCATGACGAACTTTGCCGCCAGCTGGAATCTGCCGGGGCGGAAGTGCTGCCATTTGCCCGCCTGCTTCCGATCTCTCGCTCGACGCCGTCTATACTCACGATCCTTCTCTGGCTACCGATCACGGCCTGATCGGCCTGAATCCGGGAAAGCCGAACCGCGATTCCGGAAGCGCGGCGGCACGTCGAATTCTGCGGCAGCCTCGGCGTTCCGCTGGCGGGACAAATTGCGTCCGCCAGGAAAAACCGAGGCCGGCGACATGGTTTGGCTCGACTCCACAACGCTGCTGATCGGCCAGGGCTATCGCACCAACGCCGCCGGAATTGCTCAGATGCGCGCTTTGCTTCAGCCTCACGGCGTGGAAGTAATCTCCGCTCCGTTGCCTTACGGGTCCGGACCTTCAGCATGTTTGCATCTGATGTCGCTGATGAGCCTGCTCGATGAGCGTACCGCGCTGGTGGATTTGCCCTGGCTGGCGGTGGAAACAGTCGAGCTGCTGAAGTCCCGCGGCTATAGCCTGATTGAGATCGACTCATTCCGAACGCGAGACCCTGGCCTGCAACGTGCTCTCGCTGGGCAACAAACGCCTGCTGGCTCTGAAGAAAATAAAAACACAAACCAGAAGCTTCGCCAGTCAGGATTCGACGTGCGAACCTTCCCCGGCTCGGAACTATGCATCAACGGCGGAGGCGGCCCCACCTGCCTCACCCGTCCCCTGCTACGAACTGTGTAGGGCGGACGTCCCGCCCGTCCAGGCCGAGTCGAAGACTCGGCAGTTCGCTCGGCTTGCCGAACGCCGTAAGCTGCCGAGCTTCGCTCGGCCGCAGCCGAGGGCGTCTGGGCCTACGTGGACCGTGACGTTCGGCGCATTCCGTCCCGGCCTGTTAAAATCAAATTGCAATGGTCCTCCCCTTCGTTCGCGATCTCTTCGCGGACGTAGAAAAGTTGCCCGCTTTTTCGCGTGTGGCCTCCCATCTCAAGGAGCGCGCGGAGCGGATTCGTGTCTCCGGACTCGTTCCCACCGCCAAGGCCTTGCTTCTGGTCCTCCTGCAGAAGGCGGTGGGACGCCCCCTGATTATCGTGGTCCCGGACAATCGTGCTGCGGAAGACCTGGTACCGGTGCTGCAAGCCTTTTGTGAACTGACCGGGGCCGCCGATCCAGACTCCGTGGTCTTGCCTTCCCAACCACGATGTCCTGCCCTTCCAGAATCTTTCACCGCATCCCGAGATCCAGGAAGAGCGCGCAGTCGCGCTGTGGAAGATTGCCACCGGTGCAGCATCGTTCGTGGTCTCACCCGATTGCCGCCACCGCCCTTCGTCTGCGTTCGGCTGAGTATTACGCCGATCTGGCGCGAACGGTGCGCCGCGGCGAAATGCTGGAAGTTGACTCGCTGCTTCCGCATCTCAACACGGTCGGCTACCACTCCACCGATGTCGTCGAAATGCCCGGCGAATATGCTCTGCGCGGCGGGATCCTCGATGTGTATTCGCCCGAAGACGAACGCCCGGTGCGTATCGAGTTCTTCGGGGACGAAGTCGAATCCATACGAAAGTTCGATCCCGCCACCCAACGATCTTCCAATCCCGTAGATGAAGCTCTGCTGCTTCCTCTCACCGAAACTCCGGTCAGCGAAGAACTTCTGGGCGCGGTTCACGCCCGCCTTTCCGGAAAGCGCATCACCGGCAACGAGGAAATCATCGAGCAGGCGGTGCGCGCCGGCGGCGTGACTGTGTTTCCGGGATGGGAGTTCTACGCTCCGGTGGCCGGCGCCAATCACACCGTGTTCGATCTGCTGCCGCGCGCGCTGGTGTTGACCGACGAGCCGATACTCTGCAGCCCGAGTTTGATCACGTCTGGTCACGTATCGAGGAAGCCCACGAAAGCAGCGGCGTGGGCAAACTGGTGCAGCCCGCGGATCTGTATCTCCCGCCGGAAGACTGGTGGAAGAATTTGTCCAGCCTGCCCGGCGCAGACGTTGAGCATCTTGAAATCGAGCGCAGCGACGATTCCGCAGCGGGCGATTACATTCCAGTCCCAGCCCACGCCACGCTTCCACGGCTCGGTTCCAGCCATGCTTGAGGAAGTAAAGAAACTGATCGCGGACAGCAAGCGAGTTCTGATCGCCGTCCCCAACACCGGCGAAGTCGAGCGCCTGGCCGACATCTTCAGCGAGTACGCCGTGTCGTTCCGCCTGGGCAGCCGCACCCGCAGCGGAGAAAGCTACGCCGACGAAACTTCCTATTTCTCCGGCGAACTGCTCACCGCCACGCTGGCGAAGGCCTACGTTCCTGACGGGGTCATGCTGCCCGGACGCCAACCTGGCAATTCTTGGTGCGCGCGATCTGTTCGACGAGTCGGATTCGGTGGTCTCTCGTCCGCAGCGGCACAAGTCCAAGACTTCCGCGTTTCTTTCCGATTTCCGCGACTTGCAGGTTGGCGATTACGTGGTGCACGTCGAGCACGGCATCGGCCAGTATCAGGGATTGAAAGAGATCAACCAGGGCGACGGCAACGCGGAGTTCATGTTGCTCGAATACGCCGAGGGCGCGCGCCTCTACGTGCCGCTGACTCGTCTCGATCTGGTGCAGAAGTACCGGTCATCGGAAGGGGCCAAGCCGGTACTGAACCATCTGGGCACGGCAGCCTGGTCCAAAACCAAAGCTCGGGTTCGCAAGGCCATGAAGGACATGACCGACGAACTGCTCAAGCTTTACGCCGAGCGCAAGACCGCCGAGGGCCACGCCTTCTCGCCCGACAACGAGTGGATGCGCGAGTTCGAAGACACCTTCGAATTCAACGAGACCGAAGATCAGGAAACCGCCATTGCCGACGTCAAGCGCGACATGGAATCGACGACAGCCCATGGATCGCCTGCTCTGCGGCGACGTGGGCTACGGCAAGACTGAAATCGCCATGCGCGCGGCCTTCAAGGCCATCAGCGACAACAAACAGGTCGCCGTGCTCGCGCCCACCACGGTTCTGGCCTTCCAGCACTACGAAACTTTCAAGCAGCGTTTTGCCGCGTTTCCCGTCACCATCGAAATGATCAGCCGCTTCCGCTCTCCGAAACAGCAGAAAGAAATTCTGCAGAGAGTGGAGGCCGGCAAAATCGACATTCTGATCGGCACCCACCGCCTGATCTCGAAAGACGTAAAGTTCGCCGACCTCGGCCTGCTGGTGGTGGACGAAGAGCAGCGCTTCGGGGTGCGTCACAAAGAGCGACTGAAGCAGATGCGCAAGCAGGTGGACGTGCTCACCATGTCGGCTACGCCGATTCCGCGCACGTTGCACATGTCGCTGGTCGGGCTGCGCGACATGAGCGTGATCGAGACCCCGCCCAAGGATCGCATCGCCATTCAAACCGTAGTCGCCAGCTGGGATGAAAAGCTGATTCAGTCCGCGATCGAGCAGGAACTCGAGCGCGGCGGCCAGGTTTTCTTCGTCCACAACCGCGTGGACAGCATCTGGGAGATTGCGGCCAAGCTGCAGACGCTGGTGCCGCGCGCTCGCATCATCGTGGGCCACGGGCAAATGTCGGAAGGCGAATTGGAAAAAGTGATGCTCAAATTCATGCATCACGAAGCCGACATCCTGGTGTCGACCACCATCATCGAGAATGGCCTCGACATCCCGCTGTGCAACACCATCCTGATCAATCGCGCCGACCGCTTGGGGCTCTCGGAACTCTATCAGTTGCGCGGGCGCGTGGGGCGGTCGAATCGCCGCGCCTACGCCTACCTGCTGCTGCCGGCCGAAATCGAGCTGACTCCGATCGCGCGCCGGCGCCTGGCGGCTCTGAAGGAATTTTCCGACCTGGGCGCGGGCTTCAAGATCGCAGCTCTCGATCTCGAACTCCGCGGCGCGGGCAATATGCTGGGCGGCGAGCAGAGCGGGCATATTGAAGCCATCGGCTTCGAGCTCTATACCCAGATGCTCGATCGCGCCGTCCGAGAGATGAAAGGCGAAGCGGCGCCGGACGAAGCCGAAACCCAACTCAACCTGGGACTCAATATCCGCATCCCAGTAGAGTACATTCCGGAAGAAAATCAGCGCTTGCGGATGTATAAACGGGTGGCCGGGGTGGAAACTGAGTCGCAGTTGAGCGATGTCCGCGCCGAACTCGAGGACCGTTATGGCGAGCCGCCGGCGCCGGTGCGAAATCTTCTGGACTATGCGGCATTGAAATTGCTGGCGATACGGATCGGCGCGACCGCCATCGAACGCAAACGCGACTTGGTCAGCATCAAGTTTCGCCAGAATGCGGAAATCGATCCGGGAAAACTGGCAAAATTCGTTTCGTCGCAGCGCGGCGCGCAGTTTGCTCCCGACGGCACGCTGAAATACGTCTCAAAGGCGGTATCGCCGCCGGAAGTGCTGGCACAATTGCGGAGTCTGTCTGGAAGAATTGTCGCCCGCGGCACAAAGTTTGCCGTCGGTTCCGTCGTAGGCCGGGTTCACCGTGATTGTGCGGTCTGATTTCTCAACTGGTTTCATGTTTGTTATGTCACGCCATACCTGTAAATCTCGAGGCCTGTTTACACCCGAATGATCAAACAACTCCTGACCTCCATACTTTGTGTTCTGGTTCAATTCTTTCTGTTCATCCCGGCCGGCATAGCGCAAGCCGGCGGCGCGATCATCCCAGACAACCCATGCCGCCTTCGACAGGCTGGTGGATGAGTATTTCGATTTCTACTTCCAATCCCATCCCACGCCGCCACCCAGGCCGGATTCCACCAGTATGACGACAAACTGGAGGACTACTCGCGTTCGGCCGTTGAAGCCGAGATTGCCGGACTGACGAAATTTCCAGACACAATTCAGCGCGATTCAGGAAAGCGAACTGCCCGAAGAATCCCGCGGCGACCTGGAAGTTTTGATCCTCCGCGATTCAGGCCAGTCTGCTCGAACTGCAAACCATTCAGATGTGGAGAAGGGATCCTGACCTTTACACGTCGGGCGTAAGCTACAGCGTCTTCCTCATCATGAGACGCAACTTCGCTCCGCTCGACGAGCGCCTTGCGTTCCGTAATCGCTCGCGAGCGCGAGATTCCCAAAGCCTTGGAGGCGGCCCGCCAAAACCTGAGCAATCCACCCGAGTGTACACCGAAGTGGCGTTGCAGCAACTGCCCGACACCATCGAGTTTTTCCGAATGATGTTCCGCAAGCGTTCCAGGCGGTGAAAGATCCCAAGTTGCTGGCCGAGTTCAAAGCCAGCAACGACGGCGTCGTGGAAGCATTGAGTAAGTATCAGAAATTCCTTCAGAACGATCTGCTGCCTGTGTCCAACGGCGATTTTCGTCTGGGGGCCGAGAACTTCAGCAAGAAGCTGCTGTACGACGAGATGGTTGATATCCCGCTCGATCGCCTGCTGGAGATCGGATATGCGGACTTGCGGCGCAACCAGCAACAATTAAAGAAGTGGCTGCCCAGATCGATCCTCACCGTACCCTGGCGGAGGTGCTGGCCGATCTGCGAAAAGATCACCCCCCGGCCGACCAATTGCTGCAAACGTTCCGCGACATCCTGGGCGGTCTGCAGCCAGTTCATTCAGCAGAAGAAAATCATCACCATGCCTTCCACCGATCCGCCGATCGTGGAGGAGACGCCGCCCTTCGCGCGCGCCCTAACCACCGCGTCCATGGACACGCCCGGCGCCTACGAAACCAAGGCCAAAGAAGCGATGTTCAACGTCACTCTGCCTGAGCCCGACTGGACGCCGGAGAAGGTCGAGGAGTGGATGCAGGGATTCAACCGCGGCACCATCGTCAGCACCGCCATTCACGAGGTCTATCCCGGTCACTACACTCAGTTTCTCTGGCTCAGGCGGCCCCGTCCAAAACCCGCAAGTTGCTCTACAGCAACAGCAACGCCGAAGGCTGGGCACACTACACCGAGCAGATGATGCTCGACGAAGGCTATGGTAACGACGATCCAAAATTGCGTCTCGGACAATTGCTGGACGCGTTGCTGCGCGATGCCCGCTTCATCGCCGGCATCCAAATGCACACCGGCAAAATGACGCTGGACCAGGCGCAGAAATTTTTCATCGAGGAAGGCTTTCAGGTTCCGCCCGTGGCTGAAGAGGAAGCCAAGCGCGGGACTTCCGACCCAACTTATCTCTATTACACTCTGGGCAAGCTGCAGATTTTGAAGTTGCGGGAAGACTACCGAAAGCTGCGGGGCGCGAATTCACCCTGCAGGAATTCCACGACCGCTTCATGCGGCAGGGGTCGGTGCCGATGAAAATCATTCGCAAGAGCATGCTGGGGAGCGACAGCCCGACACTTTAACTGCTCTTCGGTCATCCGGGCAGCATTTAGAATCACCAGGATCACCGCAAGTGGATTTCTGCTCGCTTCAAGAGGCAAGGAAGTCAGTATGACGATGAGAGTTCGCAAAGCCGTTTTCCCGCCGCCGGACTGGGCACGCGATTCCTGCCGGCCACCAAGGCCAGCCCAAAGAAATGTTGCCGCTGGTGGATAAGCCCATCATCCAATACGGCGTGGAAGAAGCGGTGGCTGCCGGTTGCGATCAGATCATCATCGTGACCGGACGCGGCAAACAAGCCATCGAAGACCATTTCGACGTCAGCTACGAGCTGGAGAAAATGCTGGAAGAGCGCGGCAAGACCGACCTGCTCCAGATCGTGCGCCAGATTTCCGACATGATCCACATCGCCTATGTGCGTCAGAAAGAAGCGCTCGGCCTCGGCCACGCCGTGCTCACCGCGCGCGAACTGGTGGGCAACGAGCCTTTCGCCGTCCTGCTTGCCGATGACGTGATCGACGCCGAAGTTCCGTGCCTGAAACAGCTGATGAATGTTTTCGAGAAGAGCAATGCTCGGTTCTTGCCACCCAGGTGATCGAAGGCCCAGGCATTTCCGCCTATGGCGTGCTCGACGCCAAGCCGCGTGCCGGGATCCAACGGCAAGCTGTATCGAAGTTGTAGACATGGTGGAAAAGCCGCGCGCGGAAGACGCGCCATCCAATCTCGCCGTCATCGGTCGCTACGTTCTTACTCCGACCGTTTTTGAAACGCTGTCGGAGATCAAAGCCGGCGCCGGAGGCGAACTGCAACTCACCGACGGCCTGAAGCCGTTGCTGAAGAAAGAAAAGATCTACGGCTACGTTTTCGAAGGCAAACGTCACGATACCGGCGACAAACTGGGATTTCTGAAAGCCACAGTGGAGTTTGCGCTCAAGCGCCCCGATCTGGGCGGCCGCTAAGGCAATATTTGAAAAGCTTAAATCTGTAATAGATGTAGGCGCGAGCGTCCCGCTCGTGCAGGAAGCGGCACAGGCACTTCCTGCACGAGCGGGACGCTCGCGCCACATTATCACCTACGAAGCCCCAGCGTAATCTTCAGCTTCCTGGATTTCTCGTCCACGCTATTCGCCAACTTCTCCTTGTGGGCATCGAGTTTCTTGGCCAGCGGCTCGCTGGACAAAGCCATAATTTGCGCTGCCAGAATTCCCGCGTTGGTCGCGCCGGGCTTGCCGATGGCAACTGTCGCGACCGGGATGCCAGCCGGCATTTGCACCGTGGCCAGCAGCGAATCCATGCCTTGCAGCGAAGTGGACGGAATCGGGACGCCGATCACCGGCAGCGTCGTGTGGGCCGCGATCACGCCTGCCAGATGCGCTGCGCCGCCGGCGCCGGCAATGATCACGCGAATTCCACGCGCCCGCAGCTTTGCGCGCAAATTCGGCGGTACGCTCAGGCGAGCGATGCGCGGAAGTCACATCGATCTCATACTCGATGCCAAACTCTTCCAGCGCTTTGGCCGCCTCGCGCATGACGTCGAGATCGGAATCGCTTCCCATCACAATGGAAACCCGTGGCTTGTGCTCATGAATCTCCCTTAGTCTTAAATTGTCGAAGATCAGAAAGCTAGAAACCGAGAAGCTACTTCCTGACCGCTTTGGCGGCAATATCTTTACGGTAGTGTGCGCCCTCAAAGGCGATCTTCGAAGCCGCCTCGTACGCACGATCCACCGCGGTCTTTAAATCCGACGCCCGCGCCGTTACTCCCAGCACTCGTCCTCCCGCCGTGAAGTACGCGCCATCGTGCCGGCTCGTGCCCGCATGAAACACTTTGACGCCCGCGACTTTGTCCGCCTCATCGAGTCCGAGAATCTTCTTTCCGGCTTCGAAGGTGCCGGGGTATCCACCGGACGAGATCACGATGCACACCGAAGCGTCCTGTGACCAGCGGAAATCGCCCTCGCTGACCCGGCCTTCAATCGAAGCCTCGAGGGCCTCGACCAGATCGCTTTCGAGCCGCATCAGAATCGGCTGCGTCTCGGGATCGCCGAAGCGGCAGTTAAATTCCAGCACCATGGGACCGCGCGCCGTCATCATCAGGCCACAGTAGAGAATGCCCTTGTACTCCGCCGCTTCCGCTTTCATGCCTGCTATCACGGGACGCGCCACGTGCTGCAACAGCCACTGCGTCATCTGATCGTCCACGATCTTCGGGGTGGAATAAGCGCCCATGCCGCCGGTATTCGGGCCGGTATCGCCATCCCCGATGCGTTTATGATCCTGCGCTGCCACCAGTGGCGCCACGCGCTCTCCATCGCTCACCACCAGAAACGAAAGCTCGTCCCCGGTAAGACATTCTTCCAGCACCACGCGCCGTCCGGCTTCACCCAAAGTCTTTCCGCCAAACATCTCGGCCGCGACCGACGCCGCCTCTTCCTTGGTTTTGCAAATCACCACACCTTTGCCTGCAGCCAGACCGTCCGCTTTCACCACTACGGGCGCGTGAAAGTGCGGCAAGGCTTTCAAAACCTCGTCGATGGAATCGCAGATGGCAAAATTTGCGGTGGGAATGCGATGCCGCTGCATGAATTCTTTCGCGAAGCTCTTGCTCGACTCCAGCTGCGAGGCCGCCTTGCTCGGACCAAAAACCCGCCAGCCGCGCTGCGCGAATTTGTCCACTACCCCCAGCGCGAGGGGCAGTTCCGGCCCAACCACGGTAAGATCCGGGCGAACCTGTTCAGCAATGGCCACCAGCGAGTCAACGTTCTTCACGTCCGCGGGCAAACACTCAGCTATTTCCGCGATTCCCCCGTTGCCAGGTGCGCAATATACCTGTGAAACGCGCGCCGATTGACCCAGCTTCCACACCAGGGCATGCTCGCGCCCACCGCTCCCGATGACAAGAACTTTCATAACCGGAGACTGACAAGGTTAGGAGGACGTGCGGACGATGTCAACTCGGAAGTCGATTTCGCGCTAGGCCTCGTAATCCATGAGCGGTCATCCTGAGAGACTTTAGTCTCCAAGGATCCGGCGTGCAGCAGACTCTAAACCACCAAGGACACGAAGTAACACGAAGGGCTTCCTTTGTTGTCCTTCGTGTCCTTGGTGGTTCAAGGGGTGGAACCGGACTTTCCCAAAGGCGGTCCGGCGTCTACCTTGGAGGCCCCACAGCCCCCTGCACGTAATAGCTGGTATCTTCCGTTTCCAGCTTTCTGCCTTTCGCGCTGAAAATCCGAAAGTGGCCCAACCCCCATTTTTGCAGGGCGAACTGCAAGGTTGTCCGGATCACGCCCAGTCCGTAAGTTACGCTGCGACCGAAATTGATGGAGGAGGCCTCCTTAAAGTATTTGGTTGGGCACGAGACCTCGCCGATGCGGAAGCCGAAATTTACGCATTGCGCCAGCATCTGGTTGTCGAATACAAAGTCGTCCGAGTTTTCCAGCAGGGGGAGCTCCAGCCAGGACTTTGCGGCTGAAGGCGCGATAGCCGGTGTGATATTCGGACAACTTGATCCCCAGAAACATATTCTCGAACGCGGTGAGAAACCGGTTCGCGACATACTTATAGAACGGCATGCCTCCATGCAGCGCCTGTCCGCCGATGATGCGTGATCCCAGCACCACATCGTAGACGTCATAAGCCACCATGCTCGCCATCGCGGTCACCAGCAGCGGAGTGTATTGATAGTCGGGATGAACCATGATGACTACGTCCGCGCCCGCCGCGAGAGCCTCCCGGTAGCAGGTCTGCTGATTGCGACCATAGCCATAATTCTGGTCGTGCACAAAAAATTGCAGGCCCAGCCGTTTAGCAATTTCTACGGTGCCATCGGAGCTGTGATCGTCCACCAGAATCCGGATGTCTACCAGGCCGGGCGACTCCGCTACTGTCGCGGCCAGCGTCTTCTCCGCGTTGTACGCGGGCAGCACCACCGCAATGCGTTTGCCGTTAATCATTTTCGGTTGATGATGAACGCATCATCATAATCTAATACCCTTGGGATCGGGTCCTTTCGCCTCCGCTCAGGACAGGCTCCGACCCGGTCCCGCACACTTTATTGATAAAATATCCATTCAGACAAGATCCCCATGCCTGAAAAGCGCACGCTGTTCGAGAAAGTCTGGGATGAGCATGTCGTCACTTGCCTCCGACCGTCTGCCGATTCTCTATATAGACCTGCACCTCGTCCACGAGGTCACTTCTCCGCAGGCGTTCGACGGGCTACGCGCGGCTGGACGCCGGGTGCGTCAGCCTAATCGGACCGTGGCAACCGTCGACCACAATATTCCGACCGAGCCGCGCGGCACCCCCATCACGGATCCCATCGCGGCCCGGCAGATTCAGGCGCTGCAAAAAAACTGCAAAGAGTTCGGAGTCCCGTTATTCGACATGGACTCGCCGGACCAAGGCATCGTGCACGTGATTGGCCCGGAGCTGGGGCTCACCCAGCCGGGCATGACCATCGTCTGCGGCGATAGCCACACCAGCACCCACGGCGCTTTTGGTGCGCTGGCTTTCGGCATCGGCACATCCGAAGTCGAGCACGTCCTGGCCACCCAGTGCCTGACACAGCGCAAGCCAAAAACCATGCTGATCGATGTGCGGGGTTCGCTGGCCGAGGGGGTGACGGCAAAGGATCTTGCGCTCGGCATCATCGGCCAGATCGGGACCGATGGCGCGACCGGCCACGTGATCGAATATGCGGGGGAAGCCGTGCGTTCGCTGTCGGTGGAAGGCCGGATGACTCTATGCAACATGAGCATCGAAGCTGGCGCTCGCGCCGGTATGGTGGCGCCCGACGAAATCACTTTCGCTTACATCAAGGGGCGCCGTTTCGCGCCCAAAACTTCGAATGGCGATTGGGAAAAAGCGCTGGCGCACTGGCGCAGCCTGCCTTCTGACCCCGGCGCGCGCTACGACAAGATCGTGGAAATTGATGCCACCAAGCTTTCTCCGTTCGTGACCTGGGGAACGAATCCCGGCATGGTGGTTGCGGTGAGCGGCCGCGTCCCGGAACTTAGCGACTTGAAAACCGATGCCGATCGCCGCAGCGCCGAGCGCATGCTGGAGTACATGGGGCTTCAACCTGGAACCCGGGTGGAAGATATTTCGATTGATCGGGTTTTTATCGGCTCGTGCACTAACTCACGTCTTGAAGAGTTACGCGCCGCTGCGCGTGTGGCCAAAGGGCATCACGTAAATCCGAAGGTGCGAGCCATGGTGGTTCCCGGTTCGCAGTCGGTGAAACACGCAGCGGAGCAGGAGGGTCTCGACCGAGTTTTCCAGCAAGCCGGTTTCGAGTGGCGGGAGTCGGGCTGCTCCATGTGCCTGGGTATGAACCCGGACATCCTGCAACCCGGCGAGCGTTGTGCCTCGACCAGCAACCGCAATTTTGAAGAACGCCAGGGGCGCGGCGGACGCACCCACCTGGTCAGTCCCATGATGGCCGCCGCGGCCGCAATTGCAGGCCACTTCACCGACATCCGTAATTGGAAGTTTCAGTAATTTGGAAATTTCAGTAATAGTGTAGCGCCGGCGTTCCTTCGACTACGCTCAGGACAGGCCCGCCGGCTGTCCGGCGGGCGTCTCGCCCGCCGCGAACCGGAGATTTTAATGCAACCGTTCCGCAAACATAAAGGCAAGGTCGCCCCTCTGGATCGGTCCAACATCGATACCGATCAGATCATCCCCAAACAATTCCTCAAAAGAATTGAACGCACCGGTTTTGGCGAGTTCCTGTTCTACGACTGGCGCCCGCCGCAAAGACGGCTCGCACGATCCCTCTTCTCCCTGAACCATCCGCGCCACGCAGGAGCCAGCGTGCTGGTGACGGGGAAGAATTTTGGTTGCGGGTCATCGCGGGAACACGCTGTCTGGGCGCTGGAGGATTTCGGTTTCCGGGCGGTGATTGCTCCATCTTTCGCCGACATCTTCGCCAACAACTGCGTAAAGAACGGAATACTCACAGTCGCACTGACTGAGGACGAAGTTGCGGAAATCACTCGTCGCGCGGCCGAACATCCCGACTACCACCTGCACATCGATCTCGAGCAACGCAAAGTCGAAGACGATCACGGATTCTCCGCAACCTTCCCGATCGACGATTTCACTCGTCACTGCCTGCTCGAAGGGCTCGATGACATCGGGCTCACTCTGCAGCACCAATCAGAGATAGCGGCCTACGAAGCCAGGCATCCACCCAGAACATCGTAAACGCGGTCGGAAAACCGGAAAGCGTCCCCACAAGCCCTAACAAAGAGCTTGCCATGCTACTGCTCTACATAGCTGTGGGAGGGACGAACCTTGCAAACTGGGACTAAGGCCGAAACTCGTGGGTCCCCAAGAATTCCGATGGAAATGGATGTAATTATTTTTTCTCAGAGAGATGGATTGGTTCCCGGCCGCACCTGGATATCAGCGAATCGGGCACTTCCGCTGTTCTTCCGGTGGACTTACCGATCGGGGAAACCGTGAAGCTGGAGATCAGATTTCCGCTCGAAGCAATCACTGTCCTGGCGGTCGTGCGCAACCGTATCGTCTTCCGCTACGGTTTTGAATTCCAGGAGCCTCACACCGGGCCAGAATTAATCACGAAATTCCAAACCACCCTGCGCCGCGCATAACTGTGCTAACGTCCGCGCTCTCCGTGCATGTCTGACTACACCGGCGGCCCCGGCGGCACGCCTGACGATTTCAACTTGGGCGTATTTTGCAATGG
>CAWEVE010000009.1:0-42150 GCA_963812465.1 Terriglobia bacterium
GATCATACCGGTCCGGATGTTCGTGACGATACCGCCAGTATGCTCTCTGTTGCGCGCGATCCAGTCGGTAGAAGGGCCGATAAACCTCGTGCCTTTCCGATCCCCAATGCCGGTACCTGTCGTCTTCGCGGCGATCCCATCGATGGTAGTCCCTGTAGTCGCGGTCGTAGTACCGCCTCTCTTGATAGCGGTCGTCGCGAAAATTGTTAGCCGCCTGAATTCCCACTGGCGCAATGAGCCCAATTCCCAGCAGAAGCGAGCCCAGATACTTGTTCATACGATGCATGTGGTCCTCCCCAGCTCGAGATTCCCGGTAGCAGAGTCCCGGCTAGCAGCGACTGTATCCCTTTAGCAGCGCTGAGTATGTTCAATCCAGACCACTGTGCAGACACGACACGGCGCGATTTGGCCCTGGTCTTACGGATTCCCCCACACTCGTCGGCTCTAGTTTTCAATGACTTGCCGATAGCAATCGCCTCGCCAGTGCTCTTTCCTGTAGTCCATTTGGACACTTTCGAAAGTATCGGCCGATCGGCTAGCATATGTGAACTTGGGGAGGTGAGTTTAGCGGGCGTCACGACTTCGGGTGACAGGCGCCCTGAACGAGCATCTTAAGATATTAGATATTGGTAAGTGACTCCGCTGTGGATCGGGGCGTTCTGGGCGGGGAGGAGTGGGTGTGGAACTCACGAAATCCTTGTCTTTCAAATGGCGTTCTTTCTTTCTCTTGCTTCTGGTGGGAATCTCCGGGCCCCTGCTGGTGGGCCAGGTTCAGACGATCGGGCAATGGACGACGATGTCCTACACCATGCCCATCAACCCAATCCACGTGGCCCTGTTGCACAACGGCAAAATTCTGGTGGTGGCGGGCTCGGGAAACTGTCCAGCTTCCCTGGCAGGGTGTCCTTCAGGGCCGCCGTTCGGTCCGGCGAATAACTCGGGCGCACTGCTTTTGGATCCCACCAACGGGAACGTCACCCAATTTAACGTGTCCTGGGACATGTTCTGCAACGGGATGGTGGTTCTGCCCGATGGCCGCGCGTTTATCAACGGCGGCACCCTGGCCTACGATCCTTTTCAGGGATCGTTGATGTCTTCGATTTTTGATCCGGCAACGAACACCTTTACTGACGCGCCAAACATGGCGCACGGCCGCTGGTATCCCACCGTCCTGACTCTCGGCGATGGCCGCATCATGACCTTCTCCGGCTTCCTGGAGACGGGAGAAAACACAAACACCACCGTCGAGTTCTATACCGTTGGTTCAGGTTGGAGCCAGCCTTTCACCGCTCCGTTTACGCCGGACCTATATCCCCGGCTGCATCTTTTGCCCAACGGCAAAGTTTTTTACTCCGGCGCGCCTCCAGTTTCGAACCTGTTTGATCCCTCGAACAATACCTGGACCCAGAATGTCGCCACCACAAACTACGGTGGAACCCGGGAGTACGGAAGCTCCGTTCTGCTGGGCCTGACGCCGGCGAATAACTATGATCCGGTCGTTCTTATCCTGGGCGGAGACAGCCCGGCGACCAACACGACAGAAACGATCGACCTCGGCGCCGCCACTCCAAAGTGGACCTACGGGCCGAACATGTCGCAGCCTCGGATTGAGATGAACGCCGTGCTGCTGCCCAACGGCCAGGTTGTGGCGCTGGGTGGTTCAGTGAACGACGAGGATCTCAGCACCGCGAGTCTGAACGCGGATCTCTATGATCCCCCAAGCAATACAATTTCCTCGGCGGGGGCAAATGTGTACCCGCGCTTGTATCACTCCGTAGCCCTATTGCTGCCGGACGCGACTGTTTGGCTGGCCGGGGGCAATCCTTCACGGGGAAGTTACGAACCACACGTCGAGGTCTACCAGCCTCCCTATCTCTTCCAGTCGGACGGAAGCCTGGCCACACGTCCGACCATTACCAACGCGCCTGCCAGCATCAGTTACGGTAATCCGTTTACGGTGCAAACACCGGATGCGGCCAGCATTGCCTCCGTGGTGCTCATTCGTAACGGCACGGTCACTCACGCCTTCGGCATGGACCAGCGCATGGTCGGAATGTCGTTCACGGCGGGCTCCGGATCTTTGACTGTCACCGCGCCGTCTAACGGCAACATCGCGCCGCCGGGATATTACATGCTGTTTATCTTGAACGCCGCCGGCGTCCCGTCGCTTGCAAGCTCGGTTCTGGTAACCAGCACTTCTGCTCCGGCGCCGACGGTAACTTCCATCGCGCCAAACTCGGGAACGACCGACGGCGGCACAGGAGTGACCATCACGGGCACAGGATTTCAGGCCGGAGCGACTGTAAGCCTGGGAGCAACAGCGGCAACGGGAGTGACGGTTGTGAGCGGAACCTCGATCACTGCCACGACCCCGCCGGGCGTGGCCGGAGCCGTGGATGTGGTCGTGACCAACAGCGACACGCAGAGCGGAAAGTTGACGCAGGGATTCACTTATACGGCAGCTTCCAATCCGGCACCGACGGTGACCGCAATCTCGCCTGCCTCAGGACCTACCAGCGGCGGAACGCCGGTCACCATCACTGGAACAGGTTTTCTGACAGGATCGATGGTGAAACTTGGAGGGACGGCCGCGACGGGTGTGACAGTAGTAAGCAGCACATCGATCACAGCCACCACCGCGGCGCACCCGTCCGGAGTTGTCGATGTAGTGGTAACCAACAGCGACACGCAGAGTGGAACGCTTAGCGCAAGGCTTCACTTACACGGCAATTTCCAATCCGACACCGACGGTAACCGCGATCTCCCCCAACTCAGGACCGAGCAGCGGCGGAACGGCGGTAAGCATTACGGGAACAGGTTTCCTGGCAGGATCGACGGTGAACTTCGGGGGGACGGTCGCGACCGGCGTGACCGTGGTGAGCAGTACATCGATTACAGCAATGACGCCGGCGCACGCCGCGGGCGTGGTGAACGTAGTAGTGACCAATGCAGAAGAACAAAGCGGTACTTTGACGAATGGTTTTACCTACAACCCTGCACCCGCAGTGACCGCCATCGCGCCCAATAACGGAACATCTGCCGGCGGTACGAGCGTAACCGTCACGGGTACGAGCTTCCTGCCGGGAGCAACCTTGAGTCTGGGCGGGACGCCAGCCACCGGTCTGGCCGTGGTGAGCGGCTACTTCGATCACAGCCACAACTCCGGCGCACGCCGCGGGTGCGGTGAACGTAGTCGTGACCAATCCGGATGGCCAGACAGGAACCCTGGCCAATGGCTATACGTATTCTTCGACGACTCCTAACATTGGTCTTGGTGTCGCCGGCGGAGATTCAAGTTCAGCCACGGTAACTGCGGGACAAAGCGCCTCCTACACTCTTTCTATTGGAGGCGATGGAATGGGCGGGACCGCTACGTTGAGTTGCACGGGCGCGCCGGCGGGCGCCAACTGCACCGTGCCCGCGAGCCAGGCGTTTAATTCCACCACCCCCACAACCTTCAATGTCGGCGTCACAACCACAGCGCGCACCGCGGGGGCAATCCTTCCCGCAGGCTTCGCGCCTGCGGCCTGGCTATCGGCCTTCGCGATGCTGGGCATGGTCGTTCTTCCTGGAGCACGTGCGTCCAAAAGATCATTGCGCCGATATCTCCGGCTCCTGCCGTTAACGCTGGCGCTCTTCCTGGTTTCCTGCGGTGGCGGAGGCGGCAGTACCACCAGCCCGCCGCCGCGCTCGAGCGGCACCCCAGCCGGAAACTATACTTTGAGCGTGAAGGCGACTTCGGGTACGACAACCCAGACCATCTCGCTGTCGTTGATCGTGCAATAGGCGCTGATATTGGAGGGCGGGTTATTGCGGCCTAAACCGCAGCCGTTGGAGTTTCTATAGAGACTTCAAGAACTCAATGATGGCCTCCTGCTCATCCCCCTTCAGTTTTTCAAATTTCTGACTCACGTGGGTTGCCTCACCGCGGTGCCGCAGGATCGCATCGCGAAGGGTCAGGGATTCGCCATCGTGCATCAACCGTGGACGCAAGCGGACTCCCCATAAAGGGGCGGTGCGAATTTTGTTCCGACTACTCTCGAAGTCCTGCTTCGAAAGATAATCCGACATCATGTGAAAGACTCTTTTTCCGTAGTGCTCCCGGGTGGCCTGCAGGATCCCGTCGCCAGTACCCACGTCATGCATCAGGAAATCCCCATACGGATGAAATGTGACTGAGCCGAGCGCGGGTGGAATCGTAAACGTTCCGCCGTTGATCGTGGTTCCAGAGGGAGCAGTGGTCAAGGTTTCGACGTGGCAAGTCGCACAACCGATTTTGTGGAATAGGCTTTCACCTTTCTTTGCCGCTGCGCCGCTCGCCAGCTGTGAATCACGCGCCGGTGCTTTCGTGGCTCGAATAAAGCGGGCGAAGTGGTCAATGTCGGAGAGGCCGTCGGGTCCTGGTGTGTCATTGGGCTCCGAGTGAGCATTGCAAAGATTGGTTACCTCATCCGGTTGAAGGCGGTTTGTGATACCCATCTCATTGAGGTAAGCGTCGCCGGCGAACGATAGCAAACTCGCGTGTTGATCTTTCCAACCGAACCGCCCGACGCTCATCTGTCCGGGTGCTTCTACGATCGGGACCTCAAGAACCTGTCCGCAGACTTTACGATGCGAAGACTTGCATTGTTGCTCGGCGAGGTCGATGAGGGTTTTATCGGCAACCGCTTCGACAAAGCCGTCTCCCAGGAGGCTCAAAGAAAGGCGAAACGTCCGGATGGTCTCAGTCTCTGGAACTCGCTCTTGAATCTCCTTGTCGGGAAAAGCAGCGTTGGGACAAATAGCGCGATCATTCACCAGAGACCGGCCAGAGATCACTTCGGCTCCGTGGGCGATCGGGATTTCGGGAGTGCGGAAGTGCCCGTCTGGCCCCAGGTGGCCGACGCGTAATTCCGCGACCTGGGAGGCGGCCCCTGAAACTGGACTCTGGTGACATTCGCGGCAGGACTGTGCGTTATAGAGCGGCCCCAGGCCATCACTCAGCAGCTCGACTTCCTCGAATCTCATTTGATCGGCTTCATGAGTCGCATCGTCGGCGAGGCCGTTGCTTTTGTTATCGAAACCGGTAGGTGCTTCGGTCGGACTGGAAACAGAGGAGGCGAGTAGAACACTGAGGGCGACCAAAGTGATCAAGAGTCGCATGGCTTTCCTCCTTCTTTAGGACGGCCCGCGAAAAAGCGCTCTGATACCGAGACTTATTACTCTTCGTCCAAGAATTCAGTCGGCTATCGCCCCTTCGACATGTGATCCGTAACCAACCGAGAGGACGAGTTGTCCATGAATACCACCTTTTCCGGTTGCCTGTACAAAGCGAAAAGATGTGATAGCCAAAATCTGATGTCCCACGAAGGCCTCGCTGCTTCCGTACACCCGCCACAACAATTAGATCGCCAATCGGTCGCGACTAAGCAGCTTTTCTGGAATCTGCACTCTTGCGGGTGGAAACGATGTAGTTTCGAGAGAACCGTTTTGAAAGGCTTCGGTCTAAGTACTGTGGAATCAGAATGCCTGGACTGAGACGCCGATCCAGACGGCGCGATCCAGAGCTAAGCGAAGGAATACGCCGGGCTGGAATGAGGCACATACCAACCTGGCATCGGGACACTGAAATAGCTCATGGCCCCGACTCGCTCACTTGGTTACGAGAGTCGATAATACGGCGCACCAAGACTGATAACCTCATTCCTCCCGCGAATAGGCCTATCATTCGTATCAGGATGATTCGAAAAGCTGCGCTGCAAGTTGGCTCCCTCGCTCTACTCGCTTTCATGGCATGGAATGCCTATCTTGCTGTGAACCATTTAAAACAGATGCAGAGAATGGCGACGCTCACGCTGGAAAGCTTTGCGATCCAGGCGAACATTTCCAACGTTCTAAAAGATTTGACCGATATGGAAACCGGTCAGCGTGGATTTCTGCTCACCGATGACCCTTCGTACTTGCAGCCCTACACCGACGCGAAGAGCAGAATCGGAAGCGATTTGGCCGGCCTGCGTGCAGGGCTAGCGGATCGAGCAGAGAGCGAGCGGTCGCTGGTGTCGCAGCTCGAGTCCCTGGCGAACTCAAAGCAGGCTGAGATGGAGCGGTCCATTGATCTGCGCCAACAGGGGTATCGCCACCGCGCCTTCATGCTGGTGGATTCGAACGAAGGCAAGGAGTACATGGATCAGGCTCGAGCGCTTTTGTCTTCGTTATCCGCGACCGAGACCAGCAGCTTCGCGAAATTCGATAGCGAGAGAAGCGCTGGCCTAAGCAAGGCCTTTAGAGAAATCATTGTTGCCAATTTATGTTTGCTCGTCTTGACAGCGTGCCTGTTTGGATTCATCCGCTACCACGGGCAAGTGCTTGAACGGGAAGTTGCCAGGAGCAGGCAAGAGCTGGCCGTACGGGATCTGCAGCTGGAGAAACTAACCTATGCACTTTCCAACCAGGCCCGCTCCAACACTTCTGCCATCGAGGCGAATGCCCGCCTGCTGCTGGAGAATTACGGGGGATTTCTACCGCGGCAAGGCCACGAATATGCCGAGCAGATAAAGGAAGCGTCGGAACAAATGGAAAAACTCCGCCAGGATTTAGTCGGCAGTCCAGCCTCTGACACGGTTGAGAAGGCAGCTTAGCAACTCATGGGCACTCGTTTTCGAGTGTGCGCCCCGACTTCTTGCCTCTCTTGACATCTCTACCTGCTCTGCGACGGGTGGCCCACTCAAGCCCGATTTTGGCTTGAGTGGGGATGTTCAGATCTCCTCAACTCTGTCATCCCGACCGGAACAGATCATCGCGAAGCGATGATCTGCGGAGTGGAGGGACCTGCTGTTGTGACGTCACCGGCTGTAGGACGCTCGAGATCGAGTCAGAAGAGACGGCACGAAAACGCGAACAAGCGGCGGCACGACTCTGTCTGGCCGTCAAACTGCCCCACTCAAGCCAAAATCGGGCTTGAGTGGGCCACCCTCCGATTCGAGCTCAGGCCACCTCGAAGCGATCGTGGTTCATCACCTTGCTCCACGCCGCCACGAAGTCTTTCACGAACTTCTCCTTCGCGTCCGACGACGCATAGACTTCCGCGAGGGCGCGCAGCTGCGAGTGCGAACCGAAGATCAGGTCGACGCGGGTGCCGGTCCACTTGACCTGGTTCGTCTTCCGGTCGCGTCCCTCGTACACGTCTCCAGAGCCATTGGAGTGATTGGACGGCTGCCATTGCGTGTTCATGTCGAGCAGGTTGACGAAGAAGTCGTTGGTCAGCGTGCCCGGCTTCTTGGTGAAGACGCCGTGCTTGGAGTTGCCGGTGTTTGCGCCCAGCACGCGCAGGCCACCGACGAGGACCGTCATCTCCGGCGCCGTCAGCCTCAGCAATTGCGCCTTATCGACCAACATGCTCCTCAGCCGACAGGCGCTGCTTGCCGCGGAGATAGTTGCGGAATCCATCCGCTTTCGGTTCGAGCGGCTCGAAGGATTCGACATCGGTTTGCTCTTGCGACGCGTCCATGCGCCCCGGCTTGAAGGGGATCTTCACGTCGGTCCCGGCGTCTTTCGCGGCTTTCTCGATCGCCGCATCGCCGCCGAGAACGATCAGGTCGGCCAGCGAGACTTTCTTCCCGCCAGACGCAGAAGCGTTGAACTCTTTCTGGATGGCTTCGAGCTTGTCCAGCACCTTCGCCAGTTCAGTCGGCTGGTTGACCTCCCAGAACTTTTGCGGCGAGAGGCGAATGCGCGCGCCGTTCGCTCCGCCGCGCTTATCAGAGCCGCGGAAGGTCGACGCCGACGCCCAGGCCGTCGAGACCAACTGGGAAACCGACAGGCCAGACGCGAGGATCTTCGCCTTCAGCGCAGCAGCGTCCTGCTCATTGATCAGCGGATGATTCACCGCGGGGATCGGGTCTTGCCACGGCAGCTGCTCCTTCGGAACCAGCGGGCCGAGATAACGCACGATCGGGCCCATGTCGCGGTGCGTCAGCTTGTACCACGCCCGCGCGAACGCATCGGCGAACTGATCCGGATGCTCGTAGAAGCGCCGCGAAATTTTTTCGTAAGCAGGATCGAACCGCAACGCGAGGTCCGTGGTCAGCATGGATGGCGCGTGACGCTTTGAGGGATCGTGCGCATCCGGCACCGTGCCGTTGCCTGCGCCATTTTTCGGCGTCCACTGATTCGCGCCGGCCGGGCTCTTGGTCAGTTCCCATTCGAAGCTGAACAGGTTGTTGAAGAAGTTGTTGCTCCACTTGGTCGGCGTCTGGGTCCAGGTGACTTCCAGGCCGCTGCCGATGGTGTCAGCACCAAAACCTTTACCAAATTTATTCTTCCACCCGAAGCCCTGGTCCTGAATGTCGGCGCCTTCTGGTTCGGCGCCCACGTAGTCAGCGGGAACGGCAGCGCCGTGGGTTTTGCCGAAGGTATGCCCGCCGGCAATCAGCGCGACCGTTTCTTCGTCGTTCATGGCCATGCGCTTGAAGGTTTCGCGAATGTCCCTGGCCGCCGCAATGGGATCCGGCTTTCCATTGGGCCCTTCCGGGTTCACGTAAATCAGACCCATCTGCACCGCGCCGAGAGGATTCTGAAGATCACGATCGCCGCTGTAGCGCTCGTCCGCCAGCCACGTGCCTTCCGGACCCCAGTTCACTCTCTTCGGGCTCCCAAACATCCGCGCGTCCGCCGCCGAAACCAAAGGTCTTGAAGCCCATCGATCTCGAGGGCGACGTTGCCGGCGAGAATCATCAGGTCAGCCCAGGAAATTTTGCGGCCATATTTCTGCTTGATCGGCCACAGCAGCCGGCGCGCCTTGTCGAGGTTCACGTTGTCGGGCCAGCTATTGAGCGGCGCGAAGCGCTGCTGCCCAGCTCCGGCGCCGCCGCGGCCATCGCCGATGCGATACGTGCCGGCGCTGTGCCACGCCATGCGGATGAACAGCCCTCCGTAGTGCCCGAAGTCGGCCGGCCACCAATCCTGCGAGTCGGTCATGAGCGCATGCAGGTCTTTGATCACGGCATTCAGATCGAGACTCTTGAATTCCTTGGCGTAGTCGAACTCCTTACCCATCGGATCGGACAGGTCTGAGTGCTGGTGCAGGACCTTCAGGTTCACCTGATTCGGCCACCAGTCGCGGTTCGTGGGAGCGGAGGCTCCGTGGTTGAACGGGCACTTGGATTCGGTTGACGTGTTTTTGCTCTGATCTTCGGGGGAAACAGTCCCCGATGAAGAGGCAAGTGTGTTTTCCATATGCTTTGGATTTTCCATATGTTTTTCCTTTGAATGAGTTCAAAACTGTGATGATCTACGAACCCATCAGACTGCGGTTCGCACAATTAGCGCCGACGCGCTTTCTTGATCGGCGGTTCAACAAGTATCCACACCTCTCCAGACTTAACGGGAAGCACGCCGAGCGCACTTCGCGCAGAGCCCGCGGAAAATAAGCTGGCATTCGCGAACAACTCGCTTACCGAGAGAACGCGAGGCAGGCCTGGGCACGTCGTACCACTCCATGTCCTCAACATTGCCGCAGCGATCGCAGATGAAGTGGTGGTGCCGCATGCCGTTCAGATCGAACCGCCCGGCGCGGCCCTCGACGGCCACTTCCCGCACCAAACCCGCCTTCACCAGGTCCCGCAGATTGTTATAAGTCGTCGCCCTGGAAGAGCGGGGATCCACGCGATTCACGGCTTCGAAGATTTCCGCAGCCGTGGGATGCCCCTTGTGGTCCATCAAGCAATGCCATCACGGCGTAGCGCTGCGCGGTGCACCGCAACCCGCTGCCCTCCAGGGACTGTTTGATCGCTTCGGCGTCCATGAACAATTAGATTATGTCTAATGTAAGATTTTGTCAAGACTCGCGCTGTTTGGGTTGCTGCCGCAAGCAGAAATCTGCTCGGATACCGTATCGAGTATCCTCTCCGGCATTGCTGGAGAGGCGACGTTACAACAGCAATCGTTTTGAGATACCGCCAGCTCCCCGGCCTTCATTGACTTGCCCTACCTCCGGTCCTAAGATTCAGTCCAGTGATCGGGCAGACCATCTCGCACTACCGCATCATCGAGAAACTTGGGCGCGGCGGCATGGGCGAGGTCTACCTGGCTGAGGACCTGCGGCTCAGCCGGAAAGTCGCTATCAAGTTCCTGCCCGCGGAAGTCGCTACCGACGAGCGCGCCCGGCAACGTCTGCTGAGAGAGGCCAAGACCGCGGCCACTCTCGATCACCCGAATATATGCGCTATATATGAGGTCGGAGAGGATGACGGCCACAGCTTCATCGTGCTTCAGTACATCGAAGGGGAGACCCTGGCAGCGAGGCTCAAGCGCCAGCCGCCTGAGTTGCGCGAGGCACTCGCGATTGCGGCACAGGTTGCCGAGGCACTGAGCGAGGCGCACGCACGCGGCATCATTCATCGCGACATCAAACCGGAAAACATCATGCTCACAAGTCGCGGGCAGGTGAAGGTCCTTGATTTCGGTTTGGCAAAGATGCTGCGCGATCCCGGCATTCTCGAAAGCGACGCACAAACCGGAAGCATGTTGAGCATGCCGGGAATGGTGATGGGCACGGTGCCCTACATGTCGCCGGAGCAGGTGCGCGGCGAGGAATTGGATGGCCGCAGCGACATCTTCAGCTTCGGCACTGTGCTTTATGAAGTGGTCAGCGGGCGGCGGCCCTTCGAGGCCAAGAGTACGGCGGAGGTGATCTCGGCGATCCTGACCGCGGAACCTCCGCCGATCAGCCGCTCCGGTCTTGCCTCATGCGGCGGTGGCGAGGACCGATTGATACGAAAATGCCTGGAGAAGGATGCCGGGCGGCGCTACCAGACGATGGGCGATTTGATCTTCTGACCTGGAGCAAATCCGCGCGCGAGCACGAGAGCGGACAGGTGTAGCGCCCAGCGACCAGGTCCGACGTTCGAGGCGACGTCTGAGGAACCGAAGGCAGCAAGCGGCGGGCTTCGCGGGAGATGGAGCAGAGGACGAAAGATCGAGCTGATCCTGGCAGCCGTGGTTCTGGCGGTGGCAGCAGGCGTTTACACTTATGGTCATCTCGGTTGCCGCATGCGCCCGCTGTCTCGGGCGCGAAGTCCGCCAACCCCGCCGCCTATGACGCCTACATGCGCGGCAAGGTGATCGTCAGCAGCGAGAATCCGGAAGACAATGAAGCTGCCATCAAACTGTTCGAGCAGGCCGTCGCGGCTGACCCAAACTTCGCCGCCGCCTACGCCGAACTGGCCCGCGCTTACAGCATCAAGGCACGTTATTTCGCGCCCGTACGCAGAGAAGAAAAAGTTGAATGAGGATGCCGAAGTGGATGTAGAGAAGGCGCTGGCGATTAGACCCCAATCTGGCGGAGGGTTATTTTGCCCGCGGTCTGATCTTGTGGACGCCCTACAAGCGCTTCCCTCACGAACAAGCGGTGCAGTCGTACAAACGCGCGATGGAATTGAATCCGAATCTCGATGAAGCCCATCACCAGCTGGGATTCGTCTACCTTCACATCGGCTTGCTCGACAAGGGATGGCAAGAGATTGAAAAAGCATTGGCCATCAATCCCGGCCAACAGCCTGGCGCGATACCGCCTGGGCGTCATTGATATGTGCCGGGGTAAGTACGAGGAAGCCTTCCAGATCTTCAATAGCACGCCGCTCGAAAAGAGCCCTTCACTCCTGGCATTTTATACATCCACCGCTTTATTCCGGCTGGGGCGGAACGCAGGAAGCTTCCGCGGTGATTGATCAATTCCTCAAGAGCTATCCCAATGATGAGGGCGGGCTGGTGACCAGCGTGAAAGCCATGATGCTGGCCAAGGCCGGCAAGGAACGCGAAGCCGAAGCCGCGATCCAGCGCGCCATCGAGATGGGCGAGGTTACGCTCACTTTCATCACACGTCTTACAGCATCGCGTCTGCCTACGCACTCATGAATCGGCCAGAGGAAGCACTCAAATGGTTGCAAGTAACCGCCGATGAGGGCTTCCCTTGCTATCCGCTGTTTGAGGGCGACTCTAACCTGGACAGCCTGAGAAAAGACGCGCGGTTTGTCTCATTCATGGCGCAGCAGAAGCAGCAATGGGAGCATTTCAACGCCACGCTCTGACTGAATCGGGGAGAGCGATCCAGCCGGAGACTTGACGGTCGGTCACTCTGTGGATCTCTGGAATTGCGGCCTTGATGGCAGCCACTCGGTCCGACAGACTTCCCGGTTCCACGAAGACGATCTCAAAACCGAAGTTGCGATAGGTCTCTTCGTGGATCTTTTCAAACCGCAGGGTCTCCTCGAAGCTGATCCGTCGCGCTTCGGTCGGCGTAACAAAACCAAGATTCCGTACAAAGAAAACCCGCTTCTGAAAGATCGCCTCCGTCCTGACGCGCTCAAGTTCGCGCGAAAGCCCATCCGGGACAGGGTGTCCAAGGTACACCGCCAGGGCAGCCGTGCAGATGGCTGAACGATCGTGAAACTGGATTCCTTCCGGCGCGCGGGACGCGCCAAGCTGTCGCCGTCTCTGCAGATCGGCGACCGAATCGATGAACGAGGGATGCGTCCATGGTTCAGCGATACCCTGTGCCTGCCGTAGTGCGATGACATCAGTAGCCGCCTCTTCTACAACGCTGAAGCCATCAAGCTCCAGTTGACGGATTATGGCTGTCTTTCCGCCGCCGGGCGCCCCGGTCAGTACAAATCTCTTCATTTGGTACCTCACAGTGGGGGTTAACCTATCGCCCACGGTCTCGTCGAAAGAACAAAGAACAAAGACACGGGTTGGTTGACCGTGGAGGAATTATGGAGAAACAGCCGTGTCCGGATCAATCTGATTGTCACGCCAGATGGTCGCTGCATAAGGAAAGATTCGACCGCAACTATTTCGGTTTCCCTAATACAAGCTGAGGAGAATTGGCCGCTTGTCCGGAAAACGGACGTTGTAGTAGCATTGCCGGGGTGGATAGGAGATATGAATAAAGCCCGTCTTTCAAAAGCCGAGACACGAATCCTGGAGCAGTTCTGGAAGCTGGGGACCTGTTCAGTCCGCGAAATTCTCGACAGTTTGCCCGAGGACGAGCGCGTTGCTTACACAACCGTGCAGACGCTCGTCTATAGACTTGAGCAAAAAGGTGCTCTGCGCAAAGTGAAGAAAATTGGTAATGCCCAGCTATTCGAGCCTGCGATCGACCAGAACGAGTACAGAAGCGGGCTGGTTCGAGACCTCCTGGATTTATTCGGCGGATCCCCTCGCATACTGGTTTCAAACCTGCTCGAAACGGGCACGATCACGCTGAAAGACTTGAAGGCTCTTCAAAACGCGGCGCCAGGCAACAAGAACAGCCGTAGCCGCGGAGGAAAAGGCCATGCATGAGCACATCACGCGTGCGTTGTATTATTTTGACATTCACCTTCTGTATGCCTCAGTGGTTGGGCTCGCGGCGTGGGCTCTAACGTCCATCCCAGGTGGCAGCGCCACCACGAAGTATTGGATCTGGGTGGCGACCTCGCTCAATTTCGTTCTGCCCGTGGGCGCAGTCCTCGACAAGTTTTGGTCGTCCCACCTTTCGTGGGCCGCGCCGTTGGGCGTCATCGGCGACTTCGCGAATACCATCTCTCGAGGCCGGACCGCTACCACGCTTTCGGTAGTGTGGTTGCTTTGCGCAACCCTGATGCTTACGCGGCTTGGTTTGCGGATACGCGCTGAGCATCGTGATACCGCGGTCACGGCGAGTCAGAGTGGCCGTCTGCCGAGGCCGGGGTTCGTTGCGCAGGGCGTCCCGGTAAGGTTCGCTGAGACTGGGCACGCTCCAGCGGTAGACGGGGTGTTGCATCCTTATGTTTCGCTTCCGTATGGAATTGATCGGCTGTTAAGCGAACATGAACTCAACGCGGTTCTCATCCACGAACTGACCCATGCACGAAGACGCGACAACTTAATACGCCTGATCCATGAAGTGAGCCTTTGCGTGTTGTGGTTCCATCCGCTTGTCTGGATCGCCGGCTCTCGCCTTGCCCTGTATCGAGAGCTTTCCTGTGACGAGTCTGTGATTCAGAGCGCCCACGGTGAAGAGTTGGTTTCTGCGCTCGCAAAACTTGCCAATCCAGATAAGACATTGTTGCTGCAGGCGTCAGCCTCATCGTTTATAAGCCATCGTCTTGCCCGGTTGGCCGCTCCGCCCCAACCAACCTACCGCGCTGCGAGCATGCTGCTCACCGTAGTCTTCGGCGCTGTCCTCCTTTGGGGCGTTTTTGGGACGGTGGCACACACCGCTTGCTGTTTTCTTGTTAAGCGGTAATTTCCCGGGAATCCCAAACATACCGAGCCGTGCCGCTTCCCTTCCACGCAAACCGCTGTCTTAATAACCGCATAGTGTAGTAGACTAGACGTGATCTGTAGTAGACTGCTAAAGAGCAGCTGGTGGCACTGGAGGACTGAGTCGCATGCGTAACTTGTGCGCAGTCTTGACTGCATTGTTGTTCGTCTTGTTTTCAGTTGGGCGCGTCGTTGCCCAAACGCCTACCGTCCAGACCCTGGTAAGGGCTGGCCGGATGCTTGATCCTCGGACCGGGCAGGTGCTTTCGCCCGCAGCCGTCCTGATTGAAAACGGCAAGATCAAGGAGGTTGGTTCTCCGGCGCAAGTGCAAGCGCATGCGCCGGGCGTCAAAACCATCGATCTGGGCAGTGCGACTTTGCTCCCCGGACTGATTGATAGTCACACGCACCTGCTCATCGACATCATTGTGCCCCCAGAAGCCGAGATCGCGCGCCACTTCAATGGAGAGTTTGCTCCGGGGTTACTGCTGGCAGTTGTCGAGTCGCCCACTAAACGCGTGTTGCTGGGTGCGCAATTGGCGCGCGAAGACCTGGAGAGTGGCTTTACCACGGTACGCAATCTCGGGCACTCCGGTATTGACGGCGATGCGGCACTGCGGGACGCGATCAATGCCGGCCGCGTTCCCGGCCCGAGGATCCTGGCATCCGGACGTAAGGTTATCGCGTTGGATTCATACCTTCAGAGTCTGAATCCCGCGGTTGCCCAGGCGATTGTAGAACAGGAATTCCTGACGATAGACAGCCCTGACCGAGCACGGCAGGCAGTGCTACAGAACGTCTTCTATAACGTCGACCTTATCAAGGTTACAGTCGGCGATGGCATCTCACCCCTGGAACTGGCGGCGCTGGTCGAGCAGGCACACCGTGAGCACCTTAAGGTTGCCGCCCATGCCTTCGATACCGCCAGCATTCAAACCGCCATCGAAGCCGGCGCAGACTCTATCGAGCATGGCAACAAGGTGACCGACGAACAACTGAAGCAGATGCGGGATAAAGGCATCTTCCTCGATCTGACGCCCACCTGGTATGGCAGCTTTTTCATGAAGATCACTGAGCCAAGCATCGTGATGTCTTCCGCCTTCCACTCCTCCAATGCCAGCTCTGATGCACGCGTCCAAAAGCAATACGACGAATTGGTTCCGCGAGTTTTGAAGTCCGGGGTGAAATTTGCGGCGGGATCGGATATGTGCTGGTTCTATCCTGGAAAGACGCGCGGCGAGGCCAGCGCCGCGACCTTGGTGAACCTGCGTGCTGCCGGAATGCCGCCGCTCGACGTGATTCGTGCGATCACCGTCAATGCGGCAGAAATGCTGGGCTGGCAGGACCGCATCGGCTCGATCGAGCCCGGGAAATTTGCTGATCTTGTTGCGGTTGCTGGAGACCCGATCGCCGATATCACCGAGATCGAGCGAGTTCGATTTGTGATGAAGGACGGCCAGGTGGTCCGGAATGACCTAACGTCGCATTGAAGCGCACGCTCTACTCGGGAAACGATCTAGCACTCAATCCAAAGGAGAAATTTACGATGAAGCAGTCTTTGAAGCGATGCTCGTTCGCGGTGGTTGTGCTCACTGTACTGGCTGGCAGCCGGAATGAGTCTTCACAGTCAAGCCCAAACGCAGAATCAACCTCCAGGTCCTGCACGCTCTCGATCCGATGAGATGTTGGACCGATGGAACGACATCGGGAACAAACTCATCGCCATGGCTCAGGATTTTCCCGAAGACAAGTACGATTTCAAGGTGCAGAAGGACGAGCGCACCTTTGCCCTGAATCTTCTTCACGCCGCCGCACTGGATTTCGTCGTGATACGCAGGATTTCCGGATCAAACCTCGGGCCCGACTTCGGCGAGGGCGACAATCCTTCGCGTGACGCTTTCAAGACGAAGGCCGACGTGGTGAAGTTCGTGCAGGAGGCCGTCGCGGACGGAGCGAAAGTGATCCAACAGCAAGGCGACGCGGGGCTGGACAATACAACGAAATTTTTCGGCAACCGGCTGGCCCACAACTCCTCCATCTGGACGTTCACCATCGAGCACAGCGGTGAGCACTACGGCCAGCTGGTTGTGTACTATCGCGCGAACAACCTGGTGCCGCCAGACTCACGTCGGCAATAACGCCCTGTAAACGAATAGACTTCTCTGAGCTGAGTTATCGAAGGCAGGTTTCCACAGAAAAAGGAATGCAGCTACCGCACCTTCGCGTACTCCACCCTGCCTCTTTGAAGATGGGGATGTCGGCGTCTGCCGTCTGCCCTTGAAGAAGATTTCGAGCGCTTCGAGAGATTTTTGCTACTCCCAGCGAAACACCTTCGCCGAGAGCGCGGTGCACACGATAAACACCACGGTCAGTGCGGTGACGTCGCCCAGGTGCGCCCACCACGCATCGCCCTTCCAAATTCCTCCGAGCAGTGACACCGCATAGGTCAACGGCACAACTTTGGCTACCGCTTGAGCCGCTGGCGGCAGTGCTTCAACCGGCACGAAAAGTCCCGAAACAGCGATCATCGGATACATGATTACGGCGCCGATCGGCTGCGCAAAGCGCGCTGTGGGAACGATGCTGGCGATAAGAAAGCCGATCGACAGGATGCTGCAGGTGCTTATCAGAAGCGCCATCGTAAACCCAAGCAACGGAACATGAATGCCGACCGGATAGTAGCGTTTGCCCGCCAGCACCATTAAGGCCAGTGTGGCCGCGCTGAGCAACAGCTTGACGATCACGTGGGCTGTGAGGATCGTCTGCGGGCGCAGCGGAGTGGCGCGGAGTCGCTTGAGAATTCCGCCCTCGCGATAGATCGAAATGATCGTGACCAAAGACAGCACGGCGCCGATGGCGATCAGGACCGAAGCCAGCACCGGCAGACCGACACCGATAAAATTGCTGGCAGCGAGTGAGGCCGGTGGGAGTTTGCGGCCGACCACTCGACCCACCACCAGGAACACCAAAACGGGGATACCGATCGTCCCGAGCGCCCCAAGCGGCTCGCGGAGGAATATCTTGATCTCGATCCATGTCAATTTCCAGAGTCCACGCAGCATCATCATTCAAGCCTAATCGCGGATCGAGTGACCGGTCAGTTTGAGAAAGACGTCCTCAAGGTTGGGGAGAATCGTGCGGAAATCCGTGACCCGGATTCGATTCTCGGATAGACAATGAATCACCTCGGTGACGAGATCGTCGCCCCGACCCCGAATCGTGATCTGCGAGTTGCTGCAGATGACCGCTTCGACTCGCGGGATGGTTCGAAAGCGCTCCGCAGCGGTGAGGTCGTCGGTTGCAAGTACGACGGTTCGCTCCGGGCAGTGCCGCTTAACCAGGCTCTCCGGCCTGTCGATGTCGACGATGCGTCCGTTCTCGATGATTGCTACCCGGTCGCACAACCGTTCGGCCTCTTCCATAAGATGAGTGGTCAAGAAAACTGTCTTGCCGCGCTCGCGGATATCGCGCACCAGGTCCCAGATAGCGCGCCGCGCTTGCGGGTCCAGTCCGGTGGTCAACTCGTCGAGAAACACCACCTCCGGATCGTTGATCAGCGCAAGCGCAATGAACAGTCGCTGCTTCTGCCCGCCCGAGAGGGTCATGAACCATGCACTCCGCTTGTCGACCAGGCCAAGCTGTTCGAGCAACCGTTCGCCGTCTGTCGCTTTCTTCCGATAAAGGGACGCCCAGAGGTCTACCGCCTCCCACACTTTGATCCGCTTCTGCAGTTGCGCCTGCTGGAGCTGAACTCCAATCCTCTCCTGCAGCTTGTACACGTCGTTGAAGGGATCGAGACCCAGCACCGAGATGACGCCCCGGTCGGGCGTCCGCAGACCTTCGATGCACTCCATCGTAGTCGTCTTTCCTGCACCGTTGGGCCCGATTAAACCGAAGATCTCACCGTCGTTGACCTCGAACGATATTTCGTCAACCGCCACTGTAGAGCCGTAGGTTTTCCGGATTGCGGAAACTTGAATGACTGGACGCATGATCGCTTGCAAGAAATCCTGGATTTGGTGAACCAGTAATGATGCTCAATATCTCGGACTTAGTCTAGGTCCTGATAATTTGGATTAACAAGTGTCCCTGAATAGATGGTAGGCGAAGGATTGCCGATAGGATGCGGGCAGTCTCATAACGATCCGCAAAATCATTGAACCACCAAGGACACGAAGTATCACGAAGGAGGTCTTGAGGGTTTCCTTCGTGTACCTTCGTGTCCTTTGTGGTTAATGGTTTCAAAAACTGCCTCCCCACAACTGAAGCGGAAAGGCCGTCAATCCAAGGCCACACTTCCTGAAGATGAACGTCCATGGCTTGTTGTTCAGTCAGCTCTGGAGCGGGTGGCTTCTTGTTGATTGACCACCCGTCCATCAAGCAGGTGAATGCCGCGTTCGGCATGCTGCGCGAAGCGAGGAGTCGTGCGTGACCATGCAGATGGTCGCGCCCTCCTCGTGTAATTCATGCAACAATTCCATCACAGCGTTCGCGTTTTGCGAATCGAGATTGCCCGTCGGTTCGTCTGCCAGCAAGATCGATGGGCGTCCCGCCAGAGCCCGCGCCACGGCCACGCGCTGTTGCTGGCCGCCTGAAAGTTGAGACGGGTAATGCTTCATGCGGTGGCTCATCCCCACTCGCTCCAGGGCCTGTTTTACGCGCTGCTTGCACTCTGGGCCGCTCATGGAGCGATAGGTCAGCGGTAGTTCTACGTTTTCGTACACCGTCAGATCGCCAATGAGGTTGAAGCTCTGGAAGATAAAACCAATCTCACGGTTACGGACAGTGGCGCGCTGTGAAAGACCCAGGTTCTCGACCGTTTCGCGCTTGAGCAAGTACTGTCCATGGGTGGGCGAGTCGAGCAGGCCGATGATGGACAGCAGCGTCGACTTGCCCGAACCCGAGGGTCCCTCGATGGAGACGTATTCGCCTTTGCGGATCTCAAGGTCAATGCCCGACAAGGCATGGGTTTCTACTTCGTCTGTGTAAAACACTCTCTCGATGCCCTTCATCGAAATCAGCACGTCATCTGCTTCGGTCATTTTGCCTCCCTTCATCTCCGCCGCAGGTCTCAGTCGGTGAACTAATCCAGCCGGATTCGGTCATACTGGTCCCAACGCGACATGTCGGAGAGGATCACCTGGTCGCCATCCTTCAGCCCGCCCAGAATCTCGACCGTGTTCACGCGAACTGCGACCCAGTGTTACCTGCACTCGCGTCGCCGTCTTTCCGTCGTCCATCCAGCTTGAACATGCCAATCGTGCTCTTCTCCTGGCCGTAGGTCGGGCGTCCGGCAAAGAGCACGCTCGCTATACGTTCCAGGTCAATCGTGCCGTCCACACTCAGGTCCGGCACCGCACCCGGGGGCAAGTCGCCGTTCAGGGCCACATCAACGGTGCGAGTGCCGTTCTGTACCGACGGATCGATTCGGGTGACCTTGCCTTCGATGAGACCGTTATGCGTATCCACCTGTGCCAGTTGGCCGAGTTGCACATCTTTGGTCTGGGTCTCGGGAATTTTGAGCTCCGCCTTAAGGCGATCCGGGTTGGCGACTTTGGCGATGGTCGTTCCTGCCAGCACCTGCTGTCCTTCCTGAAGTGTGTTGCCGTTCAGAGTCAGCTCCTGCAGGATGCCGTCCATGCCCGCTCGTACCTTGAGCATGTTCTTCTGTTTCAGCTGCAGGTCATAGATCGCTCGCGCTTGCTCCACTTTTGCTTTCTCGGCGGCTAGCTGCGCTTCAAGCTGCTTCTGCGCGTTCGAGTAGCGCTGCTCCTCGATTTCAGCGCGAACGGAGAGCTGCCGCGAACTTCCGGCAGAAAGCTTCCGCGCCTGGTCCGAAACCACGCCCATCTTTTCCAACTCCGCGTCGGTCTCGGCCTTCATCCGCGCATCCTCTGCATCTTGTTCGGCTTTTATGGTATTCGCCTTCTGGTCCAGCACCTGGCTTTGCAGTGTGACTTCCAGGTTGTGGTATTGCGCTTCTTCGGCGCGCAGCTTCCACTGCCGCATCAAAGGCCTGTTGCTCTACCGTCGGGTTATTCAGGATGACGATTACCGTGTCCGCCTTTACCGGCGTGCCCGGGCGCACAAGGATCTTGTCCACGCGTCCATCGGTGATGGTTGGGATCCAGCGAATCTCCTCCGGAGTGAGCGTGCCGATTCCGTGAACCTGCCGAATCATGGAACCGCGCCTGACCGTGTCGATCCAGAGACCCGAGCGGTCTACAGCCGGCGCCGCCGGCTTGAGTTTCGATACGCCCATTGTCGCTCCGCGCAATCAGGGCCAAACCGATTGCGGCATAAATGATCTGGCGCCGCCTGCGAGCCTTCGCTGCGAATGGTCGTGGAACATCCATAAAACTGGTCCTGATGGCTAATCCCGTAAAGCCTGAAGCGGATCTGTTCTGGTCGCACGCCAGGCGGGCAAGAAACATGCTGCCAGCGACGCGATCGTGATGACCACGAATGCCGACCCGAACGATAACGGGTCGCGCGGGCTTACGTTGTAGAGCAGGTATCCAAGCAGCCGCGTCGACGCTAGCGCCACCACCGTGCCCGCAACAATTCCGGCAGCCGTCAACGCGAGGCCACGCGACATCACCAGCCGCAGCAGGTGGGACGGAGTCGCGCCCAGAGCCATACGCAAGCCCAGTTCGCGCGTGCTCTGCGACACCGCATAGGACATCACGCCATACAATCCGATCGCTGCGAGTAACAGGGCCAAGCCGCCCAATACACTCACTAGAGTTACGGCCACGAGTTGTGGCGACGTCGAGCGATCCACTTGTTCTTGCAGCGTGATTACTTCGAACAAGCGCTAGGTTCCGGTCCATCGCATGCACCTCGCGGGTCAGCGCCGCCGTCACTGCCTCGGGACTCAGCCGCGTCCGGATATTCAAGCCTGCCCCTATTGCGAAATTCTGGCGCAGAGGCACGTAGAAAAATGGTTTCGGCGTCTCCCGAACGCTCTCATACTTGGAGTCTTTCGCCACCCCGACCACCTGCATCCATCGTCCCTTGACCTGAACGCGCTCTCCCATCGGATTTCTGCCCCGCCAATATTTCGCGGCCATGGTTTCGTTCACGATCGCAACCAGAACAGATTTTTCGTCGTCCGAACGGGTGAATTCGCGGCCGGACACCAAGGGGATGCCTATCGTCGGGAAATAGTCCGGACCGACTTCGTTGTACTCCACGATGGGCTGCTCCTCAGGCGCGGATTGATAGCCATCCACCGCGATTGGCGCGGATGAATAGCTTCGCATAGCTCAGCGGCGTCATGCGCGCGAACGCCGCCGACTCGACGCCGGGTATTGCCTTTACGCGATCGAGGAGTTGGTCCTGGAAATTCTGGGCGCGCTGCGCATCGTATCCTGCCTGCACCAGATTGACGGTCGTTTCCAGCACCTCGTGCGTCGAAAAACCCGGGCTGGTATTTCTTATCCTCTGCAGGCTCTGCAGCAGGAGCCCCGCTCCGACCAGCAAAACGAAACTCAATGACACTTGCATCACTACAAGGCCCGAGCGAACCCATGCCTCTCCTGCCCCTGCCAACCACGCCCGCCGACTCAGCCTTCAAGGCGCCGGAAAGATCGAGGTCGCGGGTTTGCATCGCGGGAACCAGGCCGAGCAGGAGGGTAGCAATCAGGCAAACCCCGGCGCTCAGCGCCAGCACGCGCCAATCGATTTCGCCCGGCAGGTGCATCGCCACGCCTCCCCGCGCGGGGAGCAGCAGCACGAGCACGTGCCGGCACCAGTACGCCATCAGAAGTCCACCGGCTGCGCCAAAAGCTGCGAGGATCAGGCCTTCCGTCACCAGTTGCCTCACCAGGCGACCGCGACCCGCTCCGATGGCCATCCGAACCGTCATTTCGTGACGTCGCGCGAAGGACCTGACCAGCAGCAGATTGCCCACGTTCGCGCACGCAATGAGCAGGACAAAAATCACCACCGCGAGCATGATTTCCAGCGTTGGAAGCAGGGTGTCCGCATTGTTGAATGGAGTTTGCCATAGCGGCCACAGCTTGATACTGCGGCCGCGGTTCGTATCCGGATAGTCCTTCTCCAATCGTTTCGCCACTGCCGCAATTTCTTGTTGCGCTTGCTCGCGGGTCACACCAGGCTTGAGCCGCGCGTAAGCTTCGATCCAGCGTGCGCCGCGATCCTCCAGTTTGTACCCGCCGCCCTCGAATATCTCCTCCATGGATGCCGGCACCCAGAACTGCATCGCCCAGCCGACGAAGGTGCCATAAAAGCCCTCTGGCGCAACCCCGACAATGGTGTGCGGCACTCCGTCGAGCCGTTGTGTTTTCCCGATGATTTGCGGATCGCCCTTGAATCGTCCCTGCCATAGCTGGTAACTGATCACCGTCACGGGATGAGCGTTGCTCCCGGAGTCTTCGCCCGGCTCGAATCCGCGGCCGAGAATCGGATGGACCCCAATGGCATCAAAATAGTTCGCCGATACGATGCTGCCGGTCGTGACCTCCGCGCGGTCACCGATGCTGAGAGTGGTGCCCGTGATTTTGCTCACAAGAAATGAGTCAACATAACGTGCAGCTCCTCTGCAAATCGAGAAAATCTGGCCAGGAAAGCGGCAGTTGGGTCCGCTTCGCCGCGTGCCGTTCCGGTGAGCGCGAATAGGCGCTCCTGGTGAGCTACCGCCGGATAGGGGCGGAACAAGATTCCTTCGATCCAACTGAAAACTGCGGCATTGGCGCCGATTCCTAAAGTCAAACAAAGAATCGCCAGGATGGAAAATCCGGGACTGCGCCAGCAGCATTCGCAAACCGAAGCGGAGGTCGCAGAAGAAGCCGCGCACGCCGTGAAAGCGTCGGCGTCTCACGGCACTGTTCTTTGTAGTTCTCCATTCCACCGAACTCGAGCTTGCGCGCGCCGCTCGGCTTCCGCCATCGGCACTCCTGAGCGCTGCAGGTCGGCGGCGCGTTCCGCGATATGAAATCGCAGCTCCTCTTCCATGGAGTGGTCAAGGCGCTCACGGCGAAACAGCCGGTCGAGAACGAAGCTGCACCGGCATGGATCAGACCTCCTCCGGACGCGCCTCAAGGACAGTGGCAATGGCCGCGGCAAGCCGGTTCCAGGTATCGGTTTGCTCGCGCAGGCGCTTTTCACCTTTCCGCGTCAATCGGTAGTACTTCGCCCGCCGATTGTTGTCCGAAACCCCCCACTCCGATGCGAGCATGCCCCTTTCCTCCAAGCCGGATAGAGGGCGGGGTAGAGCGCGCCTTGCTCCACCTCGAATGCACCTCTCGAGATTTGCTGAATGCGGAGCAATATCCCGTATCCGTGTGGCGACCCCAACGACACTGCTTTCAGGATCAGCAAATCGAGGGTGCCGGGGAGAATGTCCGCGGAGTTGGCCATCAGGCTCTCCTTTCCTAAGCCGCTTAGGGGAAATTACCATTGCTCTCCTAAGCTGTCAAGGAGAGGCTGGATTAAATAACCGGAATGCAATCTTGCAACAACTGTTGCTTCAAAGTGCTCTCAACTCCAAGGCATGGATTGACTTGCCGTTTTCACCGACGTAAGATTTCCGAATAATTGGGGCGTGGTCATCTGGCATACCGCAGAGACCCGAAAAGTTTCGCGCGTTCATCGTCCGATAATTGAGTAGTCAACCAACCGGCTGACGTAAATTCCTGCTCGATTTCTGGGCCCTCTGAGTTGATGCACCACCATAGGCGTTGTTGGATCCTTCTCGGCAAGCCAAGGAGGGCGACATGCGGCCATCTGCGACGCGGCTGGTTATACTTCTCAGCGCTCTCGCTCTGCTTCTTGGTCCCTCTAGTTTTCGTCGGCCTCCTGAACGCGAGCCTGTGCGTAATCTCCTGATCGACCCGGTGCTCGCATATTCGACCTTTCTTGGCGGTCCACAAGCCGCGGGCCAAGGCGGACCCCTCCAAGGTGCGGCCGTAATTTTTGTCGACGGCTCGGGAAATACCTATTTAGGGGGCACGACGAATTCTGGTAATTTTCCAGTGACTCCGGGAGTGGTCGTACCCAGCAATCCCCAGCTAGCCGGCCTCGGATTCGTTTCCAAGATTGATCCTACGGGGCAATCCTTGGTGTTTTCGACGTACATAAACGGCATAGACCCGCTCCTGGCACTGGCGGTGGATAGCTCAGGAAACATATTTGTGGCAGGAAGTGCCTCGCCGCCGACGCAGGGAAATATTGCAATTGTGAAATTGAACAGCACAGCGACAGCCGTGCTGGGCACTACTTATCTGGGCGGAAGCGGGACTGACGACTTGCGAAGCATCGCCGTGGATTCGGCCGGTAACCTTTATGTGACGGGTTATACGACATCAAACGATTTTCCTACCACCCAAAATGCGTTGCAAACCACCTTGGGCAGCAGCGGACAAAACGGCTTTGTGACCAAACTGAACCCCAGTCTGAGCGCCGTGGTGTACTCCACATATTTGGGGCAAACCAGTTTGACAGAAGTTGGCGTCGGACCGCATAGTCTGGCGGTCGATTCGTTGGGAAACGCATACGTGGTCGGAACCGCGAGTTCAGGATTTCCGACTACCTCCGGGGCAGTTCAGTCAAACTGCTCGACAGTCACGAATCCGTCTTGCGCTTTCCTGGCCAAACTAAATGCTGCTGGCTCCGCATTGCTCTACTCCACTTATTTGGGACCTCCTGGAGGGGGATCGCAGGGTTTTGCGGTAGCGGTAGACAGCGCGAAAAATGCGTATTTGGGGGGTAACACGCCGTCAGGTTTTCCCGAGGTCAACTCGGTTCAGTCATGCGCTTCGAGCAGCAGTTTTGCCGGCGGCGGTTTTCTATCCGAAATCGATGCTTCTGGAGCGCTAAAATTCTCCACTTGTTTGGGTGCTGCCGGCGTGGCTGGGATTGTCGACGTAGCAGTTGACGGTTCGGGGAACCTTTACGCCGTTGGTAACTCGGACATGACCCTGCCCCTGAAGAATCCGATCCAAACGAACCCGGCTGTGTCGATCGGGCCGGGCCAGGGACCGGCATTTGTCGCGGCCGTCAGTGCCAACGCAAATTCGCCTGCACTGCTGTTTTCTTCGTTCATCGGCGGAGCACAACCGGACGAAGTCGACCTCGTCTCAAGTGTAGGTGTGGATTCCGGTGGCAACATTTACGCGGCGGGAACTGCAGAAACCGGAACGCAAACACTCTTGACGCAAGCACCGTCCCCTTTTCCCGTGTTCAATGCATTGCAGCCAATACCAGCCGTGGGATCAGCATGTCTTCGGTGTTTCTCCTCGAACGCCTTCCTTATAAAAATTTCGCCGACCGATGCGCCGGCAGCTGCTCTGTCTCCAGCCCTCCTCAGCTTTCCAGCACAGGAAGTAGGCTCAGCAAGTGCGCCTCAGCCGGTAACCGTTGTCGACTTGGGCAGCGCCGCGCTGACCGTTTCCAATGCAACGGCGAGCGGAGACTTTTCCATCCAGAACAACTGCGGAACGGTTTCGTCAGCCGGTGGCACCTGTGCGATCCAAGTGACGTTCACGCCGACGGCCACTGGGACGCGCACTGGAACCCTGACCATCACGGACAATTCCGCCGGGAGTCCGCGGACGGTGGAACTAACGGGCCAAGGCGCAACCCCCATCCTGACCGTGACTCCGAACAGCTTGTCATTCGCGAGCCAGGAGGTGGGTACTACCAGCACGGCACAGACAGTGGCCTTGACCAATCCCGGTCCCTTGGGGCTGCAAATCAGCCACGTGCAAACGAGCGGGGATTTCTCGGAGACAAATAACTGCGCCGCCTCTCTGTCTCCCAGCGCAAGCTGCACCGTGGCTGTCACTTTCACTCCGACCGCGAGCGGCACTCGAACCGGAACATTGGCACTGACGGACTCGGCAACGGATAGCCCGCAAACGATTTCACTCACGGGAACGGGCTCGACCGGCTTCGCCATGGCCGCGACCACTACATCGGCGACCGTCGCCGCAGGAGCGACGGCCACGTTCGACCTGACGGCCACGGCAGCCGGCGGCTTCTCGGGCAATGTGAACTTCGCCTGTTCTGGTGCGCCGAAGGCGTCCACTTGTTCCGTGTCGCCGAATCCGATCACTCTGACCGCCGGTACTCCAGCCAACCTTTCCGTGACCGTAGCAACAACGGCCCACTCTACAGCTCAACTTCGCACCGGGCAGAGCATCACTGCGTCTTTTCGTATCATCTGTTCCACTGTGCTGCTCTGCTCGTTTATGTTTGGCATGCTGCTGTTGCCGCTAGCCCCGAGTGCGAAAACCCGTAAAAGGACGATGCCGATACTTGCCGTCATCGCGCTATTGTCCGCGGCAGTGTTGGATTGCGGTAGTGGCGGTAATGGAAGCGGCCCTTCGCCGGTGACCGGCACTCCGAGCGGTATGTATACGCTTACGGTTACCGGCACATCAGGAACGGTTACGCAGACGACGACGTTGAATCTTACGGTTCAATAAGTCAGAGGTGGCCCTTTCGTTGACTAGCTCCCGGCCCCGTTCTACCATGCTCTTCCATCGCCGCGAGGCCACAGTTAAGCGAGATTCTTTCCGCCATATGCCGCTAAAGATGGAGACTGACATTTCGGGCGACGTGATCATCCTGTATTGCGCAGGCCGCCTTGTGTTTGGCGACGAGACCGCCGCTTTCCGCGAGAGAATTCGGAACATCCTCCTGGGGGCCCAGCAGATTGTCGTGAATCTAAGCGGAATAGAGTACATCGACAGCGGCGGCTTAGGCACCCTGGTTGGAACGCTTGCGTCAACGCGGAACCGCCACGGTGAGATCAAGTTAGTGCGTCCCAATCAGCGCGTGGCTGAATTGCTGCAACGGACAAGGCTAAACACGGTCTTCAAGTCATACGAGAGTGATGACGAGGCAGTTGCGGCTTTTCGAACGAACAACTAAGCCATATCGCCCAAACCAGGCACAGTCGATCCAGGAAGAGCGCTGCCGGGACAGCCAACTCAGCCAGCCAGAGCCCGACGTAGCAGCGGCTGGGTAGCTTGTTGGTGACCCGCGTCGCCTTTCTTTAGCTCGCTTTCTCCTCTTCGGCGCGCCTTCGGGCGGCGGCTTCTTGAGGGTTGGTTATTATATCGACCCACTTCTGGTCCGGCGGGGCCTCGGCGTCGTACTTGTCGTGCCAGTTCCACCACTTGTACGGCGCGGTCTTAGGGTAGCCCTCCGGCGAATCCTCCCAAGTTTCCTGACGGCCGAGCGGCGTGATGTCGAGGTAGCTCCAAATGCTCCCCATCGCCTCGTCGCCGCGGGCGTTGATGAAGTATGTGCGGAACACCCGCTCGCCGTCGCGGAAGAACACGTTGTGTCCGTGCCATTCATCGACGCCGAAGTCCTTGTCAAAGCTGTCGGTGATGGTGTACCAGGGCATTTCCCACTCCATCCGCGCCTTCAGGCGCGCGATGTCCGCCTGCGGCGCGCGTGAAGCGTAGGCGAGGGTGGTGTCGCGGGCATTCAGATGGGACAGGTGCGAGACCTGATCGGCGCCCAGGGAGCAGCCGCGGCAAGCGTGTTCGGGCCATCCGAACACCCCGGGCTCGAAGAAGGCGCGATAGAGGATCAACTGAGGGCGCCCCTCGAACAGGTCGAGCAGGCTAACCTTACCCTTGGGCCCGTCGAACTCGTACTTCTTCTCTACCGCCATCCACGGCATGCGTCGACGCTCGGCGGCCAGCGCATCACGGGAGCGGGTGAAGGCCTTTTCCTTCACCAGCATCTGCTGGCGCGCAGCCTCCCACTCCTGCTGCGACACGATCGGGGGCGTCTTCATCGCGGGATGCACTTTCCCTTGTTCCCTGTCTCTCTCGTTCATTTTCGTCTCTCCATTAGGTTATTTGGATTCTTTTATTCGGATTCGGACGATTTCTTCTGCTCCAAACAGAATGGACACATCGTTCAGCGGTGGCCGACTTGACCGTTAAGCGCCCCTATTAGGATGACGGGAAGGGTGGGGCTATTTCGACAGGGGAAATAAACAAAATCAGCTCCTTCTTTGGACCGGACAACTGCTGCGGGTGTGAAGTCCCGGAGGCACAATCGCGATGGGAAATTGGACGCCAGAACGCCGCTAAACTATTTCGCCTACAACTTCATCAAAATCCATCGTACACTCCGCATGAGTCCGGCGATGGCTGCTGGCGTAACAGATCGGCTCTGGAGCGTGGAGGATTTGGTTACCCTCTGGGAATCCTATAAGCAGCGGAGGGCGGAAAGAGCGGCGTGAACGCTAGAATCGTGATTTAAGTGGCGCGTAAACTCTTCATACTCTTTTTTTGTGCGACAATTGCCCTCCTCCTTGCAAAAGGTTATTACGATTCCTTTCGCAGTGGCGTCCTTACAATCAAAGGCCACACCTCTCGCCGGGACAAGGAACCGATCAGCTACTGGATTGGCATGGCTATAGGGACTTTCGCATTTCTCGTCGTGGTGTCCGGGTTTGCGGTTATGGCGTTCCTGGTATGCGTGGATTTATTCGGGACTTCAAAGTAGCCCACTACCCCTTCCCTGCCGGCCTTGCTGCGCCGCGTGAACCTCCGCCAGTTCGGGAATGGCAGATCATTTGTTCGAATTGACGGCCAAACTGCCCCGCGAAGCTGCTATTCCATGAACCCAAACGGTGACAATGGTGTCGTACGCTTCCACGCTTTCTAATGGGGATTTTTTTAGCAGGACGAGATTCGCAATTTTCCCCGGTTCGATAGTCCCGAGCTGTGAATCGAGCTTGAATTCGCGTGCGTTATTGATGGTGGCGGCTCTGAAAATCTGTGCGAGAGACAATCCGGCTTTTTGAAGCTGCTGCATCTCCAGATAACCGTTCAAGCCTGGCAGATTTCCATAGGTAGGCGCCGAAGGAGTATCTGTGCCAAAGAGGAAGTTGGCATCTTTGCCTGCCAGGTACGCAACCACCTGGTGCACCTGGCGGACTGGGCCAAGGTCGAATCTTTCACGCATCGTCGCATCCGGCACATTGTCGGCGATTTCTTTTTTGAACCATGTACCGTCCGGAGATTCGAACCACTCCAGCATTTCCGCAGGAATGACCTTGGGGATTGCACTCATCTTCAGATACTCGGGATCGAAATAGGAGCGCAGACCCTGCATGACCTGAAGCGTCGGTTGATATCCAATTTTCTCTTCCGCGATCTGATCGAGAACTTTCCCGATTTTCGGAGGGAGATCCGTCTGCTTGTCCATGTCTCCCCAATTCCACATTCCATGGGCGATAACGTCAACGTGCCCGTCGACGGCAAATTTCTGAGCTTCAAAGGAATTGGCGTGCATCATCAGCACCAGGCCGCTTTGAGTTGCAGCCTCCCTGACGGCCGCCAAAACGTCCAGGCCCATCACCGGCAAGTTCCTGTCTCCCGCGAAGCCGCGCTCGAAATAAGTCTTCACGCAAATTCCGCCCGACTTCTTGACCGCGGCTACCGCGGTGGCAGGAGTGTGGTCTTGCGGCTTGTATTGAGCGGGAATGGTGGAGGCTTGATTAGGGTCGTAGATAAAATTGGGAAACAGTTCGAATCGTCTTTCAGGCGGCGCAAACGACATCGGATATCCATTGGCAAAAGGCAAAGAATCCCCGCAGTCATATAAGTCCGGGTGTAGCGGAGCCTGCCTGAAGTCCTCCAACACCCGGCGATCGAGCACCGCCAGGTCGACGAGCGTGGTATAGCCGAAGTAAAGGTAGGAACGCGGAAGCTGTTTGAAGTATTCCTTGATCCACGCGGGTTTGGCTTCGGCCGGACCAAAGTTCATCTCAGGCTTTATTCCAGGAATAGAAGCAAGATGGACGTGCGAGTCGATCAGGCCCGGAATAAGAAACTGTCCTTCTCCGGAAACTACCGTTGCGCCGGCAGGCTTCTTCGCTCCTGTTTTTCGCTCGACGCGAACGATGCGCCCGTTTTCGATCAGCACACTGCCTTTCTCGATGTGGTCGAGCTTCTCTGGTGAAATAATGCGTACGTCAGTAATCCAGGTTCGGTCTGGCGCCTGATTTGGGGAAGGTTGAGCGATCGCCGCCAGCGGGAGAAGCGACGCAAGTAAGAGGGGGAATATTCTCATCCTAAAGATCCATTTGTCGGCCATGTGTTCCCTGGTGTGCGCTGTCGCTGCTCCTACTGCTGAACGTCCATCCGTGATCGAGATACGGGCCAGGCGCGGAAAAAGTTCCCGATCGAATTCTGGCCGAGTCCATCCCCCCGGTCAACGGCGATTCATCAGTCTTTGAAAATTAGCTTTTGGCTCTTAGCTTTTAGCCCGTTCCCATGGAAACGCGCTCACTGCAACAGCTCTTAAAGGCTGGAGGTCGAAATTACTGCAGCTTCGCGTACTCCGTCTTAGCTTCTTTCAGGATCGGGATATCGGGGTCGGCATCTTTCCAGAGGGCCAGAAAATCCTGATAGGCGGCGCGGGCTTTGGCGCCATCGTTCTGCTGGGCGTAGGCGCGAGCCAGGTAAAGCTGGGCGAGGCCCATCAGCGGATCTCCGATGGACGCGCCTCTCAAGTTCAACACGGCTTGAAACTCCTGTGCGGCTTGAGCGGGCTGGTGGTTCAGCAGATAGGCGCGGCCGCGGACAAAGTGGATGTCGGTCGTACCCTTGTCATACGGTTCGCCGGCTTTCAGCACATCAATGGCTTTGGCGGCCTCGCCGTGGTTCATGAAGAGAATGGCCTGCACAACGGGGATGAGCATGGTCTGGAACCTGGTATCCAGAGGCCGGCGGCGGTTCACATCTTCCATCCAATGGCGGGCCTGGGCTTCATCGCCGGCAAGGGCGGCAATTTCAGCCGAGAGCGATGGCAACATCGGGGGTGTCCGCGAGGGCCATAGCTGCGGTTGCCTGAGAGACCGACTTGTTCTTGTCGCCCGTATCGCCGAAGAGCAAATCGATCCAGGCTGGGATCTGAATGGCAGCGGCTTGGTTCTCCGTAAGAGCTGAGTCTGCTTGGCCAGCTCTCCCTCACGGGCGTAGATTTCGCGGGCGTTTTGCCGTTGGCCGTGCGCCAGGGCCAACCCGGCTTTGTTAGCTAAGACCCATTGCAACTCGAACGCAGGCGAGTCCTTGATGAAAACTTCTTCGCGGTCCTGCGCCGCCTTGTCGCCCTGAACCAGGGCAACGTAGTACAAACTGGCATGCAGAACAACTCCGCCATTGGTCTTTTGCAGACCTGTGTTGATCACCGCTTTGGCTTCGTCGAATCTTCCCAGCGCAGTGTAGCAATAAGCCGCGTTCACGTATCCGTACCACGAATCGGGCTCCAGGCGAATCGCTTCGAGGCTATGGGTTAAGGCTTTGTCAAAGTCGCCGAGTATTTGATAAGCGACAGCCAGATTGACGCGCGGCGTCTGATCGCTGGGATAGGTTTGGGCGTAGAGCTCCATCGCCTGGATGGACTGCTCCAACTGGCCCGTGCCATCGTAATATTTTTCAGTAATGTAGAATTTTTCCCGCTCGCTGGCGCGCTCTCTCAACTCGAACGCCTTCTGAAAATTCTGGCGGGCAAGGTCCGCCTGGCCCACGGTCAAATACTGGTTTCCCATGCGGGCATAGGCCATGGCAAAGTTGGGGTCGAGCTCGATGGCGCGCTGGTACAGCGCAACCGGCGGAAGGGCGTCGCCTTTTTCTCGCAACTCATCAGCCTGAGTGAAGGCCTTCAAAGCCTCAAGCGACGAAGTGGTAACTTCCTGCAAGGGCTTGTCAAACTTCTGAACCGACGCCAGCGACTCGCCCAGGTTGCCGCGCAGCTTGTCGGCGCCCAAACCCAGAGCATTCAACACCTGCTCCTTGCTCGCGGCCTGCTCCTGCACCTGCGCCAGCGAGTCGCCGGTGGCAGCGTTGATCGCCTCCAGCGTAATCACATATTCACTTCCCAGCGGCGCGATGGCTCCAGTGAGCATGGCCTTAACATGCGCGCGCTGGCAAATTTCCCGGCCAATGTCGCTGGTGAGACGCGTCTCCGGAGGTTTGCCCATCAGCTTCAGAGTCTGTTGCACCTTGGAATCTGGAACGACATTGAGATAAGGCGATTGGCCCAGGCTCACAGCCAGCGCCTTCTTGAGAGTACTGTCGAAGACCGGATCACCGGTGGTGTTGGTGAAGTCGGAGAGGAGGATGGAATCTTTTTCGGTCAGGGCTTGAGTTTTGTGGGAGCGGTAGAAAAGACCGCCAGCCACCAGGAGGGCAATCACCACCAGAGCAACCGGAACCAGTATTTTCCAGGGGCGGCTCGCCGCTTGCTCTGTCGCCGCAGCTTGCCCGGAGGAAACAGCGCGGGCTTTCTGAAGATTGGGCTGAGGATTGGCCTGAGGATTGGCGCGAGGACTGGCTCGAAGGCTGGCGACTCTCGGGCGACACGACCGCGGCGGCTGGCGCTTCCTCCTCTTCTACGACGCTCGCGGCGCTGGCTCGGCCCGACTCGGTCTCTCGTTTCAGCCGCTTCAAATCGGTTCGAATGTCCGCAGCGTGCTGGTAGCGTAGCTCTCGGTCTTTCTCCAGCGCTTTATTGATGATGCGTTCGAAATCGGCTGGAAGATCAGGATTCAGCCGCACCGGAGCAACCGGCGCTTTGTGCAAAATAGAATCAAACAGAACGGCGGTTGTATCACCGCGAAACGGGAGCGTGCCCGTCGCCATCTCGTAGAGTACTGCGCCAAAGGAAAACAGGTCAGTGCGCGCGTCAAGCTCCTTTCCTTTGGCTTGCTCGGGAGACATGTAGGCCACCGTTCCCAGCGTGGAGCCTGGACTGGTGAGGTGCTCAAGGCTCTCCGCGGCAGTCGCCTGCGCTGAGAGTCCGGCCATTTCTTTTCGGCTGCCGGTCGGCGCGACCTTGGCCAAACCGAAGTCGAGAACCTTGGCATGTCCGCGCTTGGTGACGAAGATGTTCGCGGGCTTGATGTCGCGGTGGACGATGCCTTCGGCGTGGGCGGCGTCGAGAGCGTCGGCAATCTCGATTCCGATGGCGAGCAGCGCCTCCAGATCCATCGGACGGTTGCCGATCAAGTGCTTCAGGGTGTTGCCGTCGAGGTACTCCATGGCGATGAACGCCTGGCCGTTCTCTTCGCCAATGTCGTAGATGGTGCAGATATTGGGATGGTTGAGGGCGGACGCGGCCTTGGCCTCACGCCGGAAACGCTCCAGAGCCTGGCGGTCCTGGGCCACGCCTTCGGGCAGGAACTTCAGAGCCACAAAGCGATCAAGCCGGGTGTCCTCGGCCTTGTAGACGACACCCATCCCTCCGCCGCCCAACTTCTCGACAATCCGGTAGTGCGAGATGGTTTGGCCGATCATTCGGGAGATGCTTGGCTTTCGGGTCGCTTCATCTTACGGACGCGGCATTCGCTAGTCAACGAGTGTCGTCTCCTGGCGCGACCGTTCGAACCCAAAGCCGTGCCTCACAATTGGGCAGTCAAGGCGATAGCTCCTGGATTGTCGGCAAACCGGAAGTTATCCAGAAACGGGCTTAGAGGAGATCAAGGGCGATCTCCTAGCCGACTTCTGGCCAGCGTCGTTGAACGTTTGTTCTGGGGCTTAACTTCCGGGTAGCCCGTCATCCGACCACTATCCACGACCGTTCAAATGTATCTTGCGTGTCCGCGTCAGTCCTTCAGTTTCTGGTTCTCTGTTTGCGCCAGCTTGAGCAACGACAGGTCGGGGTCTGCCTGCTTCCACAGTGACAGGAAGTCCTGGTATGACCGCCGTGCCGCTGGCTTGTCTCCAGTCATGGCCTGCGCGCGGGCCAACTGCAATTGCGCCAGCGCCTCGATGGGAGCATTCTGCCCCAGCCCGCGATGCCCCAGCATCTTCTGGAACTGCGCGGCAGCGTCTTCCCCATGCCCGGCCTTCAAGTAGGCCATACCGCGGACATAGACCGGCACCATCACACTGACGTTTTCGATGCCCAGCTCGTAGGAAGTGGCGGCGTCCAGAAACGCGATAGCCTCCTTGGCATCGCCTCGGTGCAGGGCCAGCGTCGCCCGAATCGACGGCAGCCAATAGCTCTGAATGATGGTGTCCAACGGTAACTCCGCGTTCAATTGGTCGGCGATCTTCTGCGCTTGCGCGGACTCACCCAGCTCCGCCAGAGTCAGCGCCGCCGCAATGCGAATGTCCCGACCGGGCGAAAGGGCCAGCGCTTCGTTCGCCAGCTGGCGCGCCTCGGCGGCATTGCCGAACAATGCCTCCCGGTAGGCTCCGCTGGCCAGCCACAGGGCGGCGCTTTCGATTGCTCCGTCGCGCTTGGCCGCAGCCACCGCGCGCTGCGTCGCCTCCCGTGCCTGTTTCAGCTGTCCGTAATACGCGTTGGTGTCGGCCTGCTGCGCCAGTAACGGGGCCTCGGCGCTGAGGTTGCCCGCCGCCAACTCGATCTGCCGTCGCATCTCCGTTTCGTCGTTCTGCAGGAAGGCGATGCCGTAGCGCATCTCGCGCAGGTATTCGTTGTCGAACTTGTGCTGCATCGCCTGGTCGTAGATGGCCTTGGCTTCGTCCACCCGGTCCAGTGCCAGGTACGCGCTGATCAGGTCGGCGTAGCCCGAGACCCTGGTGGGCGCAACTTCCATGGCGGCGCGCGATTCCTCGGCTGCCTTTTCGAACTCCCCGATCGCCGTGTAGTTCAACGACAGGTTGACGTGCGGGGCCACGTCGGCCGGGTATTCCTGCGCCCACTGCTTATACACCTGGTTGGCCTTTTCCAGTTCTCCGGTTGCGAAACTGTAATACGCCGCCTCGATGTAGAACCGCTCGCGCTCGCTCGCCCGGTCGCGCAGTTCGAATGCCTTACGGAAGTTTTCGCTGGCCGCCGTGGTCTCCCGCAGGTTGTACTGCGCCATGCCCAGCGAGGCATAGGCGCGGGCGAAGTTAGGGTCGAGCGCAATCGCTTGCCGATGGTAGGGCAGCGACTCTGCATCTCCCTTCACCGCCTGCATGGATCGGCCGATAGAATAGGCCTTCAACGCCTCCAGCGACGACGTCGTCACCTCATCCAGCGGTTTATTGAAACGTCTGACCGAGATCAGCGATTCGCCCAACTTCTCGCGCAGACCGTTGCCGGCCTCGCCCAATTGCTTGAGCACGCTGTCGCGGTTTGGGGCTTCCGCCTCCGTGCTGGCCAAGGTGTCTCCGGTCTCACAGTTCACCGCTTTCAGACCAATCAGGTAGTGGCTTCCCACACTGCCGATCGAGCCTTCCAGCAGCGCCTTGCTGTTGCTGCGCAGGCACACTTCCCGGGCAAGTTCTTTCGTCAGATCGCTCGCCAGGCTGGCGATTCATCAACTTCAAGGTCGCGTTCACGCGGGAATCGGGCAGGACGTTCAAAAACGCTGACTGCTCCAACTGAATGGAGATCGCCTGTTTCAGGGTTCCGTCAAACACGCTTTCGCCTGTAGTGTTGGTGAAATCGGAGAGGACGATGGTGTCTTTTTCGGTCAGGGGCCTGGTTTGATGCGAGCGATAGTAAAGCCCCGCCGCTATAAGCGTCACGATCAGCAGAACTGCCGCTGGCGCAGCAATCTTCCAGAGTTTCGCCTTTGGAGCGGCAGACGTCTGTTGCACGACCACCACCTTGCCCGAACTTGCTGTGAGGCTACGGCCGATTTCCGTGTCGCGTTTCATCCGCTGCAAGTCGGTGCGAATGTCTGCGGCATGTTGGTAGCGCAGGTTGCGGTCTTTCTCCAGCGCCTTGTTAATCAGCGCTTCGACTTCCCCCGGAACCTGCGGGATTGAGCTGCGATGTCGGCGTCGGGTTCTGGTGCAGGATCGCACCGCAGATCTCCCCGGAACTTGAGCCTTCGAACGGTATCCTCCCCGTCGCCATCTCATACAGCACCGCTCCGAAAGAGAAGAGGTCGGTGCGCGCATCTAACTCCTTTGCTCGCACCTGCTCTGGCGACATGTAGGCCACCGTACCCATCATCGCTCCCGGGGTTGTCAGGTATGCCGCCCCGGAGTCGATTGACATCGTTTCTAGACTGTCGCTGCTGCTGCCCTCTTTCGCCCGTGTGGGTAACTTCGCCAGTCCGAAGTCGAGAATCTTGGCGTGGCCACGCTTGGTGATGAAGATGTTCGCGGGTTTGATATCCCGATGGACGATGCCAGCAGCATGAGCGGCGTCGAGCGCGTCAGCGATATCGATGGCGATGGGAAGAAGGCGCTCAGATTCTAGCGGACGTCCTGCGATCAGGTGCTTCAGCGTCACTCCATCGAGGAACTCCATGACCATGAAGGCGCGGCCGTCCTCTTCGCCGATGTCGTAAACGGTGCAGATGTTGGGATGGTTCAGCGCCGAGGCTGCGCGGGCTTCGCGGCGGAAGCGCTCCAGCGCCTGCGGATCGCGGGCAACGTCTTCGGGCAGGAACTTCAGGGCGACAAAACGGCCCAGGCGGGCGTCCTCGGCCTTGTAGACGACGCCCATGCCGCCGCCGCCGAGTTTGTCAACGATTCGGTAGTGGGAGATCGTCTGGCCGATCATTCGGGAGATGCCTGGCTTTCGGGTCGCCTCATCTTAAGGACGCGGTAGCGGCACGTCAACGAAAGGCGACTTAATGACGGGGTAACCGCGCAGGCGGCGAGATAACTCCGGTTGGTCGGCAACTCTTCCGTTATCAGGTTAGGGAAGAGTCGCTCGTCAAGCGTCCATGATAGCTTTCAACGGCGACGAGATTCGCGGCTTGCCGAGCACCCAGGATTTGCCTGTTCGCCGATCAGGCAGGCCTGACGCTCGCACTAGGGGAAGCGTCTTTTTGTGAGCAGGGACACGAGAACCCTTTGTCAGTTCGCCTACAAGAAAGTGAGACTTTCGGACCCGGCTCCTCGTATAGATTTGGAGGAAGAAGCGCCCGTTTGATCGCAGCACTCATTTTGTCACGGCTCGGGAAACCAGAAAACTGAGGACAAAACGGAGGATAGTATCAGAGCGCGAACGCACATTGCAGGTCGTTTTGGTGGTGCTGGGCCTGTTTTATTCCTTTTGGGGCTACTTGCTATTCGACGATCTGTGGCACTCCAAATGGCTGGGGCATAGCGATGTCATGCCGATGTTCCTCAGCCTTAACACGGTGCTTGGGGTCTTTCTGTTGCTGGCCGTCAAGCACCCGGCGAAGCATCGCTCCGTGATCGCCTATGGGGCTTGGTCAAGCCTTGCCCACGCGTTCACGATGACCATCCAATCGGCGGAGGCCTGGGCGCACGGGATGCACAGGAAGGATAGTCCCCAGGACATTGTGATCTTTGCCGTGATTGGAGTCGTGCTACTTGTACTCCTACCGGCAAGACAAACAGCACCAGCCAGCGCGCCTATCAGTGAGCCGAACTTTGCCGAGCGCTAGAGGACCCGGTCTGCGACAGACTACTGGATTCGAGCGCTGACCAGGTCCACGCCGATGATGACCGAGGTGCACACGGTTTCGATCGTTGCGAAGAACAGGTACTCGGCAAAAGCAGGTGGCCGGCCCCACCTGAGCAGAGGCGCAAACGAAGGTCAGGAAACCGTTGAACAGGGTCAGAAGGGTCCCGGCGATGATATTTGCCAGCCGGTTCGCCCTAAACGTAAGCAGCCGAGACGCCACAATCATGGCGATGGGCATTTCCATCAAGACGGCTAAACCCATCAGAACCCAGTGTGGGAGGTGGGGGTGTCCGCTGGATTGAGTGAGCCAAGAATGGCCCACAGGGCCAGAACATCCGCATACAGGTAGTTGAGAAACGCGAAGATCCACAACAAAGACAACCGTTCCTTTTTGTCGTGTATGTCAACCTCCTACGAAGATTAGTGCCGAACTATCAGAAAGCCTCGAAGGCCATATCCGGCTGTCCCGCCAGGGCGGGCTCATCCAGCTTCCGGCGTCCCTGCAGCCGTAAGCGGCGTTCCACAGTAGGGGCAATACACGTCTGTGGCGCTCACCATGTGCTGGCACTTGGGACAGCTGGAGCTCAGCTTATGGCTGCAGTGCGGGCAGAAGTTGAAGCCACTCTGGACGAAGCTCCCGCATTGTGGGCAGGCGCTGCGGATCGGCTGCCGCAGAATAAAGTAGAGAATCATGCCTAAAGCATTCGGTACCAGGATGGCCACCAACGTCCACAGCACGGGGCTCATGCCCCGGCGGCGGGCATCGGGGGTGATGTAGCCAATAAGTAGCAGATAACAAGCGACGACGGCGCCTACCACCCATCCCATCAACGCGCGCACGAGCGGTGTCGGAGCATCCGGCTGTCGCACCACCTGGGCCACCACCTGCATGGCGGCGAAGCCGACGACCGCCAGAATCCACGCCCAGACCGGGATGAGACTGACTTCGGCGCTGAACCCGATTTTGGTTTCGTTCTTCAGTTCCATAGCTGTTCCCTTAACTCGATTCTTGGGAGTTCCCGTTGTCCGCCAGGTGCGTACCGCGGAAAAGCAGGAGAACACTCACCAGCAACGACGGGGCTACCCAGTAGAACGTGAACCCCATCTGCCACAGCGTCCTGGAAAGGCCTGCATAGGTCCCCATCCACTGGAACGCCCGCCAGACCAGGGGAGTGGTGATGGCTGCCGACAGACCCACGAGCGGGCAGGCCAGCGTTACCAGGCTCAGCCACTGCCGTCTCTGCCGCAGTGCAACCGCACGGGCACGCACGCAAGCTTGGGTGTTGCGGACCAACCTGGGATCGTCTGCCAGTGGCACACCACGCAGCGCGCGCACGATCTCAGCGGTCGCCGCCGCATAGTCGCGGCAAGGCCCGCAATCCTGCAGGTGCGCCTGTAGCAGCGCCTGCTGCGCTTCCGAGAGATCGCTGGCGGAGGTCGCGATCAGCCTCCGCACCTCGTCGTGTGAGCTCTGCGTCACAGTTGCACTCCTTTCAATCGATTCATCAGCATATTCAGCGCGCGATAGAGGCGCGACTTCACGGTGCCCAAGGGGACCTTGGTAAAAGTCGCGATCTCCTCCAGCCCAAGCCCCTCCTGGAAGCGAAGGACCACGGTCTCGCGGTACTCGATGGGCAGGCCGCTCATTGCCGCCGTGACGCGTTCGGCCACCTCGTGCTGCGCCACGGTATCCAGGGCAGATGGCCCAGCGCTGGCAGGCTCGTAGGGCAGGGCCGAGTCTTCCACCTCCATGAGTGCGTCCAAGCTGACTGCTGGCCGCTTTCGGCGCAGGTGATCGATGGTGAGGTTCCTGGCGATCGTATACAGCCAAGTGCTGAACTCGTGCCGGCCGTCATATTGATGACCGCGTTCCAGCACCCGCATCCATGTTTCCTGGAACAGGTCTTCGGCGATGGCACGATCTGCCGTCAGGCTCACAAGGTAACGCAGCAGTCGATGCTGGTACTGCTCGATAAGACGGTCCAGCAAGTCCGGGTCTCGCCGGCGAAGGCCACGAGCGATAGCGCTGGTCTCGGACTCCATCCCGTTCACGAAGTAGCAGGCGGTCGCGTCCATGCTAACGGGTATACGGGTGAGCACCTAAAAAAGATGCATGGCGCGGTAGCCGGCCCTTCTGAAACTTTTCATGCCCGTGCCCCGTAGAAGCGTAAGGGCAGGAGGAATTGCGATGAAAACCTCTTTGACCGTGCTTGTGCTTGTCCTGCTGCTGAGCATTCTGGCTGGGTGTGCGCCGGGCCCTAACCCATCCAGGAAAATGGCGAGTGAACACGGCGAATTCGCGGGCTTCTGGCTCGGTCTCTGGCAGGGCTTTATTGCGCCGTTTGTGTTCGTGGCCTCGTTATTTAAGGGCGACCTCAATGTCTATGAGGTCCACAACAATGGATCCTGGTACAACTTCGGCTATCTATTCGGCCTGGCCTGTTTCTTCGGAGGGGGCGGCAACCGAACATCACGGCGGTGTGGTAAGAGCAACATTGGCGCGGGCGCAAAAATAGACGACTAAATCCCTCAACCAGAAAGTATCAAGAGACGAGCTTATCGCCATCATCTTCAGAATTGTCGGCTATCCGGAAGTTGGCCAGAAACGGGCTTCGAGGAAGTTGGCCAGATTGGTGTCGATGAGTCGGTTTTGCTCGAGTCAACTTCCAGTTTGCCCGTGATTCGCCCGTCACACTTACGACTCAGATGGTCCGCACGTCGTTCGAAAGTATCCCGTTGCTCGAAGGGCCTCATTTAAGACGTTGCAAGACGCTTGTCTAGCCAACCTTCTGGTTTCTACCTAGCCATCTGGCGGATGCGCCTTCCGTTCCTATCCTCGATCCTGTTCTCAGAGTTCAGGAAAGGGGTTTTGACTAGACATGGCCAATTCAATATTAGAAACAATTTCAAACGAATTTGCGTCTGCGGCGGAGAAGGTGGGCGGTAGCGTGGTTGCCGTCCATGCCCGACGCTGGATGCCGACCAGTGGCATCGAATGGAAGAAGGGCGTGGTCGTAACGGTTCATCACGGCGTGCAGCGCGACGAAGACATCAAAGTGCTGCTCGATGGTGGTCGCGCAGTTTCCGCGAAACTGGCTGGACGGGATCCCAGTACTGACATAGCCGTCCTAAGGATCGAGGAAGGATCTTCGGGCGCGCCCCAACTCGGCGACTCGACAAGCCTGAGGCTCGGCCATCTTGTTCTCGCGCTCGGCCGCACGCGGCGCGGGGATCTAGTGGCGAGCAGCGGGATCATTGGCGGCATCAGCGGCGAGTGGAGGAACCGGCGTGGGGGACAACTCGATCAGCACATCCGGCTCGACCTCGCCCTGTATCCGGGATTTTCCGGCGGACCGCTGCTCAATGCCAGAGGCGAGGTCGTCGGCATCAATACGCGGGGCCTAGCCCATGGACGAGCCGTGACGGTGCCGGTGGCAACCGTCAATCGCGTTGTCGAAGAACTCCTGGAAAAAGGGCATATCGCTCGGCCCTATTTGGGTATCGCGATGCAGCCGGTGGAGGTGCCGGAAAATATGCGCTCGAAGCTGCCTACTGAAACGCGAGTCGGGCTGCTTGTCATGCACGTCGAAAACGGTGGGCCCGCAGAAAAGGCCGGAGTGTTGCTGGGAGACGTTCTTTTCGAAGTGGGCGGAGAGACAGTCGAACACGTGGATGCGATCCAGGATTCGCTTGCCACCGCGAAGATCGGTGATGTTCTGCAGATCAGGGTGATTCGCGCCGGCGAGATCAAGCCGGTTTCAATCACATTGGGCGAGAGGGCGCGATAACGAATGTCGAAGCGAAGCGGCGGAGGCGCGATCCGAATTGCAGTGGCGGCGACCTCCGCCGTCCGCCGGGCCGGGCTCGAAAGCATCATCCGCAGCCACGCTGAGTTCCATCTGGCAGGAAGTTTTGGCGCGGTGGCGAGCCTGGTGTCATTTGCCCGTAGCACCGAACTGGATGTAATTGTCATCGACTCCGATTCGATCCGCGATTTATTACTTGAGCCGACATCGGACGCCGCGATTGTTCTGCTCACGGAGGTCAGCGACGCGCGGTCGATCTCGCGCTTATTGCGGAGCGGGGTGCGCGCGATTCTTTCCAGAGAGAGCGACCCAGACGACGTTCTCTCCGCCATTTATGCCGCCTATGATGGACTGGTGTTGCTGAGCACACCGACCGCAGAGAGCTTGGCTGCCGTCTACGGCGATCAGCCGCTGGAGGTTGAAGCTGAATTGTCCGAAGAGATCACCTCCCGCGAAACCGATGTGCTTAGAATGTTAGCGGAGGGACTCGTCAACAAAGATATCGCGGCGCGTCTCGGTATCTCCGAGCATACGGTCAAGTTCCACATCAGCTCGATTCTCGACAAGCTGGGCGCTTCCACCCGCACCGAAGCGGTTACCCTGGGAATCCGGCGCGGGCTAATTCCGATCTGAACTCTTTGGCCTTCAGGTGTGTCCCCATCCCAGTAACTTCCGGGTTGTCGGCCCACCGGAAGTATTCCAGTCCACTCCGGCCGCATCAGTACTGATAAGT
>CAWEVE010000010.1:0-14886 GCA_963812465.1 Terriglobia bacterium
GCGAGCGGTTGGCTGATCCGGGGTAGGTGGTGTAGGCTTTTCTGAAATGGGCCAGGTGCAGAGGTTGAAATGAGAAACCTTGGCCTGCTGTTGTTGCCTGTTTTGTTGACTGCCCTCGTTGCAGTTTCTCCCATGCGGTCGGACACAGACCAGGCGAGGAAGTCGCCTGGACCCTACGAAGACCCCGATGCCTACGAGGTCTATTCCGCTGTCCTTTCGAGGAATGGCGGTGGCAGGATTCGAAGTCTCTCCTCATTCTTCAGAACATTCCGCCAAAGGAATGGCCCATCGGTTCGCCTCAGGGCGCTCTTCAAGGGGACGCCGAGTTCACCAGACGATTCGACGGTATTTTCAAGTCTTTCGAACAGGCGAACCGGAACCGTGGCTGCTGCAATACCATTTTGCTTTCCCAAAGCCTTACCAAATTGTCAGCTCCTCAGAGTTGGAGGCAGCTTTTCGTCGTCCCGCGCCGAACACAATCGAGATGGCTGGGAAGGATTCCGGCAGACCTTCCCCGACTCCGCGGGCTATGTGATCCTTTCTGCTGTGGGCTTTAACTCCGAGAAAACCATCGCTCTCGTTTATGTTGAGTACCGCTGTGGCGGATTGTGCGGATCTTCACGTTATTACATTTTGGAAAAACGTGATGGGCGCTGGGTTCGAAGCACCCCAAAAGGTCTAAAGTCTGAAGATGACCGGAAACTCCTGATCGAATTCAGCGGAAAGATAAATTTACAGAGTCTTGGGGAACAACCAGCCGGGTGGCATTCCGCCGGAGTGTGAGCCTACGCACTGGCTGCGGAACGCAGATCTCCTGACTGCTTTGCCGGAGCCAGCACGATCAGGGCGACACCGATGATGACGAGCGCCGCCACGCCCACAGTTCTCCGCGTGCGATCAGATTGCGGAATGCCTGCCCCGCCATAAGCGCGGCGTGGGCAAAGCTCGACCATGCCGTGAAAGCAATCAGGCTGCGATTCGCCGATGGGTTACGGGCTGCCAGCAGCAGGAAAATACCGAGTGTGACATAAACGCTAAGCATCATCGCCAGCGCAGGCTCTTGCCGCACAAACATCGTCAAGGGATAAACTAAAGCCAGAAAGATCAAGCCCACCACGACCAGCACAACCTTCAGCGCACGTTCTCGGCTCATACGAGCCCTCCTGTTAAAAACTGAAATTGTGAAAAGCGCCGTACACGCCGCTATGGTTAAGAGAGCACTAGAGGGGCATGTTAGGTCGGACAGGAAGCAAAGGTCAATCACGGGGCAGAGACCAGTCACTCCGGGATGGGCAGACCAGAAGTCAGGGTCAGACCCAAACTCCAGTCTCTTGACGCAATCTGGCGATGTCCCGGGTCGGCGCATCCCGAAGAAGCGGCTGTATTCTCGGCTGAACTGCGAAGCGCTCAGATAGCCGACGCGCTGACTCGCCGTGCCCGCGTCCATCATCGTCGACAACATGAGACGCCTCGCCTCCTGAAGGCGCAGCACCTTTTGATAGTGCAGCGGGCTCATCGAAGTGACGGACTTAAAGTGCTCGTGGAAAGAGGAAACACTCATGTGCACCATCTCGGCCAGATCTTCGACCTTCATGGGTTGAGAGAAGTTGTCGCGCAGCCAGGAAATGGCCTTCGCCACCCGGTGCACGCTGGACTCCGCAAAACCCATTTGAGCGACGCGAACACCAATGGGGCTGCGCAGCAGCCGGATCAGAATCTCATCCATCACGAGTGGGGCAAGCAGTTCAGCGTCCCCGGGCTGTCCCAGACATTCCATCAACCTGGTCGCGGCGTTGACCATGCTCGCGTCGACCGCAGTGATATAAACAGCGCTTCGTCTCCTGAACCGGCGGCAGACCGTGCGGAAACACCTTCAAGACCAGCTCGGCAATCTTGTGCGGGTCGAGGTCCAGCTTAAGAGAGGTAAGGCTCGGAATGGCTGGCTTGCGTGATCTGGGAAGCCACCGGCAGAGCCACCGAGAACACGATCATGCGCGATGCGTCGTACTCGTAGACCTCGTCCCCGACGATGACGGTCTTCGCTCCTTGTGCGACGATGCACAACGAGGACACGCGGAGCGCATGCACACACTCCTTGTTGACTCGTGAAAAGCGGCTGGCGTGCAAACCAGGGATGCGCAGCTCGAAACTGCCGTCGTGCGGGGCGTAGGCGGCGATGCAGGCGGGCCAGTTTGGCTGTGTCTGGTTTGTTCGGACCCGCTCCATCGCCCACCTGCCGCAAAGACACGACTTTGCCGTTGGTCTTCACGCCTTCGAGAATATGCTCTTTTGCGAAACATTATGGTGCTCATTGCGCTTGCGCGAGAACGGCGACGTCGAGCTTCGAATAGTACTTCTTCACATCCTTCGCCCCGTATTTTTCACGGAATTTCTCGACGACATGCGAGACTCGTGCGGCATCCGTGATGGGAACAGCCTGAAACTCACCTTGTGCGCCGCCCGCATCGATCCGAAGCGAGGGGTTCTTCAGCACGTTCTTGTACCACTGCGTATCCGACCCCTGCACCGGCAGGAGATAAAGTTTGTCTTCGTCTCTGTCCAATACGAACCATATCGGGATTGAAATTGCCTTCCCTGACTTTCTGCCGGTCACAGTGATGTTGATTTCGCTGAGATCGGGAAAGATGGTCTTTTAGAGCATCGTTTGAGCCTGTCATGTGCACTCCTTCCGCTGATTATGCTCGTGCTCTACTCTATCGCGATCATCAGTCCGATTTACTTGCGGTATTGCTCGTCGCTGACCTGCTCCATCCAGTCGACCACCTTGCCGTCCTTCTTTTCCTGAATGGCGATGTGCGTCATGGCGGTGGTCGGCGTAGCTCCATGCCAGTGCTTCTCGCCGGGCGAGAACCAGACGACATCGCCCGGGCGGATTTCCTCGACCGGGCCGCCCCAACGCTGCGCCCAGCCGCAGCCGGCCGTGACGATGAGAGTCTGGCCGAGCGGATGCGTGTGCCATGCAGTCCGCGCGCCCGGCTCGAAGGTTACGCTGGCGCCTTGAACAAACGCCGGATCGGGTGCCTGAAACAGCGGATCGATCCGCACCGTGCCAGTGAACCACTCTGCCGGGCCCTTATTAGAAGCTTGCGAGCCGACTCTTTTGATTTCCACGTCTGTATTCCCTCAGTGGTGACCGGAACCGGGAATCCCGATTCGCACGCTGCTCCTCCCGAAACCTGCCGACTTAGCGATTGACCAATTTCTGCAGGGTCTCCGGGTACCGCGCTCCCTGCACCGGAATCTTCGAAGTGGCGCTGTCGATTTGGCGGAGATCGTCGGGTGTCAGTTCAATGGCAGCGGCGCCGATGTTTTCTTCCAGCCGGTGCAACTTCGTTGTGCCGGGAATGGGAACCATCCAGGGCTTCTGGGCGAGAATCCAGGCGAGCGCGATCTGCGCCGGCGTCACTTTCTTCCGTTCGGCGATCTTGCTGAGCAGATCCACCAGGGCCTGATTGGCTTTGCGGTTCTCCGGCGTGAAGCGCGGGACGATGTTGCGGAAATCGGTCTTATCGAACTGGGTTTCTTCGTTGATCTTGCCCGTGAGGAATCCTTTTCCCAAGGGGCTGAATGGAACGAATCCGATCCCGAGTTCCTCGAGCGCCGGTAAAATTTCCTGCTCAGGCTCTCTCCACCAGAGTGAATATTCGCTCTGGAGTGCTGCGACCGGCTGGACTGCGTGGGCGCGACGGATGGTTTGCACGCCTGCTTCAGAAAGGCCGAAGTGCTTCACCTTACCTTGCTGAATCAGCTCCTTCACCGCTCCTGCTACATCCTCGATCGGCACGTTCGGGTCAACGCGGTGCTGATAGTACAGATCGATGACGTCGGTCTTGAGCCGCTTGAGCGAGCCCTCGGCTGCTTCCTTGATGTGCTCTGGCCGGCTATTGAGGGCATTCCACTTGCCTCCATCCTCCGGATTCGGCGCCCAGCCGAACTTGGTTGCGATCACCACCCGATCGCGGAACGGAGCAAGCGCTTCGCCCACGAGTTCTTCGTTCGTGAATGGACCGTAGACTTCGGCGGTATCGAAAAATGTGACGCCGCGTTCGACGGCCGCCCGAATCAGGGAGATTCCCGTCTGCTTGTCGACCGCTGGACCGAGGCCAAAGCTCAGCCCCATGCAGCCCAGCCCAATGGCTGATACTTCCAGATTGCTTTTTCCAAGTTTGCGTTTTTGCATGATTCCTCATCCTTTCCAGAAAGCTATGCGTGCAATGATTGCGGAGGGCAGCCTAGTAATGTTCCCAGGCAACTCTCCAGTGTTCATCCGGGATAGACGACTTCACGATAAGCTGCTTGCCGGAAAATTCAAATACGCGCGTCAGGTCTTTGCCGACAAGAGTCCGAACCAGCGCGCCCTCAACGTGAAAGGTGAAGTGATGAGCGGGTTCGTCGATCTCATATGTGCCGAAGGACGCCTCATAGCCACCCGCCGCATATTGCACCGGCGTAGCGCTGGTCGCCGTCTGAGAGTTGGCTTGCGGGTTCCGATACATCACCTGGACCGACATGTGGCCGTCGCTCGTGTAGACCAGCAGCCCGGTGCAGTCAGCTCTGTGAATCTTCCCGTCCGCACCCTCCTCTTCGAGCCAGGCCAGCCGCCAGGCTCCGACAAACCGTTGCCGGATGTCCTGATTCGCGCCGCGATCCTGGCCGCCGGAGAGGGTCGTTGCGATCATGCCGATCAACAAGGACACTACGCCGCGCGAAAGCAGTTTTTTCATGTTCGCTTCCTCGTCAGTTTTGCCGTTCCTTCGGGTCAGCTCACGGCCATCGCAAGCCTAAGCATAGTTTCCTGAACCTTGGGCCTCTTGCCTATTTCGATGAAGTTCTTGCCAGATTCTCCGAAGTTCGCCCCGGCAGGTCATTCTGTTCATGGATGCTTCGGCAGCCCGCTGGATCTGTGTTCTTAGAATTCCAGGTGGAAGCGGAACCCGGGCGCCAGCACGGGGCCTCGGTCGCGATTATAGCCGGGATGGTCGATGTGCTGAATTTCGACGCCGCCGAAAATGCCGCGCCAAAGATGCGCGTTGTAGTAGCTCTCGATGATATTTTCACGGCCGTAGTTGAGCGCGCCGTCGCCCAGCAGAAATCCTAATCCGCCCAGCGCGAGATAGTGCTGATGATCGGCGGAGATGCCGTTGGTGACGAATACCGTACCGATCTTGTCCAGCGTGCGATGCCAGGCGTTTCCCGCCAGGTCGGTGCCGGCCTCCACCGTTTCGTCGACTTCGGTATAGGCGTAGGACTCATGCTGACCTTCGTTCCATCCCCAGCGCAGGAAGCCGCGAAATGGCGCGGCAGGTCCTGTTCAAGGTTGACACCGAAACCGTACTTGATCGTCGTCTGCAGGGGATGATTGCGAATCTCCGGCCGAGGCGTCTTGCCCGCCAGAAAGTCGTCGACGGCCTGCCGGTACACACCCATGTTGGCATGATTCACAAATGACAGCAGCCGGACCGTGCTGACGTGGCCGGCGATCAAATGAGGATGGAGTTCCAACTCGAAGTTTTCTGCCCGGGCGCGGCGCAGATCCCAATCCAGGTCAGGACCGTTGGCCACCTTCGGCATCAATGACTCGGCGAAGCGGAACGCCCAATTGCGATCATGATATTCGGCCATCACGCCGAAGGTGTAGCCGCGAGTGTCCGCGGCATAGTCGTAGGCTCCGTTGTTGTCCACCGTCCAGTTAAGGAACTGGTAATGACTGTCACTGCCCACGCCGTTCAGATCGAAGAAGTCAGCCATTCCGAATTTCCCGGCGCGCAGTTCCAGCCGGCGGACCGGCAAACTTGTGGCCAGGGCGAAAGGCCCGCGCTCGGCCTCCACCCGCTCGTCGCTCAGCGGGATTATTTGACGAACCATGGCGCGGGCCAGGTAGGGAGCGGGGCCGAGTTCAGGATTGCGCACCACGTCCACGTTGATGTAGCCGGCTAGTCCGAGGGCGTCGCTGACCCCGCCGCCGTCGGCGGTTTCAACGTCAGCGAAAATTTCTGTGGTGTGGGTGACCTCCAGCCCAAGGAAAAGCGTGGCCACGTTCGAGGTGGCATGCTCGGCTTGCGAACGAAAGCTGTTGGGCCCGCTGTATTTCGCCTCAAACGAAGGATGCCACTGAAAAACAACGTTGCTCTGGCCAGATATCCAGTAACGTGCTGTCTGAGAATGAGGGAAGAGAGTGACCACGGGATCGTCCGGAGGGGCATCCGATTGACCGCGGGCGGGCGCAATCAAGCCGAGCGAAATCAACGCCGGGATGGTGGCCCAGACTGCGAGACGATTGCGGGAAAGTCGTTGCATTCCCCCGGTCACTGATTCGCTTCCCTGATTCGCGTCCGTTGACCTTCTTATACGCTGATTTTGCTTCGTTCCATATCCATACCAAACCCGTCCCGCTGTCGCCGGTCACAGTATACCTCTTTTGATTAACTATAGTTAACTAATGCAGGACAAGGACAGGCGGCGGAATTCGCAAGGGTGCGGAGGAAATACGAGGAAATAGGAGGAAATAAAAAGGGACAGCCCGGAGCCCCCCGAGACTGCCCTGAGCTCTCCCGGTTAGGAGAGCATGTCACTGTCGAAAAGATATCGAACCCATGTTGCAGGATTGTTGCTGGCAGCATGAATTTCCGGTAAATTCCGCCGCGGAGCGTCGGCTTGAGCGGTCGCGCTAGCCCGGGGCGACTCGCGCGGTCTGCGCGGGCGGGTCGCCCGCGTCCACACGGGCTGGGTTGGCTGATATATTTATTCGTTCTCGCAGCGAACCTGGCCATGTCCCGTAAAGTTGACGCTTCACGCAAATTGCAGAAACGCGCCGAGCAGATGATTCCCGGCGGGGTCAATTCGCCGGTGAGAGCTTTCCGTTCGGTGGGATGCGACCCTCCATTCATTGTTCGCGGCCAGGGATCTCATCTCTGGGACGTAGATGAAAACAGGTACATCGACTACGTGGGTTCATGGGGACCGCTGATTCTGGGACACGCTCCTCCCGGGAGTGCCGGAAGCGATCGCTGCGGCGGCAAAAAATGGAACCAGCTTTGGAGCATCGACCGCCGCCGAAGCTGATCTTGCCGAGATCGTGATTTCGGCATTCCCCCATGTGGAGAAAATACGTTTCGTCAGCTCCGGAACCGAAGCCACCATGTCGGCCATCCGGCTGGCCCGCGCTTATACCGCGCGGAAATACATTGTGAAGTTCGAGGGCTGCTATCACGGCCATGCCGACGCGCTGCTGGTGAAAGCAGGTTCGGGCGTGGCCACGCTGGGCATTCCAGGATCGGCGGGCGTGCCGGAAGAATTTACCCAGTTGACGATCGCTCTTCCGTTCAATGACGTGGACGCGCTGGAACGGGCTTTCGATAAGTTCAAGCAGCAGATCGCTTGCGTGATCGTGGAGCCGGTCGTCGGCAATATGGGATGCGTGCCGCCTGCCCCTTTGTATCTGGATGCGCTGCGCGAGATCACGCTTCGCGACGGGTCCTTACTGATCTTCGATGAAGTGATGACTGGTTTTCGCCTGGCGTTTGGCGGTGCCCAGGAGCGCTACGGAATTCTTCCCGACCTGACCACCTTCGGAAAAATCATTGGCGGCGGACTGCCGGTCGGCGGTTACGGCGGGCCGGTGGAAATCATGGACATGGTAGCCCCGCTCGGTCCGGTCTATCAGGCCGGAACGTTGTCGGGAAATCCGCTGGCCATGGCCGCGGGCCTGGCGACTCTGCGCTATCTGCGCAGCCACAAGAGCACCCTCTATACCGGCCTGGAGTTACTGAGTGCGCGATTGGTGGAAGGGGTAATGGAAGCAGCCAGGGATGCCGGAGTTTCCATTTGCTGTAACCGGGTGGGCTCAATGTTTACGTGGTTCTTCACGCCCGGTCCGGTGACCGATTGGACCTCGGCGGCGAAGTCTGACACCGAAGCCTTTGCCCGCTTCTTTCGCGCCATGCTGGAGAAAGGCGTTTATCTGCCTCCCTCGCAGTTCGAGGCCGCATTCCTCAGCGCGGCCCACACGGAGAAGGACATTCACCACACAATTTCAGCGGCCAGGCAGGCATTCGCGACCGTGGATGTGGGTTAGCACGACTGTGACTGTGTGGGACCGGGTCTCGATCCGGTCAGGCGATGCGAAGCATCGCAGCAAGATCCGACTGACACAAGCGGCCCTTCGGACCGCCTGACGGGTCAGAGACCGGTCCGACACGTGCATTCCCCCATCATCTCCGGGATCGTCACAAACTCAAACCCTTCCGACTTATAGCGAGAGAGCAATCGATCGGTGGCCGTGATGGTGCGGGAACGATCCGTGCCGAAGGCGCGATGTCCGCCGTCGTGCAGCAGGATTACATCCCCGCCGCGGACATTACGGGTCACTTTTCGCTCGATGTGTTCGACCGAGGGCGCGTTCCAGTCGTAGCCGGTCACGTTCCACATGATTGGCTCGAGACCCATCTGGCGAACGATCCGCAACACGGCCGGTCGCCGGGCGCCAAACGGGGGCCGGAACAGATTGGAGTGCTCGCCCACGGCGTCGGTCAAGGCTCGTTCGCAGGCGGTGAGCTGCGACCTGACCTCGCGTGAACTCTTAAAAGTTAGCGAGGGATGAGTGAAGGTATGGTTCCCGACCACGTGTCCAGCTTTCACCACTTCGCGGGCGATGTCCGGACGTTGCGCAACGAAACTGCCGATCAGAAAAAAAGTGGCGTGCACGTCGTGCCGGGCCAGAACATCCAGCAGACGATAGGTGTACGGATCGTTGGGCCCGTCGTCGTAGGTAAACGCCAGTTGCCGTGACGGACGGCCTGTCCCAATGAAGGTGCGGCCATACCACTGCCCGGTCGGCGCCATCGACTGATAGCCGGCGGCGGAAACGGCAGTGACGAGCGGCAGCAGCACCGGTCAGGTAGCCCCACATGATTTCGCGATTGTAACCGGAGTGCAGATTGAAGATTAGGGATTTCAGATTTGTCAATTGGCAAACTGTAATCATGAATCCAAATCTTCAATCTGAAATCTGCTGTTAACTCTTTCCACAATTGCCTCCGGGCGGCAAGCGAGATATGCTGCGAAAGAACTTTCAATTCCTCTGAACGTGCTCCTGTAAACAATGGCCAATCTTTTTGAGCTGCCTCGATATATTGCAGTGGAAGGCCCTATACGCGTCGGCAAAAGCACGCTGGCGCGAATCCTGGCGGAGCGTCTCAACGCGCAACAGGTCATGGAGTCGGAGGACAATCCCTTCCTCGGCGCCTTTTACAAAGGCGAGCCCGGGGCGGGCTTCCAGGCGCAATTCGCCTTCATGATTCGCCGCTTCGAACAACTGCGCGCCCTCGATCTCGGGCCGCGCTCCCAGAAAACCGTGGTCACCGACTTCGTCTTCGAAAAAGACAAGGTCTTCGCCTGCCTGAATCTGAACGACCAGGAACTGGAAACTTATAACCGCTACTACAACTATTTCCGCGAGCAACTGCCCACGCCCGACCTGGTCATCTACCTGCAAGCCACGCCTGAGGTGCTGAAGAAGCGACTGAAAAAGAAGAATGCGCCCGGCGAGAAAGCGATCAACGAAGATTATCTCGAGGAAGTGATCAAGGCTTACGAACACTTTTTCTTTCACTACACGTCTTCAGACCTGCTGATCGTGAATACTTCCGAGATCGATTTCGTGGAGCGCAACCAGGATTTGCAGGAACTGCTGCGGAAGGTTTCGGCGCCGATCAAGGGGACGCAGTACTTCCTGCCGCTGGGGAGCCAGGAAGCGGCTTCAGCGTAAAACAAGGAGTGGACGACAGCCGCCCTATTCGGCCTCCCAGCTCCTGGCAGGCCCCTCCGATCAGCGCCACATACGCTAATTTCCGACTTGCAGACTCCAAATCGAGTTATTACAATTGTAATAACTTAAAAGAGGAGGATCCATGGTGGAACTCAAGGTCCGCAAGTTCGGCAATTCGCTTGGAGTGGTGCTGCCTAAAGAGGTCATCCATCGATTACGCACCGAAGACGGTGAGAGACTTTTTCTGATTGAAGCCGCGGAGGGCGGTTACCGGCTCACCCCTTACGATCCGGCATTCGAGAAGAAAATGAAGAAGGCCGAAGGGATCATGGGCCGCTATCGCAACACCCTGCGCGCCCTGGCGAAGTGAAGAAGAGAGAAGTGAAGCGAAAGGAACTGGTCTGGATTGAGCAGCGCGATGTCCTCGCGATCCACGACCAACTGTTAGCCGCCTACGGCGGCCGCCCGGGATTGCGCGATGAAGGGCTTCTGCAATCTGCTCTGGCTCGACCCCGCCAGCATCATGCCTATGCCCAGCATTCTGACGTGATTGAGATGGCGGCTCTCTATACGGCGGGCATCGTCCGCAACCATCCGTTCGTGGACGGCAACAAGCGGGCTGGTTTTGTTGCGGGCGTCCTTTTCCTTGAGCTCAACGGCTTCAGCTTCATGGCAAGCGAGGAGGATGCCACCCAGGCCGTCTTCGGTCTTGCGGGCGGCACGCTCGACGAGGCGGCCTACACGGCCTGGCTGCGCGCCAACAGCAAACGTGGGAGAAACCGATAAATATGGAAGGGCTGGGAATACGGCGCCCGCGATCAATGTTTCCTCCCACGCCGACTCCGGCGGAACATCCGCGGATCGTAGCGCAGCGGCTCCGGCGGATGCGGCACAATTTGCTTGAACTCCGGATGCTGCGGATTGATCAGCCAGTTGTTCTCATTCACCGCCAGAGCTGAGGGCACCAGCAGCAGACAGGTTTCCGCTTTCTTCACGAACTCATCGCCAATCTGGGCAAGTTCGGATGGCGCAGGCGTTTCCCGCCAATGCGGCGGCAAATCGCGAGCCTGAATTCTTTTCCGAGAAAGACTGTCCGGGACATCCGCCGTTGCCAGCACCAGGTCGTCCGGAGCGTCTTCCGGGTCAAGATGAACAAAATATTCCAGCATGGCGAGAGACTGGTGTTCGGAAGTGTAGGTCAGGCGCGTTCCTGGACTGGACCAGCGTCCGCCGTAGCGGTACGCGCCTTCTCCATCGAAGGGATTGCGGGCATAGGCCGCGCGCAGCACGCGAAAGACCCGGGTCAACTCATGCCACCGTAGGCGATGCGGCCGAGGAGGTTTTCCACCTGGCGCGCGCCCAGTTCGGTGTCGATCGCGGCGATAGGCGCTACTCCTCCCAGGGCGCGATTGGTGCGCTTGAGCCAGCGGCTGGCGCGCGCTCCGTCGCCCAGGGTTTCGCGGGCCAAAGCCAGAAGACGCGCCATGCGGTAGAGCCGGTCGGATTCGAAGCGGGCCAGGCGTCCGCGGCGGCGGCGCTGCAGGCTGCGGGGAGAGAGATCGAGTGCGCCGGCCAACTCTTTCAGGGTCAGACCGGAAGCCTGCATCAACTCGCCGAGCACAGCGTGAGGGAATCCTTCGCGAATCGCCTCCCGCAGATCGCGGTCGTTGGCCAGCGACCGCCCCAAAACGCGCTTTCCGCCCAACTGCCGCAGCACGGCTTGCAGTTCGTTTGCCATTTGTCGTCTATTATAGCGACAAATGGCATCATGGGGCAACGGGCTTATTCAATGTGGGCGCGAGCGTCCCGCTCGTGCTGGGCAAAACAGCGGCCGCCCTCAGGCCGCTGGATAACGTCCGGAAGTGCCCGTCCCTGCTTACTTTTCGTATCGGGGCAGCGAATAAATGGACAGTCCCTTCCCGACTTTCGAAAACTCAGGATCGGCGGTCACCAGCCACGCGCCCTGCTCGATTGCGAGTTCAGCGGCCAAGGCGTCCGCGTAGCCCAGGCCGTGTTTTTGTTTCAGTGCGCCGGCCCGGGTAGCTCTTTCCCGGTCCACGGCGATAACCGTGATTGGCATCTCCCGCAGGCGGGCTTCAGCTTCCCGCGCCTTGCTTCGCCGTGGCGTCTCCAGTGATGTAGAAGACCTCGCCCCAATTGACGGCCGACATCAAAAGAGGCAGTTCCTGCCGCAGAGCCTCGACCAGCATGTGGCGAACCTTCTCGGCCACCATGCGCCGGTCCTCGAAGAAGCCGATCAGGGCGTTGGCATCGAGCACATAACGTCGGCGCGCTGCTGCGAGAAGCGGCGGAAGCCATTACTATTTCTCTCTCTTGCGTTCGCGTTCGCGCTCCGCGAATGATTTCCTCGAACATGGATGGCTCGCCAGGCGCCGGCTTCAGAAAGCCCATGATTTCGTCGAGCCGCTTGCTCGGTCATCGGGGTCAGACACCAGCCGCCCACCTTCTTCGCTCCAGGTGGCCGGAGTGCCTTTTTCCAGGCCGAGACTGTTCGCGCAATTCTGCTGGAATCACGACTTGGCCTTTGGAGCTGACGACGGTGCGATAGGAATTCATAAGCATGATCTTACCATAAAGTAAGACGATTATAATATCGTCTTACATCATTCAGTTTACGCTTCGCGCTATCTCGATAGAAACTGCCGAGCTTTGCTCGGCTGGGCATGTCGGCACACTCGCCCCTACGTGGCTTGCGTGCGCTGCCTAGTGCGGCCTATCGACTTATGGCGGGTGTTTGCGTCTACAATAGCTTTCGTAGCATCCAAGATGTAGACAGGCTCTATCCGCCGAGTTGCGGAGGGGCACTGGAGGACATCGTGAGTCTGGTTCCGATTGGCGAACCTCGCCAGAAGATTACCGTCGCTTCTCTCCGCGAAAAGAAACTCCACCACGAACCCATTACCTGCCTGACTGCGTACGACTATTCGTCACGCGCGCCTGGTCGACGAGGCCGGCATCGACATCGTTCTGGTCGGCGACTCGCTGGCCCAGACCATGTTGGGTTACGAGAACACGCTTTCGGTCACGCTGGACGAAATGCTGCACCACACCCGCGCCGCCCACCGTGGCGTGAAGCATGCGTTGCTGGTGGCGGACATGCCTTTTGGCTCGTACCAGGCTGACGTCAACGAAGCCATCCGCAATGCGGCGCGCTTCGTGAAGGAAGCCGGGGCGGAAGTGGTGAAGATCGAAGGCGGCGAGAAGCGCGCCGACCTGATTCGCCGCATCATCGATGCCGAAATTCCCGTGGCCGGGCACATCGGCCTGACGCCGCAATCGGTGAACGTGATGGGCGGATACAAGGTGCAGGGCAAGAGACCTCAGCGGGGTCGAGCAGCTGATGCGCGACGCGGTCGCGCTCGATCGCGCGGGCGTGGCCTGCATTTATCTCGAAGGCATTCCGCGCGAAGTCGCGGCCATGATCACGGCCGAGGTCGAGACGCCGACCATCGGCATCGGCGCCGGGCCGGATTGCGACGGGCAGGTGCTGGTCTTCCACGACATTCTGAATCTGACCTTTGGACCTCCGGCAAAGTTCGTGCGGCGATATGGCGACGCGGCCGCGCTGCATCACGCGATGCGGTGCAGGCGTTTCGCGCCGACGTGGCTGGCGCGGCAATATCCCTCGGATGCAGAGTCCTATCACCTGCCCAAGGAAACGCGAGGCGGCGCTGGAAACCGTGCTGGAGCGCAAGCGGGCGATGAGGCGATAGACGACTCGAATGAGATCCTGTGGCGTCTTGGTGCTCTTGACGACAGTTGTCGCTGTGCTGGCTTCCTGTTCTGCCAGCTTCCGATGGCGTCCGATCCGCGTCCGCTGGAAGCCAGCGCAAGCGCGCGCATTCAGGCGATTCCCGCGCCCAGCCCGGAGAAATATCGCGGCATGATCGGATGCCAAGGGCTGGCAAAACCCTTACCTGATTATCAAGGCGGACGGCGTTGCCCTGCTCGATCCCGATAATCACTGAAGAACGCATGTTCAAGCCGGAAGAGTTGACTCAGGCGCTGGGCAATTTGCCGCGTCGGCGTGGCCTTACGGACGCGTGGTCGCGGTGACCGAGAACGGCGTGCGAAGGTCGGCAGACGACGACGTGCCGATTCGCAAGAACCGGGCCATCGTGGCCGGAACTCTGGAGAGCATGCACGTGCTCATCCACTGGATTCCGTCGGCCTGAGACGGATCTCGCTCCAGCGTCATGAAAATCTGCCATACCATCGACGACGATGCGCGCGGCCAGCCGCGCAGTCAGCGGCGCGACGGCAAGCGCCTTGGCCTGGTGCCCACAATGGGGCGCTCTGCACGAGGGGCATCTTCGCTGGTGCGCGCGGCCACGGCCCAGTGCGATCTGGTCGCGGCTCTCAATTTTCGTAAATCCCCTTCAGTTCGGACCCAACGAAGATCTGGCCAAGTATCCGCGCAATTTTGATCGCGATCGCGCTCTGCTGGAAAAAGAAGGGGTGGATTTGCTCTTTGCGCCGCGGGTGGAAGAGATGTATCCGGCGGGTGCGGTCACCTATGTCACCGTCGAAGGCCTCAGCGACAGGCTCTGCGGCCAGTCGCGGCCCGGACATTTTCGTGGCGTGACCACGGTGGTCGCAAAGCTTTTCAACATCGTGGAGCCGGACCTGGCTTTCTTCGGACAGAAAGATGCTGCCCAGGTCGGCGATCATTCGGCGCATGGTGCGCGATCTGAATTTTCCGGTGCAGATCGTGGTTTGCCCCATCGTCCGCGAGGCGGACGGCCTGGCGATGAGTTCCCGCAACGCCTATCTCGACCCGCAGCAGCGAAAGTCGGCAGCTGGTGCTGTATCGCTCGCTCATGGAGGTGCAGAGAGCATTCGATCAAGGGGAGCGCAACTGCGCGCGCTGATCGAGGCGGGGCAAGCAGGTTTTCGCGAAAGAGCCGTCGGTGCGGCTCGACTATCTGGAGATTGTGGATCCCGGAGACGCTCGACCGGGTTGACGATGTTTCGCGGCGGCCTTGGTGGCGGTGGCGGCTTTCGTAGGCAAAACGCGGCTGATTGACAACATCGTGCTGAAGCCTGCTTGAGTCGGAGACCGCGGTCGGTCAGGCTTT
>CAWEVE010000011.1:0-50829 GCA_963812465.1 Terriglobia bacterium
GCTTGAGTCAGGCCCCGGCGGCGGATCTCGGCTAGGCCCATTCCCGGGTCGCCCCGGCTTGTCCCGTTGTTACCGGGTCGTCCGCCTGGGACTGCGCGCGCTTCTGGTCCAGTGGACCCGCGGCGGAGCAGGACGCCGCCGATGACCGCGCCGGCCGCGAAGATGCCGGCGATCCACCAGAACGCGGTGTCGTAGCCGTGAGCCAGCGCCAGCCCGTCAGGGCCTGGCGGCCGATATCCGGGCCGTGGCGAGATGCGCGGCGAGGTAGGAGGCGACGGCGGCGGCAAAGATGGTGTTCAGCAGCGAGGTCCCGACCGAGGCGCCGAGCATCTGGCCGACGGTGACGGTCGCGGATGCGACTCCCGCGTCCTGCGGGGCCACACCGAAGGTGCCGGTGTTGATCCCGACGCGATCACCATGCCCAGGCCGATTCCGGCCAGGATGAGCGGGCCGAGTACGCCGGCAGCGTAGCCGGTGTGCGCGCCCAGCTGGGCCAGCCAGGCCGTCCCGCCCGCGGCGGCCAGCATCCCGAACGCGACCAGCGGCTTGGGGCCGAATCTGGGCATCAGCACGATCGTGGACAGATTGGCCATGACAATGAGGCCGCCGCTCATCGGCAGGAACGCGAACCGGTAACGAGCGGCGAGTACCCGAGCGTCTGCTGCAGGTAGTAGGTCAGGAACAAGAAGATCCCGAACAGCCCGGCCGTGCCGAGGAGCATCGAGGCGTAGGCGCCGCCCCGGTTGCGGTCGAGCACCACCCGGGGCGGCAGCAGCGGGTGGGCCGCCCGGCCCTGCCAGACCGCGAACGCCACGCCAAGCGCCACGCCGGCGGCCAGGAACCCGTAGGTGGACGGCGCGTGCCAGCTGTGCGTGGCCGCGTTGGAGAAGCCGTACACCAGGCAGAACACGGCGCCGGAGACCAGGACCGCGCCCGGGACATCGAGCCTGGGCTTCCCCCGGGACGACTGCCCTTTCAGCAGCAGCGCCCCGCCGGTGAACGCCACCCCGGCGAAGATCAGGTTCACATACAGCGTCCATCGCCAGGACAGGTACTGGGTCAGCGCGCCACCCAGCAGCAGGCCCACCGCGCCGCCGGCCCCGGCGATCGCCCCGTAAATGCCGAACGCCCTGCCACGGTCCCTCGGCCCGGTGAACGTGGTGGTCAGCAGCGACAATGCCGACGGCACCAGCAGCGCCGCGAACGCGCCCTGGCAGGCCCGGGCCGTCACGAGCATGGCGAAGTTGACCGAGGCGCCGCCGATGGCCGACACTACGGCGAAACCGGCGAGGCCGGTCAGGAGCGTGACCTTCCGGCCGAGCAGGTCGGCCAGCTTGCCGCTAGGCAGCAGCAGGCCGCCGAACGCCAGGGTGTAGGCGGTGACCACCCACTGCCGGTCCACGGTGTGAAACCCAGCGCCCGCTGCGCGGACGGCAGCGCGATGTTCATCACGGTCAGATCCAGCACCACCATGAGCTGGGCCAGGCCGATCACGCCCAGGATGAGCCACTCTCGCCGGTCCCAGGCGCTGTCGGTGGACCTGGTATCAGGCATGAGATCCACCACACCTTTCTCTGGTTGTTGCTGCCTGGTGGCTGCGGGCAGATCTCACTGGCCCGGGAGTTCAGAAGCCGACCTGCTGGCGGATGAGGACGACGTGGATGCGGCCGGGCAGCTCCTGGTGGATCTCCAGGACCTTCCCCACCTGGCTGTGCTGCCCGTAAGCGGCCTGCGCCCGGACGTCCTCCAGCGGCAGGCTGTGCTGGTAGATCCGCTCATGCGCTGCGGCCAGCGTGGGCACGAGCTTCTGCGCCCCGATCACGAAGATCACATTGGCCGCGCCCCAGGCGTAGGAGGCCAGCTGGCTGCCCGACGCCGAGGCGATCACCAGGGTTCCGTCCCGGGTGACCGCGTGCACGCTGCCCAGCGCGTAGTCGGGCTGGCCGCCGATCGCCTTCATCTGCTGCCCCTGGGTCGCGAAGTCGAGCGCGAACATCTTGTTCCGCGCCGACTCCCACCGGCCTTCGCCATCGTTGATCGCATCCGCGAGCCCGGCCTCGGCCAGCGTCACCGAGGTGTTGGTCATCACCGACGAGCCCTCCGGGATACGGGCCAGCACCGCCTGGCGCGCGGCGTCGAGATCGCCTGCGACCTCGACACTGAACCCGTGCTCCTCCAGCGCCACGACCGTGGCCTGCAGCGCGTGCTCATCCGGCAGCGTGGTAAAGCGGTCAGGCGTCGCAGTCGTGCTCACTGCTGGTCCTCCTTGATATGAGCTCGCGTCCCGGAACCCGGGGTCCCGGTAGCGGCGGGTTGATCGCGTGCCCCGAAGTTACGGGCCATCAAGGTGAGCGGCTGTCACCCGATTCTGGCGATTTACGAGCTTGTAGCCGTGACCGACCGGCCGGGTGGGCGGCCATCCCAGCGTGATGTGGCCTAACGACCCGCGGCGGACGGAACCAGCATCTTCACGGCCGCCCGCGGCAGATCGGTTCCGCGGTGCTCCGGGCGCGCGAATCACCGTGATCGGGTGACGCCTTGTCACCTGCGTGGCGGCAAGCCTGGTATGACCTGCCTCCCGGCAGGAAATCTCGGCAGCGGGCTGGCCCGGCCGGGCTCGCCCGGGGCGGTGCCGAACCGAGGCCCAACCGAAGGGAGATCCTCCGTGAGCTCCGAGCAGCGAGAGACCCTCGACGCAATCCTGCGACAGTCAGCCTTCCCGGACGGCAGCGACGTCAGCGAGCAACGGCGGCTGCTCCGAGAGCTGCTGTCGGCGCAGCCGCTGCCCGCCGAGGTCACCGTGACCGCATCCGCACTGGGCGGCGTCCCGACCGCCGAGATCACCATTGACGGAGTCGAACCTCGCCACGTTGTCTTGTACTTCCACGGCGGCGTGTACGTGATGGGGGACGCCGCCCTCGCCGCTGGCCTGGCCTCGCAGGTCGGCCGGCGACTCGCGCTCAGGTCATCTCCGTCGACTACCGGCTCGCCCCCGAGCACCCGTATCCGGCAGCGGTCGACGACGCCCTGGCCGCCTACCAAGCCCTCCTGGACAACGGCATAGCCCCTTCCGACATCGCCTTCGCCGGAGAGTCCGCCGGCGGCGGCCTGGCGATCGCCACCCTGGTCAACGCCCGCGATCACGGGCTGCCCCTGCCCGCCGCCGCCTACGTCATGTCACCGTACGCCGACCTCACCCTGGCCGGGACGACCATGCAAACCAAGCGCGAGGCCGACCCGCTGCTCAGCCCGCAAGCCCTCCAAGCCCGGGTCACCGACTACACGGCCGGACAAGACGCCGCTCTCGGCCTCATCAGCCCCATATTCGCCGACCTGTCCGGCCTACCGCCCCTGATCATCCAAGCCGGAACCCACGAGGTCCTCCTCGACGACGCCATCCGCCTCGCCCGACAGGCCGCCACCGCCGATGTCGAGGTCAACCTCGACATCACCCCCCAGGTGCCCCACGTCTTCCAGGCCTATTACCCGATCCTCGACGAAGCCGCCGCGGCACTGGACAGAGCCGGACAACTCCTGTCGACACATCTCGCCCATGCAGAGCGCGTCACCGCATAGCGAAAGGCTGCCTGCCAAGCACGCCGGAGGCGCATGCCGCTAGCGCGTGCGGCCAGCGGCCAGCAGCCGCAGCTCCCTTGCGCGCTGCACGGCCGAGGACCGGTCACGGACCTGGAGCTTGGCGTAGATTCTGCGCAAGTGCGTGCTGATGGTGTTTACCGAGACGGATAGTTCGCTTGCGATCTCGGGCCGGGACAGGTTCGTCGGGAGATATCGCAGCACCCTGAGCTCGCCCGGACTGAGTTCCTCCGTCGGCGGCGATGAGGACTGCTCTGTGGCCGCCGGGGGTGAGCCGTGCAGGACGTCAAGGATGGCGGTGAGCAGCGCGGCGTGCGCTGTCTCGTGCCGCGGCAGCGCCTCGAGCAGCTCCCGTGAGCCGGTCATCGCGAACGGCAGGATTAGCCGGTCGGGCTCGGCCAGGGCGACGCGCGCTCGGCGGCCTGGTTCGCCGCGCGCTTGTCACCGAGCTCACGGTGGGCGAGCCCGGCCAGCAGGTGGCCTCAACGACCGTCACGTCACCGATGACCGGTGCCGTGCCGTCCAGCACACCACGCACCGCGCCGAGGGCCTCGGCTGGATCGCCTTCCGCGAGGCAGATCACCGCGCGGGCATTACATATCTCACCGGAGCCGGCCCGCTCGTCATCGAGCGCCGCGAGGAAGGCGCGGGCCTCGGCGGGCATCCCGAGGCGGGCCTCGTGGCCACCATCCAGCCGGTCACCCGGCTCGCCAGCGCGTGCGAGCCCGCTAGCTGCGACCCCAGGTATTCGGCCGCGCTGAACTCCTGCGAGCGCCTCATAGTGGCGGCTGCGGGCGGCCTGCAGCATGCCGTGCGCGATGTGCACAGGAGCCTGATATCGGGCCCGGTGTCTGTTTGCAGGGCCCGTGCGGTGCGCTGTAGCCACCGCTCGGCCTCGTCGAACTCACCCATCCACAGCCATCGTGCCGGCCAGCGTATCAGCGCGGGCGCGACGATGGGCTCGGTGCCCCAGCCGTGCCGCTCGGCGAGCGCGATCGCCTCGCGGCAGCGGCGCTGGATAGCGGCAAACGGGAGGATCTTCGACGCGGAAGACCCGAGCTGCGCCAGGCAGCTGACCTCGAGGTACGGCCGGCCGATCTCCCGCGCCAGGACGGCGCCCTCCCGGAGGTGGCGTTCAGCGTCGGGAAGCCCCGACCACGCCTCGACGATTCCCAGGTTCATCAGCGCCACCGCCCGCAGGTCGCTGCCCAGCGCGATGTCTTCATCGGACTGCCCGGTCACCGGGGAGGCAAGGAATCCGACCTGCTCGATGACGCCGGTCAGGTGACCGCGCCGCCTGGCCAGGGACAACTTCAGCGACGCGATCGCCACCCGCAGGCGCCGCTGGCGATCCGCTGGCGCCGTCTCGGCGTGCGCCTCGGCGACCACCAGGTGGGCGGCCGCCTCGTCTAGGCGCCCCTGGACCAGGTCACCCATCGCGCGTACCAGGGCAAGCTCGGGGTGGTCCGCGCCCGGCGGGAAGGCCCGCACCAGCGCCTGCATGGTCTGCGCCTGCCCGTCGAGCGTCAGGCTGAACGAATGGTCGGCCAGCAGCCGGGCCGCATCAGGCCAGTCGCCCGCCGCCTGCGTGTGCCGGATGGCCTCGACCACCTGGCCCTGCAAGGTGAGCCATCCGGCGGCGCGCCGGTGCAGCGCCGGCACTTCCGCAGGCAGCGTCCGGCGCAGCTCCAGCCGCAGCAGATCCCCGAACAGGTGGTGGTAGCGAAACCACGTGCGCTCGGGGTCGAGCGACACGACAAACGCGTTGGCGTCCTCGAGTTCCAGCAGGATCCGTTCCGAGCCAGATCGGCCGGTCAGCAGATCGGCCAGCTTGCCGTCGACCCGATCGAGCAGGGAGGTACGCAGCAGCAGATCCTGGACGTCGGCCGGCTGGCGTTCCAGCATCTCGGCGATCAGGTACTCCGCGACCGCCCGGTCGCTGCCGGAGAACTCCGCGACGAACCGCTCCGGGTCGGGGTGATCAGCCAGGGAGAGCGCCGCGAGCCGCAGGCCCGCCGCCCATCCTTCCGTCCGCTGGTGCAGCAGCGCCACTCCGGCGTCCGACAGCGCGATGCCCGAGGCATCGAGAAGCTCGCGAGTTTCGCGCTCGGAAAAGCGCAGGTCGGCCGCGCGGATTTCGGCTAGCTCGCCTGCCAGGCGCAGCTGATGCAGCCGAAGCGGCAGATCGTGACGGGTGGTCAGCATCGCGTGCACCTGCGGCGGGAGGTTCATCAGCAGCCGGGTGAGCTGAGATAGCGCCTCTGGCGAATTCAGCTCATGCAGATCATCAATAACCAACGTGATGCCGTCACGAGCATCGGCGAGCTCCGACAGCACCCGGTCGACCATTGCCGGTGCATTGAAGTCAGGTGTCGCTGCTGGCGGTTCCGCACGGCCGGCGGTGGCCGAAGCATGACGGACCGCGTCGAGAAGGGCAAGCCAGAACTGCTGGGCGTCGTGCTGATCACGTTGCACCTGGAGCACGGCGAGCCGGTTGCGCTGCCCCGGACGGTCGGCCCACGCGTGCAGCAGACATGTCTTCCCGCTCCCAGCCGGAGCCGAGATGATCGTCACCTTCCGCGCCGCGGCGCGATCCAGTGCAGCTACAAGATCACCCCGGTCGATCAGCCGGGGAGCTGCTGGAGCCAGCGTCAAGGGCCTGCCTTGATATCTACGCCTGTCACCCCTAGCGTCGGTCACGCGGTCCTGGTCCTTCTCTCGCTACCAGGCCACCGTACGTACTGTCAACGGCGCCCGAACCTCGGTTCTGCTGCACTCTCATCTGCGCGCCGAAGCTCATGGACTTGCTGACTCGGCGGCAATCTATATCCTGACCTGTTCTTCTGAGTGCTGGCCATGGGTGGTACTGAGGTCACTACTCTCAGCCCACCCCGACACGGGATATCGGCGCTAGCCTCGGTCGCGAAGCCGTCACAGACCGTGTTGGAGACGTCATGTTCTATTACTTTCCGGGCAACTACATGTGGTCGTCCGCGGTGACCTTGTCGATGATGGCCGGCGGTGAGCTGGGACAGATCGACCGCTGGCTCGCTCCGCTGCGCGACGCCGAACCAGACAGCGACGCGTGGACGAAGGCCTGGGACGGCGCGGCGGCGCAACAGGAGGAGGAGGAGCACGCCGAGGAGGACGTGCGTCTTGGATTCCGCCGTAGCGCAACCGCGCGTTACCTGAGAGCGTCGACCTATTACCTGGCGGCTTCGACGGGGAACTCGGCGCGACGCTGCGCAGCTGGCGCGACCGGCTTACCCCAGACGAGCTTGGCCTGCCCGCGGCCACCCGCCGGCGTGCGCGCGGGCTCCGCCGCCAGGAGGTCGCCCAGCTCGCCGGCTTTTCCCTCGACTACCTGGTCCAGCTCGAGCAGGGCCGGGCGACAGGGCCCTCGCCCCAGGTGCTGACGGCGCTGGCCCGCGCCCTCCGCCTAACCGAGACCGAACGCGATCATCTCTTCCAGCTCGCCGACCAGGCGGTTCCCCGGCGAAAGGCATATTCACCACGCGCTGCCAGGCAGCGTCCGCCGCCTGGTGGAGCAGGTCCTGCAAGCCCCGCGGCGGTGTACGACGTGCGCTGGAACCCGATCACATGGAACGCGATGTGGGTCGCGGCGATGGGCGACCTGCTGAACCGTCCCGAACGGGAGCGCAACATGGCGTGGCGGTACTTCACCGGCCTTCCTGCGCGGGTCGTGCGCTCGCCGCGCGAACAGCTCCAGTTCGAGGGAGATGTCGTCGCCGATCTCCGCTGGAGCTTCGGCAGGTACCCAGCCGACCGTCGCCTCGCCCAGCTGATCGCCGACCTCCGGCCTCGCCTTCCAATATGCCAAGGTTGTTCCAGACTGGACGATCCAACGTGCGCCGAATCATTTTGGCATCCACTCCAGTTTGTGCCGTAAAGTTGTGTAGCATTTCCTGAATCCGTGAAGTTCGCTATTTCGTACGAGGCTACGTCAGGTAGCCGGCTCTTTCGCTGGCGGAGCTGTGACCGTTCGGAGTGCCCCTGGGGTCGGGAATATGGCCCGTGGAATGGAGCAACCGCTGCTTAAGCGCAGCGGCCCAGCAAATCTGAAATCTAGAATGTTGGCGTTCTTCACTGTGAACCGTTCTGTCTGCTGGATGTGAATAAGTTGTCGACAAGGTCCAGTGCGTCGTAACTCGGCATACTTACTTCCTGCTCCGCGAGCCGGTGCAAAGGTAGAAGCAGAACTTGGGCCATTCTTCTGGTGATGTCACTGCGAAATGTTCTTAGTTCGTTCCGACGATAAGCAACCCCCGATTTTCTCGGTGTACTTGTGCCGGAGTGTTACGTCTTTCAACTCGCTCGCCCCAAAAAAAGTACCACCTCTACCAGCCTGTCTGGGGTTCTCCTGTCACCAGCGCTTGTCGACCTCAGGTACGTCACGACATCGATCGAGTCTTGCTGCGTGACATCTCGATATCATGACGATATCGTGGAAGATGCCATACGAAACAATCGCGATAAAGCTAGAAAAACGCTAACACGCCAGAACCTCTCAATTGCGAGAAAACTTTATTTGGAAGTAACCGACTTGCAACTACAGGCACTTCGCGACATCAGCTCGGTCGGCCTGTCGGTCGTCATCGGCGATCTAATAATGCGTTGTGGGTGTCACGCGGCCATCGATTCGGTCAGCCTGAGAGAAGGGTATGCCGAGAGGAAGCGATCACTTGGGCTGAGGAGGATAGACCCAGAATCGTTCTTGTTGGGTTTTAGGCACCTGCGATGTCTTATCCGCAGCCGCGTTTTCAGCCATGGAATTGATTTGCGAGAGTTTCTGTTCGACTAAGCCCTGCGCCGAGCTAATGAACAGACGGGATCAGTCGAGGTCGCATCGCCCGTGATCATGAAGGCTTGACACCGGCACCCGCCAAAGTCTTCTGTGCGGCGATGAACTTCGGCACGGTTCCGGCATCCAACTCTCACCGCGAAAGTTTTGGAAGCTCTCGGACTCGCGCCAAATCCATTCCAAAGGACGGTCACGGACGTTTTCGAAGTGCAACCCGGGAATAACGGCTGCGGCGTGGCAGGGCAGAGCCTTGCCGCTTGGGTCGATCAGCAGTTGACGGCGTCCCCATCCGCCCAGGCAGGCTTTCGGAAATCGGGCATAGTAGTCGGGCACGACTGCATAAATGCGAATTGTCCCCATGAGCCGTTTCTGGGCGGCAGCGATTGTTTCCAAAGATTGGCTGCATAAAATAAAATTAGCGCCTTTTGCGTCTAGATCATGCATCTTGGACCCTAGCCTTTTGCTTGGCTACCAGTCGCTGCATGAACTTGGGTCCTTCTTTCTTGTAGGCCTCAACACCTTCGTTTAGGAGCATCTCGCACACCTGCGTGATAGTCCTCTGTTCCTCGTCCGCGATCTGCTGAATGTCGCGCCTGAGTTCGGGGTTCACCCGAAATACCAGAAAGCCTGTCTTCGCCACTTCGAAAATATAGCTTTGGACTCGAATTGTGAGCAATACAAATCCAATTGTTGAATGAATGTAATACATGTTATACTTGTTATACCTAAATAAAGGAGGAATTAAACATGACTCATGAACAGCGTGATCGGAGCAAAACAGTTCGCGAGGAGCAAGCCTACCGAACACTTTTCAGAGAAAACATGAGAAGCGACGAGAAAGGTACTTGGCCAAGTCCTAGCGCCGCGCGCTATAGCTCGGCTGGAGAATCTTGACTCGAGAGTATAGCTTTTCCGTGAACGGCGGTGATCTTCTGATTATCAGCGGCCATTGGTACGTGACGCACAGTGGCCTCCTTCGACTGGCGCGACGCAAAAAATGCACCGGCATCAACGTCGCGGCCGTCAATTCACTCTGTGATTCTGCGTTGAGTCGGTTTGTCCTTAAGGCAACGGTGTACCCGTCCAAAAGTTCCTCCGGCTTCGTCGGCTACGGCGATGCCGATCCGTCCAATGTTTCTCCCCTGGTCCACGGCGCCGAGATGCGAGTGGCCGAGACCCGGGCGGTCAACCGCGCCCTGCGCAAGGCCTACGGCATCGGCATCTGCTCGGTCGAGGAGATCGGCTCGTTTGCCGAACCAGCTCCTCCTCCCGGAGTCGAAGAAGCTCCCGCCGCAGCCGGTCAATGGAAAGAACGGAACTACGGCGGCCCCAAGGTCCGCGACCGCCTCTGCCAGCTCATCCGCCAGCACCAGCTCGATGCCAATCTGGTCAAGTCCTACGCCGTCGATTTCTGCGGCACCAAGACCCTCCGCGAAGCCTCCCGCGAGCAGGTCGAAGCTTCGTCGCCCACCTGGCCGACTGGGCCGAGAAAGACCGCAATGCCCTGCTCTGCCAGCTCAACAGCTATCCCCGGAGAAACAAGGAAGGTGCCGCATGAGGCGCTATTTCGAGTCTCTCCGCCCGGCGGACGTGTCGGCCATTCACTCGGTTCCGGACGGGATCTTCCTGGTCCGGGTGGATCGGGCCCAGTATCGCTGGCACAAGCAGAAGCCCTATTACGAGATCCGCTTCGCCGTCCTCAAGCCCAAGCATCTGACCGGGTGTTTCATGACCGGCCGCCTGTACTGCACACCCAGGGCCATGTGGAAGCTGAGCTGGTTTCTGCGCGACTTCGGCTATGACGCCGAACTGCTCGGAGAAGAATGAGATCGACGAGAAGGCCCTGGTCGACCTGTGGGGCGTGGTCAAGGTCAGCGAAGTCACCGTGCACGGCATCTCCGTCCTCAACTTCGACGGCTTCGCGCCGGCAGCCCGGTGGGAAGAACTCTCCGTCTTTCGCTCGACAGCTGATCCACGTGGGTCCGAGGTGGCCTCATGACCTACAGCTACACCCAGATCAGCCAGTACCTGTCCTGCCCACGCCGCTACAAGCATCGCTACCTCGACGGCTGGAAGGAGAAAGACACCCGGGCAGCCATGCTGTTCGGCCGGGCGTTCGAGCAGGCCGTGGCCGCCTACTTCCAGCGGCAGGATGCCGCCGCGGTGCTCTACCGGGAGTGGGCTGCCCACCGGGACAGCGGTCTCCACTATTCCGAGCGGATAGCTGGGACCGCATGCTGCAATCGGGCGTGCAGCTGCTCGATCGCTTCGCCCAGGACGATCGGATTCGCATCCGCCAGCCTCGCCGGAACTTGCAGATCAAGTTCACCAAGCCTCTGGCCGGAGCAGAACGACTTCGTGGCCTACGTCGATGCCATCGGAGAACTGGACGGCACCCGCTGCCTGCTCGAGTGGAAGACCACCGCCAGCCGCTATCCGGAGGAACCAGCCGGATTGCTGGCTCTCGATCCTCAGCTGGTTTGCTATTCCTGGGTCACCGGGATCGCCGACGTCGCTCAGGTGGTGTTTGTCCGCAAGCGGCTGGTCGAGATTCAGTACTTCCGGACCACCATCAGCGACGAACAGCGCGAGGAGTTCGGCCACCTGGTCCAGGACTCGATCCGACGGATCGAAGCGGCCGAGTTCCTGCCTCACAGTGGCATCCGCTTTCCCCAGAACCCCTGCACCAGCTGTCCCTACATCGGGCTCTGCCTGGGACGGCAGGATCTGATCGAAGCGGCGCTGGTGCGGCGCCCAGGAGCAGACGACCTTGGTTGGCTTGACGAGCTTACGTACTAGGAATCCGCCCATGCTGCCCAAGCTCAATCGCAAGCGGGCCCTGTTCGTGCTGACCAAGATCGACGAGATCCTGGCCTGGGAGCGGCGGTCTGAGAGCCGAGCGGGACACCCGGTTCGTGGAACTGGGCCGATATCTGTGTGAAGTGCGGGCGGGGCAGTACTGGCGGCTGGAGAAACTGAAGTCCTTTGACGAGTTTCTGGCGAGGCGGTTCCCGGAATCCAGGCGGAAGGCTTACTACCTCATGTCGATCCATGAGCACCTGCCGCCGCAGGCCAGAAAGGAACTGAAGGAAGTGGGATGGACGAAGGGACTGGAGTTGGCGAAAGTGGCGAGGAGGGATGGGCAGGAGTTCGATTGTGCAACCTGGCTGCACAAAGCGCGCTCGCTGCCGAAGGATCAGTTCAAGCGGGAGGTGGAGAAGGAACTGACGGGGCGGGAAACGGAACCGTGGGAGATTATCTACTTCAAGCTGTACAAGACCCAGATTCCGGTGGTCGAGCAGGCGATTGAGACGGCAGCTTTGATGCTGGGCACGGACAAGTCGCGAGGCTACTGCCTGGAGATGATCTGTGCGGACTTCCTGGCAGGAGCGAACCTCGAAAACGAGGACCCAACCGTGCTCCTGCAGTCCATGTCACGGTTCTTCAAATTTCTGCCTGGCGAACAACGGCAGGCTTTTCTGCACGAAGTGACCGAGAAGGCTTCGTGAACCGGATTCGACCCAAGCGACCGCGCTTGCGGCTTGATCCCGAACCGTACGACCAGCTCAGAAAACAGGTACTGCGGCGCGATGGCTGGAGATGCCAAATCTGTGGTTCCAGGCAAAACCTGCAGGTCCACCACAAGCAACTGCGCAGCCAGCAGGGCGAGGATGACGATTCGAATCTGATCACTCTGTGCGCGGGCTGCCATGAAGCGCAACACCGACGAGCGGTATAGCCCCCGATCTAACCCATGACTCGTCCTTACTGGGTTTGGTGTAGATCAGGAAGAATTGAATGGCCGCCAAATTCCTGTCATTTCTAGCCACTTACAACAAAACGTTGGAACGCAGCGGACCTCAAATCCGCCGCGGCTTCCTTAGGGCAGTATTGGCATGGGTTTTCACCGCCTCTGCTCGGTTTCTGCCTGAGGGGTTTCATCGGTGTCGACACCATCAGCGTCTGCAATCACAACAAGTAGTAAGACTGCGAGTGCCGGCTGCGACGTTGGTTTACAAACCCAACGATCTGACTGTCGCGCTTTATCGCGAACCGCGGGAAGGGATTCTCAAGAACTGGCTGGAACTTGAAGCGGGAGTCACGCCGCTTTTCGCCCGTCACTCGACAGAATGGGATACCGACTTTCTATTCAAGAAGCCTTGGACCCTCTCGAAAAAAGTGGAGTTCATGTTCGGCGTTGGTCCTGCGTGGGTTCATACGAGGCAATCCGGCATGACAATGAACTCGGTCGGCGCGGAAGCCGTGCTGGATTTCATGTTCTGGCCCTCGGAGAAGCGTAGATTCGGTTGGTAATCGAACTCAGCTACGATTGCAGCTTTGGGCAAGGGCACCAGGGATCGTTCGGCATAACCGGCGGTCTGTTGATAGCGATCCCATGAGGCGTTATTTGCTCTGGCTGTGAGTTTGTCGGCAAGAGTTCCGCCAGGGTTGAATAGGTTGGGGCCAGGGGTACGGCAAAATCCGTGACCCCATGGGTGCTGGGCAGCAATCCGGTCAGGATGCTGATGTGTGAGGTATTGGTGATGGGGCTGGGAGTAAAGGCATGTGCAAAGCGGATTCCGTCCTTCGCCAGCGCATCGAGTGCGGGCGTCTGAATGGATTCGTAGCCGTAGCAATGGATGTGGTCCGCGCGCAGAGTGTCGATGGTGACGAGATAAACGTCGGGCGCTGCGGTGCTGTTTTGGGGTTGCGATGATTGTGGCCGCTGAGCCGCAAAGCCCGAACTTACCAGGCAGCAGAGGATGAAAACGCGCGCGGCCTTCATGCCAGGTCGACTAGCACAATCAATGGAACCGCCGGCGGCCCGGAAACGCTGGCGGATGACGGGAAGATGAAAGGCAAATAAAAAGCCGCACCTGAGAGGTGCGGCCTGAAAAGCGTGTTTGTAAGTATTCCGAGGCGCCACTGAGTGGCGCCTCGAAAGTTCAGGTTAGAAGCGGACGCGGAATCCGAACTCCATCTGCCGCGGGTTGTTGGCCTGGCCAGGAGGCCGCCCCAATCCGCTGGGTCGCCTACATCTGAGGAACGGGTCGCCGAACTGGACGTGGTTCAAAACGTTGGTGAAAACTATCGAGAACTCCGTACTGAAGCGCTCGGTAATGTTGACCGCTTTCTTGATGCTGAAGTCCAGGTTCCAGTAGTTCAAGCCACGAATATCGCTGGCGCCGCCATCCCTGTGTCCAGGCCCAGAATAGGCTGGCGGAACTGGTTATAGGCTGCGATTGGGTTTGAACAAATTGCGCCGAAGGTTGATGCTATAACCGCCGATAGGAACGTTGTAATGCGCGAGCCGGTATGGAACGCCATAGGGATGGCGTTCTCAGGACGAATCCTTGCCAGAGAAGTGCTACCATCGCCTTCGCCGAATGCCTGGCCCCTCCGTTAAGCGTGATGACCGAACGGACACCGGTGCCCGCGGCGAAGACCGGCGCAAAGGTCCAGCCACCGAGGACGTGTCCCAAGAGACCTTTCTGGCCCTTGAAGAACGGTGGTTGGTACACCATGAACATGGTGTACACGAATTTGCGGTCAAACCCTGTAGACCGTAACCCGTGCGCAGATTGAACGGATCAACGGCAGTGTCAGCACTGCTTGCCTGAACTACAGCTCCGGTCCCTAGAGCCTTGCTCCAGGTGAAGTTCGACTGCATGGTCAGGCCGCGCCAATCGTTCATCTTAAGCGAGGCAAAGCCGGCATTATAGTTGCCATAACCGATGCTGGCGTTGACACCCACGCCCGATGACAATTGGGCCGACCGCCCGGAGGAACGGGGAAGGAGTGTTCATCATCGAGCGGGGGAAGTTGAACCCGCCGTTGTCCAGATCGCTCCACAGACTCCAGACGGACTGAGTGTTGAGGTTGCCGACCGGCAGCGCCTTCATTGGCCACCACGCCTGCGGTGCAGTTTGCGAACCCGGTGCAATAACCCGTGCCCGCCAGCGCCGTCTCAAAGAACGGTTGCGGCTTTACCGCCGCTGCGTTTGCGGCGCAGCCGGAACCGGCCAAACCCGCGATGGCCGCCGCAGTACTGCAACATCGTATTGGCATAGGCCTTGGCAAACGTCTGTCCGCCAAGTGTCATCATGTAAGGTACCGCGTTGACGTTGATAGGCTGGTACTCGTGGGTAATCCGCCGCCCGATATAGCCAAGCTCCAAGCGAGAATTTATTCGACAGCTGGCGCTGGACGGTAAAGTCAAGTGAGTCCACGACATTGGGGCGGAAATTCGGATCCAAGGCCTCACCCGCGCCAGCGCCCACGGCGTGATGCCGGGAAAGTATGGTTGAGGCAAGGTCGGAGCGGCTGCCGCCAGTGGGGCGGTATTGCCGTCTAACGCCGATGCGAAAAGCGGTGGTCGCAGTCGAACCTGCCCGCCGCAGCGCACCTGCGATGGTCGGTGCAAAGCACTGCACCGGCTGAATCAGACCGGTACCCAGTAGCGGCACCAGCACCAGGTCCACGCCGTTCAATCGTCCATAGATTCGGCTGTAGCCGCCACGAATGACCGTGTTGTCATGGCCGAAAACTTTGCCGACCAAGAATCACTCGTCGAAGTGGGGGTTCCAGGCTACCGCGATGCGCGGGCTGAAGGAACCATAGAACGGGTTATAGGGGTACTTCAGCCCGTTGCCGGTATTTCCCACCAGGGAAAAACCAACCATCGGATTATATACCTGGCCCAGCAGCGCGGCACGCTTGCGTGACCCCAAGTAGTCCTCGATGCCAATCGGCTGGTCGGCTGCATTCACGAATTCGACTTGCTTGCCATTCTTCTCCACCGGCGGCATCTCCAGCGTCCATCCCAGCCCATAGGTCAGGGTGAAAGTCGGCTTCATGTGCCAGGTGTCGCTGAAATAGACGTTGTAAAACGGGATCGTACTATGGTCGAATGCCGGGGTGAGTGGCGGATTCAACGTCAGAGTTGGGCCTGAGCGCGTGTAGGCGATCTGAGAGGCGGAGACGATGCCGAGCGCGGCAGCGTAGTCACGGCCCCAGACCGTGGCTACCGGTCCAGCCTGCGGGCGAAGGGCACGGTGACGCCCGTCCCCGCACCCGTGCTGTTCGTACCGAGCTGATAGACCGGCTGGTAGTTGATACCGCCGCCGTTGTCGGTGCGCGTGGTGGAAATTGTTGTTGTGCTGATAAGTGCCGCCGAACGCGAACAGGTGGTTGCCCTTCAGCATGCTCACGTCGTCGCGGAACATGTTGTCTTTTCCATCCCAGAAGCGGGTACGCGTCTGCTGCGTGTTCACGTTGTAGGGAGCGAGGACATTCGTTTTGCGATTTCGCCGAACGGCTCAAGCGCGCCGCCCAGGCCGGCGAACTGTAGGGATCTCCCGCCGTGCCCCACTGCCAGAAGTTTCGCAGGTAGCTGTAGTGGAAGTCGTTGGTGGTGTTGGAAGTTATGTTGGTGGTCACGCCGGCGACGAGGTACCACGGCACCTGCGGCCGGCTGGACTGGGAAGCCGGTACGCCCAGCGTGTCTCCGGGAAAAAGCCACCAATATCCACTTGGTCGGTGGTGGCGCGAATCAAATGATAATAGCGATAGCTCGACATGAAGTGCCACTTGTCGCCAAAATCGTGGTCCACGCGGACCACCCCGAAGTTGTCTTTCTGCGGAGTAGCCAAGTTGCCCAGGAAGCCCTGCATGTTCGCTGCGTCGCAACGGGCGAGGCCGCAACCGGATCGTTGGACGGCGGTTCGTACTTTGACCAGAGCTGTGAAACCAGGGGATTGATTCCAATCGCGCGTGGATCCAAGGCGGGGCTCCCGGATAGGTGTTACCGTTAAAGGTCACCGGGGTTGGGTTGAGGTTGAAAATCGTGCCAGTCTGGCGTCGGTCATCAGCCCCAGGCGCAAGGCGGCCGAGGGAACAGTCTTTTCGATAGTCTGCGAGTTGGGCCAGCGAAAGCCCTGATAATTGGCGAAAAAGTAGGTCTTTCCACCCAGCAACTTGGGAAGGATCGGGCCGCCGATGGCGCCGCCAAAGCGGTTGTAGTGGAAACTGGGAAGCGGAATCACCGGTGTTCGTTGTTATTCTGCCAGGTATTGGCGGAGAAGTTATTGTCAAGATAATACTCATAGGCGGTGCCGTGCCAGGCATTGGTGCCGCGCTTGGTGACAACCTGCACCTGGGCCCCCGACGAGCTGTTGAAGTCGGCGGTTTGGTTGGTAGTGCCGACCTTAAACTCCTCAACGCTATCCGCTGGCGTCGGAAAACGCCCGTCGGTCCAGCGGCTACGGCCGCGCGCCCTGATTGGCACATGCCGCCGGTCGGAATCGCCGGAAAACGAGGTGGTGTAGACACTCATGCTGCCGTCCATATCGTTGGTGTTGTTGCCGCCATCGAGCTGAAAGGAGCTCTGGTCCACCACCGTGCCGGCAACGCTGCCGTCGGGGCTGATGCCTGGCTGCAGGGTAACAAACGTGCTGACGTCGCGGCCCAGGCTGGGCAGCGATTCGAGCGCGATGCCGGTGATGGTGTTGCCCACCGTGGCATTGGTGGTCTGCAACTGTACGTCGTTGGCTTGTACCTCGACTACCTCTGTAGTTGCGCCGACCTGCAATGTGACAGTCAGCGGCGCCGGTTTTGCCGACCTCTACCGTCTGGCCCGCCATCTTGACTGCCGCAAATCCCTTCTTTGTGATTGAAAGGTCGTATTTGCCGGGAGCCACATTCACGAAGATGTATCGTCCAGTCTCGTTGGTCTGAGTACGGTCCGCGGGATGCCGGTGGTCGTATCGGTGATCGTCACCGTAGCGCCTACCACGGCCGCTCCGGTCGGGTCGGTGACCATGCCCGAAAATGGTGCCGGTTGACGGTTGATTGCGCCCACACCGGGGCTGTACGCTGATTGCCAGCAACAAGCTCAGGCAGATAACAACGCCAGCTAGAAACTTACCCAACAGAACTGCTCGATTGCATGACATCCCACCACCTCCTGATTAAGCTACGTTGACCCTCTGGAACCACGCCCAACACCGGGATGCTAAGGACGGCTAAAACTTGGAGACTTGAGAACCTTGGGATCTGGAATTGCCTACTGAAGCGCCGCCCGATATTGCAGTAAAGTCAGGGCTTGCCCGATAGGCAACGCTGGCCGTATGTGCAACTAACATTCCAAAACACCACTGTCTATACAGTGTCGAGTTTTCATCGGGTTAACACCGCTGAGTCTGGGCTGTATGCGGAAAACCGGAGGGATCGTCGCGACCTGCTATGAAATACTGTAGGAAACAGCCGGTAAATCGGGCATTTGCAGGGTTGAAATACTGTAGTTCATGCTTCCGCCGGTAGGTTGACTCTTGACTCATGGGATTCCGGGACTGGTTGAGGCGCGTGCCTACAGGGGCCGGCCCCCGCGATTCAGGGTTGTGGACTAGAATCTCCTGCGATGAAAAGACACTTCGGATTTGCGCTTTTGACCATTTCGGGCGGACTGTTGCTGGCGTTCGCAGCCCCGCTCCCAAAATTCAATCCCTTGCCAGTTCCGCTTTCCAACAATGCCGTGGCCAGCGTAAAGAGCCGGGGATCGCTGCTCCTGTTTTCGGCGATGGGAATCGGGCCGAAGAAGACTTGGGATGCGGTTTCCAACTCCGCTTATTCGCTCGACCCCGATACTGGAAAATGGGCTGAAGTGCACGCCGTGCCCGGGACCGCCGGGCGTCTGGCCGCAGCGGCCGTCGGGGCTCGCGAACATCTCTTTCTTTTCGGCGGATATGTCGTTGATGGGCAGGGCGGCGAAACTACGTTGTCCGACGTCAATGTCTACGAACCCCTTACCGATCGCTGGTTCCGCGCGGAAGACATGCCGATCGCAGTCGACGACGCGGTGGCTGGCGTTCATCACGATCGCTACATTTACGTGGTGGGCGGATGGTCGAAGACGGACACGGTTCGTTCAGTCCAGGTATACGACGCGGAGAAGAACAAATGGTCGCAGGCTACTCCGATTCCGGGAACCCCGGTGTTTGGCCACGCCGGCGGCCTGGTGGGAGATACGATTGTTTACGTCGACGGGGCGCGCAAGAATCCGGCGGGAGATCAACCAAAATATGTCGCTTCAGACGAATGCTGGATGGGCAAGATCGACCATCACGATCCCAGGAAAATTGAGTGGAGCAAGTTGCCCAATCATCCTGGAACCGCGCGCTACCGCATTGCCGCGGGCGGCTCCGAGAAAGATCAGATGATTTATTTTTCCGGCGGAACCGATAATCCCTACAACTTCAATGGGATCGGCTACAACGGCCAGCCAGCGCAGCCCTCGCCGGTGACCTTTGCTTTCGATGTGCGCAGCAGTAAGTGGGAAACCCTTAACTCGAGCACTCCTGACCCCACTATGGATCATCGCGGGCTGGTGGTTTTGCCGCAAGGGCTGGTCATCATCGGCGGCATGGACAAGGCCCAACAGGTGACGTCTCGAGTAGTAATTCTGCCCAAGCCGGGGAAAGGAAAATAGAGAAGGTAGTGGTTCGCTTTGCGTTGCGGCTAGATCCTTTGCCGGCTCAGGATGACCGAAACGGGAGCAGAAAATTCAAGCTGAGCCACTACCCGAAAATCATTGGTTGACAGCGGGCAATGGCGCTAGTAATTTTTGCTTAAGCAACGGTTGTGCCGCCTCCATGAAGCATTGGCGATTTTCGCTGCTCATCTTCGAACTGGCGTTGTTTGCCATCATTCTCATTCTGCCTCAGGTGGATCTGCCCGATTTTACCTTCCAGGATGGGAACGCGCCGGTAGCGGCACATGCACGAGTGTGTGACTCTGCACCTGTTTCTGCGATGACCGTCCTGCCGAAAATACTGCCGCCGCAGTCAACCGTTCAGGTGGATGGTGAAATGCTCGAGGTCGCATCTCCACCAGCCCTGCATTCCCGTCTTTCCCGGCTTTGCGTTCTGATCTGTTAGTCCACTCCTGAGTTTCAACTCACCCTAGTTATTTTTTGGGAAGGTTTGCTCCGCGCGGGGCGTGCCTGATTTTCTTTCGGGTGCGCGGAGCTCGGGGGTGGCGGTTTCGGCGTGTAGCCGGGACCCCGAAGGAGTGGACTGGTCGGCCGGGCCGCCGCCTCCGAATACGAAGTTCAGTGAAGCAGTCGGCCAGAGTGTCGCATTTGCGTCCCAGTGCGGGAGTAGCATAGCTTTGGAAATGCGCCAGGTTTCCAGCCCGGAGATGGCGGTTCGAACCCGACCCTCCCGCTCCAAATCTTCATTTGATCTTCTCGTCGCTGATCGCGACTTGGCACGAGCGGGACGCTCGCGCCCACATCTTACCTACCTATCTTCCTCTGGCCAGCACCAGCGTGATGTCATCGGGTTGCTCATTGGCGCCGATCCAGTCGTCGACGGCGGCGGTCACAACCTCGCAGATCCGCGACAACGGCAGATCGCGATTTTTCCATACCATGTCGATCAGCCGCTGCTCCCCGAATTCACCAAAATCGTTTTCCGGTTCGGTCACGCCATCGCTGTAGGCCAGGAAGAGTTCGCCGCGGCGCAAGGCGACGGTCGCCTCTTCAAAGCTCCGGCGATCGAATAGGCCAATCACCGTGCCCCCGCGCTCCAGCCTGCGCACCGATCCGTCTTCGCCGAGAATAATGGGCGGCAGGTGACCGCCATTACTGTAAGTCAGCCTGCGTTCGCGGCCATCGTAGATGCCAAGGAAAAGCGTGGCGTATTTTTCCGCCGGAGTGCTTCGATAAAGCTGGTGATTGAGCAGCGACAACAGCGCGCCCGAAGACACGTCGTTGCCCGGCGAGCCGGGAGCCACCGCCAGGATCGAACCGGTATTCTCTCCCACCGCAACCGGCAACGGCAGGCTGGGGACGCCCTCCAGGCTGTAGGCACGCACGGCGGAATGGATTGTGGCCATCAGCAGCGCCGCGGAAATTCCCTTTCCACTGACGTCGCCCACCGCCAGCATCAGTCTGTCCGACTCCATGGTGAGGAAATCGTAGTAGTCGCCGCTCACCGTGCGCGCCGGGCGGCAGAAACCAAAAACTTCCAGAGACGCCAGCTGCGAAATATGCTGGGGATAGAGTTGCGCCTGCACTTCCTGCGCAATCGTCAATTCGTTTTCCAGACGCTGCTTCTGTTTTTGCTCTTCGATCAGATTCTCAATCGATGCGGTCATGGAGTTGAAGGAATTGGCGAGGGTAGCCAACTGGTCGCTCGACTTCACCGAAATGCGATGGCTGAAATCTCCGCGATTGATGTGTTCAGTCGCCTTGTAAAGCTGGGCGACGGCTCCGGTCACGGTGCGGGTCAGGCGGGTTCCAATCAGCAGCGCGAGCAGCTCGATCACCGCGAAGATGATGGCCGCGAACAGCAGCATGTACTCCACGCCGGTGGCAAAGTCGCCGAGCGCGGCGAACAGCCGCGCATAGAGAATCGACGGACGAGTCTGGACGCGAAGCAAGGCCCCGACCTTGCTCTGCTGGCCGGTAGCCCAGTCGACGAACGGAAGCGGCGTACCGAACGTGATGACGTGATCGAAGCTGTTGCTGGCCGCGGGCAACGATCCCGCAGTGAAAGCCGGACGAAGTTCCTGCCGGCCATTGTCTGCACTCTTTCCGTCGGCGCGCGTGCGGATCGGAATGTTCTGTTTCGGATCGTCCAGCGCTGACGCCGGCGGAGGAGTGTTCGTCGCAGGCGAGGGTGATTCGCGGCCGGTCCTCAGAACGAAACCCTGAGTGTACAGAGTGATCTCGCCCAGATTGGCAGCCACCTCCTCCAGCAGGTGCTGGCCCAGGGGTTCGCTCGAGACCACCGTCAGCTTTTGCGGATCATCGCCGATTTCGGTTGCTGCCCGCAGATAAAGCTTGTCCTGGTCGCGCACAATCGCTCTAAATTTCTCGCCCGATTCCGGATGCAGGAAAGTTGGAAGCGTAAATGGAGTCTCTCCCGGTGTGGCGCCGTTGCATACCGCCAGAGGTTTGCCGCCTTTCCAGGCGCAGATGTGACGGGATGCCCATGCCGAATCACGGCGCTTCAATCCTTCCAGGGATTCGGCGGTCGCCGGTTGCCCTCGTTCCAGACGCGCGGCCAATTCGTTGGCGATGGCGGCGTTCACGGATTGCAGGCTGCGGAGACGGGAATCGAGTTCGGAGGTAACGATGAAGTTGGCAAACTGGCCGGCGAATAAATAAATGGTGATGGAGGCCATCGCTATCACCAGCACCACCGGAATCACGCCGATAAAAATGTAGGTGACGATCAGCCGGTTGCGCAGCCGCCACAACACTTTCGCCTTGAGCCAGCGAAAGGCCAGAAGACCAAACAGAACAATTGCCAGAAAACTGAGGACGCCTACCCATCCGCTGAGCGCTTGCCCGTAGGAAATATTCAGCAGCGCGAAGAACCTTTGCAGCGCGAACAGCAGGAAATCCAGCCCCAGCAGATAACAAGCGGCCCGGGCCAGGCGACTGGTGGGCAGCAAACCTGCAGCCTGCAGTCGAAAACGCAGTGTGCGGAGGGAAAGCTCCATGGTGCAAAAAGGATTATAGATCGAAGGATGGGTGGGAGACTTCGGGCGCTGAGATTTCGGGCGCGGGGTAGCGTGCCCCCGCGTATTCGTAGAGACGTAGCTTGCTACGTCTCGGGCGCGGCACGCAAGACGTAGCAAGCTACGTCTCTACACATGCAATTCTCCCCGTGCAATCCGAGATCATCCGTTCTAGATCTCGGGATAGAAATCGAAGAATGCTTCCAGGCTGGTCTTCAGTTGCTTCTCGATTTCTTCCTTGCTGCCTTCCAGCACATGCATGGTGACGTGGGCCTCGCGTCCGTTCTTCAGCTTGAGGGTAGCGTCTCCGACCTCGGAAACTTCGTCCGAGGGCAGAAGCCGCATTCCATAGACCAGGGTCAGATTAGCCATGAAGTGCATTTTAAGCCCGGAGACCCGAGGCCGGACGTCTGCCGTCCTCCCTGCTAAAATCCCAATGTGCTTCGAACCAATCTCGTTCTCCTGCTCTCATTCGGCCTTACCTCGCTCGCGAGCGCGCAACAAGCGTCGCAGCCGCAGGTCAAAGTAAACGTTCTGAATGTGTGTACGCCCTCGGCGGAAGAGCAGCGTGAAATCGCCTCCGCGCTGGCTCACGTTCCCAAGGAACCGCTGTTCGGCGCCGACTTCGAGATTGATCGGGGAAGGTCGAGCCTCGAGGTAGGTCCTGGATTTCTGCAGCCCGGATCGGGTTCGCAAATGTCCTCCGATCCGGGCGTTGCCAATTGGGTGCGTATCCGTCGCGAATTTTCCGTGCAAGCCATGTTTTCCACGGTGCAATACTCCTTCAGCACCGATCCCAAAAATATGGTTGAGACACTGGTGTTTCGGGTGCGCGATCCCAAAGACCTGATGCAAGTCTCGATCGAAGACAGCGCTTCGGCGGTGACTTCACCCGCCACCATGCTCGGGACCAGCACGCCGGCCAGCCGCATCAAGCTCGAGCGCTTCGGCAAATCGTCGGTAGTGCTGGCCAGATGCTCGGCCTCGGAAGCGGGCCCGGCGCCGGATCAAAGCGCGTACGAGCCGTTGTTTCAAAGCGCGTCGGCGGTGCTTTCGAATTATCGCGGGCTCCTGGGCGCGCGAACCACCGTTCCCGAGGAGCTAGCCCGGCTGGGCGGAGTGGACGCTAAACCGAAGCCGAAATCGTCCACGGCGAAGAAACCTGCGGCCAAAAAGTAGGCTCGCAATGGGCTTGCATCCAAATCTGACTTCCGCAATCTAAAGCTTGACACCTTTTATGGAGAATATTCGCGACGTTGTCATCATCGGCTCGGGTTGCGCCGGTCACACCGCGGCGCTCTACACGGCGCGCGCCAAACTGAAGCCTCTGGTGCTCGAAGGCCATGAACCCGGAGGCCAGCTCTCGCTGACTACCCTGGTGGAAAATTTTCCGGGATTTCCGGATGGCATCCAGGGGCCGGAGCTGATCGAGAACATGCGCAAGCAGGCGGGGCGATTCGGCGCCCAGTACCAGCTTGGCCACGTGGTCAGCGCCGATCTTAGTGTGCGTCCCTTTGCGCTGAGTCTGGGCAAGGAAACCATCCACGCGCGCACCTTGATCATTGCCAGCGGAGCTTCGGCGCGCTGGTTGGGATTGCCCAGCGAACAGGCGTTGATCGGGCACGGAGTCTCCTCCTGCGCCACCTGCGACGGCTTCTTCTTTTCGGGAAAGGAAATCGCGGTGGTGGGGGGCGGCGACTCAGCCATGGAAGAAGCGACCTTTCTTAACCCGCTTTGCCACCAAAGTGACGCTGATTCACCGCCGCGACCAGTTTCGCGCTTCCAAGATCATGCTCGACCGCGCCAAGCAGAACGACAAAATTCACTTCCTCACCGACACTATGGTCGAAGAAGTAAACGATGTTTCCAAAAGAGAAGTCACCAATCTTAAGCTGCGCAATCTGAAAACCGACAAAGTGTGGGACTTACCCGCCAGCGCCATGTTTCTGGGCATCGGCCACATCCCGAACGCCAAGATGTTCGAAGGACAACTTGATACCGATCAGGATGGATATCTGGTGACCACCAAATACGTGCATCACGCGCGTGCCCGGCGTCTTTGCCTGTGGCGATGTGCAGGATCGCCGCTACCGGCAGGCCATCACCGCTGCGGGCACAGGCTGCATGGCAGCGCTCGAGGCAGAGCGATTTCTGGAAGAGCCGGGCCAATAACAGGCGGGAACATCGGTGTTGAATTTCAGACCGCTCAGCCAGAAACTTCGCAATTGAGGTGAACCAATGTCGCTGGGACAATCGCCTTGTTCTCACTTGGGAGAAATCCGGCAGGTCGAACCGAGCGGCCGCGGCTGCAAGGAGTGCCTGGAGATGGGGGATACCTGGGTCCATCTGCGGGAGTGCCTCATTTGCGGTCATGTGGGCTGTTGCGATTCGTCCAGGAACAAACACGCCACCAAACACTTTCACCAGACCAAACATCCCATCGTGAAATCTTTTGAGCCCGGCGAGGATTGGTGCTGGTGCTACGTCGACGAAGTGTTCCTGGACTAACGAAACTCCGCATCCGATGTCGAACATGAAACCTCACGCTCCCGGGATCAGCGTTGATGTTCATAAACCCTGACGCCTTACCTCCGATTCCGCTCCCGGTTACCTCGGTCATCTTTTCCTGCCCGGTCGAGCCTAATAAGCTGCGATTGTTCGACACTTATGAAGCGCTTCCCCGCAACCGGGCTCCTGATTCTGCTTTTGGCTCTGGCCGTGGTTCCGGCCGGGTTCGCGCAGCAGGACCTGCCTGAAGGCAATCGTAAAATTACCAACCGCGTGACCCCGCAATATCCTGATCTCGCACGTACCATGCATCTTGAAGGCAGCGTCAAAGCTGAGGCTGTGGTCGATTCCAATGGCAAGGTCAAAGCGGTCGAAATGAAGGGCGGACATCCGTTGCTCGTGCGGGCGGCGCAGGATGCGATTCAGAAGTGGAGATGGGCCCCCGCGCCTCACGAGACTCGCGAGCCTATCGAAGTGAAATTCGATCTGAAATAAAGCGTAGTGTTTTCGTATCGGCCAGCCTGCTTCAAGTTCTCCCCGATTGTGATACAAAATTCTGTGATCTTGATGCCCGCGCAAGGGGACTGTCATCCCGGCCTGAGGTCTGAAGGAAAACTGTGCTGAGAGCGCTATTCATCTCTCTTTCGGAGAGTCGCTCTCTACGCGGGATGGCCGAACGTTCTGCCATTGGGCGGCGCCTCTCCAGCCGCTTTGTAGCTGGTACCGGGGTGGAAGATGCGCTCCGCGCCGCGCAAACCGTGAACCAATCCGGCCTGAGCGTTTCGGTCGACAACCTGGGCGAAAATGTCACCAACGCCGAGGAAGCGCGAGACAGTGCTCAGCTCTACCATCAATTGCTGGACGAGATCGCCAGCCGCCACCTCAACGCCAACGTCAGCTTGAAGCTCACCCACATGGGCCTCGACGTGGACGAAAAGCTGGCTCGGGATCTGGTCACCGGCCTGGTGGCAAAAGCCGCATCCATGACCCCGCCAAATTTTGTGCGAGTGGATATGGAAGGCTCTCCCTATACCCAACGCACTCTCGATTTTGTGCATGAGTTGCATCGCATGCCGGGGAATGCGGGCGCGGTCGGAGCTGTCATCCAGTCGTATATGAGGCGGGCGGAGGCGGACATCGAAAAACTTCTGGCCGAGCGCATTCGTATCCGGCTGTGCAAGGGAGCGTACAAAGAGCCGGAAGAGATTGCCTTCCAGAAAAAAGCGGAAGTGGATGCGAACTACGTCAAGCTGATGAAGATTCTAATGAAGAGCGGCGTCTATCACGGCCTGGCGACGCACGACGAGAACATCATCAACCAGGCCAAAATCTTTGCCACGCAGGAAAACATTCCGCGCGATGCCTTTCGAGTTCCAGATGCTCTACGGTATCCGCCGCGACCTGCAGCAGCGCCTGGTGCGCGATGGCTGGCGCATGCGGGTCTATATTCCGTTCGGCACGGAGTGGTATCCGTATTTCATGCGACGTCTGGCGGAGCGTCCCGCAAACGCGCTCTTCATCGCGAAAAATCTTTTGCGCCGCTAAGACACATCAAATTTTCTTTAGAAGAAACTGTGGCTGCGGCGCGACTGTCGGAATCGAAACTATTGAAAGCAATTCCTGGATGAAGGAGGACTCATGCAAGCACGAATCGATTACTACAAACTTTCTCCCGGAGGTTATAAGGCCGTGCTGGGCCTCGAACAATACCTGGCGAGCACCAGTCTGGAAAAGAAGCTGCTCCACCTGATCAAGCTTCGGGTTTCGCAGATCAACGGCTGCGCCTACTGCCTGGACATGCATTGGAAAGACCTGCAAGCGGAGGGAGAAAAAGAGCAGCGCATGTACTCTCTCGACGCCTGGCGCGAGACTCCCTACTACAGCGACCGGGAACGCGCCGCCCTGGCCTGGGCGGAAGCGGTCACCAATATCACTGACGGGCACGTGCCCGACGAAGTCTACGAGCAGACGCGGCAGCATTTTAGCGAACAGGAACTGGCGGACTTGACCCTGGCCGTAGCTGCAATCAATGTGTGGAATCGGTTGAGCATCGCTTTCCGCATAGTGCCGGGGACCTATCAGCCGGTCCAGAAGCTGCGGGAAGAACGTCGGGAGCAGGTGAGCAGGAGCGCCTGATCTGCTGTCATTCCTGAACTGAAGTGAATGTTATGCGGCCCGGCTTTCAGAGAGCCGGGCATAAATGCTCATGTACTGGTTCGCAACCCATACCAGGGCAAACAGCGCCATCAGATATCCGCGCCAGTCGTTGAACAGGAGCTTGTAGCCAGTGATGATCAGAAACAGAATGGTGATGTAGTGGCTGAAGCAGAATTCGCAAGTAAATAAATAGAAAAATTTGCGCTGCAGCAGTCTGGGTGCGATCTTGCACTGCCGCTTGCAGTACTCGCGTGGTTCGCGGAAGACCTCTTCATGCGTAACCGTCCAGGCCACGCACGCGATCGGAATCGCCAGCAGGAAAAGCCAAACGATCTGTAAGCCGATGGCCATAAGAATTTTCTTTCGATGCCGCGCGTGGCTCGAGGTTTGGCTGCCGATTCATAGTTTCAGTTCCCAAATCTCTGACACCAGATTGTCTCGCCCCCAGCTGCGATGTGGTTTTTTCTCGACCAACCGGAATCCGGCTTGTTCATAGATGTGGCGGGCCGCCGGAAGTTCGCTCTGCGTCCACAAAACTATTTTCCTGTAACCCGCCTGGCGTGAAAAGCGCAGGCATTCGTCGACCAGACGCTTGCCAATGCCCAGCCCGCGGGCCGAGGGCTCGACCAGCAACAGGCGCAATTTGGCTACGGTCTTTGACTTCTTTACCAGGAATACCGAGCCCACGATCTCGCCGTCTTTCTCCGCAATCCAGCAACGCTCGCGCCGGGGATCGAAGTGTTGAATGAATTTGGCTGCGATCTCCGCCACCAGGGCTTCGAAATGTTCGTCATATCCATACTCCTGCGCGTAGAGGACGCCGTGGCGATGCACCACCCACCCCATGTCTCCGGGTTGATGCGCGCGCAAAATATAAGGCGTCCTGGATTCGGGGCGGCCGCCGAGCGCGGTCTCGATGGTGCGCATTGCCTGGACCAAGCGGGATTGTCCGGCGGGAGGTAGCGGACGCAACATGGCCGCGACTTCCGCACTCTGACGAGAGTCGAGGGCGGCGAATGTCTTTCGGCCACGAGCGGTCAAACCGAGAAGGCTTTGACGTCCATCGGCGGCCGACACCGACTTCGAAACCAGGCCACGCTTTTCAAATTTGGCCAGAATGCGGCTGAGGTACCCGGGATCGAGCCCCAGTTCCTGGCAGAGCTCGCTGGCGGTCGGGTGGCGGCGGTGCGCGATCTCGTACAGAACCCGTACTTCAGTCAGTGAAAATGGGCTCTTGAGAAGACCTTCGCGGAGCACGCCGATTTGCCGGGTGTAGAAGCGATTGAAGCCGCGAACGGCGTTGATGTGAGGTTCGATTCGGGTCCAGGAATGAGTGGCCATGAGTGGACAGTCCCTGATTATATGATTGAAGCAATTATATAGTTGACCAAGTCAAGTAACATAAATAAAAAATTGAATGTCTTTGCGCTCGAAACGTGAAGCAATTGAGTTCGCCGGAAGGCAGTTTGAGAAACAGGAATTATGCGCGCCGGCGTCGGGCAGGATTCAGCTGTCGGTAACGGAAGCACTCCACCTGGTGATCGTTCACCATGCCGACGGCCTGCATAAAGGCATAGCAGATGGTCGAGCCCACGAAGTTGAAGCCTCGTTTTTTCAGATCTTTGCTCATGGCGTCGGATTCAGGTGTGGTTGCCGGCACCCGCTCACCCGGGCGCCGGGTGTTTACCAGCGGCTTGCCGCCGGTGAACTGCCATATGTAGCGGTCGAATGAGCCGAACTCTTTCTGCACGGCCAGAAATGCCTTTGCGTTCCTGACGGCAGACGCAATTTTGAGCCGGTTGCGGACGATGCCGGGATTGCGCAGCAGGCTCTGCATCTTGCGGCGATCATAGCGGGCGATGCGCTCCGGATTGAATCCATCAAAGGCGGCGCGATAGTTTTCGCGCTTTTTCAGGATCGTGTCCCAGCTCAGTCCGGCTTGCGCGCCCTCGAGCAGCAGAAATTCGAAGAGAACGCGATCGTCGTGTTGAGGCACGCCCCATTCTTCATCGTGATAACGAATCGAGAGTGGGTCGCTCGGCCAACTGCAGCGGATTGGTTCCGATGACTTGGTTTTCATCGATATTGACGACGCCTGCCGAGCTGTCGGCGGATCAAGTTCCTTCGACTCGTGCGGAGCTCACTCCAGCCGGCCTTTGTCCAATTCTGAAACCAACAAACTGCGTTTCAGATCGCGCCTTATTTTATACTCGCGCGATCCGGTCAGCGTCCTAGCGCAGGGTTGTCCCAGCCCCGCGCGCCCGTCGAATCAAGCGTTTGGATTTTATGACCAAACGTGTGCTCCTTTTGTAACTTGGCACCCTCTCAGGACCTCCCCTAGAGTCTGACAGTAGAAGCAGTAGGCGTTTTGCGGCGCGGCTTTCGGCCAGAGACGTGCATCTAATTGATAGAGTGAGCTTCTGGCGGGCGTTTAGTCGTGAAATTTTGGGATGAGTTGGGAATGAACTACACGAAGTGGCTTCTGTGCCTCGTAGTTGCCGTAGTGATGGCTGGGTTGCCGTCGCAGGCGCAGACTCCGTTCGTAGCCGCCACCGCACCCGCGCTGGCCTCTCCCGACGCCTCCACCACCGGCACTGATCCCTCCGATACGATCCTCACCATCAAGAAAAGGGTGGACGAGGTCAACGTTCTTTTCATTGCCACCGACCATCATGGCAAGTTTGTGCGCAATCTGACCCAGGGCGATTTCACCATCCTGGACGATCACAAACCGCCGCAGGCGATTGTCAATTTCCGCCGCGAAACCGATTTGCCGATCGAACTCGGCCTGCTGGTCGATACCAGCGGATCGGTGCACAGCCGCTTCGATTTTGAGCAGGAAGCCGCGGTGAGTTTTCTGCAGCACACCTTGCGGGTCAATTTCGACAAGGCTTTCGTGATGGGCTTCAGCAGTCACAGCCTGGTCACGCAGGATTTTACCGATAGCGTCCGGCTGCTCGAAACCGGCGTCAGGAATCTGCACAACGGCGGCGGCACCGCGCTCTACGACGCCATTTACCGGGCCTGCCGCGAGAAGCTGAGCAAGGACCGCAGCGACCATCCGGTGCGGCGCGCCATCATCGTGGTGAGCGACGGTGAAGACAATCAGAGCGAGGTTTCGCGGGCCGTGGCCATCGAGATGGCGCAGCGCGCCGAAGTGATCGTGTACGCCATCTCCACCGACGACAGCGGCCTGATTCTGCGCGGCGACAAGGCTCTGCAGCAACTGGCGGACGCGACCGGCGGACGCGCCTTCTTTCCCTTCAAGATGAAGGACATCAAGAATTCATTTGCCGCGATCGAAGATGAACTGCGCAGTCAGTATGTAGTTTCCTACCGGCCGGCCGACTTCGATGCCGACGGCCGCTATCGCTCAATCGAAATTACCGCTCTGAAGAAAGATCTCCAGGTGCGGGCGCGCAAGGGCTACTATGCGCCCCGGCAGTAACCCAGAAATCTAACCTGCATCGTTCATCGTTCATGAAAACGAAATATTGGGGAAGGCTGCGGAATTGGGCGTTCCCAGCGGAGCGGATTGTGCCGATTTGCTCGTTCCCAGCGGAGCGGCGATTTGCTCGTAGTTGAAAGCGGCAAAGATTCGGGAAGGGCACGGCTTCAGCCGTGCCGCAGCCGATCGCCGAATCTGGCGGCTTCAGCCGCTGAGGTGGACGATTGGGCCTGGGGCGCCTCCTAGACGTAGCAAGCTACGTCTCTACATTCCAAAGAATTAGCGAGGCTTACCGCAGGCTTAACGATCCGGGCGGTGTACAATTCCCCTGTAGCCGCAATCGGCATCCAACCCTCTGGATGGCGGCGAAGCAGGTCCCTGAATGTCAGCCCCGCAGCGAATAGTCACGTTGGTTCATACGTCCTTGCTGCTATCGCTGTTCCTGATAAATCCGGGGAACGCGGTGGCGCAGCACCCGGCGCGAAAACGTGCGGCCGCCAAGCAGGAGCAACCGCCTCCGCCACCACCCCCGCCGCCTCTGCCACCCACTTTGGAGCAATTGCCCGCAGTGCCGCCCAAGGTGACTTTTAACAACGGACTGCTAACGATTGTGGCCGAAAACTCGACCCTGGCCGACGTCCTGCGCGCGGTGCGAACCCAAACCGGAGCCGCGGTTGAGATTCCTTCCAATGCCACCGACCGGGTCGTGACCCACCTCGGTCCGGGGCCGGCGCGGGATGTGCTGGCGTCGCTGCTGAACGGATCGCATTTTAACTACGTCATGTTAGGGTCGCCCACCCAGGCCGATAAAGTCGATCGCATCATTCTGACTTCCAAGTCCGGCGGAACGCCGGATGCCAGTCCGTTCCCGCGCCGCCACCCGGCCGGGGAAGCGCGGTCTCGGTTCCGGTGGATGAATCGGAGAATTCGGCAGGAGATGTATCGGAACAGCCGGTCGAAGACAGCGCCGACAATTCCGCCCAGGACAATCAGCAACAACCCAACGGCCAGCCGCAGGTGAAAACGCCCGAGCAAATGCTCCGCGAACTGCAACAGCAGCAACAACAGTTGCAGCAACAGCAGGAGGGAGCATCAGCGCCGCGGACTCCGCCGCCGCGATAGTACCGCGAAGCGCGCGCTTGGCTCCGCGACGTCGAATGCCGCGGGCTCAAACAGCCTACCTCAGCGGCTAAAGCCGGATTCCTTTTCGAATGGTGGCGGCACGACTGGAAGTCGTGCCCTTCCCGATACTCCCTCGATTTCTAGTGTGAGAATCAGCAACGTGGCTTCAAAGCTCACGAGGGTGACAGGTGGGGTTCGAAAGGTCCAAGGTCAGAAGGTTTGAGCCCAAGGTCTGAAGCCAGGTCAGAAGTCCGAGGTCAGAAGTTCAAGGTCAGAAGTCCAGGTCAGAAGTTCAAGGTCCGAGGTCCGAAATCCGGAGCCAATTCCTCAGTCTCCGCTGGCTTGGCTCTGGCTGGGGACCAGGATGGTGCTGCGGCTGACGCGCTGGCGGGAATGATAGGCGAAAGCGTACAGAATGGCGGTCACCGCCGCATATGCGGCCAGGATCCCGATGACCACAACCGTAATGGCGGTAAAAGACAGTGCGAAAGCAACCAGCAACGTGCCCAAGTTCGGCCTACTTTCCCGTTAAGTGCCGGAGGAACGCTCCGGAACCCGTGTTGCGCGATCCCGATTCGGTATCCGGGACCAACACTCTACTCGCGTTGACGCTCGTTGCTGTTAGCAACTAAGATACATGGGTAGAGTTGCGCAAACCCACTTTCTAACATTTCTGTGGGGCCGTCCATATTACGGAAGGCCAATCGGATTTTCGCTTTTTTCATGCCTATTACCAAGATTTCGGTGCGCGGGGCGCGGCAGCATAACCTCAAGAATATAAACGTCGAAATCCCCCGCAATACCCTCACGGTGATTACCGGGCTCAGCGGGTCGGGGAAGTCCTCTCTGGCCTTTGACACCATCTACGCCGAGGGCCAGCGGCGCTATGTAGAGACCCTGTCGGCCTACGCCCGCCAGTTTCTGGATCAGATGGAGCGTCCCGACGTGGACGCCATCGACGGCCTCAGTCCGTCGATCTCGATCGAGCAGAAGACCACCAGCCGGAGTCCCCGCTCGACCGTGGGGACGATCACCGAAATCTACGACTACCTTCGTCTTTTATTCGCATCGATCGGAGTGCCTCACTGCCCCCAGTGCGGCCGGGCCATCGCGCGGCAGTCCGCCGAGCAGATCGTGCAGCGGGTGATGAGCCTCACTCCCGAAGACCGGGTGATGGTTCTGGCGCCGATCGTCCGGGGCCGCAAGGGCGAGTTCAAGAAAGAGATGGAGAAGCTGGTCCAGCACGGCTTCACCCGTGCGCGTATCGACGGCGAGCTGGTGAATCTGGAAGACGACATCCCGCTGGACAAGCGCCGCAATCACACCATCGAAGTGGTGATTGACCGGCTGCTGGTGAAGCCTGGAATCGAGCATCGGCTGGAATTATCGGTGGGGCTGGCCATGAAACTGGCGGGCGGGCTGGTGCAGGTCGCGGTAGTGGGCGGCGATGAGCAGTTGTATTCGGCGAAGCTGGCGTGTCCGGATTGCGGTATCAGCGTGCCCCAACTGGAGCCGCGGTCGTTCTCTTTCAATAGCGGGTACGGCGCATGCCCGGAGTGCCATGGACTGGGCAGCCGCTATGAGTTTGATCCGGCCCGGGTCATTACCGACTGGTCCAAGCCTTTGCTTGATGGCGGTCTGGGGCCAGGGTCGGCGTCACAGAATCTTATTCATCAATTGCAGATCGTAGCGGCGGCGCACGGATTCGATCTGGCCACGCCGTTCGAGAAATTTCCCGAGAAGATCCAGAACCTGCTGCTGTATGGAGAAGCGGGGAAAAACGGAAGCGAAGCGGGTAAAAATAAAAAGACGGGCTTCCGGGGAATTCTGGGTTATCTCAAGAACGCGGTGGACGAATCCACGTCCGACACCTACCGGGAATTTTTGTTGGACTATATGTCGGCGACCACTTGCCCGGCTTGCCAGGGCAGGCGGTTGCGTCCAGAGAGCCTGGCGGTGAAGGTGAACGGCATGTCGATCGCCGATTTCACGGCGCTGCCGGTATCGCGGGCGCTGGAGACCGCGCGAAAAATTAAACTCAACGGCCGCGAGGCGATCATTGCCGGACGAATCGTGCACGAGATCGTCGAGCGCTTGCAATTTCTGGATGCGGTTGGACTGGGATACATCTCGCTGGAGCGTTCGGCTGCCACGCTCTCCGGCGGCGAGGGACAGCGCATCCGCCTGGCCACGCAGATCGGCTCGAAGCTGCGCGGAGTGCTCTACGTGCTGGACGAGCCTTCCATCGGATTGCATCACCGCGATAATGGGCGCTTGCTGCAGGCGCTGGAAGAATTGCGCGATCTCGGAAATACCGTGCTGGTGGTCGAGCATGACGAAGAGACCATCCGGCGCGCCGATTACGTGATTGACCTGGGTCCGGGCGCGGGCCGGCACGGCGGCGGCCTGGTGGCGCACGGAACGCCTGAAGAGATCATGCAGGCGCCCGACTCGCTGACCGGCGCGTATATTTCGGGCCGGGCGCATATCGACATGCTGACCGAGCGCCGCCAGCCCAACGGAGCGGCGATCACCGTCCTGGGCGCGCGGCAAAATAATCTCAAGAATCTTGATGTGGCCTTCCCGCTGGGCGTGATGACGGTGGTGACCGGAGTTTCCGGCTCCGGCAAATCGACGCTGGTAAACGATATTCTTTACCGCGCTCTGGCCCAGAAACTCTATCGCTCGCGCGAGGAGCCAGGCGCGCACAAGGCCATCTCCGGCACGGAAAATATCGACAAAGTCATTCGCATCGACCAATCTCCGATTGGCCGCACGCCGCGCTCGAATCCCGCAACTTACACCGGAGTTTTTTCCCAGATTCGCGACCTTTACGCCATGCTGCCGGAATCGCGGGAACGCGGCTACAAGCCCGGACGATTCTCCTTTAACGTCTCCGGCGGACGTTGCGAAGCCTGCCAGGGAGAAGGGCAGCGGCGGATCGAAATGAATTTCCTGCCGGATGTTTACGTCCTGTGCGAAGTCTGCGGCGGCCACCGCTACAACCACGAGACTCTGGCGGTGAAGTACAAAGGCCAGTCCATCGCCGATCTGCTGGAGATGCCGGTTTCCGACGCGCTGCCGATTCTGGAAAATATTCCCCAGGTCCGGCAGAAGCTGCAAACCTTGGTGGACGTGGGGCTGGGATACATTCATCTGGGACAGTCGGCGGTCACGCTCTCGGGCGGCGAAGCCCAGCGCATCAAACTGGCGCGCGAATTGAGCAAGCGGCAGACGGGCAAGACCATGTATCTGCTGGACGAGCCCACCACCGGCCTGCACTTTGCCGACGTGAAGAAGTTGCTGGAAGTGCTGCACCGGCTGACCGATCTGGGGAATACGGTTATGATCATCGAGCATAATCTCGATGTGATCCGCAACGCCGACTGGATCATCGACCTTGGCCCCGAGGGCGGCGAGGAAGGCGGACGCATCGTGGCCCAGGGCACGCCCGAGCAGGTAGCGAAGAATAAGAAGTCATATACCGGACAGGCGCTGGCCGGATATTTCGCCAATGGTCAGAGCGGCGGCGCTGCGCCAAACCAGTTCGATTGCCTAGTTCGATTCCAGAGCTGATGGCAAAAGCAGCGGCGGAAAACCAGTGCCGCATCTAATGGGCTGAGTTTCGCAAAAGGTGTACAAACCTATCGTGTCTTCACCAGATCACCTTCTCCCCGAAATGCAGATCGAGCCGCCGCTGGAGCCGTTGGCGATCCCGCCGGAAGTACGAATCAATCCGAGCGCGGAAAATCCTCCCTGGAGCGGTCTTGACCTCTCCGTCATCGGGCTGGTGCTGGTGGTATCGCTATTTTTTTTCAGCTCGATATTTTTCATCGTGGCCCTGCATGGTTCTAATTCCGCGGGCGTTTCCGCCACCGAGCTAAGCAAGAATCCCGGGCCGCTGGTCATCGTGCCGAGCATGACCCTGGCCTATCTGGTCATGCTGGGCGCTATGTATGTACTGGTCACGCGCCACCGGCAACGTCCTTTCTGGCAAGCCGTGGGCTGGCGGTGGCCGGGCAACTCGTGGCTGGCGTATGCGGCCGCCGGAGCTGTGCTGGCGGTTGGGCTGGGACTGCTCTCGCGATTTCTGCCCATTCCCAAATCGCTGCCCATGGATCAGTTTTTCAAGGACCAGCGGGGCGCGTATCTCATGATGTTTTTCGGCGTGACCGTCGCCCCGTTCGCCGAAGAGATGCTCTTCCGCGGTTTTCTGTATCCGGTGCTGGACCGCTGGTTCGAGACTCTATTCATGACGCCACACCAGATTCGCCGCGGGTGCGTCTGGCTGCTGATCATGGCGGGATGGGGTTTTATCGAACACCGGCTTGCCGCTGGCGTGGTCGGTGCTGCTTGCGGTTCTGGCATTGCTGATCACAGCGGCGACGTTTGTGGTGCGAAACCTGAAATTTGGCGGGCGGGCAGACCTTGTCGCTGTTGCCCGGCGCGGCGCTGGTCGGCCTGGGGACTGGCATCGCGCTCGATTAACCCTCAAGCCTTCGAATCGGTAACCATCGCCATCGTTGGGTCTGGCTTGCCTGCTGGGACTGCTCGAGCGTGGCGCCGCCAGTCGAGACGTCGGTGGCGGGAAGGTGGGGCAGGGCTCCTGGCTGTGCTGATTACCAGCGCCGGCTTTGCCATGGTTCACAGCGAACAACTGGGTCAAGCCTGGGGGCCGCTGCTGGTGCTGTTCGTGGTCGGTCTGGTCCTGACCCTGGCGCGGGTTGTGACCCGGTCGGTGACGCCAGGTTTTCTGATTCACGTGGGTTACAACCTCACGCTGTTCACTTTGCTTTATCTGGGCACTGATCATTTCCGCCATCTGGAGCGCATGACGCAGTAGAGCAAAATCGTTAACCACCAAGGACACGAAGGTACACGAAGGAAAACTCTCGAATCCTTCGTGATACTTCGTGTCCTTGGTGGTTGATAGGTTTCGCGTGCGAGCCGCTTGGTCATGCGCAATTAATGCGTGATATCGTTAGTGATTCATGTCTTCTGCGCGTCAGGATCTGTTGCGTCTGCTGGCCGCCAAGTCGTTCCGGCTGGGACAGTTCAAACTCTCGTCCGGAGCGACCAGCGACTACTACATCGACTGCCGCGCCACCACTCTCTCCGCCAAGGGTTCGCGGCTGACGGGGCAGGTCTTCCTGGATGAAATTCGGGCTCGCCAGTGGAAAGCGAAAGCGATCGGCGGCCTCACCATGGGCGCGGACCCGATCGTGGTCTCGGTGTCCGTGGCCAGCGGCGACCTGGAGGGATTTCTGGTTCGCAAGGCCGAGAAGGAGCACGGCACCGGACGGCGCATTGAAGGCTATCAGGAAAAAGGCGCGCGCGTGGTGATTGTGGATGACGTTTGCACCACTGGAGCCTCGACCATTCAGGCGATCGAAGCGGCCCGCGAATTTGGTTTTCAGGTGGTCGGCGTGATGTGCCTGGTGGAACGTCAGGAGGCGGGCGGACGTCCCAACGTGGAGAAAGCTGCGGCGCCGGCGCCGTTTGTTTCGATCTTTACCGCGAACGACGTCCGGCAAGAACATCTGCTGCAGAATGACGAGACCTCTCCGGGAATACCCGCAGTGGGCGTCGGCTGCGAAATCTGCGGACGCCCGGCCGTCAGTTCATAACCCGCGCATCCGCTGCGAAATGCATAAAGACTTAAAAGCGTCGTTGGCCGTTGGTCGTTGGTCGTTGGCCTTTGGCTCTTAAGCTCGGACCGAGCAACGAACTTCGCAGCCTTGCCGACGCCAACGACGAACGGCCAACGACCAACGACCAACGACCAACGACTGCCCCTATGATTCAAACCCTCGAGTGGACCGATTCCGGCGTGCGCTTCATCGATCAGACCAAGCTTCCCATGGAAGAGACCTACGTCACCTGCAAGACTTACGTCCAGGTGGCCGACGTCATTCGCAACATGGTGGTGCGCGGCGCGCCCGCGATTGGTGTGGCTGCGGCCATGGGCATCGCGCTGGGCGTGAAGAATTCCAAAGCTGAGAATGTTGGCGCGCTGAAGCAGGAGTTTGACCAGATTTGCGATGTCATCGGCAAGACCCGGCCCACGGCGGTGAATCTTTTCTGGGCGATCCGCCGAATGCAGGAGAAATTCGAACTGCTGCGGGTACGGCCTTTGCCGCAAATCAAGCAGGCACTGATCGAAGAAGCCCAGCGCATGCACGCCGAGGACATCGCCGCCAATCAGGCCATGGGCAGGCACGGCGCGACCTTGATGCCGGCCAGCGGAGGCGTGCTCACTCACTGCAATGCCGGCGCGCTGGCCACCTGCGGATATGGCACCGCGCTGGGAGTGATTCGCGCCGCGGTCGAGCAGGGAAAGAAAATCCACGTCTATGCCGACGAGACCCGTCCCTTCCTGCAGGGCTCGCGCTTGACCGCGTGGGAGCTGATGAAAGACGGCATTCCCACCACCGTCATCTCCGACAACATGGCCGGCGCCATGATGAAGCAGGGCAAGATCAACGCGATCGTGGTCGGCGCCGACCGCATCGCCGCCAACGGCGACGTGGCCAACAAGATTGGAACCTACACGGTGGCGGTGCTGGCCAAAGAACATGGCATCCCGTTTTATGTGGCCGCGCCGTTTTCCACGGTCGATCTCGAAACCCCCGACGGCAGCGGCATTCCTATCGAACAGCGTGACAGCAGAGAAGTCACGCCACATCGCCGGCCGCCAGATGGTGCCGGACGGCGTCGGGATTGAGAATCCAGCATTCGACGTCACGCCGGCAAAGTACGTGACTGCGATCGTGACCGAGAAAGGCATCGCGCGCGCGCCCTACGAGGAGTCGCTGCAGAAACTGATTTAGTGTGGCCGCGGGCGACTCGCCCGCGCTCGTGCCGGCACTGAACTTTTCTCATCGCATTTTCGTAAATAACCTCAGGGGCGATGAGGAGGCTCCGTCATGTTTACTTTTCTTCTCTGGTGCGTTCTTTTCGTGCTGTGCTGGCCGCTGGCCCTTCTGGCGCTGGTGCTCTATCCGTTTGTGTGGATTCTGCTGCTGCCATTCCGGCTGGTCGGGATTGCTGTCCACGGCGCGCTGGAGTTGGTCTGGGCGGTCGTCATGCTCCCGGCGCGGTTGCTGCGCGCGCCGTTTCGGATTTGAAAGCGCTCACGCGTGCGTCTGCTCCTCACAGTCATTGGTGCTAACTGACGAGACTGGCGAACTCTGAACTGGCAGACTGGGGTCTGCCAGCATCGCAGCTAGTTGCTCAGCACACGTGGTCCAGTGCAGTCGCTAATTGCCGATGCCAATTGCCAATTGCCAATTGCTGCTTCACTCCCCGGCGCCTGCATCTCTGCCTTCACCGCTTTCAAGTCCAGATTGCGAATCAGCCGCAGCAGAGAGTTGGGATGCATCCCCAGCGTCTTTGCGGCTTCGATGTAGTTGCCGTTGGCTTGCTGAAGCGCTTGCAGGACCAGCTGTTTTTTCGCTTCTTTGATGGTGCCGTGATATTTGTCCGTCGCGGCCGGAGCCGCCGAACCTGCTTCGAGAATCGTTTCGGGCAGATCATCGGGCAGAATGGAATCGGTCGAGCCCAGCACCAGGGCCCGTTCCAGCGCATTCTCCAGTTCGCGGACGTTGCCCGGCCAGTCGTAGTGCATCAGGCAGGCCAGCGCTTCCGGCGACAGCGGCTTGACCCGCATGTTGCATTTGCGGCTGGCCTTGGCCACGAAATAATTTGCCAGCAAGGATATATCTTCACGCCGCTCGCGCAATGCGGGCATGGTGAGGCTGACCACGTTGAGCCGGTAATACAAATCATTGCGGAACGTGCCGGCCTTGACCGCTTCCGGCAGGCTTCGATTGGTGGCGGCGACCAGGCGGATATTCAGTTTGATGGGGCGCGTTCCGCCCAGGCGCTCGAACTCGCGCTCCTGCAGGACGCGCAGCAACTTGGCCTGCAAGCCGGGCGCAAGTTCGCCGATCTCGTCCAGAAACAGCGTTCCGCCTTCGGCGACTTCCACTTTGCCTTTTTTCTGCGCGGCGGCGCCGGTGAAGGCGCCCTTTTCGTGGCCGAACAACTCGCTTTCCAAAAGCGTTTCTGCGATGGCGGCGCAGTTGATGGCCACGAACGGGCGATCCGCGCGCGGGCTGTTGCGATGGATGGCGTGCGCCACCAGTTCTTTCCCGTCCCACTCTCTCCCTGAATCAGGACCGTCGATTCGGTGGGCGCAACCCGGCGTATGAACTCGAAACTTTGCGCATGCCGGGGCTGCCGCCCACCATGTTGTGTTCCAGTTCGATTTCGGCGCGAAGTTCCTGGTTCTCCTGGCGCAACTGGTCCCAGTGCTGAACATTGTCAAAAGCCAGGCTGGCGATGCCCGCGACCGCGGTCATGACCTGAAGATGGTTTTCATCGAACTTCGCCGTCGGATTGCAGCTGTCGACATAGATCGCGCCCAGAACTTTGTCCGCAACCATCAGCGGAACGCAAAGCAGGCAGCTCACTTTCAATTCAACCAGGGTCTTGACCTGGCGAAGCGCTTCGTTCCGGAAACATCGCTGACCACCAGTCCGACGCGGTCGCGGAGCACCCGTTGCACCACGGTGCGGCTGACCCGAACCGGATGACCCGGCCCGCGCACCCGGTCCCAGGCGGCGGTGGAGGTGAATTCGTCCGGTTGATTGCCCAGCAGGACCGCGCCGCGTTCGGCGGGCACAATGTCGAAGATGAATCCCAGCAGTTGCCATTGCAGCGACTCCTGATCGCGGATTCCGCCGATCCCGGTGGCGATTTTCAGCAGCGAGTTCAAGTCGCGAGCCCAGCGGGCGCGATGCGGGCAAGCTGGCGATTCTTTCTCGGGCCGCAGGTAAACCGAATCTTCGGGCGCGAAGCACAACCGGAGCGCCTTCGAATGCCGACGGTGTCCGCGAACTCGACCGGGTTTCTGTCGAAATGGTTTCCGCCTTCCTCGAGCAGGAAGACCAGCACTGAATCGCCAATGTATATCTGGTCTCCGTGCCGTATCTGTTGCTGCTCCACCGGCACGCCGTTGACCAGGGTGCCGTTGCGGCTGCCCAGATCGCGGATGGAAAACTGGCCGTCGTCTGGCAATCACCAGGCAGTGCCGCCGGGACAACGCAGGATCGGCGACCCAGAGCTGGTTCGAAGAGTCTCGTCCGATGGACACTTCGCCCGCCGGCAAAGGGAAAGCGGTGCCCTTTCAACGGACCGCCAATGCCCAGAAGCCTGGGATTTGTCTTCGCGCCATAGTGGGCTGTTTAGCATAAATCGGGCATCCGTGTACACGCAGCCTGTGAAATAGCGGATTAATGCGTGTGGGACCGGTCTGGACCCGGTCACACCCAGCAAAGTAAGGGGCGCTACACGCTCCGACAAGCGGATTCAACGCCGACCGGATCGGCCACCGCTAACCGCAGGCGTTGAGTTAACGAGGGATCATCGGCTCGAATGCAGAATTCGGCGCCACTTCCAGCCCAATTCCCGCACACCTCCAGCATAATCAATCTGCTTACAGGACGCACGACGTCAATCCCAGAACGCTCCGCTCTGGCACGCGGCTTGCATTAAACATCAGCGGCAACGGTTTTAGAGCCATTGCGAAAAATTAGAGGGACGGTTGAACAGCGAAACGACCCTACGGGTTTCACCGTCCGGCACGAGGAGGATTTATGAAGAACCAACTGTTTGGTCTGATTGGCCTGGGTCTGCTGCTGGCCGCCGCCTCGGCCTATGCTCAGACCGGCGCGGTGAAGGCGAACGTTCCTTTCAACTTCGTCGTGGAAAAAGCCGAGCTTCCCGCCGGGCCAATACGTGCATCCAGAGCGTCGGCCTCGACCGGTAGCTTTATGACAATCCAGAGCAAGGACCGGAAAGGTCATCAAGGCGGTTATTCCGAATGCCTGCCAATCGAACCAGCCGCAAACCAAGACCAAGCTGGTTTTCCATCGCTATGGAGATCAGATATTTCCTGGCTCAAATATGGACCGCCGGAAATAACCGGGGCCGCGAACTGCAGATGAGCAAGCGCGAAACCGAAGTGGCGAGGGACTATCCGGCCCAGGATGTTGTCGTAGTTGCGACGTTGCGTTAGACGCGTCCTCGGGGGAGGCGCAGCTGACGTGCAGCGAAGTAAGAAGGGGCACATGAGCACGTGCCCTCTTTTTATTTTTTTGCGCCAGACTCTCCATAGATCGATCGACAGTCGTATGAACCCTACCGGGCCGCAACCGCCAAGCAACTGGCGAGCCAAGGCTGTGCCTGCTAACATCGCACCCGATGGCTCTCTCCAAGGGCAAGAAAACACAGAGGCCGAGAAGGAAAGAGAACGGGATCGACGCAGGCCGTCCCCAAGAATGCGCCGCCCGATCGCCGCCCGTCCGGCGAACTGGTCATCATCACCGGCATGAGCGGGTCGGGCAAAGCCTCTGTCCTCAAGGCTTTCGAGGACCTGGGCTACTATTGCGTGGACAACTTGCCGGTGGAATTAATTCCCCGCTTCGCAGAGTTGGTCGGGCAATCCTCCGAGATCAACCGCACCGCGCTGGTGGTGGACGTTCGCGAAGGCACGCAACTGGAATCCCTGCCCGCCATCGTGAAGTCGGTCAAGCGCATGCTGCCCACCAAGGTGATTTTCCTCGAAGCCGAGGAATCCATCCTGTTGCGCCGCTTCAGCGAGACTCGCCGGCCGCATCCCCTGGGCACTCACACGCCGGTGAAGTCGTCGCTGGCCACCGAGCGCCGCCATCTCCGTTCCATCCGCGCCATGGCCGACCTGGTCATCGATACCTCCCGGTTCAATGTCCATGAACTGCGGTCTTACATCACCGAACGCTTTCACAAACAGGAGTCGGACAAGAACATCCTGGTGTCCTGCGTCAGCTTCGGCTTCAAGCATGGAGTGCCCGACGACGCCGATCTGCTATTCGACGTTCGCTTCCTGCCCAATCCGCATTTCGTGCCCGAGTTCCGCCCGCTGACCGGACGGGATCCAAAAGTCGCCAAATATATTCGGTCATTTCCCCAGACCAAGGAATTCATCCAGCGAATTTCTGATTTGCTGATCTATCTGCTGCCCCACTACATCCGCGAAGGCAAGAGTTACCTGACCATCGCCTTTGGCTGCACCGGCGGGCAGCATCGCTCAGTCATGATCGCGGAAGACGTTGGCAAACGTCTGCGCAAGGCGAAATACCGGGTGAAAGTAGTGCATCGGGATAGTCCGAAATAGCAGTCGCGGTCAAAACCGTCGTTGGTCGTTGGCCGTTGGTCGTTGGCCAAAATCAAAATCGATGCTTGAGAGCGCATACACACTTGAGGAACTGGATTGATACCCGAGTGCGAAAGGCCAACGACCAACGACGAACGACCAACGACCGACGCTCGGACTGCAGTAAGATAGAAACCATGCTGATTCCACGCATCGGGAGCCCCGGATGCGGCAACTGACACGCCTCTTACGGTACGTGGTTCCGTATTGGTGGCAGTTGCTGTCTTCGATCTTGCTGATGGCGGCGGTCGGGTTGCTCGATGCCTTCCGGGTGTTGCTCATCGGGCCAATTTTCGATCGCGTCCTGAACCCCGGTTCGCCCGAGCGCGAAATGCAGCTGTTCAAAGTCCCGTTCACCGGCAACGCCGTCTACCTGCAGCAATTTGTTCCTTCGCACTTCCACAATCCGTGGACGGTGGTGGCCTTCGCGCTGGTCGCCGCCACAGTCCTGAAAGGCATTTTCGATTACGCCGGCACCTACCTGGTGAACTATGCCGGGTTCGGCATGATCACCGACCTGCGAAACGAGCTATACAACTCGATCCTCAAGCGTTCCTCGGCGTTCTACCAGAAACACACGACCGGCACTTTGCTTTCCACCATCGTGAACGACATCGAACGCGTGCAGTTCGCCATGTCGAGCGTTCTGGCGGAATTCCTGCAGCAGTTTTTTACCCTGATTTTCACCGCCTTCGTGGTCGTGCTGCTGGGTGGAAAACTGGCCTGGGTGCTTTTGCTGTTCGTTCCCTTCATCATTTTCTCCGCCGGACGGATCGGGCAACGAGTGCGCCAGACCACGCGCAAGGGGCAGGACAAGCTGGCGGATATTCAGAACATCCTTCACGAAACCATCAGCGGCAACCGCATCGTGAAGGCGTTCAGCATGGAGTCCTGGGAAATCGCGCGCTTCGCCAAAGCCGCGCAGCGCCTGTTCCGCGCCAATCTGCGCTCGGTGGCCGCGGCCGCCATCAGTTCTCCGCTGATGGACATCTTCGGCGCCATCGCCATCGCCTTGCTGCTGTTGCTGGGCCGCGAGCAGATCAATCACCACGTCTTCACCGCCGGGCACATTTCTGGCGTTCATCATCGCGGTTTTCAAACTCTACGATCCGGTCCGCAAGTTTGCTCTCTTCAATAACAATTTTCAGCAGGCCATCGGCGCATCTTCGGAAATTTTCAAATTTATGGACACCGAAGACGATGTCCGGGAAAAGCCGGGCGCGCAAGCCGCTGCCGCGCCTTCGCCACCAGCATCCGCTTCGAAGATGTGTGCTTTTCCTACGAAACCGACGGCGACGAGTCGCGGGAAATTCTGCGCGACATCAATCTGGAAGTACCGGCGGGAGAAGTAGTGGCCGTGGTGGGATCGAGCGGCGCCGGCAAGAGCACGCTGGTCCATCTGATTCCGCGATTTTTTGACGTAACCGCGGGGCGCCTGCTCATCGACGGCCGCGACGTGCGCGATACGACGCTCTGTCCTCGCTGCGTTCCCAGATCGGTGTCGTCACCCAGGAGACGGTGCTTTTCAACGACACCCTGCGCAACAACATCGCCTACGGGCAGCCCTCCATCTCTCAAAAGCAGGTTGAGGCCGCGGCCCGCGCCGCCCTGGCCCACGACTTTATTATGGAATTGCCCGCCGGCTACGACACCATGATCGGCGAGCGCGGCGTGCGGCTCTCCGGCGGCGAACGGCAGCGCATCGCCATTGCCCGCGCCTTGCTGAAGAATGCGCCCATCCTGATTCTGGACGAGGCCACGTCGGCGCTGGACAGCGAATCCGAGTCCCTGGTGCAGTCGGCCTTGCAGAATCTGATGACCGGCCGCACCGTTTTCGTGATCGCTCACCGCCTTTCCACGGTGCGACGCGCCGACCGGATTGTGGTATTGGAAAACGGCACCATCGCCGACATGGGCACGCACGAAGAGCTGATGCAGAAACTCGGCACCTATCGCCGGTTGTATGATCTCCAGTTCATGGAATCGGAACCGCCGAAGGTAAACGCAATTCGCTAGAGGTTCGTGAAGTCGGCAAGACCGGGAAGGGCACGGCTTCAGCCATGCCGTCGAAGGCAACGCGGGGTTCGTGAAAACGCCAAGACCGGGAAGGGCACGAGTTTACTCGTGCCGCTAAAATTCCCGTCGTCGGACATTCCGATGCGGACTTCAGTCCGCGAGGAATCGAGAAGCTAATGCCAATTCGCTCCATGACCGGCTTCGCGCAGGTAAAGGGTCAGGTCCCCGACTCGTCCGGCAATCCGGGCAAGACCCCGATGAGCTTCACCCTCTCCCTGAAATCCGTGAACCACCGTTTTCTGGACGTACACTTCCGCATGCCCTCCGACAGCGACTCCCTGGAGATGAAGCTCCGCCGCCTGCTCAAGGAAAAGCTGGCTCGCGGACACGTGGAGTTGACGCTCAATCTGGATCGCAGCGGGGGCGAGAGCTTCGCCCTCAACCGGCAGATGGTCGGCGGCTACATTCAGGCATTCCGCGCCGCCGCCGCGGATTTTAGTCTGGCGGCCGAGCCCGATTTGAACGCGGTTCTGCGCATGCCCGGCGCGCTGGACTCGGCGGCGCTTCCTGCCGATGGTGCGCTTGAGGCCTCGGTGCTGGCAAAAGTCGAAGAGCTTCTCGCTCGCCTGAACCAGATGCGTGAAGAGGAAGGGCGCGGCATCGAGCAGGAGTTGCGCCAGCGCATGGCCCACCTGAAGCAGGCCGGTGACGGAGTCGAGAAACATCGCCAGGCCGTGCTGCAGACCTATGTCGGAAAGTTGAAAACCCGCATGCTGGAGCTGATCGGAAGCCAGGTCGATCCCGAACGCATCCTCCAGGAAGCGGCGCTGCTGGTCGACCGCAGCGACATCCAGGAGGAACTGGTCCGGCTGGACACGCACGTCAAACACTTCCTCGGCCTGCTCCAGCAGGGCGGAGAAGTGGGCAAGAAACTGGATTTCCTGCTGCAGGAAATGAATCGCGAGGCGAATACTTTGCTCTCCAAGACTTCCGGCTTGGCCGGTGAAGCGCTGAACATCACCGAGCTGGGGCTGGCCATCAAAACCGAAATCGAGAAGGCACGTGAACAGGTGCAAAACATCGAATGAGCGGCGTGTACATCATTTCGGCCCCGTCGGGTTCGGGGAAATCCACGCTGGTGGATCGGGTGCGGCAGATCGTGCCAGGCCTGAAATTTTCCATCTCCTACACCACCCGGCCGCACCGTGGAGACGAGAAGAACGGCCGGGAATATTTTTTCGTGTCGCGCACGGAGTTTGAAGAAATGATCCGCAAGGATGAATTTCTCGAGTATGCCGACGTCTTTGGCAATTACTACGGTACCGCCCGCCGCTTTCTGCGCGAAGCCGAACAGGAAGGAAACGACCTGTTGCTGGACATCGACGTTCAGGGCGCGGCCCAGATCAAGCGCAAGATTCCCCAGGCGGTGAGCATCTTTATTCTGCCTCCCAACCGTCAGGAATTGGAGAAGCGCCTGCGCCTCCGCAGCCTGGATGCCGAACCGGTGATCCAGCGACGTTTGGTCACGGCCTCTCGTGAGATTGAGAATTACACCAAATACGACTATATTTTGGTGAACGACCGCCTGGAAGAATCTATCGCAGCGCTGCAGTCGATCCTCCTCGCGGAACGGCTGAAGCGGCCAGGAGCCCAAACACACGAACGGCAGGAAAATCGACAACAACCAATTTCCGCGGACGATGCTAACCTGATCGCAACCGCAGAGCGCTACCGGCTGGACAATGTGCGGGAGCGGCTGCAACCGATTCTGGCCTCGTTCGAGAAAGCGGCGGCGCCGGGTGGCCGCTAGCAGCAGGGGAGAACACGATGAAGTTGATGGATGGGTTTGACAGCAACTATCGATACATCCTGGTCGCCGCGCGGCGTGCACGGCAATTACAGGGTGGTGCGCCCCCGGTGATCGAAACGCCTTCCCGCAAACCGTGCCGGATTGCGCAGGATGAGATCAAGGCGGGCAAGGTGAAGTGGGTGATCCCCGAAATACCACGCTCGCCAGCCGAAGTTGCCGGCGAGATGCTGGAGAAGGTGCTGGCCAAAGAATCATAGTTGCGGATTTCAGATTGTCGATTTCAGACTTCAGATCTGAATCCCTCATGCCCTTGCAACGTGGCGGGCAGTTCATTCTGAAATCTGCAATCTTCAATCTAAAATCCGCGATTCATCATCCAATAGAGCTGGGACCATCCCATGAAAATCGCTCTCGGAGTCAGCGGCGGTATCGCAGCCTATAAAGCGGCGGAGATTGTCCGCCTGCTGCAGGACCGCGGCATCCGCGTGCAGGTCGTCATGACTCAGGGGGCGCAGCAGTTCGTTCGCCCGCTTACCTTTGCCGCCCTCTCCGGCGAAAAGGTCATCACCGAGATGTTTGCCTCGGGCGATGAAAATGCCCAACCCAACATCGACTCAGCTATCGAGCACATCGCGGTGGCCCAATCCATCGACGCGCTGCTGGTCGTCCCCGCCACCGCCGACGTGCTGGCGAAGTTTGCCCAGGGCATCGCCGGCGATTTCCTGACCACGCTTTATCTGGCGACGACTGCTCCGGTGGTGGTTGCGCCTGCCATGAACGTCAATATGTGGAACCATCCCGCGACCCAGGCCAATCTGGAAATCCTGCGCAAGCGCGGCGTGCGGATCGTCGAGCCCGGCGATGGCTATTTGGCTTGTGGCATGACCGGTCCGGGCCGCCTGGCGGAGAATGACCTGATTGTCGCCGCCGCCATGGAAGCTCTGGGCGCCTCCCAGGAACTGGCCGGCGAAACCGTTCTGATCACGGCCGGTCCCACGCGCGAAAAGATCGACCCGGTACGCTACCTCACCAACCGCTCCAGCGGCCGCATGGGATACGCCCTCGCTGAAGCCGCATTACGGCGTGGAGCGCGCGTTCTGCTGGTGAGCGGACCTACAGCTCTGACGCCGCCGGGCGGCGCCGAGGTAACCCGCGTCGAATCCGCCGAGCAGATGCGCCAGGCCGCCTTGAAGCTCCTGCCCGAAGCCAGCATCGTCATCAAGACCGCGGCGGTGGCCGACTATCGTCCCAAAAGCGCTGCCGAGCAAAAGATCAAGCGCAAGGGCGCCATGTCTCTCGAACTGGAGCCGACCACTGACATCCTCGCCGAGCTGGCCCGCACCCGGACTTCCCAGATCATCGTGGGCTTTGCCGCTGAAACCGAAAACGTCCTGGAAAACGCGCGCAAGAAGTTGATGACGAAATCGCTCGACGCCATCGTGGTGAACGATGTGTCGCGCGAAGGCGTCGGCTTCGACTCCGATCGCAACGCCGTCACCATCATCACCCAAAGTGAAGTGATCGAAGTCCCCGAAACCACCAAGTGGGAGGTCGCCCAGCGCGTCCTGGACCAGGCAGCAAAACTGCGCAAACTACCCCAGCCCAGGTAGCAACCCAGGCCACGTGGCGACGGCCGCCCTCGGCCGTCGGGCTGAGAAACAAGACCAAAATTGCAGATTGAACGGCCTTCGCCTGGCAAGCTTAGGTATCTCGAACTGAGAACCGAGAACTAAGAACTGAAATCTGAAATCCCAAATCTAAAATCCCAATCTAAAATCCCAATCTAAAATCCCAATCTGTTATCTTGCAACCTGCAATCGTTCTCCATGCCCCTCGATCCTCAACTCAAACGCGCCCTCGCCGACCGCATCCGCTTCTACAACGAACTCGGCATCTACGATTTTTATCGCCGCGAGAGTCCAGCACCAATTCAACTCCAGCCAGAAGAGCGAGACCCATTGCCCAGAACCAAAGCCGTCGCCAGAATCCCAGACGATCTTCTCGACCAGGTAAAGCCCGAGTCCGATCCAGCCCAAGGCCTGCTCGCCATCCGCGAAGACATCGGTGACTGCACCCGCTGCCGTTTGTCCAAACAAGGCCGCAAGCAGATTGTCTTCGGCGTAGGCAATCCCCGGGCAGAATTGATGTTCATCGGCGAGGCCCCCGGCGCCGATGAAGACATCCAAGGCGAGCCCTTCGTGGGCCGCGCCGGCCAGTTGCTCAACAACATGATCAAGGCCATGGGCCTGCGCCGTGAAGACATCTACATCGCAAACATCATCAAGTGCCGCCCACCCGGCAACCGCACGCCGGAACGCGACGAATGCGAAACCTGCTCGCCGTTCCTGATGCGCCAGATCGCGACCATCAAACCGAAAGTCCTGGTCGCCCTCGGCGCCGTCGCCGCCAAGACGTTGCTGGCCATCAATGCGCCCATGTCTGAACTGCGCGGCCACTGGTACGACTTCCGCGGCACCAAGCTCGCCGTGACATACCACCCAGCCTTCCTCCTGCGCGACCCCCGCCAGAAAAAAGAAGCCTGGAAAGATCTGCAGATGGTGATGAAGGAATTGGGACTGAAGCCTCCGGCAAAGTCTCCTGAGTAGGACTGGTGGAGAAGCCGGGTGCCCCACGTCTCGCCTCTTCTGCGAGACGTGGGAAAGCCGCCCGCAGCTCAACCCTTCTCCCCCAGCATCACCGCGCGCAGCGCCCGGTTGATCCGCGTCTGGTAGCCGCGTCCCTGGGCTTTGAACCAGGCAATCACGTCGGCGTCCAGCCGCAGCGTTACCGGCTTCTTGATCGGCCGATACATCCCCGCCATTTCGGGAGAGCGTCGCAGCTCATCGGCCATCGCCTTGAGCCGCGCCACCTTCCCACTTTTTGTAGCTTTTTGCCCGCCGCTTCGTTTTCATGGACATAGCCTCATTGTACATACAATCGCGGCAGTACAAAATGTTCCACGTGGAACACTTCTCCAATTTTCGCGCGCCGCATTTCCAGATGTTACGATGAATTGCGCCGTCAAAAACGCCGCCATCCTCAATGTCTGAATTCTGCGACGTAGCCCTTCCGGTGCCGCTCGACACCGTCTTCACCTACGCTGTTCCCGACGGCATGCAGCCGGTCGTCGGCGGACGCGTGCTGGTGCCCTTCCGCCAGCAGCGCATGTCGGGCGTGGTCACGGAGCTGCACGAGCGCAAGCCGGAAGTTCGGACCAAGAATCTAATCCGCGTACTCGACCCCGAACCAGTGCTCGATCAGCCGCTGCTCCGCCTGGGCAAGTGGATCGCCGACTACTACCTGGCGCCCGTCGGTGAAGTTTTTCGCACCATGCTGCCGCTGGGCGCGGAATTCAAGCGAGCGATCTCTTACCGCATCACCGAAGAGGGGCAACTTGCGCTGCATCTGGCAGGCATGTCGGGATCATCCGCGCGCTCCCAGAAGACTCCTGAGGATCAACTGGCGGAGTTTCGCGTGCTCGACTACCTGGCCGAGCGCGACATGACCCGGGAAGAGAGTTTGCGCTCCGCAACTCGCGCGTCGAAGGCCCTTCTGCCGGCATGGTGCGCAAAAAGTGGATCGCTCGCGAAGATCTCTCCGAAGCGCAGAACGCGGCGCGCACGGTGAAAGTCGCTGTCCTCAAAAATGTCGACGGCAAGCTCAACGCCAACCAGCGAACGTTGACTGACACTCTCGCCGCCGCCGGAGGCAAACTGCCGGTGGATACTCTCCAGTCGCTGGAAGTGCCGCGCACCACGCTGGCCACGCTGGTGAAGCGCGGGATGGTGGAGATCAGCGAAGAAGCTGCCGAGTTCACCATGTCCCAGCTGAAGGCCCGGCCCAATTTGTTCGACTTCCAGTTCAACTCCGCTCAACAGGCGGCGCTGAAAAGTATTCAGGAGCAGGTGAATGCCAGGAAGTTTGCCGGCATGTTGCTGCACGGAATTACGGGATCGGGCAAGACCGCAATTTATCTGGCGGCCATGCGGTCGGTGCTCGAGGCTGGGCGCTCCGCCATCCTGCTGGTCCCGGAGATCGGGCTCACGCCGGCAGTCGCGGCCGACCTGCATCAACTTTTTGGAGAAGAAGTCGCCATCCTGCACTCTGCCCTTTCCGATAAGGAGCGCGCCGAACAGTGGCACCGCATCAAGCGCGGAGACGCGCGCATAGTAGTGGGCACGCGCTCGGCAGTGTTTGCACCAGTTTCCGATCTGGCGCTTGTGATTGTGGACGAGGAACAGGACCCGTCCTACAAGCAGGAAGAGATGCCGCGCTATCACGCCCGCGACGTTGCGGTGATGCGGGCCAAAATGGCCGACGCGGTGGTGGTGCTGGGCTCGGCCACGCCGTCGCTGGAGTCGTACTTCAACGCCAAGAAACACAAATACACACTGCTCGAGCTGCCCGATCGGGTCGAAAAGCGTCCACTGCCCGAAGTCGAAATCATCGACATGCGCCAGGAATTTCAGGAAACCGGAAGCGAGCAGGTGATTTCGCGCAAACTGGCGGAAGAGATCAAGGAGCGGCTGGAGAAAAAAGAGCAAGTGATGGTGCTGCTGAACCGCCGC
>CAWEVE010000012.1:0-94079 GCA_963812465.1 Terriglobia bacterium
AACCCACCGCTGGAGTGACCGGCAAAAAAACATATCGGTCCCGCTGTTTTCCGGATACGTCTTCGTGCAGCTTCATCCCGCCGGCGCGTTACGCATCGAGGTTCTACGTACCGAAGGGGTAATCGGGTTTGTGAGCGTCAACGGTGAAGCCAGCCCAGTTCCTGCCCGACAGATCGACGACCTGAGACGGCTGCTCGCGCAGAAGGTTCCATGCGCGCTCCACCCATTTTTGAAAGTGGGACAACGCGTAAAAATTCGCGGAGGATGTCTGGACGGGCTGGAGGGCATTCTGGGCAGAGCAGCCAGAAGGCGCTGGTCATTTCGATTGAGTGCATCCAGCGCTCTCTCGCCATCAGCATTGAAGGATACGAACTGGAGCTGGCCTGAAATGTCTGGTCGCGCACTGAATCCCGAGTTTCGCCAGCCCGCATCGCCGGGCCTAATTCCGCTCAACATGCCAGATAGGGTTCCCCGGAAGAAGGTTCAGTCCGTCGCCGATCGAGGGACAGCAAACCTTGAATCGTCCCGCCCAGTCTGGCCGGAACTGGTGGCAGCGAGTCGCGGCGCGCCGCATGGTACGCGATAGTGGGCGAAACGTCCTCATCGTGGGAGCGGGCCGGCTGGGACGTGAATTGGCTGCAATCTTGAAACGCGAGGGTGGCGCCGGGCGCACTGTGGTGGGGTTTCTCGACGGAAGCGCGCTGGTCGCGGGCGATGTGCTCGGCCGAATAGAAGACCTGGCCCGTATCGCGCGGGCGGCAGTTTGTGGATGAGGTGATCCTGGCAATTCCAGATCAGTGCGAGGTAGCGCGACGTGTGATTCGAGAAGCGCGGCATAACCGGCTGAACATCCGGGTTATTCCTGATCTCTACGGCTGTGAGCAGGCAAGTGGGCGCGCCTCCCTGGTGGTCGAATATCTTGGGGGCTTGCCAGTGCTCAGGCTGCACGAGGAACGAAATGCGGCCGTCGGACTATTTTTGAAGCGTGTGCTCGACATTGCGCTGTCTGCGACAGCGCTGCTTGTAACTGCGCCTTTGCTGGTCGCCATCGCGCTGGCCGTCAAAGCCACATCGCCCGGACCCATGCTCTATCGGGCCAAGCGAGTGGGTTTGAAGGGAAAGAGATTCGATTGCCACAAATTTCGCACCATGGTGCAGAATGCGGACCGGCTGAAGGACGGTTTGCGCGAGTGCAACGAGCGCCAGGGTCCGTGCTTCAAGATTGCCGACGATCCGCGCATTACTTGGCTGGGGCGCTTTCTCCGCCGCTACAGCCTGGACGAACTGCCGCAGTTGTGGAACGTCTTGCGAGGTGAGATGAGCCTGGTGGGTCCGCGGCCGCATCCTCTCGATGACTTCGAGCAATATCGACTGGAACACTTCCGGCGGCTCGACGTCACTCCGGGAATTACGGGGCTGTGGCAAATCACGGCCAGGCGAGACCCTTCGTTTCAGCGAAACATGGCGCTGGATCTCGAATACATCGAGCACTGGAATTTAGGGATGGACTTGCGAATTTTGTGGAAGACAGTGTTCGTCGTTTTTCGGGGGAGCGGCGCCTGACATGGGCTCGACAGGGCAAATAACGACCGGACAAATAAGCATACGGCCTTCCCTGCAAGGTGTGGCGGACCGCGCGATTATTGCCGCAGTCCGCCCGCTGCATGCACTGATAGCGGCGCCGTCGCTACTGTTCCTGGCCATGCTGACGGTGATGCTCTTCCGCCCTCCGGACGTGCAGTCCTGCGGGCTGGACCGTGTTGCCTTTTTCCTGCTGTTGTTTGTAGTGGTGCTGCGGGGTCTGGCACTGCGCCGGCCGATAAGACTTGCCCGGCCGGCAATGTGGCCGATGGCGGCGTCTGCTTTTGCTTGGCCTGATCGCCGTTCTGATCCAGCCTTATGACGCACAAAACTGGAGCGTCTTTGCCGCGAAGTGGGTCATACCGTTCGCGCTTTATCACGTGGCCGGTTCCGTTTTTGACGATGCTGGCTCGTTGCACCGGCTTGAGACCTTCGCGCTGGTGGTGCTGGGATATTTGTCCTTGATTGCCATTTTCTTCCTGTTGGGCGCGAAAGGGCTCATCTTCCCGCGCTATATCCTCGATGAAGGTCTCGGCATCCATGCCGACCGGGCGCGCGGACCCTTCCTGCAGGCGGTGGCCAACGGCGTGACTTTAAATATGCTTGGACTGGTCGCTCTGGATTCATTTCGGCGCAAACGTCTGAAGGGATTGCGAGCACTGTTGCTGCTGGCCGCCGTGCCTCTCGCGATTCTGGCTACTGAAACTCGAGCGGTTTGGCTCTCGTTCGCCGGCAGCATCCTGGTTTTGCTCTTTGTTTCTTCCAGTTCGCGCATACGTAAAGCCTGTCTTTGTTTGATTCTGGCGGGCGCAGTAGGGCTGTTGGCGGCGCTCAGCTTCGACGAGGCAAACCAGTCGTTGTCCTCCCGCCTGGAAGAGCGCAGCCCGGTGGAATTTCGCGTGGTCATGTATCGCACTGGACTGGAAATGTTTCTTGAAAAGCCCTTCATGGGATGGGCGGGTGACGACTTGCAATCCGAACTGGCGAAACGAATCCACGAGTTCCACCAGGAGGCCTTCTTTTTTCACAACAGCTATCTCGAGATCGCCGTGCAACACGGCTTGATCGGGCTCGCTTTCTATCTGTGGGTGGGAATTGATCTGTTTCGCCTAGGCTCCAGGCGCAGGTCCGACGCCGCCCCGGATGGCAACTTTCTCGATGAACACTTCCGCTCGCTCTGGCCAGTTCTGGTCGGAGTGTATCTGCTGAACGGCAGCTTCGTGGTGATGAACTATCAGTTCGTCAATGGATTGCTGTTCACTCTCGCCGGAATACTGGCAGCACAGAATCGCCGTGCTGATGTTCAATCGCATGCCATCCCGATCTAACCCTTCCTTGCCGACAGGAAATGCAACGTACACGTCGTCCGCGCCGGCGGAGGTTGTGACGTGTGGAGGTGAGGATTTTTCGCCGCAAACCACGATGAATATAAGCACGATAAATACAAGAATGATCGCGATGTTGATCGCTCTTCTGTCGGTAACCACCTGCGCTTGGTCGCAAACCGTCGTGCCGCCGCAATATTTCGGCATGCATTACGTCAAGGGGCAGCCCTGGCCGACGATCCCCTTTGGCAGCTTGCGTCTGTGGGACACCGACACCCGCTGGCAGCAGATGAATCCAGCCAGCGGCGTCTACGATTTTTCAACTCTCGACGCATACCTCGCGCTGGCTCATGCGCACGGACTATCCGATGTTGTTCTGGTTCTGGGAGGCACGCCGAACTGGATTTCGAGTGATCCGTTCAATGCAGTTTGCGACTACGCCAGCACCGCAACTGGAAGTTGTGCGCCGCCTTCAGACCTAAACACTGACGGCACCGGCAGCGATCAAGCCTGGCGCAGCTTCATCTACCAACTGGCGTCGCACGTCGCAGGGCTGAACAAGCGTATTTATTCTCCGGTTACGAGCTACGAAATGTGGAACGAATTCAGCCGTAGCGCTGAATCCTGGACCGGGTCCCAGGCACAAATGATGCGAATGGCACAGGATGCATACTGCATCCTCAAAGGCTCGGGAACGATCGCCGCAACTGGCGAGAACTGCGCCGCCCAAACTTTTCACACCGCCGTAGGCATTTCGCCTCGAGCCGTAGTCGTGAGTCCGAGCGCCCAGGCTTCCGGCCCTGATGTGGCCGTCTTGGGCGAATATCTCTCCCAATTCGGCGCGACATTCAATTCGCCCGGCCCAAGTGCAAGCAGCGCCGCCGACGTCATCGCCACCCACAACTACACTTACGGCAAGAACTGCTGCGCGTTACCGGAAGGGCTTATCGCCCAATGGAGCGCCTTGCAGGCGGTCTTGCCGTCCAGCTTCTGCCGGACTTCCGGTGTGGAGCACGGAAGGAAGTTGGGGCGACACCGCCACCAAAGAGCCCGACCCGGACATGCAGTCCGCCTACGTCGCGCGCGCCTATCTCCTTGGCTGGTCACTCGGCTACAAACGCATGTACTGGTACGCGTGGGGCAATTCGTGGGGGCGTTTGTGGAGCCAGAGTGGAGTCAACGGCTGCAGCGACCAGGGATCAGGGGCGGGGTGCACCAGTCCAGCCGCGCGAGCTTACGCCGAGGTCTACTCATGGATGGTCGGCAACGCAATGACAAAACCCTGCACCGCTGCAGGATCGGTTTATTCCTGTGAACTCACGAGGCCTGACGGATCCAGGACTCTCGCGGTGTGGGACGCAGCCATGATTTGCGCGGGCGGCCTCTGTGGTCACTCCACCTACACGTTGCCGTCGGGCTACGACTCTTACATCGATCTGGCTCACATACGCCGCATGGTGAGAGGGAGCACAATACCGATCGGCGCCAAACCGGTCCTGTTACTGTCGAGCGCTTATTCCAATCGCATCAGCGCGCGCCGCAAGGCTGGTGGCACAACGGGCCGCTGCCGCCGCCACTAAGTCCTCGCAAGCTTCTCTCGAACTCAGCCGCTAACCAGACTAAGTTTCCCCGCACTCCCGCTCCGTCTCCAATGCCCACCGTCGCCTATCTGGCCAATCAATTTCCTTCACCGGTTGAGCCCTATGTCTTCGACGAAATCCGGGAACTGCGGCGGCGGGGGCTCGCAGTGGTCCCATGCAGCGCGCGTCGTCCAGATGAAGCCGTATTTGAAAGGGCCAAGCCGGAACAGACGCTGAAATCGTTGGCCTCTGAAACTCTCTACCTGCAACCGCTGCACCTGGGATTGCTGATACGCGCGGTCTGGCTATCCTTCCGTCGATGTACGTCCCTGGCCGACTTTTGCTGGCGGGTTCTGGCCCAGGGGAGCGAACCCGGCACGCGGCGGGTGCGCGCACTGCTGCATACCGTCCTGGGTGCCTGCTACGCCTTGAAGCTCAAGGGTAGCGGTGTGGAGCACATCCACGTGCACCACGGTTATTTCTCTTCGTGGATCGGAATGGTTGCGGCGCGATTGCTGGGGATTCCGTTCAGCCTGACGCTGCATGGCTCCGATCTCCTGCTGCATGGCTCTTTCCTGGATATCAAGCTGAAGAATTGTGCCTTCTGCGTAACCGTCTCGGAATTTAACCGGCGTTTCGTCCTGGAGCACTACCCGGAGATCGAGCCGGGCAAAATCATGGTGCGGCGAATCGGTGTGAACTTGCCGGAAGCTCTGGTTCCGCTCTCCTCGAGCAACCCTGCTCCGAAGCCGCTGATGATGCTGGCCGTGGGCAGGCTCCATCCGGTGAAAGATCACGCTTTTCTGCTCGGCGCCTGTTACGAACTAAAAGCCACCGGAACAGATTTTCTGTGCCTGATCGCGGGAGAAGGTCCGGAGCGCCCCTGGCTCGAACACCTGATCCGCAATCTCGGACTCGAAGAGCAAGTGAAACTGCTGGGCCATCTTTCCCGGCAGCAACTCGACTCCTGGTACGCGATGTGCGACGCCGTAGTGCTTACCAGCCGCAGCGAGGGTATCCCCCTGGTCCTGATGGAAGCCATGGCTCACGGCAAGACGGTCCTGGCTCCCGCCATTACTGGGATTCCAGAACTGGTCAAGGACGGCGAGACCGGATTCCTTTACCGCGCCGGGTCGCTCGATAGTTTCGTCAGCAAAATACAAATGATTTGTGCATCGCCGCCCGCGCTGTCCCGGCTGCAGCGGGCTGCCCGCGAGCACGTGCAGGAGCACTTTGACCGGGAAAAGAACCTGGCCGCCCTTGCCGACCTTTTTGTTTCTCGTATCCGCAATCATCCAGGAGCGTGACCCTCATGAGAATCCTGTACTGCAACAAATATAACTTCGCATTCAGTGGCACCGAAGTCTACCTCTTCGAACTGATGGACTTGATGCGCGCCCACGGGCACGAGGTCGCCTTGTTCTCCATGGCGGATTCCCGCGGCGATGCAACGAAATACGACCAGCATTTTGTGCCGGCGATTGACTTCAAGGGCGGAGGTTTCGGCCTTGCGAGCACGGCCGCCAGAGCGGGCCGTGCGCTCTACTCCCGCGAGGCCCGGCGGAAACTGCGAGCCATGGTGAAAGCGTTTCGTCCGGACGTGGCCCACGTTCGGAACATTTACCACCATCTTTCACCTTCGATTCTTTGGGAATTCAAGGAACTGGGTATTCCCGTGGTGTACCACTTGAACGACTTCAAGCTGCTGTGCCCCAGTTACAACATGGTGGCGCACGGACGCGCGTGCGAGCGTTGCCGCGGCGGGAAGTTCTGGAACGTGGTTACGGAAGGCTGCTATTCCGGACCTTTTGGCGCCACCCTCGTACTGGCGGCGGAGGCCTACCTCCACAAATGGCTGCGCACTTACGAACATTGTGTTGCTCGCTTTCTTGCGCCCAGCCGCTTCGTGAAAGACAAGTTAATTGAGAACGGGTGGGACGCTCAGAAAATCGATGTGCTTCCGCACTTCCAGAAATTACCCGCGGACAGAGCGCCCGGTCCGGCCGAGGACGCTCCTATCCTGTATTTTGGCCGGCTCTCGCCGGAAAAGGGCCTTACCGATCTCGTGCGTGCCATGCGATCTCTGCCTTACGTGTCCTTAAAGATTGCGGGCAAGGGACCGCAGCAAGCGGAACTGGAAAACCTGGCCAGAGAGCTGGATTTGAATAATGTTGAATTTGTCGGCCAGGTTACGGGAACACGACTGGACCGCCTCATTCAATCCTCGCGCTTTACCGTGCTGCCCACCCAGGCGTACGAAACGCTGGGCAAGAGCATTCTCGAATCCTATGCGCAAGGGCGAGCCGTGGTGGCCTCCGATCTGGGCTCGCGAAGGGAATTAGTTCATGAGGGCGAGACTGGCGTTTTGTTCCGCGCCGGCGATGGGGCGCAACTGGCCGGCGCAATCTCGTTCCTGATCGAACGGCCCGAGCTGGCTGCGACCATGGGCGCGGCCGGACGCGCGCTGGTAGCCGAACAGCATTCGCCCGAGAACCACTACGGCTCGCTCGTCAGACTGTACGAGCAACTGGCGCCCTCGCCGGAAAAGGCAGATGGCTTAAAGATCAGAGCGCCATCGAAGACTGCCTTGCGCGTGGCCTTGATTGGCGGGCGTGGGGTCATTTCCAAGTACAGCGGAATCGAAACCTGTTATGAGGAAATCGGGAAGAGGCTGGCGGAAATGGGACACGACGTCACCGTTTACTGCCGGACCTATTTCAGCCCGCGGCAAGCGGAACACAACGGTATGCGCCTGGTCCGGTTGCCCACGATTCGCTCGAAGCACCTCGACACTCTGGTGCATACATTCCTGAGTACGATTCACGCCATCTTCGGTGATTTCGATATCGTTCACTATCACTGCCTGGGGCCAGCCCTGTTTTCATTCCTGCCGCGTCTGTTCGGAAAGAAGACAGTGGTCACGGTCCAGGGTCTGGACTGGCAGCGGCGAAAGTGGGGACGAATCGCATCCGCCATCCTTCGCCTGGGGGAGCGAGCTTCCATCGAGCTACCGGACGCGACTACCGTCGTTTCACGAACCTTGCAGCAATATTACCGGGCGAACTACGGAATCGAGCCTATTTACGTCCCGAACGGCACAACCTTGCGGCAGCGGCGCGCGAGCGGGCGGCTTTATGAGTGGGGTCTGGAGCCAGACTCCTACGTCCTGTTTCTGGGACGATTCTCCGTGGAAAAGAACTGCGATTTGCTGATGCAGGCCTTTGAACGAATCGATACACCCATCAAACTTGTACTGGCGGGCGGATCGAGCCACTCCGATGCATATGTCAAGCAGCTCCGCCGGCACCAGAGCGACCGGGTTCTCGTCCTGGACTGGGTATCGGGCAAAGCTTTGGATGAGTTGCTCACCAATGCCATGCTGTTTGTTTTGCCCTCCGACCTGGAAGGTCTCTCGCTGGCGTTGCTGGACGCCATGGGCGCAGGGGTCTGCGTGCTGGCCAGTGACGTTCCGGAGAACTGCGAACTAGTTGAGGGCTCAGGCTTTAGTTTCCGGCACGGCGACCTGGACGATCTCGAACGCATGTTGCGCCTCCTGATTTCCGAACCCGAGGTCAGGAAAGCCGCCGCCAGCAAGGCGAGAGAGCGGGTCTGGGAACACTACTTGTGGAGCCGGGTTGCCAGGGAGATTGAAGGCGTTTATCTGAAATTGGCAGGCGGGAATATTCTCCCGAAACCAGGCCCAGCGCGGGAAGCGGGCTTTCGTCATCGGGCGGCATGAGGTCCCGGCGATAACGGGTGCCGCCCTGCATTATTACTCCCCTGGCATTCCTGTCGTTTACAATCCCAGTGGGCTACCGCCGGACCAGGAACTCGACTCGGTATGGCCCGCCTCATGGAAAAGACGATTCTGGTGACCGGAGGATCGGGATTCATCGGTTCCAACTTCATCCTGCAATGGATCGAACAGGAAGGAACTCCGGTAGTCAACCTGGACAAGCTGACCTATGCCGGCAATCCCCGCAATCTGCTGTCCGTCTCTTCCGATCCGCGATATAGCTTCCGCCAGGGAGACGTGTGCGATCGTGAACTGCTGCGCAGTTTGCTCCAATCTCACAAACCGCGCGCCGTAGTCCATTTTGCGGCAGAAAGCCACGTCGATCGCTCCATCCGGGGACCTGACGACTTCATCCGCACGAATGTCCACGGAACATTCTGTGTCCTGGAAGAGGCTCGTGCCTACTGTGCGGACCTAGCGGTCGAAGACCGCGAGTCTTTCAGGCTTCTCCATGTGTCCACGGACGAAGTGTACGGATCGCTTGATCCGAGCGATTCGCCATTTTGCGAGACCACCGCGTACGCTCCCAATAGTCCCTATTCGGCCTCCAAGGCGGCCGCCGATCACCTGGTACGCGCCTATCACCATACTTACGGCCTTCCCACGCTGACCACGAATTGCTCGAACAACTACGGCCCTTATCAGTTTCCCGAAAAATTGATTCCGCTCGTGATCCTGAACGCCCGTGCCGGCAAGCCGCTGCCTGTGTACGGAGATGGGCAGAACGTACGCGACTGGCTTTTTGTCGAAGATCACTGCGCCGCGGTGCGGAGGGTTCTGGCAAAAGGCGAGGTTGGGGAAACATATAACATCGGCGGGCGCAGTGAGAAGCGAAACCTGGAAATCGTTGAGGCAATATGCTCCATTCTCGACGACGCTTGTCCGAATGATCCCCGCGTGCCGCATCGGCAATTGATCACCTTCGTGACCGATCGTCCAGGACACGACCGTCGCTACGCCATCGACGCGCGCAAGATCGAGCTCGAACTGGGCTGGAAGCCGCGTGAAAGTTTCGAAAGCGGTATCCGCAAAACTGTGCAGTGGTATTTGCAGAACGAGCAGTGGGTGACAAGACGTGACCAGCGGCAGCTATCGGGAGTGGATCGCCGCGCAGTATTCCTAGAAGGATCTGAAGTCCGGACTGCGAAGAGAATCTGCCGCATGCGAATCACAATCTTCGGCGCCACTGGACTCCTGGGCAAAGCCCTGATGTCCGAATGGACGGATGACAGTGTGACAGGGTTCAGTTCGGCCGATGGCGACATCCGTGATGCCCAAAGCGTTCTCAATCTAGTCGGTCGCAGCCAGCCTGACTGGATCGTCCTGGCGGCGGCGTACACCGATGTGGATGGCTGCGAGACTAACCGTGATCTGGCCTTCGATGTGAACTGCCGCGGCGCCGTGAACGTCGCGCAAGCCGCCAGCCAGCAGGGCGCTCGCCTGCTTTTTCTCAGTACAGATTACGTCTTCGATGGAACCAAGGCGAGTCCCTACACGACCGACGATCCCCGCGCGCCCCGCAGCGTCTATGGCAAATCGAAAGCGGAAGCGGAAGAGCGGCTAAGCGAGATCCTGCCGGATTGCTGCATCGTCCGGACTTCCTGGCTGTTTGGGGTGGGAGGAAAATGCTTTCCCGACACCATTCTTAAATTGGCGGCGAGCCGTCCGCAGTTGGAGGTGGTGGGCGATCAGCGCGGCTCTCCCACCTACGTGGTTGATCTCGCCCGCGCCATCATCCAGCTTTGCCGCAAGACAGCCCGCGGAATTGTGCACGCGACAAATCGAGGCGACTGTTCGTGGTTCGAGTTTGCCCGGGAAATTATTTCAAGCGAAGGATTGGACACGGTTGTGCGCGAGACTACGAGCGACAAGTTCGTGCGCCCCGCCGAACGCCCTAAGTATTCCGTGCTCTCGCCCGTGAGTCTGCAGAAATATGGGGTTACCATGCCGGAGTGGCAGGACGCGCTGCAGCGATACTTGGTCGCGCGGAAATCGTAAACCAAGAACCTCCAGCTTTTTGTCCATTGGAGAGAATGTCTGGCAATAACTCAGTTTGAAAAATTCGTACCGTCGTTTACACGGGCGTCATCCCGAACGAAGTCGCTTCTCAGGCGTAGTGAGGGATCTCGCGTGCAGTGAGGCATGGATAGCCCCACGCAAGATCCCTCAGCCGGCTGAAATACGCCGGCTTTCGGGATGACCCCTTCGAGGGCTGAGTCAGAAATTCCAAACTGAGCCACTACCGAATGTTTTCGATAGGGTCCGCCGGGCGGCCTCTAGAGCTGCTGCAGCAGCGTGGCCGTCATCTTCTTTTGGTGCTCGCGATCCAGCTTGGCGCCGGCGCAGGTCACATGGAAAACGTCGCTGGCGGTTTGGCCCTGGGTTTCGATGATTGCGACTTCAATATTGCAGCCAAGTTCCGCCATGGTGGAACTGATGTCGTAAAGCAAGCCGGGGCGGTCCTGGGCAACGATCTCGATCAGGGTGCTGTGTTGCGAGCATTCGTTGTCGGTTTGAACGCTGGGCTCCGTTTTCACCTTCGCGCTTTGAGTTCCCGGCTTGAATTTTGCTTCCATCAGTTCAGCCACATTGATTTCGCCGGAAACTGCTTCGGAAAGATTTCGCTTCAGCCGATTTACCTCGGATGGGTTGAGCTCGAGCGTACGGAAGCGATCGGAAAATCGGAACATATCCAGCACCACACCGGCGCGGTTGGAAAACGCTTCGGCCTTCAGGATATTCATTCCCCACGAGGAAAGCGTTCCCACGACGTGGGAAAAAAGACCCGGACAATCGAGCGTTAACAGCACCAGCTCGAAGTAACCCTCGCGACGCAGTATGTCGATCTGAGGTTCGTCATCCTTGAGTTTGAGCCGGTCGTACATCTGGCAGTGCGTAACAATTTCGGCGGGAGTGTGCATCAACAGATAGCGTTTGGGAAAGCCTTCCAGAAACGAAGTAATGTGCTTTGGGTCGATCTCCCCCGCCGCAGCGACCACTTCCCTGATGCGCTCGCTGTTTGCCGTGTTCGCGGTCAGGCGCTGGTCGTCGACTGTTCGGCTGAGGTGATTGAATGCAGCCGCGTAGAGCTGCCACAGCAGCTCCGCCTTCCAGGGCGTGAGCGCCTCCGGGTTTACGGATTTGACGTCGGTGTAAGTCAGCAGGGTCAGCATCTTCAGCTGTTCCGTGGTTCCTACCGCCTCGCTGAACTCCGCCACCACCTTGGGGTCGAAGATATCCTGCCGCCGGGTTGTGGCCGACATGCGCAAGTGGTTGGCGATCAGAAAGGTGACCGTTTCGCGCTCTGCCGGTTCCAGGCGCAGCCGGTCCAGCACAGCGGCTGCGGCTTGCAGGCTTCCTGCCACGTGATCGTCCACCTGCATGCCCTTGCCCACATCGTGCAACAGAATCGCCAGCAAGAGCAGATCAGGACGCTCAATTCCATCCAGGATTTCGCGGAATCGCCGCTCCAGTTCGGTGTCTGGAGTGTGCAGCGCGTGCACGTTTTCGATCGCAACCAGCGAATGCTCATCCACGGTATAGCGGTGGTAGTAGTCGCGAATCACCAGCGAATCCACGACCTTGAATTCGGGAAACAGGAGTACCAACACGCCCAGCCGGTGCATGGCGCGCAAAGCCGCTCCGGCATGAGGCGATATCAATATGCCGCGGAACTGCGACCAGATATCCGGCGCGTGCTCTACCCATGACTGCAGGCCAGGCAGCGCCGCTTCCACACATCTTTCCGTTTCTGCGGTCAGCTTCAAGCCGTGACGGCCGACAAACTCGAAAAGTCCGAAGAGCACAGCCGGATCCTGCACCGAAGCCAGCCGACGAAGAGAGACCCGGCCTTCCACCACAGAAAAATCCGCATTGGACAAGCGCGACTTGCGATTTTCGAACAATTTGTATACGCCCGAGCGCGCCGCAGGCACTTCATCGAACAGCACGGTGAGCCGGTAAATCGAGCGCACGTGACGGAAGTAGGTTCGCATCCAGGCGGCGGGCGCGACCGGAATCGCATCCGCAAGCCCGATGCCCGCAGCCGCAGCCTCGGATTGCAGTTCGTAAGTCAGTCCATTCAAGTCCCGGCCCTGGCGATAATGCAGGAAACATCGAACCGCCGAAAGAAAATCGAGGGCTGCATCGCACTCCTGGCGAAACGCTGCCGGCAGCAAATTCTCCGGCGCCGGCCATGTACCGGTCTTCTCCAGTTCCGAAATCAAGCTAAGCCAACAGGCAACCTGATAGTCACGGAGACCGCCGGGGTAGTCTTTGATGTTGGGTTCCAGATGAAATATCGTGTGGCCGTATTTCTCGTGGCGGGCAGAAGTCAGATCCGTCAACCTCTGCTGCAACTCCAGGGCGTCACGAGCCACCATCTTCGGGATCAAACGCGACCGGAGTTGTTCAAACAGATCGGCATCGCCGCACAGATATCGGCAATCGAGCAGGGAGATGTTGAACTCCAGATTATCGCGATGGAGTTTGCCGCACTCTGCCAGAGACCGGGTGGTCGGGCTGACGCGCAAGTGCCGGTCCCACAGGGCCTGACTCACGCGTGAAATCGCCTGCTTTTGGGTGGTTTCGTTCAGGCGCTTCGTGCAGGAAAAGCACATCCACATCGGAACAGGGGAAGAGGGACCTGCGGCCGTAACCGCCGAGCGCCGCAACACAAATCTTGTCCGCACCCGGCGAGCCTGCGGAATATCGGCTCCAGAGCTCACAGATGAGCGAATCGATGAGATCCGAACGCTCGCGGACGGCAGCCCGGCCGTTGTGGGACTGCTCGAATCTTTCACGTATGTTGTCGGACTCTGTCTGATATGCGTCTTGTGATATCGAGCTGTTCGCTAGCACTGCCATGAGACTCCGGTGGCCGGAAGCGGCGGCGCGCTAGAGTGCTGCCACTCCACGCTCTTGATTTCGAATCCGGATCACTTCATCGACCCGTGAAACGAAGATTTTACCGTCTCCGATTTTGCCCGTGGATGCTGTTTTTACGATAGCGTCTATCACCGAATCGACGAGGTTGTCGGGCAGGACCAGTTCGATCTTGATTTTGGGCAGAAGATCCACGCTGTATTCCCGGCCGCGGTAGGTCTCCGTATGACCTTTCTGCCTGCCATGGCCGCGCACATCGGATATGGTCATGCCCTCCACTCCCAACTCAGTCAAGGCCTCTTTCACCGCTTCAAATCTGGATGGCTGAATAATGGCTTCGAGTTTGGTCATCTGGTCCTCTCAGATCGCAAATTTTTCCGTGGCAGGGACGGTGGCGTTCCCTCCCTGCCCGGACATCGCTCAGTTACATCGTACCTGTGCGGATTAGAGGTTGCATTGTCATGTGAGCCTTCGGCGCAGCATGCGGCAGCTCCTGGCTCATGCCGCCGGGCGCCCCCAGGGCTGAAATGACGTATTCGGGATAGGCGGAAATTCCGTGCTCGTGCAGATCGAGCCCGTAAGCCTCGCCTTCCTCTGACACCCGCAGCAGGCCGGTAGCATTCACCGCCAGCATGACCACCATGGAAACCGCAAACGTCGTAATCGCGATGGAGGCGCTGCCGATGGCCTGGGCAACGAGCACCTGGGTTCCGCCGCCATAGAACAGACCTTTCAGAACGGCGGAGTTGTCCGGAGCGATCGGTCCGGTGACCCCGTACTTGCCACAGGCAAACAGTCCCAGCGACAGCGTTCCCCAGACACCACAAAGCCCGTGAACCGGAACCGCGCCAATGGGATCGTCAATTCGCATCCATTCCAGCAGTTCGACGCCGAGAACTACCAGCACTCCCGCGACTCCACCCAGAAGGATGGCGCCAGTCGGGCTGACCCAGTAACAAGGACAGGTGATGGCAACCAGGCCGGCGAGAAATCCGTTCGTGGTGAAGCCTGCATCCCACTTCTTGCTGGACTTGAACGCCCAGAACATGGCGGTCAAGCCTGCAGCACAGGCAGCCAGAGTGGTGTTCGCGGCCACGCGGCCAATACCTTCGAAGTCCATCGCGGAAAGCGTGCTCCCCGGATTGAAGCCGTACCAGCCAAACCACAGGATCAGACCGCCGGTCACGGCGATGGTCAAATCATGCGGCAGCATCGGGGCGCCGCCGTCCCGTTTGAATTTGCGCCCCAGGCGTGGACCCAGGACGATGGAACCGGCCAATGCGACGCATCCACCAATCGTGTGCACGACGGTCGATCCGGCGAAATCATGGAATGACATTCCCGACGAAGCAAAAAAGTGGCCTTCACTACCCATCGTCGCCAGCCATCCATCCGGCCCCCAGGCCCAGTGACCAATGATGGGATAAATAAATCCGGAAACCGCGAAGCTATAGATGAGGTCGCCGACAAACCCGGTTCGGCCGATCATCGCTCCCGAAGTAATCGTCGAGCAAGTGTCGGCGAATGCGAACTGGAAGAGCCAGAATGCAAGAAAGGCAACTCCGGAACTTTCATAAGTTGACGGAACTCCTTGCAGGAAGAACCAGTGATATCCGATGAAGCCGTTGCCGTGGCTGAACATAAAAGCGAAACCGAATGCGTAGAAGATAAGGCCGCAAAGGCAGGTGTCGACGACGCACTCCATCAGCACATTGACCGTCTCGCGGGAGCGGCAAAAACCGGCTTCCAGCATGGTGAACCCGACCTGCATGCCGAAAACCAGGAAGGCGGCGATCAGCGTCCAGGCAGTGTTTAACGGATTGACCACGTCAGCAGCTTTGACCTCGGCGTCGGCGGCGAGGACATGGCTGAAGAGAACACCCGAAACGACAGTAATAATGAGCAAAACCAGACCGATTCCCAAGGCTTTGCCGGCCAGCAGAAGCCGGCCATACCGCCGCCACTCCGGGTCCCGCAACCGAACCGACAGCCTTGACAACTTTTGGGTCAAGGACAACCTTTGACCCCTTCTTGAGTCAACCGTCATAGGATCGCTCCGTTACCTGATTTGTAAGAGATTTCGACCATCCACTCAACATTATTATGTGGGAATTACGATTCACGCTTGGACGCCGAAGCCACCAAGGCGAGTTTCCAGTAGTCGCACGGCCCACTACCCGAGAGTTGCACAGTAGCGCCCGTTCCCATTTCGAGTCCAATGCATAATTCTTTTCGCTTCTATCACAAATACTTTTGGAAAGCTTAACTTTCTGAGGGATAAGTGAAATACATACCGCGAGCGGGCGGGAGCAATTTGCCTAAGGACAGGGGGAGGCATAGCGCGAGCGGCCGCTTTGCAGCCGGCCTGGCACAAATTTGGCAGCGGAAACGATGCTTGCGCTTCGCATTGTTATCTTGGTACATTGGTACCATGAGTCAGGATGGGCAACTCTCGATCGAGCGTGTGCAAACCGGAGTGCGGATTGAAAAACGCCTGCTCAAAGTGCTCAAGGCGTTCGCTGAGTACCGCGACCTCACCCTGGGTGATCTGCTGGAAGGCATCGTCCTCCATGCATTTGACGGCAAGGCGCCCTTCAGCCGGGAGTCGCTCATACGGATCAAGGATCTGAAGAAGTTTTACGGCCTGGAGTTGGACTCGCGCGCCAGCCATCGCCTGAAGGAAAAGATTGGCGGGCAGACTTCGAGCAAGCGAGGCTCCTAATTCTGCACTTTCGGTTCAATTCAATGACGGACCAGGCTTATGACGGATCAGGAACTGATGGATCAATTCGATCGCGGGACGCTTCCCAACGAATGCTTTCATCATCGGGAGCACGTTCGGGTAGCGTTTCTGTACCTCTCTCTGTATCCGGCTCTTGAGGCGATTCAATTGTTCTCCAAAGCCCTGCAAAAGTTCGCAGCGGCCCACGGAAAACCACAGCTCTATCACGAGACCATAACCTGGGCGCTCATGTTCCTGATCCGGGAGCGCATGGCGCGATCCGGGACCCAACCGACCTGGGATGAGTTTTCCCGGAACAATGCCGATCTGTTGACCTGGGAGAATCGGCTTCTAAGTCGATATTATCGCGAGGAGACGCTCGCCTCGGAACTGGCGAGGGCTGTCTTTATTTTCCCGGACAGGCCGCTCATGCCGGCATAGACCGCCGGGGTGGGTAGTTCCGGCGAAAAGCGCCGATGCCGATTTACGCGGCGCTTCCATAGAGTTCACCCATCGACAACACACTGGTTGCGGGTTTTTCGTGCAAAAGAAGTTCTGTCGCCTGAACCCGCCGGTCATTGTGGAACCAGCGTTGCACCACGCCATCATGGAGGAAATTCGCCATGGCCAGCAGGCTCATCCCCTGATGGTGGGCCATCCAGCAGCGCACCAATTCGTGGCGATGACGCCAGGAGTGGCGGCCGGAAGACGAATAATCGGCGGCTTCATAGAATCCGTAAGCGCCCAGCCATCCGTCGGCCGCCATACGCCGCAGATTGCGCAACGCCGCCGGCGCATCTACGTGCAGCGCGAGGAAGGTGGAATACGGCGAGATAACCAGCCACTCCGCCTCTTCATTGCGCAGGGCGAGGCGAGGAAGACCGAACGCCTGGTATTGATAATTTCCTGCTTCATCTCTCTTGGCGTACGCCGATTCCGAAATTCCCCAAGGCACGCCCTTCTCCCCGGCATAAATCTGCTGTAATCGCACCGCCGCCGTGCGCGAATTGTCCAGCAACGTGTTGGGGTAGGTGCGCATCCACAGCACCGGCATCAGGTACTCGAACATGGTTCCAGTCCAGGAGAGTAGAACCGGAAGCCCGTGCTCGCGGGTGTGCGACCTGCCCAAAAGAAACCAGACGTCCTGCGGGATATCGTCCTTGGCGATCGCGATAAATACCGCGATGCGAGCCTCTGACGCCAGCAAATCGTAACAAGCCGCTGCCAGTTTGCCGGCCTCGACATCGAAACCGAGGGACAGCAACTTGCGCCGCGGGTCGAGCATGAAGCGGAAATCCATGTCGTCGGCGAACTTTCCTGCTGTACTCGCGACTTGCTTGAGCTGCTTGATCAGATCCAGCGCCCGCGAGCGCGCTTCCGGCAACATGGCTTGCAGCCGCTGATAAAGCGCCTTGCGGTCCCCGGAGCCATTGGCATGATCGAGGGCAAACTGCAGACGGGAGGTCAGGGTGTCCACAACCTCCGGCAATCTTTCCAGCGTCAAGCTCTGTGCATCGAACTTGAAATTCAGCGTGGAATCATTCCACAGCGGAACAAACTCGGGCAGCATCCACGGCGCATACACCTGCACCGCTTTCCGGAGATTCCGTAACCGTGAGAGAGACTCAGCCGCGAACCATCGCACCTCAGCCTCGTGTTTCGGATCCACGTCGGCGGAATCGATTTCCAGCAATCCCTCTTCGGACGGAGCCAGCAGTCGCTGCAGCCAGCTTTTTTTCTTCATCTGCGCCTGGAATATTCTGAAGCGCTTCGGGGAGAAGGCATGACGCTCCACCAGAATCCTGAGATGATCCGCCAGGCCGTTCGCAAGTTGCGGTTCGAGCAAGGGACGATGCAAAAGATCCAGACAACCCTGCTGCAGAGTCCAGAGCGATGCCACCAGGTTGCCGCTGTCCACCGCAGACGCGAACCGGGGCTTAAGCGGTTCGAGAGTGCGGGTGTCATACCAGTTGAACAAGTGCCCGTGAGATTTCGGGAGCTTCGCCATGGTGGCCAACGTCCGCAAAGTCTGCTCGGCAAATTCAGGGACGGTCAGAAATCCAAACTCACAAGCCACTTGCCGGGCATTCAGAAGGAAGCCGAGATTGGTGGGGGAAATCCGAGCCGCGATCGCGGGCGGTTCCTCCTGCACATTGTCAGGAATCAGCCAGTTGTGCTCGGCGGTGCTGAACTCGGCGAAATATCTCCAGGTACGAAGCGCGGCGCCGCTGAGAAATAACTCGTCCTTATCGGAGGTCTCGTTGTCGGTCGGGTGCGAAGGCAGGTTCAGCCACATCGAAATCCATTTACTGCAAGCCCAGAGCAGCAAGATGGGGAGGGCTGCGTAAAAGGCGCGGTGGCGGGCGAAGAACACCAGAACGCCCAATCCCAGGGCCAGCACCGGCATCCAGTCAAGATAGATATCAACCGGAGTGCGCTTGCGTGCACTCAATTCCGTTTCCGCCGCGGTTTCCCATTCGAGCAGCCGCCGGCGCGTCACCAGCCGCCGCACCAGCGTCCGCACCACCGCGTCGAGCGCAAGCAACATCTGGTGCGGCAGGAAACACAGAGTGAAAAATATGCCGGCGTTGGACGTAATCAGGGCGGAGCGGGCGTCCTTGATCATCTCCGGTTTGCGCTCGACCGCGGCTTTCACCAGGGTGAACACGAACTGAAACCATGCCGGCGCGAACAGGATTGCGATCGTCGCCAAAGTCCAGTACACCGGATTTCCCGGGAGGATGAGCCATCCAAACACCAGCAACAGAAATGTTGCAGGCTCCACCAGGCTGCGCCGCAGATTATCCAGAATCTTCCACTGCGAAACCAGCGAGATTGGATTCGGAACCTTGCGGCCCGATTCGTCCGGCACCTTCGACAACAGCCATCCCGTGATCTGCCAGTCGCCTCGCAGCCAGCGGTGTTTGCGGCGGTTGTAAGCGCTGTAGTGCGAAGGATAGTCTTCAATGATTTCGATGTCGGTGGCCAGGCCGGCGCGTGCATAAGCGCCTTCGATCAGGTCATGGCTGAGCAGCGCATTGCGCGGGAACCGGCGCTCCAGTACCTGCTGCACCGTGTCCACTTCATAAATCCCCTTCCCGGCAAAAATGCCTTCGCCGTAGAGATCCTGATAGACGTCGGAGATGGCGCGAGTATAGATATCAAAACCGGTCTCACCCGAGTACAGGCTGGCCAGCCGGGAGCGGGAGGCGCTCTGCACGCTGACTCCCGACGCGGGGCTGCAAAATGCCGTAGCCGGCAACGACAATATTCTTTTCCGGATCCGGATCGATGATCGCCTGATTCAAGGGATGGGCCATCGCTCCGATCATCCGATCAGCCGAGCCGCGGGGCAATTCGGTGTCCGCATCCAGCGTGATCACGAATCGAATCCGCGGCAATATGGAAAGATCTCCTACCTTCACCGGGAAACTGTCGTGTTCATTCCGCAGCAGCTTATTCAAATCCATGAGCTTGCCGCGTTTGCGCTCCCAACCCATCCAAACTCTTTCGCGCGGATTGTAGACGCGGTGGCGATGGAAGAGCAGAAACGATCCTTCCGCCTGTCCGGCGTACTTTTCGTTGAGTTCGCGAATCAACTGCGCGCAGTAGTCGACCAGCGGATCATCCTCGCTCGAGGGTTCGCGGGAATCCGGCAGATCGGTAAGCAGCGCGAAGTGAATATTAGGATCGTGATTACCCAGAAACCGGACTTCAAGATCGTCCACCAGCCGAAGAACCTGTTCCCGCTTGAACAACAAGCTGGGAATGGCCACCAGCGTCGTGCAGTTGTACGGAACTCCGGCTGAGTAATCGAGCTTGGGAAGAATCTGCGGTTCCAGCAGGGACGTAACCAGGTAGTTCACCAACTGGATCGAACTTTGCGAACACGGCAGCAGCAACATCACCATCGAAAAAAGAATCAGTTCCGGAGAGGTATAGACGTTGGTCAGCAGCAGCACAATCGTCGACATCACCGCCAGCGTGAGCACTTCAGTGCCGGGAAGATAGAACTCGTTGGGATGCCTTCGCAGGAAGGAAGCAATTCGCTTCCCCAGGGGCGGTTGAAAGCCCACCATCTCTTGCAGCGCAGCCGCCCCATCCCCGACCAGGTAATAGCCGACGTGCCCGAGACGTTCTTCCAGGCGCGGGTTGGCGTGTTTTTCCTGCTTTGCCGCCTGCGCCAGCGCGACTGCTTTGGCGGCGATCTCCATTTCCGTCAAATCAGAGTATTGAGCGATGTCGGCCAGTTCGGTCCGGTAGAGATCGCGGCTTTCGAAATCCATGCGTGGGTAAGCCCCGGCTGGATCCTCGCGCAGGATCCGATCGAAAAGGATGAAGGGCTCGAGAACATCTTTCCAGCCAGCCTGGCTGATGTCCCGCAGGCTGCGCACACAAACCCCGACTCCGTACGAGCCTTCGGGATCCGCCGTCAGTTTGGAACCGCGCGCCGCAATCTCTTCCAGCAAAACCAGTTTCAGGGCAGGGACCAGCGCCCAAAGTTCATGCAGCCTTAGCGGTGTGCTCTGTTGAAAGGCCTGCACATATCCGTTCAGCGTTTTTTCGCTGAACTCGTATCCGGTTGCCGCCAAATACCCCGCCGCCAGGGCCACCACGCGCGGCGCAACCGCACCATCCGGAGTGCGCACATGGGGAATCTTTCGAACTAGCTTGAAACCCTCTTTCATTCCGCGCAGATCGGAATGCAAGAGCCGGAGGTTGTCGAACACCCAGCGAAAATCGTCCCCGACAGGTTTTTTGGGCAAGGGCCCGCGAAAGGTCGCAAGAACCGGCTTGAGCGCGCGACGCAGGGCGTTGTAACGCTCGGAAAAATATCGACTCGAATGCGTGCCCGGCAGCCAGACCAGCCGGCGCCCGAGATCGGCCGCGGCTACGCCAAGCGCGTTCAGGTCCGGTTCAGCCTCCAGGGGCGGTTCCGGCAGCCGCTCGGCTTCCGCATTGAGCATGTCGATATGGGTATCTTGCGGCATTACCTGTGAATGTTTTATTGCTCCCAAATGAGTACGCGAATGTCAACGATAGCTGGCAGCCTGCATTTCAAACATTTCCTTGTACCTTCCGCCCAGACTCGCCAGCTCGTCGTGACTTCCCTCTTCCGCGATTCTGCCATTTTCCAGAACTACGATGCGGTCAGCCATTCGAACGGTTGAGAATCGATGCGAAATAAAAAGCGCCATCTTGCCGGCGGTCAGTTCGGCGAAGCGCTGGAAAACTTCGAATTCGCTGCGCGCGTCGAGCGCGGCCGTGGGCTCGTCCAGAATCAGAAGCTGCGCGTCCCGCAGATAAGCCCGGGCCAGGGCAACTTTCTGCCACTCGCCCCCGGAAAGATCAACGCCAGTCTCGAACCTGCGGCCCAGCATTTGGTCGTAACCGCCCGGCAGCTTCGCGATCACCGCATCCGCCAGGCTTTTCTGGGCGGCCGCATCCAGCATTTTTAAGTCGTCGATTTCCTCAATGCGGCCCACCGCAATATTTTCCCGCGCCGTCATCTCGTACCGCATAAAGTCTTGAAAGATAACGCCTATCTCGCGATACAGGTCTTCCAGACGATACTCTCTAAGGTCCACGCCGTCGAGCAGGACCTGGCCTTCGGTGGGATCGTAAAGCCGCGTGATCAGCTTCACGATCGTCGTCTTGCCCTCGCCGTTCTCTCCAATCAGCGCCACCCGTTCCCTGGGATGAAGATGGAAGTTCAATTTATTCAGCACCAGCCGCGAGCTTCCGGGATAGCGAAACGAAACATTGCGGAATTCAAATCCGCTGACAATCGGCCGGGGCGCAGGGAGCGCATCGGGTTTCGACTGGATGGTCGGCTTCATATCAAAGAATGCCAGCAGGTCGGTGAGGAAAAGCGCCTGGTCGGCAATCCCTGAAAGAGTGGAAAAAATCTGCTGCAGGTTGTTGCTGGCCTGCAAGATCGCGCCGGAGAGCAGATACCACAGTCCGATGCTGTAAACGCCGGTTACGGTCCGCCAGATAACAAACACATAAGCTGAGTAGTAGCCGACGTATGCAATCAACGAGAGGAACGCGCCGGCGATTAACTTCCGCCGCGACAAAGCTACATTTTCGTCGTAGATCCCGTCCGACAAGCTGGTAAAGCGCTGGGTCAGAAACTTGCTGAGTCCAAATAACTTGAGTTCCTTGGCGGCCTCTTTGCTGCCTCCGATCAAGCGCAGATAATCCAGCTGCCTGCGGACCGGCGTCTGGCGAAAATTCTTGGCATAGCCCAGAAACGCGAAGTGACTTTCCCCCAGGAATGCCGGCAACACTCCCGCAATCAGCAACAACATCAACCACGGCGAATAAACAATGATGGTGACCGACAGAGTAACGGTCGTGATCACCAGTTGGATAAGCCGCCCGATTTGCTGAATCATCCCCAGGCGGTCAGTCGCCTGCACCCGCGCCCGTTCCAGCCGGTCGTAAAATACCGGGTCTTCATAAGCGATCAGGTCCAGTTCCGCCGCGTGTTTCATCACCTGAATGCTGACGTACCGGGTGTACTTGTCAGCCAGCAGGGAGTCCGAATAGTCGATCGTCCGGGCCAGAATGCCACTTAAGACCGCGAGGGAGAACTCAGCCGCGACCAGCCACCAAAGTCGTGGCGGCACCGCCTGACCGGCAGTGCGGCTGTGTACGATCGTGTCGACGATCAGCTTTGGAATCCACAGCAGCGCAAGGGGAAGTAGAGCAGCGAAGAGACGGGCAACCAGGCCGAAAATCACCACCCCGGGTCCAGACTGCCACACGATCTTTAAAACAGGCGGCGTATTCCGGAGCGCGGCCAGCCGCTCCTGCCAACTACTCCAGAACCCTCGTTGTTCCGCCATGCATGAATCCTAAACAACTTCGGGAGTTTCTTGAAGTCATTCCCAAAAGCAGCCAATTCAAGGTCCGGATGGTCGAAGCGAACCGCCAAGAGCGGACTGCCCTAGGGTTTTCGCGTTGTTGGCGAAGAGAAGCGATGGCCAGCCCGGACAATAGATGCCGCCGTAGGCATTAAGGTTTGTCGTGCCATAGACTTACGCCAAAAACGCAGCTACGCGTGTTCCTCTAATACGACATTCGGACCGGCAAGAAAGCCGCCATCCAGAACCAGACTTTGCCCGGTCATGAACCCGGCCGCGCTCGAACACATCCACAAAACCGCCTCGGCCACCTCGATGGGCTTCCCAAATCGGCCGATGGGGTGAAGTCCAAGCGACACCTTCTGGGCCTCGGGTGCGCCAAACAAGCGATCAGCCATCGGGGTCTCGATGACTGCGGGGCAGACCACGTTGACTCTGATGCCGTTTCCTGCGACCTCGATAGCGGCGGCCTTGGTCAGCCCGATGACGCCATGCTTCGTGGCCGAATAGGTCGTGGTTCCACGGCCTCCGATGAAGCCGGCAACCGAAGAGTTGTTGACGATCGCGCCCGCCCGGCCTTGCTTCAGCATCTGCCGAATCTCAAATTTCACGCAAAGCCATGTGCCTTTGAGATTGATGTCAACGGTTCGATCCCAATCCTCTTCAGTCTGTTCAGTGATGGGAGCCCAGTTACCTTCAATACCTGCATTGTTGAATGCGCAATCCAGTCCGCCAAAAGCTGCGACTGTCTTTTCGATGAGACTCTCGACATCTGACGCCCGCGACACGTCCGTTTTAACGAACAGCCCTTCGCCCCCGGCGCTCCGGATCAGATCGATCGTGGCTTTGCCTTCAACTTCCCGCCGGCCGGCGACCACCACTTTCGCGCCCCGTTTCGCGAAGAGCACCGAGGTTTCGCGTCCGATACCCGAAGTTCCGCCTGTGACCAAGGCCACTTTCCCTGTGAATTCAGACATCCGCCATCTCCGGCTCCGAAATTGAAGAAAAGGTTATCAAGGAGCCAATCCAGAAGAGATGACTATACGCGAACTTCAGGACCTCGGCGCAGCCTGGCGAAACGCACAACTCAGATGGACGGCGCGAAGGTCGCCGAAGCAACAGCGGTAGGATTTTTCCGCAAACTGAATCACAAACGAAGGTCCGACCCAACACGATAAAGCGCTCAGTCCACAGCCTGCAGCGAATCCGGATAAAGGTCCCTGGATCGCGTCTCCAATTCGCGGTTGAGTTTCTCGATCAGCTTCATCAGCTTCTCGGGATCCTGTTCATCGCGAGCCGCTTGTGCCAGTTTTCTCCAATCGTCACGGACCGGCATACGCAACCTCCTGGGAAGGTTTGGGCCCGCCTCCGTCAGTGCAGTTCTTCTGCCAAAGTGGCAGCCTGTGTATTTTGTGCGGTTTATGGATATCTGCCAGCCGTAGGTTCGGCAAATAATCGCGTCAATCGGGAAATTCGTTCCTACGCCGCGTTGCTGAAATTCAAACGTGCGAACCGCGGCTTTTATCAATCGGATACACAATTTCGATTGGACTTGATTTGCGATTGGCGGGTAGAGTCCTCGCCAGGAAGCCCAGTCGTAACCTAGTCGCACCCAAGCTCAGCATTTACACTGAATAGGGCGTGGATGATCGCGCCCTGATCCTAATTCGAGCCCTGACGAAAGAATTCAAAACATGATCCATCCTGCCCCTGCGCAAGATGACAGTTATGTCCTGACTTTGGAAGAGATCGGCAACCTGGCAGCCGAAGGCGGCAAGCCTGCCGAGACTCTGATGAATGTCGTGGCCTTGATTGCCAAGCGCTTTCAGACCGACGTTTGTTCGGTGTACCTGCTGGAACCGGACCGGGCCAACCTGGTGCTGGCCGCGACCGTCGGCCTTCGCCCGCAGTGCATCGGCACCCTTCGCATGGCCATCCACGAAGGCCTGGCCGGCCTGGTTGCCGAGCAGGTGCGTCCGGTCTCCGAGGAACACGCCAACAAGCACCCCCGCTTCAAATATTTCAGCGAAGCCGGCGAAGACGATTACCAGTCTTTTCTGGGAGTTCCCCTGATCGATCGCGGAGTCCTGCAGGGAGTGTTGGTGGTTCAAACCATCTCGCCCCGGGTTTTTCGCGAGGATGAAGTCCGCATGCTGACCCAGGCTGCCGCCCAGGTGGCACCCGCGGTCAGCGAAGCCCGCACCCTGGATCGTTTCATCGCTCCCGCCCAGGAACGGCTTTGGGCGCTGGCTCGCAATTTATGGTGGTGCTGGGATCACGACACCAGCAGCCTGTTCCGCGACATCGATCCGATGCGCTGGAGGCAGGTCAACCACAATCCGATCGCGCTGCTCTCGGAAATTCCTCTCGCCGTGATGGAACGCCGCGCCCGCGAATTAGTGCTGCATGGCCGCATCAATTACGCCTATCGCCGGCAGCGCGAATATCTCGATGCCGATCGCACCTGGGGAGCCCGGCACGCAGGCGTACTACGGCCTCGCCCGGTGGCGTACTTCTCGGCTGAATTTGGTTTGCACGTCTCCATCCCCGAATACTCCGGCGGATTGGGTGTGCTCGCCGGCGATCACATCAAGAGCGCTTCTGATCTGGGGATTCCTCTGATCGGCATCGGCTTGTTCTATGGCCAGGGATATTTTCGCCAGCGCCTCGACCGCACCGGCTGGCAGCAAGAGGAATACATCCAGACCGACGTCAACCAATTACCCATGGAAGCGGCGATTGGAATTAACGGCGAACCGGTGGTCCTGCAGGTGGAGACCCGCGGCGGCCCCATTCGCGCCAAAGTCTGGCGCATGAAAGTGGGACGCTGTGATCTGCTTCTGCTGGACTCCAATATCGAAGGCAACCACCCCGAGGATCGCGAATTAACCTCACGGCTGTATGGCGGAGATTCGCGCATCCGCGTCCGCCAGGAATTGCTGCTGGGCGTCGGAGGTTTCCGCGCCCTCAGAGCCATGGGCATCACGCCCGGCGTTCTGCACCTGAATGAAGGCCACAGCGGCTTCGCGGTGCTGGAGGCCATTCGCAGTCGCATGCAGGATGAGGGAATCAGCTTTGATCAGGCCATGCCCCGGGTTTCCCGCGAAGTGGTCTTTACCACTCACACTCCAGTGCCCGCCGGCCATGATCGCTTCTACGCCGAACTGATGGAAGAACATCTGGGACCTCTGCGCGAAGCCCTGGGTATTTCCGCAGACCGCCTGATGGAGCTGGGCCGGGAAAATCCCGGCAACCGCAACGAGGATTTCTGCATGACCGTGCTGGGCCTGAAACTGTCGCGGCGCGCCAATGCGGTCTCCGCGCTGCACGGCGAGGTTTCTCGCGCCATGTGGACGGGCCTCTATCCCGGCAAGCCCGAGGACGAAGTTCCCATCGGGCACATCACCAACGGCGTACACGTTCCGTCCTGGCTGGCGCCGCAAATGTTTCGTCTGTACGACCGTCATTTCGGAACCGGATGGCAGGAGAACAGCGCCGATCCCGAAATCTGGGAAGGCATCGAGAATGTGGACGACGGCGAACTCTGGGAGACCCATCTCCACCTGAAATCGCGGCTGCTCGACTTTGTGCGCCACCGGGTGGTGGAGCAGGCGGAGCGGCGCGGCGAATCGGCGGAAATGCTGCAACGACTGGGCCGCGTCCTCAGCCCGGACGCGCTCACCATCGGCTTCGCCCGCCGCTTTGCCACTTACAAGCGCGCCGATCTGATCCTGGCCGACATCGAAAAACTCACATCCATGGTGAACGACGCCAAGCGGCCAGTGCAGTTCATCTTCGCCGGCAAGGCGCATCCCCGCGACGAACCCGGCAAGAAGATGCTGCAGCAGATCGCCAAGCTGATGCGCCACATGGAGTTTGCCGACAAGTTCGTTTTTGTCGAGGACTACGACATCAACGTCGGACGCCATTTCGTTCAGGGCGTGGATGTATGGCTCAATAATCCCCGGCGCCCGCTGGAAGCCTCCGGCACCAGCGGACAAAAAGTGGTTCTGAACGGCGGCCTCAACCTTTCGGTGCTGGATGGCTGGTGGGCGGAAGCCTATGACGGGCTGAACGGGTTCGCCATCGGCACCGGCAGAACTCACTCCAACATGAGTATTCACGACACCCGCGACGGAGAGGATCTATACCGGGTTCTGCGCGAAGAAGTGATTCCACTCTACTTCGATCGCGATCGCGACGGCTTGCCGCGAGGCTGGATCAAACGCATGAAGCGCACCATCCGCACCTTGGGCTGGCGCTTCAACGCCAATCGCATGGTGATGGATTATGTTCTGAAATGCTATGTGCCTGCGGCCGGCGGCACGTCCAGCAACTTGCGCAAGAAAGTGTAGGGGTGGGGCTTCAGCCGCGTGAGATACGTCGGGAGATCGTCGCAAGGATTACCTGGCCGCACTTGCCGACGGCTCTTTAGTCAGCGGACACTTCGAGGATTGTTCCGTCGTTCCGAACGCGGCATTTTGGCCAGAACCTGGGTTCCCTGGCCATCGCAATCCATTTCTAACTGGCCGCCAAGTTCGTGTATTCGCTCGCGCATTCCCGCCAAACCCACGCCCCCGCCCGCCTGATTGCGGTGAAAACGATCGAGGACCTCTGCCGGGATACCCTTGCCGTAGTCCCTTACCCGCAAAACTACTTCGTCGCGATACAAACGCAAGGAAACATCCGCCTTCGAGCTCTTGGAATGACGATGAACATTGGTCAGGCTTTCCTGCAGCACCCGAAACAATGCCAGCTCCAGAGTTCCAGGCAGCCGTCCGAAATCTTCCGGGATGTCCAGGCGGGTGGAAATGCCGCTGCGTTTGGCGAAGCCTTCCACATACCATCGCGCCGCCGAGGCAAAACCGGTTTCGTCCAGCAGCGGGGGATGCAGCAGATGAGAGATGGTGCGAGTCTCGGTCATCGCCTCGTCCAGCAGCTTCATGGACTCCGAAATGAGCGAGTTGGGCGCCACCGAGTTGCTCAGCATGGTCAAATTCATCTTTACGCCCACCAGATATTGACCCAGGCTGTCGTGCAGTTCACGGGAAAATTTCCGGCGTTCCTGATCCTGCAGTTCCAGCAAACGCACGCTGAGCGAGCGCAGCGAAACCTCGGCTTGCTCTCGCGCCCGCAATTCGGTGTTGAGCAGCCGGTAGTGGAAAAAGAAAAGGGCAAGCACCACCAGGAAAGCGGTGCACAGGATGTAGGCGGTCAGGTGGAATAACCGCTCCGAGTGCTGCTGGCGCTGATCCAAGAAGCTGTTGTTCTTCATCCTGCATCTTCTGCAAAAGCAAATCCGCTTCCGCCGAAGCGTTGATGATTTCCTCCCGCAATCGCGCCTGCTCGCGAGCGTCGGGGGCTCCGCCTTGTTTCAACTGAATCGATTGGTTCAACAGGCCCAACCTGCGATTGGTAACGTCTTCCAGATGCTTCCAGTCTTCTTGCCGCGTGGGATTGTCCGCGGTAAGTTGCCGGAGCCGCTGCAATTTCGCGGGAACGTCTCCGGCTGCGGATTGATAGTCCTGGAGAAACGAATCTTCTCCGGTATCGACGTACCGGGTGCGGGCTCGTCCCGCCCTCGAGCTCACAGTTGTTCAGGTCGGCGAGGGTGGACTGAACGTCGCGGGTGTGGCTCACCCATTTCTGCGCGTCACGAAGCCGGACCACTGCATCGTAGGTCGCCAGTCCGCAAAGCAGCAGTAATACCACTGCTGAGCCGAACGCCAGTTGCATCCTTGTCCGTCGCGACACTTGTTTGTTCACAGGCCCTTGTCTCGGAGGTCCAAACCGGAATGCACCTTAGCTAACCCACCGCCCCAAACCGCGTAATTTGCACCTGATCGCAGACAAGAAGAGTTTATATCAATTCAGGCAGGCGGAAGAACCAGCGGGGGTCGCAAAGCGAACGAAGGACGAGGCAAAGTCGGCAGCGATTCGGTCATTGGTCGAATCTGCCTGTTATCGACAATCGAGGCAGAAAAGAACCTGGAGAACGGGAATGGATTGCGGAAGCTAGTCGTGGAGAACAACATTAAGCAGCGAGCTATGGACTTGCAGCCCGCCGTTGTAGTGAATAAATCCCAATTTTCTGAACCGGTTCATGAAGAAGCTTACCCGGGAGCGGGTTGTGCCGATCATCTCTGCGAGGGTCTCCTGGCTGATCTTGGGAACGACCGTCTCGGGCGTCCCTTCTTTGCCAAAATGAGCGAGCAGCAAAAGGGTCCGGGCCAGCCTTTTTTCGCTGGAATTAAATAGATGATCGACCAGATCTTCTTCGTATCGGATGTTCCGCGCCAACAAGTGGGCCACGAACAAGTCGGACAATTCGTGTTCCCGATGGAGCGCTTGCATCATGGCCTTCTTATCGATTCGCAGAATAGCGCAATCCGTCATCGCGGCCGCAGACCCCATGCGAAGAGGCTGACCGGCCAGCGCACCTTCACCGAAGAACTCGCCCTCCCCTAATATGCCAATGGTTGCTTCTTTGCCATCATTGGACACGACCGTGAGTCTTACCTTGCCGGTCTGGACATAAAACACTGCGTCAGTGGGATCCCCTTGAGCAAAGATTGTTTGCTTCGCTGGAAAAGTCACAATCTTCCTGCCCTCGCCGATGGTGGCGAGGAACGCATGAGGGTCAAAATCGCGTCTCTTCTTAGCCGCTGCACGGGGTCCCATTAGTATTCTGCCGTTGCAGTAATATCACATGCGAATTTTGATGGTCTGTTGGGCATCACACATATGCCGAAGAGTTTTTTGTTCGTTCGCACGCCCGACAAACACTTTATAATCTCGCCGCCAAACACGGGTAAGCAGGGTTCGTGTTCCGCAGACCACGAGGGCTAGAATCCGTCCCGTGTCTGGGATGGTTTCTCGATTCTTGGCTTGTGGCGCGCAAAGACCTCCAAATCGTGCAGTCCGGCGAGCGGACGAACGCCGCTGGAAAGCCAGTCAGCAACCTAATACTTCTGTCGCTCTCCGATAGCGAATACCGCGCACTTCGTCCTCATCTCGAATACGTCAGCTTGCCAAACCATCTCATCCTTCACGAGGCTGGTGGAAAACTGGAATTTGCGTATTTTCCGAATCGAGGTTTGATTTCTCTTGTAGTCGTAATGAAAGATGGAAAGACCGTCGAAGCTGGCATAGTTGGGAATGAGGGCTTTACCGGAACACCGGCGGCTGTTGGCCTGAGCCGGAGCTCGCTTCAAGCGGTGGTACAAATCACGGGGGATGGTTTTCGAGTAGAGGTCGGGGCTTTGCAAAACACTTTGGAATCTGCTCCACGCCTTCAATTGATCTTGGGCCGCTATGCCGCAGTTCGGGGTATCCAGGTTGCACAAACAGCCGCGTGTAATCGCCTGCACGATATTGAGCAGCGCCTTGCGCGGTGGTTGTTAATGACTCAGGATAGGGTGGATTCAGGGTCGCTGGCCATCACTCATGATTTTCTCGCAACCATGCTGGGGACAGATAGACCTAGCGTGAGCCTCGCAGCTGGTGTTTTGCAGAGGAAGAAGCTCATCGAGTACGCCCGAGGCTCAGTGAGGATCGTCAACCGCAAGAAACTTGAAGACTCCGCCTGCGAGTGCTATGGAGTTATCCGACAGTACGATGGCGAGCTTGGCTTGAAATACCCGAAGTGAAGAATCGGGAGTGTTCTGATGGCTTATGGCTACTCAGGAGTCAAGCCCCGATATCCTCCGCGACTCTCGAACACCGCCTGCAGTCTGCTCAGCTCGAACAGATCTCTAATTCGAGGCTTGCGGATTCGCCAGCTCCAGAACACACTGCGCCTTGCTCGCGGCCAGATAGACGCTGACCAGCGCACCCAGGCCAGAACTGTCGATGTAGTTGACCTCCGCCAGGTCCAGCACAATGTGTTTCGTTCCCGGGATGAGCCCGCGGATTGTTTTCTGCAATAGATCAGAACTTGCCGACGTGATCCTGCCCGACCCGTGGACTATGGTTTCCTCGGCTTTCTTTTCTGTATTAATTTGCAACTCCGGGATGGGAACAGTTGGGTTCGCCGCCATTGTTGGCCTCCTGTCCTAAGTATAGCCGCGGCCGGGATTAGCCCGGCGCGCGGGTTGGAATATTCCGCTTACCGCGTGAGTCTATCAGTTTCGGAAATCGTCTACCGAAATCGATGTTGCTGATAAAGCCATCTCACCCTGGCCTCGCATCAGCCCAGAGGTTAAGGCGCTGATTGCATCTCGCGGCTGACCTGTTCGGCCGCAGCCAGCACGCGAAGCGTATTTTCGCCCAGGATTTTGCGGATGTCAGCTTCGGAGTATCCCTTCTTGAGCAGAGCGTCCGTTATCTGCGGCAGGTGGGTCACGTCATCCATTCCGTCCGGCATGGAGGCGCCATCGAAGTCGGAGCCGAGACCCACGTGATCAGGGCCAACGAGTTTGACGGCGTGGTCGATGTGGTCGACGATTCGTTCCCAGGAAACATGCGGCAATTTGCCTTCCGCGGTGGCTTGTTTCTCCTGCTCGGCCATCTTCTTTCCCACGCAGGCCTCGTCGTCACCACATTGCTTCTTGAGTTGATCCATCAGCGCTACGACCCCGCCTGACTGTTTGTCCATAGCATCTTTGTAAGCTTGATCGATAAAGCTCTTTTCGTAATTGATCTGGATGACGCCACCTTTCGCCGCAAGCGCCTTGATCATGTCGTCGGTCATATTGCGGGGATGATTGCACAGGGCGCGACACGAGGAATGAGAGGCAATCAAGGGAGCCTTGCTGACCGCGAGGGCGTCGTAGAACGTTTTGTCGGAAACGTGAGAGATATCGACGAGCATTCCCTGGCGGTTCATCTCGCGAACAATCTCTTTGCCGTAGTCGGTGAGGCCGTTGTGAGCGGGCTTATCGGTTGAGGAATCGGCCCATTCGTCGTTGTAGAAGTGGGAGAGGGTCATGTAGCGAACGCCGAGATCGCTGTAGATACGGACCATGCGGATGTCGTTGCCCAGCATGTGGCCGCCTTCAATGCCCATCAGGACAGCAATTTTCCCTTGTTCATGCGCGCGTCGGACGTCATCGGCAGTGCGGGCGGAGGCGAGATCCTTAGAGTATTTCCGCACATTTTGCTGGACGGCATCGATCTGGTCGAGAGCTTTTTGAATCGCGAGCGGGCCCATGGTGCGGCCATCAATCCAGATGGAAAAGAAAATGGCGTTCAGCCCGCCTTCGCGCATGCGAGGGATGTCGATGTGGCCCGTGGAATTGCGCTTGCCGAGATCGAAGTCGCTGGAGAAGAAGCGCTGGGTGGTATCGTCGTGGGTGTCAAGCGACGATGGAGGAAAAGTGAAGTCGGCGTGCCTGATCGGAGATGGAAGTCGGCGGGCGCGGAAATGAGCAGAGAGACGGCGCCGAAAAGGCAGACGAACAAAGTGGCGAACAAGCGGATCATCAGTCCTCCAGAGAGACGAGTGCGTTGAAAACTTGGCGGAAGCGTGTGCGAGTCGAACGCACCGGCGACAGGAAACCTGCCGCCCGCCGGTTTTGAAGACCGGGAGGATCACCGGAACCCATGCGCTTCCTTGCTCTCAGTAACGCTCGGGCTTCCATGTTAGCGGGAGGCGCGCTTCCTGCATAGGCCTGCCGGCGTGGCGACGTTCCGCATGAAAGCCTCCCGCGACCAAACTGCGTCTTGCGGAATCGAATGTGCATGCCCCATCTCTTTGAGCCGCTCACGCTGCGTGGTGTCACCCTCAAGAACCGCATCGGGATATCGCCGATGTGCCAATACAGCTCCGAAGACGGATTTGCCAACGACTGGCACCTGGTCCACCTGGGCAGCCGTGCCGTCGGAGGCGCCGGGCTGGTCATGGCGGAAGCCAGCGCGGTCGTTGCCGATGGGCGCATTACCTCCGGCGATCTCGGCATATATAAGGACGAACACATCGAAATGCTGTCGCGCATCTTCCGCTTTGTCGCGCAGCAAGGGGCGGTTCCGGGGATTCAGCTGGCACACGCCGGACGCAAAGCAAGCACGGCTGTGCCGTGGAAGGGCGGCGCGCCGGTCGATCCCGCAGTCGGGCGGCTGGACCCCGATCTTCGCGCCCAGCCCGTTGCCCTTTGACGCCGGATGGCAGACGCCGAAGGCGCTGGACGCGAGCGAGATCGCGTCCGTGGTCCAGGCCTTTGCCGACGCCAGCCGGCGCGCCCTGCAGGCGGGGGCTAAAAGTCATCGAGATACACTCCGCCCACGGCTACCTGATCCACTCGTTCCTGTCTCCGCTCACCAACCAGCGCACCGACAAGTACGGCGGCACATTCGAGAACCGCACACGATTGCTGAAAGAAGTAGTCAGCGCGGTGCGCAAGGTCTGGCCGGATTCGCTGCCCCTGTCCGTGCGCCTGTCGACCACCGACTGGGCCGACGGCGGATGGGCCATCGACGACAGCGTGGAGCTTGCACGCGGGCTCAAGCCGCTGGGCGTGGATCTGATCGATTGTTCTTCGGGCGGCATAGCGCCGCGGATCACGATCCCGGCGGGCGCCGGTTATCAGGTTCCGTTCGCTGCCAGGATCCGGAATGAGGCCGGGATACCGACTGCGGCTGTCGGCATGATTACGGAGGCCATGCAGGCGGATCAGATCGTGCGGAACGGAGAGGCTGATCTCGTGCTGGTCGCGCGGCAATCGTTGCGCGATCCTTATCTTCCGCTGCATGCCGCGTCAGAGCTGCATCAGGAGCAGAAATGGCCGGATCAGTATTTGCGGGCGAAGAGCTAGACTGGATAGGGACTCGGCCACAGAGTCTTCGACTGAAGAAACAAATCCCCACTTCTCGCAAAATACGCGAGAAATGGGGCACCCAGTTTCCAGTTTTCACTACCAAAGTACCCGGTATCAGGTATCCAACACCAACACCCGTTACCCGGAGTTACTTGGGTTGTGGGACGATGCGCAGATACGGCTTGGGCGACTTCCAGCCGGCCGGGTACTTCTGCTGCGCCTCTTCGTTCGATACCGACGGGCAGGATGATGACATCGCCGCCCTGCTTCCAGTTCACCGGCGTCGCTACTTTGTGTTTCGCAGTGAGCTGGATGGAATCGAGCACGCGCAGCACTTCATCGAAGTTGCGGCCGGTGCTCATCGGATAGCTGAGCTGGAGCTTGATCTTCTTGTCCGGACCAACCACAAAAACCGTGCGCACTGTGGCGTTGTCCGCCGCGGTGCGGCCTTCGGACGTATTGCCGCTTTCCGCGGGCAACATGCCGTAGAGCTTGGCAATCTTGAGTTGCGGATCGCCGATCATCGGGTAGTTCACTTTGTGGCCCTGGGTCTCTTCGATATCCGCCGCCCACTTTCCGTGGCTGCTGACCGGGTCGACGCTCAGCCCGATAATCTTGGTGTTGCGCTTGGCAAATTCCGGCTGCAGCCCGGCCATGTAGCCGAGTTCGGTGGTGCAGACAGGGGTAAAGTCCTTGGGATGCGAGAACAGGATCGCCCAGCCGTCGCCGATCCATTCGTGAAAGTTGATCGTGCCTTGGGTAGTTTCGGCGGTGAAATCGGGAGCGACGTCGTTAATACGAGGAACTGTGTTCGTGACTGGAGGAACGGTTGCAGTGCTCATGGTTGCTCTCCTCGAAAAATTAGATCATCCGGCAAATCGCCGGAGTTGCGTTCAGGATCCCGCCGCGGTTTTCAAATGCGGGTAAGAACCGTATCAAAAAAGAAACCCACCCGATTTGCGCCGGGTGGGTGTCGAAAGCCTGCTGCGCTACCCACACCCCGGCGTCCGCGTACAACAACACAGGACGGCCAGCGTGGAGCGCTTTTTCATCGTGTTCAGGATACCCGCGGGTGGAGATTCAGTCAAACCGCGCGGCGTTGCAAAACCGCCACGCAAAGCAGGTCCCTCCGCTCCGCTCGCTTCGCTCCGCTGCTTGCTCAGGTCGGGATGACGGAGGGTGATTTCGTATCCGCCTCGACTGCGCAGGGTATAATCCCGGCTGTCCAAAATGCCGTTACCTCCTGGCACGAAACTCGGGCCTTACGAAATCGTCGCCCTGGTGGGTGCGGGCGGAATGGGCGAGGTCTATCGAGCGCGAGACGCGCGCCTGCGACGCGAAGTGGCGGTGAAAGTTCTGCCGGCATCCTTCGCCCAGGATGCAGAGCGGTTGCGCCGCTTCGAGCAGGAAGCGCGCGCCGTGGGCACCCTGAACCACCCCAACATTCTGGGTATCTACGACGTAGGCAGCCACGACGGCTCGCCCTACCTCGTCTCCGAACTGCTCGAAGGCAAGAATCTGCGCCAGCACATGGACGGATCGGCTCTGCCGCAGCGCAAAGCGGTCGACTACGGCATGCAAATCGCGCGCGGACTGGCCGCAGCCCATGAAAAAGGCGTAGTCCATCGCGACCTCAAGCCCGACAACATTTTCGTGCTGCACGACGGGCGCATCAAGATTCTGGATTTCGGCCTGGCGAAGCTGGTGTATGAAAACCAGCTTAACGAATCCCAGACTGTAGACCATCCCCAGACCAACAACACCACGCCGGGCCAGGTTGTCGGAACCGTGGGCTACATGTCGCCCGAGCAAGTACGCGGGCAAACCACCGACCATCGCACCGACATTTTTGCCCTGGGCGCCATCCTGTACGAAATGCTCAGCGGCAAACGGGCATTCAAGCGCGACTCCAGCGTCGAGACCATGAATGCCATCCTCAAGGAAGAACCGGAAGAGTTGCAGGAGATAAGTCCGAACCTGGCGCCCGGTCTGGATCGCGTGGTGCGGCACTGCCTGGAAAAGAATCCGGTACAGCGTTTTCAGTCAGCCGGTGACATCGCCTTCGACCTGGAGACAATTTCCAGCCAGTCGGGCGGCGGCTCCCGGCTGCAAGCCGTAAGGGACGAACGGCGGTCCTACTGGAAGTATGGGGTTGGAGCCCTGGCCGTGCTGCTGGCGTTAGCCGGGACCTATTATTGGGCGCGAAATTCTGCCCCTCGGAGCCTGTCGCCGCATTTTCACCAGCTCACTTTCCAACGCGGTTCGATCTACGGAGCCAAGTTCGCTCCGGACGGACAGAGCATCCTTTACAGCGCAGCCTGGAACGGGGCAGAAAAGCAACAGGTCTACACCACCCGAACCGACGCGCTGATGTCCCGCCCGATCGATCTGACGGATAGCCAGCTCTTGAGCATCTCCACCAAGGGAGAAGTGGCGATTCAGCAGAGAGCGAATAACGATGCGTTTCCCAGTGGCATGCTCTCGGTGGTGCCGCTGACGGGGGGTGCTCCGCGCGAGCTTTTGGGAGATGTGCTCGACGCTTCGTGGAGCCCGGACGGAGAATCTCTGGCGGCGGTCCACGTGGTCAACGGAGAAAACCGGCTGGAGTATCCCATTGGAAAAGTCATCCATTCCACCAACACGGGCAACTTCAGGAACGTTGCGGTTTCTCCGGACGGCAAACGCGTGGCTTTTTTCGATCACCCTAACGCCGGCGACACGCGCGGTTACATCGCGGTCGTGGACGCTTCCGGCAAAGCCAAACGTTTGACCAAGGAGTGGAGTGACCTTACCGGCCTGGCTTGGTCGCGGTCCGGAGATGAGATTTGGTTCACCGGCAGCGATGCCGGGATCAACAGCGCGCTCTACGCCGTCAACCTGAATGGCCAGCTACGGGATTTGCTTCATATCCCTGGGCGGCTGCACCTTTTCGATATCAGCAAAGACGGCCAGGTCCTGATCACCAACGAGGCCACCCGTCAGGAACTCTATGGCCGGCACATGGGACAGGAAAGGGACCAGGATCTGTCCTGGTTCGACTGGACCCTGGGGCGCAGCGTCTCGCGAGACGGGCAGTGGGCGGTGCTCGAGGAAGACGGCGAAGGCGGCGGAGCACAGTACACAGTTTTCCTGCGCAAAACCGATGGCTCTCCGGCAATCCGCCTGGGGCCAGGCTTAGGGCTCGATATTTCTCCCGATGGAAAGTGGGTGGCGTCGAGCGCCGTGAATCAACCGTCCCCCACAGTACTCTTGCCTACCGGCGCCGGACAACCCATGCCCCTGGCCGATGGCCAGCTATTTCACAGCAACAATCTACGCTTCCTGCCCGACGGCAAAGGCGTGATCATGGTGGCGACGGAAACCGGAAAGGCGCCACGTACTTATGTGCTGATGCGCGATGGCTCGGCGCCCAGGGCTTTCGGACCAGAGGCCTTTCAAGGCACGCTGGTTTCACCTGATGGCAAGTACGTCCTGGGGAAGATGAATGACGCCTACGTGATCCTGCCGTTCGCAGGCGACCAAACTCCGCAAGCTTTGCCTTCCATTCATGCTGGCGAGGTGGTGCTGGAATGGACCGCTGACAGCGAATCGGTCTACGTCGCCCAGAACTCCTCAGCTTCGGTCAAAGTTGACATCATGAATATCAAGACCGGCCAGCGCCGGTTGCATCATCAGCACGCGCCCGGCGACCTTTCCGGCGTCGCCTTTATCAGTTCGGGACGCATCACGCCGGACGGAAACTTCTACCTTTACGGTGTCGGCCGCACGCTTTCATTCCTCTACGTTGTGGATGGATTGAAGTAACAACCCATTGTCATCCTGAGCGAAGGCAGGCCATTCGCTTGCGAATGGGCTGATGCAGTCGAAGGACCCCTTGGAGCTTATCGCGCCGTCGGGTTGGAAACATCTTCGTTTGGGCACACCTTCCAGGTTGCGCAACGAACGGGTAGGGATCCCGCGACCGCGCGTTGGCTTCGCCATGCGAAGCCGCCACTCCGCTCAGGACAGTTACATACAGGATGTACAGTTGTGTACAGGGAAAGCGTCTATCGCCGAAAATCGCTCAACCTGACATTGCGGCGTGGCGAGTAAAATACTTCGGTCATGACAAAGGACCTTCGCCGTTTTCCATTCGCACAATTCGACGTTTTTTCTTCCCGGCCATTCGAGGGAAATTCCCTGGCCGTGTTTCCCGACGCCCGCGGGCTTAGTGATCAGCAGATGCAAGCCATCGCACGCGAGATGAATTTGTCCGAGACCACCTTCATTCTGCCTCGCGATGCGGCGACCGAGCGCGAGCGCGGAGTGCGAGTCCGGATTTTCACCGTCCAGGAAGAATTGCCGTTTGCCGGTCATCCGACTCTGGGCACGGCGTTCCAGTTGCGGGGTTCGACCGGCGCAGGCGAAGTCGCCCTCGACCTGAATGTCGGCAAGGTGCCGGTTCGCTTCGAAGAAAGCGCCGGTCAGCCCCCGTTCGGCGAAATGACGCAGGTAGATCCCAAGTTCGGACTGACGCACGATCGCGAAACCGTGGTGCGCGCCAGCGGCCTGCGCGACGGAGATATCGACCCGTCTTTGCCGATCCAGACGGTTTCGACCGGACTCGTGTTCACCGTGGTTCCGCTCCGCGGGCTGGACGTGATCCGCCGGCTGCAACTCGACCTCAAGAGCGCCAGCGAATATCTGGAACGCTCGCAAGGAGGCAAGTTTTTCTACTTCGTGACCCGGGAGACAGTCGATCCGACGGCGCGCTTGCACGCCCGCATGCTGTTCTACAACGGAGAAGATCCAGCCACGGGCTCAGCCGCCGGCTGCGCCGCCGCGTGGATGGTGGCCCACGGCGTGGCAAAACCCGACGAGCGCGTGCTCATCGAACAGGGCGTGGAGATGCTGCGCCCGAGCCGTATTTTTGTGCGCGCGTCGCGCCAGGATGACAGAGTGGTTAACGTTCGGGTGGGAGGAAATGCTGTGGAAGTCCTGCGCGGAGAAGTTTTTTTCTAGGCGTCGATCGTCGGATTGGGGCGCAAGCACGCGGCCATGCACAAGCGGGAATTTTTTTCAATGGTGCGAATTTACCATTAGCATCGGCGGCACTTTACATCTGGCTCCGCTGGCCTTAGCATTTTGTCTCGCCCCGAGTCTCCCAAATATTAGTCAAAAGATTTTTTTGAAAGCGCCCGGCGCCTGCACGTTTTCAGGCGGCCACTTCGGAAGCAGGAATGAAGCCGAAACGAACCATTCTTTGTGTCGACGACAACGAACAGTCCCTTTCCATCCGCAAAGTCATGCTCGAGACCCGCGGTTATCGCGTGATCACTTGCAACAACGGCCAGGAGGCGCTCGAGCGCTTTAAAAAGGGCGGCATCGATCTGGTGCTTACCGATCTCATCATGCCCGGGGTGGATGGAGGCAAGCTCATCGACTCCATCAAAACTCTTTCGCCTGAAACTCCCGCCATTCTTTTTTCCGGCAAAGTGCGGATTTACGATCGCGACACCCGAGCAGATGTTTTCCTGCCCAAGGGCATGTACGCGCCCGTGGAATTGCTGGAACGCATCCGCATGTTGCTGGTGCGCAAGCGCGGCCCCAAGCGCGCCCAATCGAAGACCCAGGGCTCCGGGCGACTGGGTGCGGCGTAGCGAATGCGTTCCGCTTCCTGAGAAAATCGTAAACCACCAAGGACACGAAGTATCACGAAGGAAACCTTTGAGGGGTTTTCCTTCGTGATACTTCGTGTCCTTGGTGGTTTATAGGTTTCGGTGGTTTACGCCGCGCCGCCCGCCGCTCTCCACGCGCTTCGTGTAATATCGATCAGTTGGATGCCTGCCTTTATTGAAGCCGTGGAGTTGCGTAAGACCTACCGGGTAGGGAAGATCGATGTTCCCGCCCTCCGCGGAATCTCTTTCAGCGTGCAGAAGGGAGAATTTGTAAGCGTGGTGGGCCCTTCGGGCAGCGGCAAATCCACGCTCTTCTACCTTCTGGGCGGACTGACCAGGGCTGACTCCGGTCATGTGGTCATTGACGGTGACGACTTTGCGCGACTCTCCGACGCCGAGCGCACCCGGCTGCGCAAGCGCAAGATTGGATTCGTTTTCCAGAAGTTCAATCTGCTGCCCACGCTGGACGCGCGCTCCAACATCGATATTGCGATCGATATCGCCGGCACGAGTGAAGCTCGCGATGCCGCTTATTTCGACAAGATTGTGGGTCTGCTGGGTCTGGACAAGCGCCTGCGGCACCGGCCTTCCGAACTTTCCGGGGGCGAGCAACAGCGAGTGGCGCTGGCGCGGGCGCTGATCAACAAGCCGGCGATTGTTCTGGCGGACGAACCTACCGGCAACCTGGATTCGAAGAATTCCGACATCGTGCTGGCCATGCTGCGGCATTCCAATCAGGAACTCGGCCAGACCGTTCTGATGATCACGCACAATCCGGAAGCCGCCAGCTACGGTGATCGCATGATTCACATGCGGGACGGTGAAATCGTGACTCCAGACAAAGATCCGCAATGGGCCGGCCACTCGGCCTAGCCGGCCGGATAATTATCATGCCGAATAGTCATCATGGATGATCTGCGAAAACCGATTCTGCCCGGCAAGGGCGCCTCGGACTACGAGCGCTACCTGCGCACCGACGAACTGCTGTCCCTGCAGAAGACCGCTGAAGAATTTCTGCATCCGGATGAGATGACCTTTCAGGTGGTGCATCAGGCATCCGAGCTGCTGCTGAAAGGGATCGTTTGGGAACTAGATCGGGCTCGAGCGTTGATCGCCGATGGCGACTTCTTCAACTCCGCCCAACTGCTGCGCCGCGGCAATCACATGCTGGAATACCCAATCTCCATGCTGCACGAACTGGAGACCATCACTCCCCACGACTATCACCTGATTCGCGCCGGCCTGGGGCACGGCAGCGGCCTGGATTCGCCCGGTTTTTTGGGCCTGCTCCATATTGGCCCTCGACTGGGTGAGGCTTTCAACGCTCAACTGGAAAAGGCAAGTCTCACCGTAGACGACCTTTATCGCCGTCACGCGGAATTTTTCGGACTGCATGATGTGGCGGAGCGACTGCTTGATTTTGATGAACGCGTCCACCTGTTCCGCTTTCATCATCTGAAACTGGCTCAACGCATCATCGGCGGCGGCGTGGTAGGCACGATGGGGACGCCGGTCGAAGTCCTGCATCAGCGTATGGAGCACCTGTTCTACAAGGAACTTTGGGATGTACGGAACCGGATCACGGCGCGGGCCAACGAAGCCATGCAAAAGAACGGTATCGGCCCGAAGTACTAGCTTTGAAGGTTCATTGCTGCAAAGTTGTAGTGTTGGCTATAATCAGATTCGGCAAGCGGGAGTAGCTCAGTGGTAGAGCGCGACCTTGCCAAGGTCGATGTCGCGGGTTCGACCCCCGTCTCCCGCTCCAATTTTCACGGAAAAGCCTCACGGCCTCGAAGCTTTTTCCACCCGGCAATAGGGCGCGGTACCCAAGTGGTAAGGGAGAGGTCTGCAAAACCTTTATACGTCGGTTCGATTCCGACCCGCGCCTCCACTCCATTTTCCCGAAAAACCGAACGGACCCAATCGTACGAACTAACGTTCTTGCGTGTGTCGCTGAGAAGTTCGCTGGTTTTGATCCAGGGCGCGGTTCAGTTCGCTAATCAGACTCATCAGCTTTTCCGGGTCGCGTTCTTTGCTGGCTTGTTCGGCAAGGTGGTGCCAATCACTCGGTTGGTGCAGGGCCATAACCACAGTCCCCTTTCCACTGCAACCAACCTACTCCGAAGCAAAACCTGTGTCTGAGCAATAGCGCGCACAAAAAAAGGACGACACGGGTAGGGTGTCATCCCCTTTTTTGCGAATTGCGGTTGTTGATGCAGAGAAACCCTAGCATTGGCAGCAGGGGTGAACTGGTCAAAATTGACCATTTAACAACGGCGCATTCTTATCTTTAATCCAAGCAAAAAATCAGGGCTGACTTGAAGTCAGCCCTTAAGTTCGGCTTTACCCGGCATGTTTCCCTAGTCGCGGACATCGGACAACGGCATGTTCACCAGATGCTCGCTCAGGAACCATACCTGCAATTCGTTGGTTCGCAGAACGTCGCTGACGGCCAGATCGTTGGTTCCGTCATCGCCGAGCTTGTCGGCGCGTTCCGCGAGTTCGCGGCACTCACCGATGATGATCTTGTGAGCATCGAGCAGACGCGAGAGCTGCACCGGCACTTCTTCGCGTCCGCGCGGCGGGCGCTCGATCCGCGTGGTCTCGGCCACGTCCGGCGCCATGGCAAGGCTCACGCCTCCCAGCAACTGAATGCGCTCGGCGATGGTATCGACCAACTCCAACTGCTCGGCATAATGCTTGTCGAATAGAAGATGAAGCTGATAGAAAGTCGGTCCGGCGACTTGCCAGTGCGATTTCTTGTACAGATCGCGCAGGGTCATGGTGTCGGCTAGAAGCTGGTTAAGGTGCTCGGTCATTTCCAGGCGGACTGGTTCTTCGAGTTCCAGCGGCAGCGCATGGCTCACGGTGCCGTACTTCTGGATTTCTGGAGCTGACTGGTGAAAATGCGGCTGGGCGGTGACTCCGCCGTTGTTACCGGAAACTGATTTCTTCGGCATCGGAATTCTCCTCTTCAATTCTAATTCTGTAGTTCCTGATTTACTTCCTTTTGGATTGGTTTCCTCAGACAACACGATTCAAAATCTTCAAATGACCGATTGCTTGTGATGGATGTTGGTTTGCATAGGTTGCCGCTAAGAATTGATCTCAGTGAGCAGGGCGAACACTCATTATAGACCTGTCCGGGCCGCTGGAGGTTTGGTGCGTCCTGACAGACTCAAGGTGCCGGGCCAGCAAAATTCCGCATAATTGACTATCATGGAAGGTTCCGCATTCATTGATGGAGAAAACCAGACGTGGCTGAGACGCAAACGAATGGAGTGGAAGTTCTAGAGACTCGCGAGTGGCTGGATTCGCTGGACTATGTGTTGTCCCAGGGCGGCCCGGAGCGAGCCGGACGGTTGCTGCAGCAACTCTCGCTGCACGCGCGGCGCGCCGCCGGCGTCAACCTGCCCTTCACCGCCACCACTCCTTATCAGAACACCATCGCTTCGAAGCAACAGCCGCCCTTCCCCGGCAGCCAGGAAATGGAGCGGCGCATCAAGAGCCTGGTGCGCTGGAATGCGTTGGCCATGGTGGTGCGCGCCAACAAGATTCAGGAGGGCATTGGCGGGCATATTTCGACTTTCGCTTCAGCCGCCACTCTTTATGAAGTGGCCTTCAATCATTTTCTGCAGGCGAAGACCGAATCTGGCGATCGCGACCTGGTTTATTTTCAGGGCCACGCCGCTCCCGGAATGTACGCCCGCGCCTATCTCGAAGGCCGCATCCCCAAAGAAAAGCTGCAGAATTTTCGCCGCGAGCTGAAAGAAGGCGGCGGCCTATCGTCGTATCCCCACCCCTGGCTGATGCCCGATTTCTGGGAGTTCCCAACCGTCAGTATGGGACTGGGCCCGATCCAGGCGATTTACCAGGCGCGGTTTATCCGCTACCTGGAAAATCGCGGATTGAAGACGGCGACCGGTGGACGAGTCTGGGCCTTCATGGGCGATGGCGAGATGGACGAGCCCGAATCGCTGGGCTCGATCACTCTGGCTTCGCGCGAGAAACTCGACAACCTGATTTTCGTGGTGAACTGCAACCTGCAGCGGCTGGACGGGCCGGTGCGCGGCAACGGCAAGATCATTCAGGAACTGGAAGCGATTTTCCGCGGCGCCGGATGGAATGTAATCAAGGTCGTCTGGGGCAGTGACTGGGACAATCTCATCACGAACGATCGGGATGGAATTCTGGTCAAGCGCATGGGCGAGATCACCGACGGCCAGTATCAGAAATATTTCGTCGAGAGCGGCGCCTACTTCCGTCACAATCTTTTCGGCAGCGATCCCCGGCTGCTGAAGATGGTGGAGCATCTTTCCGACGAGCAGCTTTCCCGCATGCGGCTGGGCGGCCATGATCCCATCAAGGTGCACGCGGCTTACAAAGCGGCGATCGAACATAAGGGTGCGCCCACGATCATCCTGGCGAAGACCATCAAGGGTTACGGGCTGGGCGAGGCTGGCGAGGGCAAGAACATTACTCACCAGCAGAAGAAACTCAACGAAGACGAGCTGCGCATTTTCCGTTCGCGCTTCGGAATTCCCATCCCGGACGAGGAACTGCACGACGCGCCGTTTTATCGTCCCGCGGATGACAGTCCGGAACTCCTTTACATGCAGGAGCGCCGCAAGCAGTTGGGCGGCTATTTGCCGGAGCGCAAAGTTCGTTCCAAGCCGATCGCTCCGGTTGCGGAGGCGCACTTCCAGGAATTCTTCAAGGGCACGGACGGCCGCGAAGTTTCGACCACCATGGTTTTTGTGCGGCTGCTTTCGAAATTGTTGCGCGATCCCGAGATCGGCAAGCTGATCGTGCCCATCATTCCTGACGAAGCCCGCACCTTCGGCATGGAAGCGCTCTTCCGGCAGGTGGGAATTTACTCCAGCGTGGGCCAGCTCTACGAACCGGTGGACATGGACACCCTCCTTTATTACAAGGAGGCCAAGGACGGCCAGATTCTGGAGGAAGGCATCACCGAGGCCGGCTCCATCTGTTCGTTTATCGCCGCCGGAACCGCCTACGCCAATCACGGGATCAACACGATCCCGTTTTTTATTTACTACTCGATGTTCGGATTCCAGCGCATCGGAGATTTCATCTGGGCGGCGGCCGATCTGCGCACCCGCGGCTTCCTGGTGGGCGGCACAGCTGGACGGACCACGCTTGCGGGCGAGGGCTTGCAGCATCAGGACGGCCACAGCCACGTGCTGGCGCTGTCGGTGCCCAATCTTCTGGCCTATGATCCGGCATTCGCTTACGAAATCGCCGTCATTATTCAGGACGGCATCAAGCGCATGTACGTGGACCAGGAATCCATCTTCTATTATCTGACGGTCACCAACGAGCCGCTGGCGATGCCGGGAATGCCTGAAGGAAAAGATGTGAAAGAGGGCATTCTGAAGGGACTCTATCGTTTCCGGACTTCGACCAAAAAAGATTCCAAGCTGCGCGCGCAACTATTCGGCAGCGGGACCATCATGTACGAAGTGCTCAAGGCGCAGCAGATTCTGGAGGAAAAATACGGCGTCGCCGCGGACGTTTGGAGCGTGACCAGCTACAAGCAGCTTTATCGCGACGGCAACGACTGCGATCGCTGGAACATGCTGCATCCCGGCGCGACTCCGCGCGTGCCATTTGTTACGCAGTCGCTGAAAGATGCGCCTGGCGTGCTGGTGGCGGCATCGGATTACATGAAAGTGCTGCCGGAGTCGATTGCGCAGTGGCTGCCCCGGCCGCTGGTGGCTTTGGGCACCGATGGCTTCGGGCGCAGCGAGAGCCGGGTATCGCTGCGCGATTTCTTCGAAGTGGACGCGAAGCATATCGTGCTGGCCACGCTGACTGCATTGGCGCGCGAGAAGCAGATCAAGCTCGACGTGCTGCAGAAGGCGGTCAAGGAACTTGGAATCAATCCGGAAAAAGCGAATCCGGCAAATACGTAAGACGTAATGTAGGCGCGAGCGTCCTCGCTCGTGCGGGAGCGCTCCACGATGATCAGGCCGTGGAGCCGCACGAGCGGGATCGCTCGGCGCCTACATCGAACCGCCAGGAGTAAATATTCAGTGACAGAATTCAAGCTGCCGGAACTCGGCGAGAACATTGATCAGGGCGACTTGGTCCGCCTGATGATTTCTCCGGGCGCGAACGTGACCGAAGGCCAGCCGGTGATGGAATTGGAAACCGACAAGGCGGTGGTCGAAGTGCCTTCTTCCGTGACCGGCACGGTAACGGAAATTCGCGTTAAAGAAGGACAGAAGATCAAAGTCGGCCAGGTCATCTTCACTGTCGAAAATGGCGCTGGGGCCAAAGTGAAAGCCGTCGAGCCCAAGGCTCCGACGAAAGCGGCAGAAAAGGCGCCTGCCCCAGCTGCCAAAGCCGCAGCCGCCAGCCGAAGCTCCACCGACGGCGGCTCCCGCCGCTCCGCCGTCACCGGCCGCAACCGGTGGCGCGACTGAATTCAGGCTGCCGGAACTGGGAGAGAACATCGATCAGGGCGATCTGGTGCGGCTGATGATTTCTCCGGGCGCGAAAGTTTCCGAAGGCCAGCCGGTGATGGAACTGGAAACTGACAAGGCGGTGGTGGAAGTTCCGTCTTCGGTGACGGGCACGGTCAAGGAAATCAAGGTCAAGGAAGGCACCAAGGTCAAAGTTGGCCAGGTGATCTTCACCCTGGAAGGCGGCGGAACCGCGCAGGCGCAGAAACCGAAGCACGCTCCGGTCGAACATATTTCCGAGCAGCATGAGGCTCGCTTGTCGGTTCAGGCGGCGATACAGGCCGAGGGCAAAACCGAGGCGCAGGTATTTCTGCCCGATCAGCCGCAGGTTCAGGCGCCCAAAAGTTTTGCCATGCCCGAACAGCTGGGCAAGGTTGCGGGGACAGAGCATCGCGCGCCCGCGCCCGCAGCGCCTCACGTCCGCCGGCTGGCGCGAGAGATCGGCGTCGATATTTACGAAGTCAAAGGCAGCGGCCCGGGTGGACGCATCAGCGAAGATGACGTCAAAGTTTACGCCAAGTCGTTGCTCACTTCGGCTTCGGCTCGATCAGCGCAGGGCAGTCACTTTCGCGCAGCCGCCGCTTCCCGATTTCACCAAGTTTGGGAAAGTGGAACGCGTCTCCATGCGTGGCGTGCGGCGCAAGACGGCGCAGCATCTTTGGGAAGCCTGGACCACAATTCCGCACGTCACCCAGCAGGACAAAGCCGATATCACCGAACTGGAGCAGTTGCGCGCCCGCTTCGCGCCCAAGGCCGAAGAAGCCGGCGGCAAGATGACGGTGACGGCGATCGCGCTGAAGGTCGTCGCCTCCGCCCTGAAGGTTTTTCCGCAGTTCAATGCCAGCATCGACATGGCGAAAGAAGAAATTGTCTACAAGCAATACATCAACGTGGGCGTCGCCGTGGACACCGATCGCGGCCTCCTGGTCCCGGTGATTCGCGATGTGGACAAGAAAAATATCGTCGAACTGGCCGCCGAACTGACCCAGATTTCCCGTCGAGGCAAAAGACAAGAAGCTCACGCCCGCGGAGATGGAAGGCGGGACATTCACCATCACCAATCTCGGCGGAATCGGCGGGACCGGATTTTCGCCGATCGTGAATTATCCCGAAGTTGCGATTCTCGGACTGTCGCGCTCCAGCATGGAGCCGATCTGGATGAATGGCAAATTCGAGCCGCGGCAGGTGCTGCCGCTATCTCTTTCCTACGATCATCGGCTGATTGATGGCGCCGATGCCGCCCGATTCCTGCGCTGGATCGCGGAAGCGTTTGAACAGCCCTTCCTTCTGTCGGTGCAGGGATAGAGCCGAATGAAAATCTATAAACCACGAAGGACACGAAGGTACACGAAGGAACTCTCACTGGCTTTCCTTCGTGTAACTTCGTGTCCTCTGTGGTTAATGCCTTTGCTATTGAATGACTGAAACTTCAAACTTGCATATTGCAGTGGTGGGCGGCGGGCCGGGCGGCTATGCGGCTGCCTTTCTGGCGGCCGACCTCGGAATGAAAGTCACTCTGATCGACCCGGAAGCGAATCCTGGCGGAGTGTGCCTGTATCGCGGCTGTATTCCCTCGAAAGCTTTGCTGCACGTGGCCAAGCTGATCGATGAGGCCCGCCACGCCAAGAATTGGGGAATCGAGTACGGCGAACCCAAGATTGATCTGGCCCGCCTGCGGTCGTGGAAGGAAGGCGTCGTTAAGAAACTGACCGGCGGGCTGGGCGCGCTTTCGAAGCAGCGCAAGGTGGAATACATCCAGGGACGCGCGGCGTTCGAGAATTCGACCACGCTGCGTATTTCAAGAACCGGCGGCGGCGATCAGACTCTGAGTTTTGATCGCATCATCCTCGCGACTGGCTCCCGTCCGGCCATCATTCCCAGCCTTAAGCTGGACAGCCCGCGCGTGATGGATTCCACCTCCGCGCTGGATTTGAGCGAGGTGCCGGGAACGTTGCTGGTGGTGGGTGGCGGATACATCGGACTGGAATTGGGCACGGTGTACGCGGCCCTCGGCTCGAAAGTTTCGGTTGTCGAAATGCTGCCGGGATTGCTTCCCGGAGCCGATCGCGATCTGGTGTTGCCGTTGCACAAGCGCGTGGAAAAGATTTTCGATTCGATTCTGCTCAACACCACCGTAGCGTCCATGAAAGAAGAAGCGAACGGCATCCGCGTAACTTTTGGCGGTGCTGATGTGAAAGAGACCGAGAAAGTCTTCGACAAGGTTCTGGTCTCGGTGGGCCGCAAGCCGAATTCTGAAATCGCAGGCCTGGACAAAACGCAGGTTCAGGTCGGCCCGCGCGGATTTGTCCAGGTGAACAAACAGTTGCAGACCAACGATCCCGCGATTTACGCGATTGGCGATCTGGTGGGCGAGCCCATGCTGGCGCACAAAGCTTCGCATGAGGGACGGACTGCTGTCGAAGCCATCGCCGGACACAAAGTCGCGTTTGAGCCGGCCGCTATTCCCGCCGTGGTTTTCACCGATCCTGAGATCGCCTGGTGCGGTCTTACCGAAACCCAGGCGCAGAAAGAAAATCGCGAAATCAAAGTGGCGAAATTTCCCTGGGCTGCGTCCGGCCGCGCCATGACCGTGGATCGCACCGAGGGCATGACCAAGCTCATCCTCGATCCCCAGACCGAGCGCGTGCTGGGCGTAGGCATTGTCGGCGCAGGCGCGGGAGAGCTCATCGCCGAAGGCGTGTTGGCAGTCGAGATGGCAGCGGTTGCCAAGGATATTGCTATGACCATCCATCCGCACCCCACGCTGTCGGAAACAATCATGCAATCGGCGGAAGTCTTCTTCGGAACCAGCACCGACATTTATCGGCCGAAGAAGAGTTAATCCTGCGCGAGATCTTCCGATTCAATGTGGGCGCGAGCGTCCTCGCTCGTGCTGGGCGTGAGCGGGACATTCCTGCTGGGTGTGAGGCACTGCCGCACGAGCGGGACGCTCGCGCCTACATTACAATCTGCTAGAGAGAAATCATGTTTGCGTTGCTGAGACGAACGCTGCTGTCTGGCCATATGTCTGGCGGCGATTCTGCCGGCCTCGGCTTATCAGCTATTGCCGGGACAGCAGTCTGCGAGCGCGAGCGGAACCACTTCGTCCAAAGCGACGCGCAGCCGACCCGCTCGGCCGCAACACCCCCAGCGGCACTCTCTACGGATTTCTTCAGGCCGCGCAATCCGGTAATTATTCGATTGCGGCGCAGTATCTGCAACTGTCCGCCGCCAAGCGCCTTACCCAGGGCGAAGATCTTGCTTCGAAACTGAAACTCGTAATTGATCGCGCCTTTACCGGCGACCTGCGGCGAATCAGCAACCAGCCGGAGGGAACACCGCAGGAAGGAATGCCTTTCGACCGGCAACGCGTCGGCACGCTCAACGCCGGCGACGTTGACGCCGATCTCATTCTTGTCCGCACCGCCGACGCCAACGCTGGACAAATCTGGCTCATCTCGTCCGACACTCTGGCCAAGGTGCCTGAGTTGTACGAGCAGGCCGCGGTACATCAGGTGGAAACTCATCTGCCGCAAGCGCTGGTGCGTCACGATTTTCTGGGGCTGCCGTTGTGGCAATGGCTGGCAATCCTGCTGGCGATTCCGGTGGCCGCGCTTCTGGCATGGCTGGCGGTTCAGCTTCTGCGATTGCCCTGGTACAGCTGGGCGCGCTACCGGCAGCACGCCGTAGCTGCGGCCTGGAGTTCTTTTGTTCGTCCGCTGTGGCTGCTGCTGGGCGTGTTGATCCACGAAATTCTGGTGGCTTACATCCGCATTCCGGTCCTGCCCCGGCACCACTACCAGCAGGTGGCGGGAGTGGTCGCGGTCATCGCATTCAGTTGGCTGCTGTGGCGATTTCTGCGAGAGGTGATGCGCAGCGTGCGGCAGCGGGCGCTGCTCTCCGGGCGCACGGGCACCGGATCGCTCATGCTTCTGGGCGAACGCGTGCTCAAGGCCGCGATTTTTGTGCTGGCTATTTTTCTGGTGCTGGGCACTCTCGGCTTCAACCTCACCACACCGCTCGCTGGATTAGGCATTGGCGGTATCGCGGTCGCATTCGCGGCCCAGAAGACTCTGGAAAATCTGTTCGGCGGGGTTTCGATTCTCGGCGACGAAGTGATCAGCATTGGGGATGTCTGCCGCTTCGGCGATCGCACAGGCACGGTGGAAGACATCAGTCTGCGCTCCACCCGGATTCGTACTCCCGACCGGACTGAACTCTTCATCCCCAACGGTTCGCTGGCGACGATGAACGTGGAGAACCTGAGCCGCCGCGACAAGATCCTGTTCAATACCAAGCTGGGACTGCGTTGCGAGACTTCGCCCGACCAGATGCGTTACGTGCTGGTGCAAATCCGTCGTCTGCTTTACGAACATCCCAAAGGTGGAAACCGAGGGCGCGCGCAACCGCTTCATCGCATTCGATGAGAGCTCGCTGACGATGGAAATATTCTGTTACGTGCTGACTCGTGACTTCAACGAGTTCCTGGCCATCCGCGAAGACCTGCTGCTGCGGATCATGGACATCCTCGCGGCGGCCGGCACGGGCCTTGCATTCCCCTCGCAGACTGTCTATCTGGGCCGGGATACGGGTATCGACAAAGAGAAAGCGGAGCAGGTTGCTCGCCAGGTCGAGAAATGGCGAGAGGGCAACGAGTTGCCTTTCCCCGACTTTCCACCCGCCGAAATTTCCGAGTTCAGCAATTCGCTGCCTTATCCGCAGCCGGGCTCAGCGTTGGGAAAGCGGGAGTGAAGGCTCTGCGCGTCCGGCCGTTTTTTCACGGCGCGCCGATTCCGCTCAGGAAGCGTGAGTGCAAGTAGCGTGGCTCGTCTATTTGACTATCGGTGAGTGTTTTCGCCGAGTGGCCCACGCTTGCAATGCCAGATGGGTCGGCCAGTACACCACCAGCGGCACAAGAATCAGATATCCCAGCAGGTAGAGCCATCCTGGAACCAGGTGTTGTTCTCGAAAAAATGGCCCGCGGGCCCAGTTGATGTCGAATTCCGGCCGCCAGAAATAATTGATCGGCACCACTACCCACGCGATCAAAGTTTGCAACTTCCATCCACGCTGGTCATAGCCCAGCCGCCAGATCGCCCAGAGCAACAGCGGCGGCGTGACCAAGTGAAACAGGCTCAGCAGGCGGACAAACATCGGAACGCCGCTGTCGAACATGTACTCGGTGCCGCCGATCAGATGCCTGCCACTCAGCAGGGCGCCCAGCAAATCGATGGTGTAGAGACTTTGGAATAGAAGCAATCCGGTGGCTTGGCAGGAAAAAAGCAGCGGGCTTTCCAGCCAGAGCGCGATCGCGATAAAAACATTCCCCAAGTCGCAAAAATAGAGGAGATTCTGCGCCCCATAGTGCTTCCAGTACACCGGCGCCCACACTGCCACCCAGATCGTCCACGAGATTTTGAGCCACAGCGGCACCCGCATGGCCGCCATTGTAACCGCCAATTACCACAGTAACTTGCTGCTCCCGAACCCTCTACCTACGATTGAATGCTATGAGTTACCAAGCGCTATTATTCTGCCCGGATGAGAAAACGGCTCGCGTAGTCAGCCAGGTATTAAGCGATCTCGAATTCAGTGTCGAGCCCTGCAACGAGCCTTTTGCCGCGGTCAAGAAATTGATGGGGCAGCATTTCGACGCGATCGTGGTGGATTGCGATAACGAGCAGAATGCAGCTCTGCTGTTCAAGAGCGCGCGCAACTCCGATTCGAACCAGGCTTCGCTGGCAGTCGCGGTGGTTGAAGGACAAGCGGGCGTGGCCAAGGCTTTCCGCCTGGGCGCCAACCTGGTGCTGACCAAACCAATTCACGTAGAACAGTCCAAAGGCACGTTGCGTGTGGCTCGTGGTTTATTGCGCAAGGGACAGACCGCGAAACCGGCAGGCAGCGTTTCAACTCCCGCGGCACCGGTTGCAGCGAGACAGCAGCCATCGTCTTTGCCTTCGGTGTCCGCGACATCGACCTCTGTTCCGCATTGTCTTCGTCTTCGTTGTCTGCGCCGTTTCCATCACACTCAGCCGCTCCGCCGCCGAGTGCCAGCGCTTCCGCCTTCGAACTTGACGCGGAACCTTCTCCGCAGCCTGATACCGTCGACGCAGCGCTGCTCGAATACATGCCGGACTCTGCTCCGGCGGGTCAGCAATCGCCGTCTGCGGCTGATTCCAGTTCGTCCAAGCAGTATGCCTGGCAGCCACGCTCCAAGCCCATGGCGGAGCCGATGGCCTCGGCCCTGCGCCGGGCCGCGGAAGCTGCGGGAAAAGTTGAGTACGACAAACCGGCGGCGAGCCACGCCGCCGCTCTTCCTCAGCTCAAGCGACTCAGGGCAAGGGGGGCGCTGCAGCAGCACCTGCTCGGGCTAGGGAAATTCCGCTGTCGAGCGCGCCGGCAATCGAACCTAACAGTCGACCGGTCGGCCGGCACAACACAAACCGCGAGAGCCAGGACGTCCAGTCGGACGCCACACTGGGTTGGGAATCGGACTCTGCGGCTGCAGTTGAGGCGCCCAGTTTTTCTTCTCCCAGTTTTTCTTCTCTTGGATCGGGTCTCGGATCATCGCTGGGAGAAGATCAGGAAGCACAAGCCGCCGGCTCCGGGGGCAGCAAGAAGACTCTGCTGGTTGCGGTAGTGCTCCTTGGCGTCGCCGCGGCTGGTTATTTTGGTTGGACCAGGATGCAGTCCGCACATCCCACACCGGCGCCGCAGGCGATCGCGCCCGCGACAACCGGGACCGGCTTCAATTCCCGCCGAACCGGTGAGTTCCGCTGCTGACTCTCAGACTCCGGCAGGCGATATTACGACTCAGACCCAGACTTCGGAAACGCCCAGCGCCAACCCGCTTCCCTCCAAACCTTCTGCTGCCGTGGTGGCGGAGATTCCGGGGAGCAAGAATCCTGCTCCCGTCAAGGCGACCAGCCAGTGAAAATGATGAAACCGTGGTCAAACCACCCGTGGCCGCGAAGGTCAGAACAATCTCAGCCTCTGGTGGTCAAGAATGGTTCCTCAACTGCAGCCCAAGCTGGAAGCTCCAGTCGAGGAGCCAGAGCAAGCGCCCGCGGCGACCAGCATCGCCGAGCAACACGAACAGCTCGGCGCTGAACGGTGTGGTCAACACGACTGCCGTCAATGCGGCAAGAGCGCCGCAGCAGACGCTGAGAATCTCGCAGGGCGTTTCACAGGGACTGATACTCAAGAAAGTTCAGCCCATATATCCGCCGCAGGCAATGCAGATGCGCCTGGAAGGGAAAGTCGAGCTGCAGGCGAACATCTCCAAGACCGGCAGCATCACCGGGGTCAAACAGTTGAGTGGCGACGCGGTTCTTGGGCGCGCCGCCGCGGACGCGGTGCGGCAATGGAAATACAAACCCTACTATCTGAATAATGAGCCAGTGGAAGTTGAAACTCAGATTACGGTGAACTTCAAACTGCCGTAGTCAGGGTTCAACCGGCTAAGCATTTCGGCGCGAGACCTCCAATCTCGCGCCTTTTTCTTGCCCGTTTCTGTCCCCGTAGCGCCCTTTTCCGTCCGCGTTATAATCAAGAGATGCCCGGACGTCAGAATTCCCATCTGTAAGCGGGCGTCGACTTTATGGACTTCAAATTAGTCAGCGACTACAAGCCGCGCGGCGACCAGGCTACTGCCATCGAATCCCTGGTTCGCGGCGTTTTCGACCGCGAGCAGCACCAGGTTTTGCTCGGAGTCACCGGCTCGGGCAAGACCTACACCATGGCCAAGGTGATCGAGCAGGCCAACCGGCCCGCGATGGTGATGGCGCATAACAAGACCCTGGCGGCCCAGCTCTATCACGAATTCAAGAGCTTCTTTCCCCATAACGCGGTGGAATATTTCGTCTCCTACTACGACTACTACCAGCCCGAGGCCTACGTTCCCGCGGCCGACCTCTACATCGAAAAAGAATCCACGATCAACGACGAACTCGACAAGCTGCGGCTGTCGGCGACCCGGTCGCTGTTTGAGCGGCGCGACTGCCTGATCGTGTCTTCGGTGAGCTGTATCTATGGCCTGGGCTCGCCCGAAGCCTACTACGGCATGCTGCTTGTTCCTGGAAAAGGGCCAGAAGATCAAGCGCGAGGACATCACCCGCAAGCTGGTGGAGATTCTCTACGAGCGCACCGACGGCGACTTCCGGCGCGGCACTTTCCGCGTGCGCGGCGACGTGATCGAAATCTTCCCCACCTACGACGACATGGCCTATCGCGTCGAGTTATGGGGAGACGAAGTGGAGTCGCTCTCGCAGATCGATCCCCTGTTCGGCACGGTCAAGCAGAAATATGTTCGCCTGCCGATTTATCCCAAGACTCATTACGTGATGAAGCCGGAGACTCGCGACAAGGCCGCGCAGTCCATCCGCGAAGAACTGCTGTGGTGGGAAGCGGAACTGGAGAAGCAGGGCCGGCTGGTGGAGGCGCAGCGGGTGCACCAGCGCACCATGTATGACCTGGAGATGATCAAGGCCATGGGCTACTGCCATGGCATCGAAAATTATTCCCGCCACTTCACCGGCCGGCTGCCGGGCGAACCGCCGCCGACTCTGCTCGACTACTTCCCTCGCGACTTCATGATGTTCATCGACGAGTCGCACCAGACGGTGCCGCAGTTGCACGGCATGTATCACGGCGACCGCTCGCGCAAGGAAACATTGGTCGAATACGGCTTCCGTCTGCCGTCGGCGCTGGACAACCGCCCGCTGACGTTCGAAGAATTTGAACACCGGATGAACCAGATGGTCTACGTTTCGGCCACGCCCGGGCCCTACGAACTGACCAAGTCCGCAGGCGTGGTGGTGGAGCAGATTATCCGGCCCACTGGCCTGGTCGATCCGCCGGTCGAAATTCGCCCGGTCAAGGGACAGATCGACGACTTGCTGCACGAGATTCGCGATCGGGTGGCGCGCGGCGAGCGCGTGCTGGTGACCACGCTCACCAAGCGCATGTCCGAAGACCTGGCCGAGTACTACAGCGAAGTGGGCGTGAAGTGCCGCTACATGCACTCCGAGATTGAGACTCTGGAGCGGGTAAAGATTCTGCGCGATCTGCGCAAGGGCGAGTTCGACGTGCTGATCGGCATCAACCTGCTGCGCGAAGGCCTCGACCTGCCCGAAGTTTCGCTGGTCGCGATTCTCGATGCCGACAAAGAAGGCTTCCTGCGGTCGAGTGGATCGCTCATCCAGACCATCGGCCGCTGCGCCCGCAATCTGAACGGCCGCGCCGTTCTCTACGCCGATCGCATGACCGACTCGATGAAGAAAGCCATGGGCGAAACCGACCGCCGGCGCGCCATCCAGGTGGCCTACAACGAGGCCAACGGGATCACGCCGGAGTCCATCATGCGGCCGCTCGACATGACCCTGGCCCGGATCATCGAAGCCGACTACACCGATCTGACCGACGTCGAGGCGGAAGGCATGCCCGAATTCAAGTCGCAGGAAGAGCTGGACGCCTACATCGCGAAGCTGGAAAGCGATATGCGCGAAGCGGCCAAACGCTTTGAGTTTGAGAAGGCGGCCAAGCTGAGAGACATGATCAAGGAGTTGCGGACGAAGGAATTTTTGATCGCGTAGGAAAAGCCGCTGCCTACCGCTGCGGAATTACTAGCTCAAACTTGCGGTCGCCGCCCGCGACTTTGGTTCTGGCTTCATTCTCCGCCTGCTTCTCTACCGCATTGAGTTCCTTTTCGATCGATGAGAAGCGGCGCAGGATTTCGTGCATGCGCACGGCCATGTTGCGGATGGTTTCAATTTGCGAGCGCGCGCCGGCGGAAAGTGCTCCGGGCTCGAGCAAGAGAAGCTCGGAGTTGCCCAGAACCGAGGTCAGCGAATTGTTCAGGGTATGCCGCACTTCAGCATGTAACGGCCCAACGCAGCCTGTTGCTCCAGCGATTTTCTGGCGTGCTCGGCTCGTTGAGCGCGTGCCGTGGCTTGACCCAGCAGCAATATTTCGGTCGCGACCAGAACCAAAGCGTCCAGCCAGCCTTCCTGCTGCTGCAGCACTCGGATTCCAGCGTGGATCTCGCGAGCCTGCTCGGCGGATCGCTTTCCTTCGCGCACAAACAATACCGGCTGGCCTGCCGGATCGAGCGCTCGGAATACAGCCGGGAAGAATTTCCGGCGCGAACGGCTCCAACGATGGCCAGATCGAAGCCGTCGGCATCGAGATCGCGGCAGATGTCCCCGCTCATCAGGGTAAATGCCGGCGCGTTCCGCTCTCCCTGCCAACGATCCATTACGGCGCGTGAAAAATCCGCGTCGTCGGAAATTATCAATGCCGTGGCCTGATCCAAATTCTTGCTCCGTTCCCTGGTCGTCCGCCTCAAAGATCGTCTGCCCGAAAATTCCTTGTCCGACGAAAGTCAGCGCCTAGGCTTTGTCGTCGTCCTCTGGATCTTGTGGAGTGGCAGACGCCTCTTCATCCCACGCAGGAACGCTCTTGACCTCGAATTCCGCGGCATCGGAATCGGCCGTCGCAAAGTGCGCGCTGGCGGCCGCCGCCTTGGCCCGCCCGGCTGGCTTGACCGGACGACTGCTCGCTTTCTTTCCGGTCCGTGCCAGCGCCGCATCCATCACGTTGCGAAGATCTACCAGCATGCGCAACGGCTGGCCCGAAGAATACTCGGCGTGGAACATCACCTTCCAGGACTGGCAGATCATGCGCAGCCGGTCCACCGGTTCGTCGGCTGAAAATTGCGCCGAGCGGCAATCCAGCGTGTTCACGCCGCGTGCTTCAAGCTCGCGCAATCCATCAAGAATGGTGTTCAGATCGTTGTGCATGAGGCGGAAGAAAACCCGCCGCATCAGGAAGCTGAAACGGGTGAATGCCACCATCGCGACCGGCTCGAAGTAGTTTTCTCGGTGGAGCTCTTGAGCTTTCTGCCCTTTTCCAGGGTGCCGCTGGTGAGCAGTTCATTCAAACTTCGGCATCCGTCGGCGGCCTGGATGAAATCATCGAGCGGCTGCAGCCAGGAGGGAAGAAACAGGTCGACACTTCCCAGAACCGGCTCCAGCGTCTGGGCCACATAAGCCAGATCCACGTCGGCATCTTCCAGACGCGAGGGAGCGCAGTGGGAAAAGTACTGGACCAGCAGAAAATCAATCTTGTCGCGATCCGCGTCCAGGCGGGTTGCGCGGTGCAGATGGTGCTCGAGCAGAGTCTGCAGCCCTTCTTCGCTGGTCAGGTTCGTGGTTTGCAGGAACTGGCGCAATTGATGGACCTGGATCTTCTGATCCATCTCCAGGAACCACTGGCGCGCCTGCTCGACCGACTCCTGCTGGCGGATCTTCCATGCCAGCTTCGAGGTCGTCACAAGCCGGCAGTTCGATGACGAACTCGCGTGCCAATGCGCTGTACAGAGGATGGAGCAGGCGCGCTTCGCGCCACTCCGCTGCCAGGTCCTTCTTTTTCGGTGTCACAGTCATGGTTTCACGATCCAGTTGGAGACTTCCTGAGTAAAGCGGGCGGCAACGGCAGTGCGTCCGCTGGTGTATTGCAAGGCCACTACGGAAGCTTCCGCGTCCAGCGTGCCATCGGAATTCTGCAGCCGCAGCATGTCCGCAAATTCCAGCGGCAAGGTCGAAGAAAACAGCACTTCACGAGCCGTGCCGAATTCGATCACGGTGCTTTCGCTGGCCGCGTTTCCCTCCCCCACCACGCGAGTCAGGCGCACCGGAATGCGTACCGGACTGGCCTCCGGAAAGAACTTTGCCAACTTGGCCGTGCAGCTTTCCTGCCGGACGCGAGCTCTGCCTGTGGCCTGTGTGGGCACCGCCGTACCTCGTGTTGTCCAGGGTCGACGCGGCCTGGGTCCCCCGGCCTGCCGGTTAGCATGGCGTGGGCACCCGGACCGCATCGGAAGGAAAGGATGCACGAGCCCCACCAAAGTCGGAGGCATGGCAATAATTTACGTAAGTTGATTGATTAATATGGAGAAATAGTGGAAGAACGCAGGGTAACAGTTTCAGGCCAATGTCAAGCCTTTGTCTCACAATGAAACATCGTCTCACGGTTGCTGGCAACTATTGCAGAGCCTGGCTGGTCGCCACCACTTCCCGGGGCCCGATGTTGTAGCGCTTGAGCTTGCGATAAAGCGTGGCCCGGCTGATGCCCAGCATCTTGCCGGCCAGCGCCTTGTCGCCCTTCACCTGCTCGAAAACGCGCTGGATGGTGGCGCGCTCGATGTCCTCCAGGTCGGTGCTGCTCAGGCCGGAAGAGGAAGGCGAACCAGATTCCAGCTCAGTCCCCGGAAGACCAGAAGTGATGGCTGGCGGCAGATCGTTGAAATCGATGGTTCGCTGATCGCCCAGAGCCACCGCCCGCTCAACGCAGTTCTCCAGTTCGCGGACGTTTCCCGGCCAGTCATATTGCAGCAGTGATTTCATGGCGGCGGTCGTGATCTGAATCGATCCGCCGCGAGCGTAGCGCTCCAGAAACCAGTGCGCCAGCATCGGAATATCGGAGCGGCGTTCGCGCAGCGAGGGCAGGCGCACGGTCACGACGTTCAGACGGAAGTAAAGATCCTTGCGGAACGTGCCGTTGCGGTATTCCGTTTCGAGATCGCGGTTGGTGGCGGCAATCACGCGCACATCCACCTTTACTTTCTGATTGCTGCCCACCGGGCGGACTTCTTTTTCCTGCAGAACCCGCAGCAGCTTGGCCTGCATCTCCGGCGGCAGTTCGCCGATCTCGTCCAGAAAGATCGTTCCGCCGTTGGCGGATTGAAACAGTCCGGTACGCGATTTGATGGCGCCGGTAAACGCGCCTTTCTCGTAGCCAAACAATTCGCTCTCGATCAGCGTGGGCACCAGCGATCCGCAATCCACCGCCACGAACGGGCGCTTGGCGAAGGAGCCGCGGAAGTGGATGGCGCGCGCCACCAGTTCCTTGCCGGTGCCGCTTTCGCCGGTGATCAGGACGGGAGTGTGCGTGTCTTTCAGGCGCGAGATCATGCGCAGCACATCCTGGATCTTGGCGGACGCGCCCACGATTCCATGCAGCTCGGTCTCGGTATCCACGCGCTCGCGCAGAAATTCGTTTTCTTCGACCAGGCGCACCTTTTCCGCCATGCGGCGCAGGAACAGCCGCAGTTCTTCCAGCGGGGAGAAGGGTTTGCTGATGTAGTCGTAGGCGCCGAGCTTCATGGCCTGGACCGCGGTTTCCACCGATCCGTGGCCGGTCATGACCGCGACTTCGGTGCGGGGAAGCATCTTCTTCACCCTTTCCAGAAACGTCAGCCCGGACATGTTGGGCATCACCATGTCGGTCAGAATCATGTGCGCGGGCTGCTCTTCGAGCAGGGCCAGAGCCGACTCGCCGCCATCGGCTTCCATGCAGACAAACCCGAGGGCCTCGCCCACGGTCATGCAGAGCTGGCGGATGCTCTGCTCGTCATCGACGATCAGGAGGCGGATTCGCAGATCTTCGTTCACTGTGCTTTCCCCATAGTTTTTTCGACGACTGAGATAAACTGCTGCACCCGAAATGGCTTCTCCACGCAGGGAGCGCCGGTCTCGCGCAGCGTGGCCACGGTTTCTTCATTGGCGATATCGCCGGTGATGAAGACGATGCGAGCCGCCAGTTCGGGACGGTGCTGCGCTACCCAGGCATGGACGTCGGCGCCGTTGACTCCTCCCGGCGTGCGCATGTCGGAAACCACGCCCAGAAATTCTCCCGACTCCAGCAGCCGCACACCTTCGGCTCCGGATTCGGCGCATACCACGGAGTAGCCGTTGCGCTCCAGCGTGGCGCGGACGTAGGCCATCACCGCCGGCTCATCCTCGATCAGCAGTACCGGCAAGATTGCGGGTTTGGTGACAGGTTGTGTGCTCATCTTTGTATGACTCCGGCAGCGGCCCCGACCGAGGCCGCTTCTGGCGTGGCGGGAAGGCGCACGACGAAGGTCGCGCCCCGCCCGCCGGTGTTGTTGTGGCAAAGAATCTCGCCGCCATGCTCGTGCACAATGCCGTAGCAGATGCTCAATCCCAGGCCCGTTCCTTTGCCCACTTCCTTGGTGGTGAAGAAGGGATCGAAGATGCGGTCAGGGTGCGAGATTCCAGGCCCGTTGTCGCGAAAGGAGATCTCGACCGAGTTGCCCTTGCGCGTGGTCGCAATCTCGATCCGCGCCGGGCGGCCAGTTTCGCTGACCGCGTCATAGGCGTTGTTCAGAATATTCAGGAACACCTGCTGCAATTGGTGCGAATCCCCAATCACGCTGGGCAGTTCCTGATCCAGATGTTCGACGACTTCCACGCCGTGGCTCTGGAAGTCGTAAGAGCGCAGTTGAACCGTGCGCCGCAGGATCGGATTCAGCTGCACCGGCTTTGCGCTGCGGCGGCATCTGCCGGGCAAAGCTGAGCAGGTTCTGCACGATCTGCTTGGTGCGCTGCGCTTCCTGCAGGATGACTCGCAGATCCTTGCGCGCGCTTTCCGGAACCTCGGGATTTTCCATCAAGCAGGTCGGCGAAGCCGAGGATCGCGGTGAGCGGGATTGTTGACCTCATGGGCGACGCCGGAAACCAGCTGTCCGACCGCCGCCATCTTCTCCGCGTGCATCAGTTTGGATTGCAGGCTGGCGGCATCGGTAACGTCGGTCATCACCACCACCATGCTGGTGACCTGGGACTGCTCATCGCGCATGGGGCTCAGGTTGACGGAGAAATGTCCGATCCTCCCATCTCCGCGCAGGATCTGCAGATCCAGATTGTCCACCTGGCGTCCGGCCAGAGTGGCGCTGAAAGCCTCGCTGAGAATCGAGCGCGGCGAGCCGGGCGCCACCAGGTCTTCCAGCGGCCGTCCCAGCAACTGTTTCTGCTCGTAGCCCATGTCATGCCAGCGCCGGTTGGCGTAGCTGATGAGTCCGGCCGTGTCCGCCACCAGAATCAGGCTCTGGGTGTTGTTCAGGATCTTGCCGGAGAAGTCGCGCTCGCGCTGCAGTTCCGACTGGAAGTTCTTCAGTCCGCTGATATCGAGCATCAGGCCGCGGTACTGCGTGACCCGGCCCTGGCTGTCGCGCACCGCGAAGGCGTTGATCAGGACATAAACCACCGATCCGTCACGGCGGCGCAGCGTCTCTTCGTGATTGCGCACCACGCCGTGTTCCTGCATCTGCCGGGCAAGTTCCTCGTGCCGTTCGGCCGAGAAATAAACCTGGGTGCGAACGTCCGCCTGCAGCAATTCTTCCCGGCTGCCATAGCCCAGCATGCGGACCAGCGCGTCGTTCACCTCGATGAAGCGGCCATCCGGCGTGGAAAAAAAGAGCCCTTCCTGAATGTTGTCGAACAGTTCGCGATAGCGGTGTTCCACCTCCCGGCGGTCGCTGATGTCCTTGAGCACGTGGATGGTTTGCATTCCCTCGCTGCTGGCGCCGTGCACCCGCGAAGTGGAAACCAGGTAGGTGCGCTCCAGCACGGGATGAACGTACTCGTCGTCGCCTTCGCCGTGCTGCGGCAGAACGGGCAGGAGCGCATGGCGGCGCATTGCCCATGGCCAGCAGGGCGGACATGTTGACCCCGATCAGATCCTGCGGCGTGGCTCCGATGAAATCGGCCAGCGAGCGGTTGACCCGCAAAACGTTGCCGGCCTCGTCGTGGGCCACGATGAAATCGCTGATGGCGTCGAAGATTTCGATCCAGTGCCGGTTGGCCTGATCCATGCGGGTAAACAGGCGGGCATTTTCCAGCGCGACCGCGGCATGTCCCGCAATGGCTTGCAGGACCTGTTCGTCTTCATTCGCGCCCGCCAGAGTCTGTGCGACGCCCCCGAGACACAGCACCCGACCAGTTCTCCCGAAGCTCCCAGCAGCCGCACCAGGATGTAATTAGTCGCCGCCGATCTCCGAAGCCAAGCGCTGGGCCTAACAATTCCGCCGTCGCGGCAGAGACGATCGCTCCTTTATGTTGGGCCAGAGCGTCTTCAATGGCATGACTGAAGCGCCGCAGCAGCGACGGCTCCTGAATTTCCTGTCCGTCGGCACTCTGCAGGACCAGGGTTTCCAGGCCGGTTTCCTGCTTGACGGCAAGCGCTGCCCTGACGCGCGCCCACAATGTTTGCGGCACGGCTGACAAAATTCCGGGCGAACTCGGGAAGCCTCAGGTGGGAATTGAGTTCCAGGGCCAGCCCCATCAGAGACTCGGCTCTGCTGGCGGTGCTACTCGGATTGGTGAAGGTTTCGAGTCACTTCCAGCGCGACGGCAACTTGTGCCGCCAGCGCCCGGGCGCGACGAATGTCTTCCTGCGAGATGCCGGCCCCATCCAGCCGATCCAGCACGCCGAACATGCCCAGGACTTCGCCGCGAGTGTCCAGCAGCGGAACGGTCAACAATTGCCGCACGTTGAAGCTGGCGAGAAGCTCCAGATGAGCTCCGGGAAGTTTGCTGGGATCGTCGGACCAGAACACTTCCTGGTTGAGCAAGGCGCGGCTGGCCGGTCCGTCGGGAAGCTCGAAATCCACCTGCCTCGGGCTTGCCATTTTCCGCGCCCCAGCGCACTCGGAAGATGCCATTTTCCAGAAGACCGATAAAGCCGCGCCCGAAACCCAGAAAGTCCGCGGCGCGCAAGGCAAAGCGCTGCAGGAATTCATCCAGCTGTCCGATGGAGCCGAGCTCGGCCGAGATATCCAGCAGTTGGTGGAGTTCGTGAGCCTGCGCCCGGGCGGTGTTGCAAAGCTCCGCATTGGCGATCGCCACCGCCCCGAAGCCGGTGACCACGGAGACCAGCGACTTCTCCTCCGTGGTGAAGACGCCTTCCGGGCGCGGATAAACCAGCACTGCACCCTGGGCGACGGAGGTGCGGAAGGGCGCGGCGATCAGCATTCCGGGAGGCACCAGGTCGCCCAGTGCGTGAGTTGCGGGATCGATGGCTACGCTGATGGGTTCGCCCGCCGCTACCGCCCGGCTGGCCAGATCCGCGGCGAACTGCAATCCCCGTCGATCGTGGCGGGACCGCACCGAGGCTGCCAATTGGGGAGATTCGGCGGCAACCGCGCGCAGGCTGAAACCAGCGCCCTCCCGCAGCAGCATGCAAACCAGGCGGGTGCGCAAAAGCACCCGCAGCCGGTCGGCGACGGCCTCGACCACAGCCGCGGATTCCGGTGCGGAGCGCAGAGCCTGCGCCACTTCCGCCAGAATCTCGGTGCGTCGATGCTCCTCGCGGGAAACCTGGGTAAGACGGCGGGCTTCCAGCAGACTGCCCAGTTGTCCAGCCAGAATCGTGGCCTTGGCCGCCAGGTCTTCATTGAAGAAATCCGGATCGGAGGAGTGCAGAAATGTTGTCGCCCCGATGACTTCGTTTCCGACCACCAGGGGCGCCGCCATAATCGACAGGGCGCGAAATTCCGCAGCCATGCGGTAGGTGGACAGGATCCAGACGGTTTTCGTAGAGGGTTTTGCGCTTCCGGATGGCTTCGATCGCGATAGCCACCGAATTTTGGGTGGCCTTGAGCCTCGTGCCCCGGAAACGGTCGGCCATCAACCCATCGGCTTCGGCTCCCACCAGCTCGTCGCCGGAAACCCACTGCCAGAAATATGCTCCATCCACCTGAAAGAACTCGCGCGTTGCCTGGCAAAACAAACGGATCATTGCGTGCGCCGAGGTTCCTTCGAGCGGCTGCGGCGGAGAATTTGAGGAGTAGCCGTTGAAAAGCGTCGTCCGACCGCGGATTGCCGCCTTGCACCACGGTCGCGTCTCCGGCTGACATGGTCAGAGTGCCATCGCTCCAAGGTGAATAGACTTTACAAGTAGTTGAATATAAAACAAATTAGACTGCATTCTCAATTTGAGTCAAGGACAAAAGGGGTCGGGTGCCGAGTTGTGAAACGCCCGTGGCGACGAGGCGTGACCCGTGTCTCAAACTGAGATGAATAGGGTTGATGAGACAATTCTTAAGCTCGATTCCACGCCTCGGTCCTGAGGTCATGGTAACTACTAAGCCTAAGAAAATAAATAATTTACGACAGATGAAGGCCATATTTTCTGGCGCGTGACGGCGGGCTGGCATCGGCATTGCACTTGAGCCGACGGGGAATCCCCCTGCTCGGAGAGACTTGTGTCCTTGGCCAAGATGCAGCAGTGGACGATGAATCTGATTGTGGGATTGCTGGCGCTTACGTTGGGTCGGCGATGGTTGGCCCCTATGCAGTCGCGGCTCAGGACAGCGGGGCTCACGACGCCGTTGCTCATGAAGCCGCGGTTCATGAGGAAACAAAGCATGACGAAACAAAGAGCGATGAACTGACCCGGAAGCCAAAGACCAAGGTGTCGCCTGTCTATCCCGAAATTGCCCGGCGCATGAGCATTACCGGACACGGTGCGGTTGGCGGTGGTCGTGGCTCCCAACGGCACGGTGAAGAGCTCAAAGGCGGTAGGCGGCCATCCCATGCTGGTCAATGCGGCCACAGGACGCCATGCGGCAGTGGCGATTCGAACCCGCCGCGACCGAGAGCAGCGGAATCGTGGAATTCAAGTTTCAGCCGCAGGAGTAGAGCGAGGGACTAACCAGCGGGGAGTTCGCCCCGCGCCCCAGGAAGCGCGCAGCAGAGAGTGGATAGCGGAGGAACAAATGACGATCGGCAAGAAACTTTATCTAAGCTTCGGGGCCGTCCTTGTCATGGTCGTGGTGCTGCTTGCCGTGAACCTGTGGTCGGTGCACCGCGAACACAGCGCCAAAGCCTGCCGCATCCCAGGCCCTGGAACTGGCAGACGCCACCGACAAAATCAGATTTCAGATGATGCAGAACCGCCTGTATCTGACCAACTACCTTCTCAGCGGCGACAGCCGGGAATCCGACCACGTAAACGACGGAATTCGCACCTTCTCGGACCGGATGCAGCCGCGACCAGCCCTTTCCACTTCGGAGCAACAGCGAACTGCGCTGGCCAAAGTGCAGCAGACCGAACAGAACTGGGCCCGGGACTTCGCCGAACCGCTGATGCAAAAGCGGAAAGAGGTGGATCAGGGAAACTCCACCGTAGCCGAACTGCAAATCTTCTACCTGCAGAAAGATGCCGGCAGCTGGGTCAAGACCTCGACCGAATATCTGGACATGGCTGACCAGGAAAGCAAGAAGGTGCTGGAAGAGCGGCGAAGCGACGACGAAGCGCGCCAGCAACTGGACCATCGGAATCGCGCTGTTCAGCACGCTGGCTGCCTTGGTTCTGGGCGGGGTCATCGCCTTCCGCACCGCCAAATCCATCACCGAACCGCTGAGCCGATCTGATGAAGGTCACGAAACAGATCGGCACTGCGGGTGATCTGGATCACGAAATCGACATCAAGCGTAAGGACGAAATCGGCGAATTGGGCCGGACCTTCAACGGCATGGTCGCATATCTCCGGGAGATGGCGTCGGTCTCCGAAGCCATCGCCGGCGGAAATCTTTCGGTGGAAGTGAAGCCCCGTTCGAAGGATGACACCCTGGGCAACGCCTTCGTGCGCATGGTGGACGGGCTGCAGAAACCTGGTGCGAAACGTTCGCGATGCCGCATCCCAGGTAGCCAGCGCTTCCAGCCAGGTGGCGGGCGCGTCCGACGATTCCGCCAAGGTCAGCCTGCAGACCGCCTCCGCCATCGACGAAGTAACCAGCACCATGCACGAGATGAGCGTCAACGTGCAGAACATGGTGAAGAACACCCAGACCCAGGCCTCGAGCGTAAGCGAGACCTCGGCTTCGATCGATGAGATGGTGGCCTCGATACAGCGCGTGGCCGACACCGCCAAGGTTCTGCTGGATATCTCGAACCGGTCGCGGGAAGAAGTCCACAGCGGCATTTCCACCATGGAAAAGGCCACGGACGGCCTGAACAAGATCAACATCACCATTCGCTCCTCGGGCGAAATCATCGACGTGCTGGGACAGCGCGCCGATGACATCGGAAAAATCATCGAGGTCATTGACGACCTGGCCGAGCAAACCAACCTGCTGGCATTGAACGCCGCCATCGAAGCGGCGCGCGCCGGTGAGCACGGACTGGGTTTCGCGGTAGTCGCCGACGAAGTTCGCAAGCTGGCGGAAAAATCCGCCCAGTCCACCAAGGAAATTTCCGAACTGATCCAGAGCATCCAGAAAGAAGCGCGCAAGGCGGTCGAGAACATGGACCGCAGCACCGGCATCGTGAACGACGGTCTCGGCCTGGGCCAGGAACTGAATGGCGCCCTGCGCAAAATCTCCAACGTGGTGACCGAGGTCTACAAGTTCGCGCAGGAAATTGGCGCCGCCACCAACGAGCAGTCGCACGGCTCGTCGCAGATCGCGCGCGCCACCACCCGCTTGAACGAAATTACGCACGAGATCAACTCCGCGGTCGAGGAGCAGGCTTCCGGAGCGCAGGCCGTAGTGAAAGCCATGGAGCGCATGCGCGAACTGGTGCAGCAGACCACTTCGGGTTCCACCGAACTGGCAGCCTCGGCCGAGCAAATGTCGAAGATGTCGCGCGAGTTGCTGGACAGCATGCACCGTTTCGCCCTGGAGCAACAGCAGGAGCGTGCCGCCACCCGTTACGAAGAGCATGCGTGCGGCCAACGCTCGGCGCGCCGCTGCCGGCGCTCGCGTTTAAGTCAGGACTCGACATGAATCATGAATTTCACATCGTCGGCTTTCAGGTGGGACGCGAAACCTACGGCGTTCCCATCACTTCCCTGCACGAGATCGTGCGCGTGCCCGAAATCACCGCCGTGCCCGACGCTCCCGACTACATGGAAGGAGTGATCAACCTGCGCGGCAAGATTGTTTCGGTGCTCGACCTGCGCAAGCGCTTCGGCGAACCGAAGAAGACGCTCAACCGGCGTAATCGAATTCTGGTGGTGGAACACGGTGGACGGCTCTCCGGATTGATCGTCGACTCGGCATCGGAGGTGATCAAGATTCCAGCCGCCGACGTCGAGCCTTCTCCGACCGCCATGCAGGACGGCGGACTCAACTGCGTGACCGGACTGGGCAAGTACAAAGGCCGCCTGATCGTGCTGCTGGACATGGCCAAGCTGCTGGAAAGCAGCGCAAAAAAAGAGGAATCGGAGCGAGCAAGCGGTGAGGCGCGCGGCGCTGCCGCCGGCAAGTAACGGATCGGCGTACGTATGCCGATAGAGATTTCGGGTTAGAGATTTCGCACGAAAGAATTTCGAGTTAGGACGCAAGAACGAACTGGAAGCGATGGGCACATCCACGATTGCCGCGCAGTTTACCGAGGCCGAACTCAAGCTTCTGCAGGCCCTCGTCTACCAGGAGTGCGGCATGCACTTCGACGACCGGCGCACGCATTTCCTGCAGGACCGCCTGCAACGGCGTCTTAAAGAATGCCACCTGGATTCTTTCTACAGCTATTACCGCCTGCTGATCAGCAAAGAAGGCAAGAACGAACTGGCCCGCTTGCTGGAAAACCTGACCGTCAACGAGACCAGCTTCTTCCGCAACAAGGCGCAGCTGGACCTGTTCCATAAGCACATTCTCGACGAACTGATTCGCCGCAAGCAGGCGCAACGGGACTACTCGCTGCGCATCTGGAGCGCCGGCTGCTCCACCGGGCAGGAGCCTTATACCCTGGCCATGCTGGTCGCCGACAGCCTGGCCTATTTCTACCTGCGCAATCCGCTCTCGGTCGCAACCCCGTCACCCAAGCCGCTGATTCCTCCGCCCTGGAAGGTGGAGATTATCGCCAGCGACATCAGCTACTCGGTATTGCGCGCGGCCCAGGAGGGCATTTACTCCGAAACGCAGATGGCAAGCGTGGATTACAGCTACCGGCTGCGCTACTTCGACAAAACCGGCGACCGTTACGCCATCAAGAAGGCGCTCAAGGAAGTGGTGCATTTCGACTTTCACAATCTGAAAACCGAATACCTGCCGCAACGCAACGACGTGATCTTCTGCCGCAACGTCATGATGTATTTCGACGAGCCGGAGCAGAAGCGCCTGCTGGAAAAATTCGCCCGCTGCCTCAATCTACCGGGCTATCTGTTCGTAGGGCACGCCGAGAGCCTGCTGGCGCTGACCGACAAGTTCGTGATGGTGCACCGCAACAGCGGAACCGCGTACCAGAAGATCTGAGGTGACGGGATGACTCAGTTTTCCGACGAGCGCGGCGCGGAGATGCGGGAACTCTTTTTCGAGACCTCCCAGGAACTGCTGCAGTCGCTGAACGACGAGGCGCTGAAGCTTGAAAAGAACCCCGCCGACGTCGAACTGGTGCGCAGCATCCGCCGCATCGTCCACACCCTCAAAGGGTGACGCCGCAGCTTGCGGCTTTCGGGAGTTAAGCAATACCGCGCACGCACTGGAAGACGCTCTGGCCCTGGAGTCCGCGGCCTCGCATGGCGGCCTGGCGGAGGTGGCGTTTGCAGCCGCGGACACCTTCGGGGCCATGCTGGCGGCCTATCGCCGCAAAGGCAAGCTGCCCTCGGCCGCGCCTTTGGCGAAAATGGTCAGCGAGCTCTCGAAGCAAAGCAAAGCCCGGCAAAGCGCTCCAAGAAGAAGACGGCTGCGAGTCGCCTTCGTTCCCGCGGTCTGGACCGAATACGAAAAGCTGGCGATCCAGAACGCAGTCTCGCAGGGCAGGAACGTGTACCACGTCACCGCCGGCATCGATCCAAAATGCGTGATGCCCGTCGCGGCCCGGCAACTGGTGATGAATGCGTTGAAGCCATCGGGTGAGGTTCTGGCCACCCGGCCCGAGGCCGGTTCGCCCGAGAGCACCAGGCGTTTGGAGCTGCTGGTGGCCAGCGAAAAGCCGAAGGAACAACTGGCCGCACAATGCCGCATCCCAACGGTCATCGCGAGAGTTAGCGTCGAGCTGATTCATGAAGCTGCGCCCAAACCGAAGAAAGCCGCTCCCGCAGAGGACACGGAAAAAGCTGAGGCTTCTTCTCCGGCCAATCCGGCAGCTGCCGAGTCCGAACCGCATGCGGCAGGCAAGGCCAATCACACCCCAGCTCTGGCGGAAAACATTCTGCGTGTCGATGCCGAACGCATCGACAACGTGCTCAACCTGGTGGGGGAGTTGATCATCGGCAGGTCCATGTTGCAGCAGGCATTCACCGAATTTGCCCGGCACGTTCCCAAGGAGACCCTGCGCGGCCGCTTCTCCGACGCCATGTCGTTTCAGTCACGCGTGCTGAGTGATCTGCAGCGCTCGGTGATGAAGATCCGCATGGTTCCGGTCGAGCAGCTTTTCCGCCGCTTTCCCCGGGTGGTGCGCGACGTTGCCAAGCAATGCGGCAAGGACGTGGAACTGGTCATAAGCGGCCAGGACACCGACCTGGACAAGAGCCTTCTGGATGTCATCGCCGAACCCCTGACCCATCTGGTTCGCAATGCGGTCAGCCACGGCATCGAGAGCCCCGAGGAGCGTCGTCCGCGCCGGGAAAGCGGCTCGTGGCACCATTCGTCTCACTTCGTACCACCAAGGCAATCAGGTGATCGTCGAGATCAGCGACGACGGCCGCGGCATCGATTCGCAAAGAGTCAAGAACAAGGCTGTGGAGAAGGCGCTCATCACCGAGGAAGAAGCGGATCGTTTGGGCGAACATGAAATTCTCGCGCTCGTCTTCCGGCCTGGATTCAGCACCGCGGATGAAATCACCGAAGTTTCCGGCCGGGGCGTTGGCCTCGATGTGGTGCAAACCGTGTTGCATCGCCTGAAGGGCTCGGTGGACATCGAAACCCGCGCCGGCCAAAGCACAACCTTCCGCCTGAAGTTGCCGCTGACGCTGGCCATCATCAAGGCTCTGCTGTTCCGCGTGGAGCAGCGGCTGTACGCCGTCCCGCTGAATGCCGTGGCGGAAATTGCGCGCGCCCGGGAATCCGACGTGCACCAGGTACACCACTACGAAGTCTTGCAGATGCGCAACCAGGTTCTTCCCCTCATTCGCCTGGGGCGAGCGCCTGAGGTCGGGACCGACGATTCCAGAAAGATCTTTGTGCTGGTCATTTCCCTGGGCGAGCGCAAGCTGGGGCTGATCGTGGACAGTCTGGACGGAGAAGAAGAACTCGTCATCAAGGCGCTGGACGACCAGACCGTGGCTACCGACTTGATCAGTGGGGCTTCCATCCTGGGCGATGGCCGGGTGGTGCTCATCGTGAATCTTCCCGCCATTGTGGAGCGTTACAGCAAGTCTCGATCGCAACAGGCCGACGGCATTCTCTCCGGAATGTTGCTCTCTCATGCCGACCGGAAGAGTGCGGACCAGAGTCTGGCTGAGGTGCGCCCATGAGCCCGGTGCGCGTGCTGGTAGTGGACGATTCCGCGCTCATGCGGAAGCTGATTCCGCAGATTCTGCAAACCGACAGCTCGATCGAAGTCGTCGGCACCGCGATGGACGGGAATTTCGGGCTCAAGAAAATCGAGGAACTGAAGCCGCAGGTTGTGACCCTTGACCTGGAAATGCCCGGCATGGGCGGACTCGACATGCTGAAGGAAATCATGCGCCGCCACCGCCTGCCGGTCATCGTCGTGAGTTCCCACAGCACCCAGGGCGCCTCGGTGACGCTGCAGGCGTTGTCGCTGGGAGCATTCGATTTTGTGGCCAAGCCGATTGATGTTTCCGCTCGCATGCCGGAGATCGCGGCTGAACTCATCAGCAAGATCAAAGCTGCGGCCCAGAGTCGCGGGATAAAAGTCCGGCCCGTGGGTGAGGCTCCGCGGTCGGCCAAGAAAGCGCTTGCTCGACGCCAAGATGGCTCCGGCCAAAGTCATCGCCATCGGCGTCTCAACCGGAGGACCGCAGGCTTTGCAGTACGTATTCTCACAGTTGCCGGCGGATTTTCCCGGCACCATCGTGGTCGTGCAACACATGCCCGAAGGGTTCACCGAAATGTTCGCCCGGCGTCTGGATGAAATCTGCGCCATCCGGGTCAAAGAGGCCCAGTCGGGGGACGTCCTGCTGGCCGGGACGGGCACTGATCTGCCCGGGCAGCCGGCACCTGAAGGTTAAGCGTCTTGCCGCTCGGAGATGTAGCAGTATTGAGCGATGAGCCTCGGGTCAACGGACACCGCCCTTCGGCCGATGTGCTGTTCAAGAGCCTGGCCGAGGAATTCGGCTCCAAGGGCTTGGCGGTGCTGATGACGGGTATGGGCGACGACGGCGCGCAAGGCCTGGGCCTGGTCAAAGCCGCGGGCGGAATGACCATCGCTCAAAACGAGGAATCCTGCGTGGTCTACGGCATGCCCAAAGCCGCCATCGATCGCGGCTTCGCGGTTCGGGTGGTGGGGTTGGACGTGCTGGCGAACACCTTGCAGGCACAGTGCACCTCCGACCGGAGAAACGGATCTGCCAACGAGCCCGGAGAAATCGGTAAGGGCAAGGGCGCGGGACAGGATTAGCTGGAAGATCGGAAGATTAGTCGACGATAGTGTGACGAGATTGGTGGAGAGTTGTCCGGTTCGAGAGATGCTGAGCCTGGGCAGTCAGGGCAGGAGAAGTGCAGTCAAACAATTTTTGCAGCAAAGGCAGGAGGGGTTATGGAGCAGTTTGCATCTTTAAAGCGCAGCAAGGACGGTCAACCGGTCCGCTACCTGGTGGTGGACGATTCCGTCTTCGCCCGCAAGAATCTGGCCCGCATCGTCGAAACTTTTGGCGGCCAGGTGGCGGGCGAAGCCGGCGACGGCATGACCGCCATCACCGAATACGAACGCACCAATCCCGACATCGTGCTCATGGACATCACCATGCCGCAGATGGAAGGGATCGAGGCGGCGGAGAAGATCGTGGGCCAGCATCCTGAGGCCCGCATCGTCATGGTGTCTTCCGTCGGATATCAGGAAAACATCGTGGCGGCGCTGCAGCGCGGAGCGCGTCACTTTGTGCAGAAGCCGGTCAAACCGGAAGTTCTGTACGAAGTGATCAAGTACGTATTGGGCGAGGACGGGGCGGTGGCCAACGCCGCAGGCGCGGGAGCCTAACGATGAAGATGGAGCTGATCCAGCCGTTCATCAATGCGGCGGACGCCGTCCTGGCCCAGGGCCTGCAGTCTCCCATGTCCATTGGGAACCTCAGCATGGAGCAGGAAGCCTACCGGCGCAAAGGTGTGGCCGCGCTGGTCGCGCTTACCGGCGACATCGAAGGCAGGATCGTCTTCGATCTCGATCCCGAGACCGCGGTGCGCGTCGCCAGCCACTTCGCCGGCGCCGAACTTCCCGAGTCCGATGATCTGGTGCGCGAAACTGTTTGCGAACTGGCCAATCAGGTCACCGGAAATGCCATCACCTCGCTGAATGACCAGGGCTTCCATTTCCGCGTGCATCCGCCGATCGCTGCACACCTCCGAGCACGGCCCCACCAGCACTGAAGATACCGAAGCCTTGGTCATTTGCTTCGAAACCGGCATCGGCAACGTCTTCATGAACATCGCTCTGCGTTACAACGTCCAGCGGGCAGGCGAGATGGCGGCGGCAGCCGGCGAGTAACTGCGGAGTTCAGACCGTAATCTCAACATCAAGCACAATCTTTTTCTCGCCGAGGCGTCACATCCGCAGTTGGACGTTTTCATGTTGGACACCTGATGTCGGACTTCCGATGTCGGCCTCACGGCCCAGGCAGGACGAATACAGGATTTTGCGGCAACGGATTTCCTCCGTTGGGCGGCGTGATCACGCTGAGCGGCGCCGGCATGTCGAGCACCTTGGTTTCGTCTGATGTCCGGATAATGCTGGTATTTCGCGCGTCACAATTGCCCACGTACACTTTCGAGCTGTCGGCGGCCGCGCCAATAAATAGCTCGAAGCGCACCGCGCCGCAAGCCGCCGGAACCGAATTCAGCGGGATGACGGTTCGCACGCTTCCGTCCGACGTGTTCACCACTGTGACCTGCGAAGTCGCGGTCCCGCCAACCGACGAAACACTCGCTACGTAGGCCCGCGTACCATCCGGCAGCACCGCCACGGTAATCGGGCTGGCAGCCACCGGCACGGTGAACAAAACTGTTGGCGGATCCGCCGCGATGCTCAGGCCGGTCATGGTGTTGGCAACGGGATTGGTGACGTAGAGCCGGTTTAGCTTTCCGTCGTAGGTCATGAAATTCGCGCCCGCGCCTACCGGCACATTGCTCAACACGCGCATCCGATGCGGTATCGATCGCCGAAAGCGTGCCGCTGCCGCTGTTGAGCACATAAACTCGGGCGCTGTCCGAGCGCGCCACAGCCCACACTGGAGTGGCCCCGGTTGCAATTGTCTGGACCACGGTCCGATCCACCAGGTCGATACTGCTGACGGTGCCGTCGCCCTCATTCACGGCATAAAGTTTCTTCTGATCAGGAGTCTCCGCCAGGGCTACGGGATTATTGCCCACCGCAATCAACGGACTCATCACCACGCTGTTTGAAGTCGAGATCGCGGCCACCGTCTTGTTTCCAAAATTCGCGACGTAAACCGTGGCGTTCTCGGTCGTATGCACAAAGACCGGATTCGAGCCCGTCGCCAAGGATGTGGTGAAAACCGGCCCCGTGGTTCCCGGCGCGTAAGAAGAAACCGTGTCTTCCAGGCTGTTGGCCACATAAACCCGGCCACCATTGGCGGTCAAAGCGGCGTGAGATGGGCCCAGTCCGAGTTGAGCCACGGCAATATTGCTGTCGCCGGAAACGTCCAGTTGGCTGCCGGCGCCTGGGTCATTCGTCCCGTTGTCGCTAAGCACGAGAACAAAGTGGAGCGCGGCAGGATTGGGTGGCTGCGGAACAATGGGGACGGCGACCGGGCGGAATTGATCCCCACAACTGACGCCAATCAGACCAAGCGTCAGAACCCCCATCACCCTGGCCCAGCGCCGAAAATTTATCCCCATACCAGCACAATTGTCCATGAATTCACAATGTCCGGAAGAGTTTCCATTTTAATGGCTGGGTGAAATATGCGCCAGCGGGCGAGGCGGCAATCGGCATTCAGCACTTAGCAATTAGCAATTGGCACTTAGCCATCAGCTCTCAGCTATCAGCCATCAGCCCTCGCTCCTCAAGGTTCGATGCGCCATTGACGGAAAGAATGCGGTCTCAAAACAATAATGTTTATAGGAAAAGCCGGAGAAGGATGGAGCACTGCAGCCGCAAAACGCCTGAAAGCAGACCGGTTGGGATGAGGGGCTAATTGCCAAATGCTAAGTGCTAAGTGCTGACTGCTGATTGCCCGACAAGCTACCCTACGCCTTCCCCCGCGACTTCCTCCCGGAAGCCGCTTCCCGCGCCGGAGCTGCCGGCTTCTTCTTTCCTTCCATATCCGCCAGGCTTTGTTTGAGAGCCGCCATCAGGTCCACGACCGGGGCAAGTTTTTTCGGCTTCTCGACTTCGGCGACGGTGCCGCCTTCCAGTTTGGTCTCGATCAGCTTCTTCAGATTGTCCTGAAACGAGTCGTGATACTTTTCCGGGTCCCATTCCGCAGCCAGCGCTTCGATCAACTGGTGGGCGACTTTAACTTCTGCGTCTTTCAGTTCGACGTCGGGCGCGCCAAAGTCTTCGACCGAACGGACTTCCTCCGCGTAATACATGGTGTGGAGCATCAGCCCGCCTTCATGGGGACGCAGAAATACGGTGTACTCGCGATTGTGCATGGTCAGCTTGGCGATGGCGACGTATTCGCTCTCTTCAAGGGCCTTGGTCAGCAAGGCATACGGCCGACGTCCGGCTTCCTCCGGGATCATGTAATACGAAGATTCGAAAAAGACCGGATCGACCTCGCTCGACTTCACGAATTCCAGAATCTCCATGGTCTTGGCGGTTTGCGGCTCGATCTTCTTGATCTCGTCGGGCTCGATCACAACGTATTCGCCCTTGCGAAATTCGTAGCCCTTTACGATTTCGCTGCGCTCCACCACGCGATTGTCCGCGGGACAATAATATTGCTGCTTGACCCGCTGCAGGTCGTCGCGGTGCAACATGTTGAAGGAGATGCCGCTGCTGCGCGCGCCGGAAAAAAGACGCACCGGCATGGAGATCAACCCAAATGTCAGATATCCGGACCAGACGGACGCCGCCATAGTTCCCCCGTAAGCAAAAAAGCGCGAAAGCCGCGCCAGCGTAGTGAAGTTTAGTCTACGCAGGGGACTTTGATGCAGTCCAGCGGGTAGGGTAACCCAAAGAGCAAGCACCACCGATGGGGTGGTTCCCAGGGTTATCCCATATCTTGTGGACTACCGGAGTGAGCCGGTTGCCTCCCGTTTCGAGTTCATGGGTTTGCGAAACTCTGTTCTCGACCTTATCGTGGCGGATGTGCACTTCCTCGCCGGGCTGGGTGACCTGACCGTCTTCGGAGAACGCTGGGCTGTCGGCGCTTTTCTGACGCTGGCCTTCACTGGCCTCGCCCGTTGGCTGCGCGGTGTAACCAATGCGGGCGCGCTGGCCGGAGCCGTAAGCTGCTTTGTACTCTACCTGGGTGGAGGCCCCGGCGCGTTTGCCGCGCTGATCACCGTCTTCGGTCTGGCCTGGATTACCACCAGGCTGGGCTATCAGCGCAAACAGAAGTTAGGCATCGCCGAAAAGCGCGAGGGCCGCAACGCATCGCAGGTATTGGCAAATCTGGGCGTGGCCACCGCCTGCGCCGCGCTCTATGTATTCCACAAGAATCCAGCGTTCTTGGTGGCATTGGCCGCGGCACTTTCCGAAGCGGCAGCCGATACCGTGTCCAGCGAGGTCGGACAGGCTTATGGCGAGAAGGCCCGTCTGATCACAACTGGGATTCCGTTCCCGCCGGCACAAACGGCGCAGTCAGCTTGATCGGAACGCTGGCTGGCGTCATGGCCGCCGCGGTCGTGGGCTCAGTCTGCTTTCTCAGCGGGCTCCTCCCCCGGCAATGGCTGGCGAATTTCGATAGGCGCGGCCATACTGGGCATGGTGGTGGACAGTTTCCTGGGAGCGTGGCTGGAACGCCGGCGACTTCTCAACAACGACTCCGTGAACTTTCTCAGTACTCTGGTAGCGGCGGTGACGGCCGCTTCACTCACCTGAACACCGAAGTAACCCTGAAATCTAACGCCGTGTAGTTCTGCCGCGTGTTCTGTCGAGACGTAGTCTTGCTACGTCTCCGTACGAACCCAGACGTAGCAAGCTACGTCTCTACGGTGGCGAAAGCCAGCCTTCCCTGATTCCGGGTCCAGAAATAATTTCGGCTTTTGCCGGTCCGACAGAGGCTAATTCCGCCTTTTGCCCCGGTAGGTCATGTACTTGCGGTCCTTGCCGGAGGTTACCTCGCGGGCGAAAATGAGAGAGCATCTTGGCTCAAGGATGCTCGCATCTCACTGCTTTGGTTGGGTTTTCCAGAATCTTGAGCGGGAACCTCCAGGCAACGAAAGACGATTAGCAGTAATGAAGATTCAGACCTTTGTAATCGGTTACGTGCTGGCGCTGGCACTATTTTTATTCGCGCAACAGCGTCCCGAAACAGCCCAGCCGGGTGGTTTCCGCGAGGTTGTGGACCTGACTCATTCGTTGCCCACGCCCGATCCCGAGTCCGCGAACAAGTCCTCGTATCGGCTGCAGACCGTGGCTATGGAGGAAAAGACTCTTTCGTCCGTTCCCGGAGTTTCTCCTTCGGCCCAATTCGCCACCCGAATCGACGCTCCGGCCCGACTGGTGCGTGGCATGTGGACGGTGGACCAGATTCCGGCTGGCCGACTGATCGCGCCGCTGGTGGTCATCGATGCCAGCGCCAGCGCCAAGAGCAATCCGGATTACGAAATCTCGGTGGAAGACATTGCGCGCTGGGAGCAGACCAACGGCCAGATTCCGCTCGGCGCCGTGGTGATGGCGCGCACGGGATGGGGATCGCGCTGGACTTCGGCCAAGGGTTACCGCAACGCCGATGGCAAAGGCGTCATGCATTTTCCCGGATATTCCGAAGACGCCGCCCGCTTCCTGGCTGAAGGACGCAATGCTCTCGGGCTGGGTATCGACACCGCCAATCTGGATCACGGCTCGTCAAAGCAGTTTCCCGTGGATCAATACACGCTTCGCGCATGGACTCTACGCTCTGACCAATGTCGCCAACCTTGACCGCATGCCCGCCAACGGCGCCGTCGCCATGGTTGCGCCCATGAAAGTGACAGGCGGAGCGGCGGCCCCGGTGCGCATTCTGGCGCTGGTAAGGTAGTGAAGCCAGTCCCACTGGCTGATTTCTGGTTTCGAGATCCTCGTGGCGGCCATATCGTAATCAGCACATCTCTGGACAATCACTGTCTCTGAATTCTCTCTTCAATCGCCGTTCTCGATTGCTTTTCCCGGACTTTTCGAGTTTCCTGTTCGTGCGTGAAGGATTGAGGATCGAGGAGGATAAAAGAACGATGAGCGACCCGCGTTATCCCATCGGAAAGTATGCCTACGACGGCCCTCTCAGCCCGGAACAGCGAACGAAATTGATCGACGATATCGCACATGCTCCCGACGCCCTGCGTGCCGCGGTGAAGGGACTCTCGCCGCAGCAGATCGAAACGCCCTACCGCGACGGCGGATGGACGGTGCGTCAGGTACGCACCACGTTCCCGAGAGCCACATGAACGCCTACATCCGCTTCAAGCTGGCGCTGACTGAAGATGCGCCGACCATCAAGCCTTACATGGAAGACCGCTGGGCGAAGTTGGCGGATGTGGAGTCCACGCCGCTGGAGGTTTCTTTGACCCTGCTCGACTCGCTGCACCAGCGCTGGGTGCGCCTGCTGCGCTCGCTCCAACCGCAAGACTGGAAGCGCACTTTCACACATCCCGAGATGGGCAGCGTGTCGCTGGAGAAGAACCTGGCTCTATATTCCTGGCACGGTAGACATCACGTCGCCCACATCACGGAGTTGAGGAAGAAGATGGGCGTGGTAGAAAATTGTCATCCTGAGCGGAGCAACAGCTTCGCGAAGCGAAGCAGTTGCGCAGTCGAAGGACCCCTAGCATCTTTACGGCAGCCGCGGTGCAGCGTCCGGACTTACGAGTCGCCGAGTTGAAGCAACTTCCACGCGTTCCGCGGCAGTGTAAAGGTAGGGGTCCTTCGACTTCGCAGGAAGTTCGCGAAGCGAACTTCCCGCTCCGCTCAGGATGACAGATTGCACGCAGCTAGGCCGGAATATTCAGCCGCCATGCCACATAACTGGCGGCTTCCCGCAAGCACTGCCAAAGCCCGTTGCTAAGCGGGCGCGGCCGAGAGTCGGGACGAGGCGCCACGAACACCTGCACACCTTCATGCTCCAGCAATTTGCGAATGCGGAAGACATGATAGGCATCGCTCACCGCCACGCAACTGTGCATTCCGTTGGTGCGCATGATGACCGCCACCCGTTCAGCCGAAGACGCCGTATCCGATCCCTGGGTCTCGGCAATTAGCTTTGCTTCGGGGATGCCGCGGTGCATCAGGTAGTCGTGGCCGACTCCGCCTTCGCTGAACGTGGGATCCGCCGCCGATCCTCCGGTGGTGATGACCACCGGAGCGACGCCGCGCTGATACAGATCGAAAGCGTGATCGAGTCGGGCGCGAAAGACGGGAGATGGGCGTCCGGCATATTCAGCCGCGCCGAAGACCACGATCGCGTCGGCGGGATGAACTTCCTGCAAGCCGGCCTCGTGCACGACCCGCGCACAACTGATTGCGAGAAAGATCGCGACGCCGCCGCAGCCAGCGCCGCCACCCACAAGGGCCAGGGGCTGCTGCCGCGGCCGCTCTGCTGCTGGGTTCATCGTGTGCTGGGTTCATCCTTGCGCAAAAAACTCGGAGATTTCCTGGGCCGGGATAGCGCCTTCCCGCATGATGCGCCAGCGAGCCTCTTCGTCGGTGAGATCGACGATGGTCGAAGCCACTTCCCGAGGCGAGGTGCCGCCATCCACGATGATCGAGATGCGGTCCTGCAATTGGTCCCGCACCGCCAACGCGGTCGTACACTCGGTTTCGCCGCTCAGGTTGGCGGAGGTGGCGGTGATGGGAATCTGCGCCGCCTGCACCACTGCCAGCGGAATCGGCGCTTTGGGCACCCGCAGAGCCACGTTGCCGGTGTTGGCCGTGACTTTCAGCGGCAGGCGCGAAGAGGCCTTCACGATGAGGGTCAGCGGCCCCGGCCAGAATCGTTGCGCCAGCGCATAGAACTCTTCCGGAAGCGGCTGGGCCAGTTGTTCGGCCTGATCCACATCGGCGATCAGCAGCGACAGGGGCTTGTGCCGGGAGCGCGATTTGATGTCATACACGCGGTCCACAGCCCGCAGGTTGAAGGGATCGGCGGCCAGCCCGTAAAAAGTGTCGGTGGGCATGCCCAGAACTTCGCCCGCGCGAATCTGATCCGCCGCATATCTGATCAGTGACACTTCCGGATTTTCGCTGTTTATCTTGAGGATTTCCGCGTGCAATGCTCGTCCCTTCGAACCCCTGTGTTGAAGTCGCGAAAGCTAACATAACATGGGAAGCGCTACAAGCCGAGAGGAACAGGTATGATTCTCACCGGACGCGTGAAACATGAAGGACAAGCACAGCCAAAGCGCGGGGCGTCGATTCCCGCTTGCGCCGCATCGAGGGACGCCATAATGCCCTGGTCAAAGAGCTGCGCCGGGCCTTCGATCGCGGGGAACTCACTCCCGACGGGTATTGCGCCATTGAAGGTCTGAGAATTCTGGAAGAAGCCATTCGCAGCGGCCTGCGGTTCCGGGCGGTCTTTTTCAGCGAGACTGGCGCGGCCCGCGCCGGCCGCCTCCTGTCCCAACTCGGCGCCCAGGTTGAGACCCTGTTGCTGCCCGATAAGCTTTTCGCCGAGCATCGTCCCCAGCGAAACTCCCCAGGGGGTGGCCGCGCTCGTCCGATGGAAGGAATTCTCCCTGGAAGAGGTGCTCGCCAGGTCTCAAGCTGGACCGCTGCTGGTCATTGCCGGCGTGCAGGACCCAGGAAATCTGGGCACGATTCTGCGCTCCGCGGAAGCCTTCGGCGCCGGCGGGGTTGTTCTGGGCGAAGGCACGGTCAGTCCTTTCAATCCCAAAGTTGTGCGCGCCTCGGCTGGCTCCGTGTTCCGGCTGCCCATCGCTCGTGCGAAGTTGTCCGACGCTCCAGGCCATATGAAAGTCGATTGGCCTGCGGCTGGTGGCCACGGCGTCGCACAAGGGCACGCCCCTCGATCAGGCGAGCCTTTCGGGACCTCTTGCAATTTTTATTGGAAGCGAAGGAGCGGGAGTGGCCCGCGATCTCATCAAAGCTATGGATGAAGTCGTGGCCATCCCGCAAGCGCCGCAGGTTGATTCGCTGAACGTGGGCGTGGCCACCAGTATCGTGTTGTATGAGATCGCCCGGCAAAAAGCTTTAACCACCAAGGACACGAAGGTGCACGAAGGAAGACAATCGGGCTTGTGACAAGGTTTCCTTCGTGAAACTTCGTGTCCTTGGTGGTTAATGTTCTTCAACATGAGCCTGTTCCAAACCATCCCGAGCGGCGACAACCCCGGCGACCGCACCCGTCCGCTGGCCGACCGCATGCGTCCGCGCACGCTCGATGAATTCATCGGCCAGGAGCACCTGGTCGGGCCAGGCAAGCCCCTGCGCACCCAGATCGAGCGCGACGATATCGGCTCTCTCATCTTCTGGGGGCCGCCGGGCACGGGCAAGACGACGCTCGCGCAAATCATCGCCCACATGACCAAGGCCGAGTTCGTCGAGTTCTCCGCCGTGCTGACCGGCATCAAGGAAATCAAGCAGGTCATGGCCGACGCCGAGCGCGCCCGGCAATACGGCACACGGACAATCGTTTTTATCGACGAAATTCATCGCTTCAACAAAGCGCAGCAGGATGCCTTCCTGCCTCACGTGGAAAAGGGCAACATCCGCCTGATCGGCGCCACCACCGAAAATCCGTCGTTTGAAATCATCTCGGCGTTGCTCTCCCGCAGCCGGGTGTACGTGCTCAAACCACTGACGGAAGAACAGATCGTCGCCCTGCTGAGGCGGGCCCTCACCGATGACGTGCGCGGCTTGGGAGCCATGAAGCTGCGATGCAGATGACGACGTCCTGAAAAAGATCGCAGCCTATTCCAGCGGCGACGCCCGCAGCGCCTACAACGTGCTGGAAGTGGCCGCCTCGCTGGCCAGGGGTCGGGACGGCAAAGAAGTTGGCGCGAAAATTTCCGACGAAATCGTTACCGACGCGCTGCAAAAGCGCGTGCTGCTCTACGACAAAGCCGGCGAGGAACACTACAACCTGATTTCGGCGCTCCACAAATCGGTGCGCAACAGCGATCCCGACGCGGCGCTGTACTGGCTGGGCCGAATGCTCGAAGCGGGCGAGGATCCGCTTTACATCGCGCGGCGCGTGGTGCGAATGGCGGTGGAGGACATCGGCCTGGCTGATCCCAATGCGCTCTCTCAGTGCATGGCGGCGCGCGACGCCGTGGATTTTCTCGGCATGCCGGAGGGAAACCTGGCGCTGGCGCAGGCGGTGGTCTATCTGTCGGTGGCCCCAAAATCTAATTCCCTGTACACCGCTTACAGCGAGATTCAGGCCGACGTGGAACGCACCGCCGCCGAACCCGTTCCGCTGCACCTGCGCAACGCTCCCACAGGATTGATGAAGGGCATGGGATACGGCCAGGGCTACCAGTACGCGCATGACATGGAAGACAAAGTGGCTGACATGCAGTGTCTACCCGACAATCTGAAAGATCGCATCTATTACCATCCCACCAGCGAAGGTGTGGAAAAGCGCATTCGGGAGCGTCTGGAAGAGCTCAAACGGCGGCGATCCCAGGCCGCAAAGGGCGCATCCCCAGCGCCGAAAACAGAATCCGGCGACTAGACTCGGGCATCTCTATACAGTGAGTATTAGGTAGAACTCTTTCCTCTGTTTTCAAGACATTGCTGCAAGGAGGCTGGTTCCAATGGCGACAAGTCCCAAGAACCGTCGTCACCGACCCGGCCGCCTCGGTCCGTTGCCGCTCGATAGGTTGAACAACTGCTCAAGTTGCAGAAATGGTCGCGGAAGATCACTTCCATCCTCGATCTGGATGAACTGATCGATCAGATTGTGAACGACGTGGCTTGCGCGTTCGGATGCGTGGAGGCGAACCATCTACCTGCACGACGAGGAGCGCGGCGAACTGGAGATGGCCGGCGTCCATGGCTGCACGCTCCACGGAAGGGATCGCGGTTGAAGGTCGGCAAGGAAGGTATGGTGGGATACGTCGCGGCCACCCGGCAGATGCGATATGCGCCCGACGTGCGCCAGGACCCGTACTACATCGCCTGCGAGGAATCCACGCTTTCCGAGGTAGCCATCCCGCTGATCGTGGACGGCAAGTTGGTGGGCGTGTTCGCCGCTTCGCATCATGAACTGGACGCGTTCCCGCGCGAGCAGCTGCGATGTTGCAGGGACTGTGCGATCACCTCGCGGTGGCCGTGCACAATGCGCGCCGCTTCCAGCAGGAACGCCACGAGCGGCAGAGGATGAGCCAGGAGGAGCGCGAGGCGCGCGTCATCCAGCAGGCACTGCTCCCGAAGAGTTCGCCCTACATCCCGGGCTTCGCGATTACAGGATTATCGATCCCTGCGGGCGCCGTGGGCGGAGACTGGTACGACTTCATTTCCTTCGACGACGGTTGCTGGGGACTGGTGCTGGCCGACGTTTCCGGAAAAGGCACGGCGGCCGCGCTGCTGATGTCCGCGACTCGTGGCATGATGCGCTCGCTGGCGCAGACCTGCAGCGGTCCGGGCGAAGTCCTGACTCGCCTGAATCGATTGCTGGTCGAGGATTTTCCTTCGGGCAGGTTTGTGACCATGCTGTTCGCGGTGCTTAATCCGTCCACCCGCACTCTGACATTCTCCAGCGCCGGCCACCTGCGGCCGCTGCTGCTGGATGAGCAAGGCGCGCGTTTTCTGGACAGCGAACGCGGCATGCCTCTCGGCCTTGGACACGGGGAATTCTCCGAAAGCCAGGTGCACTTGCCGAAAGGCTCACGCCTGGTTTTCTACAGTGACGGCATCACGGAAGCCACGGACGGGTCGGACGAAGAGTATGGCGCAGATCGCATGCGCGATCATGTTCTGGACCCCGAATCCTCCGCCGACAGCATTCTGGCCGATGTGCGCTGCTTCGCGAACGGCGAGGGCCTGCATGACGACGCCACCGTGATTTTCGTGAAGGCGTAAACCAAAACAATCAACCACCAAGGACACGAAGTTTCACGAAGGAGATCTTCTAGGTTTCCTTCGTGAAACTTCGTGTCCTTGGTGGTTAATTGCTCTTCCTGAAATCACCCAAAACGCGCGCGGTGTTCTTTCAGAATGCAGCGATCCATGATCACGAAGATGCCCGCCTGACGAGCCTTCTGCGCTGCCGCCTCATGCACCACACCCTCTTGCATCCAGATCGCCGGCACCTTCAGCTGGATCGCCTGATCGACGATCTCCTCCACGAACTCCGGCCGGCGGAAAATGTTGACGATATCGATCTTTTCCGGAACCTCGAGCAACGAAGCGTACGCCTTCTCTCCCAACGAACCGCGAATCTTCGGATTGACCGGGACAATGCGGTAGTGGTGCGTCTGCATGTACGCCGACACCCCATGGCTGGGCCGCAGAGGGCTGTTCGAAAGTCCCACCACCGCAATGGTGCGCGATCGCTTGAGCAGGTCAGCGATGGGATCCGGTTCAGGCAGCGAAGCCATGCAGGGGATTGTAGTGCGCCCTGTACCGGGAAAGCCAGCCCCAGCCAGGAACCACGTGGGGACAGCCGCCCCCGGCTGTCCAGGCGAGCAAAGCTCGACAGATTGGTCGCAGAGAACCGAAGCTGTCGAGCTTCGCTCCGCCGGACAGCCGGGGGCGGCTGTCCCCACGTGGTCCACTCAGCGCTTGTTATTGTCCTGCTTCTGCTTGAACATCTTGGTCGCCAGCTTGCGAACCGTGTCCGAAACTTCCTTGTTGTCCGACAAATTTCGCAGATCGCTGACCAGCATGTTCTTCATCAGCCCCAGCGAAAGATCAAGCGGCGTGCGCGGATTGAAAACCAGATTGCGTATGATCAGATAATTCTTGGCGAACCGCCGCTTCATCGGGATGCCGCGGAGCACGGCTTCCAGCACATTCTTCTGGCTGGCGAATCTCTCCACTTCGCCGTCGCTGACTTTAGGTGATTCCAGCACCGCCAGCGCCACAATCTTGGTGCCATCACGGATCAGAAGCGACCGCTCTTCCTTCGAGCCTTTCATGGCCAGCTGGATGCGCCCTTTGATGTCCAGCTTGGCGATTTTCTGCAGCGCGCTGCCCCGCTCTTCCCCGGCGGTCAGCTGCGTCTTCTTCGACAGGCGCCTTCTTGGCCGCGGCCCCGCCCCGCGGCCGGGGACGCGTTCGGCGTTGCGGCTGCAGCCGCAGGTTCTGCCAGCGGTTCCTCAGCGCCGGGCACCAATTCATCGTAGAAGCCGCCGATCGGCTGGTAGGAATGATCGCCCTCGGCCGCAATCTCATTCGCATGCGCGGAAAGATAGGCGAGCACGCCTTCATCCAGCACCCCGTCAGCTTCCTCCGACGGATCGGCCGGCGCCAACTGAAAAACTTCATCCAGCCCAACTTGCGCTTCTTCCGGAACCACTTCCGCCGGAACCACCTCCGCCGCTGGCGCCGCGACGGCTCCGGTTCCGCGACGGGCGCGCTCGGCGCCGCTTCAGGAGGCTGGAGCAGGTTCCTGATACTCTCGCTCTGAATTCCCGACAGGTTGGGATTGGAGAGGAGCGCATTCAGAATTGTGGGAGAGTGACTGACTCGCTCGCTCTTCAGCATGACGTCGACAGCTTCGCGGTCCAGCGCTCGGCGCCAACTCGAGCAGCGACTTCCTCGGACACCGATGGATTCGCCAACAGGGCCGGCAGCAGCGCCGGTCGCAGATTGTTTGGGGAAACCAAATAATTCAGAACGTCCTTGGGCGTTTTGGGATCGCTGGCCGCGGCTCGCGATGCGGCTTCGTCCCAGCCGGCGAGCGTGAGCTGTGCTTGCTGGCCAAAGATCTTGTTGTTGACGGCCAGATACACCAGAATTTCGATCATCTCCCGGGCCGGGACTGCCAGCGACCCCTTGGAAGCTGATTGCATTACGTTCGAAGGCACAGCCGACGCGCGAATGAGATCGATCATGCGGGACATAATGTCGAACTCCTGACTGTTCCTGGTCTCAAATGAACTCGGTCCTGACAACTCTAGTTCTGCTTCTCTCCTCGTCGCATGCGCAAATAGGCCCGGATGAAAGGATCGAGGTCGCCATCGAGCACCCGGTCGACATCGCCCACTTCCATCTTGGTGCGATGATCTTTAATCAGGCGGTAAGGCTGCAAGACGTAAGAACGAATCTGCGATCCGAAGTCGATGTCGAGCTTGGAATCCTCGATCTTCTTGGTCGCTGCCCGCTGCTTCTCCAACTCGTATTCGTAAAGCTTCGAGCGCAGCATGCTCATCGCCCGCTCCCGGTTCTTGTGCTGCGAACGTTCGTTCTGGCAACTGGCCACCAGGCCGGTGGGAATGTGGGTCATGCGGACGGCGGAGTCGGTGGTATTGACGTGCTGCCCGCCCTTGCCGCCTGAGCGGTAGGTATCCACTCGCAGGTCTTCCGGCTTGATCACGATTTCAATGCTGTCATCGATTTCCGGCGAGACGTAAACGCTGGCAAATGAGGTGTGCCGGCGCTTGGCCTGATCGAAAGGCGAAATGCGCACCAGGCGGTGAACCCCAATTTCGCTGGTCAGCAGGCCGAAGGCATACTCGCCATTCACCGCGAAGGTCGCCGATTTGAGCCCTGCTTCTTCGCCCGGCTGGTAGTCATAAAGAGTGGTCTGGAAACCGCGCCGCTCCGCCCAGCGAAGATACATGCGCAGCAGCATGTCGGCCCAGTCCTGCGATTCGGTGCCACCGGCTCCCGGGATGGATCGTCACAATCGCGTTGCGGGCGTCGTTTTCACCCGAGAGCAGGCTTTCCGTTTCCAGCCGATCGACCAGGCCTTGCAACCCATCAATCTCGCGCCGCAAGTCGGCTTCGACGTTCTCGCCCTCGCGCCCCAGGTCGAAATAGGCGGAAATATCCTCGCCCCGGCGCACCAGATCAGTCTCGGTCGCCAGCACATTTTCCAGGCGCTTTTTCTGCCGCATCACCTGTTGAGACTTTTGTGGATTCGACCAAAGACCGGGGTCAGCCGCCTGCTTCTCGATTTCGGCTAGCTGTTCGCGCAGCTTGCCTGCGTCAAAGGTACTCCCGAAGATCACGAACCTTGTCCTTCAATCCCGAGTATTCCTGTTCGAGTTCTTCATGCATGATTATGGTTCTGTCCTGGCGCGGAATCGAAAATGTAGAAGCAGTCCCGCTATAGAAATTATCGCACAGAGGTAAGCGAACCAGTCCCCGTGACGGGTGTAGAACGTGGTTACGTTGGTGAGGGCATAGCGGGCCTCGAGAGCGGCCCGGATCTTGCGCGGAATGGTCGACACCACCCGCCCGTAGGGATCGATCGCGGCGGTCACTCCGGTGTTGGTGTCGCGCAGCAGCCACCGGTTATTCTCCACCGCGCGCATGCGCGCCTGTTTCAGGTGCTGCGCGTAGGCGCCGCTGTCGCCGTACCAGCCGTCGTTGGAGACATTCACCAGAACCTCGGCTCCGTTCGCCGCCAGCTGCCGGATTTCATCCGGAAAGATGGATTCATAGCAGATGAAAACCCCGAGCTTGCTGCTTCCGGCCTGCAGCGGCGCCCGCGAAGCGCCCGACGAAAAATCGCCGACTTCCTTGGTCAATCCTCCAGCGAAACTAAAGATCCTTTTAAAGGGAACGTACTCGCCAAACGGCACCAGATGGATTTTGTCGTAGCGCCCCATCCACTCGCCCCCGGGGCTGACCAGGCTGGCCGAGTTGTAAAGCTGGGTGGCGCGTTCCGGAGTCTCGCTCGCATTGCGAACCCCCAGACTGCCGACCAGCATCCAGCTCTGCGCTTCGCGGGCGATGTTGCTGATGGCGTCACGAAATGCGGGATCGGTGGTATAGAACGGCGCGGGAGACTCCGGCCAAACAATCAAATCAGGTTTCAGAGTTGAAACCTGGCGGCGAGGTCGATTGCCCAGCAGTATTTGAAACCGAGCCGTTCAAGCTAACCAGACTCAAATCCCGCAGCGTGCCCTCGAAGTATTCCTTGGTCCAGTCTCCGCCCTGCAAAATCGGGACGTTGGCCTGCACCAGGCGGGCGCTTTGATCGACAGCCGAAGCCGGCGGGCTGATCCACCTCCCGGCCTGCAGTGCGACCACTGCCGCAATCGTCGCCAGCAGCAACGGCGTGCGTTGCCTGCTTTGACCTCGTTCGCCGCGAATGACAAACGCCGCAGCCAGCGCCGTGTTCACCACCATGATTTCGAAGGACAAGCCATAGACGCCGGTCACGGTCGCAATGCGGGACATGGGAATATTGTCCACCTGCGTGATGCCCAGCAAGTCCCAGGGAAATCCGGTGATGCGAGTGCGAGCCAGTTCCACGGCCACCCAAACAAACGGCGCCAGCAGAAGTACCCGGCGGGTGAAGGAATTGGCTCCCGTCCCATCAGCGCGGCCCGACTGGACTCCAGAACCCCAGACAGGATTCGCCAGCAGGCTGATCAGCAAACCGAAGAAACCGTGATACAGGGCAAGATAGAGGCAGAAAAGGAACAGCAGGCCAAGGGCAGCCAGCGTGCCCACCCCGCCATACTGACGCATGGTGTTGTAAATCCAGTAGCAGGTCCCGGCATACCACAGGATGCCGCAACAGTAAGCCAGAAGAAACGCCTGACCCGGCTTGGCCGGCAGCAGCTTGACCCCGGCCAGCAGTTGCAGCGTATCCGGTTTGCGCGCGCGCAACAGCGCAATCAAAAGCGGAGCCACCGCGGCCCATCCCAGGAAATACAGATCGGGCAGAGGAAAAATCACAATCTGCAGGCCCGCAGACAGCAACATCAACAGCCAGGCGCTCTTTTCCATCCGCCAGAAGTTCATCCGCCAAAGGTGCATTCGCGACACGTCGCCAGCATAACAAAACGGCGCAGGGTCCATTCCCTTTGCGTCTCTTGCGCTCTTTGCGATCTTTGCGGTTAAAGTCTTCCGCTCCAGCCGCTGATCGGCCATATCGGCTTTTCCGCCTATGCCGTTTCCCCGCCGATGGGCTAACATTACTGACGCGTATGGGGTCTCGCCTCAGGGATAGAATTCTTCTGCTACAGTTCTTGTTCACCGTAGGAGCACTTGGCTCGGCAACCAGGCTGATCCTGAGCGGGACTCAAGATGTCGCTGCGCCTCTGGGCTTCGACGACTCTGGTCCCCTGATCAGCTAGCCCGCCTTGCATGGGATCACCCCTCCAACCCGCAGGCTCAACCGCGAACCGCGTCCGCATCGTAGTCGCGACCTCGGTGATGCTCACCTTCATCTCCTACTGGCGAGCCGCCGCCATCGTCCTGAATGACCTCGGCTCCTCGGCGTTCTATGCCGCCGGCATCGCCGAGCAGGCCGTCGGGAAATCGGCCCCGTGGTTCATCCTGGGGGTCATGCTGTTCTCCTTCGCGGTGCGAGCCGTCTACGTGGAGAGCTGCTCCATGTTCGTCCGCGGCGGCGTCTACCGCGTGGTCAAGGAAGCTCTGGGCGGAACCCTGGCCAAGATCAGCGTCTCCGCCCTGATGTTCGACTACATCCTGACCGGCCCCATCTCGGGCGTTTCCGCCGGCCAATACATCGCCGGGCTGATCAATGACACCTTCGCCACCGCCGACTCCCACGGCTGGATTCCGCGTGCCATGCACCTCATGTTCCACGGCACGCCTCACGTGGACGTCAATTGGACGTCCGTCATCTTCGCCGTGCTGGTGACGCTCTATTTCTGGTGGCAGAACACCAAGGGAATTCAGGAATCGAGCGAGAAAGCCCTGCGGGTCATGCAGATCACGACAGTCATGGTCGTGATGCTGCTCGCCTGGTCCGCCTTCACCCTGCTGAAACAGGGCTTCCAGATCGGTCCCCCTGCCCACCGCCGACAACCTGAAGTTCAGCTCGGAAGCGCTGGGCTTCATGAAGCACACCGATCTGGCCCAGGATCTGGCCAGAAAGTTCGGCATCCTCGGCATTCTGATCGCCTTCGGCCACTCCGTGCTGGCCATGAGCGGCGAGGAATCGCTGGCCCAGGTCAATCGCGAGCTTGCCCATCCCAAACTCAAGAACCTGAAGCGCGCCGCCATCATCATCGCGGTTTACAGCTTCGTCTTCACCGGGCTCACCGCCCTGCTGTTCGTGATGATCATCCCGGACTCGGTTCGCATCCCGGTCTACAAGGACAACCTGATCGCCGGGCTGGCCATGTATCAGTACGGCCCGGTGCTGCTGAAACTGGTCTTCCGCGCCTTCGTCGTGGTCGTGGGCTTCCTCATTCTCTCCGGCGCGGTCAATACCGCGATCATCGGCTCCAACGGCGTCCTCAACCGCATCTCCGAAGACGGCGTCCTCACCGACTGGTTCCGCCAGCCGCATCCCCGCTTCGGCACCACCTACCGGATCGTGAACCTGGTCGTCTTCCTGCAACTCTTCACCATTCTGGTGAGCCACGGCAACGTCTATCTGCTGGGCGAAGCGTACGCCTTCGGAGTGATCTGGAGTTTCACCTTCAACAGCCTGGCCATGCTGGTGCTGCGGGTCAAATACAAAGGCGAACGGGGCTGGAAGGTTCCGCCCAACATCACGATCGGCGGCCACGAGATTCCTCTCGGACTGGCTTCCGTATTCCTGGTGTTGTTCTGTACCGCGATCGTGAATCTCTTCACCAAGTCGATCGCCACCGTCGCCGGCGTTTCCTTTGCCGCGCGCGTTTTTCCTGATCTTCACCGTCTCCGAACGCGTGAACCGGAGCAAACACGCCCTCGCCGAACAGCACATGAAGGAGCACTTCCAGTTGCTGCAGAGCGACACGGTCGAGCGCTCCGGCCTGGGAATTCGCCCCGGCAACGTGATGGTGACGGTCCGCGACTACAACACCTTGAGCCACCTGAAGTGGGCGCTGGAGCGCATCGACACCAAAGAGCAGGACATTGTCGTGATGTCCGCGCGCGTCAGCCAGTTCGGCACCGCCGCCTACGATCTTTCCACCGAGCAGATTTTCAGCGACTACGAGCAGCAACTCTTTACCCGCGCGGTGTCAGTCGCGGAGAGTTTCGGCAAACACGTTTCCCTGCTGGTGGTGCCCGCTCGCGACCCCTGGTCGGCCATCGTGCAGACCGCGAACAATCTGGAAGCTTCCGCGGTCGTCTCCGGACTCTCCAGCAAGATGACTTCGCAGGAACAAGCCTTCTACCTCGGACAGGCCTGGGAGGCCATGCCCGAGCCCAAGCGGCAATTCATCTTCCAGGTCGTGCGCCCTGACCGCAAAGTGGACACTTTCCACATCGGTCCGCACACGCCTTCGTTGAAAACCGAGGACGTCCACCTGGTTCATCGCCTCTGGCTCAACATCACCCACGAGGCAGGCCTCGAAACTCTCCATCACCACGACATCCTCACCGAGGCCCTGACCCGCTTCGCCCGCGAGTACGCCGGCCACGACCGCCAGGAGATTCTGCGCGAACTGCGAAAAGCCTCCGGCGTAACCGTGACCACTCGAGCCCTGGGCGACAGCGGCCGGCGCCCGAGCGCCCCAGACCGAAAAGCTCATCTTCGCCCCCGCTCCATCAGCCCGATCCGGATCTCGACAAAGGCAAAAGACGGAGGCCCATCCACCCCGCCCGTCGTGGGCCCTGAACGCACGAATTACTATGATGGTGCGCCCCACCCTCGATTTTGAAGAGTGGGATTCCAGACCTCCCACTAAGGATTTTCTGAACTGAGCCCCGGTACCGCGTCCCCACCAATCTCGAATTTGAAGGCGTGAGGACCGGACTGCCCGCGCCACACAGGTACGTCAGTACCTTGCCCACCGCACTCCAGCCCTTCTATGATCGAACAGCGCGGTACATGCCCGAAAAGAAGTCTCCCAAGCCACAAGTCGCGGAAAGCCCGATCGCAGACGTATTCGAAGGACGCCATCCCTCGCAAAGCGAAAAAGAGTGGGCGGAAAAAACTCTCCGCCCGACCCTCGAAAAATCCCCGGAAAAACCGATCGGCGCGCCCACCGGCATCAATCTGACGAACATGGCCACGCCCGCTTCACCACAATTTCCGGCGCTCCCGTTCGCCGCCTTTACACCCAGGCCGATCTGCCCGAAGACTGGAGCGCGGAGAAATATCTCGGCTATCCCGGCCAGCCGCCGTTTACCCGCGGCATTCATGCTACCGGATATCGCGGCAAGCTTTTCACCATGCGCCAGTTTTCCGGCTTCGCTTCGCCGGAGGAAACCAACCAGCGCTACAAATATCTGCTGGAGCACGGCGGCGGCGGACTTCGGTCGCCTTCGATCTGCCCACGCTCATGGGCTATGACTCCGATCATCCCGCCAGCGAAGGCGAAGTCGGCAAATGCGGCGTGGCCATCGATTCGCTCGAAGACATGGAAATCCTCTTCGGCGGAATCGATCTGGAGAAGACAACGGTCTCCATGACCATTAATTCGCCGGCGTCGGTGCTGTGGGCAATGTATCTGGTGGTCGCCGAAAAGCAGGGCGCGGATTGGAAGAAGATTTCCGGCACCATACAGAACGACATTCTCAAGGAATACATCGCGCAGAAGGAATATATCTATCCGCCGGCGCCCTCGATGCGACTGGTCGTCGACACTTTCGAGTTCGGCTCGAAGTTCACGCCCAAGTTCAACACCATTTCGATCAGCGGATATCACATCCGCGAAGCCGGCTCGACCGCGCTGCAGGAACTGGCCTTCACCCTGTATGACGGCGTCGAATACGTGGAGTGGGCGCGACGGCGCGGCCTCGATGTGGACGAATTCGGTCCCCGGCTCAGCTTCTTCTTCAACGCTCACAACGATTTCTTCGAAGAGATCGCCAAGTACCGCGCCGCCCGTAAAATCTGGTACCAGGTAATGAAAGACCGTTTCGGCGCCAAGAATCAGCGCACCTGGCTGCTGCGCTTCCACACCCAGACGGCAGGCGTCTCGCTGCCGGCGCAGCAACCGATGAACAACATCGCGCGCGTGGCCCTGCAAGCCATGGCGGCGGTACTCGGCGGAACGCAGTCGCTGCATTGCGATTCCTACGACGAAGCGCTGGCTCTGCCGACGGAGGAAGCGCGCGGATCGCCCTGCGCACCCAGCAGATCATCGCTTATGAATCTGGAGTCACGCAAACCATCGATCCGCTGGGCGGGTCATACTTTCTTGAAAACCTGACGCTCCAAATGGAAAAAGGCGCATTCGACTACTTCGGCAAACTTGATGCCATGGGTGGCATGGTCAAAGCCATCGAGCGCGGCTATCCCCAAAAAGAAATCGCAGAGGCTTCTACCAATACCAGCGCGCCGCCGAGGCCAAAGAGAAAATCATCGTGGGCGTGAACGAGTTTGTGATCGAAGAGGAATCGCCACACACTCTCTACATCGACGAAAGCGTGGCCCGGCAGCAGACCGCCAAACTGAAAGCCTTGCGCGCCCGGCGATCGAATGACGAAGTCCGGCGCCGACTGGACGCGCTGAAGAAAGCCGCGGCACAGGAACCGACAGCCGGACCGCCACGGGAGATTTCTCCGCGCCAACACCATGCCCTACATCGTCGACGCCGTCCGCGCCTACGCGACCGTCGGCGAGATCTGCGAGGCCCTGCGCGAAGTGTACGGGACCTACACGGAAGTCAGCATCACCTAAGGATCTGGCCATGAGACGTGGCCATGAGTATCGTCGCCATGGCTGGCCATGGCGTGGCCGAGTCGCGCTCGCCGCGATTCCCAAAGGCTAAGAAAAATTGTCATCCCGACCGGAGCGAAGCGAAGCAAGCGCAGTGGAGGGACCCGCTTCTCTCCCGCCAGCAAACCTGCCGAGCGGCCAAAATATAGGCGCGAGCGTCCTCGCTCGTGCGCCAGAGGCAATAACCAAGGGTTTCATTTCCAATATCGCGCCATGATTTGAGGTCACAAATGTGAGCCTCAAGTTGGGCGTTGACAGCCGAAATCTTGAGCTCGCAATTTGCGACCTCAAAAAGACTCATGCCCAAAACTCCGCTAAGACTAAGCCCTACCAGTCGAATCGCGGATCCTAGTCCTCCGCCGTCAGAGGGTCATTCTCGATAGCGATCTCGCAACAGCTTTACGGCGTTCACCGTCACCGCTTGAACGAACAGGTAAAGCGAAACCAGCAACGGTTTCGCCGATTTCATGTTTCAGCTAACCGCCAGAGAGGATCAAATCTCGAGATCGCAAATTGCGATCTGAAGAAAAGCCGTCGGCCGCCGCTACCCGCCACTCGCGGGCGAGGGCGCCCGCCACATAAGCCCGACCTACTTGCGCCTCTGCCGGTAGAGCGGCCGTCCACTTGCTGCGTCATGGCCGCGACATCCAGGGGAAGCTCCAGAAATTCGCCACGGTTTCTGCCACTGCCTTCGATTCGTTCAGCACAGCATGATACTGCACCCGGCTCACTTTCACGAAACGGCTTGCTGTTCAACCAGGCATAAACGTCGGACAGGTGATCCTGAAAGCCCGCGCCACCACCGAGTTGTCCTCTCCAGATCGAATGTTCCCCGGCGCCGCAGCATCTCGTCCTGCGACGCCATCACCTCGGGCAGCGGACGCTGCATGAAAATCACTCGATATTCATGGCCCGCCGGAAGCGAAAGCAGAAGTTGCGAGATGACCTTCACCGCCTTGCCTTCGGCTTCGGCAATGCAGCCAGGGATCCTTGGGAAGCTGCTTGATGCGCTCCCACTCCAGATAGCCGCTGCGGATTGTCGACGTCGGCCTGGCGCTCGCCGTCGGAGAGGATGGGCAGCCCGCCCGCCGCCAGCATCTGCATCATCAGCGAAGTGCCCGAACGCGGCAGTCCCGAAACAATAGTGATCATGATCGCCTTTCGCAAAACTTCAATAGTAAACGCTGAAGCGTCCGTGTGGCCGCGGGCGACTCGCCCGCGACTGTCATGACCCTAAACATAAAGTCACCATGCTAGACTGACCGGCGTGCCGGCAACCACTCGAAGACATTTCCTGGGACAATGTGCGGCCACTGCGGCGGGCTTGTGCCTTACTCCAAAGTGGGCCGGCGCGAATGCCGCACCCAACCTGCGCTTCCCTTCCGACCCGCGGCAGCGAATTGCCGTGGCTACTTATCCCTTTCGCGAGTCATCGCGGGACCCGAGCATAAGCCGGGAATCCGGCCATCGAACTCAAAGACTTCGCGGCCCACGTCGTCGAGAAATTTAACGTCAACAAGATCGAACCCTGGACCGGGCATTTCCCCGCAACCGACACGAAGATCTGGAGCAATTTCGCGCGTCAGTCGAGAAGGCCAAGGCGGCGATCGCGAACGTCGCGGTGGATGGCGAGCACAGCCCTTATTCCACGGATCGCTCCGAACGCGAGCAGGCCATTG
>CAWEVE010000013.1:0-172898 GCA_963812465.1 Terriglobia bacterium
GGGTGCTGATGTCTCGAACAAAAAGCGGAGTGCCATCCGGAGCCAGGCCGCTCCAGGATCCGATCCAACTGCCATAGCGACGGATGCCTTTCAAGTTGACGACCTCCTCGGACTTGGTCTCTCCCACCTTAATTCGGCGGTAGAACTGGTCATTCGAAAAAGTGCTGTCGTAGTAGAGATATTTGCTGTCCCGCGACCAGTTGGGAAAACCGACCGCGTGAGTCTCGCTCAACCAGGTGGTCCACTTCTGCGTCTTGAAGTCGTAAAGCATCAGCTTTTGCGAGTCGCCGGTGAGCGCCGCCAGAAATCGCCCGTCCGGCGACCAGCGTGGGCTGAAAGTTCCCTGGGAGCCGGGCAGCGGCGAAAACTGGTGTGTCTGCAGGTCGAGAATGTTGATTACTTGAGCTTCGGGGACATCCTGCCTTCCAAAAGCGATCTGCTTGCCGTCGGGTGACCAGGTTGGATCGAACTCGCCCCGGTTCTCCGACAATAATTCCTGGGGTGCGCCACCTTGCGGGGAAATCAGGAAAATCTTCCAGGCTTTCCCGTACTGCGCGCCGTCGAAAGCTATCTGCTTGCCGTCGGGCGACCATCGGGGAAGGCTGGCGTACATTGGCGCATAAGTGAGCTGCAGACGCTCACTGCCGTCCACTCGACTGCGCCATAGCGTCCCCTCAGGGACGGTCACGTAGGCGACCCACTGTCCGTCCGCAGAGAAAGCAACTTCCTGGACAGAAATTCCGGAAAGGTATGGCAGGAATTTCTGGGAGCGGGAGTCGTAGCTCACCAGTTCACCACGCGGTTGCAGTCCGAAAGCAAATATCCGGTGACCGGCGGTGGGCAAGGCTTCATCGAAAACCAGGGGGCCGGTGGTGAGCTGAACCGGCGTCGAGGACTCCTTGCGAAAGACGCTGTGGCTGCTCGGGTAAAACCCAGATATTTGAACCGCCGGTATCACTGCTGTGGGTGAAAACGAAGTAGGCTCCATCGGGCGTCCATCGACCGCGAGACTCCGATGGCGGGTTACTCCAGCCAGGAAGCAGGGCGTGAAGGGCGGTTCCGTCGGCCTTGGCTTCCCAGAGAGAACTGGTATTCAGTTGCGGATCCACTACCGTGAATCGAATTCGCGCCCCGTCCGGGCGAAAACTTGATGGCGTTTGGTACACCCGGCGCTGTGAGCAGCTTGCGAGATTCACTGCCGTCAGATTTGGCCAGAAAGAGATCTTTCCCTTTGGCATAGATTAGCTGGCGACCGTCGGGCGAAAAAGTAGCGTCATGGCCGGTTATGTCGCCCAGCCGGCGCGGGGATCCGGCAGGCAAGGGCACGATCCAGAACGGGTCTGCCAGCTCCGTGCCCACAAAAGATGCGACCAGAAGCTGCGAATGGTCGGGGGAGATATCCAGCGTTTGGGCGTTAGGGAAGGGAGTTGGAATGGCTGCGACATCGCCGCCATTCATTGACACTTGAGAGAGAGTCAAGTTGTCAGGGGCCTCGCCGAAGTAAAGACGCACGCCATCCGTGAGGATAGCTGGGTTTTTCCTGATACCGTCGCGGGTAATCTGGGTGACGCTAAGAAGTCGCGGCGGCGGCAGAGGCGACCGCAACCACCAGATCAAGGCCGCAGCCAGACACGTCGCTATCGCGCCCGCCGCCCAAGGCCAGGAAAACCGAGTCCTCGATTCCGGGGGGAACACCCTGGCGGCGCTCACTTTGCCGGAGGTGGTGTCGCGCTTGAGCCGCGTCAGGTCCGCGCGCAAGTCCGCCGCGCTCTGGTAGCGAACGTCCCGCTGCTTGTCGAGAGCCTTGCTGATAATCCGTTCCAGTTCCCCCGGCAGGTCTGGATTCGCACGCAGCGGAGAAGCCGGCTCTTTGTTGAGAATCGAATTAAAGAGCGCAGCCGAGGTGTCGCCTTTGAAGGGAAGCGTTCCCGGTGGCCATCTCGTAAAGCACCGCGCCGAATGAAAAAAGATCGGTGCGGGCGTCCAGATCCTTGCCCAAAGCCTGTTCCGGCGACATGTAGGCCACCGTGCCCAGCGCGCTGCCGGGACTGGTGAGATGCTCTTCGGTCATCGTCTTGGTTTCGCCGGATTTCGAACCGGCGGGCGCGTTGATCTTGGCCAGACCGAAGTCGAGAATTTTCGCGTGGCCGCGATCGGTCACGAACAAGTTCGCAGGCTTGATGTCGCGATGAACGATGCCTTTGGCGTGAGCCGCGTCCAGCGCATCGGCGATCTCGATGCCCAGGTCAACCAGACGGTCAGTTTCGAGCGGGCGGCCCAGGATCGCTTCCCGCAGAGTCTTGCCTTCGAGATACTCCATCACAATGAAGCGCAGGCCGCCGTGTTCGCCAATTTCGTAAATGGTGCAGATGTTGGGATGGTTCAAAGCAGAAGCGGCGCGGGCTTCACGGCGAAAACGTTCGAGCGACTGGGGATCGTGCGCGATGTCGTCGGGCAAAAACTTCAGAGCGACAAGGCGACCCAGGGAGGTATCTTCGGCGCGATACACCACACCCATCCCGCCGCCGCCCAGCTTGTCGAGAATTCGGTAGTGGGAAACCGTTTGCCCAAGAATCGATTGCGTATCGGGCATGAGAGCAACATGTTAGCAGAGCACCGAGAGCACGGCCCGGGGAATGGATCCGGACGGGGCGTCCCCGTCCGGTTTGACTGTGGTTACTGCAATGGCTCAGACGTGTGCTCGTGCACGATCATCCATTTGCCGCCTTGCTTTTCGAAGATCACCGTCCAGCGTAGGGTGGCCAATTCGTGTTTGCCGGCGGTCGTGACCGCGTCTTCCTTAACCGTCGCGGTGGCCCAGGTGAGATTGCCGTCGGTGTGGATCTGGGCATCGTCATTCACCGTCAGCTTGATGGTCTTGTAACCCTTCAGGATCTCGGCTACACCCTTCTGGTACTCCGCCCAGTTGTTGTACTTCAGGGGAGTAATGTCGAAGAAAGTGTACTCGCCCTGGTCGTAATACTGCGCCATGTTGGCTGGGTCCCCCGTACTCCACCCGGCCATGAGTTTCTGCAGATACGCTTTGTCGGGAGCGCCGGATGCGGCGGCCTTCTTCTTTGTCTTGGGCGCGGCAAGAGTGGAAAGGCTAAGTATGAGCACACACATCAGAACGGTTAAAAGACGCTTGTGCATTGGTCCTCCTCCAATTCGGCGGAGGATTGTCGCACAAAACAGGCCCAGACCACAAAGGGACTTTGACTTCCAGTGGCCGCGTCCCTAAGATGGCATCGCTGACGCACGTCAGCCTTATGATCGGCCAGACCATATCGCATTACCGCATCGTGGATAAGCTGGGCGGTGGCGGCATGGGCGTGGTTTACAAGGCCGAAGACAGCCGCCTGCACCGTTTTGTCGCCCTCAAATTTCTTCCCGATGAAGTAGCTCGCGACCCTCAGGCTCTGGCCCGCTTTCAGCGTGAAGCCCAGGCCGCCTCGGCGCTGAACCATCCCAATATCTGCACCATCTACGATATCGGGGAGCAGGACGGAAAAGCCTATCTGGTGATGGAGTTCCTGGACGGGACCACGCTCAAGCACATGATCGGCAATCGCCCGCTGGAGCTGGATACTCTGCTTTCGCTGGGCATCGAGATCGCCGACGCGCTTGACGCTGCCCATTCCAAAGGCATCGTCCATCGCGACATCAAGCCGGCAAACATTTTCGTGACCGATCGCGGTCACGCCAAGGTTCTCGACTTCGGCCTCGCCAAGCTCACGGCCACAGCCGCTCGAACCTCGGATGCCGACGGCATGACCGCGCAAGCCACCGCCATCGGCGAAGAGCACTTGACCAGTCCCGGCTCGACGATCGGCACGGTCGCCTACATGTCTCCCGAGCAGGCCAAGGGCAGAGACCTGGATGCACGTACCGACCTGTTTTCTTTTGGAGCCGTCCTCTACGAGATGGCTAGCGGTACGTTGCCCTTCCGCGGCGATACCTCAGCGCTCGTCTTCCGGGCGATCCTCGATCGTGCTCCCATTCCGCTGGTGCGGTTAAATCCTGAGCTGCCGCCCAAACTGGAAGACATTATCGGCAAGGCGCTGGAGAAAGACCGCAACCTTCGTTATCAGCATGCCGGCGATATCCGCGCCGATTTGCAGCGGCTCAAGCGGGATACAGAGACCGGGACGGGCCGTGGCAGCCAGCTCCGGGTCAGTGCCCGCCGCTCAATCGACGCCACCGCCGTCCACGATTCCCCAGGCTCCGCCTGCATCCTCGGGCTCGATTCCAGTTGCGCCTTCGTCGGCATCGGTCAAAGTGGCCGAGCCCGCTCCCCCAGCCGGCAAGAAATTGAATTGGAAAACGCTGGTTCCGGTAGCTGTCGTCCTTATAGTCGCGGCGCTCGCCGGCAGCTTTTACTTCCGTTCCCGCAGCGTCGGCAAAGCTTACCGAGAAAGACACAGCTCTGGTGGCCGATTTCGTCAACACCACCGGAGACCCGGTCTTCGACGACACGTTGAGAAAGGCGCTTACCGTCGGACTTCTTCAGTCGCCTTACCTGAATGTTTTCTCCGACGAAAGATCTCGCCAGACTCTGAAGCTCATGGGCAAGCCTGCCGATCAGCGAATCACGGCGGAAATTGGACGGGAAATCTGCCAGCGCAACGGAGTAAAAGCCTTGCTGGTGGGATCGGTGGCGAATCTGGGCAGCCGAATACGTGATCACGCTCGATGCTATCAACGCAGCCACCGGCGACTCGCTGGCTCAAGTGCAGGGCCGCGCCTCCAGCAAGGAGCAGGTGCTGAACACTCTGGACAAGACCACGACCGAGCTGCGGGAAAAGCTGGGCGAATCGCTGGCCTCAATCCAGAAGTTCGACAAGCCGCTGGAACAGGCCACGACTTCTTCACTCGAGGCGCTGAAATCATACACTTTGGGAGATGTGAAGCACTCCGCGGTCGACGAAGTTGGGGCCATCCCTTTTTTCAAGAGAGCCATCGAACTGGACCCGAATTTTGCCATGGCTTACGCCCGGCTAGGCGCGATCTACAGCAACCTGGGCGAAGTGGACCTTGCCGAAGACAACCGCAAGAAAGCATTTGACCTGAAGGACCGCGCCAGCGAGCGTGAGCGGCTCTACATCACGGCGCATTACTACACGGATAGCGGGCAACTGGAAAAAGGCATCGCCGCCTACGAACTGTACAAGCAAACCTATCCCCGCGAAAGCACTCCTTACAGCAATCTCGCCGTGGAGTATGTGCTGGCCCTCGGCCAGTTCGAAAAAGGACTTCCGGAAGCGCAGGGAACGCTTCGCGTCGACCCTGATGACACCCGCGGGTACTTCCTCTCCGGGGCGGCCTACATGGGCCTCAACCGCCTGGATGAAGCCAAAGCTGTTCTGAGAGCGGGGTTGCAGCATAATCCCGCGTTCCTCAATTTGCACGATTGGCTGGCGCAGGTTGCTCTTGCCGAGGGCGACCTGGCGACCATGGAAAAGGAAGAGGCCTTCCTTCATGGCGATCCTTACTCGGAGATGGGAGTCAAATCACGACACGGAGACCTGGCGGCGTCGCATGGGCAGCTTAAGAAGGCGCGGGAATTCTACGATCAGGCACGGCAGATCGCGCAACGCTTGCAGATCAAGGAGGCCGAAGCTGGAGCGTTGAACTCCGAAGCCTGGGTCCAGGCCGTATTTCAGAATCGGAAGGAAGCAGTGGAATCGGCCAACGCGGCTCTGGCAGCGTCGCAGAGTTACAACATGCAATTTTTAGCAGCCGCGACTCTGGCGCTGGCAGGCGAGAACAAGAAAGCTCTGGCCGTTGCCGCGGATTTGGCTCGAAAACGTCCCGAAGATACTTTGGTTCAAGACGTTTCCTTTCCGGCTGTCGAGGCCGCCGCCGCTCTCAGTGCCGGCAACGGCGCGAAAGCGGTCGACATACTCAAAGTCGCCGCTCCTTACGATAACGGCTCCACTAACCTGCTCTATGTCCGCGCTCTTGGTTATTTGAAGGCCGGCCAAGCGAATGAGGCCATTCAGGAATTTCAGCGAATCTTGTCCCTGCGAAGTTTCGCCCCTGCCGATCCTTTGATTTCGCTTGCTCACCTGGGGCAGGGCCGCGCCTATGCGCTGTCCGGCGACTCCGCCAAAAGCCGCAGCGCTTACCAGGACTTCTTCGCGTTGTGGAAAGACGCCGATCCCGACATCCCCATCCTGAAAGACGCCAAAGCGGAGTACGCCAAGCTGCAATAGACAGTGGCAGGGCGGCGGTCGGCGAAACAAACCATAAATGAGTCATCCTGAGGGACTTTAGTCCCGAAGGATCTTGCGCGCATCTCCCAATTGCCGCCAGGTGCATATCCGCTCCGCGCGAGATGCTTCGCAAGCTCAGCATGACCCCCGCCGGTGGGGCAGTTTCTCATTGGCTCACAACCTGGATGCCCCATCCGGTTTGACGCTTTTCCACAGCGCACGCTAAAATGGATGGGTTTGCCTGTAGTTGCGGCTCCGTTCTGGAGTCGTCCCGCATTGGTTGCCCAAAGCGTCGACGCGGAAAGCAGCAAGCACAGCATCAGGTTCCCCGGAATCGCGCCAGGCCGCGACCGGCATAGGATTGGACGGAGGCATAAGTATGTACGCGGTCATCCGCGCCGGAGGTAAACAGTACCGGGTGGCGCCCGGCGACGTGATTCGATTGGAAAATCAGGGCGACGGCACTGACGGCAAGATTGAGTTCAACGACGTGCTGGCCGTCTCCGGCGAGCCCGGACAGATCGGCGTCCCCAAGTCGGCGGCGCTGGTGACCGGCGAAGTCGTGGAGCAGGGCCGCGGCGCGAAGATTCTGGTTTTCCACTACAAACGCAAGAAGCAGTACAAGAAACTCCGCGGACATCGTCAGGGCTACACCGCCATTCGCATCACCGAGATCGCGGTCGATGGACAGAAATTCACCGCCCCCGAGCTTCCCAAGAAGGAACCAAAACCGAAAAAAGTTAAGCCGCGCCGAAGTCGGAAGAAGCTCCCGAGCTGAGGCCAAGTCGGCTAAGGCTCCGGCAAAGAAATCAGCAGCCAAGAAGGCAGCACCAAAGAAAGCCGCAAAAAAGAAAAAGTAGCGCCGGCCCTTCGACTACGCTCAGGGCAGGCTCCGGCTGTCCGGCGGGCATCTTGCCCGCCGAGCTGAAAATTAAGAAGAAACTGGAAACCAACACATGGCACATAAAAAAGGTTTAGGCAGTTCACGAAACGGACGCGACTCCAACGCGCAGCGCTTGGGCTTCAAAGCTTTCGGCGGACAAGTAGTCCCGGGCGGCACCATCATCGTGCGTCAGCGCGGAACCCGGGTGAAACCCGGCTTGAACGTCGGCCGCGGCAAGGACGACACTCTCTTCGCCAAAATCAGCGGCCGCATCAAGTTCCTGGACAAGGGCTCGATGGGCAAGTTCGTCATGGTCGAACCGCTGGAAGCGAAGTAACCGTACACATCACGCGGACCGAGGTCCGCCCTACAGCCTCGCCTTCGGGCCGGGGCTTTTTTTTAGCTGTCAGTCTGTCAGCTATCAGCCTTCAGCTGAATCCCCAATTTGCGAGGGTTAGCTGAGAGCTGACCGACTGAAAGCTGACAGCTGTTTCCCATGTTCATCGACGAAGCTAAAATTCGCGTCAAGGCCGGCGACGGCGGCAACGGCTGCATGGCCTTTCGCAGGGAGAAGTTTGTCCCTCGCGGCGGCCCCTCGGGCGGCGACGGCGGCAAGGGTGGCGACGTCATCATGGAGTCCAGCGAGCGCCACAATACGCTGGTCCACTTCCGGTTCAATCCCGAATACAAAGCCCAACGCGGACGCCACGGCGAAGGCTCCAATAAAACCGGGCGCGAGGGCGTTGACGTGCTCCTGAAAGTCCCGGTGGGCACGATCCTCTACGACGACGAAACCGGCGAGAAAGTGCATGATTTCTCGCGTCCCGATGATCGCATCGTCGTCGCCTGCGGTGGCCGCGGCGGCCGGGGAAATGCCAGGTTTGCGACATCCACGCACCAGGCGCCGCGCGAGCACGAGGATGGACGGCCCGGCGAAGATCGCGTTTTCCGCCTTGAACTGAAACTGCTGGCCGACGTTGGCCTGGTCGGTTATCCCAACGTTGGCAAGTCCACCTTGATCTCTCGCATCTCAGCCGCCCGTCCCAAGATCGCGGACTATCCCTTTACCACTTTGCAGCCGAACCTGGGCGTCGCGGTCGCGGGCCAACCACCCAACGAGAAAAGTTTCGTGGTCGCCGATATCCCTGGACTGATCGAGGGCGCGCACGCCGGAGCCGGGCTGGGCATTCAATTTCTGCGGCACATCGAGCGCACCCGCCTGCTGGTTCACCTGGTCGATGTATCCGATGCCAGCGGCCGCCCCGATCCGGTCAAGGACGTCGAAGTGATCAACGAAGAATTGGCCAGCTTCGGCGCCCATCTGGATGAGAAACCGGTAATCATGGTGGCCTCGAAGATCGACATCGCAAACAAAGAAAAGCTGGCCAAGCTCAAACGCTATTGCAAAAAGAAAGCTTTGGAATTATTTCCCATCTCCGCGGTCACAGGAAAGGGAGTCGACGACCTGAAATACGCAATCGCGGATAAAGTTGAAGAACTTCGCGAGAAGCAAGCGGACGCTCAGCCCTCAGAACTGACAACCGGCAACTAATCACTGACAACTGGTTTTAAATACAAATCTTCCACCGCCCGGTGCACCTTGTCCGAAAGTTCTTCCATATTCCTTAAAGAGTAACCGGCTGTCGAAATCGGCTGTCCCACGCGCATTTCGAGAGGGCGGCACTTGATGTGGTAAGTGTCCATGGGCAGCAGTTCATATGTTCCCACCAGCGCAACCGGCACGACATCCACCTGCGCTTTGATCGCCAGGAAGAATGCTCCCGGCAAAAACGGCTTGACCTGGCCATCGGGCGTCCGTCCGCCCTCCGGGAAAATCACCAACGGCATGCCGCTCTTCAGGCTCTTCAACGCCGAGCGAATACTGCCGATCGACGCCGCCGGATTCTGCTGGTCAACGCAGACCTGTCCCGAACGGCGCAGATGCCATCCCACGATCGGGTAAGCCAGCAACTCTTTCTTGAAGGCGATGCGAAACTGGAAGGGCAAATAAACGTACAGCACCGGAATATCCAGCGCCGAGGCATGATTCACCGCATAGACCAGCGGCTTGGAGGTATCAATCTTGTTCAGCCCCGTCACGGTCGTGGGCGAGCAGATGATCTTCATGATCAGTTGCGACCAGAAGCGGGCAAAGCCGTGGAGGATTCGGCCCTTCTCTCCCAGCAGCGAAACCGGAATGGAAACAATTCCCAGGACAACCGTGATCAGCCAGATCAGCGGATCGAAGATGAAATACGAGCGCAGCCGGCTGGGCCATCCGTAGTGCCTGGAACTGACAACCCTCGCGGAGGAACGCGGGCGCAACTCTGCGGCTGAATCCGCCGGTTCGGCGGCGGGATCAATTTCGGTAGTAGGTGTCTTCACTGACGGCACTGCCCTTTTTAGATGCGCACGCCCAGGAGTCGCATCGCCTCTCCTACAATGTATATCGAACCGGTAATAACCACCAAGGTATCCGGTCGCAGCGAGGTCTTTGCCATTGCCAGGGCGGCCGCCACATCTGCCGCTTCTTCGATCGGAGTCGAAGTTCGCGCTGCTGCCTCCCGAATTTCGCCGGTTGTTGCCGCCCGCGGATTGTCGGCGTGGGTCGCGATCACCCGCTCCGCCAGGGGAAAGAGAATTTCCGCCATTTCGCCGATTGCCTTGTCGCGCATCGCCCCGAAAATGAATGTGAGCGGCCGATCCGCATAACCCGCCGACAAAGTCGACCGCAGCGCCCACGCCCCCGCAGGATTGTGCGCCACATCGAACACATACTCGGGCGCATCCTCAGTCGCGGGCAGGGCCTGGAATCGTCCCGGCCAGCGCGTTTCGCGGATACCAGACTCGATCGAAGCTGCCGTCACCGGGAAGCCCTGCCGACCCAGTTCTTCCGCCGCTGCAATCGCCAGCGCCACATTTCTCAGTTGATGCCGCCCAATCAGCGGAGTTTCAACCAGAATCTGCGACCCCATCACCTGCAGCGGATAGCGGGAAACCATCTTCTCCCGGCCGGCCACCAGGTATTGCGCGCTGGCAGGGCTGACCGGCGGCACGTAGGGTACGGCACTCACTGCTTGCGCTCCCAACTCCATAATCCTGCGCCCGATCACGTCATTGGCCTGGGGTTGTTGCGGCAGGGTCACAACCACCCCGCCGGGCCGTATAATTCCCGCCTTTTCGGCTGCGATCTCAGCCACCGTATCGCCCAGAAATTTCTGGTGGTCCAGGGAAATATCGGTAATGACGCTGACCCGCGGCTCGATGACGTTAGTAGCGTCCAGCCTGCCCGCCCATGCCTACTTCGAGAACGGCAATTTCAACCTTCCGGCGGGCAAAATATTCGAACGCCATCGCGGTCAGCATCTCGAAAAAACTGGGATGCCAGGGCAATTCGCCCTCCCCGACCAGACGTTCGGCGGTGCGGTCCACCAGGTCGTGCACTAAAGCAAAATCGTCGTCGCCAATCTGTTCTCCATCGATCTGGATGCGCTCATTAATTCGCGCCAGATGTGGAGAGGTATAGAGCGCCGGTGCGCACGCCCGAAGCGCGCAGGATCGAAGCCAGGGTGGCCGCCGTCGAGCCCTTGCCATTGGTGCCCGCAATCAGAACACCCGGAAAGCGCCGTTCGGGATTATCCAGCGCGCTCAGCAGCACCCGCATGTGCGCCAGGTCAAACTTCTGCGACGGCATTTGAGCCAGTTCGTGGCCCAGCGCATACATGCGAGCAATAGCGGTTTCGTAGGACATTGCGAAAGTCGTCGCCGAAGCTTCAGGTTCAAACAGGAAAAGAGTGCATCTCGACGGAAGCAACTGACCACTGAGAAGCAGAAACTGATCACTGGTCGTTGATCACTGATCTGATATCAATCTTTGATTACTGGTCTTTGATCACTGAGTCTCAGGCTGAAGCCAGACGCTCGGCCACTGGCGGCTGATCCATAAACTCCAAAGCCCGCGCAATGTAAGACTTCAATTGCTTGCGGTGCACAACCGCGTCCAGCATCCCGTGCTCAAGCAGGAATTCGCTCCGCTGGAAGCCCTGCGGAAGCTTCTGCCTTATGGTCTGTTCGATCACGCGGGGTCCAGCGAATCCAATCAAAGCTCCGGGTTCGGCGATATTCAGGTCGCCCAGCATGGCAAAGGATGCGGTGACGCCACCGGTCGTGGGATCGGTCAGCACCGAAATGAACGGGACTTTGGCTTCATCCAACCGGGCCAGTGCCGCGGAAATCTTGGCCAACTGCATCAGGCTGATCACGCCTTCCATCATGCGCGCTCCGCCCGAGGCGGACACGATAACGATCGGCGCCCGGGTTTCAGTGGCCTGCTCAATGGCGCGCGTGATGCCTTCGCCCACCACCGCCCCCATGCTTCCGCCAATGAACGCGTATTCCATGGCGCTCACGATCACGGTGCGCCCATTCAACTTGCCCCGGGCATTGATCAACGCATCCTTGAGACCGGTGTCGGCCTGCGCCTGCTTCAGGCGCGCCGAATACGCCTTGAGGTCCACGAATTTCAGCGGGATCGGTAGAGGCCAGGTTGGAGTCGAAAACTTCATACTCGTTGTCGTCAAGGAGCTGGGCCAGGCGGGTGCGGGCGTCAATGCGGAAATGCCGGTCGCATTTAGGACAGACGTTGAAGTTCTCTTCCAGATCCTTCTTCCAGATGATCTGGCGGCAGGTGTCACACTTCACCCACAGCCCCTCGGTGCGAACCTTCCGCTCCCCCGAAGTATCCAGCTCACCGGCTTGTCGCTTGAACCAAGTCATAGGATTCGGTCGTTGGTCGTTGGTCATGTTGGCATTGGAAACAGCGTCGCGCCAGTGTTTGGCCAACGACCAAAGGCCAATGACCGACATTTTCAGTACTCGATTCCCCTCTGCGCCATCACGCCTTTTTCGTACGCATGCTTGACCTGGCGCATTTCGGTCACGGTGTCGGCAAGCTCGACAATTGTCGGATGGGCGTTCCGTCCGGTCAAGATAATGTGCACCATTTCAGGTTTGCTTTTAAGAGTCTCCACGACCTTCGCCGGATCGAGCATCCCGTAGCTGATCGCATAATTGATCTCGTCCAGAATGACCAAGTCCCAGGCGCCCGATTGAATGGCCCGCACCCCCTCCGCCCAGGCCTCTTCTACCATCCGGACGTCCTCCGGATCGGGCTTCTCGGCGCCCACTTTTACGAAGCCCCGGCCCATCTGCTTCATGATGAACTTGTCGCCGAAAGCCTGTACCGCGTCCAGTTCGCCATAGTGCCAGGAGCCCTTCAGAAACTGGAGCATCAGCACGCGCATGCCCTGACCCACCGCCCGTAAAGCCGTCCCCATGGCGGCAGTCGTCTTACCCTTGCCCGGGCCAGTGTTCACGATAATCAGACCACGGCGGATGTCCTCCATACCAGGCGAATCTTTTGATTGTACCTGTTCCGCCAGATGTAGGCGCGAGCGTCCCGCTCGTGCGTCCGCTAAATGATTGATGTCAAACGAGGATTTTGAATTGCGGATGAGAACGAGGAACGCCCTGGCATCGGCCAGGAGGCCGTCGCCAAGATTGTTTGTGTTTACTTGCAGATGAGAAACGAGGAATTTCTGCTTACGGCATTTCGATAACCGAGCGCAGATCCACCTTCGACTCGGCCGGCGCTGGATTCTCGTCTCCGATCAGCCGTATGGCGACCCGCAGCGCATCGATCTCTTTCCTGACCTTGACCATTTCCTGCTCTTTGCTCTTAAGCACTTCGAACGGATTCTTCATTCTTATAAGTCCTTTGGGGGAGGGCTGAAAAAACTCGGCAATGTCGCGCCGTAATCAGACTCTAGACTCGTCGAGCCCAGAACGGAACATCACGAAGGTACACGCCTGAATTCCTGCCGCTTTCAATGTCCCAGGTGATAAGGGTGACCCTTTAGAATGGTGAAGGCCCGGTAGAGTTGCTCCAGCAGCACCACCCGCGCCAACTCGTGCGGCCAGCGTCATTTTGCCCAGCGAGAGTATCAGAGTGGCTGTCTGCCGAGCCTGGTCGCTAAATCCATCTGCCGGTCCCACCGCCGAAAAGAAGCGGCAAGTGGATTTCGATCCTGATAATCGCCTAGAAATCTGGCCAATTCCTCCGACGATAGCTGCTTCCCCCGCCCATCCAAGCAGCACCAGCGTGTGCCTGGCGGGGCGCGCATCGCGCCCGCACAGTTTCAATAGCGCGGCTTCATCTTTGAGGGCAACTCCTTCGACGTCGGCGTAGCGCGACAATCGCTTCAGGTACTCATCGGTCAGACGACTGGATGGCCGGCTTCTTTCGTCTTGCCGATCCATGCGACTTTGAGCTTCACCAGACGAGTTTAACCACGAAGGACGCTAGGCCCGTTTCTTTCTCAAACCGCGCGCCGGCGCCCGCTTTCGTTCCCGGCCCGCGGCCACCAGCTCTGAGGGTTCAATGCGGCGCGGCCGATTTCCACAGCCGCTCCAGATCGTAGAACTTGCGCGCCTTTTCCGAGAAAATGTGGACCACAAAATCAAATAATCCAGCAACACCCACTCCGCCTGCTTGTATCCCTCGACCTGATTGGGCCACAGGCCGGCCTTTTCCAGGCGAGTTCTCCACTTCGTCGGCAATCGCCTGCACCTGCCGCGGATTGGTGCCGTTGCACACCACGAAGTAATCGGTGAATGCGCCCGATCCTTGTTCCAGTTCCAATATGGTGATTTCTTCTGCCTTCTTTTCCAGGCAGGCACGGATGGCTTCAGAGATCTGTAGCTTTCGATCGTTCTTCTTCATGCGGAGATCAGTCGTCAGTCCTCAATTCCATTGTAGCCGACACCCCGACTGACAACCGAGGACCAGGAACTGAAAACTGAATCACGACTGACAAATGAAGACTGAACTAGAATACAGCCCTTCTTTCTTGATGTACTCCTCCACCTCCGGCATCCACAAACTTGCGCAACGGCTTCTTGGCCGTCACCGCTTCGCGTATCGCCGTAGCCGAGACCGGCTGATGCACCCCGTCCAGCAAGTGAACCGTCACTCCACTCAACACCAGGTCTCCTTTGGCCGGCTGCTTGGCGAAGGGTTGGCTTACGGCGCGAGCCGGGCGAAGCTTCTCAGGCAGTGCGTTGGCCACATCGGCCAGCGAATATCCCGGGCGGCTGGCCACGATGAACTCGCATTCGCGCAACAGCGCCTCCGGCTCCCGCCATTGGGCGATGTCGGCAAAGGCGTCCATGCCGATCAGAAAAAATAGCCGGTCAATTTTCTTCAGCGATTCTTTCAGACGCCGTACCGTGTCGATGCTGTAGTTCGCCCCGGCCACGGCGTGCTCCGCCCGCTGCGGCTTGCCACTCTTCCCGCCGCCCACAACCACCCCCGGCGCCTCCAGCAGCGACGGCACAAACGCCTTCTCGCCCATGGTGCCAACACCACCATCGCGTAGCGATGAAAATAAGGAGACAGCGGCTGCTTCTGTTTGTGCGGCGGAACGTTGGCCGGCACGAAATAAATCCGGCTGAGCTCGAATCGTTCCTTGGCCGCCCGCGCCAGCGCCAAATGCCCGTGATGAATGGGATCGAAGGTCCCGCCAAAAAACCCAATGTTCATAATTCAGCTTTCAGCTCTCAGCCGTCAGCTCTCCGCTTATCGGTTCAAACTGACCACTCGAGAACTGAAGGCTGAAAACTGAATTTCTAACCAGGCTGCCGTCTCGCCCGCAGAAGTTGCCTCGATCTCTCACAACTTCAGCCTTCGACTCTGCTGAAAGCTGAGAGCTGAGAGCTGAACGCTAGAAAGGGCCGATTGGCCAGCCTTCTCATGCACTCCCGTAACTCGCGCTATCCCATTACGGGAATTACATTCTTCTTATGCGAGCGAAGCTCCCCCTTCTTCGCAAACGCTACATTCCTCCGGCTCGGGCTCCCATCCTCCGATACGGCGTCGCCGTTCTCAGCATTATTCTCGCCCTCATCCCAGCCTTCCTGCTCTCCGACGTGGTCGAGAGCCGCCTGGTGGTTTTCGCCGTCGCCATCATGGTCAGCGCCTGGTACGGAGGCTGGAAACCCGGCCTGGTCGCGACTTCCTTCGCTTTGACCGTGAGCGCCTACTTCTCGCTTCGCTGGCGCGCGCACCTCGTCCGACTATCGCAAAGCCATCATACATCTCACCCTGTTTGTGTTCGTCGCCGGGCTGATCTGCTTCTTCAATGCCGCCTTGCGCTCGGCCCAGGAAGGGTTGCGCCGTTCTGAAATCAACTTCCGCTCCCTGGTCACCCACGCCCCCTACGGCGTCTGCCGCTGCGACGCGGACGGCATTCTGCTCGATGTAAATCCCGCTCTGGTCGCCATGCTGGGTTATGAGACGGGCGCGGAACTGGTCGGCCGCAATCTGGCCAACTTGTATTCCGATTCCCAGCAGTGGTTCAGCCTGGCGGACTACCTCCGCTCGCTGCAGAAGTTTCACGGCCTGGCTGCCGACTGGGTGCGCAAGGATCGCACCCCCATCAACGTGCGCCTCTCCGGTCGCGCCTTCCGCGACGACGGCCACGCCATCTTCTTCGAGCTTTTCGCCGAGGACGTCACCGAACGCCGCGCTCCTGGAGCAGCAACTCCGCCAGGCCCAGAAGATGGAGGCCATCGGCCGGCTGGCCGGCGGCATCGCCCACGACTTCAACAACCTGCTCATGGTGATCTCGGGATACTCCGAATTCCTGCTGGAACGCATCGGCCCCGACCCCGCGCTCCGCGGCCCCGCGCAGGAGATCGCCAACGCCGCCGAGCGCGCTACTGCGCTCACTCGCCAGTTGCTGGCCTTCAGCCGCAAGCAGATGCTCGCCCCCAAGGTGGTGGACCTCAACGGCGTGGTCACCGAAAACCTGAAAATGCTGACCCGCCTGATCGGCGAGGACATCGATCTGGTCATGGTTCCGGGCGCCGACATCGGCGCGGTCAAAGCCGATCCCGGACAGATCGAGCAGGTGGTGATGAACCTGGCGGTCAACGCCCGCGACGCCATGCCCCAGGGCGGCAAGCTCACCATCGAGACCGCCAACGTCAATCTCGACGCCAACTACGCCCGCTTCCATTCTCCGGTGAAGCCCGGGGACTACGTGATGCTGGCCATCAGCGACACCGGCATGGGCATGGACACCGAAACCCAGACCCACATCTTCGAGCCTTTCTTCACCACCAAGGGACTGAAAGGCACCGGCCTCGGGCTCTCCACCGTGTACGGCATCGTCAAGCAAAGCGAAGGCTACATCTGGGTCTATAGCGAAGCCGGCAAAGGCACGACCTTCAAGATTTATCTGCCGCGGATAAGCGCCGACCTGCCGATCGCGGATGCAGTACCAGAGCTAGCGCAGCCTGTGACCCGAGCCAGCCGCTCAGCCAGGGCCGTGAAACCATTCTGCTGGTCGAGGACGAAGACAATCTGCGACAGCTGACGCGCCAGTCTCTGGCAAACCAGGGATACAGCGTCATTGACGCGGCCGACGGCGCTGCCGCCATCCGACTTTCCCAGTCACACCAAGGCCCCATTCACCTGCTGCTGACCGACGTCATCATGCCGGGAATGAACGGGCGCGAACTGGCCAATCAGGTTTCCCCAAGCCGGCCCGAGATGAAGGTGCTTTACATGTCGGGCTACACCGAAAACCACATCGGCCACAACGGCACGCTGGACGAGGGCATCACCCTGCTCCAGAAGCCCTTTACCCTCCCCGCATTGCAGGCCAAGGTGCGGGAGGTGCTGGACACCCCACCCCCAAAGGAGATTCAGATGTCTGCTCGCTTAGCTCAAACTGTTCCACTCGCTCGCACTCGTAACAAGATATCCTCCCCCTTCCGCGCCACCCGCTTCGATCTTCGCCTGCCGCTGAAATACCGGCGGGTCGGAGAGAGCGGCTGGCGTGAAGGCACCACCGAAAACATCAGCCGCTCGGGAATGCTTTTCCAGGCGGAAGAATCCATCGCTCCCAACGCGCTGCTCGAAATCAATCTGGTGTTGCCCGCTGAGATCGCAGGACTGGCCGCGGCTGAAGTAGTGTGCCGTGGCGAAGTCGTACGCACCATCGATCCCGAGTCAGGAAACGTAAGTCCAACGCTGGCAGCGAAAATCCTGCAATACCACTTCCAGCACGGCTCGCGCCTCTCCGAGGCATGATGGGCACAGGTACAGGCGTCCGCGTCCGTAATGTGGGCGCGGGCGTCCACGCCCGTGCGGGCGAGCAAAGCTCGCCAGCGTTGTTTTGGAAGGGCACAACAGGCAAAGGCGACACGGGAGGAGCACAACAGGAAAGGCACGATCCGGAAGGCATGACACCGCGACGGCATGAGCGGCACCGGCACGAAGGGCACACGGGAAGGGCACGACTTCAGTCGTGCCGTCAGGGCTCCGCTGAAGACGCGGCTTTAGCCGCTGAGGTCTGCTTTAAGTTGAGCTCACAACCTCGCGGGCGAGTCGCCCGCGGCCACACATTTCCAGCCGATTCTCGAAAAACTCCTCCACACTGGACAGAATCTCCACCCTGCTCTTCGACTCGTAGATCGCCTTCCGCAACGCCGCCCCGCCCGCCACTCCATGCGTGAACCACGAGGCAAACTGCTTCATCTTGCCCTCCGCCCCGGGCATCTCTTCTTCGATCAACATCTCGAAGTAAGTGCGGATCATCTGGTACCGGTCAGCCTCGCTAGGCTCGTCATAGAGCGACGAGTCGACTGTGTGGAACCGGGTCGAGCTTCTGACCCGGTTGGGCCGGGCGAAGCCCGGCAGGCCGTCAATGGCCTGCCGAGCTGCGCTCGGCCTGGCCGGGTCGCAAGACCCGGCCCCACACAGCATGTCGATCCATCCGTGTACTGTTCGATCTGCCGGAAGATCCACGGATTCGACGGCGCCGTCCGCCCAATCATCACCGCATCGCATCCGGTCTGCGCCACCATGGCACAGGCATCTTCCGGCGTGCGGATATCGCCATTCCCAATCACCGGAATCTTCACCGCCTGCTTGACCGCCGTAATCCAGTCCCAGCGCGCCTGCCCGCTGTAACCCTGCTCGCGAGTCCGGGCATGCAGCGCCACCGCGCACAGTCCGCAGTCTTCCGCCATTTTGGCCAGCTCGACGCAAACCACGTTCTCGTCATTCCAGCCGGCGCGAAACTTCACTGTGAACGGAATCGTGACCGCCGCCCGCACCGCCTCAAAAATCTTCCCAATCGCAGGTAAATCTTTGAGCAGTCCCGAGCCGCCGTTGCACTTCACAACTTTCTTGGCAGGACATCCCAGGTTCAGATCCACCATGTCGAACCCAAGGCCTTCTACAATGCGCGCCGCTTCCGCCATCACTTTGGGATCGCTGCCAAAAAGCTGCGCCGAGATGGGATGCTCGTCCTCGTAGAAATGCAGGTAGAGTTTGGCCTTCTTGTCCTTGGCCCGCAGAATCCCATCGGCCGAGGTGAACTCGGTCATGATCAGCCCGCACCCGCCGAGGTTCCGAATGAACCGCCGAAAGACGGTGTCAGTGACCCCGGCCATCGGAGCCAGCACCGTCGCCGGAGCAATGCGCACTCCGCCAACCATCACCGCCGAAGGAACCGCACGGCAGTGTGGTTGCCTGTGTGGCCGCGGGCGACCCGCCCGCGCCCGGCCCGGAAGTATCCCAATACTTGCGCATCGCCCCTATTCTACCTGTCCCCAAAAAACAAAGCCCCCGCCAAAGCGAGGGCTTAAAAATCGTGCAAATCCGTGGCTGTACTTACTTCTTGGCCGGCTCCGCCTTGGCATACTTCCGGCGGAAGCGCTCCACCCGGCCAGCCGTATCCAGAAGCTTCTGCTTGCCGGTAAAGAAGGGATGGCAAGCCGAGCAGATTTCCACGTGGATATCGCCTTTATGGGTCGAACGGGTCGTAAAACTGCTGCCACACGCGCACATGACGCGGATTTCGTTGTAAGCGGGATGAATCGCTGCCTTCATAGGGTCTCCAAACTTTACTCGAGACATTAGATTCTAAAGGATTACCGCAGGATTCAGCAACCCGCGACGGGCCAGTCGAGTAGCGCCGGCGTCCCGCCGGCTGTCCCGAGGGCATCCTGCCCTCGGCGGGTGAGGCAGATATTTCACTACAACCCCAAAGCACGCGGGCGAGGGCGCCCGCGCCACACAAGACCCCTACACAAACAAAAAACGGCAGGACCGACCTCCTGCCGTTCTAACTCTCTACTTGAATTTGGCCCTTATTTACCGCGGTTAACGGCCTTCTTGAGTTCGGCTCCGGATGAGAACTTGGCGACTTTCCGGGCGGCGATCTTGATGGTGGCGCCCGTTTGCGGGTTGCGCCCGTTGCGGGCTTTTCTCTGCGACACAGAGAACGTGCCAAAACCAATCAGCGCTACCCGATCCCCTTTTCTCAGAGCAGAAGTGATGCTGTCGACAGTAGTGTCGATAGCCGTGGCTGCCTGGGTCTTGCTGATATGGCAACTGGCTGCGATTCGGTCAATGAGATCAGCTTTGTTCATCTTCTCTCCTGGCAGGTTTCGTTGGTCCCCCAGCGCGCACAAGGGGAGGAGAACATTCGCACTCGCTGAGTGGGAAACCCGCGGCCCTATTTAGCTACCGTCCGCAGCGAATGTCAACTGTGGAAATCCGCGCCGGATGCCGCTTTTGAGTCATCGACCCATTCCGGTCCAGCCAGGGGCAATAAAAAAGGCCACTCTCCCGCCAGGGACGCCTGGAAAGTGGCTCTTCGGCCGAAAAATCGTTACACGCGAAATGACTTGCCCGGCTCCATCTCTCGCATCGGAATTGGTGCAGTCGCATGCTCGCTCGACGCAAACTGCTCCGCCTCAGTCGAACCTGCCAGCGCGGTCGTAGAGGAGTTTCCGCTCGCGATCACCTGAGTCACCATGTCGAAATATCCCGTCCCCACGAAACGCTGATGCTTCGCCGCCTCGTAGCCCAGCGCTTCGCTGCTGAATTCCTGCTCCTGAAGTTTCGAGTAAGCCGTCATTCCCGCAGTTTTATATTCCCGCGCCAGTTCGAACATGCTGAGGTTCAGCGCATGGAAGCCGGCCAGCGTGATGAACTGAAACTTGTAGCCCATCGCGGCCAGTTCGGTCTGAAAGCGCGCGATGGTGGCGTCGTCCAGCTTCTTTTTCCAGTTGAATGACGGTGAGCAGTTGTAGGCCAGCAGCTTGCCCGGATATTTCGCGTGGATCGCGTCCGCAAAGCGCCGGGCCTCTTCAAGATTGGGTTCCGAAGTTTCCCACCAGACCAGATCCGCGTACGGCGCATAAGCAATGCCACGCGCAATCGCGGAATCCATCCCGCCCCGAATACAGAAGAATCCCTCCGCCGTCCGGTTGCCGGTGAGGAACTCATGGTCCCGCGGATCGGTGTCGCTGGTCAGCAGGTAGGCGCTATGCGCGTCGGTGCGCGCCATGATCAGCGTGGGCACTCCCAAACAGTCCGCCGCCAGCCGCGCCGCAACCAGCTTCTGAATCGCTTCTGAAGTCGGCACCAGAACTTTTCCGCCCAGGTGTCCGCACTTCTTGGCCGAAGAAAGCTGATCTTCAAAGTGAACGCAAGCCGCGCCCGCCTCGATCATCGCCTTCATCAGCTCGAACGCATTGAGATTTCCGCCGAACCCCGCCTCCGCATCGGCGACCAGCGGGGCAAACCACTGCATGCCGTTCTTGCCCTCGGCGTGATGAATCTGGTCGGCGCGGGTCAGCGCGTGATTGATGCGCCGCACAACATTGGGCACGCTGTCGGCGGGATACAAACTTTGATCGGGATACATTTGCCCGGCATCGTTGGCATCGGCAGCCACCTGCCATCCGCTGACATAGATCGCCTGCAGCCCGGCTTTCACCTGCTGGATCGCCTGATTCCCCGTCATCGCGCCCAGCGCGGGCACGTGCGATTCGCTATGCAGCAGATGCCACAACCGCTCCGCCCCATGCCGCGCCAGCGTACATTCAATGTGCAGCGAGCCCCGCAACCGCTCGACATCCTGCACGCTATATGGCCGCGTGATTCCAGCCCACCGCGCATCCGAATTCCAATCCATCCCAAAGTTCGAAGCCTTGCCATTAGTAGCCATAAATGTGTCCCTTTAGTAGCGCCTTGTAGAGTTTTTGTAGCGCCGGCGTCCCGCCGGCTGTCGGGAGGGCGTCTCGCCCTCCCACTTCACACCGGATCAAACTCCCCGTTCAAAATCATCGCCTCGCTCATCCGCCGCGCCTCACGAAACGTCTCCGCCGTCCCCAGATCTCGCCCCGGATTCGCTATCAACTTTTCCAGTTCCTCATCGAACAAACGGCTCACCAGCTCCGGCGTATGCACCACCATCTTCCCCGCCTCGTCCGTGACCGGAACATGCCCGTTATGCCGCAGGCGCTGCGCGATCATCAGCCGGTAAATGCGATCAGTGGCCAGGTCTTCCATGTAGCCATCGAGCAAACTCGCGCCCCGGCCATTTAAGACTCCGTTGCGGTAGCGAATCACCGTGCGCACCGCCGCCCGCGTCCCGGCCAGAGTGTGCTGGCCTACCTGCTTCGGCACCGGCCGCAAGTTGGGATAACGTTCCGCCTGCGCCCGTCGCCCCTGCAACTGATTGGGGAAAGGAAACTGGTCAATCGCAATCTGGTTCTGATCGGGATGCCCCGTCCAGGCGCCATCCATCATGCTGTTGGCTTCGTTCTTCTTGTCTTTCTGCAGCGCGTCCAGCGCCCGAGAATTCAGCTCGCGATCTTCCCGGCTGGGATAGAGGGCCGTCATCCCGCCAATCGCCAGCATCCCTCGCTTGTGACAAATCTCCGGCATCAACTCGCGCAGGTTCTGGAAGAACGGCACGTTCGAAGGAATCGTATTGCGATCGGGCAGCACCCACTCCGGATCGTCCAGATTGAAGTGGATCAGGCTGGCCATGTAATCCCAGCGCCCCAGATTGAGCCCCAGAATGTGCTCGCGCAGGTTGTAGAGAAACTCTTCCATCTGGAACGCCAGCGGATGCGACTCCACCAGCGCCATGCACTTGATGTAATTGCGCGGCCAGCCCCGCGCCTCAGCCAGCGCCTGAAACAGATCGCGCCACCACAGCGCCTCTTCCGCCGACTCGGATTTTGGAATATAGAAGCACAGCGGATGCTTCAGTTCGGCCGGGTCCACTCGATATACGACGCTCGCCACATCGAACAGCGACGCGGGCGTCAACTCTTCGCCGAAGATTCCGCCCTGATGAATATGCAATCCACGCGCCCGGATCCAGATCACCGTCGGCGAGGCTCCAGGCTTGGACTCGATCCCGACCAGCCGGTCCCGCTTCTTGTCGAAATAAGTAAGCGTGCCCCGCAGCGCCTGCAGAATGTTTTCCACGCCGATTCGCTGGTGCTCCCATTCGTTGACCATGGAATCTTCCAGGTCGAGCATCACCCCGGGCGCGCCCGAGTTGAGCATCTTCACCACCAGGTCGCTATCGTCGGCCGGGCCGGTCATCTGGTTGCGCTGGTCCTGGCACCACTCCGGCAATTCGATTCGCCAGCCCCGGCGCACTGCGTCCCCGGGAAACCGGTGCGTCGGTTTCTCCCCTTGATGGGACTCCGCCAGAATCTGCTTACGCTCCTCGATCAGCGACCGCTGCCAGGGAGCGAAACGCCGGTGCAATGGCGCCAGAAACTCCAGAAACCCCGGCGGCAGGTCTTGCTTGGGATCAAAGGCTGCGGGCGGGCGATTCACCGGAAAGCCCTCCAGAGAAATGTTCGCGGGAATTGTGGCCATATCGGGATTGGCTCCTGAACATCAGATTGGCGGGGAAGAGATTTTCCACTCTGAAGTAACAATCTTGCACACGCTGCAGGCTCATCCGGCCCGCTAAAAATGGCCTCATTGCACGGCCACTGGAGGCTGATTCTGCGCAGTTTCCGCCCTTCGGTCAAACGGAATGTTTGAATCATACTGATAACCAATATCTATCAATAACCGTTGCCTTGATAGTAATATGTTGTCAGACTGGGAACAGAGAACTGAAAACTGATAGCTGGGTTTTCGAACAAATGGAAATCGATCAGATCAAAACCTTCCTCGCCGTAGCCACTTTTGGCGGATTCCATCGCGCGGCGGAAGCTTTGCGCATTAGCCAGCCCGCGGTGAGTGCCCGCATCAAGGCCCTCGAGGAATCTCTGGGAGCAACGCCTGTTTGCCCGCTCCCGCGGGGGTTTGACCATGTCCGAAGCGGGCAGAATTCTCCGTCCCTATGCCGAGGAATTGCTGCACACCGCATCGCTGGCTTCGCAGGCGGTGCACGAACTCAAGCCGGCGGGAGCCGGCCCGCTGCAAATCGCGGCCGCCCACTCCATCTCGGTCTACTTTCTGCCGGATTTCTTGAAGCGCTTTCAACGCGCCTACCCCAAGGTCGTCATTTCCATTCGCGCCGGCCACTCCAAGGAAGTGCTGGAGATGGTGTTAAATCAGGAAGCCGAGATCGGCCTGGCTCGATCGCTCAATCATCCCGAGGTCGAAACTCAAAGCCTGCGCGACGATCCTCTGCTGCTGGTCGGACATCCGAAACAAGGCCCTACTCGCTCGCGGCGCGCGCGACTGGAACAGGTGGCAGGCTGGCCGCTCATTTTCTACGAGCGCGGATCGAGCGACTGGACCCTCACCCACAGCCTTTTCCGCCGCGCCGGCCTGGTTCCAAACGTAGCTTTGGAAGTGGACACCATCGAGACCGCCAAGCGCATGGTGGATCGCGGCCTGGGCATGGCCTTCCTTCCTCAATTAGCAGTAGGTCAGGAACTGCGAGCGGGAAAACTCGTCACCGTGAAACTTCTTGACGCCGAACCTCTGGGCCGAAGCATCGACGTCATTCACTCCCGCCATCGCCCCCTGCGAAAAGAAGCTCAGGCGTTTCTGCAGGTCATCAAAGAGGCCGTGAAGGAATCGTCCAGCATTGCCAAGAGTTCGCGATCTCGTCGGCGGCGATAGGAATCACCGAGAAAGTGAATGTACTTCATTTCCTCAGCGCTCCACAGCTCGATTCACAACTCCACAGGATGTACACAGCCTGATCGTCTTTGCCACTTGCACAAAATGCGCCGGCTGAGTGCAGTCTAATTAAAGGATGATTAATGAACGATTTATGGAACCCGGATTTATGGAACCCAGGTCATGAAAGTTTCGGTCGAAGTCTGTTCTCTGTGTGAAGGTACTGGCTGGAAGTCAGTTTCTATCGGTTCCGAACGGCGAGTCACCCGTTGCGATTGCCGCGTGCAGGCGCGCACCCAGGCGCTGCTGACCGCCGCCCGCATTCCCAAACGATACGAACATTGTGAGCTCTCGAACTTCGAGTTCGACGGTCCCCACCGCGCGCTGGCTTCGTGCCGCCTGGCTGCGTGCAAATTTGTGGAGGAGTACCCCGTCGACAACACCGGACTGCTGCTGATCGGCAGCATCGGTGTCGGCAAAACCCACCTGGCCGTCGGCATCATCAAGGAACTGATACTCAGCAAGGGCATTGCCTGCCTGTTCTACGACTATCGCGAACTGTTGAAGCAGATCCAGAACTCCTACAACGATTCAGTAAAGGCTACCGAACTGGAAGTCCTGCGCCCCGTCTTCGAAACCGAAGTGCTCGTGCTGGACGAACTCGGCGCCGTCAAACCCACCGAATGGGTTTGGGACACGGTAAGCCTGATCCTCAACACTCGCTACAACGACAATCGCACTACGATCATCACCACCAATTTCGACGACCAGCCCCGCCGGCGCCAGTCGCAGCGAACCGTCGCGGCGGCTGCCCGCGAAGAAACTCTCGGCGACCGCATCGGCGAACGCATGCGCTCCCGCCTGCACGAAATGTGCCGCATCATCAAAATGGAAGGCGAAGACTTCCGCCAGAAATTCCGCAGCGCCAGCTTCAGGTAACCACAGACTGTGTGGGACGGCCGCCCTCGGCCGTCCAGGCCGAGCAAGGCTCGGCAGCGCTTTTCCCGCCAGTAAAACCACCACGACCCGAGCGAACTTGGCTACTTCTCGAGCTTAGATCGTGTCGAATCCGTGGTCAGTCTTCCCCTTAAACTACAATGAATCCGTGCTGACCGAGCGCCTCGAGTTTGATCCAGCCCGCGACGCCGAAGCCTTCGCCGCCGCTCCAGCGGCCCCGGCCGTTTTCCTCCTTCGCGGCGACGATCCCCAAGCCGAGCCCTACGTCAGCAAGACCGCCAACCTGCGCCGCCGTCTGCACCGGCTCCTCGGCCCCCCGGAACACAGTAGAAGATTGAATCTGCGCGATCGCGTCCGCTGGATCGAGTTCACCGCCACCGGCTCCGACTTCGAATCTGGATTTCTCCTGTACCGCGTGCTGCGGTCCGCCTTCCCGAAAACTTACAGCGACCGCCTCCGCCTGCGCTTCGCTCCGCTGCTCAAGCTGCACCTGGAAAACGAATATCCGCGCGCCTCCGTCACCACCCGCCTCGGCCGTCTGGGCGGGAAATCCCTCTACTACGGACCCTTCCCCTCGCGCACCGCCGCGGAAAAATTCGCCAACGATTCTTTGGATTTTTTCAAGATGCGCCGCTGCGTGGACGATCTCCATCCCGACCCCCAATTTCCCGGCTGCATCTATTCAGAAATGAAAATGTGCCTTGCGCCCTGCTTCAAAGGCTGCACCGACGACGAGTATCACGCTGAAGTGGCGCGCGTGCAGTCGTATTTCGACAGCGCGGGCGACTCCCTGGTACGCGAAATTACCCAGCAACGCGACCACGACTCCGCCAATCTTGGAGTTTGAAAACGCCGCCGCTCAGCACGCCCGGGTAGAGAAATTGAAACCTGTCCTCAGTCAGCTTCCCGAAATCGTGCACCGCATCGATCAGCTCACCGCGGTCATGGTGCAGCCTTCCGCCGTCCCCGAGTCGGTTACGTTTTTCTCCATCGACGCTGGAGTCATCACCGGCCCGCTCTCGTTCTCCATCCAGGCCACCGAACACACGAAATCGCAATCCATGGAGTCTCGGGTACAGACGGCGCTGGCTGCGCTTCCGCCCGCGCCTCCAAAGACCGCCCTCGAAACCATGGAGCATCTGGCGATACTCAAGCGCTGGTTCTATCGCAGCACTCGCACCGGAGAGATTTTCTTTGCCGACGTCAAGGCAGGCCTGCCCCTGCGCCGCCTGGTGCGGGGAATCGCCCGCGTCTACCGTGGCGAGAAACCGGATGAAGCAACTAAAATCTAAAACACAGCCGCGAGCGTCCACACCCATGTGGAGGCCCGTCACCAATCGGCTCTAATTCCCAGGGATGCCAAATATGAAAACTAACCCGGAACGCTCTCTACGCCAGCATCTGGTTGATCTGCTCAAAGGCGGCAACGCTCACGCCGGTTTTGACGACGTCGTCGCAGGAATCCCGCCGCAACTGCGAGGACAAAAACCGCCCGGCCTGCCGCACTCGCCGTGGATGCTGCTGGAACATCTGCGCATTGCGCAACGTGACATCCTCGATTTCAGCCGCAACCGGAAACACGTCTCCCCCGCATGGCCCGAAGGCTACTGGCCACGCAGCGAAGCTCCGCCCAGTGCGGCGGCCTGGACCGCAAGCATCAAGGATTTCCGCAAAGACCTGAAGGCCATGCAGAACCTGGTCACCAACCCGAAAACTGACTTACACGCACGCATTCCATGGGGTGAGGGCCAGACCATCCTGCGCGAGGCCTTGCTGGTTGCCGATCACAACGCCTATCACCTGGCGCAACTGGTGGACGTCCGCCGCCTGCTGGGAGCCTGGCCGGAAAAAAGCTGAGGAAAGAATGCTGAGAGCTAAATGCTGACTTCTTTCAGCTTCAGTCGCATTTCGGTGGTCGGTTCGAAGCCTAGAGCTTCATAGAGCGGCTTCCCGTTCTTGCTGGCGTGCAGGTAGACAGCCGCAAAGCCCTGCTCGCGGCACCAGTCGATCATGGTTTGCATCAATCGGCGGGCGATGCCTCTTCGGCGGAACTCCGGATCGACATAGACATTCAGGATTGTGGCCCGGCGGCATTCCAGATCATAGGGATGACTTGGCCAGGGGCTGATCAGAATCGCGCCACCGGCCACGACTCGTTCTCCCTCGAGCGCCAGCCAGCCGCGGAACGAACCGTTGGCCAGCGCCGTGGTCAGATACGGCGCGCTGGTGGATTGCATCGCGGAAAGCGCCTGCGCGTCGTTGTAGTCCATATCCTCATACATGCCGCGCCGGTGGCGCAGGATGTCGGGGACATCGCTTGGTGTGGCTTGCCGGATGAGCAGGTCAAGGCTCATTTGCCGTCTCCAGAATTCATGATCGACGACGCACAGTGATGATTTTGACTTCTGAACGAACAAAAAGAAAGCCGAGCAGCTTGCGCTCGGCCTGAACTTGAAGACTCGTGCCCACACGGTTTGTGCTGACTACTTGTTGTCGGAATCTTCCTTGGCCAGCTTCATTTTGGCGGATTCCAGTTTCTTCTGCACCCGGGCCACGTCGTTCTGATCGACTTCCGCGGCTACGGTCTTGTTCCACTCGTTGAGTGCCCGTTCCCAGTGCGCCGCTGCCAGCTTGAGGCGTCCGGTCTTCTGGTAGAGATCGCCGAGGTGATCCTGCACCGTCGGGTCGGTCCCAATACGCTGTGAGGCTTTGATCAGGCTGTCTTCCGCCGGTTCGTATTTGCCCAATTTGAAGTAGGCCCAGCCCAGCGAGTCGAGGTACGCGCCGTTTGAGGGGTCAAGATCGACGGCTTTCTTGATCATGCCCAGCGCCTCTTCCAGCTTCACGCCGCGATCCGCCAGCATGTAGCCCAGATAGTTAAGTGCGGTGGCATTCTGAGGATCGCCGGACAGCACCTTGCGGAACGCCTCTTCCGCGGGCTCGTATTTTTTCTGGCGCTCGTAGGTCGAGCCGCGCAGGAAGTAGATGTATTGCTTGTCTTCGTCCTTGGTGGAAAGCGGCTCCGCCTTGTCGAGCGCTTCTTCGGCTTCCGGCCAGCGCTTCAGCCGGCTGTACATCTGGGAGAGAGTGATGTAAACGTCACGATCCTCGGGCGTGCCCTTGAGCAGGGATTTCACCTGCTGCAAGCCGGCGTCGGCCTGTCCCATGTCGGCAAGCTGAGCGGCGTAAACCATCTTCAGCGCCGCGGTTGTTGGGCAGCTTCTGCACCGCTTCCTTGGCGGTGTCCGTGGCCTGTTGCCACTGCTTGGCTTCGCGGTAGGTATCGATAATCTGCTGATAGCCGCGTTCGGCATTTTCGTCGCCGAGCGCCAGCATTTTCCGGAAGGTCTCAATCGCCGCGGCATCGTTGTTATTGTCGCGATAGATCGTGCCTAAACGCTCCAGAAAGACCGAGCGATTATTCTTCTCGGCCTGGGAATAGCTGTTGTCGGTCTTCTCGCTCTTCTTGAGCAAGTCCTGCATGACCTGGATGGCTTCGTCGTAACGTCCTTGCGCCTGGTAAACCGCCGCGATGTTGTACGGGGCCTCGAGCGAATCCGGCTGCATGGATTGGGCCTTCTTCAGGCTCTCCAGCGCCAGGTCGAACTTGCCGCTCTTGCGATAGATTTCCGCGATGCGGAGATACGTCTGCCAGTCTTCCGGATTCGCATCGGCGATGATCTTGTACTGTTCGAGCGCGGCGTCGGTTTGACCGTCATTGGTGAGGTTCTGGGCCAGCCCGCGGATTGCGTCCAGATTCTCGCGGTCCAGTTCGATTGCCTTGCGGTAGGCCTCGATCGAATTCTTGTACTGCTTCTGCTGTTCGTAGGTGTAACCCAGCGCCGAATACAGCTTGGCGGAGCGGGCCGCGTCGGGGATGGAACTCAGCACTTCGCCGGCCCGCGCGGTGTCGCCTTCTTCGTTATAAAGATAGGCCAGCGTGGTCACGGCTTCTTCCGAGCTTGGATCCAGTTTGACCGCGGTCTTGAACTCGCCCTCAGCCTTCTGTAAATCATTGTTCAAACGATACAGACGGCCGAGCAACAGGTGATCGTCCACGTCGTCCGGTTCGATCTTGATGATCTGCTCGTACTGATCGATGGCCAGCTTGAGAACGTTCTGGGAACCCTGTCCGGCCTGGATATCGCCCAGAGAACGCAAGTAGATGCGCCCCAAGAGCTTGTGCGCTTCCAGGTTATTGGGATCGCGCTTAAGAATGTCCTGGGCTTCCATCACCGCGTCGCGGATGCGCCCGGTCTTGGCGTAGAGTTCAGCCAGGGCGGAAGTCAGGTATTCGGAGGTAGGATCGGCTTCAATCGCCAGCCGATATTCCTCGATCGCCTTATTGGCCAACTCGCTGCGGCCATATACGGCTACCTGTTCCTCGTAAACGTGCGCCAGGGTGTAGTGGTAGTAGGCGGCGGCTTTGTCCAGTTTGCGAGGTGTGGGCGTGGGTGCCGGTTTAGCGTCGGCGGCCGGGGTCTGCGCGACGGAAGGAATAGCCCCAACCAGCAGCAAAATAAGAGTGCAATAAATACTTTTCATCGAGAACCTTCGGCTTCCCTGAACCATAGCGATTGGATGCCGAACCGCTGCGGGCGGGTGCTTCTTATGATTGTAAACCGTGTTGACAACAGAAGGCGAAAAAGCCGGTTGCGGAACCGCCAGAAGCAACGATCAGAAGTACAGGGACGGATGGTTCCCACCCCTGACAACCGAGAACTGAAAACTGACCACTGATCTTAATTATTAGATTATTAGACCCGGATGATTAGACCCGATTATCCAACCCGCCTATCTGACTGAGCCATTCGATTAACGATTTCCGAACCTCGCCACCCGACCCAGGTGACTGACTGCTAACGGGGAACGCGACAAACTGGCCGACTTTCAGCAAGATAATCCCTATACTGCCGTATCAGAGGGCCCCTCGATGAGGTTGACACTTTTGTTGTTGGTTTTGTTTTGCGCCATCCCCATGCTCCTTTATGCGCAGGACGACAGCGAACATGGTGTTCAATCCAGGATCATTGCCCTGGAGAAGGCCTGGAACCAGGCCTACAAGCTCGGCGACAAGCGGGCCCTGGACGCCATCCTCGACAAAGATATTGTGCTCATTAACGATGACGGCTCAGTGCAGACCAAAGCCGAGTTCCTGGCCAGCGTGACCGCGTCCAACTCCCAGGAGCAGCAAGTGGCTCCCGAATCGATGAGCGTGCGGGTTTTCGGAAATACCGCTGTCGCCACCGGGGTATTCAGGGCAAAAGGAGTCGAGGGAGGCAAGTCTTATGTGCGGCGAGAGCGCTTTGTCGATACCTGGATTTTCAAAGAAGGCAAATGGGTTTGTATCGCCACCAATGCTACCCCCGTGCTGCACTGATACTGATACTGATTAAGAGAGCAAACGGCGCTGCGATCTCCAGGCTGCATCCCAAGCTAGTGCCGCGGCTAGTGCCTGAAGTGCCTCACTCCGGTGAAGATCATGGCCAAGCCAAGCCGGTCGGCGGCCTCGATAACTTCCTGATCGCGAACTGATCCGCCGGGTTGGATGATCGCGCTTGCGCCTACTTTCGCGATTTCTTCCACCCCGTCCGGAAAAGGGAAAAACGCATCGGAGGCTGCCACCGTTCCCTTCAAGGGCAGGACTGCCTTCATGGCGCCGATCTTGCAGGAATCCACGCGGCTCATCTGTCCGGCGCCGACTCCGACGGTCTGCCCGTCCCGGGCATACAGAATCGCATTGGACTTCACGTGCTTGCACACTCGCCAGGCAAATAACAGGGCGCGTTTCTCCTCCGGTGTAGGTTGCCGTTTCGTGACCACCTTCAGATCGGCTTCCCCCAGCGGGCGAACGTCCGTGTCCTGCACCAGGATTCCCCCGGAGACATTTTTCAATACCCACTTCTGCGGAGCGTTGGCGATTTCCACCAGGCGCAGATTCTTCTTGCTAGCGAACTTTGCCTTGGCGGCCTCGTCAAAACCCGGCGCGGCGATCACTTCGAGAAAGAGCTTGGCCATTTCTTCCGCCGCCTCGCCATCCACAACCCGATTCACGCCGATGACTCCTCCGAAGGCTGATACCGGATCGCATTCCAGGGCTTTCTTGTAAGCCTCAACCAGTGACTCACCCGTCGCCGTGCCGCACGGGTTCGTGTGTTTAATGATGGCGCAAACCGTCTCGTCGAATTCCTGGGCCAATTCCCATGCGGCCTGCAGGTCGACGATATTGTTATAGGAAAGCTCTTTGCCCTGAATCTGGCGGGCATTGGCGACGCCACTGTCCGAGCCGTCGGAGTACATGGCAGCCTTCTGGTGCGGGTTCTCGCCGTAGCGCAAATCCATCACCTTGTGGAAAGACAGGCGCAGGTTTCCGGAAAGCCGGCGTCGGGATGAAATTCGAAATGTCCATTGGCGCTCACCCGCTCCAGCGTGGATGCGATAGCCGAATCGTAAGCCGCCGTGGTCGCGAAAGCCTTTTGCGCCAGATGCCATTTTGTGGTCGCGGAAAGTTGGCCCCCGGATTTGCCCATCTCTTCCGCAATCGCGTCGTAATCGCCGGGCGAAGTGACCACGGCCACGTCCTGAAAATTCTTGGCAGCGGAGCGGATCATCGATGGTCCGCCGATATCGATGTTCTCGATGAGATCTTCAAAAGGCACGCCCGGCTTGGCCGCGGTTTTCTCGAAGGCGTAAAGATTGACCACGACCATGTCGATCGGCTCAATGCCATGTTCGGCGACGGCGCTGCGGTGCGACGCATTTTCGCGCCGGTGCAGGATGCCGCCATGCACCTTGGGGTGCAGGGTCTTCACCCGCCCGTCCAGCATTTCCGGGAAGCCGGTAAGTTCGGAAATGTCTTTCACGCTCACGCCGGAATCCCGCAGCATCTTTGAAGTGCCGCCGGTCGAAATGAGCTCCACGCCCATGCCGGCAAGTTTGCGGGCAAACTCCACCAATCCGGTTTTGTCAGTTACGCTCAGAATGGCACGCCGAATTTTCGTCTGGGTCGCGGACATGGCAGACCTCGAATGGAAAAGGGATTGTGCCTGGGAAAGGCAGGAAGAAATTCTAACAGCAGTCGTTGGTCCGTGGTCGTTGGCCTTTGGCCAAAAACAAGATTCGCTAGACTGCCACTTCGGAATCGGTGGCAGATGAATGACTAAGTGGGATGCCTGCAGTGCCGGGCCAACGACCAACGAGCCAACGACTGTCGTCCAACGACTAGCTTTTCGCTTTTGCCTTCAGCTTGACCTGACCGTTCTGCATTTCGACCGTGTATTCGACCGCCTCGCAGCCGTATTGTTTGCGGATCTGCTCGGTCTTCTTCTGCACGAAGGACGAAAAACTGTCGAGGTTGCCGGAGACAGTTTCCCCGGATTTCTTCTTGGCCTCGGCAAGCGCCTGGTAAAGCTTTCGCACCTGATCGCGCTCTGCGAGGGGATTGCCGCACTGCACGCTGAACGGCTTTTCCTCCCGAGCGGCAGCGGCGGCCGCGCCCGTCGCGGCAACTGCTTCTGCCCCTGCGCCTTCCGCTGCAATATGACCGACTCCGTAAACCTTGTGCTCCGGTTCGTGTTCCGCCAGGCGCACTCCCTGGACAGAAAGCAGCGCGTCCTGCGGACGGCGGTAGCCTTCTTCGCGAATCCGGCTCTTCTTGCGCCAGAGGTCGCTGTAGATGGCATAGCGTTGCGCAATTTCGTTGTAGCGGAAGCGCTGTGAAAAGCTCATGCGGGTGCCATCGCTGAACTTGCGCAGCAGGGCCAACACCTTCCATTCAATATCGGCGGGAGGCCGTTTGGTCGGATTGCTGAAGAAAATCTCGTACTCGATCTTCAGCCGGCGCAGATGCGAGTCCAGTTGGCTCAATTCTTCGTCGATTGTCACCCGGGATCTCCAGCCGACAGTGTAGGGGTTCGCCGCCCAGTGGACGAGATTCCCGTGGGTCACGAGAGGGATGGAACGAAAGTACCTAAAGCTGTCAGCTCTCAGCTATCAGCCTTCAGCAAGAGCCCAAAAGCCGAATGAGGTCACTGATAACTGATAACTAAAAACTGAGATCTGATTTTCGATAAAACAGCTATCAGTCTGTCAGCCATCAGCTATCAGTTTTCACCCGAGCCCCAAAAAGGCGGTATTCCACTTCTGACCTGTACGGTAGGGATTTAGCTGAAGGCTGATAGCTGAGAGCTGACAGCTTACTTCGCTGCCATCTTCTTGACCATGGCCAGCACCAGTTTGCGGTCGCTGTCGTTGAGGCTGACGGAGTAGCGGCGGATCTGGCTCAGGAAGCGGACTTCGTCGTCGGAGAGTTGCGGCAGGTTCTTGGAACCGTTGGTGTGTCCGGATTCGGAGAAGAATTGCGAGAGCGCGATTTCCATGGCGCCGGCGATCTTGGCCAGCGTGTCGAGCGATGGGATGGTGTGCCCGTTCTCTACCCTCGACAAATAGCAACGCAATAGCCCGGTACGCTTTTCAATGTCGCCCTGGGACATGCCTTTTTGCAGCCGGTAGTTGCGAATGGTCTCGCCGATGTTCATAGAGAAAGCAACCAAGACAAGCCCCCGATGATGACGTGCATAGTAACCAGAGTAGTACCTTCTGGCAAGAACAATTTCGTTGCACCAGGAGTGGTGATGAAGGTAGGGACGAGAACCTTTGCCGGCTGGAGCGCGCCAATCAGCCTGTTTGCGTTAACTCGATTCTTGCAAGAGCGCCCGGCTCTACAAAACCAGCTCCATGTACAACGCGCCGGCGATCGGGTTGGCTCGATAGGGTTCAATCTCGACGAATCCCAGCCTGCGATACATGGCTACGGCATTCGGCATCACCGGCTCCACGGTGTCGAGTCGCATTTTCGGATAACCGAGGGTGCGAGCCTCCGCGATGACCGCTTCCGCCAGCACCCGTCCCAACCCTTTGCCCCGAAATTGCGGGCGCAGATAGAGCCGCTTCATTTCGCAGAGTCCGGATTCCAGTTTGTGCAAAGCGACGCAGCCCGCCAATTGATCGCGATATTCGGCCACCAGCAACCGGCCGGTCGGAGGGGCGTAGTCTCCAGGAAGTCCTGCCAGCTCCTGATCGAAGCTCTGGAAACATAAACTGAAGCCAAGCGATTCGGCGTACTCGAGAAAGAGTTCTCGGGCCTGGGCAATCTGGGCGGGTGATTGCGCTTGCCTCAGGGTAAGTCTGGGATTCACGATCGGATCATTCCTTAGATTTGCTACCCGGGTTCCACTTTGCGTCCTTTGCGACCTTTGCGGTTAGATCACTTCGCCCGGCACCGCTAACCAACAAACGCCAGCAACCAACTCAAGAAAGATACTAGCCCATGAGCATGCCGCCGTTCACGTTCAGCACGTGCCCGGTAATATATGAAGCTTCGTCGGACGCCAGAAACGCCACCGCGCTCGCTACATCATCGGGCGAACCCACCCGGCCGAGGGGAATCATCTTCACCGCATTCTGCTTGAAGTCTTCGCCCAGTCCGGAGGTCATGGCAGTTTCGATGAATCCCGGAGCCACCGCGTTACAGGTAATGTTGCGTGATCCCACTTCGCGGGCGATGGCCATGGTCAGTCCGATCAGCCCCGCTTTTGAGGCTGCATAATTCGCCTGCCCGGCCTGTCCCATCTGGCCAAAAATCGAAGTGATGTTGATGATCCGCCCCCAGCGTTGCTTCAGCATCGAACTGATCGCCTGCTGAGTGCAGAGATAGGCCGAGGTCAGATTGGTATTGAGCACGCTGTCCCAATCGGCGCGCTTCATGCGCATCACCAGTTGGTCGCGGGTGATGCCGGCGTTGTTTACCAGGATGTCGATCTTGCCGAATTGCGCAATGACCGCCTTGAAGGCGGATTTGATTTGCTCTTCGTCGCCGACGTCGAGCGGAAAAGCTGCCGCCTTTCCCCCGGCGGCTTCAATCTGCTGGACAAGTTCCTGCAACTTTTCCTGGCTGCGCGCCGCCAGCGCCAGCGTGGCCCCAGACTGGGCCAGCTTCAACGCGCAAGCGTGGCCAATGCCCTGCGATGCACCCGTCACCAGCGCAACCCGGCCCGAAAAAGTCATGAACTCTCCTCACCCGCAGAACGTGGAATTATACCGGGTTCAATGTAGGCGCGAGCGTCCCGCTCGTGCGCTTCGAAATTACCCGAGACCACGTGGGGACAGCCGCCCTCGGCTGTCCGGCGGAGCAACGCTCCGCCTTTTCTCATACCGGTATTTCGCGTAGCAGGAAAACCCGTCGAGTCTCTGCTCGACCGGACAGCCGAGGGCGGCTGCCCCCACATGGCTGCTTGTGGCTCCACACATGGAGTTTCATGCCGACATTGGTTTGTATGCAAGAACTGCAGGGCAGAATATGGGAAGAAAATGTGGCGCGAGCGTACGCTCGCGCCCACATTGCTCCTTACTTTATGTGGCAGGTCGCCAGGCCCCGCTTTTCCAGATACTGCTGGTGATAGTCCTCAGCAGGGTGGAACGTCACCGCGGGAACAATCTGCGTGACGATTGGCTTCTTGAAGCGGCCGGATTTCTCCAGTTGCTCCTTGGAAAGCTTGGCTTCGCTTTCCTGCTCCGGAGTGTGAAAGAAGATCGCCGAACGGTATTGCGATCCCCAGTCAGGGCCCTGCCGGTTGAGCTGCGTGGGGTCGTGGTTCTCCCAGAATACCTGGAGCAGCTTGTCGTATGAGAGTTTCGCGGGATCGTACTCGACTTCCACGGCTTCGGCGTGGCCGGTGTTATCGCTGCAGACATCCTTGTAGGTGGGATTGGCGAAGTGCCCGCCGGTATATCCCACGCGGGTTGCAATCACTCCCGGCAATTGGCGGAACGTGGCTTCGACTCCCCAGAAACAGCCAGCGGCAAATGTGGCTTTGGCCATATGAGTGAGACTCCTCTGATTGAATTATATCGGTATCTATTAGATGTTCTGAGCTCTGGAAAGTGACATCGGCGCCGCCGCGGCACGATGCCCACGGAAAGCAGTTTCCAGCCGGGCGAATTTGGCATACCATGTCTCGCCTCGATTCGCCCTACGGAGAAGATCCTATGACGTTTATGACTGTCAACCTGTGGTCTGTGCTGGTCGCTGCCGTTGCCACCATGGTGGTCGGCTTCCTGTGGTACTCACCCATGCTGTTTGCTCGTCCCTGGATGGTCGAGATGGGCTACAACCCCGACGACAAAGCCAAGATGCAGGAGATGCAAAAGAGCGCCGGCAAGAGCTACGGCATATCTTTTGTCGCCAGTCTGGTGAGCGCATTCGTTCTGGCCAAGATCATCCACGTCGCCTGGATCAATACGCCGCTCTACGGGATGAAGGTCGGCTTCGCAGTCTGGCTGGGTTTTGTGACGACGGTGCAGTTGACCGCGAAACTGTTCGGCAACCAGTCAACCAAACTGTACCTGATCAATACGGGCTATCAACTGGTGTGCTATCTGGTGATGGGAGCGATCCTGGCCGTATGGCGGTGGTGAAAACGATCCCGCGACAGTAGCGCCGGCGTCCCGCCGGCTGTCCGGCGGGCGTCTCGCCCGCCCATCACGGACGCCAACCTCACTCCACGATCAAACCGCCGGTCAGTGCCGCCACGCGCTCAACCCGGTGCATCATGCACCAGCTTTCCAGTTCGCCGGCAATCTTCTCGGTAGCGACCGGGTCCCAATAGCTGGCGGTTCCGATCTGCACCGCAGTGGCGCCGGCCAGCATGAACTCGACAATATCCGCTGCGGTCGAGATTCCACCCATGCCGATGACCGGAATCTCCACTGCCCTGGACGCGTCGTACACCATGCGCAGGGCAATTGGTTTTATCGCCGGGCCGGACAGTCCAGCGGTGACGTTAGCGATGCGAGGCTTGCGAGTTTCGGGATCGATGGCCATGGCCACAAACGTATTCACCAGTGAGATCGCATCCGCGCCCGCATCCTGGGCTACACGCGCCATCTGGGCGATGCTGGTCACATTTGGCGAAAGCTTCACGATGAGCGGACGACGCGATATCCGCTTGGCGGTGTTCACCACCTCATCGAGCGACCGCGGTGTCGCTGCCAAAATGGATTCCGCCCGCCACCGTGTTGGGGCAGGACACGTTCAACTCGTACGCGGCAATATCCTCGCCTTCATTCAATATTTCTATGGTCCGCTCGTACTCTTCGCGGCTGTAGCCGAACACGTTGGCGAAGATCACGATATTTTTCATCTTGCGCAGCTTGGGCAGCTTTTCGTCGATGAAGGCGCGCGCGCCGATGTTTTGCAGTCCGATGGCATTCAGCATTCCCGCCGGGGTTTCATACAGGCGCGGAGGCGGATTGCCGGCCATCGGTTCGGCCGAAAGTCCCTTGACCACAAAACCGCCGAGCTTATTGAGGTGCACCACATCTTCAAACTCAACCCCGTAGCCAAAAGTTCCGCTGGCGGCAATCACGGGATTTTTCAGCTTGATGCCGGCGAAGCTGACGCTGAGATCAGGAGCGGGAGCGGTGGCTGGAGAGTTCATCGCGAGACCTGCGCCATGTTCGAGGCTTCGGACGGAGCGGCCTGAATTACGCCTTTTCTGACGTTCTCCCCCTCCACGGCGGGCGAGCTCCGATCCTCGCCGCTGCGGCCGGAATTCGCCGTGCGGCGCGGCGGCGCCAGTGCCTCGGTCAGGACCCGGCCCACCGCGTGAGTGGGAGCGTTGATGCCAAGGAGTGAAGCCAGAGTCGCCGCCAGGTCCACAGGTTCAGCGTGGGTGCGATAAGTTCCCGGCTGGAAGGCGAGGCCATAGAACGCCAGAGGCACATGAGTGTCGTAGGTGTACGGGGTAGCGTGATCGGTTCCGCCCACGAAGCCAATCGTAAATGGTGGCGGAACGCCCAGCACATACCATCCGCCGAGTGACGAATAGCTGTGCAGATACTTCAATCCGATTTCCGTGTTGGGAGCGTCTCCCCGCTCCAACTGGGAGCGCGTGTAATAAGCGCGCAAGCCGACCTGCTTCAGAGCCTCTCCCACGTCGCGTTCAGCGTCTTCTTCCTTCATCTTTAAAGCCGTGAAGGCATCCGAATTCAGCCAGGCCACGGGATATTCGAAGGCTTTCAGATATTCAGCCGGATGAGAAAATCGAGTCGAGAGAGCGCTATTCATCTGGCTGCGCAGTTTGTCGCCGGAGACATTTGCCGCGGGAATGTGCAGCGCGGCAGCCACCACGGGCACAGGCGCTATTCCGTGATCAGCGGAGAGCGCAATCCATACATTGGCCAGTCCAAGCTGGTGTCCGAGAAAATCGAAGAATCCGGCCAGTTGCGCGATCCTGGGCCAATGCCATGGCCTGCATCTCCGGAGAATCGGGGCCAACCTTATGGCCAAGAATATCGTTGGCCGACAAACTAATGACGAGCAGATCGGTGGCCGGCCCGTTGCCCAGTTTTTCGTAGGTGATCAATTCCCTGGCAAATTCAAATTCGTAGTCGTTGGCCAAGGGAGTGGAACCGACCAGCTCGTAAAAGCTGCCTTGCTTCCCCTCCACAGGTTTGGTGGTGCGCAAGACGGTTCCGTTGCTGTCCTTCCATTCCTGATTCAGATACTTCTCGGTCCTCTTGCCGTCGTTGAAATCCTGGACCCACTTCGGAAGCTCATTGCGGTAGTAGGTGGAAGTGATCCAGGTGCCGGTTTGCCGGTCGATCCAATAAGCGCCGTCGCCCGCAAAGCCAGCCGGGATGACAGAAGCCCGATCCTTGAGCGCGATGCCAAAGACCCGAGCCTTGCCTTGCGTCGCCAGCTTAAGTTCGTCCCCCAGGGTGTCGGCGAGCAGGTAGTGAGGCGAAGCCCCGGATGCGCCGCCCGGAACGCCGACCAGTTTCATCTGATCATCGTCCACTGCCGCGACCATAGCCTTTTTCTGCGGGTCCCACCACTCATTAGCCAGGATGCCGTGGCCATTGGTGTACGCCCCGGTCAGCAGGGTCGCATGCCCCGGAGCGGTTCGCGTGTTGGCGTAGTTGTAATTGCAGTCGGTGAAATTTGCCCCATGATCCATCAGAAGACGGAACCCGCCTTCGCCCCACTGATCGTGATAACGCTCCAGATAGTCGCCGCGAAACTGGTCAATCACGATGATGACTACAAGTTTGGGCCGGGCGTTGTACGCCGAACCGAGATGCACTCGTGAGCCAAAAGCACAACAGAAATCCGAAGCGCGATGGCGCGAGGGGAGAATCGCATCGCGGTAGTTTACAGCCTGCCGGTTTTACTTGCAGCCGTGTTCCTCGCGTCGCGCGTTTCTTGCGGCCGTTCTTCGTCTTTGTGGCCGTCATCCTGAGCGGCCTTCAGGCCGCGAAGGATCTGGCGTGGAGCGGCTAAGCAGCGGGGTTCGTACCGATCCGCGCAAGATCCCTCACCGGGCTGAAGCCCGGTTCGGGATGACCCGATACAGATGACGCCCATAGCCGTGGATGATCCGCGCCCAGGCAACGCAAGCGACGTGCACTCCTTGCCTCTTTTTCGATACAGTAGTTACCTTCATGCTTGATCTCAACTTCGTCCGCAACAACCTGCCTTTGGTCGAGGAAAAACTGCGCCAGCGTGGCATGGATCCGGCGCTGGTGTTGAAGGATTTCCTCGAAGTCGATGCCCAGCGGCGCCACGCCATTACCGAAGCCGAAACCATGAAGGCCCGGCGCAATCGCGCATCGGAAGAAATCGCAAAGTTAAAGAAAAGCGGGCAAGACGCCACGGCGCAGATGTCCGAAACCAAGGAATTGCGCGAGCAGATCCAGCGCCTGGAAAAAGTGGCCGCGGATTTCGAGGCCAACCTGCAAGACCACCCTCGCCGGTATTCCCAACCTTCCCCACGAAAGCGTTCCCGTCGGGAAGACCCCCGAAGACAACGTCGAAGTCCGCCGTTGGGGGACGCCGCCCAAATTCGACTTCACGCCCAAGCCGCACTGGGAACTGGGCGAGCAGCTTGGCATTCTCGACCTGGAACGCGCCAGCAAACTTTCAGGTGCGCGCTTTGCGGTGTACATGGACCAGGGCGCCAAACTGGAGCGCGCCCTGGCCAACTTCATGCTCGATCTGCACACCCGACGAGCACGGCTACACCGAGGTCCTGCCTCCTTATCTGGTGAACTCAGAGTCCATGTACGGCACCGGGCAGTTGCCGAAGTTTGCTTCTGATTCTTTCCGCGTGCCTCATGGGGAAAACGATCTGTGGCTCATCCCCACGGCGGAAGTCCCAGTCACCAATCTTTATCGTGATGAAGTGCTGGAAGCTTCCCGCCTGCCGATTTCGCTTACCGCCTACACTCCCTGCTTCCGCAGCGAGGCCGGTTCGTATGGCAAGGACGTGCGCGGCATCATCCGGCAACATCAGTTTCAGAAAGTCGAACTGGTCAAATTCGCGCGGCCGGAGACTTCGTACGAGCAATTGGAGAAGCTGACTCACGATGCCGAGGAAGTTCTGCAAAAGCTCGGCTTACACTACCGCGTCGTGGCGCTCAGCACCGGCGACATGGGGTTTTCTTCCGCCAAGACCTACGACATCGAGGTTTGGCTCCCCGGGCAGCAGCTCTTCCGCGAAATTTCTTCGTGCTCCAACTTCGAATCGTTTCAGGCGCGCCGGGCAAACATCCGCTACCGTCCCGAAGGCAAGAACAAGACCGAGTTTGTTCACACCCTGAATGGAAGCGCGCTGGCGGTCGGCCGCACCTGGGTGGCGATCGTGGAGAATTTCCAGCAGGCCGACGGCAGTATTCAGATCCCGGAGGCCTTGCAGGCGGCGATGGGCACGGATCGCATCGGACCAAAAAAGGCATAGTCGCGACCGGCGATGCGTGCAGGTTGCGGTTTGCCAAGGTAAGCAGCAGAGCCTAGACTTGTGCGGGGCAGAGTTGTCCGGGACCAGGATGAACACAACCATCGTCGACGCTCCCGCCGTGCCTATGATCAGGTTCTGGCGCACAATCCGCGACTACATTCTTTGGTCCTACGAGCGCGGCACCATCCAATATGACGTCATGGTCACGCTCATTTTGCTGTTCGTTTTTTTCTCCCCGTACTGGATCAACTTCCATGACAAACCGGTGGAACGCAATCCGCATCCTACCGGAGTAGTTGTTACCCCGGAGGCGGGCGGCCAATTCATCTATCAGATCGACGGCGCTGCCATCTCCGGAAAAGATGACGCAACCGTGCGGGCACAACTGCTGCGAATTGTGGAGCCGATCTCAGGGGAAGTAAGCATCACCCGATACGAAGCTGTGCGCGATCGTCAGGGGCGCGTGCTGACCTACAAGGTCTGGGTACACAAGGAGTAGCCGTACCGCTCCAGCTGGTACTCGGCGAGGCGGAACATGAAAGTGCAGTCACTTCGCTGGTTGCTTCTGACGGCTGTCTGTCTGGTCCCTTTCTCCTGGGCGCAAGCGCCTGCCGATTCCCCATCCAATGCTGCCCTGGAGCGCGTTCTCGGCCAGATGGACAGCGGCGGCCGCGAACTTCCGCACCACCGAAGCCGATGTGGTCTGGGACCAATATCAAAAAGTGGTGGACGAACACGAAGAGCAAAAGGGAAGGGTTTATTTCCGGCGCGCCGGAAACGAAATCCAGATGGCGGCTGACATCACTCAGCCCGACCAGAAATATGTTCTGTTCAACGGCTCCCGGGTGCAGGTCTACCAGCCCAAGATCGAGCAGGTAACGGTTTACAGCACGGGCAAGAACCGCGAGGAAGTGGAGAGTTTTCTGGTTCTGGGTTTTGGCGGCCGCGGCCACGACCTGCTCAAATCCTTTGACGTCAAGTCCCTCGGCAGCGAAAAAGTCGACGGCCTGGATACGGCCAAGCTGGAACTTGTTCCCAAGGCCGCCAACGTCCGCAACAACGTCGACCACATCTTCTTATGGATCGATCCCGCCCGGGGAATTTCCCTGCAACAGCAGTTTTTCTTCGGAGTTTCGGGCGACTACCGTCTGGCCAAGTATTCCGATATAAAGATCAACGAAAAGATTCCTGACTCCGTTTTCAAGCTGAAAACCACAGGCAAGACCAAGGTGATATCCCCACAGGGCTGAGAAAATCTCTACCAGAATCTGAATATTGGGGCTGAAAATCCCATAGCGGGAGGCTATACTGCTGGGGTAACTTCAAAAATCACATCGGACACCCGAATTGCATGGCCAAAGTATTTACCATCCCGGTTCCTCCCAAGATTGGACGCAAGCGCCGCGAGCGCACTACCGATCCGCGCTATGTGGACGGCCAGCGCTTGCTGGTGGAAGCCATGAAGTATCTGGCGCAAGCCGATCCGGTCGCCAACCGCGGAGCAATCGAACTCCTTTCCGAGCACGTTCGCACTCGATTCCGCATGAGCGATTCCCGCTGAGTTGAAGGCCTTTCGCTCTCGCCGTGGATCATTAGAGCAGTTTCATTCTGTGTCCCACACCCCGCTATCGTTCACAATGTTAAGGGTGTTATGTCTCTATTGACTGATAGTCATATCAGTCGCAACAGTTTTTTATTCTTGATAGTTGCTTGGCTTGCCGACTAGACTTCCGGCCATCAGAACTCGCCTTACAGTTGTTGACATAACGAGGGGGCTGTATGGAACGCTACCGGGCTTTGCGGTGCGCATCTTTCTTGCTCATTCTTTTCTTGATGGCCAGTTTCCCGCTGTCCGCACAGAAAATCACCGGCGATATTTCAGGCACGGTGCAAGACACCACCGGCGCGGTCGTGAAAGACGCCAAAGTCACCGCGACCAACGCAGCCACCGGTGAAACCCGCTCCGCCACAACTTCGGAAGGCGGCTTCTATCGCATCCTGGAATTGCCACCCGGAAATTACAAGGTTACGGCCACTGCGTCCGGTTTCAAAACCTCGGCCCGCGATGCTCAGGTCGCCCTATCGATGGTGACCCAGTCTGATTTTCAGCTCCAGCCTGGACAGGTATCGGAGACCATCGAAGTGGAAAGCACGTCTCCGCTGGTCGAGACCACGGAGGACCGGCTCAGCACCTTATTTCTCGACCGCGAAGTAGCGAACCTCCCCAACAACGGCCGCGACTTCAACAATCTTTTGGATGGCGTGCCCGGCGTACAGCGCAGCCCCGGAGGCGGCTTTCAAAGTCTCAACATCAACGGGCAGCGCGCCACCTCGAACAATTTTGCCGTGGACGGTATTCCCAACAATGATCGCTACTATGGTGAGGCCTCATTGGGCCAGGCGGCCATTGCGGGTACGGCTGCAGCGTTGATTCCGCTGGAAGGAATCTCCGAGTTCAACGTGCAATCCAATCCTGGAGTGGAATTCGGAGTGCGTGGCGGGTCTGTCATTAATATCGGATTGAAGAGTGGAACCAATGCTGTTCACGGCAACGTTTTTTGGGATCGGCACACCGACGCCTTCGATGCCAGAAACTGGTTTGCCAGCCAGGTCAATCCCTTTCGCCTGAACCAGTTTGGCGCCTCTGGAGGATTCCCCATCAAGAAGGACAAGGCGTTCGTATTCATGTCCTATCAGGGGTTTCACCTCAAAGATGTATTCCCGTCATCGGTAACTTTGCCCGCACAGGCGGAGATAAACGATGCCATGGGTTGCATACAGACCGGAATCAACCCGAACAGTGTCGGCGACCCGACTCCCGCTGCTTGCCTCAACACCGGTCCTGCGGCGGTCAGCCCCATAGGAGCTAACCTGCTTTCATTCGTTCCCCTCGGCCCGAGTCCCGGGGCTCTGGTCAACATATCTGCCAATAACGCGCTCGATCTGAACAACTTCCACGTAAAGTTCGACTACATCTTCAATCCGTCACAACGGGTGTCGGTAAAGTACCTGTTTGGCGACAGCCTGAATAGTCAGCCCGCGGCTCCTGGAGTACCCCAGTCAGTTGGTCCGTTGGCCACGAACTCGAACATGTGGAATTCGGTCGCCCCTCGCGGGCTCAGTTAGCCGGCGTCAATTACACCTGGACCATCAGCGCCAACAAAGTTCTCGAAAGCCGTTTCGGCTATCAGCGCTTCACCCAGCGTATCGGGTTCAACAACAATATCGACCCCAGCGCCTTGGGCCTCAACACCGGCCCGCTGGGCTCAGGTCCGCAGGATAAAGAAAATTTCGGAGTGCCAACGCTATTACAACTATTCCTTCGGAAACACGACATACAGCGTTGTAGGTGGGGTCCAGGGATATCCCATCATCACTCGCCCCGATGCATCCTACGATTGGCAAGAACACTTCACGATGACCAAGGGGAACCACACGATTAAGATCGGTGGCCAATATCAGGACGCTTACACCAAGTCGAGGCGAGATCGGGCGCATACCTCACTGTACTTCGGCTACAACAACGCGACTGGCTACAACTTCGGTTCTGACGGTACCACCAGCGATGCTGAAGCCTTGCGCGTGGCAACTCTCAACGAACTGCTGCTGGGTGTGGCCAGTTCGGCCGGGAGATCATTCGGGGTTACTGAGCGGCACATTTTCCAGAAGTCGGTCGGCCTTTATGTCCAGGATAGCTGGAAGATCAAGCCAAATTTCACGCTGGAAGTGGGGACACGCTGGGACGTTGCCGGGGCATTGGGCGAAAGGAATAACCTGGGCGCGAATTTTCTGCCCGACAGTCCCAAGGCCGATGCCAACGGGTTTGTAAGCCTGGCGCAGCAGCCGCTTTACGGCGTCGACAAGAATAATTTCGGCCCGAGACTCGGCTTTGCCTGGGACATCTTCAAGAATGGCAAGACCGTTCTGCGTAGCGGATATTCTTTGAATTACGATCTGCCCAATTTTGGCACCATCGCGGCGCCGCAGACGTACTTCCAATATGTGGTGCGGCACCCGCTCAGGTTTCTATACTCAGTTCGCAGAGGGCATTTTTGCCGTCGGTATCACTTCCACGCCCGCTGAAAACCTGGCGCTTTTCCCGGGCAACCACTGCCGTGCGCGTACCTTCGTTTGCATGGCGCCCGGGAGTGAATATTTACGGGGCAAGCAGCGGTTCCAACCCGCCGCCACCCTTTAACGTCGTCCAGGTAGTGCGTGATTTCCAGACACCGATGAACCATGCCTACAACCTGACCATCGAGCAACAAGTAAGCCTCAAGACAGCTTTTAGCATTGCTTACGTGGGCACGACGGGAGTGATCTGGTGAACTGGCGCGATCTGAATGCCTGTCCAATCAGCACCGACGCCTGCGACAGCGCGCGGCAGCCGTTTGGTTCCCAGTTTCCCGCAGTACGACCACATTCTGCAGCTCAACAACGATGGCTATTCCAACTACAACAGCCTGCAGACTCTCATACAAAGTGCGGGACCTGCATGGTCTGACCGGCACAAATGAACTACACCTGGTCAAGGTCGTTTGACACCGGATCGGCCAATCGCGGTGGAACCTTCCTCTCGGATTTCCAGAATCCTTACAACGTCAACAAGGGCTATGCGCCGTCGGACTTCGATACTCCATGGAACGTGAATTTCACTCTCGTCTATGACGCTCCGCGAATTCACGCCCTGCCGAGACTTATCGGCGAGGGTTGGTCCATCAATTCACTGTTCCGCGCCCAGGACGGTCGCCCATTTACGTGTCTACGTCAAGGGTGATCCTTCCAATCAAGGATTGAGAGAGACCTACGCTGACTACGATGGCTCGCCGCTGGACTACAACTACCACATCAAGAACGCCGCGGACACTTTCTTCAACGTAGACGCTTTCTCGTCGCCAGCCGCCGGAACGCTTGGCAATATCACCCGCAACCGCGCTGCGTCAGCCAGGGATTGCGCAGCTTGATATGGGGTTATTCAAGAGTTTCAAATTCGGCGAGCGCTTTACCGCGAAGTTCAAGTGGGAAGTGTTCAACGTTCTGAATCATGCCATGTTCGCTCTATTCGACGGGTCAGGTTGGTGCCAGCGACTTCGGGACATACTTTGCCACGCCTGACGTGGGCCTCGGGTTTAATCCCGTCCTGGCTACGGGGGCTCACGCAACATGCAGTTCGGAGTGGAAGTGTCGTTCTAACCCCATCGCTCTGGCTCGCGACCTACGCTTGCCACCAGGGAGTTTACAAATGGTAAACTCCCTTTTCGCCTCTTATGTGTCGCTCCCGGTTACCTCTTCTCCTCGTAATTCTGAGTGTTAGTCTCGCCGCGCACGCAGAGGCCCCCAACATCATTTTCATTACCGTCGATACCACTCGTGCTGACCGCATGGGATTTCTCGGTTCCAAGCGTGGGGTTACGCCCAATCTCGACGTGCTGGCCCGTCAAGGCGTGGTTTTCGAAAGGGCATACTCGCAAGCGCCGCTGACCCCGGTTTCCCACGCCACGATCTTCACCGGCACATATCCCCAGTTTCACACCGTCACTGACTTCGGCCACCCACTGCCCGCGCTTTTACCTTTCGTGCCGGAGATTTTGCATAACAGCGGCTACCACACCGCCGCCTTTATCGGTTCAATCATCCTGGATCCGAAGGGCAATATGGCGCCGGGCTTTGATCGCGGCTTCGATCACTTCGATGCCGGATTCCACATGAAGCGGGACGCCCGAGGAATCCCGGTACGACAACGTCGAGCGCAGGGCCGGCGATGTAGTCGGGCACGCGATCGCCTGGCTGAAAGTGAACCGCCAGTCCCCTTTCTTCATTTGGATACATTTGTACGATCCGCACGCGCCCTATGATCCCCCGCCGCCATACGATAAGCGCTTCCGCGATCCCTATGACGGCGAAATCGCCTATGCTGACGCTTCTTTGGGCAAGCTCTTCCAATACTTGAGGCAGCGCGGTCTATACGATCGCGCATTGGTTCTCATGATGTCGGATCACGGCGAGTCGCTGGGTGCGCACGGCGAGGCCATGCACGGCATTTTCCTGTACGACGAGACCATTCAGGTTCCTCTGTTTTTCAAGTTGCCGGGCGCCCTGCTGGCCGGCCGCCGGGTAACGAGCCGGGTGCGACTCGTGGACGTAGCCCCGACTCTGTTGAGCATGCTGAGTTTGCCGCTCCCCCCAACTTTTCAGGGCGAATCGTTGGTGCCATTAATGAAGATGAAATCGACCAAAGCCGCGGCAGACCTGCCTGCTTATGCTGAGACCGACTATCCTCATCGGGCATTCGGCTGGAGCGCGCTGCGCGCCATGCGCACCGGAAAATATCTGTTCATTCGCGCCCCCAAGCGGGAGCTTTATGATGCGTCACAGGATAAGGGCGCGGAACACAACCTCGCGGAAAAGTCTCCTGCCGTAACCGGAGACTTTGCAGGCTCAACTCGATCAGTTTCACCGTGACACCAGCAGCTTCCCCGAAAAATCAGAACAGAAATCGCTGACCTCCGAGCAAAGCGAAAATTTGACGGCTCTGGGGTACGTCGGCGTCGGATTCCTCAGGCGCGTCAACCGACCCTCTACAAGGCGCCGATCCGAAGGACAAGATCGAGATCTCGAACGTCCTGCAGGATGGCATCATTGCCGTCGAAGACGGGCACTATGCCCAGGCCATTCCTCTGCTCCAACACGTTCTGCAGGACAGTCCCCTGGTTTCTGTTGCGTACGTTCAGCTTGGTATCGCGCTGAGGAAAGTCGGGCGCGCCTCCGACGCGACTGTCCCCTTGCGCCAGGCGGTCAAGCTTTTGCCCGATTCCACCGAGGCGCAGTATGAGCTGGGCCTGACGTTGTACGAGGCTGGCGCCTGGCAGGAGTCGGTGCCCTATTTCGAATTCGTCGCCAAGAAGCGCCCCAAATTCGCGGACGCGCAGTATTCACTGGCTTCCGTCTACGCCCGCGTCCAGCGCGTGCCCGAGGCGGTTGAACTGCTGCAACAGGTGATTCAGGTGAATCCCGACCACTTTCGCGCCAACCTGCTGCTGGGGCGGATCTACACCTTGCAGGGCAATCCTCTGGGCGCGCTGAACAACCTGGAGAAAGCCACGCAAGTGCAGCCCGCCTCTCAGGAAGCGCATCTGTTCCTGGCCGACGCCTACTCTCAGCTCGGACGTTCAACCGACGCCGAGCGTGAGCGCGCACTCGCCCGAGAAATTGAGCGGTCCGCCTGCCCCCTGAGCGGTGCACCGTTTCTCTATTAAGAACGTCGCGCTTCTGCATCGCGGCGTCTCTGCAAGGCAGCAGCGGCAAGAACAATCACCACCGGATAACACTCAAGCGTGTATCGAGGCTCAGGATTTTCCAGCGTGCTCAGAAAAAGAGATCGCAGCACCACGAAAGTCAGCAACAGCCCCAGCCATGGAACGTCCGGCACTTCACCAGGCCCACGGCCGCCATGGCTAAATACAGCAAGCCGATCACGCCCAGCGTCACCGCCAGCGCCGACCACTTCGGATCGTCGTTGAACTCCCACCAGCGCGTGTCGGACGGCAAGGTTTCGGTGCGCGGCCGCAGCCACATATCCGCGACCCGCAACAGCGGCAGCCACACGTAGTAACGCAAGTGGCGCGGCTCGAATGCGTTCATCCGCCAGAATGGCGAATCGGGCATCCAGTTCCGGAGTGATGTGCAAGCGCGTCATTGTATTCCGCGAATAACTGAACCGTTTGCTGGCGCTCGCGTTTCTGAATCGAAGGCGCGGGCGGGAAGTTTGCCGGCATCGACGGTGCTTCCCGGCACAGGCCAGTAGATTTCTTCGACCGACGAGTAGTCAGCGATCCAGGTTTTGACCCAGCGGTTGAAGCCGGCCGGCACGAACTCGTCTTCTTCATTGGCATAGCGGGGCGCGAGCGGCTGAAAGCGATGCAAGGTGTGCACATTCCGTCCACGCCCAGGGAACCAGCGGCGCCAGAGAGATCAGCCCGACAACCAGGCCGCCTTAAGAATGTGATTCGCCGATAGATCGTGTGGCGCAGAATGCTCGGCCCGCGCTCGGCTGTTCCACCGACGCACTAGCAGCACCAGCAGATACAACTCAATCGCCATCAGCAGCAAGCCGCCGTCAGGACGCAGGAGAATCGCGCCGCCGATCGCAAGCCCGCAACCAACCCACGGCACGCATCCGTTCGCGCAGTCGTTAACCCAGCTATGGCGAAATCGAGAGCCAGCGCGGTGAAGAATATTTCCAGGGTCTCGGTCAGTGCCGCGGCGGCATAGCTCGCGAGAAACGGACAAACTGCCGCCAGCAGGAACGCAGCTTTCGCCGCCCTGGGCGAAATCAGTCGCCGTGCCATGTCGGCGATTACAAAGCATGTCCCAATATCCACGACCAACTGCACCATCAAAACCGCCCGGTAGTGCTCCATCCCGAAAATGGCAAACACCGCAGCCAGAAAAGCGGGATAGCCGGGCAAGCGGATGTAGGTTGCGGAAATTTCGTCCGGACCGCTCAGGCCATAAATTCCATGCTGTAACCAGTTCTTGGCGATGTCGCCGTAAACGAAGGAATCCGTGGTGACTCCAGGGAAGCGAAAAATGAAGAGCAGCCGCAGCGCCACGCCAGCCAGCGTGGCCAGAAGAAAGAATCGAAGGTGTTGGCGCACAAGTTGGCGCACGCTAAGAATATACCCCAGAGGATGTGCGGGCAGTTTTCGAAACCGTTAACCACAAAGGGCACGAAGTACCACGAAGGAATGAACTTCAGATTTCCTTCGTGATACTTCGTGCCCTTGGTGGTTAAAGCATTTTTTGCGGTGTCGTGTGCCGCATCCCTGGATTGACCGTCTTTCCCCCTCAGCTTAGGATGGATGCACACCAATTTTCATGGCGCAACCTGTCTTTTACGATCCTCGCAAGGCTCGCTGGAAGCGGATACGACTGGCCTTTGACGTCATCGGCGTCAGCATCACTTTGCTGGTCGTTTTTTTCGCCTACACCGCATTGCGCAGCCAGCCTTTGCCCGATCTGCTGCTTCCGCCGCAGAAGCGGCCATACCATGCTTTGAAAGAGAAGGAAAAAGAAAAGGCAAAAGAGCGGCGAAAGCTGGCGGCCGCGCACCGCGGCCATCGCAAGTCCAAGTCGGCGCCGTCTCAGGTGAAGTTGAACGCGGAAGAGGGCATCCGCGCCGCATTCTACGTGCCCTACGACGCCGCCAGTTTTTCCTCTCTGCGCGAATATGCGCCCCAGATCGATCTGCTCTTTCCCGATTGGCTGCACATCATTACTCCTGACGGCCGCCTGCAGAGCATCGACGAACAAACCAACAAATTTTTCGACGTAATCCAGGACTCCACCGTCCGCTCCGTGGATGAGAAGGTCATGCCCTTCCTTAAGTCGGAAGACACCGGCATGGAAGTCTTCCCCATGGTCAACAATTTTGACGGCGTCGACTGGGTGGACATCACTCCTTTTCTGAATGACGCCGACGCCCGCGAACGCTTTCGAAGCGAGATCGCCGCTTTCCTGGCTACCGACAAGTATCACGGGCTGATGATCGACTTTGAAACCTTCTCCAAGAAAGGTCAGGCGGGTTACCTGGCTCTTTTGCGGGAACTGTCCGACGATCTGCACGCCAAGGGCATGAAGCTGTACGTCAGCGTCCAGGCGCGCAACTCGGAATACAACTACGCCGCCGTCGCCGCCCATGCGGATGGCGTGGTGCTGATGAATTATGACGAGCACTATCCCTCGCCCGGTCTGGCCGGGCCCGGTCGCTTCGCAGGACTGGTTTACCGACAACCTGAAGGCGGCCGTCAAAGTGATCCCCCGCGAAAAGCTGATCTCAGCCATCGGCAATTACGGTTATGACTGGGTGAAGAAGCCGAAGCACGGATCGCTGCCGCCCGGAGTGAAGGACATCAATGTTTCGGTGCAGGATGCGTGGCTGACCGCGCGTGATTCCGAAGCGGACGTGGACTTTGACGGCGACAGCCTGAATCCCCACGTCAGCTACCTGGACGAGCACAATCTGCAACACGACATCTGGTTTCTCGATGCCGTGACCGCGCTGAATCAAATGCGCGCCGCCCAATCCCTGGGCATTCAGACTTTTGCGTTGTGGCGGCTGGGCTCCGAAGACCGCTCGCTGTGGCGGGTCTGGGATGTGCCCGGCGAATCCGGCGCGGAGAATAAGTTGAAGGACGTTCCTCCTGGCCAGGATGTGGACATGGAAGGCAACGGCGAGATCCTGCGCATCGAGGCCCGTCCGGCGGACGGCCAACGATCCATCACTTTGGATTCAGCCACCGGCCTGATCACAGATCAAAGCTTCGATTCTCTACCCGAGCCCTACCGCGTGGCCAGGTACGGTTCGAGCCCGGACAAGGTCGCCCTCACCTTCGACGACGGGCCTGATCCGGAATGGACGCCCAAGATCCTCGACGTGCTCAAGACGCGAACAGGCGCCCGCGGCTTTTTTTCTCATCGGCATCCAGGCCGACAAGTTTTCCGACGTGACCAAGCGCATCTACCGCGAGGGTCATGAAATTGGAAACCACACCTTTACCCATCCCGACATCAGCAACATTTCTCGCGGCTTCATGCGCGCCTTCGAACTCAATCTTACCGAACAGCTTTTCGCCAGCCGCCTGGGAATCCGCACCATCCTGTTCCGTCCGCCCTATTCGATCGATTCCGAGCCCGACACCGAGGACCAGGTCCGCCCGCTCGAGACCACGCAGGACATGGGCTACGTCACCATTGGCGATAAGGTTGACCCCAACGACTGGCGCGACAATCCCCGTCACAGCGCCGATCAGATCGTCGCCGACGTCCTCGACCATCTTCCGCCCTGCGCCGCCAACGACATCCGCTGCGGCAACATCATCCTTCTGCACGATGGCGGTGGTAATCGTGAGCAAACCGTACTGGCTCTGCCCAGAATCATCGCCGGAGCGCGCGAAAAGGGACTGAAGATCGTTCCGCTCTCGGAACTCCTGGGCCGCACGCGGGCGGATGTTATGCCGCCCATTCCCTCCAACCAGCGCTGGATCGCGCGGCTGAATCTATTTGCCTTCGCGCTTTTTCCGCTCGACCTTTAACATCATCACCTGGATCTTTTTCGTCGGCGACGTGCTCATGACCGGGCGCCTTCTGTTCATCGGCGCTTTCGCCATCTACGACCGGCTCTGGCCCAGGCATTATGGAACTCCCGATGAAGCCAAGGCCTATCGTCCTCAGGTTGCGATTCTGATTCCGGCCTTCAACGAAGAAAAAGTAATCGAGCGCACCATTCGCGCCGCGCTGGCCGCGGACTATCCCAATCTCCGCGTTATCGTGATCGATGACGGATCGAGCGACAGCACCCTCGAAGTTGCGCAGTCAGCCTTTACGCATGAGGAAGCCACTGGCAAAGTCCTGATCCTGACCAAGCCGAACTCGGGCAAGGCCGATGCCCTCAACTTCGGATTGGAGCACCTGCGCGACGAGGAAATCTTCGTCGGCATCGACGCCGACACCGTGGTTGCTCACGATGCCGTCTCCCGCCTGGTCCCGCATTTTCTCAACCCAAAGGTTGGCGCGGTCGCGGGCAACGCCAAGGTCGGCAATCGCATTAACCTTTGGACGCGCTGGCAGGCGCTGGAATACATCACCAGCCAGAACTTCGAGCGTCGCGCCTTGAACACTATGGGCGCGGTCAGCGTGGTGCCCGGAGCAATTGGAGCCTGGCGGGTTTCCGCGGTCCGCGAGGCGGGCGGCTTCCATACCGATACCGTCGCCGAGGACGCTGACCTCACCATGGCTCTGCTGCAATTGGGATATCGCGTCGAATACGAAGATCTGGCACTGGCCTACACCGAGGCTCCCGTAAACGCGCGCGGGCTGATGCGTCAGCGCTTTCGCTGGTCGTTCGGCATCCTGCAGGCGGTGTGGAAGCACCGCGGCGCTTTTGCCCGCGAAGGAGTGCTGGGCTGGATCGCGCTGCCTAACATTGCCATCTTCCAGGTGCTGCTGCCCCTGGTTTCGCCTTTCATCGACATTATGTTCTCGCTGGGCGCAGTCTGGTATTTCATCCAGAAATCCTTTCACCCTGAGTCCACCGATCCCGCCAGCTTTCAGCGTCTTTTCGTTTTCTTTGTCGCCTTCCTGGTAATGGACTTCCTGGCTTCGGCGATTGCATTCGCGCTCGAGCGGCGCCGCCCGGAAGCGCCCGAAGATCCCTGGCTGCTCAGCCAGGTGTGGCTGCAGCGTTTCGCTTACCGGCAATTGTTTTCCGTAGTCCTGCTGCGCACGTTGAAGCGCGCCGCTGAAGGCCAGCGCTTCGCCTGGGACAAGCTGGAACGCACCGCAGCCATGAGTTACAAGCCGGCGGAAGCCCCCGAATCAGTAAAAGTTCCGTAAACGCGAGCCTTCCGACTGTCATCCTGAGGAAGCGGAGTCCTCGCCACGCGAGGACTCCCGACGAAGGACCATGCATTCCGGCAGCAAGCAGCCACCCGACATTTCCCTCGCCGGTGGCACGACTGGCCGTTCCCGGCTAAACTGTTGACCATTTCGGAGGCGGACGAGGCCAATGAATCCTGGAGAATTGGCAATCGCGGTCGCGATCAGTCTATTCGTCGGCATGCTCGTGTGCCTCGAACTCGGTTATCGCCTCGGCCGATACGCCATTGGAAAAACCGCATCGTCCCACGAAGGCACGGGCACCATCGAAGCCGCCGTCTTCGCCCTCCTCGGCCTGCTTCTGGGTTTCACCTTCTCCAACGGCATCTCGCATCTCGATAGGAGGCGCGAGCTGATCGTCCAGGAGGCCAATAGCATCGGCACCGCCTATCTCCGACTCGATCTGCTGCCCGCCAACCGCCAGCTTGAAATGCGTCACCTCTTTCGCCAGTACCTCGACACCCGCCTTCAGCTTTACGAAAGACTTCTTGATCGGCAGGTCGCTGAAGCCGATCTCGCCCAGGCTGCGCAACTGCAGCAGCAAATCTGGTCGAAGGCGATCGCCGCTAGTCTCGAAGACCCCACGCAGAACGTAGCCGGCTCCTGCTGCCCTCGCTGAATGACATGATCGACGTCACCACTGCGCGCACCATCGCCCTGCACACTCACCTGCCTTCGCTGATTTTCTCGCTCTCGATTTCCGTTGCCCTGTTGAGTGGATTGCTCGCCGGCTACGACATGGCCAAACGCAAGCAACGCAGTTGGTTTCACGTGACCCTCTACGCCATGGTGATCGCCATCACCGTCTTCACCCTCCTGGACCTCGATTACCCGCGCTTCGGCCTCATCCGCCTGACGGCAGCAGACCGCGCTCTCGTCCCGTTGCGCGATTCCATCCGATAAAGTCCGCCGATGATTGGAAGACAGCGTGCGCTTCTAACACCTCCCTTTTCGCCGCTCCCGCCCGCGCAGCAGGTTCCATCCCTCCATATACTGCGAAAACTTGTGCCCCTTTCGCGGCGTCAGGTTCAACGAGTAATTGTCTTCCACCACACCGAACGGAATGATGTACCACACATCCACTGGCACCAGATACACCGCAAAAAAATCTATCTTGCCCCAGCCATAGCGCTCATGCTTCGGCCCCACGATGTTGCAGGTGTACGATCCCTTGCGGCAAAACGTCGTGGACTTCACCTGAATCCGCAGATACCTCCCGTTCTGCTCCACTCCCACGTCATAACTGGCCGAATCCCCATGCGGTTTGGAGACATTCAACCCACGCTCCGCTGCCCGCGCCATAAAACAAAGCTCTGCCCATTCGCCCCGTTCCTTGCAAGTTTTCACGGAACCCCTACGGTTTTCCACATAGTCTCCCACCTGCCGATTCGCGTCCAATAAAAAAGCGGCCTACGTCGGCCGCGCTTTGACTCTGATCCTGTAATTCCAGTATATCAATAAGATATATATAAATGGGACATAATATCTTTATATATATCTGCTATCCCCACATCACGATACAGCCATTCGCGTAATTTCTACCTATTGACAACATAACGCCTCCGCCTCCACCGGCCACGTAGGGACAGCCGCCCCGGCTGTCCAGGTCGAGCGCAGCTCGACCAGGCAGCTCACTCCAACCCTGCTAAACTGATCCAACCCAAAATCAATACTCCAAGGAGAAAACAAAATTATGGCGGACGCGAAAGTTCTATCCAACCAGAAAACCATCCTCACCAACCAGGCCACCATCGTGAAAAATCAAAAAGCAATCCTCTCCAACCAGTCCACTATCGTGAAAAATCAAAAGACACTCCTCGCCAACCAGGGCACAATCAAAAAGAACCAATCCGCCCTCAGACGAAATCCTGAACAATCAGAAAGAGATTCTGGCCGCGGTAAAAAAGTAGTTGCCGGATCCCTGTGGCCGCGGGCGCTTCGCCCGCGCCGCGATCCTCGTTTGACTTGCCCGCCCCCCGGACATACCATGTGCCCGGCCCGAACCCGGTGTGGTCCAATCAGCTCCAAAAATAACTACACAATAAAGAGAGGGAAGCATCAATGAGAAAGACACTGACAAGAACTACGGTTGTGGCCGTCACGATTTTCCTGCTCGTCTGCGCAGCCTCCAGCGCCGCCTTCGCACAAAAGGGGACCGTTCTGCGCGTGGTCGTGGTCAAGACCGACAATCCCGCCGCTTACGTTCAGGAGATCGAAAAAGGCCGGCAAATCATGAAGAGCCTGGGAATACAGGGAACAACCCGAGTCTGGCAGGCCAGATTCGCCGGACCGGAAGCCGGAGCCATCGTCTCCAGCATCGAGTATCCCAGCTTCGACGCCCTTGCCGACGCCTACAAAAAGACCAACGCCAGCCCCGAATACCAGGCTTGGCTGAAGGATCTGGAAAAAATAAGAAAGATCGTCTCCGACAGCCTCTACACCGAATGGTAGCCAGGAAATCGGAGTGCAGCACCACACCCAAGGGTGCCCCATCCTAATTTCGCGCTTTTTGCGAAATTAGGGTGGGGATTTTGACCTTAAAGCCTCAGCCCTCCCCAGCCCTGTCATCCCGACCGAAGCGAAGCGCAGCGAGCGAAGTGGAGGGACCTTGTGTTTGCTCGCATCGCCACAGGCACGAATAGGGATCGTGCGTCGAACGCAAAGGCAGTTGTCCGTGACGGCAATCGCGCACCCACCCTTCCGCACAGAACGCGAAAGGATGGAACCTCGGACGGGGAGAACAGGGGCACCCTCCGATCGACATGAGCTATGTCACTTCCTTCAGTCCATCCCTCCAAGCCATCACTTCAAGTTCAACCCGAACTGCATCCTGGACAGCAATCACCGGCCGCGCCTCCATTTGAAATGCCGGAAGCATCGAGCAAAACTTGTGAACCGCCAGCGGATCGTCGCAGTCCACCAACAAATGTCCACCCCAGTCCCCCACCCGCACCACGAAGAACTCGATCTTGAAATTCGCCGGCGCCTTCCACTGCCCAAACACCTCAAGGATTCGCTTCTGCGCATTCTCGTACTCCGCAGGCGAACCCTTGCGGCCGTTCGTTCCAGCTGATCACATATTTCATCTCATCTCCTTTTCATGGCAAATGGTCTGACCGATCAGAACCGCTAGAGTCTACTCCTCAGCATCTGGAATCGGGAAAGCTGTAAAGAGAATGGAGGGTGGCCCAAATCTAGTGAGAGCAACCCACGAGGGTGCCCCATCCTAATTTCGCGTTCTTTGCGAAATTAGGGTGGGGATTTTGACCTTAAAAATTCAGAACTCCCAACCACTGTCATCCCGAGCGAAGTCGAGAGCCCTCCCCAAGGAATTAAAGCCCAAGCAATCAAAACCTGACGCACAAACCCCGAGGGTGCCCCATCCTAATTTCGCGCCTTTTGCGAAATTAGGGTGGGGATTTGACCTTACAAATTCAGAACTCCCAACCACTGTCATCCCGAGCGAAGTCGAGGGACCTTGAGTTTGCTGGTGTCGTCACAGGCATCAATTTGCATCGTTGTGAGTAGAACATGCGACTAACGTTTCCGGCTGTGACATTTGAAACAAGTCTCCCTCGTCAAAGCAGGTCAAGTAATGCGGATGTACAAAGTAACCCGTATCTTTTTATGCTGTCCCAAGTTTCCGCTTCAGCCATGTGATAGAGCTTCGGGTAGACCCTTGCCAGTTGTTCCGGTGTCACTCCCATTTACAGCCCTCCCCTATCCGAAAGACCCAGAAACTCATCTGATTCCTTGGGCGCGTCTATCGACAGACCCGCTCCGTCAGTTCATTCGTCTCCAACCTGCAGCTCATCCTTGCTTTTCTCGTTAAAATAACTTGTCTCGGCAAGGGGAGTGATGTTGAATTGCCGCCTTCCTTGGTCGCTCTCGCTTCTCGTGACAAGGCCTCGCTCAGCAAGCATTTTCCCTCTCTTCCCTATCAATTGGTATGACCTATCCAGCTCCGAAGCAATCTCTGAAGCGAACATCGCGCGTTTTTCGGTATCCAGTGTCTGGAGAATGCCAAGCTCAGCAGGGGGCAATAACAGGTCGCTGGAGATGGACTTTAGAACAGCCTCATATCGCTTGGAAAGATTGGCAACCTGGCAGATGCCCGACTTGCACTTAGGGCAGCGCATGTCGAACATCTGAAGAGCAGGCAGCTTGTCGAATTCAAATGTTTCACCGCATGCTCCGCACTTGATTTCTTGATTTTCCTGTACGAATTTCTTTTAATAGAGGTGTGTAATCGAAAATTCGTTCGACGAAGTACAGCCGGTGCTCTCGCTTCTCAGTGGGCCTTCCGAAAGCAATTGCATATTTTTGACAAAGCCCAAAATTCAAGGCATAAACTGCCACCTTACGTCCATCCCGGTCGCTCATCTCGTAGTATTTGGTCAGATAGAAATTGAGTTCCAGGGTAGAGAGTAGTGATTCAAGTTCGAGAATCACATGAAAGTGACTTGTCGGTGGCGTGCCGACAATTTCTCTCATCACCGCTGAGTCTCGGTGCCGCTTAAGTTCTCGGGCGCGCTGAACGACTGCTTCAAGAAGCTCTTTCAGGCTAAAAATGCTTGCGCGTTCACTGAAACTTTCATGCAGGAACTTACTAATCCTGAAGTAGGGCTCGATCTTTTCTTCGTAGTATCGCTGGGCAGCATCACGGATTGCTTTAATGCCGACCGGTTCACCGAAAATAAGATGTGACTCGTGAAGGTAGTAAAGCAAGTATCCAAGAATCCTCGGGTTTCCAAGCGATGCATAAAACAGTACCCGCCAAAAGTTGTCGTCTGCCGATTCGACAAATGTAGATATCGGGCAGTCGGCGTAGTGGCTAATCGGCCCTCCACCAGTCGCCGAGTAAAATCTATCGCCTTTTCTTCCATCGACGACACTTCGGTGGTGCCGTAGAGTCGATAGAGATCCAGGTAAATCTCGTCGATTTTTGTCTTGTCAATCTGCCCGTAATAGACACGGTTTGGATAAGCTGCAACCTTGAATTTCACTAGTTCTTCCGACCAGTTATTCAGGGGCGCTAGGAGAGTATCAACTACGATCGCCATTGCATCTTCGGGAAGCTCTGAGAAATCATCTACGAACACATAAAGATGTTTTATGCCGATGCTAGCGAGTATCCCTTTCAGCCGGAGTAGTACTTCTTTTATATTGAACACTCGCATCAACACATTCCCGTACTTCACCTCTTCGGCAAGCTTCGTCTCGGACGACTGCTCACCGGAAACCGACGCTTTCATCGTCGGGGTTGCCGCAACTGCCATGTCAGCGCCCACAGCCGTCTTTGAAGCTTGGGTTGACTCGCCCTGATCTCGAATGTCCTGGCCCTTTATACCGAGTACGCTTGTGAACTCCGCCTCTCAGCTCCTTCCAGCAAATCGTCCAAGGATTCAAACAGCTCGTCAACCGACCCCGTAACCTTGTTCTGCAACCAATCCCAAGGTGAATCACGTAGCTTTTTCTTCAGTTCATCCTTGATCTCAGTGATGACTGCTTTAATAAATGATCGATAAAGCTGCAATCGTTCAATCTGCCTGGCTGGCAGCGCATCGGTTCCAAGTTGGGCTACGATGTTCGGATCTGTAGCGGAGGCCTCGTAGACAGTTTTGATATCGATATATGCAGAAGCATGGCCCTGCATGTGCCGAAGCTCGTATTGCACGCGTTGAAAGATTGTCGACTTTCCTGTCCCCTTTCGGCCAATCAAGAATGTTGTGTTGGGCTTCAATACCGTCCGAAAGATGTGCTCTGCCGGCAACGGATCAACGTAGAGATCTTTAATCAGCGGCTTTTGGTGCTTTCGTCCTCAAGCTCTGCACGTCTGTAGAGTTTCAGAGATTGAGCGGCAGAACGAAAACCTTCGAGTTGATCGGAAGTCCAGTGAGGTGCCATAGGGAAGTTGCCTTTCGAGCGAGACGCAAAAAAGGGCCACGGCCTGGCCGTGACCCCCTCACAATCGTATTCTTTTTACTCTTACACTTTAAGAATGCTAGGCACCTTCGTGCCAGCAATTCCCCACGAACTACGCTAGCTACACCCGCTCGTACTCCCGCAGCTCCCGCACCGGTAGCAGCTTCCATTGCGCGTCATGATGGATCCGCAGAAGCTGCAGGTGGGGGCGTCGCCCAGGTCGATGAGTCCGGCGAGAGCGTCGGCGGCGTGGACGGAACCGGGCGTCGGAGGCCGGACTTCGGACCTCTGGTCGGCAACCACCGAGCCGCTCGCTTCTCCGGAAGCTTCGGCGTGCGATACGGCGCCGGGCGTCCGCAGGCGGAGGTTTTCGAACAGCATCCCCTGCTGGCCGGTCAGGAAGCGCAACTGCAGCCAGCGGAAGATGTAGTCCATGATCGACTTGGCGAAGCCGATGTCGGGATTGCCGGTCCAGCCGCTGGGTTCGAAGCGGGTGTGGGCAAACTTTTCGCAGAACAGTTTCAGCGGCACGCCGTGTTGCAGCGCGATGGAGACGGCCAGAGCGAAGCTGTCCATCAGGCCGCTGACCGTGGAGCCTTCCTTGGCCATGGTGATGAAGAGCTCGCCCGGTTCGCCATCAGGATAAAGCCCGACCGTGATGTAGCCCTCGTGGTCGCCCACCTTGAATTTGTGAGTGATCGACGCGCGCTCTTCCTGCAGCTTGTGCCGGACGGCGCGCGGCGGAGCGTTGAGATTATCTTCTTCGACGTGCTGCGCGGCCAACGCGGCAGCAGCATCGCCCTTCTTCGAGAGCGCAGTCGTGGTGCCGGACGCGCTCAGCGGTTGCGACTTCTTGCATCCATCACGGTAAACGGCCACAGCCTTCAACCCCAGCTTCCATGCCTGGAGATAAGACTCCATGATGTCTTCCACGGAGGCATTCTCCGGCAGGTTCACTGTCTTAGAGATGGCGCCGGAGATGAAAGGTTGCGCCGCCGCCATCATTTTCAGATGCCCCATGTAGTGGATCGACCGCGTCCCCTTGGCCGGCTTGAACGAGCAGTCAAACACCGCCAGATGCTCGTCCTTAATATCCGGCGCCCCTTCGATCGTCCCGGTCGCGTCGATGTAAGAAACAATCTTGTCAGCTTCGTCGTGATCGTAGCCCAGCTTGAACAAGCGCCGTAGGCACAGTCTTGTTCACGATCTTGATCATCCCCCCGCCCACCAGCTTCTTGTACTTCACCAGCGCCAGATCCGGCTCAATCCCGGTAGTATCGCAATCCATCATAAAACCGATAGTTCCTGTTGGAGCGAGGACAGTTACCTGGGAGTTGCGGTAGCCGTGTTTTTCGCCGCTGGCGAGGGCTTCGTCCCAGCAGGCTTTGCTGGATTCGTAGAGCGGGCTGGGGACATTGGTTTTGTTGATGTTGTTGACGCTGGCGCGGTGCATGCGGATTACGTCGAGGAATGGCTCGCGGTTGATGTACCAGCCGGGGCAGGCTCCTCCGGGCATGGCTGCGGCTGCCCGCCCCGGCGAGTCGCACGTTTGCGCCCAGGTTGGTTTCGGCCAGGCCTTTTTGTGTGGGCTCGGTGGCTGGAACTAGCGGCGGGCAGGGTTCGGCGATGCGCGAGGATTGCAGATAGGCTTCGCCGCACATGATGGCGGTGACGCAGGCGGCGTAGTCGCGTCCGGCGTCGGAGTCGTAGGGGAGGCCGGCGGCCATCAGCAGGGCGCCGAGGTTCGCATAGCCCAGGCCTAGCGGACGGTAGTCGTGCGAATTCTTCGCGATCATTTCCGTCGGGTAGCCGGCGTTGTCGACCAGGATTTCCTGCGCGGTGATGAGCACATCGACGGCGTGGCGATAGGCTTCCACGTCAAAGGTGCCGTTGGGCGCGAACTTCAGCAGGTTCAGGCTGGCCAGGTTGCAGGCGGAGTCGTCGAGGAACATGTATTCCGAGCACGGATTGCTGGCATTGATGCGAGCCGTGTTCTTCGAGGTGTGCCAGCGATTGACCGTGGTGTCGTACTGCATGCCGGGATCGCCGCAGCGCCAGGTGGCGTCGGAGATCCGGTAGAGCAGGTCTTTGGCTTTGAAGTTCTGCATGGGGCGTGCCGTCTTTGACGGCGCGCGTGGTGAAGCCGTTGTCGCGCAGGACGGAGTACATGAAGTCGTCGGTGACGCGGACGGAGTTGTTGGCGTTCTGGAAGAAGATGGACGAGTAGGCATCGGAATCGGGCGAAGAGCCGTCGTATCCCGACGCGATCAGGGCGTGCGCCTTGGCTTCTTCTTTCGACTTGCACTCGATGAAGTCAACGATATCCGGGTGGTCGATGTTGAGGATGACCATCTTGGCGGCGCGGCGAGTCTTGCCGCCGGACTTGATGACGCCGGCGAAGGCGTCAAAGCCCTTCATGAAGCTGAGCGGACCGCTGGCGGTGCCGCCGCCGCTGAGGCCTTCGGTCGAAGAGCGCAGCGACGAAAGATTCGTGCCGGTGCCTGATCCCCACTTGAAGAGCATGCCTTCGGTCTTGGCGAGGGTCAGGATGGAATCGAGCGAGTCCTTCACCGAGTTGATGAAGCAGGCGGAGCATTGCGGCGTGCTGTAGCCGGTGACGCTGAATTCGACGCGCGCGCTGGCCGGATTCCAGTGCCAGTTCTGGGCGTCGGAGTTGGGCTCGATGCGATCGCAGCCCACGTTGAACCACACCGGCGAGTTGAAGGCGGCGTACTGGCGGAGAAGAATGTGCGCCAGTTCGTCGTGGAAAGTTGCGCCGTCTTCCGGCGTCTTGAAATAGCCTTGCGACAAACCCCAGTCGCGGATGGTCTCAGCCACGCGAGTCACCAGGGCGCGTACGCCGCTCTCACGCTCAGGCGTGCCGAGCGTTCCGTGCAGATATTTGCTGGCCACGATATTGGTGGCGGTCACCGACCAGTCTTTCGGGACCTCGACATCTTTCTGCTCGAAGATGGGGTTGCCCTTGGCGTCGGTGATCAGCGCGGTGCGTTTTTCCCACTCGATTTCGTCATAGGGGGAGACGCCCGGCTTGGTAAAAAAGCGGCTAAACGACAGGCCCGGGGCCTTCTTGCTGGGTGTGGCGGCGTTTACCGGGGGCGCGCTGGGGACAGCGGTGGTCTCGGCGGCGGTGGGGGCTCCTTTTTCTTTTACCTCTGCCATTTCTTCTCTTCTCTCCTGTGGATTCTTTGCTGCCGTTTTAGTCCGCTTCGATCTCGATATTCCTTATCGCTCGGCTGAAACTTGACTCAAGTGCCTCAGTAAGTAAACCCCAGTTCTCAGTTCTGCTGGTTCTCAGTTCTCGGTTTCCTCGAAGGAAAGGGATTGCGAGCCCTTAAGTCGAGGCATTTTCCACAACTGAATTGTCAAAATGTCGTCACTCCCTCGGGAGGAGTTCCGCGAACCGCACTTTACGTAAAGAACGAGGGAGTGGCCACCGCGCCAAGCATCCTGCCCCAAAACGGGAAAACGCCAAGCCACCTCGACATGGCGTCAACCCTTTATTTTCTTACACTTGCCGTGCGTCGCCATTGACTCGTTTCGGCGACGCCGAAAGCTCTATGGGATGCAAACAGTACGCCCGTATGTTGGGGCTGTCAAGAGGCTATCCCCATATATTGTATCTCAGTCTTAACAAGTGGGATGCTGCCCCTACTACGGATTTTTCCACAAAAGGGGGTTCCCCAGGTGGACGGAGAAGGCGAAAAAGTTCGGTGGCACGATTGCGATCCGTGCCACCTGTTTGCGGGGCCGCTCACGCCAGCATCTCGGCCCGGGACGAAGCCCGGCGCTTGAGATCTGGAATGGAATAGTTTCGCCGGGTCAGCGACGGCCACTTCTCAACGGCGAGACCCATAGCTACGTAGACATCCTCAAAAATTTCCCGGGGCGCAATTCTTTGGGTCCCGTCGGAGGATTCCACAAGGTAATCGCCTCTTTGACCACGATGTTCACGTCCGAGCGCATCCCGGAACTCCAGGGGACCGGTGAGTTGCTTGGCTCGAATCAGAAATCGTGTCCGATAGACTTGCCATTCGCTTTCTACTTTCCTCACTTTTTCCGCCCTTGGGGGAGGGGAAAATTACTGGGATTTGGTCTTCCGCAAAAAATACTTTTGCTGGCTGGATTTTCAGTGAAGGTGAAAAAGAATCTACGCGCGATCTACGGTGCGGTCAATCCCAAAACTTTGGTGCAATTTTTAAAAATCGAGGAAAATAATTCTGGCGAGTCAGAATGAGCGGAAACGCACGAAGACATGCGGCTTAAGCGAGAAGGCGGGGCGGGCGGGCGCAGGGCAAAGCGAAGCGCACAAAAATTGCCTGCTGAAATTTCCACAAGCAAAGCACAGGCAAATCACGAAGCCGATTGTCCCGGAGAACGGCTCACTTGTTCGCCTCAGTTCGACGTCGTACACTCCATGTCGCCTATTGCCGCTCGACACTCCATGCAGGATGACATTCATCTTCGCCTTCGCGGCCCGGGAACTTTTCCCGCGACGCGCTGGTCGCTGATTGTGGCCGCGCGCAGCACACCACGCGGAAGAGCGGCAACGCGCGCTGGAAGTCCTGATCGCCGCTTACTGGAAGCCAGTCTACAAATACATCCGCCTGCGCTGGGAAAAGGACAACGAGCAGGCCAAGGATCTTACCCAGGATTTTTTCTTTCAGCTGCTGGAAAAGGGTTTTCTTGCAACGTACGACCCGCAGCGGGCCCGTCTGCGAACTTTTTTGCGGGTGTGCGTGGACCGCCTGGTGGCCAATGAAGACAAAGCAGCGCGGCGGTTGAAGCGAGGCGGAGACGTACAGTTTCTCTCCGCTCGATTTCGAATCGGCCGAAGGCGAGTTGCAGCGTGCCGAAATACCGTCACCTGAGCGCATGGACGATTTCTTCGAACGGGAGTGGGTGCGAAGCGTATTTAGTCTCTCGCTGGAGCGCTTGCGGCAGGAGTGCGAAACCCGCGGCAAGCAAACGCATTTTCGTCTGCTCGAGTTCTATGACATCGACGAGGCTGGCAAAGAATTGACCTATGAGCAAGTCGGGCGACAATTCGGATTGAAGACTTCCGACGTGACGAACTATCTGGCCTATGCCCGGCGCGAATTTCGCCGGATCGTGCTGGAGCAGTTGCGCGAGATGACGGGAAGCGAGGAAGAGTTCCGGCGCGAGGCGCGAACGCTTCTGGGGAGTGGACGCGCCATGAAGTGGTTGTCAGATCAGGCGCTGGACCGCCTGCGCGCGGCCGCCGAGATGCCCGACCTCAGCGGCACCGGTTATGTGCTGCTGGACAAATTGGGCGAAGGCGGAATGGGCGGAGTCTTTCGCGTCCAGGATACGACGCTGGGACGGCAGGTTGCCCTCAAGGTGATTGGCATTGTTGACTCCAGCGGCGAACTCTCCGCCCGGCTGTTGCGAGAGGCAAAAATAATCGCCCGCCTGGAGCATCCGGGCATCGTTCCCGTGCATGACGTCGGCACCTTGCCCGATGGCCGGGTGTTCTACACCATGAAACTGGTGCAGGGGCAGCGACTCGATCAGCATGCGGCCGAACTGGGCGGCGTGCCTGAGCGCTTGCGGACATTCCAGAAAATCTGTGAAGCAGTTTCATTCGCGCATGCTCACGACGTGGTGCATCGGGACCTGAAGCCGCAGAACATCATGGTGGGGCGGTTTGGGGAAGTATTGGTGATGGACTGGGGACTCGCCAAGTTATTGAACACGAGGACGACGGACGCGAGATGCGAGAACATCGGCACGCGAAAAAGCCGGGATGAGCAGGCGTTGGCGCACGGACACCGGGCACGGTGTAATTCTCGGCACGCCCGGCTACATGGCGCCGGAGCAGGCGCGCGGGGAGGTAGCGGCCATCGGTCCGCGCGCTGATGTCTACTCGCTGGGCGCGGTGCTGAAGTTTCTTGCTGGAGGGTGCAGGTTCAGGTCCTGATGCCCAAGGCGCTGGCCGCGATTGCGGGCAAAGCCACCGCGGAAGATGCGGAGCAGCGGTATGGTTCGGTGGAGGAACTGGCAAGCGACGTTGCCCACTATCTGGACGGATTGCCGGTTCGCGCTTATCCCGAGGGGCCGATTCGCCGTGCCTGGCGATGGGTGATCAAGAATCGGGCATGGATTCTCTTGATCGTGGCTTATCTGGTGATGCGGGCGGTGTTTATTTTATGGCGCGGACGGTAGGAGAGCCGCGATTGTAGATTTCAGATTGGTGATTTCAGATTGTGATTTCAGATTGGACTGTCGCGATGTTCGCATTTCAAATCTCAAATCTAGAATCTGAAATCTACAATTCGCAGCTAAAGGATTTTCTGAGCGCGTTGAATAAGACAGTAGCGGGCAACTGCCCGCCTGGAGAAGATATGAACAAAGTCGTGCTGGGTTTGCTGGTGGGCGGACTTCTCGGCATTTTCGACGGGCTGACCGCCTGGTTCACGCCTGAGGTTCGGGCACAGTTGCTGGGCATCGTGATCGGGTCCACGGTGAAGGGCCTGATCGCAGGTGTGCTGATCGGATACTTCGCCAAGAAAGTGAACTCGCTTCCGCTGGGACTACTGTTTGGCCTGGGCATTGGCCTGTTGCTGGCATTCGGAGTCGCCGCGATACCGAATCCTGGCGGCAAGCACTACTATTTCGAAATCATGCTTCCGGGAGGCATTGTGGGCATGATTGTCGGGTATGCCACGCAGCGGTTTGGCCAGGCTACGCAACTGGCTGGCCGGTAGCTCGCGGTTCGGCTTCCTGGTCCGTTGCCTGCGGCGCGCCCAGCACGAGCGGGACGCTCGCGCCCACATTGATGGCTTGGCGGTGCAGGTTGTAAAGTGTCGGGCATGGCCAATGAACTGGAGAAGGAAGCGGCAGCGCGCGCCAGCCTGAAATTCGTGCGCGAGGGGGATATCGTTGGGCTGGGAACGGGATCGACGGCGGCTTACGCGGTTCGTTTTCTGGGCGAGCGGGTGCAGGCCGGTCTGAAGATTCTCGGCATCCCGACTTCGATCCATACTCGAGACCTGGCGGCCAGTCTGGGGATTCCGCTGACCACGCTCGATGAGTTCCAGCAAATCGATGTCACTATCGACGGCGCGGATGAACTCGATGCTGACCTGCGGCTGATCAAGGGTGGCGGGGGCGCGCTGCTGCGGGAAAAGATTGTGGCCTCAGCCACCCGGAAAGAAGTAATCATTGCGGATTCCAGCAAGCAGGTTGCGGTGTTGGGGAAATTCCCGGTGCCGGTGGAAGTGATCAAGTTTGCCGAGGCGCTGGTGGGGAAAAAGATTGCCGCGCTGGGGGCGGCGGTCAAAGTCCGCAACGACTCGTCCGGCGTCCCTTTCGTTACCGACGAAGGCAATCACATTCTGGATTGCAGCTTTGGACGAATTCCTGACCCTTCCGGGCTGGCGCGCGAACTGGAGGCTATGCCCGGCGTGGTGGAGCATGGGTTATTTATCGGGATGGCTTCGCTGGCGTTGATCGGCAAGAGGCGATCAGGTGGTGGAACTGCGGGGATCTGGTGAGTTTGGCTAATCGCCGGTGTTGACAGTCGGTACTGAGAGAATCTGGGTTGAGCGAAGATTTGGGTTCAAGAAAATCTGGGTTTGAAAATCTGTGTTTGAAACAAATCTGGGTTAACAAAAATCAGTTGTCAGTGATCGGTTGTCAGTTTTCAGATCTGGTCTGGGAAACATGAAGCAGTTGTCAGTGATCGGTGTCGGTTTTCAGTTTTGGCTTGCGATCTCTCTTAGAGCCGTCAAGCAGGCGGGCGATTTCTTCGGCGGTGTTGTAGTGGGCTATGCCGATGCGCAGGAAGCCTCCATCTTTTTCCACGTCGAGCCGCTCGGTGAGGTTCAGGGCGTAGTAGTTGCCATCCCAGGTAAAGAAGCCGCGCTCGCCCAGCGCGGTGGCGAGTTTCAGCGGTGTGTGGTTGGCGATGCGCACCGCGAACGTAGGACAACGGCGGTCAAATTTTTCCGGATCGGCGATTCCGTAAAGTTTGAGGCCGGGAATTTCCAGCAATCCCCGAACCATGGTTTCCGATAGTCCGCGCTCGTGTTGCTGGATGGCTCGATAGGCCGCCAGTATCGCCGAACGCCGATCGCTGGCGGAAGAATCTACCTGACGCCCCAGGTCGGCGAGATAGTTGACGCAGGCTGCGATTCCCGCGATGCATTCATGGTTAAGCGTGCCCCACTCCCAGCGATTGGGAATGGCATTTGTGTTAGGGCGGACTTTGTAGGGTTGCAGGTGCTGCAGGTGTTCGCGCTTGCCATAGAGAACGCCCATGTGAGGGCCGAAGAACTTGTAGGTCGAGCAGGCCAGGAAATCGCAATCGAGGGCGCGGACATCAATGGGGCCGTGGGGCGCGTAGTGGACGGCGTCGATGTAGGCCAAGGCTCCCTTTTTATGAGCCAGGCGGACGATTTCGGATACGTCGTTGATGGTTCCGACTGCGTTCGAAGCATAGCCGACGGCCACGACCCGGGTTCGGCTGCTGATTTTTTGCGCCAGGTCAGCCATGTTGAGGGTGCAGTCGTCGTGATTAATTTCCGCGAAGCGGATGGTTACGCCGCGTTCCTCGAGGGCTTGCCAAGGCGAGACGTTGGCATCGTGATCGAGATAAGTGAGCAGGATTTCGTCGCCGGGACCGAGTTCGCGGCCGATGGAGCGGCTGATGGCGTAGGTCAGCGTGGTCATGTTGGGACCGAAGACGACTTCGTCATGGTCGCAGCCGAGGAAGTCCGCCATGGCGGCGCGGGCTTCGGCGATTACGGCGTCGGTGCGGCGGCTGGTGGCGTAGGCGCCACAGGTGTTGGCGTTCGAATTCGTCAGATAGTCGGTGATGGCGTCGATGACGCGCTGCGGAACCTGAGTGCCGCCGGGACCGTCGAGGAAGACCGCGGGCTGGCCGTTGACGGTCTGGCTCAAAGAAGGAAATTGCGAGCGGACCCAGGTGAGATCGAGTGCGGTGGTTTCGGTTTGTGCAGTTGGCATGGGTTTCCGGATTCGTGAATCTGTTGTCGAGCGATCAGGAGACGTTGCAAGCAACGTCTCTACGACGACGCATTCTTAGCCCATCTTTCCTTAGCCCATCATGGTTGTGTGCTCGGGCTGGATTTTGTAGATGACGCGGGTTTCTGAAGGCTGGCGGTAGGGGTATTTGTCCACACCCAGATATTTCTTGGCCAATTTGTCGATGTGGGCGTCGGCGCCCTGCTCGGTGATTTCCACGACGCGGCCGCGAATTTCGAGATAGCGGTAAGGGTTGTCGGGATCGACGATGGCCAGAGCGACGCGCGGATCGCGTCGGACGTTGCGGTCTTTCTGTCGGCCCTTGGCGGAATTGAACAGCACGTGGTCGCCTTCGAGATCAACCCATACGGGCGTGACCTGGGGGCGGCCGTCAGGCATGAGGGTGCCCAGACTGGCGAAGGCGCGTTTGCTGAACAGGTCGCGATACTTTTCGGGAATAGCCGAGGACATGGGTCCCTCCTGGGGGAACGGAACTTAGGATATTTTCCGCCTGGGAGATTATAGACGTTTACGGCTTCGGGGAAACGGCGGGCTGGTTGGGCGGTGGTTTGGGGTCGTTTACAATGTCACACTCAATTCAAGTTCAAACGGGGTTCTATGGGGAATTCTTACTTACGCTCGCGAGCAGTGCGGCTTTCGTGGATGGGGGCGACATTTCTATTGGCGGTGAGTTGGGCGCTATCCGCGCATGCGCAGGAGGCGCTGGCGAAGGCGCCGCCGACCGTGGTTTTCATGACCGATTTCGGCACGGTGGACGATTCCGTCGCGCTGTGCAAGGGCGTGATGTACTCGGTTGCTCCTGAATTGCGCATTGTCGATCTCACCCATCAGGTCACGCCGTTCTCCATTCTGGATGGAGCGCGGTTTCTGTATGGGGCGACGCCTTATTTTCAGCCGGGGACGGTGTTTGTCGTGGTCATCGATCCGGGAGTGGGCAGCGCGCGGAAAGCCGTGGTGGTGAAGTCGAAGCGGGGGCAATATTTTGTGCTGCCGGATAACGGCCTGATGACGCTGGTGCAGGATCGCGACGGGATTGAGTCGGCGCGGGAGATTACGAATCACGATTGGATGATTGGCGCGGCGCTGTCGTCAACTTTTCATGGGCGCGACATCTTTTCCCCGGTAGGGGCGCATCTGGCGCATGGAGAGGACTGGACGCAAGTGGGGCCGGAGATTCCGGTCAACAAGCTGATCCGGCTGGATGTTGCGCCTTCACGGCTGGACGACAAAGGGTTGAGCGGCGAAGTGATCGCGACCGACGGTCCGTTCGGCAATCTGGTGACGAATATCAGCGGCGAGGATTTTCTTAAGCTGGACTACGGGCATGGGCAGAATGTTCACATCACGGTTGGAAAAACGGAGATGAATGTTCCCTTTGTGCGGACATTCAGCGATGTGGCTTTGAAGAAGCCGCTGCTTTATATCGATTCCAGGGGGCACATCGGGCTGGCGGTAAACCAGGGTAGCTTTGCCGCCACTTATGGGATTCAGCCACCGGTGCCGATCCTTATCTCGCGTCCCAAGAAGTAACCGAATCCCGGATCAGCATTGGGACATCTGTAGGGCATACCACTCGGTTCGTCCACTCGGACGCGAATCTGATTTGCCAGGGAGTAACAATTCTATGAGCACACACCAGCCAACTTCGGCCAGTTCCTGCGCGAAATTCAAGTCTCTAAGCACTATCGTGGTGTTGTTTTGCCTGTCCTGGCTGGCTGCGGCGCAGAGCTACCGGGGTTCGATTCGCGGTCACGTGGTCGATCCGAGCGGCAGCGTGATGGCGGGCGCCAAGGTGACGGCCAAAAACACGGCTACAGGGATCAGCCGCGACACGATTACCGGCTTCGATGGAGGTTATGTTCTGGCCGAGTTGCCGGCGGGCAGGTACGTAGTTCTGGCGCAGGCTCCCAACCTCAACCCGGTTGCACAGAATGTGGTTGTGAATGTGGGGCTTGATACCACTGCGGACTTCGATCTGACGCAGGTGGAAAGACGGCAGGAGCAGATTAACGTCACCGAAGAGAGTCCTCTGGTCGACAGCACGCGGGACGTGCTGGGCGAAGTTGTGAGCCAGCAACTGGTGACGGATTTGCCGCTGAATGGGCGCGATTTTGGAAAGCTGGTGGCGCTGGTGCCAGGGGCGACGGTGGAACCTTCGGGCGTGGCCGCGATCCAGAGCGGGTTTGGGCAGTTCTCCATTAACGGCAGCCGCGACCGCTCCAACAATTACACGCTCGACGGCACCGACAACAACGATCCCTTTTTCAATAATTCGGCATTCAACCAGACCGGCATCGGCGGCGCTCCGGCATCAATTTTGCCTATTGACGCGATCGAGGAATTCAATCTGCAATCGCAGTTTGGCGCCGAGTACGGGCGCAACAGCGGTTCGGTGGTCAACATCATCACCAAGTCGGGGACGAATCATCTTCACGGTTCGGCGTTCGAGTTTCTGCGCAACGACGCCATGGACGCGCGAAACTTTTTTAATCGCGACCCGGATCCGAAGAGCGCTTTCCGCAACAACCAGTTTGGCGCGTCGCTGGGCGGCCCGATCATCGAAGACAAGACTTTCTTCTTTGGCGCGTACGAAGGGCAACGTGAGCGCGTGACATCGGACTTCAGCCTGCTGGTGCCCACGCAGACGCAGATCACGCAAGCTCAGCAACTGGTGGCGGGCAATGGCGTGGTTCCAAGCCAAGCCCTCACGAATATGCTCGGCGTTGTTTCCAGCGTCCACTACGGGAACCGCGCCCGGCGCCGTAGAGGACAAGAACGATGTGGACAGCTTTATTGCAAAGATCGACCACCAGATCAATTCGAACGAGTCGCTGGCCGGACGGTACGCCTTTGCGCGCAGCCAGCAGGTTTTCCCGCTGGGCGGTTTGGGTTTTGGCGCGGGCTCCCGTTTGCCGCAATTTGCGCAGAGTTCGCCCACGCGAGTGCAGTTGGTGTCCGCCAGCCTGCTGTCCACTCTGGGCTACGGCAAGATCAACGAAATACGCTTTGGATACAGCCGATATCGCACGTCGTTCAACTCGCTCGATGCGGGCTTCGATCCGGCCAGCCTGGGCACGCCAACGTCCACCTTCGATCTGGGCACGGGCAAACTCGGCCTGCCGGAGATTGATTTCGGCGGAGTTTTTGAAAACCTGGGCGCCAGCGCCTTCAGCATTCCTCGCGGGCGCACCAGCCAGAGCTTTCAGATTCTGGATAATTTCACCTGGATTCGCGGACGCCACACGCTCAAATTCGGCGGCGAATACCGGCGCGCCCAGATTGACAGCTTCAATGACAACCTGGAGCGCGGACTATTTTCCTTCAGCACAGCCGATCCCACGGCGCTCGCCCTGTGCCCCGCCGCCCCGGGATGCAACGATCCGGGGGTGCTGACTCTGGTCAGTTTTTACAATGGCGATACTTTTCCCTCGGCGGATGCCGGCAACACGCAGCGCAACACCTTCAACAACGGCATGAGTTTCTTCGCCCAGGATGACTTCCGGGTTCGTCCGAACTTCACCCTCAACTTCGGAATGCGCTGGGAATATTTCGGCCCACTCGGTGAAAGCCACAACCTGCTTTCCAACCTGGGACGCGACGGCAATCTGGCCCTGGTGGGAACGGATGGCTTGAACGGCGCCTACCAGCGCGATCTCAACAATTTCGGACCGCGTGTCGGTTTCGCGTGGAGTGCGCTGGCCAAGACCGTCATCCGCGGCGGATACGGGATCTATTACGACTACATCCCGCAAGATCTGATGATTGCGAACTTCACGAACTCCGCGGGGCTGGCGACAAATCCGATTGGCCCGCAGGCGGTGGTGTCTTTGGGAAACAACTACGATCCCACGGCTTTCAATGGCAGCAATTTCGGAGCGCCGATCTTTACCACGCCGGCGCCTCCGTTTCCTCCTGCAGGCGCGGACATCTTCTTCACTCCGCGGAACCTTTCTACGCCGTATGTGCAGAACTGGAATCTGAATCTGCAGCAGAACCTGTCGGACAGCGTGGCATTTCAATTGGGCTATGTGGGCAGCAAGGGCAGCAGGCTGGTGCGCCTGCGAGACGCCAACCAGCCGGACGTGAACGGCGATCGTCCCAATCCGAATTACGGTTTTATGGATGAATTTGCCACCATCAGTTCGTCGACGTATCACGCGCTGCAGGCCACGTTGCGCACACGAAGCTGGTATGGGCTTTCAGGATTCGCGGGTTACACCTGGTCCAAATCGCTGGATGACGCTTCGGATGGCATTGACTTCAACTTCGCTACCGTCGCGCTGCCTCAGGATTCGAACAACCTGAGGGCCGAACACGGTCCGTCAAATTTCGACACCCGCGACCGTTTCACCGCCGCCTTCAGCTACAGCCTGCCCAATTTCGGCGGACCCAAGCGCCTCACCCAGGGATGGCAGCTCAACACCATCATCACGGCGCAGAGCGGGCGGCCGGTTCCGATTGTGAATTCCGACGACACCAGCGGGGCAAACTCCGACGTGTTTCCCACGCCTTCCAATTTTCACCAGCGGCCGAACGTGGTGCCTGGGGTGAATCCGATCAACTCCAATTGGGAGTCGGGACCGGACACGATCGGGTATTTGAACGGCAATGCGTTTGTCGATCCTCCATTTGGAACGTTTGGCGATCTTGGGCGGAACGAAATCTATGGGCCGCATTTCTGGAACGTGGATTTTGCGGTCAGCAAGAACACGCAGCTTTTCGAGCGGGTGAATCTGCAATTGCGGGCGGAGTTTTTTAATATTTTCAATCATCCCAATTTCGCGTTGCCGAATTTTTTTGTGGTTCCGGGATCGAGTGCGGCGGGGTTGATTACGCAGACGCCGGATCAGGCGCAGACCAATCCGGGGCTTGGGGGCGGCGGGCCGCGGGTGGTGCAGTTGGCGGCGAAGTTTACGTTTTGACGGGGGCGGGGGTTGGGTCTAGGCCGGATATTTCGCCCCTTTGGGGCTTCGGCGTTCGAGGTTGATTTACCCCACGGCTTGCGCCGTGGGCTACATTCTTTGCGCCGCTCCGCGGCTGGGCTTTGTGATTGGCCGCAGGGGTTCGGTGATGGCGCTGGTTACGTTCTCACCGGGCTGGGCTCGCGGGCGAGTCGCCCGCGTCCACACGGTCAAACTGCGATTTCTTTTACGTCTTTTGCGATCTCCGGCAGAACTGCCTGCAGCAGGGCGAGGAAATCACCTTTTACTCGCTCTCCGGTCTCCAGCACTTCGTCGTGGGTGATGGGTTGGTCGAGAATTCCGGCTGCCATGTTGGTTACGCAGGAAATCGCGAGGACTTTCACTCCCATGTGGCGGGCGGCAATCACTTCGGGGATGGTGGACATGCCCACCAGATCGGCGCCGATGGTCCGCAAGTAGCGAATCTCGGCCGGAGTTTCGTAGCTTGGTCCCAGCAAACCCGCGTACACGCCCTGATAGAGAGTTTTCCCCAGCCTTTTCGCCGCTTGCAGAGCCATCTCGCGATAGGGCTTCCAATAAGCCTGGCTCATATCGGGGAAGCGCGGTCCATAACGCTCATCGTTGGGACCGGCCAGCGGATTTTGTCCCTGCAGGTTGAGGTGGTCGGTGATGACGACCAGCGCTCCCTGTTTGTATTCCAAATTTATGCCGCCGGCCGCGTTGGTAAGGATCACGGCATGAACGTCCATCTGGTCGAACACGCGCATGGGGTAGGCGACTTCCTGGGCGGAGTAGCCTTCGTAAAGATGGACGCGTCCCTGCATGGCGGCGACCGGAATACCGGCGGCAGTGCCGATCACCATTTGTCCGGCGTGGCCGACGGCGGTGGAGCGCGGGAAAAACGGAATGTTGGCGTAGGGGATCCGGGTCGCACCGGAGAGTTCATCGGCAAAGCCGCCTAAACCGGAGCCGAGAACCAGTCCGATCTTGGGGCGAAGCGGGGTTTGCGACAGCAAGAATTTCGCGGCGTGTTCGGCGTGGGTGAAGTCGGTTGGTTCGGTCATAGAATTTCTCCGGCTCTCGTTCGGGGACTGGGTGAGTTTTTGAAAACCAGTTTTCAGTTCTCGGATTACGGTTCTCAGTCTTTGAATTGTTGCTCAAATTCGGTGAAGTCGTGTTCCAGTTTCTGTTGTATGCGGGTTCGGTCTGGGGCGTTTAGAAAACTGTGTTCCAGGCTTTGGCGTGCCATGCGCTTGAGATCGGAATAGGTCAGAGCCGTTGGCTTCGACGGCGCGCACATATTCGTGAGTCATGTCAGAACGCGATACGCCTTGATCGTCCGTGGCCAGGGCGACCGGGAACGCCGTATTTCATGTATGCCTGCAAGGGATGCTCCGGGCCGCGCACGCCGAGAATCAGGTCGTTCGAAGTGAGGCAGATTTCGACCAGCACCTTGCGCTGCGCCATCTCGCGGAGCAGAGACAGGGAATCGTGTTCGTTCATGACGCTGACGCCGTGTCCGATGCGTTCGGCGTGACCTTTCTCGATGGATTCGCGAATATGGAAGGCCAAGCCTTCGGGCGGAACCAGTCCCATGGCCAACTCGCCGGCGTGGAGACTGATGTGGACGCTGGGATAGACGCCGTGCAGGTAGTCGAGCATTCGCATGTGCAGATCGAAGTCGTGCATGGGCACGTACCAGTCCTCGGGCATGACCAGGTTGAGTCCGACGAAGCGCGGATCTGCCTGAGCGAGTTCAAAGCCCAGAACCATCTCGGCGAAAACCTGTTCTTTGGGGAGCCCGCGCAATACCTGGTAGAGATAGCGGACGGTAACGCTGCATCCGGCGTCAGGCTGGGGAGAATCGCAGCGCAGGACCTGGCGGGATTTTGCTTCGTTACGATCCAGTTGCTGGCGAGTTGCGGCGGCGACATCTTTCAATCCGGCGGCGAGGAGCTTCTCTCGAAGCTTTGAGAAATCGTCATCCCAGCCTAGCTTGGCGCCGAGATTCGCGGATTGCATGCCGTCGGCGGTGTGCATGAGTTCGAGATATTGCAGGTGGTCGGCGGCGGCGCGGGCCGCGGCTTCGGCGATAGCGTCACCGATGTGATCGAACATCGCGTTCTGAAATTTGTCGAAGGTGGCGAAGAAGTGGTCATGGCCGGGCTCTTCGCCGGCCCAGTTGCGCATGGACCAGGCGTCGATGATGGAGTTGTAGAGAACCTGATCCTGATAGGAGCAGGCGATGCGCGGCTTGCTGGAGAAACGGTCGCAGGCGTCGTCGCAGGGAGGGGCGATCAGGATGGAAGTGGTGCGGTCGACGCAAAAGCCGTCCTGGGCGGCGAAGTTGATGAGACTTTCCGCGTAGATGGCGCCGTAGAGATGATTGTGCAGGTCGCCGCCTTTGGGCATGTCGCGCAAAAACGCCAGGAGAAGAGGAGGCTGATGGCGAATGGACTCGAGATGGCGGGAGGCGCGCTGCTCGGGTGTCGAGGCCTTCTGGCCGCCGGCATTGGCGACGGGGAAGAGCGCCAGCGCAAGAACAAGTATCCCGGGCAATCGGCTCATGAGGTTCTCTTTCCTTGTGCTTGTGCCGCATTTTAAACGACGGAGGGCAGATTCACCGCAAAGAGCGAAGAGTGCGAAGGACGCGAAAGTAATGCTGCGCCAAGGAAAGCCGCATCCAGTCGAGTTCCTGACGGGATTTTCACAGCCTGCATCTTGCGAGTGTCTGGGCCGGCGAAGTTCGGCGTGTACGCGAGAGGCAGGAAAACGCAGATCGAGAGGGATGGAGGCCAATGTTTTCTTTGCGGGCTGCACAATAGCTGCAGCACCCGGTTGTGGATGGCATGCACTCGATTGATTTTGCGGCAGATAAAAGATCGGTTTTTTTATTGACTCTAAAAATGAAAGGAGTAAAAACAAACTCGTTCTTTGACAGCTTCTGAAGTTTTCCCGGTTGGTGCGGCGTCCGGGGCTCAAGCGAAGTCACCCTCTGCATTGCAAAATGACGGAGGGAGGGCGAGCAAGGGTCTATAGCAAAGCGCTGGTCGAGGCGAACAAGAAGATATGTCGGAGGCAAGATAGAGTCCCGAGGCGTCAAGCAGGTTTGTCCGGTTGGCGGTGAGCCCGGAGCCCGAGCATGATCGCGCGAAGCGGCCCGCAAGGGAAGCTACGAGAGCAGGTCGGCAAGGGTCTAACGCGAGCTACTGGCCGAGATGAATGGGCTTGACATCACCTCGGGATTCTTATTTTTTGGGTATCGTTTCGCTTCCCTGCGAAACCCGCTCGAGGTTCCACTCTCCCGAGCCTCTTCACATTTCCAACCTGATTAGGGGCCTTGCTGGACCTGGAGTTTTCTGGGTCGCAGGTGGACGCGATGGATTGTGTTTGTGGCGGCAACTTCAGCGATGGCGTCGGCGTTGAGGTCGTAGGTTCCGAACGGGAGATTTTCTCCGAACGGGATTTCAAACTCGTCGGTGTTCTTCTTCAAATTGAAGTGCTGGTAGCCGACTGCGGTGGCGCGGCCGGTTGCGTCCACGGCTAAGGCGATAAAGGTGAAATCGAAATCCTGGTCGGTCTGGTTGGAGACTTTGATCGCGCCTTCCACTCTGCGGCCCGTTGACTTTGGGCTTTTTGCTCCACTCCACTACCAAAGGGGCCACGACGTCGATGGTGAATTCCTTTTTTTGCGAGCGGGCGGGCTTGCCGCTGTCGGTGATGGTCACGATGAAGTGAAAGCTGTCGACTTCGGTGGGCGCTCCGGTCAGGTTGCCGTCGATGGACAGATCGACGCCCGGGGGCTGCGCGCCGGCGGTGATCTCCCATTTGAGAGGAAGGATCCCGCCTTGGGCTTCGAGCTTGAAATGATAGGGCTGGCGCAGAAAGCCCTTGGGCAGGGATGTGGTCTGAAGCACGATGGGCTCGCCGATGGCTCCGCCTTGCTGCGCGGACGAGGTCCGAGCAGCGCGAGGACCAGCAGAGTCGATGCGGCGAGTTTCAGGTTCATGCGGTTTTAGATGGTATGTGGTCAATGTAGCATTCGAGTGAAGGTATGTGCGTTCCAAAGGACATGGATGCAGGGTCGCGGTCTGGGTGCAGGTTTGCCCGATTGGCAAACCTGGGAGGCTAAGCAGACTCGGGCTCGTTGAACCGTGACTCCTCGGGTTCCGTCTGAGTCCCAGGTTCGCAACACGGCGACCTGGGACCGGCCCGAAATATCGGCTGTTGACCAGCACGCGGGCGGGTTCGCCCGCGACCACGGTTCTCCTTACTTCCCGAGGAAGTCTTCGACGGCCTTTTCGAACATTGCCGGTTGATCTACGAAGGTCATGTGGCCGGAGTCGGGAAGGATTACCAGCTTTGAGCCGGCTATTTTTTCGTGCATGACCTTGGACATTGAGGGATCGGACTCGTCATGGTCGCCTACCAGGATCAGCGTGGGGACCTTGATTGAGGGCAGGCGGTCGGTGTATTCGACTGACTTCAGATTGCCGTCGATGACAAATTCTCCGTGCGAGCCCCACATCTCGCGGTAGAGGGCCCAGGACATTTTTCCGTTATCGACCGGGTCATAGTTGGGGTCGGGACGATTGCGGTAGACGATAGGGGAAATATCCTTCGCCCCAGGCGGCAGTCATGTATTCATTGGTGTAGCGGTTCTTTTCATAATCCTCGCCGTGGCCGTAGAGGCCTTCGGATTCCATTTTGTTGATACGGTCGCGCAGGTCCGCCGGCATTTTTTCTTTCATGCGCACGAAGACTTCGTTGATGGCCTTAGTGCTGGAGAAGGTGCTGCCCAGGATCAGGTGCGAAAGATTCTTCTGATACTTCAAGGCGTAGGCTTGGGCGAGCACGCCGCCGTAGGAGTGGCCGAGCAGGCTGATCTGGCCGAGATTCAGGGCCTGGCGAACCGCCTCGACGTCTTCCACCATGTTTTCGACGGTGTAAGCGGAGACGTCGTCGAAAGTCTGGGAGCGGCCGGAGCCACGCTCGTCGATGAAGATGAGTTCGTAGTGCCGGGCGAGCGGAGTCAGGTAGGGCAGAAAATAATCGTGCGAAGCGCCGGGCCCGCCGTGGGCGATGAGGAGAGGCTTGCCGCGTCCAAAAGTTTTGTAATAGATCATGACGCCGTTCGCGTCGACATAGCCTTCATGGATGGCGTAGACGTTTTTGCCGGGAGCCGGCTGAGCGGCGGCTGGAAGCGACAGCAGGATGAGTGCGGAAAATGCAAAGAATGCGACGAGAGTCTTCATGGCCGCCCATCCTAACTTGCGGCTTGCTTTTGACGCAATCGGCCGTTGTGCGGTGCCGGACGTGCGTGAGGCTCGCATCTACATGCACAACCGGGTACTCGACGCGTGCTGCTCAGCCACGGTAAGCTAAATCGTTTTGGTTTCGGGGGGCTTGCATGCAACATGCGGTGGCCAAACTGTGGCCCGAGATCGAGTGGATCGAAGACAAGAAGCTGCGCAGCCAGGTCGCGGAGACCTGGGTCAAGGCGCTGGAGCGCAGTCCGCTGAAGCCGGACGACCTGAACCGGATCCCTTTCACCCTGCTGGTGCCGAATTGTCCCATCACTTTTATGGAGCACAAGCGCTGCGTGGTGCACATCGCGCGCCAGAGCGCCGAGGCGATGCAGGAATTCATGGGGCGGGCTCTGCCGATCGACATGGACACGGTGATCGCGGGGGCGATTCTGGCGGACGTGGGCAAACTGCTGGAGTACGAGCTTGGACACAGATGGCAAGAGCCGCCAGAGCGAACGCGGCGAGGCGCTGCGGCATCCTTTTACCGGGGTGGCGCTGGCGCTGGAGTGCGGCGTGCCCGATGCCGTCTGCCACATCATCGCCGCCCACGCCGCCGAAGGCGACCTGGTGAAGCGCACCACCGAGGCTTACATCGTGCACCACGCCGACTTCATGGCGTTTTTGCCGTTCAAGAATCCCAAGAACATTGTGATCAGTCCCAATAAAGCGAAATAGGAGAGATCGTGTCCGCTACGCTTGTGTCCGCGAAAGAAACCGGCGCCAAGGAAACCATCACCGCCAGGATGTCCCGCTGGGCCGCGGGGCTGAGCTACCAGCAGCTCTCGCAGGAGGCCGTGTACCAGGCCAAGCGCTTTCTGCTGGATTCCATCGGCTGCGCGCTGGGCGGCTACCAGCAGCATGATGTGAAGATCGCGCTGCAGGTGCTGGACGAGATCGCCGGCCGCGGACCGGCTACCGTGATCGGCACCGGCAAGCGCATCGACGCGGTCTCGGCCTCGCTGGCCAACGCCTTGATGATCCGCTGCATGGACTACAACGACATTTACTGGAAGCAGGACCCGTCGCATCCGTCGGACATTTTCCCCGCGGCGATGGCCTGCTGCGAGCGCGCGAAAAGTGATGGGAAAGAGTTGATTGTTGGGCTGGTGCTGGGGCACGAGTTTGAGATGCGGTTTTGCGAGGCGGCATTTCCTGGAATCCGCGAGCGCGGCTGGCATCATGCGACGCTGACGGCATTTGTTTCACCGATCGTGGCGGGGCGGGCGCTGCATCTGGGCTGGGAGCAGATTCAGCATGCGATCGGCATCTCGGCCAGCCGTCATGCGACCCTGGGCGCGGTCACCGCCGGCAAGCTGACCATGATGAAGAACACGGTCGATCCGATGGCGACGCAGAGCGGAGTGCTGGCCGCGCTGATGGCGGAAAAAGGTTACACCGGTCCCGAGCACGTGGTGGATGGCAAAGAAGGACTGACGCACTGCTTCGGCCCGTCGTGGAAATTGAATCTGCTGACCGACGGACTGGGCGAGTCCTGGCGGATCACGCAGTGCGGCATGAAGGCGTTTCCCACCGAGGCGCTCACGCACACGCCGATTTCCGCGGTGCTGGATATTGTGAAGTCGAACGATCTCAAGCCGGAGCAGGTGGAGAAGGTGCAGATTCGTTCTCTGGCGCGCGCGGCGGATATCCTTTCCGATCCCAGCAAGTACGATCCGCAGTCGAAGGAGACGGCGGATCACTCGCTGCCTTACGTGATTGCGGCAGCGATCGCCGAGCGGCAGGTCACGCCGGTGCAGTTTGAGATGAAGAAGATCATGGACCCGACGATTCGCGCCCAGTTGAAGAAAGTCGAGGTGGTGGCCGATCCGGAGATCGAGAAGGTGTTTCCTGCGTTGCAGCGGGTGATTGTGAACCTTACGACGGTGGACGGGCGGACGTTTACCAAGCAACTGGATTATCCCAAGGGTGATCCGCGGAATCCGCTTTCCGATGCCGAGGTGGAGGAGAAGTTCTCGGCTTTGGCGGAGGGAGTGTTGTCGGCAGGGGCGCAGAAGAAGTTGAAGGATGCGATCTGGAATTTGGAGAAGGCGGGGTCGGTGAGCAAGTTGATGGGGTTGATGAAGGCGGATGTGAAGAAGAGGGCGGTGCCGCGGAAGGCGGCGTCAACGAAGGGTAAAAGCCGGCGATAGTCAGAGGAGTACCAAGGCTAGCCGCGAAGCGGCGCGAGAATATAGCCCGGGGCGCAAGCCCCGGGGAAGAAAGCAGCAACGATTTAGCCCTGAGAGGGCGGAAGAAACTGGCGGCGCAGGGTTTTGCTGAGCCGAACTGCGAACTTGCAAGCCTGCCGAGCTTCGCTCGGCCTGACCGGTTGCAGACGCACGAGGTCTCCGCTCAGGATGACAGGGGAGGATGAGTTTATGGGTCAGACCATCGTTGAGAAGATTGCGCAGGCGCATCTTGCCGAGGGGCCGAAGCGGCCTTTGCGGACGGGGGACTTTGTCGCTATCCGGCCGCATCGGGTGATGACGCATGACAACACTTCGGCGGTGATGAAGAAGTTTCAGACCATTGGGGCGAAGAAGATTCACAACCCCAGGCAGTTGGTGTTTGCGCTCGATCACGACATTCAGAATCAGGAAGATTCGAACCTGGACAAGTACCGGGCGATTGAAGGATTCGCGAAATATCACGGCGTGGATTTCTATCCGGCGGGTTCGGGCATCGGACACCAGATCATGGTGGAGCGGGGATATGTCGTGCCCGGATCTTTTGTGGTGGCGTCCGATTCGCATTCAAATATGTACGGTGCGCTGGGCGCGGTGGGGACGCCGATCGTGCGCACGGATGCGGCCGCGGCGTGGGCGACGGGAGATTTCTGGTGGCAGATTCCGCGCTCCATCCAGGTGGTGCTGGAAGGCACGCTGCCGGCGGGCGCTACTGGTAAAGACATCATCATCACGCTGTGCGGACTGTACAACCACGATGAAGTGCTGAACTCGGCGGTCGAATTCAGCGGGCCGGGCGTGGCCAGCCTTTCCATGGACGCGCGGTTTTCCATTTCCAACATGTCCACGGAGTGGGGGCCGCTGGTGGGCTGGTTTCCGGTGGATGGGGTCACCATCAGATATCTGGTCGGCGTGAAAGAGCGGCTGGGAGCGCAGAGCGTCGACGCGCTTCAGCGATCGACGATCTTTTGAATTGGGCGACCAAGCCGCCGCGCCCGATCCGGACGCGGTTTATGCGGCGCGAATCGTGCTCGATCTGTCGCAGGTGACTCCGCACGTGTCGGGGCCGGACACGGTGCAAATCATGTCGTCGCTGGCGAGAGATGGAAAAGCAGAGAGTTGCGATCCAGAAGGCGTATCTGCTTTCCTGCGTGAACTCGCGTCTCGAGGATTTGGCGGCGGCGGCGGATGTGCTGCAAGGCAAACAGGTGGCGCCGGGAGTGAAGCTGTATCTGGGCGCGGCCAGCAAGTGGGTGCAGGAGGAAGCGGAGAGGCGCGGCATCTGGAAGACCCTGCTGGACGCGGGAGCGCATCCTTTGCCGGCGGGATGCGGGCCGTGCATCGGCCTGGGAGTGGGACTGCTGGAGGCGGGCGAGGTGGGGATTTCCGCCACCAATCGCAATTTCAAGGGCCGCATGGGATCGCGCGATGCGAAGTGCTATCTCGCCAGTCCGGAAGTTGTGGCCGCGTCCGCGCTGGCCGGATATATTCGCGGGCCGCTCAAGATGGCGGATCGCACGCCGGTGCGGGCGTACCAGGAATTTCCCGACGAGCGCTACGGCCGAGAAAGTCGAGATCCTTCCCGGCTTTCCCGAGCGGGTGCGGGGGCGGCTGGTGTTCATGCCGCAGGACAACGTGAACACCGATGCCATTTATGGAAAGGACTACACTTACCGCGACGACGTCACGCCTGGAGACCATGGCCAAAGTGGCGATGGAGAATTACGATCCGCTGTTTTCCGCCGCGCACACACCAGGGCGACGTGATCGTGAGCGGCTTTAACTTCGGAACCGGATCGAGCCGCGAGCAGGCAGTCACTTGTCTGAAGGCGAAAGGGATTCCGCTGGTGATTGCCGCGAGTTTCTCGCAGACCTATCTGCGCAATGCTTACAACAACGGATTTTTGTGCATCGAGGTGCCGGAACTGGTGAAGCGGCTGCGCACACAGTTTGCCAAGGAGATCGGGGCGAAAGAGAAGACGATTATTCCCGGGGACGAGATTGATATTGATTTCACTTCGGGCGTGATTGCGTGGCGCGGGGAGAAGTTTGCGTTTCCGCCGCTGGGGAGCGTGCCGCAATCGCTGGTGATCGCGCAGGGAGTGGAGAAGCTGGTGGCGAAGCGATTGGGGCTGGGGTAGAGCCGGATGTGGTAGCGGGCGCCTTCGACTGCGCGTTGCGTTTCGCTGTGCGAAACGTAAGCTTCGCTCAGGATGACATGAACTTCAGTAGGACACGGGAGAATTGGACGGATGGCGAAACATACGGTTGTGACCATGCCCGGGGACGGGATCGGAAATCAGGTTCTGCCTGAGGCCTTGCGGGTATTGAAGGCGGTGGGATTCGATGCGGAATATGTCCATGCCGATATTGGCTGGGAGATCTGGTGCAAGGAAGGCAATGCGCTGCCGGATCGAACTCTCGAGCTGCTGACGAAACACAAGCTCGGGCTGTTTGGGGCCATTACTTCCAAGCCGAACAAGGAAGCCCAGGCGGAATTGAAGCCGGAGCTGCGCGGCAAGGGGTTGGTTTATTACAGTCCGATTGTGACTATGCGGCAGAGGTTCAATCTGGATATCTGCATGCGCCCGTGCATTGGGTTCATCGGCAACCCGCTGAATTTCATTCGCAAGAGGGTGGACGGGGGCTTCGATGAGCCCAAGATCGACACCACCGTCTTTCGCCAGGGGACCGAGGGCATGTACGTGGGCGTGGAGTGGACGAATCCGCCGGAAAATGTGCGCGCCGCGCTGAATACTCATCCGCGCTTCAAGGCGTTCAACAGCGTGCCCGGTCCGGACCTGGCGGTGAGCGTGCGCATTATCACGCGGGCGGCGGCGCGGCGGATTGTCACTGCGGCTTTTGAGTATGCGAAGAAGCGCGGCTTCAAGGGCGTGACCATCTGCGAAAAGCCCAACGTGGTGCGGGAGACTTCCGGAATGATGGAAGAGACTGCCAAGGAAGTGGCGAAGAATTATCCGGGGATTGCGCTGTGGTCGACGAATATTGATGCGCAGTTGATGTGGTTGAACAAGAATCCGGAAGACTACAACGTGATCGTGGCCTCGAATCTGTTTGGCGATATCTTGTCGGACGCATTCGCCGGGCTGGTGGGCGGGCTGGGCTTTGCCGCCTCGGGCAATATCGGGGATGAAGTCGCGGTGTTTGAGCCTACGCACGGATCGGCGCCGAAGTATGCGGAGCTGGATCCGCCGATCGTGAATCCGATTGCGATGATTCTTTCCGCGGCCATGATGCTGGATCACATCGGCGAGGGCGCGAAGGCCGACCGCATCCGCAAGGCGATTGCGGAGGTGGTGAAGGAAGGCAAAGTGCGGACCTACGACATGATGCGGATTCCTGGCGGGGCGAAGTCGATCGCGCAGGGCGCGGCGAGTACGGTGCAGATGGGGGACGCGATTGTGGGGAAGTTGAAGTAGGGATCGCGTGGAGCTAAGCATGGTGTCGCCTCGCGCTTGATGTTCGAGTCGCGGAGCGACTCGAACGCGCGGGGGCTCACCTGGGTCGTTCGCGCGCAACGAGGCGCGCGCTCAGGATGACATGCAGTTCAGATCGCGGACGATAGTTCTATGACGGGTTCTGTGGAAGAAAAGTCGGCGGGGCGGGGAGGCTGGGCATTTTGGCAAGGATGTCCGCTCTGATCTCCACGTTGTGGTCGAGGCGCGGGATGGTGGCGGCCTTGAGATCACGATGGAGTCCCGGGTTGCGCCTTACTACGGCAGTTCGATACTGACGCAGGCGCGGCAGGTGCTGGAGACGCTGGGGGTGAAGCATGCCCGCGTCGCGATTCATGATGAGGGCGCGCTGCCCTTCGTGATTTCGGCGCGGATCGAGGCTGCGGCCAAGCGGGCCGGGCTGGGGCTGGGACGGAAGGCTTCGCCGGAGCAGATCACTTTGCCGGAGCCGTCGCCGCGCGATCGTATGCGCCGGTCGCGGTTGTATCTTCCTGGATCGGAGCCTAAATATTTCATCAATGCGGCGCTGCATGGTGCCGGACGCCATCATTCTGGATCTTGAGGATTCGGTCCATCCCGCGGAGAAGGATGCGGCTCGAATTCTGGTGCGCAACGCGTTGCGGGCGGTGGACTTCGGCAAGTGCGAGCGCATGGTGCGCATCAACCAGTTGCCGCTGGGGCTGGAAGATCTGGCCGAGATTATTCCCGAGTCGCCGGATGTGGTGCTGCTGCCCAAGGCCGAGCGTCCGGAGCACGTTGCGGAAACCGAACCGCATGATCGGCGAAATAAAAAGCCGCTACGGAATTACGCGTCCCATCTGGCTGATGCCGATTCTGGAGTCAGCGCTCGGCATCGAGAATGCGTCGGCGATCGCGAACGCAAGCAAACATGTGGTGGCGCTGTCGATTGGGCTGGAAGACTACACCGCGGATCTGGGCGTGGTCAAGACGGCGGAGGGCCGCGAGTCGCTGTATGCGCGGATGCGGCTGGTGAATGCCGCGAAGGCTGTAGGGGTGCAGGCGACCGATTCGGTTTACGGCGATGTTGGCGACATGGACGGCTTGCGCCGCTGGGCGGAAAATTCGCGCGCCATGGGATTTGAAGGCATGGGCTGTATTCATCCCGGACAGATTGCGGTGATTCATGAGGCCTTTGCGCCTTCGCCGGCGGAGATCGAGAAGGCGGTGAAGATCGTGGCGGCGTTTGAGGAGGCACAGTCGCGCGGGCTGGGCGTGGTCAGCCTGGGGTCGAAGATGATTGATCCGCCGGTGGTGGAGCGGGCGCAGAAGCTGGTGGCGCGGGCGAAGCGGATGGGGAAGGCGTAATGAAACACTGCCGGCAAAAGGCTTTTAACCACCAAGGACACGAAGGTACACGAAGGAATTCCTTGGTGATCCTTGGTGTCCTTTGTGGTTATCGGTTTTGCTCAAGGGAGCGAAATGGGTGAGCGAGTGGAGCTGGTGCAGAACGCGGCGGGGCGCATGGTGCCGGCCATGGTCAATGGCAAGCCCCAGATTCCTTATCTGGGTGTTGCCAAATATCAGCCGCGCGGGCGCAAGGCGGCGCCGCCGGTGCGCTCGAGCAAGGACTATCCCGACAATGGCGACAAGCGGGTAGCGGACCTCGAGACCGCGCTGCGCAAGTGCGGGCTGCGCGATGGGATGGTGATTTCGAATCATCATCACTTGCGGGATGGCGATCGCGTGGCGCTGATGATGCTGGAAGCGGCGGCGCGAATGGGCGTCAAGGATCTGATGTGGTTTCCCAGCGCGTCTTTTCCTTCGCAAAAGGGCGCCATCGATCTGATGCAGTCGGGGGTGATTCATCACATTGAAGGCTCGATGAACGGCCCGCTGGGCGATTACTGCACCCAGGGCAAGATGCGCGGCATGGGAGTGCTGCGGTCGCATGGCGGGCGCTGGCAGGCGATTCAGGATGGCGAAGTGCATATTGATATCGCGGTGATCGCGGCGCCCACTGCCGACGCGTTCGGCAATGCCGACGGCTCGCATGGCAAGTCGGCGTGCGGATCGCTGGGATTCGCTTTGGCGGATTCGATGTATGCCGATCAGGTGATCGTGGTCACCGATAACCTGGTGCCGTTTCCCTGCATTCCGTGGCAGATCCAGGGAAACAATGTGGACTGCGTGGTGGAAGTGGAGTCGATTGGCGATCCGGCGAAGATTGTTTCGGGGACGACGCAGATCACGCGGTCGCCGGACCGGTTGCGGGTGGCGGAGTATGTGGCGCGATTTCTGCGCGATGCGGGAATCATGCGCAACGGGTTTTCGTTTCAGGCGGGAGCGGGCGGGATCGCGCTGGCTTTTGTGGATTATCTGCGGCGCATGATGAAAGAAGATGGCGTGAAGGCGCGCTTTGTGCGCGGCGGGTCGACGCGCTATCTGGTGGAGATGCTGCAGGAAGGATTGACCGACTACATCCTGGATGGGCAGACGTTTGATCTGGATGCGGTGAAATCGATTGCGAGCGATCCGCGGCACGTGGCGACCTCGCCGTTTACTTCTTACAACTATCACGGCAAGGGTTCGTTTGCTTCGATGGTCGATGCCGTGGTGCTGGGCGCGACCGAAGTGGATGTGAATTTCAACGGCAACGTGGTGACCCACTCCGACGGGCGGCTGCTGCATGGGATTGGCGGCTGGCAGAATTGTCTGGAGGCAGGATGCACCATTCTGGCGGTGCCGTCGTTCCGCGATCGCATTCCGGTGATTGTGGATGAAGTGACGACCATGACCGGGCCGGGAGAGTTGATCGATGTGGTGGTGACGGAACGCGGGATTGCGATCAATCCGCGGCGTCAGGATTTGATGGATGCGGTGAAAGGATCGTCGTTGCCGATCCGGCCGATTCAGGACATCAAGGCGGAAGTGGAGCGGATTTGCGGGGGCAAGCCGGCGCGGCCGAAGTTGGGGGAGAATCCTGTGGCCGTGGTGAAGTGGGTGGACGGGACGGTGTTGGATACGGTTTGGCAGGTGGGGTAGGACCGATGTAGCCCGCCACGAACATTGGCAGATTGCGAGATGAAGAGTGCGGATGTCGCCGCCTATCGAATCGCGTCGACAGTGCATTTCGTCGTCTTCGTCGGGACGGAGATCGCTTGCAGTTGATCCGGCGTTAACGCCAGGCTCCTCAGCGCCTACATTTCCTTCTACTCGTTCTTCATGGCGTCAATCAACTGGAAAAGCTGGGTGCGGTCCACGACTTCGACGAAGGGCTTGCCTTGGGTCTTGTTGCTGACTACGTAGATCGTGGGAGTGTGGTTGATGCCGACACGCTGGCCCAGATTTTTGTCCTGATTGATTCCTTCCGCCAGCTTGCCTTGTGGATCGACGACGAAGGGAAGTTCGACTTTGTGGTCGGTGGCGAATTTTTCCGCGTAGGCGCGCAGGGTCGGAGGCGTGATCTCGGGTTGATGCTCAAAAATGTAATTGCGGAAGTCGTTGCCGAGCTGTTTGGAGCGGGTATCAAAATAGCGCGCGATGATGGCGGCGTCGTAAGACCAGTTGTGCATGGGCAGCGGGAAGTCGTGAACGACAACCGGGATTTTGTAGGTTTTGGCGGCTTCCTCGACCAGGGGCGCGGCGCGGCGGCAGTCGGGACACTGCAGGTCTTCGAAGACCACGAGCGCGACCTGCGGCGCCTTTGGGCGGCCTGAGGGCGGGATCGACAGTCTGGGCTGAAGCCAGGGATGCGACCAGCACGAATGCAAGAGCAAGAGACGAGGTATTGATTGCTCATATTTTCTGCCTTCTATGGTAACTGATGCGGCTTGGAGGCACACGGGAAAAGCTTTGAACCACCAAGGACACGGAGTTACACGAAGGAACTACAGCAGGCGGAGTTGGCGGCGTTCCAGGGCCAGCAGTTTTTCTTTGATGGGCAGGCCACCGCCGTAGCCGGTGAGTTTTCCGTTGCTGCCGATAACGCGATGACAGGGGATGACGATGGGAATCGGGTTGGAGCCGTTGGCCAAGCCGACCGCGCGCGAGGCGTTGGGATTGCCGAGGCGGCGGGCGAGCTCGCCGTAGGAGATGGTTTCTCCGTAGGGGATTTCGCAGAGTCTTTTCCAGACGGCGAGCTGGAATGCTGTGCCTGCGGGCGAGAGCGGGAGATCGAAATTTTCCAGGTCTCCGGCGAAGTAGGCGCGGAGTTGACGGACGGGTTCCTGCAGGCGTTCCGGGTCTTCATGCCACGCGGGATTGGGCGATGCCGGGCGACGTCCGTTCACAAAATCGATGCTGCGCAGGCCGGTGTCATCGGCGGCGAGCAGGAGCGGGCCGAGCGGGCTTTCGATTTGGGTGAAAGTGGTGGTGTGAACGGCGCGGGAAAGCATGATGCCAAGATTTAACCAGAAGACGTCGGGACAGGCGCGTGGCACGGAGCGAAAGGTCTCCACTGCGCTTCGCTTCGCTCCGTCGGGATGCAGTTTATGGAGCACTAGATGGCGGCGGCTTGCTCGCGGCGCTTGGCCTGGATTTCGATGTAGACGTGGACCAGGGAGACTGCGGCGGGGGTGACGCCGGGAATGCGCGAGGCGTGGCCGAGGGTGCGAGGGCGGATTTTGATCAGTATCTCCTGCATTTCGCGGGAGAGGCCGCTGACCGAGCCGTAGTCGAACCATTGCGGGATGGTGTGCTGCTCGGCTTTTTTCAGGCGCTCGATGGCGCGCTGCTGTTGCAGGAGATAGCCAGCGTACTTGATTTCGGTTTCGATGGATTTGAGGTCGTTGCGGGTAGAGGAGGAAATCGGCGACGAGATTCCGGCCACGGATTCTCGCGGATTTTCACGGATTTCTTCCTGCTTCGAAAAACTCTGGAGCTGATTCGCGGAGGATCGGGAGCAGGTGTTCGATCTGGATCTCTGGACGCTTCAGGAGTTGGGCCAGGCTTTGGCCTACGGCTGAAAGGCAGTCGTTGGTCATTGGTCGTTGGTCGTTGGCTGCTGCCGAGCTTTGCTCGGCTGGACAGCCGGGGGCGGCTGTCCCCACGTGGTCCTCTATTTTTCCAGCATCGCTGTGGTCAGCTTGGTTCGGTCCAGAAAGCGCTTCATCGATTCGTGGCGCTTTTGCTTTGTCTGGAAATCAGCCCAGGCGGCGTCGGAAATCAGGCCGACTCGGCGGCCGTGCGGGGTCAGGCGGCGGTCGGCGTTGTCGATGCGCAGATGGAGGCGGAACTCGGCGCGCGAGGTGAACATGCGGTAGGGCTCGTTGGTGCCCTTGGAGATCAGGTCATCGATGAGGATCGCGGTGTAGGCTTCGGTGCGATCGAGAATCAGCGGCGCGTCCTTCTTTATCTTGCAGCGCGGCGTTGATGCCCGCCATCAGTCCCTGGCAGGCGGCCTCTTCGTAGCCGCTGGTGCCGTTGATCTGGCCGGCCAGGAAAAGGTTGGCGATCTTTTTGGTTTCGAGGGTGCGTTCGAGTTCGGTCGGGTCGATGGAGTCGTATTCGATGGCGTAACCCGGCCGCAGCATGTCGGCGTTCTCGAGGCCCGGGATGGACTTCAGAATCTCAAGCTGCACTTCCACCGGCAGCGATGTGCTCATGCCGTTCACGTAAATCTCGTGCGTGTTCAGGCCTTCGGGTTCGAGGAAGAGCTGGTGCGTGATCTTGTCGGGGAACTTGACGATCTTGTCTTCGATCGACGGGCAGTAGCGCGGGCCGATGGAATGAATCTGGCCGCTGTACATGGGCGAACGATGGACGTTTTCACGGATGATGCGCTGAGTTTCGGGCGTGGTCCAGGCGATGTAGCAGGGGACCTGGGAATCGTGATGGGCGACGCGGCGGGTGCGAAAGCTGAAAGGCGTGGGATCGGCGTCGCCGGGTTGTAGCTCGAACCGGGACCAGTCGATGGTGCGGCCATCGAGACGCGGCGGAGTTCCAGTCTTGAGGCGGCAGCCGCGCAGGCCAAGTTGTTTCAGGGCTCTCGCCGAGCAGGACGGCGGCGGGTTCGCCGGAGCGTCCTGCGGGATATTGCTGCTCGCCGCAGTGGATCAGGCCATTCAGGAAGGTGCCGGTGGTGATGATGACGGCCTGGGCGCCGACGGTGCGGCCGTCGCGCAGGCGAATGCCAAGGGCTCGCTTGCTCTCGCCGTCGTTGGCCGTTGGTCCTTGGTCGTTGGCCAAGACCAGTTCGTCGTCGCCAGTCGTGATACCACGGCGTTCAATTCGGAAGAACAGTTTTCAGTTTTCAGTTCGCTGATGACTCAGTGGTCGAGCTGTCTTCAAGAATCAGGTCCGCGACTTCCGCTTGCTTGATTTTCAGATTGGGTTGCGATTCCAGGACCTCGCGCATTTTCAGGCGATAGGCCTGCTTGTCGCACTGGGCGCGGGGGGACCAGACCGCCGGGCCGCGCGAGGTGTTGAGCAGGCGGAACTGGATGCCGACGGCGTCGGTGATTTCGCCCATGATGCCGCCCAGGGCATCAACTTCGCGAACCAGATGTCCCTTGGCGATGCCGCCGATGGCGGGGTTGCAGGACATCTGGGCGATGAGATCGACGTTGAGGGTGTAGAGGGCGGTTTTCAGGCCCATGCGGGCGGCGGCCATGGCGGCCTCGCAGCCGGCGTGTCCGGCGCCGACCACGACTACGTCGAATTGTTCAGTGAATCGCTGCATGGGTGCTGTTTCTTATTCTAGCAACAGCTGGCTAGAATGCAGAGCAGAGGCCGTAATCACGTGGACCATACAGAGCTCAAAACGAAGGCTGATGCATTCCGCGGCATGCATCATGGCAAGCGAATTCTGGTGTTGCCCAACGCCTGGGATGTGGCCAGCGCACGCGTGTTTGAGAAGGCTGGATTTGGAGCGATTGCCACTACCAGCGCCGGTGTCGCTTTTACCCTGGGATATCCCGACGGGCAGCGCATTTCACGCGAGGAAATGCTGGGAGTGGTGCGGCGCATTGCCGCGGCGGTCAAGGTTCCGGTTACGGCCGACGTGGAGGCGGGATACGGCGATCGTCCGGAGGATGCCGCTCGTACCGCGCGCGATGTGCTCGCAGCCGGCGCGGTCGGAATGAATCTGGAGGACGCGACCGGTGATCCCGAGCGTCCACTTTTCGACCTCTCGTTGCAGATCGAAAGAGTGAAAGCCGTCCGGGAGACGACCGCGGGGCTGATTGTGCTGAATGCCCGGACAGATGTCTATCTGTTGCAACTCGAAACGCCGGAAAAGCGCTACGACGCTGCGCTTCGCAGGCTCGCGGCGTTTCGGGATGCAGGTGCGGACTGCGTTTTTGTGCCTGGGCTGCGGGATGGGGAAACTATCGGGCGCCTGGTGAAGGACTTGCGGTGTCCGGTAAACATTCTGGTTGGACCGGGATCTCCTTCGGTTCCGCAGTTGCAAGAGATGGGCGTGGCGCGGGTTAGCGTGGGTTCGGGTGCGATGCGCGCGACCCTTGGGCTGGTGCGGCGCATTGCGGAGGAACTGAAGGGCTCGGGAACCTATGAGACGCTCGGCGGCGCGATCGATTACGCGGATGTGAACCGGATGCTGGAATGAATTGAATTCGAGCTGCAGGGTCATAGTGCTGCACGGGTGAAATCGGCAGTTTCTGGCCGCGGATGTAACATTGGGCCGTGGGCAAGCTGGCAGAGAGCGTTCTCGAATACATTCGCGGGCAGGGCTTTCTCAAGGCCGGCGACCGCGCCGGGGTTGCGGTGTCAGGCGGAGCGGATTCAGTCGCGCTCTTGCGTCTGCTGCTGGAGTTGCGTCGGGAAATTGGGGTGGTGCTCTCGGTAGTTCACTTCAATCATGGTCTGCGGGGGAGCGAATCTGAGGCCGACGAACGATTCGTCGCGCAGTTGGCTGCAGCGTCATGAACTGGAATTGCATTGCGATCGCGGGGATGTGACCAGCCACGCCCAGGCCAGCACTTAAGCATCGAGGCTGCGGCGCGCGAACTGCGTTACCAATACTTTTATCGGTTGATGGGAGAAGAACGGCTGAGTTGCATCGCTACCGGGCACACGCTGGATGACCAGGCGGAGACGGTTCTGCTCAGATTGGTGCGCGGGGCGGGGACGCGGGGGCTGGCTGGGATTTATCCCGAGTTAACTTACCCTAAGTCGACTCAGTTAGGTCGAACTGACGTCGCATTATCGCCGAGTCAGCGTTGACGCTACTTTGAAGACAATTCAACCCCAGTTATCAGTTTACGGTTCTCGGTTCTCGGTGATTCGGCCTTTGCTTCGGACTGAGAGGGCGCAACTGGAAAGCTTATCTCAGGGAGATCGGGCAGGACTGGCGTGAAGATTCCAGCAACCGCGACCTGCGCCATGCGCGCAACCGGGTGCGGCACGGGATCATCCCCGGCTGGAACGCACCCTGAATCCCAAGGTGAGGGAAGCGCTGGCGGAGACCGCCGAGATTGCACGCTCAGAAGAGGAGTACTGGCGAGGCGAAGTGGAGCGGGTGTTGCCGGAAGTGTGGGATGCTCAGCAGCAACAGGCTGAGGAGCTGGGCGAGCTGCCGTTAGCATTGCGGCGGCGCGTGATCAGGGCGGCGGCGGAGTCACTGGGCTTGACGCTGGAGTTCCGGCACGTGGAGGAGATTCTTGGGCTGGGCCTGGAGACCGCGAAGTCGGTGGAGTTGCCGGGGGGCTGGACGGTCGCCAGAGCCAACGACGGCCTGCATTTCACACTCGCGGCCGAAGTTGCGAGTTTCGACTACGAATACTTCTTGGCGGTGCCTGGAGTGGTTGAGGTTCCTGAAGCCGGGTCTTCGTTTGAGGCGGCAGTTGTTCCGGGGGGCGCAGCGCCGGGTTATAATCCCGACCACATGTTGGATCCGGCATTGCTGAAAAAAGAGTTGACCGTGCGCAACTGGCGCGCGGGCGACCGCTTCTGGCCGGCGCACAGCAAGTCGCCGAAGAAGATCAAGGAGTTGCTGCAGGAACGCAAGTTGCAGGACGGGAACGCAAGCTGTGGCCGGTGGTGGTGAGCGGCGGGGAGATCGTGTGGGTTCGCGGTTTTCCGGCGCCGGCGCGATTGCGTCCGCGGGAGGGCGCGACCGAGGCCCTGGTTATTCAGGAGTACCGCAACGCATGAATCAGATTTTGAAATCCGAGCAGCCGCGCACCGTGATTCCCGCCGAGCAGATCCAGAAGCGGGTGCGAGAGATGGGGCGGCAGATCTCCGACGACTACCGCGGGCGGACCATCCACCTGCTGGCGCTGCTGGAGAACGGTTTCATCTTCATGGCGGACCTGGTGCGGGCGCTCGACGTGCCGGTGATCTGCCAGTTCATCAAGCCCCGATACCATGAGGATAAGGCCGATGGCGCGAGCGGGATTCTGGAGATTTTCTTCAGCCACGAATCCGACATTCGCGGCCAGCACGTCCTGGTAGTGGAGGGCTGGTGCATTCCGGAGTCACCACGGAATTTCTGATGAGCGACCTGAAAGCCCGGGGAGCGGCTTCGGTAAAGCTGGCGACGTTGCTGGACCGGCAGTCGGCGCGAAGAGTGCAGTTGCAGCCGGATTATTTCGGGTTTCTGGTGGATGAGGCCTTCCTGGTGGGTTATGGCCTGGGTTCGCCCGAGCAGACCAACCGAAATCTGCCCTACGTTGGCGCTGCAAGTTGAAGTGAATTCGTGACTTAAGTCACTCGCAGAACGCCGACCTTTTTTCCCTCAGAACGGTTAGAATACGAGTTTGGCAACTTGTCCGATCCAAACCCCTCGGGCCGGCATCTAATTCAGGTGCGGTAGCTTATCCGGCTTCGTGTTGGAGTGTTCTTTATTCTCAGGAGTCTTCGGTGAATTCTACGGTAAAGACGGTGGTTTTCTGGTTGGTGATCGTGCTGTCGGCCTTCCTGCTGTGGGAGGTGATGAAGGCAGGGGAATGCTGCGCAAAAAGAGAAAGAAGTCAACTTCTCGCAGTTCATGGCGGATGTGGACCAGGGCAATGTGAAAGAGGTCACCATCACGGGCATGGAAGTGCGGGGCAAGTACCGCAACGACAATTCCCCGTTCCACACCACCGTTCCGGTGAATTATCCCGACATGTACAAGATGCTGCGGGATAAGGGCGTCACCATGAATATCCGCGACATGAGCAGCGGCAGTTGGCCGTTGCAGTTGCTGGGAACATGGGCCCCGCTGATCCTGCTGGCGGCGCTGTGGTTCTTCATGATCCGGCAGATGCAGACGGGCGGAAACAAGGCTTTGTCGTTCGGCAAGAGCCGGGCCCGGCTGCTCTCCATGCAGCAGAAGAAGGTCACGTTCAAGGACGTGGCGGGCGTGGATGAGGCCAAGGAAGAGCTGAAAGAGATCATCGAATTCCTGCGCGAGGCGCAGAAGTTCCAGAAGCTGGGCGGACGAATTCCCAAGGGCGTGTTGCTGGTCGGGCCTCCGGGAACGGGCAAGACCTTGCTGGCGCGGGCGGTGGCCGGCGAAGCCAACGTTCCGTTCTTCTCGATTTCCGGTTCGGACTTCGTCGAGATGTTCGTCGGCGTGGGCGCCAGCCGGGTGCGCGACCTGTTCGAGCAGGGCAAGAAGAACGCTCCCTGCATCATCTTCATTGACGAGATTGACGCTGTCGGACGCCATCGCGGTGCCGGCCTGGGCGGCGGTCACGATGAGCGCGAGCAGACGCTGAACCAGTTGCTGGTCGAGATGGACGGATTCGAGTCCAACGAAGGCGTGATTCTGATGGCCGCCACCAACCGGCCGGACGTGCTTGATCCGGCGCTGCTGCGGCCGGGACGATTTGACCGGCGCGTGGTGGTGAGCCGTCCCGATGTGCGCGGACGCGAAGAGATTCTGCGAGTGCATACCCGCAAGATTCCTTTGGCGGACGATGTGGATCTTTCCGTACTGGCCCGCGGGACACCGGGCTTTTCCGGCGCGGACCTGGCCAACATGGTGAACGAAGCGGCATTGGCGGCGGCGCGGCAGAACCGCAAAGCCGTGCTGATGTACGACTTCGAACTGGCCAAGGACAAAGTGCTGATGGGCGTGGAGCGCAAGTCCATGCTGCTCTCGGACGAGGAGAAGAAGAACACGGCGTATCACGAAGCCGGCCATGCGCTGGTGGCGGCGATGCTGCCGCATTCCGATCCTTTGCACAAGGTGACGATCATTCCTCGCGGCATGGCGCTGGGCGTCACCATGCAACTGCCGATCGACGACCGGCACAACTACTACAAGAACTATCTCGAGACCGCGATTGCCATCCTGATGGGCGGGCGCATCGCGGAAGAGATGTTCCTGAACTCGATGAGCACCGGCGCCGGCAACGACATTGAGCGCGCCACCGAAATGGCGCGCAAGATGGTGTGCGAGTGGGGCATGAGCGACCTGGGTCCGCTGACCTTCGGCAAGAAGGAAGAGCAGATCTTCCTGGGCCGCGAGATTGCGCAGCACCGCGACTACAGCGAAGCTACCGCGGTCAAGATCGACGCTGAAGTGCAGAAGCTGGTGGGCCGAGGCTACGCCACCGCGAAGGATATTCTGTCGACGAACCGCGACGTGCTGGAGAGGATCGCGCACGCGCTGATCGAGCGCGAAGTGCTGGACGCGGCGCAGATCAAGATGATCATCGAAGGCCAGGAACTGCCGAAGATCGTTCCGCCGCCCAAAGCCGGACGACGGAGTGCAGCAGGTGATCAAGCCGGACCTGCAGCCCGGAAGGGCCAAGGGCGGAGAAAGACCGGCGCCAGCGTAGAGCGGACGTCAGTCTTCGGAGCAAGAACATGGGGCGGCTAAAGGCCGCCCTATTTTTTGTCTGGCAAGTGCTCACTGTGGGGACGAGCCGCTCCCCGGCGGTGCGTAGCTCCGCTTTTAGTTTCCAGCAGACACGCGGTCGAGCTTCGCTCGACTGGACAGCCGGGGGCGGCTGGCCCCACGTGATCCGGATTCTTAGGCGGTGACTGTGATCAGCGGCTTGGTCCGTTCCAGCACTTCGCCGATTTCGACGGCTGGTACTCCGGCGGCCTTGAGATCTCGAATCAAGGCTCGGCGGAATCTCTCCGGCGCAACGGCGATGAGCAGCCCGCCCGCGGTTTGCGGATCGAAAAGGATTGTCTTCAGCTCCTCAGGAATTCCTTCTTCGTATCCGACCACGCATTCGGCAAAGTCGCGGTTATTTTTCAGACCGCCGGGGATGTTGCCGGCGCGAATGCAATCGAGAGCGCCTTCCAGCAGGGGAATTTGGTTGATGTCGAAAGCGCAGCGAGACATTCGAGGCCAGGGCCATTTCGCGGGCGTGGCCGATCAGGCCGAAGCCGGTGACGTCGGTGAGGGAGTGGATGGGGAGTGCAGGCGTTGCCGAGCTTCGCTCGGCCTGGCCGGGTCGGAGACCCGGCCCCACATGGTTCATGGTGGCGCAGAATGCGGCGATGACCTCGGCGGCGGCTTTGTTCAGCGTGGTCATGGAGCGGGTGGCGGCGTCGATCCATGACTGCTTTGCCGTGCCTTGCTTGATGGCGGTGGAGATCACGCCTGTGCCGAGCGATTTGGTGAACAGCAGGCGGTCGCCGGGTTGGGCGCCGCCGTTGGTGAAGATGCGGTCGGGATCGATCAGGCCGGTGACGGAATATCCGAACTTGGTTTCTTCGTCGCGGATGCTGTGGCCGCCGACCACCGTGCAACTCGCCTCCATCATTTTCGAGAGACCGCCGGCCAGAATCTGCTCCAGAACTTCGAGGTCGCCATTGGCCGGAAAGCATACGTGGGCCAGCGCGGTGATGGGGCGTCCGCCCATGGCGTAGACGTCGCTCAGCGCATTGGTGGCGGCGATCTGGCCGAAGGTGTAGGGGTCGTCCACGATGGGCGTGAAGAAATCGACAGTCTGCACCAGCGCGAGATCGGGGGCGATTTTGTAGACGCCGGCATCGTCGGCATGATCGAAGCCGACCAGAACGTTCGGGTCGTGTTGCCGGGGAAGCTTTCCCAGCACTTTGTCGAGCACCGCGGGGCTTAGCTTGGAGGCGCAGCCTCCGGCTTTGACGGTCTCAGTGAGGCGGAGGTTTTGACGTTCGGGCATGGGATACATTGTAGAAGGATTGGGGAATTGAGGATTGCGGACTTGATACGGGAATTGAGACATCGAAGAGACATTCGGATCGAGTCATTCAGACGACAGGATCAGATTCGTCAATTTTCAATGACCCAATTCTACTGATTCGCACATCACTTCACCGACACATCTGTAACTCTGCATCTCGGGATACTCGTGATTCCAGTCGGCGGTGACGTGCTCGAAGGTGAGGCGGAACGGCTGGCTCTGGCCGGGCAGCCAGCGGCGAGATGCTCAGATCGACTGCGTCGGCATAGGGGCCGGTGGTCTGAAGAACGTGCAGAGGGAACGTCTTCGGCCTGGGCGACCTGGCCGAGCGAGTCTTTGAAAGTGACGTGGACCACGGCATGACTGACGGTTTTGTCGCCGGCGTTGGTGACGGTGCCGTCGAGATAGGTGACGGTGGTGCCGATAAAGTTCTCCGCCGCGCTCATCTTCAGGTCGGAGAGTTTGAGATTGGCGGCGTAGGGATGAGGAGGATTGGCGATTTTGGAGTCGGTGCGTAACAGAAAAGCGCCGATCACCACGACCATGACTACGAGCGACCAGGCCCAGCAGAATGGGGCGCAGATTTGATTTGGCGTCTTCAGTGGCCGGAGATGGCTGGAGCAGGCTGCCCATGAGGAGATTGTAGCTGGGAATTGCAGATCCTGAGGTTCGGGTGCGTGCGGACTTTCGAGATTCCTTAGCGTCCTTTGCGATCTTTGCGGCTGAAAGCTCTGAACGAGTCAAAGGATCGCAAAGCTGAAACCGTGCGCGCTTGTCTTACTCGCCGCCGACCGTCAGCCCGTCGATGCGGATGGTCGGGCAGGCCATGGCGCCGCGGAATTCCAGGTCGTTGCCGATCTCGGAGATGTTGAAGAAGAGTTCCTTCAGGTTTCCGGCGACCGTGATTTCTTCGACCGGATAGGCCAGTTCGCCGCCGGAGATCCAGAGGCCGGAGGCGCCGCGGGAATAGTCGCCGGTCACCAGGTTGGCGCCGTGGCCGAGGAACTCGGTGACGTACAGGCCGTCGGGGATGGCAGCGATGATTTCTTTCGGCGTCTTCGTTCCCGGCTGCAGGAAGTAATTTCCGGGGCCGATGCCGGGGGTGCCGGCGAGTCCGCGCGAGGCGTTGGCGGTGGTCTGGAGGCCGAGCTTCTTCGCGGTGTAGGTGTTCAGCAGATACGACTTGAGCACGCCGTTTTCGATCACCACCGTGCGCCGGGTGGGAATGCCTTCGCCGTCGAACGGCGCGGTGCCGAAGCCGCCGACCATGGTGCCGTCGTCGATGACGGTGACGTGGTCGCCGGCGATTTTCTGGCCCAGCTTGCCGGCCAGAAACGAAGCGCCGCGATAGACCGAGTCTCCGTTGATGCCTTCGAAAATGTGATCGAGGATGGAGGTGGCGACCATGGGATCGAGGACGACCGGAACGCGCGCCGTCTTCACCTTGCGGCCGCCCAGCCGCCGCAGGGTGCGCTGCGCCGCGATCTTTCCCACTTGCTCGGGAGAGTCCAGGCGGCCCAGATTGCGCGCGACCGAGAACCAGTAGTCGCGCTGCATGCCGCCGGTTTCCGTTTGCGCGATGGGAACCGCCGCGACCGAACAATACGACCGGCGGTATTCGCCGACGAAGCCGTGCGAGTTGGCCAGAACTTTGTGGCCGGTGGCGGCGTCGAACGAGCCGCCTTCGGAATTCTTGATGCGCGGGTCGTAATCGAGCGCCGCTTTCTCAGCGCGGCGCGCGTAGTTGATGCGCTCTTCGCCGGGAAGCGAGTAGACGTCGGCGGAGTAGAGATCGAGATCGCCGGAGAGCGAGCCGAGTTGCGAGGCTTCCGGAATGCCGCTGAAGGGATCTTCCGAAGTGATCTTGGCCAGCTCCAGCGCGGACTTCAACATGCGGTCGAGAGCTTCGCGGGAGAAGTCGCTGGAGTAGGTGCTGGCGGCGCGCTGGCCGTGGAACACGCGCACGCCAATGGCTCGCGAGCCGGCTTCCTTCAGCGTTTCGACCTGGCCCAGGCGGACCAGGGTGGAAAATTCGTCGCCTTCGCGGACTACGCATTCGGCGGCGGTGGCGCCGCCGGCCATGGCGCGGCGGACGATGTCCTGGGCGAGATCACGAAGATCAGTTTTCGAGTTTCTGGTTCTCGAGTTGTCCAGTTCAGTTTGAGGCATAAGAAATGATTTCAGATTTGTGATTGCAGATTTCAGATTGAAGATCATACGAGGCTTCAATCTGCAATCTAGATCTGCAATCTGAAATGCTCTACTGCATGAATCCGCCGGGATCTTTCCTGGCGGTGCCGCCGACGGTCAGGCGGTCGACTTTCATGGTGGGAATGCCGACGCCCACGGGAACGGCCTGTCCGTCTTTGCCGCAGGTGCCGACGCCTTCGTCGAGTTTCAGATCGTTGCCCACCATGGAGACGCGGGTCAGCACGTCGGGGCCGTTGCCGATCAGCGTTGCGCCCTTGATGGGCGCGGTGACGTGGCCGTCTTCGATCAGGTAGGCTTCGGAGGCGGAGAAGACGAACTTGCCGTTGGTGATGTCCACCTGGCCGCCGCCGAAGTTCACCGCGTACACGCCGTGCTTCACCGAGCGGATGATGTCTTCCGGATCGTCCTGGCCCGCCAGCATGTAGGTGTTGGTCATGCGCGGCATGGGAATGTGCTCGTAGCTCTCGCGACGGCCGTTGCCGGTGTCGGCCATGCCCATCAGGCGGGAGGAAAGCTTGTCGCTCAGATAGCCCTTCAGGATGCCGTTCTCGATCAGCACGGTGTTCTGCGTGGGCTGGCCTTCGTCGTCGACGTTCAGCGAGCCGCGGCGCCAGGGCATGGTGCCGTTGTCGACCACCGTGCATTTTTCGCTGGCTACGCGCTTGCCGATCAGTCCGGCAAACGCCGAGGTCTGCTTGCGATTGAAGTCGGCTTCGAGGCCATGGCCGACGGCTTCGTGCAGCAGCACGCCGGGCCAGCCGGGGCCGAGCACGACTTCCATTTCGCCGGCCGGAGCTTCGCGGGCGTCGAGTTGCAGGATGGCCTGGCGGGCGGCTTCTTTCGCGAAATACTCGGGAGTCTTTTCGCCGAAGAAGAAGTCGAGCGCGACGCGTCCGCCGCCGCCGGAGCTGCCGCGAGCGGAATTGCCTTCGGTCTTGGCGATGCAGGAGACGTTCATGCGAGCCAGCGGCTGCGAGTCTTCGGCAAAGGTGCCGTCGGAGCCGACCACCAGAATGTTGCGCAACTCGTCGGCATAGCTGGCGCGAACTTCCTTGATGCGCGGATCGTAGGCGCGGGCCGACTGGTCGGCGCGCATCACCAGTTCGACTTTGGCGCGTGATTTCGGCATCCACCGACGGCAGCGTGACGGGGTACAGGCTGCGCGCCGGCTTTTCCTGGAAGCCTACTGACGGCGTCTTGGCCGGGCCGCTGGCGATCAGGGCCGCGGTGCGGGCCGCGTGCAGGATGCGCTCCGGACGAAAGATCGTCGGTGTAGGCGTATCCGGTGCGCTCGCCGACAACCACGCGCACGCCGCATCCGGCGGAAATTCCCTGCGAGGCCGACTTCACCATGGACTCGTCGACCATCAGCGAAGTCGACGAAAGATATTCGAAATAAAGGTCGGCGTATTCGCCGCCCGCGGAAAGCGCCGCTGCCAGGTAGCGCTCCAGGTCATGCTCGGTGAGGCCGTAGTGCTGGAAAAAGAACCGATTCTTATCCACGGTAATTAGATGTCCTTGGGCCGGGAAAGACTCCCGGCAGCTAATTCAATTATCCCACACAGGTTGATGCAGGCTGGTGCGTTGGCTTGATGTGGGGACATCTGGTCGGACTCTCGAGGTATAGCGAGCGTTGCTCCGCTGGACAGTCGGACGGCCGTGGCTGAAGTCCTCATTCGGCGCTAATGATGGTCATGCGTCACAGACAGGATCGTTCGGAAGATGAAAGCATTCTCATCATGACCCCTGAAGCCTTGATCCGTACCGTGGAAGACTTTCTTGCCGGAGCGCGAGATGCCGTGGTGCTGGATGACGGCGCGGTATTGTTTGATCTGGCGCAGGCGAAGTATTCCGTTTCCGGGGAACGCAACAAGTGTCTGCTGCACCTGTGGTCGGCGGAGCGGAATGTGGTGCGGCGGGTGCTCGATGTCGAGGTCAAGAATGAGGTGCTGCGGCTGACGGTGCAGCGGCTGGGGCAAACCCGTCCTAGGAAACTGGAGATCTGCCGGCAGCGCGACCGGCGCACGCCGACGGCGAAGCGGGCCGCTCGATTGGCTTACCAGCGGAGCTCTGCAGCGCACACTGGAGCGCCGCTTTTCCGCTTATGACGCGTCGCGGCTGACGACATCTGCCGATCTGGAGCACTCGTTTGGCCCGATTTATGCGCGCGGGCTGTTGCGCCGGGGGCAGTCCGGCTTTGCCGTGCTCGGGGTGAACCCGCAGGAGACGCAGTCCTCGATCGATGCCGCGCTGACGTTTGGCATTCTGTGGCTCGACGTGTGCCGCGAGGCGCAAGGCGGGCAAGATGGTGGTCGAAGGCCTGAAGCTGTTCTTGCCGGCGGGCGCTTCGGCGCTGACCCGCGAGCGCATGGCGCATTTGCACCGCGACGCAGCCAAGTGGCAGCTCTACGAATTGGAAAATCGTGAAGACGTCTTGACGGAAATCGACGTGTCCGACCGCGGCAATGTGCGGACCCGGCTGGTGCACTGGGCCGATGAAGCATGGGCGCAGGAACGGTTTGCGGAGCCGATCGCATCAGTCCGGGAGCTGATGCCGGAAGCTGAAATCGCGGTGCTCTCGGCAGGGGAGATCGCGTTTCGCTGTCATGGATTGGAGTTTGCGCGGGCGCGTCTGGCGCACCAGCTGGGATCGTTCCGCAGCACAGCCGGAAATTGTTTTTGGAGTGGGCGCGGAGGAGAGAGTTCTGGGAGAAGAGAACGCGGCCGCCTTCCGGCAGATCGTGTTCAGCGTGGGAGAGGTGCGCCATGCCGAAGGTCCGCGCGACCATCCTCTTGTGGCGGCTGCATCCGGAGCGCTGGCTGGAGTCGCTGGTGGTGCAGGACGTCGGAGCGGTGGACGAACGGTTGGATACGCGATGCCTGTATTCGCAGGTGCCGGCATTTTCCGCGTCGGATCGCGCCATGATCGACGTGCTGACCGCCACGCGCGAGGGGCGGCTGGCGGTGGTGGAACTGAAGGCGGATGAGGATATCCATCTGCCGCTGCAGGGCTTGGACTATTGGTCGCGGGTGGCGTGGCATCACGCGCGCGGCGAGTTCCAGCGCTTCGGATATTTTCCCGGGCGGGAATTGACGATGGAGCGGCCATTGCTGTTTCTGGTGGCGCCCGCGCTGCACGTGCATCCCGCGACCGATACCTTGCTGCATTACATCTCGCCCGAGATCGACTGGGCTGTAGTCGGGATTGACGAGAGATGGAGAGACGGCGTGAGGGCGGTGTTCCGGAAACGGCCCGGCCAGGATTCCGCGAGCAGACGTGGCGACGGAAGAGAAGCGAAGGATTTTCCAGGACTGGCTAGACTCAGGACTGGCTAGACCAGAGACGGCTGGATGTAGAAACGCGGCGAAGTTTGTGCCGACCGCTGAATGCTGCATGCTCCTCAGTGCTAAACTTTCTCCATGCTGGCCGACTACGCCGTGCGGGTGGAACAATCCCGCGGACGCCGCATTCCCGAGCCCCAGCATCCCTACCGCAATGCCTTCCAGCGGGACCGCGATCGGGTTATCCACTCGCGGGCATTTCGCCGGCTCGAAGCCAAGACTCAAGTCTTTACCCGCCGCTTCTCCGACCATTTCCGCAATCGGCTGACCCACACCATTGAAGTAGCCCAGATCGCCCGCACCATCGCGGCCCAGCTTGGGCTGAACGTCGATCTGGTCGAGGCGCTCGCCCTGGTCCACGATGTCGGCCACCCGCCTTTTGGTCACGCAGGCGAGAAGGTGCTCGACGCGGTGATGCGCGAGCATGGCCTTTTCTTTGATCACAACCTGCACGCACTGCGCATCGTCGAAGATTTCGAGCTGCGCTATGCCGCCTTTCGCGGGCTGAATCTTACTTTCGAAGTGCGCGAAGGCATCATCAAACATTCCCACGACTATTCCGTAAAACAGTTTCCCGAACTGGCGGAATATCTGCTCGATCAGCGCCCGCCGCTGGAGGCCCAGCTCATCGACCTCGCCGACGAAATCGCGTACGACACCGCCGACCTCGACGACGGCTATGAGTCCCGCCTGCTCACACTCCCACAGATTCGAGGCGGCGTTCCGGGGTTCGATCGTTTTTATCGCGAGGCCGACGAGACGTACCCCGACGTGGTCGAGAAGCTGAAGTTCAACGAAGCTGTAAAGCGCATCCTCGACCGCATGGTAGGCGACTTGATCGGCAATCTGCAGAGCCAGATCAAAGCGGCCGGCATCCGCACCCTGGAGGATGTCCGCGACTGTCCGCGCCGGCTGGCCACCTTCAGTCCTGAGGTGGAAGAAGAGAGACGAGTCACCAAGGAATTTCTCTACAAGAATCTTTATTTCAGCGCCGCACTCGAGCCGGAAAAAATTGACGCTGAACGCGTCATCCGGCAACTGTTTGAATTCTGGATGGCACAGCCGGAGAACCTTCCTCACAGCTATCAGGAAAAGGCGGAGCAGGAGCCGCTGGCGCGGATCGTGTGCGATTACATTGCGGGCATGACCGATAACTTCATCTACGAACAGCACGAGAAGTATTGCGGAAAAGTCGCTATCACTTCTCCCACGTCACCCGATAAATCACTCCTGCCGAATCGTCGCTGACATACATGGCGCCGTCGGGGCCGACTGCGAGCCCCACCGGCCGCCCCATCCACACGCCTTTTTTGGTCTCGCCGGGACGAAGCCATCCGCTGATGAAGTCTTCCGGCGGGCCTTGCGGTTCGCCTTTGTCGTTGACCTTGATGCGGACAACTTTATATCCGGTAGGCACGCTGCGGTTCCAGGAGCCGTGAAAAGTTACGAACAAGCTTCCGCGATACTCCGCGGGAAACATGTTGCCGTCGTAGAACAGCAATCCCAGCGGCGCCGAGTGCGCCTGCATCAACACTTTCGGGGCGACGGTTTTGGAGCAGTCGTAGTCTTTGCTCTGCGAACGGTCCGCAACCTGGTCGCCGTAACAATACGGCCAGCCGAAGTTTCCGCCATTGGCGCCCAGATCATTTACTTCCTCGGGTGGAAGATTGTCGCCCAGCCAGTCACGTCCGTTGTCGGTGGCCCAGATGCTGCTGGTCTTGGGATTCCACGTCAGGCCAACCGCGTTCCGCAGTCCTGAGGCGAAAAGCCGCTCGCCGCTTCCGTCGTCGTTGAACTCGGTTACGGCGGCGCGGCGTTTTTCGTCTTCCACGCAAACATTGCAGCTCGATCCCGCCGCCACATACATCTTGCCGTTGGCAAAAAGAATGGTGCGAGTCGAGTGGCCGCCGCCGCTTCCCGGCAGGTCGGCGATCTTCTGGCCGTTGCCGGCGCGCATTCGCGATTCATCCCAGTCATAGCGCCGGACCGCGTTGATCTCCGCGATGTAAAGCTTGCCATTATGAAAGGCAATGCCGTGGGGCGCGTTCAAACCGGCAAGCACCGGAACCGGTCGTTCCGCATGCCCGGTGTTTTTGGGATCGGGATAGGCCAGCACCATGCCATCGCTCATATCAGTGGCAAGCAATACTCCACCTGGACTGAAGGCCATCTGGCGCACGTGTGGCGCGGAGGCGAATACCGCAATATGAAAACCAGGCGGCAGCTTCAAGCGCTCGAGATCCAGCTTCTCCGCGCGGGTGCAGGCGAGCAATACAAAGGAAGGAGGGCAGACAACCAGACTCGCATGGGAATACCTGAACCTCGACTACCTGATCTCGATTATTTGAACCTGGAACGGCTGCTGGGATGTATTTATCGGGAACCGTGATGGTTACGGTATTACCGCAATTTCTTGCAGTCTTTTCGCCTGCGCTGGACACGCAGTTTTTATACCAGATTTCGCCAAAATTACCCGGCGCCAGCATATTTTGGGCCCCGCCCAGGGGCCGGCAGCGTTACAATGTGTTGTTAGGAAATGACTTACATTTCCTGAGGTTTGGCATTCGACCTGTTATATACAGGGCAGGCGTTGAGCAGTTCAGAACGCCGATAGTTTTGATTTATTGCTGGAGTGGAGCCCCATGCTCCCCCACTTGGAGGACGTAGAAATGAAGAATCGCCTATATGTAGCGCTGCTTCTGGCCGTCGTGCTGGCGCTTCCAGCTCTGGCTCAGCAGGCCAGCTCAACCACGCAAGATCAACCCGCCGCTGCGGCGCAGTCGACGGATCAAAGTGCCGCCTCAGCCACCGGCGCCAGCGGCAAACCAGCTTTGCAGCCGGATACTCATGAAGGTTTCTGGGGCAAGATCAATCCCTTTGCCCGCAAGAAATATGTGCAGCGGCAGACCGCTCCCATCCGCGACCGCGTGAATGAACTCGATGAGTTGACCTCCTCGAACACCAAGGCGATCAAGGATACCGACTCACGCGCGCAGGCAGGCATTCAGCTGGCCTCAACCAAGGCCAACGAAGCTGACCAGCACGCGATCGATGCCGGCAACAAAGCGCCAGTTGGCGCAGCAGACCGCAACCCAGGCCAACACCCGCTTGACCACGGTCGAGCAGGTGGTCGGCAACATCGATCAGTACAAGGCCTCCACCCAGACTGAGATTCGCTTCCGTCCGGGTCAGAGCGTCCTGAGCAAGAACGCCAAGTCTGCGCTCGATGATATGGCCACCCCGCTGAAAGATCAGCGCGGCTACATCGTCGAAGTGCAGGGCTTCTCCTCCGGACACGGCCAGGCCGCAATCGCCACTTCACAGAAGATGGCGGATGCGGTGGTTCGCTACCTGGTGCTCAACCATGACATTCCGGTCTACCGGATTTACGTGGTGGGCATGGGCAACGCTCCGGTACAGAGCGCCAACGCCGATGATGCCAAGACCAAGCGCACCAGCGGTGGTCGCGTAGAGATCAGCCTCCTGAAGAACGATCTGGAAACGCTGGCCTCGACTTCGTCCGCTCCTGCTGCCGCTCCGGCGACTCAGGATCAGGCGCCGCCGAAATAATTGAACGCTTCGAAAGCAAAAGGCCTCCTGCGCAAGCAGGGGGCTTTTTTCTTGGTGACGTTTCTATTGGCAACGTAATATCTCCGCATGTTCGCGCCGTTCTACACCCTCAACCTACTGATCGTGGTAATCGCGATCTGGTGTGGATAGTAATCCGGCGCCTCCAATGAGGCAGACGTAAAGCTGTCGTCCTATCGATCCGAGGTTAGAACAATCCAAAATCCTCGTCTGGAGTTTTTCTGGACTCCTCCCCGTATAATCCACCGCGTGTCCAGCCCCGCCAAATCCGCCCTGCGCAAAGCCGGCCTCTTTTACTTCGTCTGGGTCATGTTCTCCTACTGCACCGGCGGTCCCTTCGGGCTCGAGGACATGGTCACCACCTCCGGCCCCGGCATGACTCTCATCTACCTTCTGGTGATTCCGTTTTTCTGGTGCATTCCGGTGTCGCTGGTTTCAGCCGAGATGACTACGGCCATGCCGGTGGAAGGCGGATTCTATCGCTGGGTGCGCGCCGGTTTCGGCGATCTCTGGGGATTTCTTGCGGGATGGTGGAACTGGTCGGCATCCTTCCTGCTGGGGAGCGTCTACGCAGTGCAGTTCGCCGACTACCTGCGCTTCTATTTCCCCGAACTCATCGGATGGCGGCATTGGCTGGTCTCCCTCGCCATGGTCGCGGTGATCACCTACATCAACGTGCGCGGAATTCAGATGGTGGGAAAGTTCGCCACCGCGCTGGAGCTTTTCATCCTGCTTCCGGTGCTGGTTCTGGTGGTGATCGGATTGGCCAAGTGGCATCACAACCCGTTCGTCCCGGTCGTGCCTCCGCACCAGCCGCCGTTCAGCGTATTCGGCGTGGGACTGGCGCTGGGTCTATGGCTTTATTCCGGATACGAGCAATGCTCCACGGTGGCGGAAGAAGTGGAGAACCCGCAACGCAGCTATCCCATTGCGCTGGCGCTGGTCGTCCCCATGTCGATCGCGGCTTACTTCCTGCCCACGCTGGCATCGCTGGCGGCGTTGGGAAACTGGAGCAGCTGGCATACCGGATATTTCTCCACCGCAGCGCAACTCATCGGAGGCCCCTGGCTGGGCGCATGGATGACCGTCGCCGCCATGATCACCTACGTTTCCCTGCTCAATGCCACCATCCTGGCCTCCACCCGCATGCCCTTCGCCATGGCGGAAGACGGATACCTGCCGCACGTCCTCAGCGGCAAACATCCGCGTTATGGAACACCGTGGATCGCGATCATCGTGTCGTCGGTGGTGTATGCCCTGCTCGCCCTGCATTCGCTGGTGCAGTTGATCAGTATCTACAACTGGCTGCGAGTCGCAACCACAGTGATGACCGTGCTGGCGGCCTGGCAACTGCGCCGCAAAAAGCCCGACATGCCGCGGCCATTCGTCGTCCCCGGCGGACGGACGGGACTCTTCTACTGCGTAATTGCAGTCCTGATCATGAGCGCCGTAGCCCTGCTAGGCAGCGACCGCTATGGACTGATCTGGGGGCCAGTGGCGCTGGCAGCAGGGCCAGTGGTGTATTTCGCACTGCGCGCAGCCAGGCAGTCGGCATGAACCACGTGGGGACAGCCGCCCCCGGCTGTCCGGCCGCGCCAAGCGCGGCTTGTTGAATCCAGAGGAAAGCGCTTGGGACATCCCAACCGGGTGCCCCATTTCTCGCGTCTTTTGCGAGAAGTGGGCCCCACATGCTCCGAACACCAAACCTGCTAACTCCCCAATTCAAAACAACATCATACATTTATATACGTACATTATGGTACCAACAGAATGTTCCACGTGGAACACTTCTTCAATTTCGCTTAACTGACCCAATCCAGAAACTTGTACCAGGCCCCGGCAAACGGCAGGAACCAGGGCTTCCCGTTATAAAGCCCCAGCGGTGCACCGGGAAACGGAATACCCACGAATGGATTCTCCGGCTTCTCTCCGGCGATCAACTCCGCCATCTTTTGGCCCTGCCAGGTTGCCATGGCGACGCCGTGGCCGGCGTAGCCGACCGCGTAGTAGATGCCGTCCATCTGCCCGGCGTGGGGCATGATGTCGAATGCGAAGTCGAGGGTTCCGCCCCAGACGTATTCGACTTTCACATCGCGCAGTTGCGGATAGACATCGATCATGCCCCGGCGCAGGATCTCCGCGCTCCTGCGGATCGAATCCGCCGTCTCGGGAAAGAACGCCGCCCGGCCGCCGAAGAGCATGCGGTTGTCGGGCGTGAGGCGGTAGTAGTAGAGATAATTCTTGGAGTCGTAAATCATGCGATTGCGCGGGCTCAACTGGCGCGCCAGGGCCTCGGGCAAAACTTCGGTCGTGATGATGTAGGAGCCGATGGGAATGATCTTCTTGCGCAGCGCCGGAGTGGCAGCGCCGGTGTAGCCGCTGGTGCCGACGAACACGTTTCGCGCCCAGAGAGCGCCGCGAGAGGTGGTCACTCGCCAGCCTGGAGACGATTGGCGCGACTCGCGTTCAATTTTCTCTACCTTTGTTCCTTCAAAGATTCGAGCGCCGGCGTTTGCCGCCGCCTTCGCCAGGCCGGCCACGTAGCGCGCCGGATTCAGGCCGGCGCTGATTTCATCCACCATGCCACCGTAATAAATTGACGACCCGATTTCCGATTGCAATTCGCCGCGCGGCACGATGCGCAGCTGGTGGTTGAATTCGCGGGCGATCACTTCCACCTGGCGGGCATAGTCGTCGAAGTGCTTTTGCTTGCAGGCGACCTCGAGATGCCCGCTGCGGGAGAAGTCGCAGGAGATATTTTCCTCGCGGACAATCTGCTCCACGCAATCAATCGAGGCCAGCGATGCCGCATACATGCGCTGGGTGCGTTCGCGGCCGTACATCGAAATCAGTTTGTTGACGCCCAGCTTGAGACCGGTGAGGACCATGCCGCCATTGCGCGAACTGGCTCCCCATCCGATGGTTTCAGCCTCCAGCACGGCCACCGTCGCTCCGCGCTGCGCCAGGGTTCGAGCCGCGGAGAGGCCGGTGAAACCGGCGCCGATGATCGCGACGTCGACGGTTTCGGGCAAGGGGGACGGCGCGGGTTGCGGCATCTCGGTTGTGGTCAGCCAGAAGTTATGTTCGCTTGGGGGCATGCTTTGGTTGCTCCACACTACGTTGCGGCTGTATTACCGCCTCCTCAACACAAGGTCCCTCCACTGCGCTCGCTTCGCTTCGCTTCGGTCGGGATGACAATATTTTTTTAATTGAAAATCAACTTCCCAACTACAGCACCGCCGTTTCCTCGATCATCCGGCCTTCGGCGAAGCGGGATAGGCCTAGCAGCGAGGCGTCTACCAAATCCGTTTTGCCGTGCAAAATCAGATCTGACAGGATTTTCCCTGTGGCCGGCGCATGCATTACCCCGTGGCCGCTGAATCCGTTGGCCAGGAAAAACCCTCGACACTCCGGGCGCCGGGCCCAGGATGGGATGATGGTCCGGTGTCATCTCATAAAGGCCGGCCCAGGCGCGCTTGGGATTTACCGCGAGATTCTCAAACAGGGGGACACGGTCAGCCGCGCGGGTCAGAATCTTTTCTATGAATGCGGGCTCGAAATCGGTTTTGTAGCCGGGCGTCTCTTCGGGATCGTTCCAGGCCAGCAGAAATCCCAAGCCCTCGGGCCGGAAGTGAAAGCCGTTCGACATGTCGATGATCATGGGTGCGCTATGCGGAAATTGATCGAAAGGCTCGGTCGGGACCAGCATGCGGCGCAGAGGTTCCACCGGCAGATCGATGCCCGGCCATCTTCCCTACTGAGGCCGCCCACGCGCCCGCGCAGTTCACCACGTTTCTGGTTGCCACCGTCCCTCTTGTGGTCTCGACTGCGGTGACGCCCTGGCCGTCGCGCTGAATCGCCGTGACCGTGGCGTTCTTCCACAGCGTGGCGCCGTGATCGGCGGCCCAGGTCATGAAGCCGATCATGGCGCTGTAGGGATCGACGAAGCCGTCGCTCGAGCAGAAGCTGCCGCCGACGATGTCGTCGGAGCGAAGCTGGGGGAACATGACGCGGATTTCGTCCGCGGAAATCAGGCGCACGTCTTTCAGTCCCATTGCCACCTGCTTTTCGTAATTGGTGCGCAGGTAGGCCAGATGCTTTTCGTTGGTGGCGCAAAAAAGATATCCCTGCGGCCGGTATCCCGCGGGGTGCCCCAGGCGCTCGTCGAACGAGGCATAGAAAGGGATGGAGTAGAGCGACATCTGGATATTCACCGGAGTGGAGAACTGGGCCCGGACGCCGCCCATGCTCTTGCCGGTAGAACCCTTGCCCTGAGCGGTTTCCCGCTCCAGCACCAGGATGTCGGTACATCCCGCGGCGGCGAGATGGTACGCGATGCTGGAGCCGACGATCCCGCCTCCGATGATGACAACTTCCGCCGTCTGCATGAAAATCCGCGGCCTCCGGGCCAGGGATGAACGAAGCATTGTAGTGCATGGCTACCGGCAACGTGGGGATCGAAATGTAGCCGACTCCCGGCTCGTCCGGCGGAGCGAAGCTCCGGAATTTCAGTCTCGTATGAAATTCCTGTCGAGCTACGCGTCGACTAAGGAGCAGCGCGAGGACGCTCGCGCCTAATTGATCCCCACGTGGTCCGTGGTTTGGGCCGGTTACCGCTGACCCTTGAAGCCTTCCATCCATACGCTTAAACTTGAGTTATGCACGTGCATGCCGGCCATGGGGGAGGCGAAAGGACCTCGCGGGTTCTGCGAGTTTCGCTGGTGGTTACCGCCGCCTACATCGTTCTTTTGGTGATTGCCGGGATTCGCGCCCACTCGCTGGCGCTGCTCTCCGAAGCCGGGCACAATCTCTCGGACTTTTTCGCTTTGCTGCTTTCTTTGACTGCGGTGTACCTGCAGTCTCGCCCGCCCAGCTCCACCAAGACGTATGGCTATCACCGGGCTGGAGTGCTGGCCGCGCTGGTGAATGCGGTCTCGCTGGTCGCGGTCTCGGGCTTCATTTTTTACGAGGCCTTCCGGCGGTTGCAGAATCCCGAGCACGTTCATGCCGGCGTGATGATCTGGGTGGCCGCGGCTGGCGTGGTGATGAACGGCGTGATCGCGCTGCTGCTGTATCGCGCCGGGAGTGACGTCAACATTCGCAGCGCGCTGCTGCACGAAATCGGCGACACGCTTTCGACCGGAGCGGTCATCGTGGGCGGCTGGATCATCCTGGCCACGGGCAAGTACTGGATCGATCCGGTGCTTTCGGTGGCGATCGGCGTGCTGATCCTGTGGTCGGGATTCGGCATCGTGCGCGAAACGCTCAACATTCTGCTCGAAGGCACGCCGCGAGGGATCAAACTGGAACAGGTTGAGGCTGCCATGCGGCGGATCGAAGGAGTCAACGACGTTCACGATCTGCACGTGTGGAACATTGGATCGGAAACGCGGGCGCTCTCCTGCCACATTTCGATCGCCGACATTCCGCCCTCGGTCAGCGAGCGTATTCTGCGGGATTTGAAGGAATGCCTGCGGGTGGATTTTCACATCGCCCACACCACCATTCAGTTCGAGAACGTGGTCTGCGAAGTGGCGCATGGCTGCGTGATTCCCGTGGCGGAAGAAGAGCATCACGGTCACAAACACTAAAATTTACGGATTTTATAATTTACGAATTGTCGAATTTAAGACCGGAACGGCCGTTGCCTGGTTCAGATTTTTAAAAGGCTTGTTAAATTCGTCATTTCTAAAATCCGGCAATTCGGCAATCTCTTATTTCCTGTCTTGCTTCTCAAAAATCTCTCTCGCCCTCTCGATGGTGTCGGCCTCTTCGGGCAGCTTGTCGGGGCGCAGGCGCACGATCCTGGGGAAGCGCAGCGCGTAGCCGCTTTCGTGGCGGTCGGAGCGCATCATGTTGTTGAAGGCAACTTCCAGGACGATCTTTGGCTCGACCATCAAGCGGAAACCCTGATCTTCGATCTTGTGCTCCAGAAACCACTTTGTCATCTCGGCGATTTCGGCGTCGGTCAGACCAGAGTAAGCCTTGCCGATGTTGACCAGGCTTTCTCCATCGCGCACGGCGAAGGTGTAGTCGCTCAATACTCCGATGCGTTTGCCGTGGCCGTACTCGACGGCGGTGACTACCACGTCCAAGGTGGCCAATTCGCGTTTAAGCTTCAGCCAGGATTTCCCGCGGCGGCCTGGCGTGTAGACGGATTCGGGATCTTTAATCATCAGGCCTTCGTTGCCGCGGGCCTGTGCTGCCTCGAAGAGTTGATCGAGTTCCTGGGGCGTGGAGGCCTGGAACACCGGGGCGCGGATCACTTGCGTGTTCGACGACACCGGCGTCATCGCCGAATTCAAGACTCGCCTGTCTATTGGCGAGCGTCGCGCAACTCGAGATTTCCTTGGAGACGCCAGCAGGCTATCGAGAATCGCCTCGCGCTCGCGCAAGGAGCGCTCCAGCAGCAACTCGCCGCCGGCATAGAGGACATCGAAGACGAGATAGGCGACCGGCACTTCACGTCGCAGCTTCTCGCTGACTTGTTTTCTTCCCAGGCGTTGCTGCAGGGCGCTGAAGGGGAGAGCTTGGCCGGGCTCGAGTCAGCGGCTTCCGCTGTGCTTTCCGCGCGGTGGGCGGGACGCCCACCGGACAGCCGGCGGGACGCCGGCGCTACTTCGCTGGGGCTGGGGTAGCTCCAGGCTACGATTTCGCCGTCGAGAATTGCGTCTTGCGGCAGTCCGGCCAGGGCGTCGGGCAGTTCGGGGAAAGATTCCGTAATGTCGTCGCGGGTGCGCGAGAAAATGCGCACTTCGCCGTCGGAGCAGTGCGCCTGGGCGCGGATGCCGTCGTACTTGTCTTCCACCAGAGCGTTCTCGAAATAGCTGAGAGCCTGTTCCGCCGACTCTGCCGGGCTGGCCAGCATGAAGCCCAGGGGATGGAAGAGGCGCATCTTCGCCTCGTTGAGCTTGCCGGCGACGGCGAGCTTTAAGGTTTCCCCGATATCGCCCAGCAGCATGTTGGCGCGCTGAACCTCTTTTAATGTTCCGCCGTAGGCTTTGGCGATTGCCTCCTCGACCAGACTTTCTTTCAGGCCGATGCGGAGATCGCCGGTCATAATTTTGATGATGTACTTGGCTTCTAGTGGCGTGGCCTGGGTGAGAAGCTCACGTACCAGTGCGGACTTGGCTGCCGGGCCGCGTGCGTTTGCGATCTGGCGGAAGGCGGCGGCGACGTCTGGGATAGTTAAAGATGGACTGCCGGGCTTCGCCCGGCCTGGACGGGCGGGGGCGCCCGTCCCCACATGGCCTGTGGTGCTGGAGAGCTGGGAGCGACTTTTTCTGCGACCGCTCCCAGATCACCGAGCTGGCGGTAGGCTGCGGTGAGTTCTGCTTCGCTTTTTCCGGAGATCTCGGCGACGATCCGCCACAATAGCGAGCCGCCGACTTGCAGGGTGGTTTCTTCCCAGACAGGAAACGGCCTGCCGGAGAGGAAGACCGCCGAGAGGGCCGCGTCTTCCGGCGGGCTCGACTTCAGATATTCGGCCACGATCGCTGTCTTCTCGAGTTTCTTCGTGGTGGCAGCGATTCGTTCCGCGGCTTCGGCTAGCTCGATCATTTGTCTTGATGTGGGCGCGAGCGTCCCGCTCGTGCGTCCTGGTTACCGCACTCTTGGTGTTCCTGAACTCATTGTTCCTGACGCTTTGATGTCCGCCCCTGCACGAGCGAGGACGCTCGCGCCTACATTTTCTCGAATTGTATAACTCCAGTCTCTTTAGTTACTTAAGGCGACTGGAGCCATCCTAAATGAAATGCGGCTGTGTTAACCTTGTGGTTTGAGCCTTGCTCGTTGAAAGGGCATCTAATAGGCATGCGTTTCTTCAGAACATGGTGGCGTTTCCTGGTGGCGGTGCAGCTGTTGCCGGCGCTTGAGGGCGGCGAGGAAACACTGGTCGGCGGCCAGGCGGTGCTTGAAGGAGTGATGATGCGCTCGCCGCACGCGTGGGCGATCGCCTGCCGCAAGCCTTCGGGCGAAGTTTCCGTCCACAGCGAACCTCTGGAACGGCTTTCCGAGAAACGCAAGTGGATGGCGTGGCCGGTGATTCGCGGCGTGGTCACGCTGGGCCACGCGATGACTCTGGGCTTCCGCGCCCTGAAGTTTTCCGCCAACGTTGCGCTGGATGAATTGCAGCCCGAAGGTGCCGGAGAAGAAGAAACTCGAAATCAGCGGCTGGATGGCGGCGGTCAATATCGTTTTCTCGGTCGGCTTTTTTATTTTCATGTACAAGTTTCTGCCGCTGCTGGCGGCCACTGAACTGAAGCGCGTGAACCCGGTGTTCGGCGAGCAGGTCATTTTCAATCTGGTGGACGGCGTGATCCGGATCGCGTTGTTCCTGCTGTTCATCTGGGGCGTCTCGCTGATGCGGGACATTCATCGCGTGTACGAGTACCACGGCGCCGAACACAAGACGGTTTATGCTTTCGAGAACGGCGATCCGCTGGAAACCGCCTCGGTACAGAAGTATTCGACCTACCATCCGCGCTGCGGCACCAGCTTTCTGATGACGGTGATGATCATCTCGATCGTGGTGTACATTCTGGTTTCAGCGGTGTTTCCGATCACCACGTTCTGGGCCAAGTTCGCGGTCCGAATTGCTCTGCTGCCGGTGATTGCCGGGGTTTCGTACGAGATTATCCGGTTTGCCGCCAAGCATCGCGGCTCGCTGTTCGCCATGATGACGGCGCCCGGCCTGTGGCTGCAGCGCATCACCACCCAGCCTCCGTCGGACGATCAGGCCGAGTGCGCGATCGTCGCGTTGGATCACGCCATGGAACTGGAAAAGCAACACGGCGGCGAGTTGGTGATTGCTTAGAGAGCTGTCGTTGGTCGTTGGTCGTTGGCCGTCGTTGGTCGCTGAACCCTCCTTTGGGTCGCTGCGTCACATACACTTCCCTCGGATGAGGTGATAAGCGTTTACGGCCGGAGGCGCTTATGTCGTCATCAGGATCGTTTCGCGATTTAGCGTTTGGCAGGAAGCCATGAAGTTGGCGCGGTGAAGTTTATCGGGGCACGGGTAGCTTTCCCAAGCACGAGCTGTACGGCTTGACGCAGCAAATCCGCCGTGCCGCTGTTTCGGTCCCCAGCAATATTGCCGAAGGCAAAGGACAGCGCTCGGATAAGGAATTCGCGCAATTCTTATTTCACGCGCGAGGTTCGCTGTTGGAGTTGCAAACCCAGCTTATGATTGCCGAGGAATTACAATATCTATCTGAGGCAGAAGCGCAGCGTCTGCTGGCTGTGGCGGAAGGTGTAGGCCGCGCCTTGAGCGGTTTGATCAATTCTCTGCATGGTGTTCCGCGGGGCGAGGCTGCCTGATCAGATTGAAGATGTCGGCCAACGACCAACGACCAACGACCAACGACCGATTTTATGTTCGAACGACTGGACCAAATCGAAGCCCGCTACGAGGAACTGACGCAGGCCCTCGCTTCGCCGGAGATCATGGACGACTCGGCCAAGTTTCAGAAGACGGCCAAGGCGCATAGCGAAGTCTCGGCCATTGTCGAGAAGTATCGCGAGTACAAGGATCTGAAGCGCGGCATCGCCGAAAGCAAGGCTGTCCTGGCTGACGAAAAAGATGCCGAGATGCGCGCCTACGCGCAAGAGGAACTCGACAAGCTGGAAGCCCGCGTCGGCGGCGTGGAAGAAGAACTCAAGGTGCTGCTGCTGCCCAAGGATCCGAATGACGAAAAAGATGTGATCCTGGAAATCCGCGCGGGCACCGGGGGCGACGAAGCCACGCTCTTCGCCGCGGAGATGTTCAGAATGTATACCCGCTACGCGGAGACGCAGGGCTGGAAGGTGGAAGTGCTTTCAACTTCCGATTCTTCCGTCGGCGGATTGAAAGAAGTGATTGCCATCATCGAAGGGCAGCGCGTTTTCTCGCGGCTGAAATACGAGAGTGGCGTACACCGGGTGCAGCGCGTGCCGGCGACCGAGCAGCAGGGGCGGGTGCACACTTCCGCGGTCACGGTGGCAGTGTTGCCGGAGGCCGAGGATGTGGACATCAAGATCGAAGCCAAGGATCTTCGCATCGACACATTCTGTTCTTCTGGCCCGGGCGGGCAATCGGTGAACACGACTTATTCCGCGGTGCGGATTACGCACATTCCGACCAACACTGTCGTCAGCTGCCAGGATGAGAAGTCGCAGATCAAGAACCGGGAGAAGGGGATGCGGGTGCTGCGGGCGCGCCTGTATGAAGTGGAGATGCAGAAGCAGCAGGACGCGCTGGCGAAAGAGCGCAAGGCGATGGTGGGTTCGGGCGACCGCAGCGAAAAAATCCGCACTTACAATTTTCCCCAGAACCGGGTCACCGACCACCGCATCGGCCTGACCATTCACCAACTGGAGCAGGTCATGGACGGAAAGCTCCAGCCTTTGATTGACGCGCTGATTACTCACTACCAGGGCGAAAAAATGAAGGCGGAGGCGGCCGGAGGCGTGTAAGCGACAGGCCTGCGGTTTGTGGTAACAGACAACCCGGCGGACCGCATCAGCAACTTAAAGTGTCATTGCCAGGAGTGATTGGCTTATGTCTTTACTGCGAAAGTCCCGCTCAGCTCTTGCTCTTGCCGGGTTCGGTTTGGCCACCGCCGGGGCAGCCTGGTTCGGCTCCCGCTATAGTCCCGCCAAAGGGCGTTCGCGCGAGTGGTACCGCGAACTGGACAAACCCATATTCACTCCGCCGGACGCGGTGTTTCCGATTGTCTGGACGTCGCTTTACGCGATGATGGCGTGGTCGGGATGGCGGGTCTGGAGCGCACCGCCGTCGATGAATCGTTCTCTGGCGCTGCGCCTGTGGTTCACCCAGCTTTCCACCAACGCGAAGTGGTCCAAGCAGTTCTTTGGGAAGCAGCGCCCGGATCTGGCGCTGACCGATCTGCTGATGCTGGAAGCTTTTGTGCTGGGATACATCGCGGCTGCGCGCAACGTAGACCGGGCTGCTTCGCAAGCGTTCATTCCGTATGCCGCCTGGGTCGCGTTTGCCGGATTGCTGAACGCGGAAATTGTGCGGCGAAATCCGGGCTTCGCCGAAGCCGCGGGATGAAGGCGGTCGCTGGTTTTCGACCGACGCCTAAAGCCAACTTCGACCCGCTCTGTGGTGAAATAGGATCGTGCCTTCGCTCCGCGATGCTCTCACCACGGCGGTGAATCGCCTGACCGCTTCCCAAGTCCCCTCGCCTCGCTTGAATGCCGAACTGCTTCTTATGTTCACTTTGGACTGCGACCGCGCCTATCTCTTTGCCCATCCGGAGCGCGAGTTGAGTTTGGAAGAGCAGGCCCGATATGACGAAGCTCTTGCCGAACGCGTCCGCGGCGTGCCGGCGCAGTACATCACCGGCCACCAGGAATTCTGGGGCATGGATTTTGTCGTGACGCCGGCGGTGCTGATTCCGCGGCCTGAGACTGAGCATGTCATTGAGACTGTGCTGCGGCTAAGGGCGGCGGGCGAGGGCGCCCGCCCTACACGAGCTTTGCGAATTGTGGATGTCGGTACCGGGTCTGGTTGTATCGCGCTTGCGCTGGCCAAGGAATTGCCGCAGGCCGAGGTCGAGATTCATGCGACGGATATTTCTTCCGCCGCTCTCGAGATCGCGCGGGTGAATGCCGCACGGCTTCAACTCGATGGCCGGGTACAGTTTCATGAAACCGATCTGTTGCAGGGGCTGGAGCCAGGTTCGTTCGATTTCGTCGTCTCGAATCCGCCTTACGTTGGGGAATCGGAAGAAGACCAGGTCCAGTTGGAAGTTCGCAAATTCGAGCCGCGACTGGCGGTGTTTGCTGGAGCTACTGGGCTTGAAGTGATTTTGCGTCTGATTCCGCAGGCCCGGCGGTCGCTCAAGCCGGGGGGTTGGCTGGTGATGGAAATCAGCGGAACGATTGCGGATGGAGTGCGGGGGCTGTTCGACGGATGGGCCGATGTGCAGATCACGAAAGATCTGCAGGGGATTCCGCGGGTCGTTTCAGCCCGGACCGCTTCTAGGGCGGTGCGGACTGGAAGGCATTAACCACCAAGGACACGAAGTTACACGAAGGACTTCCCACGCTACGCCGGAGTTTGAAGATGGCTTGGGATTTCCTTGGTGAAACTTCGTGACCTTGGTGGTTAAAGCTTTTCAGCTTAAGGCTCGATTGCGGCCGGCTGAATTTCTTCTACGTCGACCCACTTGGTGGGATAGACACCGGTGTAGCAGGCGGTGCAGTAGGTAGTCTTGTCGCCGTCGGCGCAGGCTTTTTTCATTCCTTCGAGCGAGAGATAGGCCAGAGAATCGGCGCCGATGAATTCGCGGATCTCGTCGATCGACTTGTTGGCCGCAATCAACTCCTTCTTCGAAGGAGTGTCCACGCCGTAGAAGCAGGGCGAAACCGTGGGCGGGCAGGAGACGCGCATGTGGACTTCTTTGGCGCCCGCGTTGCGAATCATGCGCACGATCTTGCGGCTGGTGGTGCCCCGTACGATGGAATCGTCAATCAGCACCACCCGTTTGCCCTGCAAGCAGAGTGCGTACCGGGTTCAGCTTCAGCTTCACCCCGAAGTCGCGAACGCTTTGCCGCGGCTCGATGAAGGTGCGCCCCACGTAGTGATTGCGGATCAGTCCGAAGCGAAACGGAATGCCGCTTTCCGCGGCATAGCCGACCGCCGCGGTCACGCCGGAATCCGGCACCGGGACGACAACATCCGCGTCGACCGGCGCTTCCCGCGCCAGTTGTCTGCCCAATCCCTCGCGGCTCGCCTGCACTGGACGCCCGAAGACCATGCTGTCCGGCCGGGAGAAATACACATGCTCGAAGATGCAACTCGACTGCGCCGCCTACCGGAGAATAGAAGCGGGAAGCGATGCCTTCCGGGCCTACGATGACCAATTCGCCCGGCTTGACCTCGCGCTCATAGGTGGCGCCAATCAGATCGAAGGCGCAGGTCTCGGAAGCAAACACGATCGTGTCCTGCTTCTGGCCTTCGAGGCGCGGGATTCTTCCCATGGCCAAGGGGCGGAAGCCGCGGGGATCGCGCGCGGCAAAGACGCGATCAGAACTGAGCATGACCAGCGAAAACGCGCCTTCCACGCGACGCAGCGCATCGGCCATCGCGTCCGGCAAAGTCTGCTCTTTGGAGAGCGCGATCAGGTGAACGATGACTTCGGTGTCACTGTTGGTCTGGAAAATCGATCCCTGGGCCTCCAGCCGATGCCGGATTTCCTGCGCATTGACCAGGTTGCCGTTGTGCGCCAGCGCAATCATGCCTTTGTTCGATTGCACCATGATGGGCTGAGCGTTGAACAAGCGCCGAATCGCCGGCAGTGGAGTAACGGGTGTGTCCGATGGCCAGCGAGCCGTGAACCTGGGACAGAACTTCCTCGGTAAAGATGTCGGCGACCAATCCCATGGCGCGGTGGGCGCGCAACGTCAGCCCATTGGACGTGACAATTCCGGCTGACTCCTGGCCGCGATGTTGCAGCGCGTGCAGAGCCAGGTAAGCGAGCTTTTCCGCCTCAGGATGGGCGTAGATCGCGGCGACGCCGCACTCGTCATGGAATTTGTCGGAACTAAGCATTCAGCTCTCAGCCCTCAGCTTTCAGCCAAATCCATCTAGACCGCCTGCCCAGGGCCTCGGCAGTCTTCAATCCGCCGCTATCTCGTCCGGTTCGGTCTGCAGCATGCGCTCCAGCGAGCCTTCGTATGCTTCCCGCAATTCGGAAACCTGGGCTGACACTACCACCCTGCCATCGAGCCTGATTTCTACTTGCTCGGGCGCCGTTTCGCCAATCAATTCTGCCGCGATGCCATATTTTACCGCTACTTGTTGGATGGCGCCGAGTTTATCGCGGTCGCACGAGATGACAACACGGCTGGCATCTTCGCCGAACAGGACAAACTCCGGCGGCAGTCCCTGAGAGGTCAGGTCGATGCTCATTCCGATGGAGTTAGTGAATCCCGATTCGGCCAGCGTTACCGCAATTCCGCCATCGGAGCAGTCATGAGCCGAATCGAGCAATTCCGGTCTGGGCCAGTTCCACCAGCGCCTTCTGCAATGCACGCTTCCTTTTGCAGCTCCAACTCCGGCGGATAGCCCCAGACCGCGCCCAGAATTTCCTTGGCATATTCAGACGAACCGAATTCGGACTCAGCGTCGGTAGCATCGCCCGATTCGCCGGCGCGCAGCAGAACGATCGCGCGTCCGGGTTCGCGAAAGTCCGGACGCACCGCCTTGTGCACGTCCTCAAGAGTGCCGACGATTCCTAGTACCGGCGTGGGATAAATTCCTTCGCCCAGAGTTTCGTTATAGAAGCTGACGTTGCCGCCGGTGATGGGGATTTCGAGTTCTTCGCAGGCTTTGGTGATGCCATCAATCACCTGCGAGAACTGCCACATGATGTGGGGCTTTTCGGGATTGCCGAAGTTCAGGCAATTGGTGCCGCCGATCGGGGTTGCTCCGGCGCAAGCCACGTTGCGCGCCGCTTCCGCCACGGCATGCATGGCGCCCAGCCGCGGATCGAGGTAGCACCAGCGGCCGTTGCCATCGAGGGCCATCGCCAGCCCGCGCTGCGAACCTTTAATGCGGATCACGCCGGCGTCGCCGGAGCCCGGGCCTTCCACGGTATTGGTTTGCACCATGGAATCGTATTGCTGCCAGATCCAGCGCTTGCCGCAGATGTTCGGGCTGGCGAGCAGGCGCTTCAGGTTTGAGGTGAGATCGGAAGCTTCCGCCAGCTTGATGTGCGTCCGGCATCTCGCGCGGCACCGGCGGCTCCCAGCGCTCCAGCGGCCGCTTGTACACGGGCGCGTCGTCGGTGAGGGCCTGATTGGGAATTTCGGCGACAACCTCTCCGTGGTGCAGCACGCGCATCTTGCCGTCGGTAGTGACGCGGCCCACTTCCACCGCGTCCAGTCCCCATTTTTCGAAGACGCGGAACACTTCCTGCTCGCGGCCTTTCTGCGCCACCAGCAGCATGCGCTCCTGCGATTCGCTCAGCATGATTTCGTAGGGAGTCATGCCGGTTTCGCGCTGGGGCACAAGGTCGAGTTCGATTTCGGTGCCTACGTTGCCGCGCGCGCCCATTTCGCAGGTGGAGCAGGTGAGCCCGGCCGCGCCCATATCCTGAATGCCGACGATGGCGCCGGTCTGCATGGCTTCGAGGCAGGCTTCGAGCAGAAGCTTTTCCAGAAACGGATCGCCGACCTGCACATTGGGCCGCTTGGCCTCGGAGGCTTCGCTGAACTCTTCGCTGGCCATGGTGGCGCCGTGAATGCCGTCGCGGCCGGTCTTCGAGCCAACGTAAATTACGGGATTGCCTTCGCCCGCGGCCTTGGCATAGAAAATCTGGTCGCGCCGGACCAGTCCCAGAGCAAAAGCATTGACCAGAGGATTGCCCGAATAGCAAGGCTCAAACTTGGTTTCGCCGCCCAGGTTGGGGACGCCGAAGCAGTTGCCGTAGGAAGCGATTCCGCTGACTACGCCTTCGAGGACGGAATGGTTCTTGCGAATGTCTTGCAGCCGAGATTCGCGTCGGGCCGGGCTGACGGCCGGGGGCGCCCGCCCCACACGATCGGTGAATGGGGCCGAAGCGCAGCGAATCCATCACCGCGACCGGCCGCGCGCCCATGGTGAAAATATCGCGCAGAATTCCGCCGACGCCGGTGGCCGCGCCCTGAAATGGCTCAATGAACGACGGATGATTGTGGGACTCGATCTTGAAGGCGCAGGCCCAGCCATCTCCGATGTCGACGATGCCCGCATTCTCGCCTGGCCCCTGCACCACCTGGCGGCTGCGCGTGGGCAGGCGTTTCAGATGAACGCGCGATGACTTGTAGGAGCAATGCTCGCTCCACATCACGCTGAAGATGCCAAGCTCGGTCAGGGTGGGTTCGCGTCCGCCCAGAAGCTGTTTGATCTTTTCGAATTCGTCGGGCGTGAGGCCGTGCTCCCGGATGAGTTCGTGGAGTGAGGCCCAGGGTCGGAGAAGAGGTCATAGGGGAAACTCTATTGTCGCACCTCGGGCGAGCGGAGGAAAGAGTTTCATGGTTGGGCCAGTGCGTTTTTACCACCAAGGACACGAAGTTACACGAAGGAGCAATCTGAATGGCTCCTTCGTGTAACTTCGTGTCCTGGTGGTTCATGAATTTAGGCCGCCGAGCTAGTATCATCATCTGGAATGAAATCGGTCATCATTGGCACCGCCGGGCATATCGACCACGGAAAGACCGCGCTGGTAAAGGCGCTGACCGGCATTGACGCCGATCGCCTGGAAGAAGAAAAGCGCCGCGGCATCACCATCGACATCGGTTTTGCGCATTTGGATCTGGCCCTGCCGGACGGCGAGACGCTGCGTCTGGGCTTTGTCGATGTTCCCGGGCACGAGCGTTTTGTTCGCAACATGCTGGCCGGAGTGGGCGGAATCGATCTGGTCCTGCTGGTGATCGCGGCCGATGAATCGATCAAGCCGCAGACGCGCGAGCATTTCGACATCTGCCGTCTGCTTTCCGTGCGCCGGGGCATCGCAGTGCTGACCAAATCCGACCTGGTGGACCGCGAGACTCTGGATGTAGTGCGGATGGAAGTGGAGGAATTTCTACGGAACTCGTTTCTGGATCCAGCGCATTCGCCGATTGTCGCTGTCAGTGCGCTGACCGGCGCGGGTCTCGACGACCTCCGGCAGGCGCTGGTGCAAGTCGCCGCCGAAATTCCGGCCAAGAGACTCAACTGCGCTGGCGACGCTTGCCGATTGACCGCGTCTTCACCATGAAAGGATTCGGCGCGGTGGTGACGGGAACGCTGGTTTCCGGCACGATTCGCAAGGAAGACGAACTGGAAGTTTTTCCCGCAGGACAAGCGAGTGCGCGTCCGCGGAGTGCAGGTACACGGACAGCCGGCCGAACAGGCGGTGGCGGGACAGCGCACGGCACTGAACCTGGCCGGCGTCACTACGCAGGAACTGGCCCGCGGCATGGTGCTGGCGCCGCCCTCGACTTTTCAATCCAGCTCGCGAATGGACGTGTCGCTCTCGCTGCTGCCTCGGCGCCAGGCCACTGAAAGACCGCGCCCGGGTGCATCTGCATGCCTACACGTTTGAAACTGTCGCCACAGTTTCGCTCTATGGCAAGAAACAGGTGGCGCCGGGAGAAACTGCTTTCGCGCAACTTGCGCCTGGCGGAACCCACTCTGCTGTTGCCCGGAGATCGCTTCATCATGCGGCAGTTTTCGCCGGTAGTGACAATCGGAGGAGGCGTGGTGCTCGATGCGTCACCGATTCCGACGGACGGCCGAGTTGGACACATTCTTGAAAACTATGGCTGGGGGCGATCCGCCGGCGATTCTGCTGGCACGCATCGCGCGGCGAAATCATGATGGAATCGCTCTTTCACAACTCGATCGCTGAAACCGGTTGGCCCGGAAGGTGATCGAAGCGCATTTGGCCGATCCTGTACGAACAGCGGCAGGTTCTTCGATTCGGCGACCAGTTTGTGCACGCGCCTGCGCTGGAGGAACTGAAATCACTCATGACGAATACCGTCACCCGCTTTCATCAAGGAGAATCCGCTGGTTGCGGGCATCGGCAAGGAAGAACTGCGCGAGCGGGTGGAAGCGTCGAATGAATTGTTCGCCGCGGCGTTCGGAAATGCTGGTTCGCGAGAAGAAGCTGGAGGCTGCGGGAGAGATCGTCCATCTGCCGGGACGCGGCGTGGTGATGAAAGATGAAGAAACCGAGTCCAAAAAGACATTGAACTGCTTTTGCCTCGGCCGGACTTAAAGGTGCCGGCATTAAAAGACGTACTGGCCGGATTGAAAGTGGACAGAGCCCGCGCCCAGAAAATCGTTACGCTACTGCTGCGCGACAAAGTCCTGGTCAAGATTTCCGAGGATCTGGTCTTTCATCGCGACGCGCTGGAGGATTTGCGCAAGCGGATGGCATCGGAAAAGGCAAAGTCAGCAAAGATCGAAGTGGCCCGCTTCAAGGATCTGGCTGGAGTCAGCCGCAAATATGCCATCCCGCTTGCTGGAATATCTCGACCGCGAACACGTGACCCGGCGGGTCGGAGACGAGAGAGTGATTCTTTAAGCTCGGGAATCGGGGGCAGGCCGGAATCAGGCAGAGCATCCGCGGCTGGAAATCTGCATGACAGGAGCCAGTCGCGATGAGAGTGCGTGCAGCTTTTTTGCTGATCGTCATCTTCTGGCGTTTGCGTCTGCGCTTGCGGTCGCGCAGGACCGTGCGGGTCGAGCCCCGACCAAAGCAGGATTCTGGCCCTGGAGACTGCCTGGAACCGGGTCGGAAGAGCAGAAAAGACGCTGAAGGCGCTGGACGGATCTCGCTGGACAACACGCTTCTGTATATCGATTACGACAGGCACTCTCGATGAAATAAAGCTCAAGTTCTTAGCCAGCGTGAAAGCGTCCGTCAGCTCCATCCGGATACTAGATGTGTCAACGAGCGTCCATGACAGGCATCGAATGTAGATCGGTTCGAGCTCGCGATCGTGAGCGGAGTCTACCGCGAGAAGGGCACTGCCGGAGGCAAGCCTTACCTGCGCCGCGGGAGATTTTATCGATACATGGATCAATCAGGACGGCACCTGGCGATGTGTGACCAGCCAGTCCACTCTGATCGGTCGCTAGGCTGAATTGCAGGTGGTGTCCGGCGTGTCTGAAGGAACTTGCGCATGCTCTCAATTCGCCCTGCCACGCCGGCGACGTGCCGCTCTTGAACACTCTCATTCATGAATTCGCTGCATTCGAACGCCTGCCTGTCACTGTGACCGAGGCCAGCCTCTGCGCGACGGATTCGGCGAACGGCCCAGATTTCGAGTGCTCATGGCGGAGTGGGACGGACAGCCCGCCGGTTATGCCTTCTTCTTCGACTACTACTCAACGTTCGAGGGCCGCGCCGGAATCTTTCTCGAAGATATTTACGTTCGCGAGCAGTATCGCGGCAAGAAAATTGGAAAAGCTCTGCTGGCCAGGGTCGCGGCGATTGCGCGCGAAGAGAATTGCTTTGGCGTGCGCTGGCAGGTGCTCGACTGGAACACTCCCGCGATCGAGTTCTATCGCAAGCTCGGGCGCGAGTTTCTGGATGAGTGGAAGACCGTAAGCCTGCAGGGAGACGCCTTCGAACGTCTGGCCGGGAGCTCGCCCGGAGCGCGCGATGACGGAAGCGGTCCGCATCATCGGCGCCGGGCTGGCGGGATCGGAGGCGGCCTGGCAGTGTGCCCGGCGAGGCATCGCCGTCGAACTCTGCGAGATGCGTCCGGTGCGCTCAACGCCGGCGCATCAGACTGCGGACTTCGCGGAACTGGTCTGCTCGAACTCCCTGAAATCCGACAGCGAGAACACCGCGCCCTGGCTGCTGAAAGAAGAAATGCGGCGGGCGGGATCGCTGCTGCTGGAGATCGCGCGCGAGTGCGCCGTTCCCGCCGGACATGCACTGGCGGTCGACCGCACGACTTTCGCGGCCAAAGTGACCGAGGCCATTTCGCGCGAGCCGCTGATCACGATCCGGCGCGAAGAAGTCACGCAAATCGACGAAGATCAGATCACGATCATCGCCACCGGACCGCTGACTTCCGACGCGCTGTCGCAGGAGATCGCACGGCTGAGCGGTTCCGAGCCATTTGTATTTCTTCGATTCGATCAGTCCCATCGTCGAAGCCGATTCCATCGACATGTCCAAGGTGTATCTGGCCGCGCGTTACGACAAGGGCTCGGCCGACTACATCAACTGCCCCATGTCGAAGGAAGAGTACGACCGTTTTTGCGATGCGCTGATTTCCGGGCAATCGGCCGAGGAGCGCGATTGGGAAAAACTGAATTACTTCGAAGGCTGCCTTCCCATTGAAGAAATCGCCCGCCGCGGCCGCGATACCCTGCGCTTCGGCCCCATGAAGCCGGTGGGATTGAAAGACCCGCGCACCGGACGCATCCCCTATGCCGCGGTGCAATTGCGGCAGGAAAATCTGCGCGCGGATTCCTACAATCTGGTGGGCTTCCAGAATCATCTGAAATTCGGGGATCAGGCCCGCGTGCTGCGATTGATTCCCGGGCTGGAGAATGCGCGTTTTCTGCGTTACGGGCAAATTCACCGCAACACCTACATCAACGCGCCGACGTTGCTGTCCGAAACGCTGCAGATGAAGAACCATCCGTCAGTATTCTTTGCCGGGCAGATCTGCGGCGTGGAGGGATACGTCGAGTCCATCGCAACCGGATTGATGGCGGGAATTCACGCTGCGGCGCTGGCTTCGGGAGCGGATCCGTGGCGCCGCCGCGCCCGAGCGCATTCGGTTCGCTGGTTCACTACGTGACCCATGCCGATGCCAGAAACTTTCAGCCGGCAAACATCACGTTCGACCTTCTCCCGCCGCTGGAACATAAAGTCCGCGACCGCCAGGAGCGGCACCGGCAGCAATGCGCCCTGGCGCTGCAGGAATTCGATGGCTGGCTGGACAAAGTGTGGGGCGGGCGCCCTCGCCCGCCGCCTTGACTTGATGTTTCAAATTTCGAAGCTCGGTAACAGTACAACCACTCAATCACCCAAAAGTCAACCTCAAAGGCGGCGGGCGAGGGTGCCCGCCCCACACCTATTCCGCTGAACAAAACCAGGCTGAGATTCGTATATCAACTTAGGGGCTATGACCCTACCCGGCTTACGTTCAGCCGGTTTCCGCGTCCATAACATGATGATCCTGCGCGATCTCATTGGCGACGTGCTCCGCACCCTGTGGTCGCACAAACTGCGCACGTTCCTGACCATGTTCGGGATCGCCTGGGGCATCGTTTCCATCGTTCTGATGGTGGCGGCGGGCGAAGGCCTGCGCAAGGGACAGGAAGAGCAGGCCCGGAACCTGGGCAAAGACATCCTGATCGTCTTTCACGGACGCACCAGCCTGCAGGCCGGAGGAGCCCGCGCCGGACGCGCAGTGCACTGGGAGGATGCCGATGTCTCTGGCAGTGCAGGCCGAGGCGCCGGATTGCGAATACGCCATTCCGGAACTCGAGCAGAGACGACGTCCGCGCCCACAGCAGTTACAACAATGCCGCATTTACCGTGACCGGATCCCATCCCCCTTTCGGCTACATTCGCAGCCTCGATGTGGGCGAGGGCCGCTTTTACAACTGGGACGATCAGAAGGAGTCGCGCCGCGTGGCGTTCCTGGGCAGTGACGCGGCCAAGCAGCTTTTTCCCGGGCGAAATCCGGTCGGCGAAACTGTCTATCTGAATGCGTTCCCTTACGAAGTCATCGGCGTGATGGCGCACGAAGAAGCAGGACTCCAGCTACGACGGCTGGGACGTCAACAAGATATTCATCCCGTTCGCGGCCATGCGGCGCGATTTTCCCGACAAGCCGCCCGGCACGTCCACCACCTTCGATCAGCTCCTGGTGACGCCCCGGTCGGTAGAGCAGCACGAGGCCTGCAAGCACGAGATCCAGACCGTGCTGGGACGGATGCACAACTTCGATCCGCACGACAAGGAAGCCTGCCCCATCTGGGACACGGTGCAGGAAGCCAAGGCGTTTCGCCAGATGACCGATGGCATGAAGTATTTCCTGGGCGCGGTGGGCATCGTGACCCTCTTTCTGGGCGGCCTGGGCGTGATGAACGTCATGATGGTTGCGGTGCGGGAGAGGACCCGAGAGATCGGCGTGCGCAAGGCGTTGGGAGCGCCGGCGCGAACCATCCTGAAGCAGTTTTTCATCGAGGCGCTGCTGATCGCGTTTCTCAGCGGCGCGATCGGAATGGGAATCGCGTACGGCATCTGCTTCCTGGTGAACCTGCTGCCCATGCCGGATTTCTTTGCCGGGCTGCTGGCGACCTGGCAGTCGGGCCTGGTGGCTTGCGGCTGTTGGGAATGATCGCAGTTTTTTCGGCGCTGTATCCGGCGCGCAGAGCGGCGTCGATCGATCCCATCGAAGCCTTGCGGTATGAGGCGGGCGGGTGAAGAGCTTGAACCACGGAGGTTGAACGGCCGGACACGGATGAACTCACGACAGCGAGTCTTCCTTGCGCGAGTTCCTTCGGTGTCCTCCGTGGCTCGTGGTTATGGCTGATAGCAATGCTGACTGAAATCATTCTCGAAGCCTGGGTCGCGCTCAGGCGCAACTACACGCGCAGCCTGCTGACCATGCTGGGCATCGTCTGGGGCATCGCGACCGTCACGTTGCTGATCGCCTACGGCAGCAGCTTCCGTCACATCCTGGTCAGCGGCTTCGACGCGTTCGGCAAGAGCGTCGTGATCTGCTGGCCGCAGCAAACCAGCGAGCAACCGGGCGGACAGCGCGCCGGCAAGAAAGTCGTTCTGGAACAGGCTGACTGGACATCGTCAAGGAAATGGCTCCTCTGGTGAAACACGTTTGCCTGGAAACAGTGAATCGCCCCGGCATCAGCTACGGCGAGCGCATGGTGGGGACGGCCGCGGTCCGCGGCGTATGTCCGGAATATGGCGAAATGCGCAACGAAGTCGCCGCCGAGGGCCGCTGGCTTAATTCCGGCGACGAACTGGAGCGGCGGCGCGTCGTGTTTCTGGGCGGGCGGGTGCGTGAGCAGTTGTTCAGCGGCCGGCCCGCGGTCGGGGAGACGGTGCAGATCGGCGGAGTGCATTTCACCGTGGTCGGCGTGATGGCGCGCAAGATCCAGCTCAGCAATTATTTTTCCAGCGACGACGATTCCGTCTGGATTCCTTACAGCGCCGCCGGCGACCTGTGGAACACGAAATATGCGGCGGTGATGGTGTTCGAGCCGATCGCGCCCCAGTTTGAGAAAAAAGCCTCAGGCCCAGGTGCTGGCCGCCATCGCGACCCGCCAGCAGTTTTCTCCCACCGACCCAAAAGCCTTTCAGATGTTCGGACGCGACGAGTTCCGCCCAGTCATCGACGGTCTGACCATCGGGCTGCAGGTGCTGCTCACATTTGTCGGCACCCTGACGCTGGGCATCGGCGGCGTGGGCGTGATGAATATCATGCTGGTTTCGGTGGATGAGCGCATCCGGGAGATCGGTCTGCGGCGCGCTCTGGGCGCCAAGAAGTGGCAGATCAAGCTCCAGTTTCTGGCCGAAACTTTGCTCATCATGCTGCTGGGCGGGGCCGCAGGTGTTCTGCTCTCCTACGGGATCGCGGCCGCCGTCGGTACTCTTCCTCTGATGGGGCCGCTGTTTGAAGACGATTCCGGCAAAGCCGACATCCATCTGCAGATTTCGCTTGCGACAGTGATGCTTTCTACCCTGGTGCTGCTGGCGGTGGGAGTTGCCAGCGGCCTGGTGCCGGCCCTGCGGGCCTCGAAGCTGGATCCGGTGGAGGCGTTGCGGTACGAGTGAAACGATTGTCAGATCCTGCATGATTAGCGAGCTATTCGCTCGCAAAGATTTCAGATCGAAGGACCTCTGCATTTCGGACTTTTGCGGAGCATCACGTCGAGTGGCGCGTTCTCGGAGCCTGCTCGAGAACGTAGGGGTCCTTCGATCTGCACATCGGTTTCGCGGGCGAAACTGCTGCTCAGGATGACAGCGATGCGTACATCCTCTACGACATCTCCACCCTTCGCAACTTGACTTCTTCCCGCTTCGCAGTAACTTGCCGTGAACCTGCCATCACCGAGGTGCGTCTTGCCGATTTCCGCCGTGGATGCGATTAATCCGGCTTTCCAGCACGCCCGCCAGCAGCTTCTGCAGCCGTTCCGGAGCAGCCAGTGGGCCAAACTGGCGCTGGTGAGCTTACTGGCCGGTGAAATGAGTTCGGGCGGCGGAGGCTGCAATCCTGGCAGCCTTCCAGATGCCCACGCATCCTAACCACTCCCAGCTTTTCTTCAGACCGGCCTGGCCGGCGTCAACCCCATGGTCTACGCCTCGCTGATTGCGGTGCTGATCGTGGCCGGACTGGTGCTGCTGGTTTTGTTCCTGTACGTGAACAGCGTGATGCGCTTCGTTCTCTTTGACAGCGTGGTGGCGAAGGAATGCCGCATCCGCGAAAGCTGGAGCCGTCGCCAGGGTCCGGGCCGGCGCTATTTTTTCTGGCAAATTCTGTTTTTCCTGTGTGGGGGCGGGTTTGACGATTCTGGTCGGAATTCCGGCCGGCTTTCGCTTTCGTGGTGGGCTGGCTTAGAGAGCCCAAAGAACACATGATTCCGCTGATCCTGGGCGGCATGGCGCTTTTCTTTGTGCTGTTGCTGTTTGTCGTGGCGCAGCTGCGTGGTCCACGTCATGACCAAGGATTTCGTGGTTCCGCAAATGGCGTTGGAAGAGATCAGCGCGATCGAGGGCTGGCGGCGGCTCTGGCCGCAGATCAAGGCGGAGAAGGGCGGATACGCGGCCTACATGGGAATGAAGATCGTGATGGCGATCGGCGCCGCCATCATTCTTGGAATTGTTTCCGCCATTGTGATGCTGCTGTTTCTCATTCCCGTGGGTGGACTGGGCGCGGTGGCGGTGATCGCAGGAATGGCGGCCGGGCTGACCTGGAACCTTTACACCATCACTCTGGCTAGTGGTCGGGGATGCCTGGTGATCCTTTTCGTTCTGTACGTGCTGTCGCTGATTTCGGTGCCTGCCGTGGTGTTCTTCCTGGCTTATGCCATCCACTTTTTCGCCTCGCGCTATCCGGCGTTGGACGCTCTGCTGCATCCTGCAACGCCACTCGCGGTTTCACCGCCTCCGCTGATTCCACCACCGCCGGAACCGCCGCCACTGCCGCCGATGCCCGAACCGATTGGATGATGTCGGTAGCGCCGGCATCCTGCCGGCTGTCGTGAGGGCATCTGCCCTCACCCGCGCGCGATGCGCCCGCAACAGCCGCCGGGACGGCGGCGCTACCCGAACCTTCAACTCACTTTGTTTCCGATTTCAGTCCCGCGCGCGGTTCTTGATCCAGATCGGCGTGCCCACAAATCCAAACGCGTGGCGAATCTGGTTTTCCAGAAAACGCTGATAGGCGAAGTGCAGCTTCACTTTGCGGTCGGTGAAGATGACGAAAGTCGGCGGAGCGACTGCCGCCTGCGTCATGTAGTAGATCCTGACCTGCTGACGCGCGGGCACGGAAGCGCGTTCGAAATCCACGTGCTTGAGAAAGCGGTTCATTTCTCCGGTTCCGATGCGCCTGCGGCGCTCAGTGGCGACTTCTTCCAGCATGGGAAAATTTTCTCGGTGCCCTTGCCGGTCGAGGCCGAGACGAACAATATCGGAGCGTAGCTCAGAAATTTCAGCGCATCCCGCACTCTCTGCTTCGTAGGCGGCGCGGTCGGCCGGGCGCTTGTTCTCCTGCATGCGCGAAGATTTCGTCTGCCGTCCGGTCCGCTCTTTGCCGCTGATCACCAGGTCCCACTTGTTCACGATGATGATCATCGAGCGCCCGCTCTCGTGAGCGTAGCCGGCGATGGACAGCGTCGAGCTGGCTCACGCCTTCGGTCGCATCGATCACCAGCAGCGCCACGTCGGCGGCTTCAAGATGCTTGCGCGCCATCACCACGGAAAGCTTTTCCGCCATCAGATGAGTTTTGCCTTTGCGGCGAATGCCGGCGGTGTCGATAAAGCGAAAGCGTCTTTCCGTTGCGCTCGACGATTTCGTCGACCGCATCGCGCGTGGTGCCCGGGATGGGCGAGACGATCGAGCGATCCGCGCCGGTGAGAAGGTTCAGCAGAGTGGATTTGCCCACGTTGGGATGTCCGATGATGGCGACCTTGGTTTCGTGGGCTTGCGGTTGTTCTACTTCTTCTTCGCTGTCTTCCTCCGTCGTCCTCTGCGTGTCCTCGGTCGTTAGTTGTTTTGCGGCGGCAAAATCTCGAGAACCGCGTCCAGCAGATCGTCCAGGCCGCGAGCATTTTCCGCGGAGATCGGAAACAGCTTGCGGATTCCCAGGCGATGAAAGTCGTCGGTGAGGCTCTGCTGCTTCTCGGTGTCGACCTTGTTGACGGCAAGAAACAGCGGCTTGCCGGTGCGGATCAACTGGCGCGCGAGTTCGATATCGGGAGAGGCCATCTCGGTGCGCCCGTCCACCACCATGATGACGGCGTCGGCTTCTTTGAGCGCGACCTTGGCCTGGCGAAAAATTTCCGCCGGAATGAAATCTTTGTCTTCGGGGAGAATGCCGCCGGTATCCACGATGCGCAGGTGGCGCCCGCGCCATTCGGCCTCGCCGTAGAGGCGGTCGCGGGTGATGCCGGGTTCATCCCCGACAATCGCGCGCCGCGAGCCCACCAGCCGGTTGAACAGCGTGGATTTGCCGACGTTGGGGCGCCCCACGATAGCGACCGTGGGAATGCCGGCTGCGACCGACGGCGAGTTCAAAGTTGGATGGGCCATAGAGATTTGTACGTGTGCGGGCGCGGACTCGCTCTTCGACGCCGCTGCTGTGCAGGCTGTCCGCTGCGTCAAACTCGACCAGTTCTCAGCCGTACAGTCGCAAATTCCAAAGCGGCGGCGAGAGCGTCCGACACGAGCATCGGTCGCTTATTATAGTGACTCCGTGGCTCCCGCCTCCCAGCCCGTCCCCGACACCAAGAAACGCGATGTCTCGCTTTATCAGTTCTTCGCGCCCGGCGGCGTGCTTTCGCGCACTCATCCCGCCTACGAATTTCGCCGCGGACAACTGCAAATGGCGCAAGCGGTGGAGCAGGCGCTGGAAGAAAAGCGTCACCTGATCGTGGAAGCCGGCACCGGTACGGCAAAACGCTGGCCTACCTGGTGCCCGTCATTCGCTCGGGCAAGAGAGTCATCATTTCGACCGGAACCAAGAATCTGCAGGAACAGCTCTTCCACAAGGATATCCCTTTTCTCGAGCAGGCGCTTTTCCCCAACGGCGAAGGCAAGCTCAAAGTCTGCTACATGAAGGGCCGCAACAACTATCTGTGCCGCAAGAAGCTCTATGACCTTACCGATCAGCCCGTGCTGAGCGGACTGGAGGAGATCGAGCACTACCGCGCCATCGCCGCCTGGGAAAAGGTCACGCAGACCGGGGACAAGGCCGAACTGGCGTCGCTTCCCGAAGCCAGCGCGCTCTGGCACAAGCTCGATGCCCGCTCCGACACCTGCCTGGGGCAGAAGTGCAGCGCCTGGGACCGCTGCTTCATCACCGAGATGCATCGCCGGGCGATGGAGAGCGACATCATCATCGTCAATCATCATCTGTTCTTTGCCGACCTCTCCATCAAGCAGCAGGCCGAGTACGCGCCCGACGCCGGAATTCTGCCCGAGGTTGGCGCGGTAATTTTCGACGAAGCCCACGAACTGGAAGACGTGGCGGGAAGCTACTTCGGAGTTTCGGTCAGCAACGCCCGCTTTGAGGAGCTGTGCCGCGACGTGGAAGTCTCGCTGCAGCGCAATCACATGCTTTCGGCGTCGCTCTCGGGCGCGCTCAAGAGCATTCGCGAGCGGGCGCCATTTTTCTTTGCGCTGCTGCCGCCAGGGCGATGGCCGTTTCGCCTTCGAAAACCGGCGCGAGTTCATGGAAGAAAACGGCGACGAATTCCTGGGACTGCAGCAGTCGCTGACCCGACTGGGGTCGGAGCTGGAGAGCCTGCCGTCCAAGCCGGAAGAGGTCTTCAACTTCGCCCGGCGGGCGCAGGAATTGCAGGTGCAGCTGGGCTTCCTGATGGAGTCCGAGGATCGCAACACCGTGTTCTGGATCGAGCGCCGTCGCGGCGGCCGCGACCGGCAAAATGTTTTCTGCAGGCCACGCCGATCGATGTGGCGCCGATTCTGAAGACTTGCCTCTTCGACAAGCTCGAGTGCGCGGTGCTGACTTCGGCCACTCTGGCCGTGGGCGGCGGTTTCGAATACATGCGCCGGCGGCTGGGACTGGAGCATGTCCGCGAAACTGTGTTGCCTTCGCATTTCGACTATCGAAAATCAGGCGCTGTTCTATGTGCCGCCCGATCTTCCCGACCCGCGCACGCCGCAATTTGTGGCCAAAGCTGCGGATCGCATCCGGCGCATCCTGGAGATCACGCGCGGGCGCGCGTTCGTTCTGTTCACCAGCTACGCGCAGATGAATGACGTTTACCAGCGCCTGCTGGGCGAACTGGAATTCCCCATGCTGCTGCAGGGCGACGCTCCCAAGACCGCGCTGCTGGAGGAATTCCGCCTGACCCCGCACGCCGTGTTGTTCGCAACCTCGTCATTCTGGCAGGGCGTGGACGTGCAGGGCGAGCAACTCAGTTGCGTGATCATCGACCGCCTGCCGTTTGCCGTGCCCAGCGATCCGGTGGTGGCGGCGCGGGTGAAGTCCATCGACGCCGACGGCGGCAACGCTTTTTTCCAGTACCAGGTGCCGGCGGCGGTGATCACGCTGAAACAGGGCTTCGGACGCTGATCCGGTCGCTGCACGATCGCGGCCTGCTGGTGCTGCTGGACAACCGCATCCTGAAGAAGCAGTACGGAAGAGTATTCGTGGAGAGCTTGCCGGCGTACCGCAGGACCACAGACATGAAGCAGGTGGAGGAGTTTTTCGGGGTTCAATAGCGGCCTAGCTGTGTGGGGCGGGCGCCCTCGCCCGCCGCTTTTGACTCGGACTTCAGCGACCTTGAAGACAAGCACCCAAGAACGCAAACCAAGATCAAAATCAAGGGCGGCGGGCGAGGGCGCCCGCCCCACATGATGGGTATCGGGGTAAAATAGACGGTTAGATCATTTTGCGGTGCGGTCCGGCCGAGAGGATTCATGTTCGAGGTTACGGTCGAAGAGTCGTTTGCCGCAGGGCACTACTTGCGCAACTACAAGGGCAAGTGTGAGAACCCGCACGGGCATAACTACAAAGTGCGGCTGACCCTGGCGGGCAAGGAACTGGACAAGGCTGGGCTGCTGCTCGATTTCAAGGAACTGCGGGAGGCCATGAAGCCCGTCATTGACCGGCTGGATCACCAGATGATCAACGATCTGGAGCCTTTCACAGTGCTGAATCCCTCGGCCGAAAATCTGGCCAAGTATTTTTACGACCAGACCAACGCGGGGCTGGATCGCGTGACCCAGGGCCGGGTGCGGGTCAAGAATGTGACCGTATTCGAAACCGAAACCACCACCGCGACTTATTCGGAGTGATGTTCGCTACCCTCTCCAGCGATGTTCCCGATGAGCTCTTTAGACTTCGCTCGGCGATCACGGAGGCGCTGGAAGCTGACAGCTGAGAGCTGAGCTGAAAGCTGTATTTCATGCAAATCACAGAAATCTACAAATCGATCCAGGGCGAATCCACGCATGCGGGGCTGCCTTGCGTGTTCGTCCGGCTGACCGGCTGCAATCTGCGCTGCTCCTGGTGCGACAGCGAATACACCTTCACCGGCGGTCATCGGCAGACCCTGGAAGAGGTAGTCGCGGAGGTGGAGCGACTTGAGCCCGAGCGGCGGGCTGGTGGAGATCACCGGCGGCGAGCCTATGCTGCAGGAGCGCGAAGTCGTGCCGCTGATGCAGCGCCTGCTGGATGCGGGCTACACGGTTCTGCTGGAAACCAGCGGCGAGCGGCCGCTGGAACGCGTGCCGCGAGGCAGTGATCAAGATCGTGGATGTGAAGTGTCCGAACTCCGGCGAGCCCGACACTTTCCACATGGAAAATCTCGATGCGCTGACTTCGCGGGACGAAGTCAAATTTGTGCTGAGCGACCGCGACCGACTACGAATTTGCCCGCGATTTCGTGTCCCGTCACCATCTGGACCGGCGGGTGAATGCCGTGCTGTTCTCACCTGCTTTCAGCAAGGATGCCAGCGGCGCCCGCGACGCCTCGCATTGCCTGCTGGATCCCCGCGAACTCGCGGAATGGATGCTGGCGGACGGGGTTCCGGCGCGCCTGGGGCTGCAGATCCACAAGTTTATCTGGGACCCGGCGATGAAGGGCGTCTAGGAGCAGATTTCGCGCCGCGCTGCCTGTTCCGGTGCGGCGATACTGATTCCGCCTGAAATCGCAATCATGCACGGCGACAACGATTCGGAAACTCTAACTGACGAATGGACAAACAGCGCGCGGTGGTGCTGTTGAGCGGCGGGATGGATTCCTGCGTCTGCGCCGCCCTGGCGGTTCGCGATCACGACGCCGCCGCCGTGCACGTCAGCTACGGGCAGCGCACCGAAGAGCGCGAGCGGCGGGCTTTTTTTGCCATCTGCGACCGCCTGGGAATCCGCGACCGGCTGGTGGTCAGGAACGAAGCGCTGTCGCGCGATCGGCGGCTCGGCGTTGACCGATCCCAACATCGCGGTGCCGGAATCGCATGCCATCGGGCAGCGATATTCCCGTCACCTATGTGCCTTTCCGCAATGCGCACTTTCTGTCGGTCGCCGTGAGCTGGGCGGAAGTGCTGGGCGCCGAGCAAGGTGTACATCGGCGCGGTGGAGCAGGACAGCTCGGGATATCCCGACTGCCGCCCGGCTTATTACCAGGCATTCAATCAAGTGGTGAGGCTGGGCACGAAGGAGGGCGAGATTGAAATCGTCACGCCGCTGATCCAGATGCGCAAAGCCGGAAATCGTGCGGCTGGGCCTTGAATTGGGCGCGCCCTTGGATTTAACGTGGTCGTGCTACAGCCGGGAGGATAGCGCTTGCGGGGTGTGCGATAGTTGCGTGTTGCGTCTGCGGGCATTTCAGGAGGCGGGCAGCGGCTGACCCCATCCCGTACGCGGCGCTGGCGACAAGCTTAGCAGTTGAGCATTTGGAGTCGCCGGCCTCCGGCCGGCCCGATGATTGCGGCGGACGCCGCCGTTACAAGAAATCAGTTCTATGAGCCGGGAGGCCAAAAACATGAAGCAACGTTTGCTGATGGTGATGCTGGTAGTGGCGATGGTGGCGCTGTGCGTACCCCCGGTGTTTGCCCAAGCCACAGGAACGGTCAAGGGTATCTGCAAAGACATGGACCGGAAAGCCCATTGCCGGCGCCAATCTGGAATGGGTCAACACCGGACAACGGGCGGAAATATAACCTTAAGACCAACAACAAGGGCGAGTACTTTTCGCTCGGCATCGAGCCCGGCAAGTACAAAGTGACCCTTACCCAGGACGGCAAGCAGCTGGACCAGGTCACGGCTTTCCGGTCGGGGTCGATGAAGCCACGCTCGACTTCGATATGAAGAAAGTCGCAGGCCGAAGCCGCTCAAGCGGAAGGGCATGACCCCTGAACAGTTGAAGCAGGCGGAAGAGCAGCAGGCAAAAGCAGACAAGGAAGTCACGACTGTAAAGACACTGAACGAGAAGCTGGCCGTCGCCAACCAGGCCATGCAGACGGGCGATTTCGAGACTGCGGTAACCACACTGAACGAAGCCACGCAGATGGATGCCACGCGTGATCTGCTCTGGGCCCGGCTGGGCGATGCGTATCTCAGCTCAGCTCCCAAGCAGACCGACAGCGCGGAGAAAGCCAAGCGTTACGGCGCGGCCGTCACCGATTACCAGAAGGCCATCGACCTCAAGAAGCAAGCCATGGCAGCCAACCCCAAGCCCGATGACGCCAAGAACCTGGCCGCCTACTACAACAACCTGGGCCAGGCTGAAGCCAAGACCGGTCAACTGGATGAGTCCGTCAAGGCCTATGACCAGGCCGCGCAGCTCAATCCTCCGGGCGCGGCGCAGTATTACTACAACCAGGGTGCGGTGCTGACGAATAGCGGCAAGGTGGATGAAGCCAATGCCGCTTTTGACAAGGCGATCGCGGCCGACCCCACCAAAGCGGACGCCTATTATCAGAAGGGCGTAAACCTGATCAATAAGGCCACCACGGACAAGACCGGCAAGGTGATTCCGGCGCCGGGCACCGCGGAAGCGCTGAACAAGTATCTTGAACTGCAACCCACCGGTCCATTCGCCGATGGCGCGAAAAGCATGCTGCAGTACATTGGCAGCAGCATCGAGACCAGCTACGGGGCGAAGAAAAAGAAATAACCTTCAACTGCGATCATCCGGGGCGGCCCATGTGGCCGCCCTTTTTTCTTCTCCCGAACGTGTTCCCGGACGGTGCTGGTTACCAAGGTCTATGTCCGGCACGTTCTTCGTAGAAGCGCGCTAGCGTTTTCGCTACAGTGAACTAGATCGAAAAGGAATCCGGGACCACGCCCCGCAGCACCGAACTCTCTCTCCCATTCGGGCTCTCATTCCTGGCTAAAAGAAAATGGCATCACCAGGCAAGCACCGCTTCAGGTTACGCTCGAGCCGGCATCGGCCTCGGGTGCGGCAGCCACGCATGCGCTGCTGGCGGCCATGTTGCGTGCCACCGACAAAGTCAGCGACCTGATTTTTTCGCCCGGGCGCCCGCCCCAGGTCGAGGTTTACGGACAGCTGATTCCAGTGCAGGGCCCGGGTCTGCGTTTGCTCAGCGCGGATGATACTCGCCGCATCGCATCCGATCTGATCGGCAACAACAAACAGGCGATCAACATGCTGCGCGAGCAGGGAGCCTGCGACATCTCCTTCGGTTTGCCGGGACTGGCGCGCTTTCGGGTCAATGTTTTCATTCAGCGCGGCAGCTGCGCCGTGGTGATGCGCGTGATTCCAACCACCATTCCAGAGTTTTCCACCCTGGGCTTGCCCGCGCACCTGGGGGAAATCGCCGGCCTGCGGGACGGCATCGTGCTGGTGACGGGAGCGCGAGGGGCGGGAAAGTCCTCTACGCTGGCGGCGCTGCTCGATCGAATCAACGAAAAGCAGACCTGCCACATTATTACGATCGAAGACCCCATCGAGTTTCTGCATAACCACAAGCAGGCCACCATCCACCAACGCGAATTGCACAGCGACACTCCAAACTTCGCGCTGGCTTTACGGGCGGCGCTGCGGCAGGCGCCAAAAGTGATTCTGGTGGGCGAGCTGCGCGATCGCGAAACCATCGAAATGGTTCTCGATGCGGCCGAAACCGGTCATCTGGTTCTCTCCAGCCTGAACGCGCCCAATGTCGGCAAAACTCTGGAGCGCATCGCCAACGCCTTCCCGCCGGCGGAGCAGCCGTCGTTGCGCGGCCGCCTGGCCAAAACGCTGCGTTACGTAATCTCGCAACAACTCATCCCGCGAAAAGACGGTGGCCGGGTGGCTATCCTGGAAGTATTCAAAAATACCTCACGCACGGTGAGCCGTCTCGACTCCGAAGACCTTTCCGGCGAAACCCTGCTTGAGACCTTGAAAAATGGCTCCGGGGATGGCATGCAGCACTTTGACGCCGAGATTGAGAAGACTGATCCGAGCCGGAGTCGTGGACCTGGAAGTCGGGCTGAGCTACGCCAGCGATCCTCAACAATTGCAACAGGCGCTGGGCCAATACGGCTCCATCAGCCGACCCATTTCCATCCCAGTTTGGCATCCCAGTTTGAGCCAGGTTTTCCACAGGCAACCTCTCGTTTTCGGTAGTCCCTCGTTGCCTCATTCCCCCGGACTTGGGAAAATCAAACAGATTCCCCGCTGAATCGCAAGGCGCGATACCATCATCTGAGACTCTTACAGAGGAGAAAAAATATGGCTTTTGAACTACCCCCCTTGCCTTACGACTATTCCGCTCTTGAACCCACCATCGACGCCGCGACTATGAAATTGCACCATGACATGCATCACGCGGCTTATGTGAAAAATCTGAACGCCGCTCTGGAGAAATATCCCGACACTGCAGTCCAAGAGCGCCGAAGACCTGATTCGCGACCTGAATGCTCTACCGGAAGATATCCGTGGCGCCGTGCGCAACAACGGCGGCGGGCACGTCAACCACAGCATGTTCTGGAAAATCATGAAGCCCAAGGGCGGTGGAGATCCCAGCGGCCCGGTCGGCGATGCCATCAAGAAGGCGTTCGGCAACTTCAAGGATTTTCAGACCAAGTTCAACGATGCCGGCGTCAAGCAGTTTGGCAGCGGCTGGGTTTGGCTGGCCGGCAAAAAAGGCGGCGACGTGCAGATTCTCAGCACCGCGAACCAGGACAATCCTATTTCCCAGGGGCTGTTCCCGATTTTCGGAAACGATGTTTGGGAGCACGCCTATTACCTCAAGTACAACAATCGCCGTCCCGAATACCTGGCGGCGTGGTGGAACGTGGTGAATTGGGACGAAGTCAACAAGCGCTACGAGAGCCTGAAGTCCGGTCAACTCGAGCCCGCGCTGGCTCGCTAGCTGTTTCGTAGTCACGCCCCAGCCTCAGCAGGTGAGACCCTGCTGAGGCTTTTTCATTTCTGGTATCGCGGGCGAAATGTAAGTTAGCACTCAGCACTCGCATTAGCAATTGGCAATTAGCCTTACCCGAATTGCTCGTAACGTCCGTCCCGCGGTCATTCTAAGTGCTAATTGCTAAGTGCTGACAGCTTGCTGGTTTCGAGGTCTGCCTGATTCGACTCGAGCAACTATTAAGAGGTAATATTTCCCGTCTGTCGTCCTCTCGGACGGCACCCACCTGGAGTTCGCTATGAAATTTTCTTTCCTGGTGATCCGCGGGTTCGCCCTCACGCTAGCGATTATGCGCAGTTCTATCCGTCACGGCGTACTCCGACTCTGTTGCTCCGCCCAGAGACTATTCCTTCACCATCTCGACCGCCCAGCCCTGGACTGATACCGGGGTTGACCTGCAGGGTGGAGAACTTCTCGAAATCAGCGCCACCGCGCACGCTCGGGGGCTGCGATCCGAATGGAATGAGTGGCTCGGCGCAAGGAAACGCAAACCTGCCAGTTCCCTCCGCGTCGGCTGGAGCCCTGATCGCGAAGCTGCAGGAACAGGGAGCAGCGGTTCTCGTCGGCAGCAGCCACCAACTCAAGGCGGACCAGCCCGGCCATCTTTTCTTCGGCTGAATGTTTCGGTGTGAATGGGCAATCCACGCCAGCCTGCAGCGGCAGCTTTGCGGTCAAAGTGCATGTCACCAGCGCCGGCAGCGCGGCACCCGCGACAGCGGCTGGCAACAATTTAATGTCCACGTCGGCTCCGGCGTCGCCAACTGCATCCACACCCACCACGGAATCAACAGCCGCGTCGAAAACCGCACCAGATATCAAGTCGAAGCTGGCCAGCGCCGCCCAGGTTTTCCTTGCGGGACAATTTGGCGCAGGCGCACCGCCGACGAGTTCCTCGGACGCGCCGACATCCAACGGCATGGTTTCATCGAGCGCGGCCACACCTGCAACCCCGGCATCGGCGACGGCGTTGAATGTCTCCACGATTGCTCTGGATGCGGCGTTGCAAAAGGCTATCGACGGTCTGCCCCGCCGGGTCAACGATCAGTTCAACAATCAGGGTGACATGGTGAATTTCGTTCTGGTGGGTTCGCAGGAACAAGTACAAAGCGCGCTTACCGCCGCGAACTGGCATGTCGCCGACGTAGACAACAAAGAAGCCGTCATGAAGGCTGTGCTCGAGACCTACGAGAAGCAGGACTACCTGGCGATGCCGATGAGCCAGCTTTATCTTTTCGGACGCAAGCAGGATTTCGGCTACGAACTGGCCCAGGCATATTCGGTCGTGGCCAGCCGCCACCACTTCCGCATATGGAAAGCCCCCAGCACCTGGAATGGACAAACCATGTGGGCGGGAGCGGGAACCCACGATATCGGATTTGAAAAGGATCAGCGCAACGGAAGCGTGACCCACAAAATCGATCCGGCGGTCGACGGCGAGCGCGAGAATATCGGTCAGACGTTGCAGCAATCGGGCAAGGTGAAAACCATGTCCTACTATCTGCCGCCCGATCCGGTGCAGGGAGCCAAAAATGCGACCGGCGGCGGATACCACTCCGACGGCAGGATTCTGGTGATTGTGTTGCAGTAGCGGAAGCTGTCGCTGACAATTTCTACTGCAGTTTCGCGTACTCCGCTTTAACCTCGCGCAGCACTGGAACATCCGGATCCGCATCCTTCCACAAGCCCAGGAAGTCCTGGTAAGCCACGCGGGCGCGGGCCTGATCGCCCGCCATGACGTAAGCGCGGGCCAGACCGACTTTGGCCAGAGGCATGATGGGATCGACGGTAATAACGTTTTTCATGTCGAGCAGGCGCTGAAAGGCCTGGACTGCGTCGCTGCCGCGTCCCGCCTTGAGATAGGCGTTGCCCCGGACGTAGAGCACCCCGGAATTGGCGCGCGCATACACTAACGCGCTATCGAGCAGGTCAATCGCCTTCCCAGGATTGCCGTGATTCAGCTCAATCTGCGCTTTCACCAGCGGCGTCTCAACGAACTGCACCAGGGTGTCATAAGGACGCTTCTGGGCGATGTCGTCGGCCAGTTTGGCCGCGCGTGCGTCCTCTCCAACCATCGCCAGTACGACGGCGCAGGTGTTTACCACATTCGGGCGACTGCGACAACTTGAGCGCCTGGCTCACATCCTCGAGAGCATGAGCCTTGCTCAGGAAAGTGGCCTCAGTGTATGCCTCCTGCGCATATTCGTAGGCTACAGCCTCCTTGAAGCCCAGGCGTCCGGCTGCTTCTCTCTGTTTTTGCCCGAAAGCCTTTCCGGCTTTCACTTGGCCAACGTAAGCAGCCATCCCCGAGCGGAGACCATTGATCTGCAAGTCCCCCTGGGGATCGTTCTTCAACGCGTCCAGCTCTCGCTCGGCGCCGTCTTTGTCGCCCTGCAGCCAGGCGATTGTGGCCAACGCAGTATGCGCAATCGAGGGGCCGGCCTTGCGCTGTAGAGCTTGCTTAAAGGTGGCCTTGGCCTCGTCGAGGCGGTTCAAACCGGCATAGGCGAAACCTACGTTCGAATATCCGCTGGCGCCGTCGGGATCGAGTTGCACCGACTGCCGGGCATTGTCGAGCGCATTCTCATATTGGCCCATCTGGTTATAGACCACCGCCAGATTGTTGTAGGGAATCGAGTCCCGCGGGTAGGTCTGCTTGTAGAGTTCAAGCGCCGTGATTCCTTTTTCAAGCTGACCGGAATCCACATAGTAGTGCGACATGATATACAGCTTTTCGTGCTCGCTGGTGCGGTCACGCAGTTCGAAGGCTTTCTGCCGATTTTGCTCCGAAAGCTCGCTTTGTCCCAGGTTGCTGTATACCGTGCCCAACCGGGCATATGCCATGGCGAAATTCGGATCCAGTTCCACCGCGCGCTGATAAAGCGGCAGCGCGGCCAACTCATCGGACATCTGGTGCTTGCTGTCGCCCAGGCTGAACGCCTTGAGCGCTTCCAGCGAAGAGGTGGTGGCTTGCGAGAGCGGCATGTCGTACTTCTGCACCGAGGCCAGCGACTCTCCCAATTTCTTTCGCAGACTGGATCCGGCCTGGTGCAGCGAATTCAGCACCGTTTCCTTGCTGCCGGCCTGCACTTCTTCCCGCGCCAGCGATTCTCCCGATCCCGCGTTTACAGCGTCCAGGGTAATCACGTACTGGCTGCCGATATTGGCGATCGCGCCATTCAGCATGGCTTTGATGCCGGCGCGCTGGCATATTTCGCGTCCCACGTCGCCGGTGATGCGCTCGTCGGGCGTGCGTCCCATGAACTGCAAGGTCTGCCGCACTTTTTGTTCGGGGAAGACATTCAAATAGGGAGATTGCTCCAGATCCACGGCCAGCGCTTTCTTCAGAGTGCCGTCGAAGACGGGATCGGCCGTGGTATTCACGAAATCGGTGAGCAGGATTGCGTCTTTATCCGACATCACCGCCCGGGTACGGCGCATGAAGACGGTCATCGCCAGCCCCAGCACAGCGAGCACGACCAGGGCCATGACCGCCAAATTCCAAAGTCTGCCGGGCTTGCGCACGCGGGCAGCGCGCAGCGTGCCTGAGCTCGCCGCCGCGGAAATCAATCCCGATTCCGTGTCCCGCTTCAAGCGTTTGAGATCGGCCCGCAGTTCGGCCGCGCTCTGGTAGCGAAGGTCGCGGTCTTTTTCCAGCAGTTTGAGGATGATTTCTTCGAGCTGCAGCGGGACATCGGGATTCAGTCTGACCGGAGGCACCGGTGCACGGTTCAGGATGGCCTCGAACATGACCGGCGAAGTGTCTCCGCGAAAGGGCAGCGCTCCGGTTGCCATCTCGTAAAGCACCGCGCCGAAAGAAAACAGGTCGGTGCGCGTGTCCAGTTCTTTGCCGCGGGCCTGTTCGGGAGACATGTAGGCAACCGTGCCTACCGTCGAGCCGGGACTGGTCAGCAGATGCTCATCCACGGTCACCGCGGCGCCCGCGGTTGCCCCGCCCATCACGGCCTCGGCTTTGAGCGTCTGTTTCGCCAGACCGAAATCCAACACTTTTGCCTGGTTGCGGGCCGTCACAAAGATGTTGGCGGGCTTGATGTCGCGGTGAATAATGCCCTTGGAGTGAGCCGCCTCCAGCGCGTCCGCGATCTGGATCGCCAACTCGAGGAGCAGATCCATCTCCAACGGTTGCTTGCCGATGCGCTGCTTGAGCGTCTGCCCTTCCAGCAGCTCCATGGCGATGAAGTAGCGGCCATCGGCCTGCCCAATTTCGTAGATGGTGCAGATGTTGGGATGGTTCAGAGCCGACGCAGCCCGGGCCTCACGCTGGAAACGTTCCAGCGCCGACGGGTCCTTCTCCATCTCTCCCGGAAGAAATTTCAAGGCGACGTGCCGGCCAAGATTGACGTCCTCAGCTTCGTACACTACCCCCATGCCCCCGCCCCCGAGCTGGTGCAGGATGCGATAGTGGGAGATGAGTTCGCCGGTGATCAAAAAGAAACTCCAGAATGATTTCCGATGGTAGGCTGCGCTCACCGGGTAAGTCAATGTCAGGAACGGGTTTATGAGCTCCTGAACATCCGCATCTGCCGGGCAAAAGCCGGGACGGACCTCGACTCTGACTGTATCCATGGAAGATACGCGTTCTGGGATGGTTTTGTTCAGACCTTGCGCTAGCAAAGTTTGCTATGAAGAAGTGGAGAAGGAGCTGGCCAGGAATGGCCGGTCACATACTCTTCGGAACTCTCAGAACCGCCAGATCAGCACGACAACCGTGGCCGCCACGACCAGCACGGTCGCGACCAGATACACATGCGATCGTACCCAGCTCACGTCGGAAGAAGATGCCTGACTGAACATATCGGCATCCTCTGCTTCCAGATCTGTATTCGGAGTGATGGCTTCGCAATCCAGGCATAGCCTGCGACCCGGGGACACGGGAAAAGCGCAGGCCTGGCACCTTCCTACATTTCCGAAAGGGATCGGCCCGGTCAGAAGAGGTTCGTCTGGTTCGCCCAATACCGCTGCAGTGATCTCTGCCGTTGCGAGATTCGTATCAAGAGCGGGCGCGACCTCGGCGACGGGGGCGGATTTTGTCGCGGTCTCTAGTTCAGTCCTGACCTTGGGCGCAGCAATTTGTTTTTCGTAAGACTTGTTTCCGCCGGACTAGCTGCAGGCTTGACGACTTCGGACACGGGTTTGACGACTGCTGTCACCGCTGACCCCGGCTTTCCACCCAATTCTTTTTCGGCGCGCCGCGCCGCTTCGGCATGTTCCACCGCGGTTTGGATCATCTCCGCCAGGCGTTGCAGAGCCACAAAGTCGCGCTCTTCGAAGGCATGGGGTCGGCTCGCCAGCAACTCGAACACCCCGAACACTTCTTCGCCTCGCACCAGGGGCATGACCACGACGGATGCGATCCCGAATGCGCGGCAACTCTCGCGGTTCACGCGGGAATCGTTCGCCGCGTCTTCGCAATGCAAGGTCTTCCGTGTGCGGACACTTTCCGCCGAAAGACCCGAATCAATTTGCAGGTGCGCGCCCAGTTCCGGCGCCGAGGGTCCGACGCTGGCGCTGCAGATCATGTCATCGCCCTGGCGCAGTGCGATCGCGACTCCGGATGCTCCGGTAATGTATTGCGCGCGCTCGGCCAATAACTGCAGCGTGGCATCCAGATCACGCTGTGCCATCTCGCTGAGCGATTTGCCGCCATCCTCGCCGGGAAACCGGAGCGTCTCGCGGGCCCTGGCCGGCGCTGCCGCCGCGCCCGCCGAGCTTGACGCCGGACCCGAAAAGACAATGCTCGGAGAGGCAGTTTTTGGCGCTGCCTGGGAAGAGTTATTGTCCAGGATAGAGTAAGTATCCATACCAAAAATGTAGAGAGATCTCTAAGCCGAGTTTCGCTCCCTGAAGATATGGTGTCAAGGAGAAACCTGACGTACACGGCCCGAAGTTACTTTCGTGCAAAAATAAAACGAAGAGAGAGAGCAAATGAGCGTCGCGCCCGCGCCACGCTAACTTATCGGATCGCCGACGTGGATTGTGCCTCGGGTCAGGATTTGCGCGCGCAAGCCGCCACGGTGAGTGAGTCCGCGAATCACCTCGCGTCCGGTCAATCGCTGCAAGTAATCGCAAGGTTCGCACAGACGAATTCCGCGAATCTTGACGTCGCCAATCTTGAACTCTTTTCCAACCAGATGGTTCAGAGCCACGCCCCGAGTGACTACATTGCGGCGAGCTTCACCCGGAGCCAGCTCGAAGTGGTACTCGCGCTTCAGGGCTTCAATGGCTTCAGCCTCAATCAACGTGAGCTCACGATCGGGCAGAGGTTTCGAGAAAGTACCTACACCCAATGCATAACGGTCGCCTTCCAGCCCAACGCCGGGAACGGCAGAAGCCTCATCCACCGCATGAGTCGGTACACCGGCTGCGGTAGCGAGGTAGATGGATTCGACGGTTCCAGTGTTCATGAAAATCTCCCACCCGTTAGATCCTCGATGTCCCGGCGCCTCACCGAGGGCGAGACGCCCGGCGCTACCGGACTTCACTTCAGCTACGTGTTTTTTCAGCGACGGCGATGCACTCGTCGAGGACATCGACTGCCACGTCAGCTTCGTCCTTGGTGACAACCAGCGCTGGCGCGATCCGAATCGTGCTTGGGCCGCAGCCAAGGAACAGGACGCCACGGTCAAAGGCCAGTTCGATGATGCGGTCGCGTAGTTCGGGCGCATACTCCCTGGTCTTCTGATCCTTGACGATTTCGACGCCGACCATCAATCCGCGGCCTCGCACATCGCCCACCAGCTTGTGTTTGCGTGGCCAGTCCGCCATGCGTTTCAGCATGTGGTTGCCCACTTCGCTGGAGTTCCGCAGCAGGCCTTCCTTCTCGATCACATCGAGCGTGGCCAGCGCGGCCGCGATGCAGACAGGGTTGCCGCCAAAAGTTGACGCGTGCGAGCCCGGCACCCAGTCCATGATGTCGGCGCGGCTCATGGTGATGCCAAGCGGCATGCCCGAAGCAATGCCTTTCGCCATGCAGACGATATCGGGCTGCACGCCAGTGTGCTCGATCGCCCACCATTTGCCGGTGCGTCCGGCGCCGCTCTGAACTTCATCCGCAACCAGCAGAATGCCATGCTTGTCGCAGATCCGGCGCAGCTCCTGCATGAAGACGGTAGGCGCGACTACGTAGCCGCCCTCGCCTTGCACCGGTTCGACAAAGATGGCCGCAACTTCCTCCGGAGCCAGAGTCGTCTTGAATAGCTTGTCCTCGATGTAACGGGCGCAGCCGAGCGCGAAGGCCTCGGCATCCTGCGGCCCACCTTCGCATCCGCGATAAACATCGGGATAGCGCACGTGAGTCACGCCCGGAACTCCGGTGCCGAAGCGCCGCTTCTGCTGCGGCTTGGAGGCGGTCAGCGAGAGCGCGCCCATGGTGCGACCGTGGAAGGCTCCGAAAAATGCGATCACGTTCTGCCGCCGGGTGTGATAGCGCGCCAGCTTCAAGTGCGCACTCCACTGCCTCCGCTCCTGAATTCCCGTAGTAAATCTTGTGCGGCCCGGGCATGGGCGCGATCTTCGACAGCCGCTCGGCCAGCGTGATCATGCTCTCGTAATAAAAATCCGTCCCTGACATGTGGATGAGTTCAGCAGCCTGCTTCTGAATGGCGGCGACCACATCGGGATGGCAATGTCCGGTCGAGGTAACGGCGATGCCGGCGGAGAAATCGAAAAATTCGTTGCCGTCCACGTCGGTCACTACAATGCCGCGGCCCGTTTTGGCCACCAGCGGGTAGGAGCGCGTATAAGACGGCGAAATGTATTTCTCATCGCCCGCGAGAACGCGCTTGGCGTTGGGGCCGGGCAGAGCGGTCTTGATCTTCGGTCCTGCAAGCGTCTTGGTGGTCATGGAATCCTCCGGAAAGCAATCGTCGTTCGTCAGTCGTCAGCTCCTGGGCGGTCCCGCCGAAAAAGGCGGATTCATCCCCTAAGCCACAGAATCTGGGAGGATTGGAGAACTAGTCGCTACCGAACAAGCTGGGACGCGCCTGGGAGGGCAACACTGCCAGGTGACGGCGCGGGCAGACCAGAAAGTCGAGCCAGCACACGGGCAGGTGCGAATTGGGGTTCTGATGGCGCATCGGGCAACATTCCTTCGTTATTATAGCTTGCGCGGACGAACGGCGTAACCCCCTAAAGCTACTCGTTAGTCACCTGCCAAACCCTTCGTCATCCCGACCGGAGCGAGCGAAGCGAGCGCAGTGGAGGGACCTTGTGTGCTGGGGGCCAGCGCCATCGGAACAGGAAGTTCGCCAAAATCACTACGAGTGCTCCGCAGCGGTGCCGCCAGCAGCAGCAACACAAGGTCCCTCCACTGCGCTCGCTGCGCTTCGCTCCGGTCGGGATGACAGGGGTTGCGGATTTCGGAGCCTGATTGGTCAACGAGTTACGTGGAGCTGAGTCGAATCGCCCCCGCCGCCGTCTGATATGTTCTAGCTTCGCACCTCCATGACCTCAGCCCAGCGCCAGCATCGTTTTGCCGTGATCCTCGCCTTCGCGCTGGTGTATTTCTTCTGGGGCTCGACTTATCTCGGCATCGACATCGCGGTCGAGCAGATTCCGCCGGCGCTGATGTGCGGCATCCGCTTCCTGATTGCGGGCGTCTTCATGCTCGCGTTTTGCGCGCTGCGCGGACGCAGAATTTCTTACTCACCCAGGCAGTTGGGACGCATGGCGGTAGTCGGCGTCCTGCTGCTCATGGGCGGCAATCTCACGCTCTCCTATGCGGAAAAGCATGTGGCGTCCGGCCTGGCGGCACTGATCATCGCGGTGACGCCGCTCTGGTTTCTGGTGCTGGACTCGCTGCTGCTCGGCGATCACCACATTGCGGTGCGCGGAAAAATCGGCCTGGGCCTGGGAGTGGCCGGCCTGGTGGTGTTGCTATGGCCAGATCTTAAGTCCGCCACCGCTTTGGGACGAGTTCAGTTCTGGGCTTCCATCAGCCTGTTAGGTGGATCGTTCAGTTGGGCGCTGGGTTCGGTGTTGGCGAAGAAGTGGAAGTCGCCCGACGTTGATCCATTCTCCGCCACGGCCTGGCAAATGATCGCGGCAGGGGTGGCAAACTTTCTGGCCGCATTCGCTCTGGGCGATCTATCACGAGTAGTCTGGACCGCGCGCGGCGTCGGCGCCATGCTCTACCTGGTCGTCTTCGGATCGTGGGTGGGATACACCGCATACATCTGGCTGCTGAATCACGTGCCCACTTCGAAAGTTTCCACCTACGCATATGTCAACCCGGTCGTAGCCGTGTTTCTGGGTTGGCTGGTCCTGCATGAACGAGTGGACGGTTACATCCTGGCGGGCAGCGCGGTCGTGGTAGCCTCAGTGGCCCTGGTGACCAGCGCCCAGGTGACGGCCAGAACGGTGATCGAAGAAATGCCCGCCGTCGAATCGATGGGAGACTAAGCCGGTTATCTGTGAAGTAGCGCCGGCATCCTGCCGGCTGTCCGGAGGGCATCTTGCCCTCCGCCTTGGGACGATGGCGCTACAGGTTTAGCGCAGCAAAAAGTGGAGTGAGTGTCATGTCAACATGTGTTCGGTGCGGTCGCGAGCTACCGTCGTCGGCTGGAGAATACGATCCTCTCTGCCGCGATTGCCGCGCGAAAGCGGCCGCGGTCGTTACTTCCCACGAAGGTTACGATTCTCCCTCGCCAGTCCGGAACCGCCAACCGTTTCTCGTGACCCAGATCATCGTCGGCATCAACGTCCTGGTTTTCGCTGCTATGGTGCTTTCGGGAGTGTCGCCGATGACTCCCACCGTCCAGCAACTGGTGATCTGGGGCGCGAACTTCGCCCCGTTGTCCCTGGGATTGCAGCCCTGGCGGATACTCGCCTCAAACTACGTTCATATCGGGATCATTCATATCTTCTTCAACATGTGGTGCCTGTGGAACCTGGGCAGGCTGGCGGAGAGGATATTCGATCGCTGGACCTACGTGATGGTGTACACCGCCAGCGGGATCGGCGGCAGCCTGGCCAGCCTGTGGTGGCATCCGAAGGGCGTTGGGGCGGGAGCCTCGGGGGCAATCTTTGGGCTCGCGGGCGCTCTCATCGCGGTGCTGTATCTGGGAAAACTTCCGATTGCGAAGGAAGCTCTGAAGCCAACCCTCAAGAGTCTGATCAGCTTCGCCGCCTACAACCTGTTTTTTGGCCTGGTGCCGGGCATCGACAACTCCGCTCACCTGGGAGGACTGGCCACGGGGCTGGCACTCGGAGCCGTCCTGGCAAAAAGTGTGACGGAGCCGCCGGAAATCCGCGCCCGGCGGCGCAACTATGTCTTGATTGGAACTACAGCGCTCTCTGCTGGCCGGATACAGCTACGTCAAGCAGAAGTCGGGCCCGGTAGCACCCCCAGCCACCCTCTCTTTGTCATTCCGACCGGAGCGCAGGCAGCGAGCAAAGGGCAAGGGCGTGAATCCGGGAAGGGCACGAGTTCACTCGTGCCGCTAACTCGCGAGAGTCAGCGCGCTTTAGCGCCTGCGGTCCGCTGTTCCGGAAACCAGCACACCTCAGCGGCTTAAGCCGCCGCCCGAGAGCTTGTTGCGGCACGACTGAAGTCGTGCCCTTCCCGCTTTTGTCGTGCCCTTCCCGCTTTTTATTGCGAAGCCTTCTCTTCCTCCGCGTCGTCGTCACTCACCAGATCCGCTGCATGTCCCCGCACCGAGTATGTGGATTTCTGATTCTCGTCAGCTTCGAAGGTGACTCGCGCCGGCCGCCGCTCCCACACTGGCGCCGGACATTCCGAATCCGGCATATCGTCTTCGGCAGTTTCGCCGAGAGCTTTCTTCAGCACCGGCTTGCGCCGTCCCACCTGGAACACCACGGCAAAAAGTTTCTTGCCGTCATCGGAGACGCCGCAGTAGGCCGCGTAGTCGCGATACCAACTGGCCACCGAGTAGTAGGAATCGAACTCGGGCAGGCTGATCGCCGAAACGTGGCCGGTCACGCGGTCCACCAGAAGCCATCCGCCACGCTGCCACTGCCATCGCGGCGGAGAGCGCGGTTTCGCTGGGTAAGCTATCGTTCAGGCGGAATACGCGCCGCACAACGAACAGCCGCTCCGTGATTTCATGCGGCGCGCCCAGAGTAAATTCCTTCATCCTGCCATCGACGTACAAGGTGCGAACTTTCAAGTCAACACACTTGCTTTCTTCGGCGCCAACACACCACTTGATCGGGGTCCACTTGCCAAAGTTGACCACGTGAGGCTTGGGCACGCCCAGCGCCGCGCCGCTGAACAGCAAAATTCCCAGGACGATGTACGCAAACTGAAACTGAAATCGATGCATGCTGCAAACCTATGCATCCGGAGACCCAGCGCACAAGGGCACTCGTCACATCACGTATACAGGATTTCCCAGATCAGGAACGAATTCAGCGATTGCCGTTTTACCGCCCGCGAATCCAGTACAATCATCCTGTCACGGTTGGAAGATGAGCCCCCGCCAGAAACTACCGACCTCCATCTCTGCCCCATCCCATTCGTACAAGGACATGGGCCAGGATATCGGCGGCATTCGGCGGCACACGCCGCGAATTCTCGTGGTGGACGACAACGAAGACATCATGCTGCTGATGCAGGAACTGCTGGCCACCCGCGGCTATGACGTGGTCGGCGGTTCCGGACGCAGTCCACGCCGAAATCGAAGTTCTTCGCCATCCTCCCGACCTGATTCTTTCGGACGTGATCATGCCCGGCAAATCGGGCTACGAGTTGTGCCGCGAGATGAAAGGCAATCCGGCCACCCGCCTGATCCCATTCGTGCTGATCACCGGCCTCACCGATCGTCAAGACCGGCTGATGGGAATTGAATCGGGCGCCGACGATTTTCTGAACAAGCCGATCTTCCCCGAGGAGCTGTTTGCCCGGGTCAAGTCTCTGCTCAAGCTCAAGGAATTCACCGACGAACTGGAAACCGCGGAATCGGTTCTGTGTACGCTGGGCTTGAGCGTGGAGAGCCGCGATCCTTACACCGAGGGCCACTGCGAACGCCTGGCCCGGAATGCCAGCAACCTGGGACGCCATCTCGGCCTGGATGAAGAATCCATCGTCGCCTTGCGCCGGGGCGGCTATCTGCACGATCTGGGCAAGATCGCGGTGCCGGACGAAATCCTGAAAAAGGGAACCAACCTCACGGCGGAAGAATGGGCGGTGATGAAACTGCATCCCATCACCGGCGAAACCATCTGCCGGCCGCTCAAGTCGTTGCGCCTGGTGCTGCCGATCATCCGCAATCATCACGAGCATTCCGACGGCAGCGGCTATCCCGACGGCCTGCGCCGGAACGAAATCCCGCTGCTCCCCGGGTCTTGCAAGTGGTGGACGTCTACGACGCACTGCGCACGGCGCGCCCCTACAAGCCCGCGCTCAGCCACGAGCAGGCCGCCACCACCATGCGGGAAGAAGCTCGAGCCGGATTCTGGGATGAAGAACTCGCAGGAGAATTCCTCTCCCTGCTGGAAAAACAGCGGCAAGTGGCATAGCGCCAGGGATTAGCAGCGCGGGGGTTTAGTAGCGCCGGCGTCCCGCCGGCTGTCCTGCGGGCATCCTGCCCGCAGCTTTATTCAATTCCAGCAGCACACCTTCACGAAGCCGACGCGGCTCGACTCTGCGTTTCACTCAACGAGACCGTGGTAAGCCCGATTCCCTTGCTGTAGTTGAGCGTCAGCTTTCCGGAACACTCGTCGCACAGCCAGAAAAATTCAACGTGATGAACAGACTTTTCGGGGCGCTGACCAGCAGGGGATTCCGCAGCAGTATCAAATCGGAAGAGCTTGCCCTGATGCAAATAGAGGAACGAGGCCGGGCAGCCCGGGTTGGCGCATTTGGAAAGCATTTCTGCCTCCCCTCGGGCGAAAGAATGTTGTTGAAGTGATCCTACTCCAGCAAGCTGAAGATGCAGCACGCTCTCGCGGAAAAACTCTGTGGAAATTCTGCGACCGGGTTTCGAACTGGGATCAGCTCGCCGCTTTTTTCTCCGCCGGCTGCGAGCGCTCGCGAACCGCCTGGGCAACTTTTTGCCCCATTTCGGACGTAGTCAGAACTTTCTGTCCGGGCTTGGCGATATCTTTGGTGCGGGCTCCCGCGGCCAGAACGCTGGCCACAGCCGACTCGACGCCGGCCGCTTCGGCTTCCAGTTTGAACGAGTATCGCAACAACATCGCCGCCGAAAGAATCGCCCCCAGCGGATTGGCAATGCCCTGTCCCGCGATGTCAGGAGCGGAACCGTGTACCGGCTCGTACAATCCCACCGAGCCGCCGATGCTGGCCGAGCCCAGCATTCCCAGCGATCCCACCACGGCGCCGGCCTGGTCGGAAAGAATGTCGCCAAACATGTTTTCGGTCAGCACCACATCGAATTCCGCCGGCCGCGCCACCAGCGCCATGGCCGCCGAATCCACATACATGTGGGAAAGCTTGACGTCGGAATACTGTTGCCCCACCCGGGTCACCACATCGCGCCACAGGCGGGAGCAATCCAGAACGTTGGCTTTGTCCACGGAAGTGACTTTGCGGCGCCGGGATCGCGCCAGGCCAAAAGCCACGTGCGCGATGCGTTCGATTTCCGCTTCGCCATAGCTCATGGTGTCGATCGCCGAGCGATGGCCGGCTGTCCCGGTGGTGGCGCGCGGCTGGCCGAAGTAGATGCCGCCCAGCAACTCGCGCACGATCATGACATCGGTTCCGCGCACGACTTCCGCTCGCAGCGGAGAGCAATCCTCCAGCGCGGAGAAACACAGCGCCGGCCGCAGATTGGCAAACACTCCCAATTCCTTGCGCAACCGCAGCAACCCGCTCTCCGGACGAAGATGGCTGGGGAAACTATCGAACGCCGGCCCGCCCACCGCCCCCAGCAGCACCGCGCCGGAACTCAGACAGGCCTGCAAGGTATCCGGCGGCAGCGGATCTTTGCTGGACGTCAGCGCCGCTCCCCCGACCGGCTTGCGGGTGATGTCGAGTTGATGATGGCAAGTTTCGGCAACAGCCTCCAGGACGCGAATCGCTTCGTCAGTGACTTCCGGCCCAACGCCGTCGCCAGGCAGAACGGTGAGTTTAAGGAGCATGCGCGTTATTGTATGACTGAAACGGGTCGGGAGAGAACCGGTTAGCAAAGTCACTCGCGGCGTGCCTCGTCACGGCGTATATTTTCGGCCTTCGGAGGATCACCTATGGACCAAGCAGATTTCTTCGGAGGCGCGCCCGGTGAGCCGGTAGCCCAGGTTGACCCGGAAGATGTAAGAGCCGTTTGGAAATTGGGCTTGGGCAGAGGGATGGAAAGCGGCCATGCAGGCGGACAGCGTGCAATCGGTGTAGAGGTTTGCAAGGCCGCCTGCAAACCCGGCGCAGATATTTCGGCAGTGTGCTACCGGGGAATGATGCTTGGACTGCGTAACGCGCCACGCGCAAGAGCAACTAGCCCCCTGGAGTCAATCAAGGTGAAATGGATGACGCCATCTTCCGCGCAATCGCGGAGGTTCCGATGGAATGGATGGGAGTGGGAATCGTGCGACACGGCCCGCCGTTCGATTTTGAGGATTTTATGCGCCGGGTGCGTGAAGCTGCCGAGGATCCCCAATCTCCGATCACTAAGACTATCCCGCTAGGCTGCTAAGGACTCCTTTGACTTCACTAGCCCATTCCAGCTTGGGAAGACAATCACAGGCCTGAGATGGGCTGCTTGCGCTCCGGATGGCACTCACAAAAGAGCAGGGCGTGCTGAAGGTCCCCTACACTCCCCAGAGAGCCGGTTCGCCGGCACGTTCCTAATCTACTTGCGCCTCAAACATGCGTGACCCACATTGACGTTCGGCTCACAATGGGTGCGTACGGGGAAGCCGCAACATCGGACATGGCTGAAGTGCATGGGAAGATCGCGCGATTGGCCATGAACGGCAGGGAAGATGGCAGGGAAACGGTTCTAAGTCTTTAACGATGGTGGGCGCTGTAGGATTTGAACCTACGACTTCCACCGTGTGAGGATGGCACTCTACCGCTGAGTTAAGCGCCCACTCGAACCGTCGCTATATTGTAGCAAACGAACCAGTTTCACGTATCCACCCGCCATGATAGGCTAGTTCCTGACTCCCCGGATGGCCCGTTTTCCGGGATTCCAGGCTCCACGGGCAAAACCCCAAAATGCCGAACGAACCCAGACCCCCGAAAGTACCCGCAGCCCATAGTACCGAGGGCACTTCCGGGCCGGGATCGGCTGCAACCGGGGCGCAACTTTCACCCTCGGCAAGGGTTGAATCAGATGTGAGCAGCGTAGCTATGGATCGCGGGTTGCTTGCCATGGCGGGCGTGCCCAAGCCAGCGGTCTTGGGAGCCGACGCCGGTGCGTCCGGCGAAGAGCGCAGTGACGCCGAAATCATGCTGCAGGTGAAGGCCGGCGACGACTCCGCTTTCGCTTACCTGGTCCAGAAATATCGCCGGCCCATGGTGAATTTCATGTACCGCATGGCGCACAATGCCGCCGGAGCGGAGGACCTGGCTCAGGAAGTTTTTCTGCGAGTCTATCGCTCGCGCGAGACTTACGAAGCCAGCGCCAAATTCACCACCTGGTTGTATCGCATCGCCACCAACCTGGCGGTGAATCACGCGCGTGACACGCGTCACGAACGCGCCGAGAACACAGGTCAGCCTGGATGAGCCGGACGAAGAGAGTGGACGCACTCTGGACCTGCCCGACCGGTCGCCCAGCGCCGAGGAAAACCTGGTGCAGCGCGAGCGGCTGGCCGCCATTCGCCAGCGCGTGCAGGCACTGCCGGAACGGCAGCGGATCGCCGTTCTCATGCACAAGTATCAGCAGATGGATTATCGCCAGATCGCCGAGGTATTGAAGCTGAGCGAGTCCGCCACCAAGTCATTGCTGTTTCGCGCTTATGAAACGCTGCGCGAACAGCTGCAAAGAATTTGTTTAGAGAGTTTGCTGAGGAAGAAGGAAGCTGTCATGAAGTCCAATTGCCGTTGCGAAGATATTCGCGAACTGATGCCGGACCTGGCCGCCGGATTGATCGCGGCCACGCCCGAAGTAAAGGCCCATCTCGATTCCTGCGCGGAATGCGCGGGCAAGCTCGAGGCATTCCGCCAGACCATGTCGCTGCTGGACGAGTGGCAGGCTCCGGAGCCGTCGCCTTATTTTGATGTCCGCCTCAACGCACGTTTGCGGGAAGAGGCGGCAACCGCGAAGCAGCCCGCGGGCTGGCTGCAATGGCTGCGCAAGCCGGTGCTGGCTGCGTCGTTCGCGCTGCTGATGGTCGCGAGCGTGACTCTGGTTCGCATGAACAGCGGGCGCAGCAGCGACAGCGCTGAACAATGCGTCGCCAGCGGCGGCTGGTGCAATCCGCGGCCGAGCCGGGAACGGCAGTGGGTGATTTACAGGCGCTGGATAAAAACCAGAATCTGTACTCCGATTTTGAAGTACTCGATGATCTCGAAGTACAGCAGGACGTAACCGCGAATCCGTAAATTCTTCGCGCCCTGGCGGCATTCCTGGCGACCGTCGCGGTTGGAAGTTTCGAAATGCCGAAGAAAAAACGAAAGTGTCAGACCTCAAACCATCACGGCGAAAATGGCGGCAACGCTCAGCAGCCTCATGCTGGCGCTCGTCATTTTGCCGTGTGCGGCCCAGACGGGCCGCTTCGAAGCGCATCCAGAAGCGGGAAGAACGGCAAGCCGCGCGGCAGCAGGCCCAGCAGGGCAATCATGCCGGGCAATGGCTGCGCCGCTACCGAAGCCTGCCTCCGGATCAGCAACAGAAGGCGCTGGATAATGATCCCCAGTTCCGCAATCTGCCAGCCGAGCGCCAGCAGCGATTGCGCGATCGGCTGCAGCATTTTAATAGTCTCCCACCGCAGCAGCAGGACCGGATTCTGCAGCGCATGGAAACCTGGGAGCACCTGACTCCGGACCAGAAGCAACAGGCGCGACAGCTCTATTCGCAGCTCCAGGGCCTCCCTCCGGAGCGCAGGCAAAAGTTGCAGACCGCCATCCGCGATCTGCGCGCCATGCCTCCCGGTCAGCGTCAGCAGATTATCGAGTCCGAGCGATTCAAGAGCCAGTTCTCTCCCCAGGAGCGCGACCTGCTCAGCGGCGCTTCCCGCCTGCCCCTGGCCCCAGCCGAAAATCACCCCAACGAACCGGCGCCTGAAGAATAACGGGATCTCGCCCGAGGTCTGGCGGAATTCGCCGGCGACAGGTGCAGTCCAAATCATCCAACCGGTCGGGCAACCTGAAACCCCATATCAGCAACAAAGATTGCCGAACGGTTCGAACGGATGATGCAGCGAAGGAGCCCAACATTATGCGCTGTGGATACAGATATCTCAGTTCACTCTTGCTGGCCGTCGCTTTTCTCGCGCCAGCCCTGACCACGGGTTGTGGAGGCCGAGGCTATCGCGTGTACGACCCGTACTACAACGACTATCACCGCTGGAATGGACATGAAACCGTCTATTACAACCAGTGGGTCACCGAAAATCATCGCGAGAATCGCGACTTCCGCCAATTGAATCATGACGATCAGAAACAATACTGGACCTGGCGGCATGGTCACGACGATCATCACGACGACCACCACCACTAGAGACCAGGATTCGCCAGGATTAATGATTCCGCGTAGCGCGGGCAACCTCAGCCCGCGCAACCTCCGGCCCATCGCCGGGTAAGCTCGAAACTCAAAACAACTCGGCTTCAATCTGGCAGAATAGCTGTCAGAGGAATCCACCATGGCGCAAAAACGAATTCTTTTATTGGCCGGCGATTACGTCGAAGACTACGAAGTGATGGTGCCGTTCCAGGCATTGCAAATGCTGGGACACGCGGTGCACGCGGTGTGTCCGGGGAAGAAGTCCGGAGAGTTCGTTCGCACCGCCATCCACGACTTCGAAGGCGATCAGACTTACAGCGAAAAACGCGGCCACAACTTCATGCTCAACGCCACTTTCGACGACGTTAAGGCGGACACTTACGATGCGCTGGTCGTTCCCGGGGGCCGCTCACCGGAATATCTGCGGCTGAATCCGAAGGTGCTTGATCTGGTGCGGCATTTCTTCCAGGCGAGAAAGCCGGTCGCCGCCATCTGCCACGCCGCGCAACTTCTCGCCGCAGCGGGCGTGCTCGAAGGCCGCCGCTGCAGTTGCTATCCCGCGGTCGCGCCCGACGTTGCCGCAGCTGGAGGCACCTACGTCGAAGTGCCGATGGACAAAGCCTGCGTTGACGGCAACCTGGTCACCGCGTCCGGCATGGCCGGCCCATCCCGCATGGCTCTCGGAATTTCTGACGGTGCTGGGGACAAAGTTCGAAGCCACCGAACGCGTGGCGTGAATTCCCGGTGCAGCACAACAATTAGTGATTGACGCGGACCAGTTCTCCGCTCTTGACGAACGCAAGTCGCTCCAGAATGTCGGGTACGTGAGGGAGCAGGTCAGCAAGACGGCTTGATTTGGCGCTTACGACGATGACGGCGATTTTGCGCCCGCGAAGGTTTTGTTCAAATTCAATACCTTGATCGACTGTCACAAATACTTCGAATCCGGCGTTTTCCGCCAGCGCCAACAGTTCGCCATTTTTCTTTCCGGCTAATCCCGCGTCAGGAACAGTTTGGCACTCGTGTCCGGTCAAAGTGTTCTTGAGTTTTCTGGGGACGCACTCGTCAAGCAACAACTTCATGGCAGTTGACTGACCACCAGCGACTTCGCATGTTCCAGGACATGCACCGCTGCCTCGCGAGTCACAGTCGGAAAATCATCGAGAAAATCGTCGAGGGTTTGTCCACCTTCGAGATAGTCCAACAAAGCCTGAAAAGGCACACGGGTGCCGCGGAAAACAGGAGTGCCCCCCAGCACATCCGGGTCTTTGATGATGATATCGCTCGGGGTGGGCATAGCGCCGTCTCCAGCAAACTGGTATCAGGGCTAAGTCTACTCCACCACCGAGGACTAGAAAACTGTTGGGGATGGATCGTCGCCTTCGACTGGTCAAGGTCTTAGAACTTGACCTAAACATTCGCAGGCCGGCCACGAACCGGACACGCCGCATATCCGCGGGTCACAGTTGACCTTCCACAAACCACGTATACTCCCTCCGCTCCCGCGTCCGCGTAGGTTACACTAGAGAACTTTCACCACTCTCAGGAGGAATCAGCTATGCCCGAAGCCACCCTCAGTGGCGCAGATTTCAAGAAGCAACTGCGCGAAGGCCTGCCTAAGATGGGTTTGTTCCTGAACGCGCACAGTCCGACCGTGGCCGAGCAATTGGCCTACAGCGGCTACGACTGGTTGCTCGTGGACACGCAACACGGTCCCATGGGCTACGAAAAACTTTCCGCTATGCTGGCGGGAATCTCGAACGGCGGCGCCAAATCCCTGGTGCGAGTCGGCGGGTACGACGATCGCCCGGGAATCCAGCAAGCACTCGACATGGGCGCCGACGGAGTGCTGGTCCCCTACATCAACACCGCTGAAGAGGCGCGGCAGGCGATCAGTTGCACCAAGTATCCCACTGTCGGCACCCGGTCGGTTTACTTCCCGCAGCGCAGCATGAACAAGGCGGGACTGCTGGGCTACGCCGGCAACTTCAACAACAACGGCATCGTCGCGCTGCAGGTTGAGACGGCTTCATGTATCGAAAACATTGCGGAGATCGCCGCCGTGCCAGGCGTGGATATTCTTTTTCTGGGCCAGAACGACTTGTGCATGTCGATGGGACTTTACGAGAAGTACGAATTTCCGCACATGTACACCTCGCCCGAACTCGATGCCGCCACAAAAAAGCTGATCGAGCATGCCCGCAAAAATAAACTCATTCTCGGAATCTTTCTGTTTGGTACGGCTCGCGTGGGTGAGTTCCTGGAAAAAGGATTCACTTTCATCAGCGTAGGCAACGACCTGCACCATGTCCTGACCCAGTCCGGCGCCTACGTCAATGACATGGAAAACATCGCGAAAGAAAAAGGCAAGAACTGGAAGCGGCGTCCAACGGCGCTGTTCTAGGCAGGATGTTGTTGGCGCGGGCGTGGAAGCGCACCGCGTCACACAACTCTTCACATTGCCGGCGTCTGAATCCCCATCTCCTTGCCCAAATTGAGCTGCTGGGTCTGGAATTCGGCTAACGCCTTTTCCAATTTGTCCGCCGTGCTCGCCATCGCGTCGCTCTCGCCCTTGGAGTGTTCAAGCCGCTGATCCAGCGCCTTCCTCTGCTTCCCGACTTCGGAATCCGCCTTCTCCAATTTCTTCGTCAATTCCTTCAGGCCATCCTTCTGGGGCTTCGAAAAGCTTTTCACAAAATACTTGTTGCCGCCTTGCGCATCTTCCACCGCATCCTTCAACGCGGCGGTTTGTTGAGAGAGATCAGCCGAGCGGTTTGCCTTGGCCGCCAGTTGCAGAAGCTCTTGCGCCTGTTTCCTGGCTGACTCCGTGCTCTTCGCCAAAGCCTGAAACTGGGATACCTGATCGGGAGTGGCCTGCACCGCCATGGCGTGGTTGAAATCCTGCAGGTTCTTGTCAGAGGTGTCGCCGGTACCGGTGCTTCGCGGCGCGCCGCCGCGCCCACCGCCGTGGCCCCCATGCTGGGCCAGCATGGCATGAGAAGAAACCAGCAGAATCATTCCCAGGGCCCAGGCGGTCAGTCGTTTCATGTGCATTTCCTTTGTTATGCGATCGAGTGTTAAGTGATCGCGGATACGGGCGGTTACACTTCTCCCATTATATTTTATGAAGGAAGAGCCTTTGCGCGATGTAAAGACACAGTCAATTCCGGCAAACATTTGTAAAGAAAAAGGCCACGCCCGCAGGCCTGGCCTTCCTAATCTCAGTGCAGATCGGTGCCTGCGAATTTAGAACAAATTCCACAGGAACTGGTTGTAAACGTCGTGGTGATACTGCACTTCCGGCGCCTTCACAAACGTGCCCAGCAGGCGCGGACAACGATCGGCGGCCGCTTTTTTCAAGTCCGCATATCGCCCCTTCACGTCTTCACCAAGAAGCTTGGTCGTCCACTGCGCCTTGTTGAAATTCGCCATCGCGTCATAGATGTTGTCGGGAAGGTAACGCTCGGCCTGGCGGAGGTTCTTGATTTTCGCCGTGTCCCCATCAATGCCGGTCTTGAAGATCGAGAGCATCACCATGTAAGGATTCGCGTCCGGAGCCACCGACCGCACTTCCACGCGCATGCTCTTCTCGTTGCCGATCGGGATGCGAATCATGGACCCGCGATCCACCGCCGAGGCCTTGAGCTGGTTGGGCGCTTCGAAGTGCGGATCCAGACGGCGATAAGCGTTCACGCTCGGATTGAGCAGCAGACAGATGTCATTGCCGTGGGTGAGAATACGGTCCACAAACGCCCAGCCCAGCTTGCTGAGCTTTTCCTCACCCTTAGGATCCCAGAACAGGTTTTTTCCGCCCTTGCTGATGGACACATTGGTGTGCATGCCGCTGCCATTCACGCCCACCACGGGTTTCGGGAGGAAGCTGGCGGTGAGACCCATGTTGGTCGCGACCTGCCGGCAAACCAGCTTGTAGATCTGAATCTGATCGGCCGCGGCCACCACTTCTCCGTACCCGTAGTTGATTTCAAACTGTGAAGGCGCCACTTCCGGATGGTCTTTCTCGTTCTGGAAGCCCATGGCACGCTGCACTTCGGCAGTGGTGTCAATAAACGTGCGCAGCAGATCGCCCGGCAGCGAGTGGTAATAACCGCCGGTGTTGACGTACTCGAACTTGCCAGTTTCGTGGTATCGCCGCTCCGCATCCGGTCCCTTAAAAAGGAAGCCTTCGATCTCGTTGGCCGCGTTCAGGGTGTAGCCTTCATCCTTGTAAAGCTTGTCGGCATAAAGTTTCAGGATGCCGCGAATGTCGGCGCCGTAAGGCGTGCCGCCCTTGTCAATCACATCGCCGAACACCAGGACTTTGCCTGAGCCAAAGTAATCCGCCGGCGCCCAATAAAACGCGGACCAGTCGATTCCCAGCCGCAGATCGCTTTCCCGCTGCGCCGTAAATCCGCGGATGGAAGATCCGTCAAACGTCAGGTTGTCCCAGCTCTTGATGAGAAATTTCTTGTCGTAGTCCAGCATGTGCAGCCGGCCTTCGAGATCGCTGAAAAGAACGGTCACGGCCTTGATCCGCTTCTCGTCCGTCAGGTACTTGATCCGCTCCTCTTGAATCTTGTGCAGGGCAACGCGGTTCTTGCGCTGCTCCTTCGCCTTCAGATTCAGCTGCTCCAATTCGTCATACGAGAGAGCCAGGAAGTTGCGCAGTTCGTTCGACATGAATCTCCTTAGGTGTGACTAACGAATAGACATAAGTATGGGGATGAGACGGTTGGTTTCGCACTCGGTAGAATATCGCCGAAGGCCCCTGTGCGTCTCATTAAAAAAGCTTATAACCCATATCGAAGAGATTTATTTTAAGGTCCCGCATGGCGCTAGTCGAAATCGACCTTTTCGAATCCCAAGCCCTGCAGCAGGCTGGTAATCGTCGAGGAGGCATTCTGCTGAGCCGTTCGCAAAATACCGTCCGCCAGGGCGGCGGCTTGCAGCTCACGTTCTCCCTCCTGACGGACCTGGGTTTCCAGATTCGGGTCGGTGGGCACCAGCAACCCGGTCTGCCGCGAATACACCCGCGTCTTTTCGCTGTCGAGCCGGGTGCTGAACACCTGCGATGCGGGAAGATGCAAGCGAACTTCCTTGCCGTCCACCCGGACATCGCCCGGCTTCAAACTGGAGAAATCAATTCCGGCGACAACTTCGCCGTGCACCAGCATCAACAGGCGATCACCGGCCAGAAAATCCGGAAAGATGGGGTTTTCTTTTGCGCCGGTCACCAGTTTGTCCATGGTATAGACCACGGTCTCCAGCCGCTGCAGGCGCTGGATGCGATCGACGACGGTGGGCTGACTCACATCGATGCTGAGAGTTCTGCCCGTCACCGCCGACCAAGCGCGGCCCAACAAGGCCCGCCCGGAAGTCCGCGACAGCATCACCCATCCAACCGAGCCGACAGCCACGATTCCGAGCACCAGCCCGAGGACCAGCGCCAGCACAAACGAAGACCGTCCAGATTGACTAGCGGAGGGGCCCACATCAGGATCGCGAGGCATACGACAAGGTTATCACCACGCGGGAGTGCTGTTGCTCGTACCTTCGGCGTTTCTCAAAACCGCTCGCCTCGCGAAACCACCGTCAATCATCCATCGTCGACGGGTCAATCCACCGGCAGCAGGTATCCGGGATTCGCGGCCAGTCGCCCGCCAAGGGCTTGCGCGTCGAGCACGGCCATGTCCCAGGTGAACCATGAAACCGGCGTGAGTCGAATCGTGACATCATCAAACGATGCAAACACCGGCCCTACGTGGGGATCAGACAGCGCCGCTGCACTCATATATTGGCTGTGTATGCGCCGGTTTATTTCCTTCGACTGATTGCCTGAAATCACTTCCGCCTTTCCGGCGGCGGTGACACCGCGCTCGGTTCCAGGTTTTCGCAGGTCCACCATCAACGAAGCTTTCGGCCGCGCCGCCACGTTGCGAGCTTTTTGCGTCTTCGAAGACGTTGCGATGTACAGGCTGCCAGCCTCGAAGAGATACCAGACCGCAGTCAGGTGGATACTTCCGTCGGCGTTCTCAGTTCCGAGCGTCGCAATGTGACGCCCTCGCAGCAATTCCTGGAAAGACGTGTCGAGCGTTTGAGTCGGCATTTTACTCTCCGTATCTTGCCTGATTCGCAAAAGCTGAATTTTTCTCCAGCCCCCGGTTCTCATCTCTCCCGTCACCGACAAAACCCCCGCCCAAGCAGAGCTTGGACGGGGCACCCTCGAGATTGGGACGATTACAAACCCTCGACCTAATAAAGTATCGACGGCAGATAAGCCCCAGCGGGCTCGTTGTAGAAGCCAAGAGTCATCAGGGTCATTGGCTGCACCACGCGCAGGCCGTTCTCCAGGCACCATCGGAACAGACCCGCGTTTCGCGTCGGGACCAGAATGCCGGGCCCCAGAAACACATCAGCGTTTGCGATCAGCGCCTGGACATCAGCATTGCTCTCGCCGACCGTATGCCCGAAGAATCCAATCGAAGTGGAGTAGGCTACGATCCGCCCGTCGCGCTCAGCGACGACTGCCGTTCCTTGTTCGATTGCATCGCGCAGCTCGCCGCTGCGGTCGTGACCATGCACCCTTCGACAAAGCCGGTTGCATTCCTCCAGATCCGACAAGCGCGCGGGACGTACGCTGTAGCCCGGAGTCGAGGCCTTGATCGCTGGCCCTTGCATCGTGGATATCGGCTCACGCGTATCAAACCCAAGCTTGGTGTAAAGAGAAAGAGACCGGTTGTGAAACGCCGCCTGCAAAAGGCGGGCGCCCTGAAAGCCGCGTTCCGCCGAGCGCGCCAGCACCGCTTCCATAAGCGCGCGTCCGACGCCCTTGTTCTGAACCTCAGGATCGATCGTAATCGGCCCAACCCCAGCAATCGCCGAGCGCTCGTCCAGACAATTGCTCCCCAGAATCTGTCCGCCCGATTCGGCCACCACGCAATAGAAACCGGGATGACTGAACATCATGGAAAGAACGCCCGTCGCCACCTCAACCGAGGGAAAGTCAGGAGGAAAACCGTGCTCAGTCGAAATCTTCGTGAAGGCCTCATAGCAGATTCGGCCGCAGACCGGAGCGTCCTCCGCCCGAGCTTTGCGGACTGTTATAGGTGAGGAATCAAACGCGGGCTGGCGCAACGTGGCCACAGTCATCTCCCGATTCAGGTTGGACGCGGAAGTGTATCGCAGATGTGGCCAATGTTCCAGACGCCGTCGGGTGCCCCATCCTTGCGCGCTCTTTGCGCAAGGGTGGGATTCCACTGACACATCTTACAAGGCCTTTTCTTGACTCCGTCAGAAAGATAAAGGACTGAAGAATTAAAGAGCGAGCCACCCGCCAAGACTCTTGCGACTATCCATTTCTGTGACTAACTAAGGATCGCGCGGGTGATCCCCTGCCACCAGGAGGGATTGCTTCGCCACATGTACACCGAGAGGCTTTGGCCAATGATCAACAACGGCAGCGCGTAGAGATACACCTTATGGACGCGCCGATCAACCAGCAGGTCGCGCGCAACGCCGAGAATGATCAGCAGGTCCAGGCAAGGATAGAAGAGATTATTGTTGAACAAGTAGTCGAAGCGGCCCAAGGCCGCGTCCATGAGCCCGCAGGTTGCGATGAAGATCAGCCGGCGATGCAGCTCTGGTTTCGTCCGCCAATAGATGGCCAGCGCAATGCACACGCCAAAGGCGATCATGTCGTAGAACGGGATGCTCAGAAAAGCATCCGCGCCGCTCTGATGGAGTTGAACCGTGTCAAAGCGGGCCATGATGATGGCGGTAGTAACGCCCAGGGGGACCATCAGCGTCGCGAGCCCGGCGCCAAACCACCCGGTGGAGCGATGCCAACTGACTCTGTGTACACGGACCAGCGTGGACTGAAAAATGAAGAAGATCACCCACGCAGTGAAAGCTGAGGCATGAATCCAGAGAATGAAGGGCCGCGGGATGGCTGGATGAAACAGGTTGTCGTTGACGGTTCGCTTGAAGCCGCTGACCACAATCACCGCCAACAGCAGCGACATCGCGAAATAAAAATAGCGACACAAAATCCCGTTGCGACCGGTGAAGGTCGTCGTGCCCAGTTTTTTCTCCGGGCTCATTACAGTCCCGACGCGTTCTACGTTGACAGTGGACATAGAAGGATGAGCCGGGACTTCAATTGTTCGTGCCCGGCCCACGGGAGCATACACCTCAAGTGCCCGGCTCGCCATCTTTTTCGGATTCTGCTCAAGAGACGCGCTTTCCAACTGGCCCTCGGCTCACCGTTCCCGGATCTGGCCGTCAAAACAGCAGCTAAAGACTGGGCGGGACCAAATTTTCGCAGCACGGAGAATGGCATGAGGACAATCGTTTCTGCAGGCCTGTGGGTTTTGCTTTCCTCTCTGGCGCTGGCGCAGGGACCTTCCGCACCGCAGCTACCTCCGCAGCGCAAAGTCGACGGCCAAACCATCGTCTCAAAAGAGTTACCCGCCGCCGAATTGACTTTCGGCAAAGACTTCCGCTACGTCGGCGGCCAGGTCGTCAACCTTTACGGCAAGGCGGACGCCGAGCAGCATCTCTTTGTGAAGGCTCCGAATGGTGGCGTGGTCGAGCGCTTCTACTGGGTGCAGTTTGAGCACTTTCTGCCCAGCAATGCGCTGACTTACCACTACAAACCAGACCGGACAACGGACAGAGGCGGCCTGCAATTTATCTATGACGTGGAGGCGTATTCGGATTATGCGGGCCTGGAAAACGCGGATCCGGCTACTGATGGCTTCGCTATCCACAAGTTGCTGGCGGAGCACAACCTGGCGTTCCCCAAGCGGGCGGCGCGCGTCCGTATGTTTCATCTACCGACGGCCGACCGCCGCAACGAACTCATGATTATCTATGGAGAATCATTGCCCGAGGATTCCAAGGTCCCAGTCGCCGCTGACGGTGTCGCCCTGGATGACGCCTCTCCTGCTCTCGCCAAGACGGTCCTCGACCATGCATGGGAAGGGCTGACGATTCAGAAGCGCTGAACAGGTTGATCGAAATCGGGACAAACAGAAAAGCCATGTTCACTCCTTGAGCATGGCTTTGATTTAATGCGGGGATGCGCCATTCTTGCGCATCCTTTGCGCAAGAGTGGGATTCCACGAACGCATCCCTCGGGGCTTCTGTATCGAGACGCTAGGCCGCGGTTCACAAGAGTTTTTTTCTGATTCCTCAAAAAAACGTGGGTCGCATTCTCTCCAGCAAGGGTCTTGTCCGGAACGAAACCAAGCTTGGAGAGATTGATTCCGGAAAATAAGTGTTCCCCTTCGCCCAACAAAACCGGCGACATGGCCAGGTGCATTTCGTCGATCTGTCCTGCGGTGAGATATTGACGAATGGTGGAAACTCCACCGCCGATTCGTACGTCTTTGCCCTGAGCCGCTTCCCTTGCTTTATTTAACGCCGACTCCGCTCCGTCGGTGACGAAGTGGAAGGTGGTGCCGCCTTCCATCGCGAGCGCGGATCGCGGGTGATGCGTGAGCACAAAAACCGGTGTGTGGTATGGAGGATTTTCACCCCACCATCCTTTCCACGAATCGCCCGGCCTATCGTTCCATGGACCCCGAACCGGTCCGAACATATTACGGCCCAGTATCCAGGCGCCGACATTTTCGAAGGATTGCTCGGCCACATCGTTGTCAATGCCTTTCGTCCCGTCGCCTTGACCGTGCATCCTCTTGAATGCGTCTGTGGTGAAAAACCACCCGTGCAGCTCCAACCCGCGAACCCCAAGCGGATTCTGTAAATCTTGCAGCGGGCCGGCCCCAAACCCGTCGAGTGAAACCGAAAACGCAGCGACTCTGACTTTGCTCATGCTTTCCTCTCTGCGATATCGCCATGGTATCAACCTGTGCCCTGTGAATGCTGCGGCACCCTCAGGTTCTGAGGAGACAAAGAGTGGGCCACCCGCCTCTCTCGGTTTTCCTGTAACCTATGAAAAATCCTGAGATTGGGGCCTACAAACCCATGAGCGTCGAACAGCAGGTCGCGAACTACTACACGCATGGAAAATTGGAAGACAAAATTATGGGCGTGCTGCGCAGCGCCGGCAAGAACGTTGAGCAATTACGCGCCGACGACCTTGCTGCAATTGACGAATTCCATCTTGGCGGTCGCGAAGCGACTCAGGCTTTGGCAGACTTCATGCAGCTTCGCCCCGACATGCATCTGCTCGACGTCGGCTGCGGCATAGGAGGCCCGGCGCGCTACTTTGCCGGGCGCGGCTGCCAGGTCACGGGCATTGATCTGACCGAGGAGTTTGTTCGCGTAGCGGAGAGCCTCACTCGCCTGGTCAAGCTCGACCAAAAGGTGATATTCCGCCAAGCCAGTGCGTTCGAGCTGCCTTTCGCTTCGGATACGTTCGACGGCGCTTACGAAATCCACGTCGGCATGAACATCGCCGACAAGGCCGGGGTCTTCCGCGAGGTGGCGCGCGTGCTCAAGCCGGGCGCCCGCTTCGCCATCTACGACCTCATGCGCAGCAACGATGCAACGCTCACCTTCCCCGTGCCCTGGGCACTGACGCCCGAGACCAGCTTCGTCGCCAGCGTGGACGACTATCGCCAGGCGCTCGCAGGCAGCGGGATTTCGCATCGATCACCAGCGCGACCGGCGGCAATTCGCCATTGAGTTCATGCAGCGCATGATGGCGCAAAGCGCATCCGGTCCTCCGGTTCTCGGAGTGCACGTTTTAATGGGCGAGCAAGCGCCCCTGATGCTCAAGAATGTGAATATGGCCCTCATCTCCGGAGCTTTGACGCCGATGGAATTGGTGGCGATCGCCGGCTAAGCTAAGGTTCACCAATGTTCATCCGTCACAGACAAAAGGGACGGTATTGGGCTTTGATTCGGCATGCCCTTCAAGATCATCGGCCGCATCTCCCACGTCGAGGCGATCGCGTCCGGTAAGGGAATCCGGGAAAGGAAGCGGCTGCGAAAGCTGTACGGCTCAGGCAGATGGAGGAAGCTGAAAGGAACGGCCGCGATCAAACTTGCCGATGGTACGATATGTCAGGCCGAGCTTCACTGGTACGAGGCCCACGGCATCGGGGCAAGAGAATTCAAAATCAAACGCATTCTGAGTTACGACAACGATTGAGCCATGAAACGAACTGAGCCACAACCCCGATTCGTCGTGTGCGTGAATAACAAGGAACATCCCGCATCGCTGGAGCTGCGAAAGTTGTACCAGGTCGTCGCCGACGAGGCCGCCGCCAAGCACCATCAACTGCGCGTGATTGACGAGTCGGGCGAGGACTATCTTTATCCCGAAGAATATTTCGTCCCTGTCCAGTTACCCCAAGCCGCCGAGAAGGCCGTGCTGCGAGCGGCTAACCTCACCTCTGCGAAATAAGTACGTCCAGAAATGGACAGCCGGGTGCCCCATACTTGCGCTTTTTCAAGGGTGGGATTCCACGGACACTGCTTACAGGGCCTTTCCTGCAGATTCTTGGGCGATCGGCTCTCCAAACCCTACACGGCGTCACTAGAAGGCGTGCCGTACAATCGGGTTGCCCGTACGGGGGTGCGAGAAGCACCCTGAAGAAATGCCAGACCTTATTCAAAGAGCCTTGACGGCCAAGCGCGAGTCAAGATATGTGGAGTTTAAGGAAGACTTCGACCCCAACTCCGCCGCTCACTGGTGCGAAGTCATCAAAGATATCGTGGCAATCGCAAACTCAGGCGGCGGTATTGTCGTTTTTGGCCTCGACAATTCAGGTTCGCCCACAGGAGCATCCCTCGAGGAGCTGGCCCACGTGACCCAGCAGACATCGGGAACAAGATCGCAAAATACACCGGGCCAGTTCAGTTGGAGTTTGATGTTCGGGAACTGGAGAAAGAAGGACAGAAGCTTCAGGCCTTTGTCATACAGGCTGTGTCCATCCCGATCATATTTCAAAAACCCGGTACCTATGAGGTAGCGCCTGGCAAACAAAAGACCGCCTTTAGCGTAGGCACAGTCTATTTTCGCCACGGAGCAAAAAGCGAACCGGGCAACACCGACGATATTCGTACTGTGATCGAACGACAGCTAGAATTCATTAGAAAATCGTGGATCAAAGGCGTAAGAAAGGTTGTTCAAGCGCCCGAAGGCTCCCAGATCATAACGGTACGATCTACGGGGCGAGCCGGCGCCTTCGGCACGCTTTCACCCGCTCTGCCGGAGTCAGAGACCCCAAGGCAACGCCAGTGCTGCTGACGAGAGATCGACAAAAAGCATCGGGTGTGTTTATTCATGAAGAGGTCTCTGAAGGTATCTTTGACGAGATCAATAACGTCATCGACGCTAACCGTGCCTTAGCCAAGGGGCAGCGTCGCTTCTTTCTCGGACAGTCGATCTACTACAGAATATACGCAGAAAGGCAGCATGTCGTGCAAAGGGAAGACGATATTAGCCTTCTGCTCCACAGTGCGGTATGTGATCTGTACGCTCCCTATTTGTTTTGGATATCGGCGCTGCCCGCGTCGGCTGCCGAAACTTTCGCTGAACTCTATCTGCACCCGAAGAGTCCGTTGATCTACTCCCTAATCCGATTTGCCGCTCTTCTGGGCGACGAGTTTTGTGACTGGCTGTATGAAAGATGGGACCGGAAGTGGAAGCGGTACTCACAGCCTCCGTCCTTCTACTTCTCGTTCAAGGAGATGAAGTCGAGTATTACCGGTAACGATCCTCGGCTCGTCGCTGCTCGCGTAACCAGCAGTACCCAATTTGAAGTGGACCAGGTTTCTTATGAGTACGTCAGAATTGCTGGAAAATCCACAACGAGCAGCATCGCTCACCTCGACCGCCTGTATGCGGGTTTTCGAAGGCGGAGACTCCAGCGTGCGATGGACCGCGAGAAACTTGGACTATTTCGCTTATGGCCTCCAAGTGCGGGATCAAGCATCTTCGATTACAAAAGCTATCATAGAAGCAATCGGCGACCAAGAGGCGGGGGATCCAACCGGTGCTGCGGACGAAGGATGATCTCTCGGATCGAAACGGAACAACACGCTCGTTTGTTGTTGTGGGCAACGGCCTACGGTCCCTAGCGTTTCTTGGTCGTCAACATCTGGCGAACACAGATCGTGAGTAAGTGTATGAAGCACAGATGCGCGCTCTCAACAGCATAGACCTTGCGGCTATGCATTGCGACCGATTGGTCGCATAGGCTGGCAAGTGGTGTCTTACCGGATCCGGTCAGGCCCAACACAGTTGCGCCCCTGGTGCGAGCGAAACGCAACCCTCTCAGCACGTTCTTCGACACACCACTCGAAGAAATACCAAGTACCACATCACCTTTTACAAGCGATGAACGAAGTTGGGCCTCGAAAATGCTTTCAAAACCATAGTCATTCGCCATTGCGGTCAGAAGCAATACGTTACTCGACAAAGAGAGAGCTCTAACCAGTGGCGAGTCAGAACTGGCTTGTGCGATATGCGCTAACTCAGTGGCGAAGTGACAGGCCGCGCCGGCACTCCCACCGTTACCGAACGTATAGATCCATCTCCCCCTAGCGGCGGCGGCAGAGATGGTCGCAGCAAACGCTCTCACCGAATCCAAGTCTATTTCGGCAACGGCACGCACTATTTCCTGGTGGAGAGATTGGAGAGAAGTTGCTGAGGGCTGCGGCCGATCTTCTACACGTTTAATCATATCGCCCATGTAGTGCCCGGATCAGTTTGGTGGGTTTTTCTGCGTTACGCTGGTTGTCGGCTTGAACTCTTGCAGAGCCCTCTCGGCGGATACGGTATCAGGATGCGTCCAAAGTCGGTCAAAGGCGCGATCAAACATCTCTTTGAGTTGTAACCTTCAGCACCGTTAATATAAGCGGAGACCATGCAGTTCGTATGGCCATAAAGTTCGTTCTGGCCGGGACGTAAGTGTACCACCCCACCGTAATGAATTTGTCGTTGAACTTTCTACCCCTAAGCGAACCCGGCGTGCTGTAGCAGCGGATCTCAACGTTAGTGTGCGCCTTGAAGTCACGGGACAACTGCTCCAGCATCACTTGGATCTTCATTCGCTGGTAGTCAGCCGCCTCTGTATTCGGATTCTTCATAAGCAGCCTTATTTGAGAACCTGACTCTTTCAGGTGGTCGAGTAGATCGCCTATCGTCTTGGTACTGTACTCAAGGAGGTCAGCTTTTACGATTCTGTTGTGATCGATGAAGTGTTGCCAATCCTGCTGTGCTTCTCGCTGATGCGCGAATACATGGGGCCTGAATCCCTCGTAATCGCGTCGCAGTTCTACGACTTCCGCAAACGTATACGCAACCAAGGCTACTATTATGATTGTGTATATGTTATACGCTGCGAGAATCGACTGCAGCGGCGGGAAAAAGTCCGAGACGAAGGAGACAACGAGTAAAGCGCCTACCAACGCAGTAAGGAGCGATCTCGCGTGACGTTCGAGATATTGAGTTACGGCTTCGGGGAGCATCTTCATGACCTCCCGGACCGCCATTATACTCACAAGCGGAAAAGGCCACGCTGCTTTCGCAACGTGGCCTTTATTTAAGCCGGCGACGACCTACTCTCCCACACACTTTCGCGTGCAGTACAATCGGCCCTGCGGGGCTTAACTTCCGTGTTCGGTATGGGAACGGGTGGATCCCCGCGGTAAGATCACCGACAGCTGACGCAGCTTTTAGCTATTAGCTCTTGGCTTTTAGCTTTGTCGTGCTGATCGAGGAGCTTCTACTCAACCCGTCCAGGGAACGACTGGCTGCAATGTCGTGACTATTGACTGCTCCGCGCTTCCAGCATGTCTCCAACTTTTCAAAGGAAACAAGCTAAGAGCTAACGGCTAAAAGCCAATAGCTGCTTTTCAAAGATCATGAGGACAATGCCTCACAACTGAATAGATTGGTTGCAGCTTACTCTCTTCTTGGTTTACTTCCGATT
>CAWEVE010000014.1:0-50153 GCA_963812465.1 Terriglobia bacterium
GGTATCCGGCCTGGTCGCGGAAATTTCCCGGCTTCAGAAATTCCAGCTCTTGACGGCCGCGATGGAAGACATGAGCGCCGGGCTCCAGACCTTCCACGGCGTGGACGATAAGGTACAGATGGTTCAATTGAGATCCCACTGGATCCAAAAAGTCCGCAGGCATGCCGCGTGTGGACCGGTCGAGCATGGTGGAGAGCTGCATCAGCGTGATTGGCGTGCGGGTGAACTTGCGGCTGGAACCGCGCCGCAGGATGACCTGCTCTATCGGGTCGCGCGGAATTTCTGTGTCGGACGGCGGCTGAAGTTGAATCGTCGGCCCCGTCGGGGGCGGGAAATTCGTGAGCGGCGTGCCGCCCCGCCATGCCGCAACTTCCGCCGGTGAGTGAAGCGAAGACGCGCTGTGCATCTCGCCCATCAACGGATAGTCAATCTCGTGGCGAGACAGCGGGACGGTTTCGAGCCCGAGAGGGAAGACCTCTGCAGGCGGTCTCGGCGGGAGGCTACGGGCGTAGCCAAGCGGCACCAGGGAAAAAGCCACCTCGCGCTGGGGATCGACATCGAGCAGCGCGTTTACGGTCTCGTCCACAAAACCGCAGACAACTTTGGCAGTCAGCCCCAACGCCGCGCCGACCGCCAACAGGTTGGCGAGCAGCGTGCCATTATCCCAGCCGAAGTGGCGATAGGTGCGGTCCTGATATTTCCAGGCGTTCCGCCAGTATGTTCCGGTGCAGACGATGGTTAGCGGGGCGTGGGTGACAGCGGCCTCGGAGGCGGTGGCCTCGATCAGGACGCCGCGATAGTCCCCGGCGCGCAGTTTGCGCAAGCCGAATTCGGCAGCCGCAAAGTGATAGACGCCGGCTTCGAGATTCGGGAGATCGCCGCAAACAAGATAGAGTTCGACCTCGTAAAGCGCGCCAGTGCAAGCGGCGGCGCGAAAGTAGATTTCACCGCCCGGATATTTCCGGTGGCGGGTAATGCCCGCGGAAAGGTAGAGCAGTTGAGCGATGGCTTCGAGGTCCGGCGTGGCAGCGGTTTGCGGCGGAACGATTTCGGCGATGGCGGAAAGGGCGGCTACTCCGGTCTGGCGGAGTTCGGCGGGCAGAGGCGACGGGTCAAGCGTCGGGTAAAGTTTGAAAGGGATGGGCTGGTTATTGAAGTCGAGTGAGTGTTGGTTCGAGCGGACGCTGGCATAGGAGTGCTTGGTGGCATTGTGATATTTCCAGGCGACTTCGGAATTTTGGTTACCGGGCATAGAAGGAGACTTCGGTCAGCATACGCTTCAACCGGCGTCATCCTGAACCCGGCTTCAGCCGGTGAGCGCCGGATAAGGGCTTTACGCGAAATCAACTCCCACAGCGACGATTGAAATCTCGAGGCTGGTTTCAGCCGTCCCTCCGGGACGTCACATCTTTCGCGCGGCCCACCCAGCGATGAATCGCTGGGCTATCATCAGCCGCCCCTCTGGGGCGCTTCACCGTAGCGCCGGCGTCCCGCCGGCTGTCGGGTGGGCGTCTCGCCCACCCATCACGCTCCCAGCTACTGCCGCGACAACGGTTAGTGATATGCTTACGGCGATATGGGGATACCGAGCCTGCTGCGAAAAATCTTCATGGTCGACCTGCTTCAGGGGTTGAAGGTCACCTTCCTTTATCAGGATCCGAAAGAGATTTATACCGAGCAGTATCCGCTGCAGAGGCCGCAGGTGGCGGAGCGCTACCGCGGAGCGCCGCGGCTGAATGTGAATCCCGATACCAATGAGACTATGTGCATCGCCTGCGACCTGTGCGCGCTGGCGTGCCCGGAAAATCTGATCGTGGTCTCCAGCGAACGCAACGAAAAGACCCGCCGCAAGGAACTGACGAACTTTACCTACGACCTGAGCCGGTGCATGTTTTGCGGCCTGTGCGAGGACGCCTGTCCGACCGACGCGCTGGAGTTGACCCAGGACTTCGAACTGGCCAGCTACACTCGCGACGGCGCCATCTGGAACCGGGAGATGCTGGAAAAGGGTCCGCAGCCCACACAGTTCAAGCATTAATCGGCGGCCTTCAGCAATTGGACTGGCAGGCTTATACTATCCCCAGCGCTGTCCGTAACCACGTGTCGGTATTCAGGTGTCAGGAATCAGGAGACCCTCATGCCCCGGTTCGTTCCTCTCCCCGCGTTCTGCCTGCTTGTCATCTTTCTGACCCCAGCCACAATGCTGGCGGCAAAATCTGACGCCGACCGCTTTCAGATCAACCGCGACATCCAGATCCAACCTGACGAAAAGGTCGGGGACGTCACCTGCATTAACTGCTCCGTCTATGTCCGTGGCAGGGTTTCTGGCGATGTCACTACGATCAACGGAAACGTGGTTGCGGAGCAGGGGGCAACCATCGCTGGAGACGTCACTGCGGTTCGGGGCAACGCCCGGATCGAAAACGGCAGCCAGGTGGGAGGCGACTTGATCTCGGTCGCAGGCGCCGTGCGCCGGGATCCCCAAGCCACTATCGGCGGCGACGTTACTTCCCTGGCCGGAGGGGGCTGGTTCTTTGTGATTTTTCTGCTTCCATTCGTCGTCCTCGGCGGCATCATCGCGCTGATTATCTGGCTGATTCAGCGCAGCCGACACCCGGCCCCGGTACCGGCTTACACTCTGCGAAGGAACTAGGGCTTGGCTTCGAATATCTGATCATAGATCGTGCGAACTATTGCGGAAGTTCGAGCCAGCTCGTTTTCCAGTCCGTCGGGAAAGTCACGCCCCAAAACTTGTGCCGTAAGCTTTTCCGTTACTTTGCGTCCATGTTCGGTCGCGGGAAGCCATTTGCCGGCCCGGCCGTCCACCAGACGAGCGAAGTGTTCCACCGTGCGCAGTAATTCGGCGGCATGGTCAAGCGTGGCCGCTTCACTTTTGCCCAATAGCCCGGCAGCGGCGCATCGCCATAGCCGGTCACGCAAGTTGCCCTGTTTGTTGGGCACATCGTGCTTGACCATCAGGTAGCTGGTGATGAAGTCAATGTCATAGATCGCTCCCGGAGAAAACTTGAAACTGCTTTCTCCGCCTTCCGCGGCTTCAAGTTTGGTCCTCATGTCGCGAACCGCGCGGGCGAAGGTGGGATCCTCGGCGAACCTTCGAAAAAGCGTTCTCAGGCCGGCCAATGCGCGTTCCCCAAGGGCTGAAGAACCCGCCACCAGGCGCAACTTGGTGTAGGTCAGTGCTTCCCAAGCCTGTGCCTCATGTTCGAAATAGGCAGCCAACTGGGTGGGAGTGATCAGCAATTCGCCTTCTCCTCCGCGTGGACGCAAACGCGCGTCCACCTGGAACACCATGCCTTCCCGCGTGTCAACTAGGGCCTGCGGCCCGCGAAATTTCATGAAAATAACTCAGAGCCGAAGGCAGAATGGAAGAGGCTTCGGAGCGGCGAGATTGATTTCGCAGTGGAGGAGTTGAGGCTGTCCGCGTGTCTGATCCGGAGCGTGCGTGGTTGAGCGAATAATTGGGCATTGTCTCTCCCCTCCTTGTGGGAGCGGCGATAGCCTGTGACCCTGCTTAAGGAACTCGCAGCACGTTCTCCGCTCCCGCCAGGAGGAAAGTTATGTCTTACAGGATAGCGGGAATCGACGTTCATAAAAAGATGCTGGCTGTGGTCGTAGCTGACGTGGAAGGCGAAGGCGAGTACCAGTTTGAACGGCGTCTGTTTGGTGGCAACCCCGACCATCTGCGATTATTGGCCAACTGGCTGATCGAGCAACAAGTTGAAGAAGTAGTGATGGAATCGACCGCGCAATACTGGAAGCCGGTCTGGGGGGCACTGGAACAGTACTGGAAACCGACCGGCCAAAAACGAGAAGGTACCGGCCCGATGTCAGGAACGCTCCATCTGGCGCAGGCACAATCGAATCGCGGTCCCCGTGGGCGCAAAAAGGATTTTCCTGATGCCGAACGCCTGGTGAAGCGGCTAGTAGCAAACGAGTTGAGTCTAAGTTTTGTACCCGATGCCGGACAGCGTCTCTGGCGCACAGTGATGCGCAGGAAGTACCAACTGACGCGCAACCGGGTACAGCTACAGAACCGCTTGGAGGCTCTGCTGGAAGAAGCCCACATCAAGTTGTCCAGCTTGGTGTCGGATCTGCTGGGGGCAAGTGCAAGGCGGATGCTGAAGGCGCTTGCCGAGGGAGAAAACGATCCAGCAGCTCTGGCTTCTTTGGCAGATAAGAATTTGCGCGCCACACCGGCCCAGTTGTGCGATGCACTCGGCGCCTGCACCGAGCTCAACCCAGTCTACCGTCGACTGCTGAAGATGTTCCTGGAGGAGTTGCAACTGATCGACCAGCAGGTCGGCCAACTGGACAAAGAGATGGCGACTCTGCTTAGCCAGCAGCAGGCGGCGGTCGAGCGGCTGGCGGAAGTACCCGGCCTGGGTGTGGATTCAGCGCAGCAGATCATCGCCGAAGTGGGTGCCAAGGCCGCGACATTCGCTTCGGCCAAGCACCTCTCTTCCTGGGTGGGAGCGGCCCAGGAGAGGACGAGAGCGCGGGAGTATCCAAGAGCCACCGCTCCCCGAAGGGCAATCGCCATATGCGGCGCATTCTCAATCAGTGTGCCAACGCCGCAGCCAAGTCGAAAGGAACCATTTTCCAGATCGTCTATGGCCGACTGGTGTCGCGCCTGGGACACAATCAAACCATCGGGGCCATTGCCCATCGGCTTTGTCGCCTGATCTGGGTGATTCTGCACCAGGGTGTGCGTTACGAAGAACGAGGCCCCGCAGTGAACGCAAAGTCAAGACGCAGGCGCACTAATCGAATGATTCGGGAACTTCGCAGCCTCGGGTACCAGGTCGAAGCAGTGGGTACTCCGGCATGAGAGCCGGATTTTCGACCCTGTGAGCGGAAAGGGCATGCATCACCTTCTCGGCGCAACTGGTTAGCGCGATCCGGTCTCCTTCTTCCGCACACACAAAAAACACATCCGCATCGGATAGAAAATCAAACTCGCCGTTTCCCAGTCTGCCCACTGCCAGCACCGCAAGTCCCTCAGGCGCGCCCGCTATAGAAAGTGCTGTCGCGATTGCGTCCTCGGCGGCCGCCGTGATGTCGCTAAACGACGCGTAGACGTCCCGCAATTCGATGATGTCTCCAGCGCCGACTGCAAAAGCGCGATGCCTGAAGTGCTGCCGCAGCAGCGCCAACTTTTCTCCATACGGGGCGCCCGTGTCGGCCAGGTAAGCGAATACCGGATCCCGGGCTGCTGGTGCGATTCCCAAAGACTGTTCTACCGCCGCGGTGTCGAACAGGTATCCGCGACCCAGTCGCGGCCGTGCTTCTTCGGTTTCCGCGAGAGTGGCAATCTCCTCGGGATGACAAACGAGAATTTCGGTGAGGTAGTCGCTGGCCTCGAACAGGGCCAGGGCAGAAGTGGCTTCCTGTTGATGGCGCAGCACGGCCGCATAACGCTGCGAACTGGTGAATGCCGAGGCCAGAAACCGATGAAGATTCTTTCGGGTTTGCTGGTTCAGGTCCTGGCGGCTCGCGATTTCGTAGAGCGCCGGCGCGTCAATCGCCAACCGCTCGAGCACCTGCTGGTTCGACGGGTCGGGTGTTACCGGTTCGAGCGGGCTGAGCAACTGGAATTTGGCGTTCGGCGCATGCTGATGGCCGGGGAGGGCCCGGCTGTCTTCAATCGGACCCTCAACATTCGGAGCATCGACATTCGGAGCATCAACCCCGGACGCCTCGTTTGGTAGTTTCGGTGGAGGCAAGACTCGCGGCTCGGATTGTCAGCATACCCTCAATACCGCCTCGTCCCGAAATATTTCCGAACTCCTACGGTGTTATAGCGGCCCCAGGGCCCGTTGGGGCCAAGGTCCGCCGGTCCCAGATTTCGGTCTCGCGCTCCGAACCGGGTAAACAGGAAATGCTGGGTCACCCGCATTTCGAATCCCTTTCCCAGATACAATCCGCCGCCCCATGCGTTCTCCAGCCCGATGGCGTCAAACGACCAGGTGTAAAGAGTCTGTGGAAGATTCTTGCCAAACAGGAATCTGGGTTCTCCAAACAGGAAGAACCTGCGGAACTGCCCCCGGCCAAAGGGATGCGCTTCCACATATCCGGAGATCATGTAGCGCGCGAAAGCGTTGCAGGGATCGTTGACCCCGCCAGAAATTCCCGCGTCGGCACGGCACAAATTCGGATCAATCTCGTTGTGTGGAGGCGCAAGGTCGAACTGTCCGTATCCCCAGAAGGTATCGCGGGGAAGGAACATCCGCTCCGAGCTGTCGTGGGTCGACCTTTGGGGGGTGGTGGCGGTTTGTGCCGTGTCGGTTTGTGCCGATAGAACACCAGGGGTGGTCAGACATAGAAACATCCACAGCAGCGCCTGCTTCATGAGGCCTCCGCAAGAAGTTTTGGTGTTGCGTGATGAAAATCAGGGCCGGGCACCCGATGTGACTGGTGGTTCTCGGAATACGCCCGAAACCGCATGGCGCGGAAAGCCTGCCCACGCGGGCGCCACATTGTACCTTGGGTCCGAAACTTTTAGGCGTGATCCTGTTGAGCTCGTCCTGACCTGATGCAAATCTGATATGGTTCACGCCACCCTGGGTAAGGCCTCACCCAGTTGCGTTGCACAAGTTGCGTTACACAAGGCCGCTCCGGTATTCTCGCCTTAATCTGCCTCGCACTTTCAGCAGCGCCAAGGAGATCGAAATGAAGGCTGTGCGCAAGGGAAGTGTCCGCGCATCTTTTTACTGGGATTGGTGATCACTATGGCTGCATCCGCCCTCGCCGCGAATATCTATGACTTCACTCTGCCTTCGATCGACGGCAAGCCTATGCCCCTGGCCGATTTCAAAGGCAAGGTGGTTCTGGTGGTCAATGTCGCCAGCCGCTGCGGCTACACCCCCCAATACAGCGCGTTGGAATCTTTGTATGAGAAGTACAAGGGCCAGGGATTCGTCATTGTCGGCTTTCCCGCCAACAACTTCGGCGCGCAGGAACCAGGCACCAACGAGGAAATCAAAACTTTCTGTTCCCGAAAGTACAACGTGACCTTTCCGATGTACAGCAAAGTGTCGGTTAAGGGTGACGATCAGACGCCGCTGTACCAATACCTGACGAAACAAACATCTCCGCCGATCGCGGGCGACATCAAGTGGAACTTCACAAAATTTCTGGTCGATCGCAACGGTAACGTGGTGCAGCGCTTTGAATCCGCAGTGACGCCCGATTCGAAAGAAGTGGTCTCCGCTGTGGAAAAGCAATTGAGTCAGAAATAGGCGGCGGCCTCGAATTCGTCCCTGCCACACTTTTGCAGACGGGCATAACACCGGTGCACAGTCTATCGAACAACTGAAATACCCTGCATGTCCCGATCTTGCCTACGTAAATTCATATCAGAATTTTCTATTCCTCCCACAACTAGAATTGATGGGAAGTAAGTCCAGATATAAGTTGAGGATACGTTTGGCCCGCGTATTGCAGTGAGAGACCGCATCCGGGGGTGGACAATGCCACAGGAGGTCTCTATCTCCTACCAAGCGGTCAAGAGCAAGGTCTATAAACTGGTGGACGCGATGGTCGAAGGCGACAAGACCACAATCGAGGTTCAGGAATCCATTCGACGCTGGTGGAGCCTGATCCACCCTTCCGACCGAGCCGTTGCCCAGAAATATCTCCTCATGGTGCTGGAGAAGTCCAATTCGACTCTGGGGGCTATCATCCTGGGCCTGCCCGAGGCAAAGGAAGCCAAGGCGGTTCGCCAGATAAACGCGGCAAGAATTCCCACACGAGCGGATCGAGCTGAAATCAGCAGCCCGGTTTAAATCACTTCAGTACTTGGAAAGGCCCGGCTTTTCGCCGGGCCTTTTTTTTTTCCCCCCATTCTGTCATCCCGACCGGAGCGCAGCGCAGCGAGGGATGAGGGCCTAAATGTCGTAGTACAGCGCCAACTCATAACGGATGCGGCCGCAATCTCACCGCGTCCACTTCCTTCGTCCGCTTGTAGTCGACATAGGTGCTCAACAACTCCTCAGTGAACACGTCGCCCTTGAGCAGGAAGGCGTGATCCTTCTCCAGAGCATCGAGCGCATCCTCCAGCGAACCCGGCATGGATGGCACTTTCGTCAATTCTTCTGGCCCCAGGTCATATATGTCTTTGTCCAGCGGCTGGACCGGGATCCATCTTGTTTTCGACTCCATCCAGACCGGCCATCATCATGGCCGCGAAGGCCAGGTAAGGATTGCAACTGGGATCAGGCGGCCGGAATTCCACACGCTTGGCCTTGGGTGAAGCCGAGTACATCGGGATGCGGCACGCGGCGGAGCGGTTGCGCCGCGAGTAAGCCAGATTACCGGCGCTTCGAAACCCGGCACCAGCCGCTTGTACGAATTGGTGGTCGGCGCGATGATCGCCGCCAGAGCCGGGCCGTGCTTGATCAGGCCTCCGATGTACCAGAGCGCGATTTGCGAAATCCCGGCATAGCCGTCGCCGGCAAACAGCGGCTTGCCGTCCTTCCACAGCGACTGGTGGGTATGCATGCCGCTGCCGTTGTCGCCGAAAGATCGGCTTGGGCATGAAGGTCACGGTTTTGCCATACTGGTTGGCGACGTTCTTCACGATGTACTTGTAGAGCATCATGTGGTCGGCGGAGCGCACCAGCGAATCGAACTTGAGGTCAATTTCGGTCTGCCCGCCGGTCGCCACCTCATGATGGTGGCACTCCACCTCCAGTCCGCAGCTCTGCATGGTCATCACCATCTCGCTGCGCAAGTCCTGATAGTGGTCGGTCGGAGGAACCGGAAAATAGCCTTCCTTGTAGCGCGGACGGTAGCCCAGATTGTTTTCCACGCGGCCCGAGTTCCAGCGTCCTTCTTCGGCGTCGATGAAGTAGAACCCGTGCTGCTCGCGCTGATCGAAGCGCACGTTGTCGAAGATGAAGAACTCGGCTTCGGCCCCGAAAGTAGGCGGTGTCGGCCAGCCCGGTTGAACTCAGGTACATCTCCGCTTTCTTGGCGATGTAACGCGGGTCGCGATCATAGCGCTGCTTGGTGACCGGATCGACCACGTCGCAGACCATCACCAGCGTCGGGCACTTCGGTGAAAGGATCGAGCACGTAGGTGCTCGGGATCGGGAATGAGGAGCATGTCGCTCTCATGGATCGCCGCCCAGCCGCGAATGGAGGAGCCGTCCATGCCGAAACCCTCGTCGAACGAAGCCTCGCTCAACTGATCGATGGGATAAGAAACGTGATGCTGCAATCCCGGCAGGTCGGTGAAGCGGAGGTCAAGAATCTTGACCCCGTTCTTCTTCACGGACTCCAGCACGGTCTTCGGGTCAGCCATGAAACGCTCCTTTGGCTCCTCGGACGGTATCGCGAAGACTTTGGCCGGACCGGGATACAGGGAGACTGGTCAGGGTGTAAGGGAAGATAGCTGCCTGCTACAATCTTGCGCATCGTAAAAGCCGGCAGTGAGTGTAATGCGGCCCCGGCGGTGCAAGGAAATCTATTGTTTTTATGACCCGGATAACGAAGCTTTATGCCGCCGAATGCGAAGATGAGCATTCAGACAGCTCAGCCTCAGCCTTTGATTCCCGGGCGCTCGCTGGAGCCCCGCAGGTCGAGGACCGGGATACAAGCTCCGAATGCCGATCGCTGATCTGCTGAATGAATGAGTGCTGAATGCTGAATTCTCCCCATGGACTTTGAGCAGCTGGAAACCTTTCATCCAGGTCGCGCGCCATAGCTCCTTCTCCCGAGCCGCGGAGAAGCGCTTTCGCACGCAGCCGGCGATATCGTCCCAGATACGCGCTCTGGAGGAGGAGGTCGGCGCCAAACTCCTCGATCGTTCCGGTGGCAGGGTCTCGATTACCGCCGCTGGCAAGCTGTTCCAGAAATATGCTGAGGAAATTCTTGAAGCCCGCAAAACGGTGCTGACCGCGATCGCCGAGACCGAACGCGCGCCTCGCGGCGAGATCATCGTGGGCGCCAACGAAGGCACTTGCCTGCACATCCTTCCCGAAGTTTTCGCCGAATTCAAGAAACAATATCCCGATGTGGCCGTCAACATTACGCGCGCCGATTACGGAAAAATTCTCGAATCGGTGATCGACAACTCGGTCGATTTCGGATTCATGTCAATGCCGATTAACGATCCGCGCCTGACGGTGGTGCTCATCCATCGCGACGAACTGGTGGTCATCGCCCCACCCCAGCACCCCTGGCCCGGCTGAAGTCCGCGCCCATCTGCGAAGTCGCGAAGTTCCCTCTGGTCATGCCCAAAGCCGGGCATACCCGGGACGCGCTGGAAGAGCTCTTTCACGAAAACAAATTAAAGCCGCAATACGCCATGGAGCTCGATTCCAGCGAACTGCTCAAGCGCTTCATCGCCGCCGACGTAGGCGTGGGCTTCATTGCCCGCTCGAACGTGCAGGAGGATGTGCGCGCCAACGCCCTGGTTGCGATTCCCATGGCCGAGCCGCGCATTCGCCGCGACCTGGCGCTGGTCTTTCGCAAGGACAAGGCTCTCAGCCGCGCCGCCCTCGCCTTCATCGACACCACGGTCAGAATCAAGACCGTCGATCCGGTCGTCTCGGCGAAACTCTAGAGGCGTTCCCAGCTCTTGCGTTAGAATCCCGGCAGTGAAACCTGTTCCCTTAGCCCTTATCCTTGGTTGCTCTTTACTGCTTTCGGCCCAGACCCGCAAGCCTGTCAAACCGGCGCCGGCGTCTTCATCAAAACTGATTTCCATCAAGGAGACGGGTTCGAAGCGCTACACCTCGGATCAAGTCACTGCCGCCACTGGACTGCGTCCCGGCCAGACAGTCACTGAGGACGACTTCAAACTTGTCAGTCAGCACCTGGGCGAGACCGGCGCATTCAGCAGCGTGGCTTATACCTTCCAGTTTTCGCCGCGAGGGTTTCAAACTCGATTTGCAGGTCGTCGACAGCGATCATTTCGTGCCTGTACGCTTCGAGAATTTCGTGTGGCTCTCCGATCAGGAACTATTCGAACAATTGCGTTCACGGGTGCCCCTTTTCCAAGGCCAGTTGCCCACCGGCGGGAACCTGGCGGACCAGGTTTCGGATGCCTTACAGACTCTCGCCATCGAACGCCACCTGCAGGGTAAGGCCGACTATTTGCGCACTGGACCGCAGGATGGTCCCGTCGAATCTTTCGATTTCACCATCACCAACCAGGCGATCCACATCCGCCAGGTGGAGTTCCCCGGGGCGGGACCGGCAGAATTGCCGGCGCTGGAAGCTGCCGCAAAAGGCCTCGCCGGGCAGGATTTCCAGCGCACTACCCTTCGCGCTGACGCGGAGAAGAAGTTTCTTCCCGTCTACCTCGAACGGGGCTACCTGAAAGCGGTCTTCTCAGACGCTCAGCCCAAAGTCGTGGAGGACAATCCGCAGGAGACCATTGTGGATGTAGCGTTCCCGGTGAGTCCTGGCCGCCAATACAAGCTGAGTGGCCTGGTGCTGTCGGGCTACAAGGTGTTTCCCGTCGAAAAGCTTCGCGACCTGATTCACCTGCAGCCCGGCCAGCCTGCCAACGCGGTCGAGGTCGGACAAAGACATTGAAGCGCTCAAGCGGCTCTATGGGACTCGCGGCTACATGGCCGCCCAAATAAAACCCGATCCCGAGACGAACGACGACGACTCCACGGTCAAATACGTCTTCCAGTTTGACGAAGGCGAAGTTTACAAGATGGGAGACTTAGAGGTTCGGGGCCTGGACAGCAAGGCGACTGCCGCCGTGGCAGCCGCGTGGAAGCTGCGGGAAGGAGATACTTACGACTCCGGATACCCGAAGCGCTTCGTCGACTCCGCCAACAGCCTTCTCGGGAGCGACCAATGGGACATCGTGGTTCACGAATCACCAGAAGACAAGGACAAGATTGTAGATGTTTCACTCCACTTCGAAGCCAAGCGCTGAACCAGTCTTCCCGGCGCCCGAGTCTGAATATCCGCGCGTTTTTTGGGATAATTGAGGAAGCGGCCGTTTTCCATGGGCATCTAAACAACGAGCATCTAAACAACCGTTGCACACTCCAGTGATAAGGAGAAATCACCGAATGAGTTCCGTTCCGTCGAAATCCGCCCACTCCTGGCCACCTTGCTTCTGGGCGCAACTCTCGCCATCCCGGCTGCGCTCGCCGCCGACAAACCTCAAACCTTCACCGGCAGGGTCAGCGATGCCATGTGCGGGTCGGGGCATATGATGGCCGGAAAACCAGCCGAGTGCGTCCGCGCCTGCATCCGGAAAGGCTCGAACTATGCCCTGGTTGTGGGCGATAAAGTCTACGCTCTCGATACCACCGACAAATCCGCGCTCGACACGCTCGACAAACTGGCCGACCAGCAGGCCAAAGTCACCGGCCAGGCCAACGGAGACACCATAGCGGTCAGTTCCGTCGCTCAAGCCAAGTAGGTCGGCGAGCCGCGCCCTGAAGGTATTGACCTTGACACTCGGGACTTTTTTTCCTGATTTTCATATTGTGGCCCCGACTGCCTATGTTATGTTTTAGCGAATTTAGCCTAGCACCGCGGGAGGATACTCGAATTGTCTAGAGACATGGTCCCCAAGAAGATTTTCTTCACCAAGGGGGTCGGGAAACATCGCGAACGCCTTACTTCCTTTGAGCTGGCCTTGCGCGATGCTGGCATCGCCGCGCAGAATCTGGTTCGAGTCTCCTCAATTTTTCCGCCACAATGCAAGCTGGTACCGCGCTCGCAGGGCTTGAAATATCTGAGTCCGGGCGAAGTGGTTTTTTCCGTGGTAGCGGAAAACTCCACCCACGAGCCGCATCGCTTGCTGGCCTCGAGCATCGGCGTGGCCATCCCCGCTGATCGCAATACTTACGGCTACCTCAGCGAACACCACTCCTTCGGCGAGACCGAAGATGCTGCCGGCGACTATGCGGAAGAACTCGCCGCCGAAATGCTGGCGACTACGCTGAACGTGGAGTTCGACCCTGACCGTTCCTGGGACGAGAAGAAGGAAATCTATCGCATCTCCAACAAGATCGTCCGCACAGCCAATGTGACCCAGTCCGCCGTGGGGGACAAGCGCGGCCTCTGGACCACGGTGATCGCGTCGGCAGTCCTGATCTTTATTAAAGATTAATGTAGGCGCGAGCGTCCCGCTCGTGCGGAACCGGCACTGCCGCTGCCGCACGAGCGGGACGCTCGCGCCTACATTTATTTCCGGGCCAGCGCTTTTTCTTTCTTCGCCTTGTGGTGCTCACCGTTCTTACCCAGCCGCTCCAGCACCGCCGCCACGATCAGCGGCAAGCCCACGGTCGCGTCCACGAATACCTCGCCAAATTTCCCGCCCTCGGCGGGCGGCACGAACTTTCCCCATGAGATCGCTTCGCTATACGGGCTCCCCGACAATCCGCCCCAATACACCGGCTCCGGGCAGATCCGCAAACCGTAGTGATAGCGCTTCAGGGGAACATTTTCCCCCATGCGCCGATGCCGCAGCTCAATGAACGGACCAAACTGCTGCGACCAGTTTCGCGGCACTCCTCCGCCAATGGTAAAAATCCCAAGCCGCTTCTGCCGCAGCAGGGTGGACGCAAAGTGTTCGAGATCCTCGAATGGGTCAAAGCGCAGTTTGTGTCTGCCCGCAGCCTCTCTCATGCGGTTGGAAAGGGCCACGTCCAGGCCCAGCTCCGAATCCGTAAAAGCAGGCACGAATACCGGCACGCCCTGCTCAAACGCCGATTTCAGTATGCCGCGCTGCCCCTTGGCATGCCCGGCCAGGTATTCCCCGATAGCGTGGTTGAGTTTGTAAGAGCAAAGTATTTCGCTGGGGTCCCAACGCTCCAGCACCTCAAACATTACTTTCTCTACGTCGTCCAGATTCTTCTCCGGCTCCAGGGTGTCGTAGACGCGGTTGTAACCCTGCTCGTAGAGTTCGACGTCCGAAACTTCAGGGTTGTAACGAAAATGGGCGCGCCCGGTGGCTTCCACCAGCCCATGCGCCATGAGGGCGCCGGTAGAGACGATGGCATTGACAATGCCACGATCGATCAATTCCGCGACGATCAGGCCCTGCTTGGCGACGGTCATGGCTCCTGCCAGAGTCATCACCACGAAACAGTCCTTGTCGCGGGCCATAGCTTCCAGCACGTCGACGGCTTCACCGAGCTGGCGGCCGGTAAACGCAGTCTTGGCCATCGCCCTCAGCAGGTCATCGATCGAGTGCACTTTTTTGAGATCGAGAGGCTCCAGTGGAATCAGCTTGTCTTCAATCGGATCGTGAAGATGGCGCTCCGAACCCGCGCCGTCATGATTATCATGTTTCAAGTTGCACCCCCCGTTGCGAAGCACTACTTTACTAGAAGCCCGCAAGCTATTGCTACCGCTACTGCGAACGGGGAACTGAAAACCGGAAACTGTTATCCTTGAATTTCGTTCTCTAAGGGAGATTTCCTACATTGCCGCTACAAAAATTCCAGGTCGGCCTGATTCAGATGTCCGCCACGCCCGATCCTGACAAGAATCTGCAACGCGCCATCGACAAAGTCCATCAGGCGGCCGCTCGCGGCGCGCAAATCGTCTGCCTGCCCGAACTCTTTCAGACCCAGTATTTCTGCCAGCGCCAGGATGCAAGCTTGTTCGACCTCGCCCAACCGATTCCTGGCGCAGTCACTACCCGGCTTTCCGCGCTGGCCAAGCAGCTTCGCATCGTCCTTATCGCTTCGTTGTTCGAGAAGCGCGCCCCGGGTGTATACCACAACACCGCCGCCATTTTCGACGCGGATGGCTCTCTGCGCGGGCTTTATCGCAAGATGCACATCCCCGATGACCCGCTTTACTACGAGAAGTACTATTTCACTCCTGGCGATCTCGGTTACCGCGCTTTCGATACCGGCGTCGGACGCGTGGGTACGCTCGTGTGCTGGGACCAGTGGTATCCCGAAGGCGCGCGGCTTACGGCATTGCAGGGCGCACAAGTAATCTTCTATCCGACGGCGATTGGCTGGCATCCCTCGGAGAAAGCCGAGTTCGGCGAGTCGCAACACGACGCTTGGCGCACCATTCAACGCGCTCACGCCATCGCCAACGGAGTCTACGTAGCGGTGGTAAACCGCGTGGGACATGAAAACGGCGACATCCGCGGCGCCGCGACCCCGGGAGACGGACTGGAATTTTGGGGAGGGTCTTTTCTGTGCGACCCCTTCGGCCGTGTCATCGCGGAAGCCTCGCATGATAAAGAAGAAGTCTTGATCGGCACGGTCGATCTGCGAATCGTGGAAGACGTTCGCCGCAATTGGCCTTTCCTTCGCGACCGTCGCATCGACAGCTATGGCCAGATCACAAACAGGCTGATTGATTGAATCCGCTTCGCCATAGAAACAGTTCCAGAATGCCCGCCGAATGGGAGCCGCACGCCTCCACCTGGCTGGCATGGCCGCACTACCGCGGCGATTGGCCCGGAAAATTCGAACCCATCCCCTGGGTCTATGCTGAAATCATTCGCCATCTGGGGCGGCACGAGCGAATCGAGCTGATCGTCAACAATCTGGCCGCTGAAAAGCATGCTCGAAAGGTTCTTACCAAAGCCAATGCCCTGACCGACAACATCCGCTTCCACCGCTGGCCGACCGACCGGGTGTGGACTCGCGACTCCGGCTGCACCTTCGTCACCGATGCTCGTGTGGCGCCGCGGGCGACTCGCCCGCGCGGTTCCGAAAAACGGGCGAAACTTTCCGCCATCACCTGGCGCTTCAATGCCTGGGCCAAATATTCCAATTTCAAGCATGACGAAAAAATTGGCAGCCGCATGGCGAAAGCCGCCCATGCCGGTGAAATCCGCCCGCTGCACGGCAAAGCACGGGTCGTGCTCGAAGGCGGCTCCATCGAGGTCAACGGGAAGGGAACTCTTCTCACCACGGAAGAGTGCTTGCTTAGTCATACCCAGCAGCGCAACCGCGCCATGTCCCGAGCCGATTACGAAAAAGTTTTCTCCGATCACCTGGGAATAAAAAACGTGATCTGGCTGGGCTCGGGTATCGCCGGGGACGACACCCACGGCCACGTCGACGACATCACCCGTTTCGTCTCTCCCGACACGGTCGTGACTGCGGTGGAATCAGATCCCGACGATCCCAATTACGAGCCTTTGCGCGAAAATATTCGCCGCCTGCGCGCCGCCGCCGATCAGGACGGCAAGTCCCTGGGAATCGTTGAACTCCCCATGCCCGGTCCCGTCATTTTCGAAGGACGCCGCCTGCCCGCCAGCTATGCCAACTTCTACATCGCCAACGGCATCGTGCTGGCGCCTGTCTTCAACGATCCTAACGACCGCATTGCATTGGACATTCTGGCTGACCTGTTTCCTGACCGCGAAGTCGTGGGCATATATTCCGGAGACCTGATCTGGGGCTTCGGGGCAATGCATTGCATGACACAGCAACAACCCGCGATCTAATCGGCGGCGTTCGCTTCCAATTTTTAGTCGCGGATTTGCCTGGTCACTGCGCGCGGCAAACACTGATTATTTCCAGCTACGCGGTCGTTGAACCGGGCTTAACGAAGTCGAGAATCTGCCCGCGCAGAGTGGAGTAACGATCGCCGTCCCCACTGTAGGCGTAAGCCATAGGGATTGTGGCTTGCGAGGTGATGATCGTGAGGCGATAGATTGGGACGTCCCTCTGCCCGGCGCGCCTGGTTTCCATGCCGATTTCGGTGATGTCGTCGAAGGGGATTTCGCCCGATTCAGACTTGAAGACTTTGCGGCCATGCCAGCGGACGATGCGCTGCCTGGCGTCGAAGGTGAAGGTTTTCCGCAGGTCCATGATCAGGGCGAATAGCAGAAAGAACGCCGCCAGCAAGAGTCCTTTCGGTTCGTGGCGGGCGATTACGAAGTAGAGGGTGAAAGAGCGCGGCGGCTGCGCAGATTGCCGGAGACCCAACGGGTGCCGGCGACGACGACGAGTTCCTGCGGTGTCTCGTCGTGCGATGTGCATGGGTTATCCTTTGCAAGAACTGCTCGCATGGAAGCGAATCGGCTGGAAAGAAGAATTTTACCGCTTTATTTGCCGACTCACTGAACCGGCGCCGGATGCTTGGACTTCAGCGAATAGTTTCGGACGACGCCGAAACCGGTAACGCCGATATGAACAATTGAGATCCAGCGTTCGATCTTGTGATGTCCGATGCGGTGCATCCAGTAGGAAAGACCCACCGAGGCCGCCGTCCCGGCTGCTTCCAGGGCGGCGAATCCCGCTGAATTATTCACCACATCGTCAGGAATCAGGATTTCGTCTCGCCCGCGGGCCTGGAAGTTGCGAGTCGAAGCGTAGTCGAGTCCGCGGAAGATGCCCACACCGGAAAACAGAAGGATATTGGTCCGGTCCCAGAAGGCATGGGGCTGCGGGAGTGGCTGGTCAGGATGGGCTTGCGTCTGGGCAGCGGCGCCGGCCGGAACCGGAGACGATTCCACCGTGGACTGGGCCACAGCCGGGCGGGCGCTCAAAAGAGAAGTGGTTAGAAGAAAGACCAAGACCAAAAGGGAAGAGACCGACCCGAGAGCATGTTCGCATTGTAGCGGCGAATTGTTTCCCGAGTGCCGTTTCGCGGGACACAACGGTGACTGGCCTCCGGAGTGGAACTGTGCTGACGGGCTTCTACCCTTATATAATGTTCGGTTTTACCGTTGTCGATCGAACAACTGGCTGACCCGTCTGGTTTTCTCATGAGATTTGTTTACGAAGGGGAGGGTTTGTAATGGCGGCTTCATACAATGGTTTACCCGTGCCCGCAAACGGCGCTCGGATTACGTTCAGCAACGGACGTTACCAGGTTCCTGACAATCCGATTATTCCTTTCATCGAAGGTGACGGTACCGGCCGCGACATCTGGAAGGCGTCGGTGCGGGTGTTTGATGCGGCCGTCGAAAAAGCCTACAAGGGCAAGCGCAAAATCGCGTGGTACGAAGTGTTCGCCGGCGAGAAGGCCATGGCGAACTTCAATACCTGGCTGCCCGACGACACGCGTGAATGCCATCCGCGAATTCCGGGTTGCCATCAAGGGTCCGCTGACTACGCCTGTGGGCGGCGGCATCCGATCGCTGAACGTCGCGCTGCGGCAGATTATGGATTTGTATTGTTGTGTGCGCCCGGTCAAGTACTACAAGGGTGTTCCCTCGCCGGTAAAGCATCCCGAGCGCATGGATGTGGTCATCTATCGCGAGAACACAGAAGACGTCTATGCCGGGATCGAGTGGGAGCAGGGAACTCCTGAGGCGGCGCGGCTGATCGAGTTCCTGAACAAGGACATGCTGAAAGGCGGCAAGAAGCAGGTCCGGCTGGATTCGGGTGTCGGCATCAAGCCGATCTCGATTACCGGAACCAAGCGCCTGGTGCGGATGGCCATCAAGTTCGCGCTGGAGAGCGGGCGCAAGAGCGTGACCCTGGTGCACAAGGGAAATATCCAGAAATTTACCGAAGGGGCCTTCCGCAAATGGGGCTACGAGTTGGCGACGGAAGAATTCCGCGACCAGGTCGTGACCGAGCGCGAGAGCTGGATTCTCGACAATAAAGATAAAGACCCGAATATTTCAATTGAGCAGAACGCCGCGTCGGTCGAGCCGGGCATGGAGTTTGCCACCGAGGATTTCCGGCAGTCCGTCTATAAGGAAGTCGAGACGGTTCTGGAGAGCATTTATGCCACTCACGGCAAGGGCGCGTGGAAGAAAAAGCTCATGATCAACGATCGCATAGCCGATTCGATCTTTCAGCAGGTGGTGACTCGCGCGGATGAATATTCGGTGCTGGCCTGTCCTAACCTGAACGGCGACTACATTTCCGACGCCTGTGCGGCTCAAGTCGGCGGACTGGGTATCGCTCCGGGCGCGAATGTCGGCGACGGCTTCGCCTGTTTCGAAGCCACTCACGGCACCGCGCCCAAGTATGCCGACAAAGACGTCATCAATCCGGGGTCGGTCATTCTCTCCGGCGTAATGATGCTGCGTTTCCTCGGCTGGAACGAAGCCGCGGATCTGGTGGAGCAGGGACTGGAGCGCACCATCGATCAGAAAAAAGTTACATATGACTTCGAGCGCCTCATGCCAGGCGCAACCAAGGTCAAGACCAGCGAGTTCGCCAACTACATCATCGAAAACATGGACGCGGGCGTGTTGACCGCCGCGGACTGAAAAGCATCAACCACCAAGGACACGAAGTTACACGAAGGCTATTCCTTCGTGATCCTTCGTGTCCTTGGTGGTTAAACCGGTTTTAGAAAGGGCTCATTTCATGCGCAAGAAAGTCACCATCGTAGGTTCGGGCAACGTGGGCGCGACCGCGGCTCACTGGATTGCTTCCAAGGAACTGGCGGACGTCGTACTCATCGACATCGTCGAAGGCGTGCCCCAGGGCAAAGGCCTGGACTTGCTGGAAGCCATGCCCATCGAGAAGCGCGATTCGCACGTGATCGGCACCCAGGATTATGCCGACACCGCCAACTCCGACATCGTGGTGGTGACCGCCGGCATTCCGCGCAAGCCCGGCATGAGCCGTGACGACCTGCTCAATACCAATCACAAGATCATGAAAGACGTGGTGAGCAAAGCGGTGCAGCATTCGCCGAATTGCATCCTGATCATCGTTTCGAATCCGCTGGACGCCATGGCCCAGGCGGCTTACAAGATGAGCGGCTTTCCGCGCGAACGCGTGATCGGCATGGCCGGCGTGCTGGATTCGGCGCGCTTCCGGACGTTCATCGCGGAGGAACTAAAGGTCAGCGTGGAAAATGTCACCGCATTTGTGCTGGGTGGCCACGGAGACACCATGGTTCCGTTGCCCCGCTATTCCACGGTCGCGGGAATTCCGATTACGGAGTTGATGGATGCGGCCACAGTGGAGCGGCTGGTGCAGCGCACCCGCGACGGCGGCGCCGAAATTGTGAAGTATCTGAAAACAGGATCGGCGTACTATGCGCCTTCGGCGGCGGTAACCGAGATGGTCGAAGCCATCCTTAAAGACAAGAAAAAAATCTTGCCTTGCGCTGCTTATTTGCAAGGCGAATACGGGATCACCGGCCTATTCGTCGGCGTACCCTGCAAGTTAGGCGCGAAGGGCCTGGAACAAATCATCGAAATCAAACTCACGCCGGAAGAGAAAGCCGCTCTGGATAAGAGCGCGGCTGCGGTAAAAGAGTTGGTGGCGGTGATTGGGGTTTAATCACACGTGGGGCCCCACCCTCGTCTCTCCGTTCTTTGGAGAGACAGGGTGGGTAGCGGCAACATTAAAATCCCTAAACCCTCCTCAACCTCCCCGCCCTGTCGTTCCAAAATTCGGAACGACGAGGACGGGGCACCCGTCGTAATTATCTGAATTGACCATGGTCGTTGACCATGGTATAACCTGAGGATATGAAGGAAGTCGCCATATCGGAGTTCAAGGCCAAGTGCCTGGGCATGCTGGAGCAGGTGCGCAAGACGCGCAAGCCGATCCGGATCACGCGCTTCGGTGTGCCAGTGGCGGAGATTGTCCCCCGAGCACGCAACCGCGGCCGAAGAGCTGGTTGGGCTGTATGGCGGGAACTATAAAAATCGTTGGAGATATCGTGGGCCCGACCGGCAGCTTAGACGACTGGGAAGCCGGCCGAGAATGAAACTGCTCTTGGATACCCACATCTGGATTTGGAGTGTCGGCGAACCTGCAGCGGCTGACCCGTCGTGTCGCGAGGGAATTGGACGATGCGCAGAACGAACTGTGGCTGTCTCCTGTCAGCATATGGGAGGCGTTGCTGCTACATCGCAAACACCGCCTGAAAATCCCCGAAGGCTTTTCGACTTGGGTGACGAGAGCACTGACCACGATTGCCGCTCAACGAGGCGCCGCTGACTTTTGAGGTTGCGGGAGCGCTTTCCACCATCAATTTGCCGCACTCGGATCCGGCCGATCTATTTCTCGCGGCGTCGGCAAAGGTTTTCGGACTGACCCTGGTCACCTCTGATCGCAACCTGGTCCGCACACCGGAAATTTCAGTGTTGGAAAATTGAAAGTAAAATCGGCCTAGACCCTCTCAATCACCACCGATTTCACCACCACATCCTTCACCGGCTTGTCCTGCCGGTTGCGCGGAGTGCCGACAATTTTTTCCGCTACGTTATAGCCTTCCACAACCTCGCCGAAAATCGTGTGCTTGCCGGTCAGCCACTGCGTGGGCGCGACGGTGATGAAAAATTGCGAGCCATTGGTGTTGGGGCCGGAGTTGGCCATGGCCAGCTTGCCGGGTTTGTCGAAGCTGTGCGGGGAGCCCTTGGTTTCGTCCTCGAACTGATAACCGGGGCCGCCGAAGCCGGTGCCCGCCGGGTCGCCGCCCTGGATCATGAAGTCGGGAATCACCCGATGGAAAATAGTTCCGTCGTAAAGCCGGTCTTTGCTTTTTTTGCGGCTGACGGGATGGCTCCACTCACGCTTGCCTTCAGCCAGGTCAGTGAAGTTGGCTACGGTTTTGGGAGCTTCCTTGTCGAAGAGGCGGCAGACGATCGTGCCTTCAGAAGTATCGAATATGGCGTAGGTACCAGGTTGACGCGGCATGAGTTCCTTTCATTTCTGATCGAGATAATACGAGGACAAGATGTCCTCGCCACAACCGGCAGGTTCTGCTAACCGAGAACGCAGCCGCCGGCGCTACTGGGGCGCGGTCGTCGTCGCGGCTGGCTTCTTAGCCGCGGGTTTGGCCGTAGTTGCGGGCTTGGCCGCTGTCGGCTTGGCCGCTGCCGCGCCGGCCTTTGCGATGGTGATGTGATTGATCTTCACCGGACGATAGGGCCGGTCGTTGGCATCGCGGCCCATGCGCGCGATTTGTTTCACCAGGGCAACCGTAGCGTCATCGCACTGACCGAAGATGGTGTATCCACCATTCAAACTCGGATACGCGACTTCGGTGATGAAGAACTGAGAGCCGTTCGTGCCCGGACCGGCATTGGCATAGGCCAGGCGGCCGGGGCGGTCAAACTTCAGGGTTGGGGAAGTCTCGTTCTTGAACTCGAACCCGACGTCGCCGCTGCCGGTGCCGGCGGGGTCGCCTCCCTGGATCATGAAATCGGGGATGACCCGGTGAAAGATGGTTCCATCGTAAAGTGGCACGCCATGCTTCTTGGCGTGCGAAACCGGATTGGTCCAATCTTTGGTGCCTTGAGCCAGGCCGACGAAGTTGGCGACGCCGAGCGGAGCTTTATCCGGAAAGAGGGTGCAGGTCATCTTGCCGGCGGTGGTGTCGATAATGGCTGTAGGTTCGGCCGGTGCAGCGGCTGCCGGCTTGGCGGCCGCAGTTGCCGCCGGCTTCTTCGCCGGTGCGGTCTTGGCCGCGGGAGCCGTCTGTGACCAGGCCGCCGAGCCGATGGCAGAAATCATCAAACAAATCGAGAAACAGTTTCGCATGGACGCTCTTCGCATCGCTTTACCTGTCATGAACGCTCCTGGACCGGTCTTGGCCCGGCCTGGCGGGTGATGGCACTCGCCGCAACATAGTTTGTGATGACTGCGACCTATGATTCTATCCTAGAGATGAGAAAAATCTATTGGCTGGCTGATACCTGTATATTTTCCGTTTGCATCTCGCGGCTCACACGTTCCACCTCGCGAAAAACCCGCAGCAGATTTCCCTGTCATCCTGAGCGCAGCAACTTCTTCGCAAAGCGAAGAAGTGCGGAGTCGAAGGACCCCTACCTTCTTGGAGGACGATGGGTTCGAGTTCGAGGGTTCGAAGGACTAGACCGCGAGCGCGGTGGCGCGCGTAGGGGTCCTTCGACTGCACCTTCCCATTCGCAAGCGAATGGGAAGATTTCGCTCAGGATGACAAAGTGGATTCGCTCAGGATGACAAGAGTATGGAACGTCCGGTTCAGTATCCAGGATGGAGATTTCGTTTGGCTGGTATTGCAATGAACTACTGCAGCGGAAGTTCTGCGGCTTCCATGGCCTCAGGGTTCGGCTGCTCGCCCGCCAGCATCATCGACTCGCGCCACTCGGTGTAGCGGCCGGAAACCATTACGTGGAAGACCCACTGATGACGTTCTTCTTCGGGTTCGATCAGGCCTTGCTCCTTCAACGGCAGCATGTAGTCCTGCATCCACTTGATCTGTTCACGACTCAGACCACGGCGCTGGATGTCGACCGTCAGACCTGCCAGATGTGAAGAGGCGATCTCGCCCTCCGCCGGGGCCGCATTGCGATTGTGGCGGCGAAGTTTCTTCTGCACTTTCACCGTGCGCACCGCGGAGTTTACCTGAATCTGTCCGTGGAACTGTTTGTAATAGGCAGCGCTCAGATCGTCCAGGAACTCGCGGGTCCAGGGACGGCAATAACGCCGGTCGGGGTCGAGACGCGGGTCAAATCGAAGGCTCTGACCGGCAACAATCGGCACCAGGTCTTCGCTGGCTTTAAGCTGCTCCAGCTCGGCGTCATCCTGAATGCGCGGCAGATCCATGCGATCAATTTCCTGATTCTGCAGCAGCAGCGATTCACGCGAAGGACGAAACACCGGATTCCAGCGCAGCCGGCGGAAGTGAGCGCGACGCAGCCGGCGAGGACGGCGCTGCGGCGCAACATAGCTATGCAGCGCAAACGCCGGAGCGCAGACCGACACGGTCAGCAAAAAAAGAAATATCGCGCTTTGAATCCTGCGGTTCACGAAGTGGCCTCAATTTCTTGCGGCTCTGTCCCAGGGCGCTGGAGACAGGCGGGTATTCTAAATCGGGACTGCACAAAAACAAGTGCTTTTTTTTAAGGCCCGGGGTGCCGCGAAGGCCCCCGGGACCGTTACCCTTGGTTACTCTCAACTCGCGCTAACGGCGCGCCCGTGGTAACCGCTATATGTAGAAGCAACCTGGCTGCCATCGTCGGGTAAGTAATTTCCAAGAGGTTACGGTGAAAAATGCCGCGCCGAATGACAAGTTGCGGCCCGGCGATGACAATTTCCGGTACGCCACTTTCGTGGGGTTACCGATGAGCAGTCATTTTCTGAACAGATCGCCGATGGCCTGTTTCATCACTTCGCCGCCAACTTCGGCGATCGAGCGGGTAAGCGGAATGTCCTTGGGACACACTTCCACGCAGTTTTGCGCATAGCCGCATTCCTGAATGCCGCCATCTTCCATCAAGGCCGCCAGGCGCTCTCGCTTCAGAGCCGCTCCCGTGGGATGGGTATTGAAGAGGCGAACCTGGGAAATCGTGGCTGCGCCCACAAAGCCGGTATCCTCGTTAAACTGCGGGCAGACTTCCATACAGCAGCAGCAGGAGATGCAGCGCGAAAGCGGATAGGCCGCCTCCTGTTCCTGCATGGTCATCCGCGGGCCGGGGCCCAGGTCATAGGTGCCGTCGATCGGGACCCAGGCCTTTACCGCTTTGAGATTTTCAAACAGGACGCTGCGATCCACAGCCACGTCGCGAACCACCGGGAATTTGGAGAAAGGCTCGAGCCGGATCGGCTGTTCGAGCTTGTCAACCAGCGCGGAGCACGCCATGCGAGCGCGCCCATTGATCAGCATGGCGCAGGAACCGCAGACTTCCTCCAGGCAATTCGAGTCGTAAGTGATGGGGGTGGTGGCCTTGCCGTCGCGAGTGACCGGGTTGGCGGCGATCTCCATCAGGGAAGAGATCACGTTCATGCCCGAGTGCCAGGGAAGTTCAAATTCTTCCCAGTGGGGCGGCGCGTCGGGGTTCGCCTGGCGCTTGATCTTGAAGAGGACAGTTTTGGAATTAGCCATTAGCTTTTCCCTGCTTCGTAACCACGTAGCCCCGGACGCCCCGTCCGGGGAGGCGAGCAGAAGCTCGCCAGGCTTTTGTACGTGCGCATTCGAACATGCTTCAAATGCCGACTGCCGAGCTTTGCTCGGCTGGCAGGTGAGGACACCTGCCCCTACGTAACCTACCTATTTCACCGCGTCGTATCTTCTCGGCCGCGGCGGGATCAGCGAAACGTCAACCGGTTCGAACTCAAACTTCGGCTCATCGGCATCGGGAGCAAACGTCGCCTTGGTCGTCTTCAGCCAGTTCTTGTCGTCGCGCTCGGGGAAATCCGGCTTGTAGTGTGCCCCGCGCGATTCGTCGCGCATGCCTGCGCCCTGGGCGATGACCCGCGCCAGTTGCAGCATGTTGTAAAGCTGCCGCGCGAAGACAACCGACGTATTGGCCCACTGCGAGCGGTCGCTCAGGTTGATGTGCTGGAAGCGCTCCAGCAGCTTGCACAGTTCGGCATCGGTTTCCTGCAGGTTCTTGTTGTAGCGGATGACGGTGCAGTTCTTGGTCATCAGATCGCCCAGCTCGCGCCACAGCCGGAACGGATTTTCGGTGCCATCAGACTTCATCAGCGTGGCGTTGTTTTCTTCCTGGCGCTTGCGCTCGGCATCGAAGTAGCCATTGCCCGGCGCAGCCTTCAGATTGCGGGCGTATTGCAAGGCCGTGCGGGCCCGGCAACGAATCCACCAAAAATGCAGGAAACCAGGGAATTGGCGCCCAGCCGATTGGCTCCGTGATACTGGTATTCGCACTCTCCCGCCGCATAGATGCCAGGGATATTCGTCGCCTGGCGTGAAATCAACCCACAGACCGCCCATGGTGTAGTGCATGCCCGGGAAAATCTTCATGGGGACATCGCGCGGGTCGTCGCCTACAAACTTTTCGTAAATTTCCAGAATGCCTTCGAGCTTGCGGTCGAGAATCTTGCGATCGACGTGGGTCAGGTCGAGATAGACCATCGGCTTGCCGTCAATGCCGAGGTTGTACTCGTAAACCACTTTGTGAATGGCGCGGGTTGCGATGTCGCGGGGCACCAGGTTGCCGTACTTCGGATACCACTCTTCCAGGAAATACCAGCGCTCGTTTTCCGGAATCGACTTTGGAATCGCGCTTATCGCCGGGCGTCTTTGGAACCCAGACGCGGCCGCCTTCTCCGCGCGCCGACTCCGACATCAGGCGCAGCTTGTCTTCGCCGGGGATGCACGTGGGATGAACCTGAATGAACTCGCCGTTGGCGTAGTAGCATCCCTGCTGGTAGAGCGCCGATTGCGCCGAACCGGTACACACCACGGAATTCGTCGACCTGCCGAAAATGGCGCCGTTGCCGCCGGTGGCGATGATGATGGCGTCGGCCGGGAAGGTGCGAACTTCCATCGACCGCAAATCCATGGCGCAAATGCCCCGGCAGACGCGGTTGGAATCGAGCACGGCCGAGAGAAATTCCCAGTGCTCGAACTTCCTGACCTTGCCTTCAGACTCGTAACGCCGAACCTGCTCGTCGAGAGCGTAAAGAAGTTGCTGGCCGGTGGTGGCGCCGGCGAACGCAGTCCGGTTATAGAGCGTGCCGCCGAATCGGCGGAAATCAAGCAACCCTTCCGGAGTGCGGTTGAAAGGCACGCCCATGCGGTCGAGCAGATCGATGATGCCCGGCGCTGCCTCGCACATGGCCTTGACCGGAGGCTGGTTGGCGAGAAAATCGCCGCCATAAACCGTGTCGTCAAAATGCTGCCAGGTGGAATCGCCCTCGCCCTTGAGATTCTTGGCCGCGTTGATGCCGCCCTGAGCGCACACCGAGTGCGAGCGCTTTACCGGCACGATGGAGAACAGATCTACGTTCCCGCCCATCTCGGCGATTTTGATGACAGCGGCAAGTCCCGCCAGTCCGCCGCCGATCACGATGATTTTCGGTTGTGATGCCATGTGATTCGAAATTTCCGTTTACCGGGGAACGCCCCCGGGCTTTACCGCTCCAGCATAGGAATCGTGCACTCCATTCTCCGGTCCAATCGGCTGCAGCGGAGTCTTCAGGAACGAACGCATGGTGAGCGCTCCCACCAGAATAAACACGACCCCGATGGCGAAGCAGACGTAACCGAAGCGCCGGCGGGCTGCGTCTCCAGTCGTGATCCCCCACTTGGCGGCAAACAGCCACAGCCCGTAGGCGAAGTGCCAGGAGGCGCAGAAAATTCCTATGGCGTAAAAAACGATCGCCCAGGTGTGCTGAAATTCCAGTTGCACCTTGCCGAAGGCGGCATCGGGATGACTCAGGATGTGAATCCCGCTGAAGCGCAGATGCCAGGTGTGCCACACGATGTAGAAGAAGGCGATACCGCCGGTCCAGCGCTGCGCGGTGAACATCCAGTTGCCCGTCCAGGGATATTCGGCGACATTACTCTCGCCCCGGTACCAGATGTAGAAGCCGTAAAGAGCGTGGTAGAGAATCGGAATCCAGATCCCGAACAACTCCAGATAGAAGACAAAAGGGAAACTGGAGAGCAACTCGACTTGTTTGGCGTAGGCGCCTGGGCCTCGGGTGGCGAATGCGTTGGAAACGAAGTGCTCAATCAGAAACGCGCCCACCGGAATGATGCCGCTGAGCGAATGGAGTTTGCGAAGCAGAAACGAATGTCCATGAGCTCGTTCCCAGAGGAGCGACGCCCTTGTGGGCGCTGATGGGAGTTGCAGGACTGGCGGTTGTCGCCACGAGACCCCTTATGAAGTCAGAGATGACTAGAGAACCTTTTATTATCTTGGTGAAAGAGAAGGGAAGTCAAGGAAGACAGCGTGTTGATGTTGGGTCGATGCAGGAATTTATTGTTCGCTCGCGAGTCGCGGCCGAAATCCATCCCAGGAATTCATGGAACGCTTTTCCGCGGTGGCTGTACTGGGCTTTCTCTTCGGGCGTCAGTTCCGCGAAAGTCTTCTGGATCGGCGGAAAGTAGAAGAGCGGGTCGTAGCCAAATCCGTTCGATCCGCGCGGGACGTCCAGCAGGACGCCTTCAGCCTGGCCGCGAAAAACCGCCAGCGTGTGTCCGTCCCGGGCCGCGGCAATGACGCATACAAAACGTCCGCTGCGTTGTTCTGGGGGAATTTTTCTCAGCTCGCGAATCAGGCGCGCGTTGTTGGCCTGATCGTCGGTGTTGTTTCCCACCAGATGAGGCTGGTCGGCGGCATATCGCGCGGAATGCACGCCTGGAGCGCCGCCTAGCGCATCCACTTCCAGGCCGGAGTCATCGGCCAGAACGATCTCCCCGGAGCGTACACGCTGTAGGCTTCAGCTTTCTTGCGCGCATTGGCTTCGAAGGTAAGGCCGTCTTCGACCACCGGGGGGAGGGAAGAGAAATTGGGGAGGGGCTCGATCTCGATCCCAAGCGGCGCAGCAGCTCCGGCAAAATCGCGCAGCTTGCCCGGATTCGACGTGGCGATCAGAATGCGCACGCATGGGCGTCACGCCCTCTTCATTAGACATGGGGATAGCGAACTTGGGTCGCGCCTTAACGAAAAGTACTCCCGCCAGCAGCAGTATGCCGGTTCCAAGAGAGATAAATCCGCCTATGGTTCTGTCACGGGTTCGCGCGAAAATAATGCGGACCTGATTTTCTCCCGGCCTCAACCGGAATGATCATCTGGCCGGTGACCTCGAGTGTGGCGGTTTCAACCGGACGGCCATTCACCTCCACTTTCCATGCCGGATAGTTGAACAGCTTCAGCACCAGCTTGCCCGGTTGGCTCACGTTTGCGGTGAAAGACCTTCGACTCTGGCGCCCACTCGGTAATGTGGATTCGTGAGCTGCCTTCGCCCTCGAAGCTCACGCGGTGCGCATCCTTCTTGATCTCGTAAGCGTCGGCGCCGTTAGGGACGTACTCATCGGTGCCCTCGTAGCCCGAGCCGTTCTTCTGATTGTCCTGCATTTCGAAAACGTCGGCGGCGTTGTCCCACCAGGGCGGCTGAACCCGATGCCAGACCCAGACCAGCACGGCAAGCATTAAGACGCAGGCCAGGACGCGCACCAGCCATCTCTGCGAGGCCATGGTGAGCAGCAGGGCGAACGCCACGTTCAGGCAAAGCAGCCAGCGCCAGGGAAGCTGTACAAAACGGAGCTCGGGAAGAATGCGATAGAGCAGAAAGCTGAACGAAAACATGAGAAGCGTCGCCGCGCCTCCCCAGGCCACGAGCGTCCACCACAGCTGCGGCGTGCGAGTTCGCCAGCGCCGCGACAGAAAGCAGACCACGGCGAGCATGGTGATCTCGGCCACCGCCACCAGCCGAGACCAGCAGGTTGAAGCGATTGTGATCCGCGTCGTTCGATCGCGGTGAACAGGAAGTTGTCCTGCGGACGGACCCCCGGCGACAACACCTGCTCGATCTCCACCCATTTCTGTTCGTAGGCCACAGGCAAAACATAAAACGCGGCCAGCGCGAATCCGAGCAAAAGCGCTCCCGCGCCAATCAGCAGAATTCGCGGCGAGCGGCGCAGGATGGCGACGACCGCCACCAGCAGCGCCAGCGAATAGGTCACCATCACCGCCGAAGGAACGTTGGTCAGCCAGGCGGCGGCCACGATCAGCCCTAAAGGCACAATCGCCTTGCGGCCTTCTTGTTCCGAACGCAGAACGTACAGCAGGAGCAGAGGCAGAAGCGCGCCCGCGAGCAATTCGGCGAATGCGCTTCGCCAATAGACAATGATGATGTGATAAGGATTCGCGGCATAGAGCGCCGCGGCGAAAATGGCGTCGCGGCGATCCAGAAATCCGCGCGCCAGCAGAAACATGGAGCAGCCCGGCGAGCGTGAGCGCGATCCACTCGTAGACTCCGGGAACCAGTTTCCAGGGCAGGAACGACCCCAGTGCGGCTCCCAGCATCCACGAGGCCGGGGGATAGAAAATAAATCGTGCCTCGCCGAATCCGTAGTGCGCCAGAGCCGCCCATCGCGGAAAGATGATCCCCTGCTTCCATTGGCTGAGCACCTCCATCCACGAATTGACGTGGAATTCGAAATCATGCCCCGAAGGAATTCCGAGAAAGAAAGTTGGCAGAAGCACGGCGAAAGCCGCCAGCATGATGATCAGAATCGGTGACGTCAGGAAAGGCGCTCACCCACAAGGCAGGACGCGATGCGGGTGCGTTCACGGCGTCAGGCGGACGTTTTGTCGGCACGAAGATATTGTTCGCTCCTGGGCCCCCGAAGATTGTTGCCTAACCGCAGCAAAATCAGCAAACTGGTTTCGCACCACATACGGGAGACTTGCTCCCGGCGGGATTATGGTACGAAGACTGACAACCGAGAACTGAAAACCGGGAACTGACAAAACGAGATCCGACAAACGACCTGCCAACCAATTTTTAACCACAAATTAATTTGTCTGAAACATCTTCCCGAAAAGTCTCACGATAGACTGCGTTGCATAGGGTGGAGCAAGCCCGAAAGGGCGCTAAGGGCCTGCATGCGAAAAACATGGGCCCTTTTGGATTTTGGCTCACGAAGATCATGTTGACAGACGGTAGCTGTTAGGAAGAGGCAACTTCCTCGGAATTGCGCTGCTGGCGAAGCTCCTGGAGAAATTCTCCTGGCTGAGGGAATCGGCGCGGTTGAGCAGATCGAGCAGGAGATCTTCGGGCTTCTCCGGATCGCCTTGCCCTTGCGATAGTCATCGTCGTTGCCCGCGGCCAGGGCGCGCGGAGTGATGAGCAATTGCGGCACGGTTCCCGGGCGGCTGGTAAGAAAGCTGATGAAATTTCCCACCTGTTCGCGCTGTTCCTCGGTGCCCGATGCGAACTCAAGGCCCATGCCGAATTCGGGATGCATGACTCGCACCATGCCTTCGGCCTGAACTTCCATTCCCGCCGCTTTCAGGCAGAGGACAATTCCGGAGCGCTCGGGAACGGGCGATTCGGTTTCCACATAACAGCCGCCCAGGCTCAGATCGGTAAGCTTGCACTCCGAAACCGGCTCAGGATCTTCAGGAAGAATTTCCGCAGCAGTTGGTCAGCACCCATTCTCGAAGCGTCTGGCGCAAGATTATCGGCCAGATCGACGTAGCGAACGCCGGATTCGCCATTGGGATTGGCCCACGCGACTTCGCCGCGAATATCAATTTCTCGGCACTCTGATCGGGAGGCGTGAAGCGGGCGCTGATGCGAGCGCCGAGGGACACAGCGGCTGCGCCGCCAGCACATCCAGGCCGTCCTCGCTCAGGTCGAGCAGGATGCCTTCCATCTCGGCGCCGTTTTCCACCTGGAGCTTTACCGCAAGTTGTACCGGCACGCGGAAGGAGCGGCGGCGTTCCCGCTTCATCAGCGCGATGGCGGCTCGCAGGCTGGCTTCCGCCTGCTGCTGGGAGATCGGTTTGTAGAGAACGAAATTCGCGCCCGCGCCAAAAACATGGCGGACTTTGGTCTTGTCGTTCAGCAGCGCGACCGTCACGGTGTTGCTGCCTGCCGATGCCTGGTAGGCATTTTGCAGAACCAGGGCAGCGCTGTGCGGATCGTCGTAGTCGACAATCACAGCGTCAAACTTCTGCTCGGTCAGGCGGCACAGGGCGTCGGGATAACCGCAGCACTGCACTCCCAGGCCGAAGCCCGCCAGCACGGACGTGAGTACGTCCGTTGCCTGTTCGTCTTTGCAAACCAGAAGAGACTGAAATGTCATAAGCGGGCCTTGTGCCCAGTTTAAAGCTGCGCTGGATTACGGCCAGCGCGGAGCGCGTGCGGGCTTGGCCGGTGCAGCAGGGCTGCTCGAGGATGGTGATCCCGCTCCCGCCGCCGCACCCTGACCCTGTTCCTCTACTTCGGCCAAAACCGAGCTCTCGTCTTCGTTCTCGGCGAGCAGAGGGGCGACTTCCCGCAGTTTTTCGGCCGCCTGCTGCAATGCCTCAATCTGCTTGGACAGCTGGGCGTACTTGGCTTGCTTACGGCGCAAAACCTCGTGAATATCCTTCATTACGTCCCCCTGTCGCGAATGTAAGTGCTGCGGCTGCCAGGGTCAACGGCAATCCCCCCCGGGCCGATTACGGGAGTAACCCGGAACGCCGCACGCGAAGCAGGGTGTACAAAAAGTTGAAGGTTCCGCATCCCGAGAGCTCCAGGCTGCGAAAGAGCGCCTTCTCGCAGACTCAGTGAAGGGCGCGCGTTAGAGTAGCCCTGTAAGTTGCTGAAAACATATTGGCTATGCGCCGCTGCGAATAACACCTGCAGCCCGATCACGGCCCGACAGGGGATTGGAAGAACCGCTGCCCGTTGAGAGCATATGGCCCGTTCGTGCCAGGGACTTGGCACCAAGGTGGAATTTACATCTCGGGGGTCAAACCGTAGATTTGCAAGTGAGCAGACCTGGGGGAGGGCTGTTCGGGCGTCCCAAAACTCGAAAGAGTTCGGGGCGCTTCTTATTTGGGGGCATATTTCCCGAAGCTCTGAACTACCGGCTTCCGGCGACGAGCAACGCAAGCCTCAACCGAGCCAAAGAACCCCCGCCGCACCGCCTCCACTTCATCAGATCAAAACTAGTACTATTCGATGGAACGAAGTCCTGTTTGCCGACAGGAGCAGGTTGCCTGATTGGAACTTGTCTGCCTAACGTCGCGACAAAGGGAAACTCCATGAAGATCGGGCTCACACTATGCTTCGCGCTGCTGAGCAGCTTGCTGATGGCGCGTGATCCGGCGAACGACAAGCGCCGGGGATGCCAGCAAGCTCATCGCCTTGGAGAACGCCTGGAACCAGGCGCAACTTCATCATGACTCGAAGGCGTTGAACAACCTGGTTTCCGACTCCTTTGTTTATACCGACTACGACGGCACGGTCATGAACAAGGCGCAGTTTCTCGCCGACCTGAAAGATCCCGACTACCGTGCCACCCTCATCACCAACGAAGACGCGAGAGTGATTTCGTATCCCAATGTCGCCATCGTCGTCGGCACCTATCACACCAAAGGAACTTACAAGCGCCAACCCTTCGAACACTACGGCAGATTCACCGATACCTGGCTTTACCAGAACAACAAGTGGCAGTGCATCGCCAGCCACACCAACCTGATTAAGAAATGAGTTTTGTTGGAATCACGACGTCAGGATCAAGATGCAGCCGGGCCAGCGTGGCCCAGGGCCCGCAGTTTCTCCAGCAGGTCCGAGGTGGCCTGACTGGCTTCGAGCGTGGAAAAGTCATCTCCGAGTTCTAGGACCGACGATCGCGGCGCTGGCGAGTTTGAAACGCGTGTTCCGTGCCCTCGCGACGCTTTCACATTTGGCCCAAGAATCGTCAACTCGGGCCGCGTGGCCCGCAGCAGGATCAACGAATCGCGAAGATTGCTGCTGGTCAGAACGTGGTAGCCGGCGTTCCCCAGCAATTCGCGCAAGTACGCCAGCACGTCCGCCGAGTGGTCGATGCACAATACGGTAAGGCCGGTCTTCGGCGCTTTGGCTTGTGTGGTTTGATCGGTGGTAAAAGGCGCGAACGGCTTCTTCCTCGGTCGCGTAAGTGTCGAAGAGAGTGATGAGCCGGGTCAGCTTCAGGACTTTGTGAATGTCTTCCGGGACATGGCACAACTTCAAATCGCCGCGGGCGGTGCGCGTGCTGGTCAGCAGCCGCACCAGCGTTCCCAGTCCGCTGCTGTCGATGAAGACGATCTCACCCAGGTGCAGCAGAATTTCTGATGCGATCGCGCAGGAGGTCGCTGACATGTTTGCGCAAAATTTCGGTTTCACCGGCCACGATGCGCCCGCTGCAACGGACGATGGTGACCGCGCCAACCCCGCGAGTATTCAGTGAAAGCGGCACGGTGCCCTCTGGCAGGACCTGAGAGGCAGGTTCACTAGTCGCGGGTATTATACCGAACCGGGGCCGTCCAGGTCGGGTTTCAAAGGACTCCAGACCGCGCCGCGTAATTTCATCACCGGTGGCACCACGTAACCAACGACACGAATCCCGGCTTTCCTTCGTGTAACTTCGTGTCCTTCGTGGTTCACGAATTTAAATGTTCCCCCACCGCACCGTTTTTGCCTTTTCCCCGGCGATCTTTTAGTATCCGTTTGCTTTTCGAAGGGGAGGAGATATGCACATCAAGAAAGTTGTTTGTTGTGGACTGGTTCTGATGCTGGGTGCCGCGCTCGCCGCTGCCCCAGCGGCGGCTGCAGACAGTTCGAACATCGCGGCGCTCGCCGCGGTTTGGGAGAAAGAATATAACGCCGGCAACCTTGCGGCCGTTGTGGCATTGTACGCTCCCGACGGTTGCCGAATGCCGCCCAATCAGGAGGCGGTGCACGGCAGCAAAGGCATTCTGGCGCAACTGAAGGCCGGCAAGGATCGCGGCCTGGCCAAGGTCAAGATCGCCGTCACCGCCGCCGAGAGCAGCGGCGATCTGAGCTACGGCATAGGGACATACGTGATCACCGGTGCGGACGGCTCCCACCTCGACCACGGCAAGTGGATGCTGGTTAGGAAGAAGTCGAATGGCGCCTGGAAGACGCAGTGCGACATTTTTAACTCCGACATGCCAATGCCGGCCATGAAATAGCGCTTTGCCCTTGACGCACCCGCGAGCGCCATCAGGTATCGCGGGTGCGCCGCACTCAACCTCGCTTCTGCTCAATGCGCCGCGAAAAACTGACGAACTTACCCTCCATGCCTCAGGACCACGCCCTCCGAACTGTCGCCGACGCGTTACGAAATCCGGCCGTCGTAGAGTTCGTGAGTACTACGGTCAAAGCCGGATACCGCGAGTTCTTCGATGCGGCGAACGATCAGGTCTGCGCCATGGTCGATGCCGCCTTCGAGCAACTCGCCCGGAGCCAGCAGGATGGAATTCACCCGGTAAAGCTGGTCGAAGTAACGTCTGATTTACTGCAGAACACATTCCACAAGGCGGATCGCTCGTTCTGGTTCAATCAGGTCTATCACCGGTACAAGACCCAAACCAAGCCTGAAACAGATTTCCAGCAACTGCAGAAGCTGCTGCCGGGAAAAAGAGTGTTGGACTATGGCTGCGGCAGCGGCTATCTCGCCGCAAGGCTGTCCCAGGGCGGATACCAGGTGTTCACCACGGACGTGCTTGACTATAGGTATGAAGAGGCCCGGCGTCTGCCGTTTGCGCGCATGGCCTCGCCGACCGACATTCCGTACCCGGACAACAGCGTGGACGTGGCCCTGGTGCAGGCTGTGCTTCATCACATCGATTCCGGCGACCTGCCGCGGGTAATCCAGCGCCTGGCGAAAATCGCTACCCATGCCCTCATTAAAGAAGATACCTACGGTCTGCCTCATCAAATGGAAGGCCTGGCGGAGACTCTGAATACCCAGCCATTGCTGCGAACCTTCGTCGGTATGCCGCTTGAAGTTCAGCATCAGGTGCTGGTGCTGATCGACTTCTTCAGCAACGCCATCGCCCAGGGCATTCCCGAAATGAACATGCCCTTCGAGTTCAAGACCGTCACCGAGTGGCAACAGGTCTTAGTTCGCAATGGTTTCCGGGTGAATAAGACAGTGCTGGCGGGCTTCGAACCGGGCGAATGCACAAGAGCTGCCACGTCTGGCTGGTGTGCGAACGGGCGACCTAGCCCATTCCGTAGGTCCTTCGCAAGCTCAGGATGACCCTATCGGAAGGCTGAAAATTCAGGCTGAACCACTACTTTTGGGGTCTTCAAGCCACTTCCGGGTGACCTAAGTGCTAAAATCACCTGATTCTGGTAGATGCAACCCACTGTTTAGGACAGAGTTGCTGCATCTAAGGTATAAGACAACTGATTAGAACTGTGGATATCCAGCACCGAACACCGGACCGGGCGACATGGCTGACCGTGGCCTGCATCGCCGTCCTCTTGCTGGCCACCTCCATCCAGGCAGTTCATCTCTGTGGTCTGGAGATTCCCACCGCGCGGGCAACATCGCAGGTGAGCACCGTCACCTTCAGTGGCGGAGCCTGCCTGATTTGTTTGATGGCGCAATCGCCCGTGGCAGCCGCGCCTGTCGTAGTGTTCTCTCCAACCTCTCGCGCCAATGAAGCTGTGCCCTTTCCCGAAGTCCGGACTGGGCAGTTGTTGGAATTCTTTCAGCTTTACGTTCGCCCCCCGCCCGCCTGCTGACTCCCGTCGGCTGCCATCGTATGTTCCTGGGTTCAATTGCTGAAACCCGCTGAACAGTTAAAACGATCCCGGAATTGATGGCTTGTATTTGGCATTCCAACACGTTTGGGCGCTTATTTCCGATCTCAATAAAATGTTTGCACTGAATTTTGCAGCGCGTTCTGAATCCGACGAATCCCGGCGTGCCAGGTCTCGCCCGGATGCGGGCTCGATCTTCATGCGCCGGGTGAGCATTTGCGCTCCCGTCCTCGTAGGCATTCTGTTTGTCTTTTTCTTCAGGGGCTCGGCAGCGGGGCAAGGTTCTCCGCTGCTCAGTCTCGACCAGGCGATCGACCTGGCGCTGACTCACAACCATGCGCTCAAGGCAACGAGAACACTGATCCTCCAGAACCAGGCTCAGGAAATAACCGCCAATCTCCGTCCCAATCCGACTTTCGGAGCGGACTCACAGTTCATCCCAATCTTTACTCCCCAGGATTTCTCAGCCGACAATCTCAACCTGACCCAGCAATTCGACATCGGCATCGGATACCTGTTTGAGCGCGGCCACAAGAGACAACGCCGTCTGCAAGCCGCCCAGGATCAGACCGCGGTCACTCGCGCTCAGGTCACCGACGCTGAGCGCACGCTGGCGTTCAACGTGGGGCAGCAGTTCGTCAGTGTTCTGCTGGCCGAATCAACGCTGCAATTTGCCATGCAGGATTTGCAGGACTTTCAGCAGACGGTTGACATCGCCGACGCTCAATACAAAGCCGGCGACATCAGCGAAGGCGATCTGCTCAAGATCAAACTGCAGTTGTTGCAATTTCAAACCGACGCTTCCGCCGCGCGCCTGGCGAAAGTTCAGGCCCTGGCCGGCCTGCGAGAGCTGCTCGGATACGACGCGGCTCCGGCCGGCTTCGATGTCACCGGCGATCTGGCCTATGTGCCGCTCAACTCAAAGCTGGAAGACTTGCAGGTCCTCGCCTTGCGTCAGCGCCCCGATTTGCGGGCCGCCGAATTGGGCGTCACTGCGGCGCAGAGCCAGATTCGTTTGGCTCAGGCCAACGCTAAAGTCGATGTCAACGGCACTTACGACTTCAGCCACACCGCCGGTCAGAATTCGGCGTCAATTTTTGTCGGTTTCGACTTGCCGATCTTCAATCGCAACCAGGGTGAGATTGCGCGCACTCGCTATGCCCTGACCCAGGCGCAGGAATTGCAGCAATCCGCGAGCGACACGGTGATGACCGACGTGGCCAGCGCGTACGAGGCAGTAAGAAGTAACAACGAGATCGTGCAGCTCTATGTTACCGGCTATCTCAAGCAGGCGCGGAGATTCACGCGACATCAGCGAATACGCCTACAAGGCCGGATCGGCCAGCCTGCTGGATTTTCTTGATGCAGAGCGCAGCTACCGGTCGGCTCAGTTGGCTTATCGCCAGGCCCTGGCCTCGTATATGACGGCATTGGAGCAATTGAAGCAAGCAGTAGGAACGAGGAACCTGCCATGAGCAACCTGCAACCAGGAACCTGCCATGTGGAAGCTGGCATAAGACGCGCAAGAATCGCCGGCCATTGTCGGGTGCTGGCCGGATCTCGGCATGGCAGTCGCCGTGGTTTGGCTCGCAGTCCTGGCCGGCTGCAGCGGATCGGGAGCGGACGCGCCCGCGAAATACGCTGCCAAAAGCTCCGGATACTCCCGAGCTGTTCTCCATTCCGCAGGAGCAGATGTCGCACGTGCAGTTGGTGACGGTTCAACCTACGAATCTGACTCGTACCCTGCGGCTGTCTGGCGCCGTCGCCTACAACAGCTTCCGCACCACTCCGGTGATCACGCAGGTGAGCGGCCCGGTCAGCCGGGTGATGGTCGTTCCCGGCCAGAGAGTGACGCCGGGCCCAGCCCATGCTGTACGTGGCCAGTCCCGACTTTTCTCAACTTCGTACCAACTACGTGAAAGCCAGAGATGCCAACGCGCTGGCGCAAAAGAGTTATGCCCGTGCGCAGGATTTGTACCAGCACCATGCCATTGCGGTGAAAGATCTGGAGCAGGCCGAATCGGCCGAAGTGCAAGCCGGCGGAGACCTGGCCTCAGCCGAAGCCGCACTCAGGGTGATGGGTATTACCGACCCCGATTCTCTGCTGAAAGGTCCGCCTTCTTTCGAAGTGCCCGTACTGGCGCCCATCGGCGGCGAAGTGGTTGAGCAGGATGTATCCGTGGGGCAACTTATTCAACCCGGCAATACCCAGTGCTTCATGATCTCCGACACCAGCAATATGTGGGTGCTGGTCAATGTCTATCAAAAGGATTTGCCCTACGTGCGCAACGGCGATCCGGTCACCATCCAGACCGACGCCTATCCCGACGTTTTTCAGGGACGCATCTCGTATGTTGCCGCTTCCCTCGATCCCAACACACGCACCTTGCAGGCCCGCATCCAGACCAGTAATCCCGGCGGAAAACTCAAGAAGGACATGTACGTCACCGCCTCGGTGCGAGCCGGGACGATCAAGGATGCCATCGCGCTTCCGGATTCGGCGGTTTTGCGCGACAGCGAAAACAGCCTTTTGTTTATGCCCAAGTCTCGCCGAATCAGTTCGGCCGGCGCACGGTTACTCTCGGCGAAAGCCTGGAAGGAAAGACGCAGATCACCAGCGGCCTCAAGGCCGGCGATCAGGTTATCGGAGATGGCAGTTTGTTTTTGCAGTTTGCCAACTCGCTGCAGCGCTAGGGAAGTGAAGCCGGTCGCAACCATGGCAGCAACTGAATGATCCACAAAATCGTCCAAGCCGCGCTGCGCCAGCGCTTCCTGGTGCTGATGTTCACCGCCTTCATCACCATCGGCGGCATCCTGTCGTTCCAGCGCATGCCGGTGGACGCCTATCCCGACCTCGCGCCTCCCCAGGTTGAAATCATCAGTCAATGGCCCGGCCACGCCGCCGAAGAAGTGGAACGGCTGGTTACGCTTCCCCTGGAACTCGAGATGAACGGCGTCCCCCACATGGTGGTGATGCGTTCGATCTCGCTGTACGGACTCTCTGACGTCATCCTTACTTTTGAGGAAAACACCGACAGCTACTTTGCGCGGCAGATTGTCTTTGAACGCCTGGCCGATGCCACCGTCCCCACCGGAGTGACTCCCGGCCTGGCGCCGCTGTTCAGCCCCAGCGGCCTGGTGTATCGCTACGTGCTGCAAAGTCCCGACCGCACGCCGCAGGAATTGAAGACCATCGAAGACTGGGTGGTGGAGCGAGCCTACCGCTCGGTTCACGGCGTGGCTGACGACTCCGGCTTCGGCGGCACCACCATGCAATACCAGGTGCTGCTCGATCCCACGCGCCTTTACGGCTATCACCTCACCATTCCGCAGGTGGGTGCGGCTCTCACCGCCAATAACGCGAATGCCGGCGGCGGATTCTATTCCCAAGGCGGACAGTTCTACTACGTTCGCGGCATCGGCCTGGTGCGGAACATCGAAGACATTGGAAATGTCGTCGTGGGCAGCAACAAGGGCGTCCCCATCCGGATTCGCGACGTGGGCGAAGTCACGATTGGCTATGCGCCTCGTCTCGGAGAATTCGGCTTCCAGAAGAACGACGATGCGGTCGAGGGCGTCATTCTCATGCTCCGCGGCGAGCAGACCCAGAATGTGCTCAAAGGGGTCGAGGCCAAAACCGAAGAACTCAACCGGCACATCCTGCCGCCCGGACGTCAAAATCGTCCCCTTTTATGATCGCAGCGAACTGGTCGCCCTCACCACCGACACAGTAGAAGCCAACCTGCTGCGCGGCATGATTCTGGTGCTGATCGTGCTGATCTTCTTTCTGGTCAGTTTCCGGGCTGCCGTTATCGTTGCCCTCACTATTCCTCTATCGCTGTTGTTTGCCTTCATCGTGCTGCACGCCCACGACGTTGCCGCAAACCTGCTTTCGATTGGCGCAATCGATTTCGGCATCGTCATCGACGGCACCGTGGTGATGATCGAAAACATCTATCGCGAGTTGGCGCTGCGGGAGGGACAGCAGTACAACCTCAACGAAGTCATTCTCGCGGCCGCGAAAGATGTGGACCGCCCCATCTTCTATTCGGTGGCGGTCATCCTGGCCGGGTATCTGCCGATTTACGCGCTCAGCGGGCCGTCGGGCAAACTGTTCCACCCCATGGCCGAGACCATGTCGTTTGCTCTGGTCGGCGCGCTCATTCTTACTTTGACGCTGATCCCGGTGCTGGCTTCGTTCTGGTTCAAGAAGGGCGTGCGCGAGCATCGCAACCGCGCCTTCGAATGGATGAAGGAGAAGTACGCGGCCCAATTGGATTGGGCTCTCGATCGTCCCAAAACCGTGATCGTCATCGCGACTCTTATCTTTGGCGCCACGCTCCTGCTGGTTCCTTTCATCGGCGGCGAATTCATGCCTCACCTGGACGAAGGCGCGCTCTGGGTGCGGGCTACGATGCCTTACACGATTTCGTTCGAGGAAGCCAGCAAGATATCGCCGCAGATACGCGCCATCCTGATGTCGTATCCGCAAGTCACCGTGGTCGGTTCGGAGCTAGGACGTCCCGATGACGGCACCGACGCCACTGGCTTTTTCAACTGCGAATTCTATGTCGGTCTGAAGTCTTATAAAGACAAAGCCTGGGATGGCGAGATCCACGACAAGAACCAACTGATCGCATCGATCGACAAGAAGCTCGGAGCTTTTCCCGGCATCATCTTCAACTACACCCAGCCCGCGGAAGATGCGGTGGACGAAGCCCTCACCGGTCTGAAGAGTTCGCTGGCAGTCAAGATTTACGGCGACGATCTGAATGTGCTTCAGGACAAGGCGGTGCAGATCAAAAATATTCTGTCCAAGGTGCCGGGCTTTGCCGATCTTACGGTGGTGCGCGAACTCGGCCAGCCCAGCCTGCTGATTGATGTCGATCGCGACAAAATTGCCCGCTACGGAATCAATGTCGCCGACGTCGAAGCCGTGATCGAAGCCGCGGTCGGCGGACAAGCCGTAACCCAGGTCATTCAGGGCGAGAAGCTCTTCGACCTTGTGGTCCGCATGCAGCCGCAGTTTCGCAGCAGCGCCCATGAGATCGGCAACCTGCTGGTGGGAACGCCTGACGGTCAGCAGATTCCCCTTGTCCCAGCTCGTCCAACATCACCCAGGGAAACGGCGCGTCATTTATTTATCGCGAAAACAACTCCCGCTACATCGGAGTGCAGTACAGCATCGAAGGACGCGACCTGGCCCGCGCCGTGAATGAAGGCGAAGCCGCCGTGAACAAGGCCGTGACTCTGCCGCAGGGTTATCACGCTGGCCTGGGGCGGCGAATATAGCCAGTTTCTGGAAGCGAGATCGCAACTTGCCTTCATTGGCCCGCTCGCCATCGTGCTGATCTTCATGATCCTGTTTGCGCTGTACGGAAACTTCAAATTCCCCGTCACCATTGCCTTGGGCGTGATCATGACCGAGCCGGTAGGAGCGCTGGTGGCGCTCAAGCTTACGCATACTCCCTTCAGCGTTTCGTCTGTTCTGGGGCTTCTGGCGTTGCTCGGAGTTTCGGTTGAGACCGCCGTCATTCTGGTCTCCTACATCAACAAGCTGCGCCAGGAAGGAATGGATATTCGCAGCGCCACGCGGGAGGCGTCGCTTCTGCGCCTGCGCCCCATCATGATGACCGCGCTGGTGGCCTGCCTGGGATTGCTGCCCGCCGCGCTCTCGACTGGGATCGGCTCGGATACGCAGCGGCCATTCGCAATCGTGATCGTCGCCGGCCTGATCTCCCGGCTCTTCATCGGATTCTTTGTCAATCCGGTGCTGTACGAGACTGGTGGCGCGCGACGGCGACGTGCTGCAGGTCTAGACGGCCGCAAACTAGGTAGCTCGAATATTTTCTCCGCCTAACCAAAAGTCTTATACTTCGCGGCATGAACCAACCCAAACGCCTGCTCCTTGCCCGAAAGCAAGGTTTGCTTGCCCTCTTAATTGTGAGTTCACTCGTTCTGCTTGCGGGGTATTCTCACATCTATGCACAAGACAAGTCAGGCTTCCCCGATGGCTATGACGCCGTTCGAGCGGCGCCCAATAGCCACAAAGTAATTTTCGAAAACGAGTTCGTTCGCGTGCTCGAAGTCACCGTGCCGCCTCCCGGCACGACCATACCGATGCACCACCACCATTGGCCGAGCTTTTTTCTGGATTGGGATACTGGCGGCGGGTCGCCGCATATTCGTTATCATGGCCCCGACGGCAGTGTTAAGGACATTCCCAGCAGGGAAGAACCCGTTCATCCGGGCGCTTGGAGCGTGCATTGGATGAAGCCCGAGCCCATGCACGCGATTGAGGTGGTGGAACAGCCCAAGACTGCTGCCGCTCTTCCCGAGGGCCCTCCGAGTCTTCGTGTTGAGATTAAGTGTCTTCCGTGACGGCTGAGTTTTCGTGAGGTGGTGCCCGGCGCATTTAGGGCCAAGCCCCTCTTTGCGATCTTTGCGTCCTTCGCGGTTAAGTTCTTTTAACCGCAAAGTGCGCAAAGGACGCAAAGAAGATCGGCCATGACCGGGACAGCGTCCCGAACCATCAAAATCGAGACCGACTCTCGGCGCGAGCGAAAGCAAACATTAACCAAAGGTACGTACTCCGAACTGCTACACTGACCTTACGTCCAGTCCAAGCTGACCGTCCTATGTCAACAACGCCTTCTTACGGGATCGGTCGCTTCATATCGGCGCTGATCGTCCTCACTCTCCCGGCTCTGCTCGTGCTCCTGTCCGGATGCAACGCTCTGAATCCACTATGCGGCAGCGCCCGCCCGGCGCCGATGCTCAGCTCGATCTCCCCGACCACCGAAGTCTTTTCGCAATTGTCCGCCAGTTTCACCGTCACCGCGACCGGCAGCCAGTTCGTCTCCTCCTCGGTGATGGTTTTCAACGGCGTCCCCGTTGCTACGACAGTTACCAGCAGTTCCAAACTCACGGGCACTGTCACCTCGTCCATGATTTCCGGTCCTGGGAACTTCAACGTGACGGTGCAGACGCCCGCCGGCAACACCAGCGACGTAGGCTGTTCCAGCGGTGGCACAACCATCCCGTTCGTCCTGACTGTCAATTGAGAGCCTGCAAGACTAGAGACAAAACGCTGACCCATCCGGCGCGCGAAAGCAACGTTACTGCGGCAGGCCTAATTTCTTCAGCAGGTCGATATAGCGCGGATCGCTATGCCACTGTTGCAGCGGGCGAACGATCTTGACCGGCTGAAGCCCGCTGGATTTTTCTGCCGCTGCCTTGTCCAGCCACTCAAAGGTCTGCTCTTTATCGCCAAGTCGAGCATAGTCATAGGCAATTGTCGCAGGGTCCACGTATAGACGCTTTGCCAGCTGCTTTCTTCAGTCTCGATTTCCCGTGCAATGGCTGCTTTAGCGCCGGACTTGGCATAAACTGCACCGGCGTCCCGGGCGATGGCCAGTTCTTCGGGATCATTATCGATGGTCGCAAATCTCATCCACTCTGCCATGGCAAGATCTTCCTTGCCCGAGTCCCGGTAGATAGTCCGCAACTCGACGTGGGCATAGGAGAAGTTTGGATCCATCTCCAGCGCCTTCTTTAGCTGCTCCACGGCGGCGTCGTATTGTCCGGCATTGGCCAGGATCTGACCGAGATTGGATTGGTATTGCAGATTCAGCGGGTCGAGTTCGACCGCGCGGCGAAGATGAGCGAGAGCTTCCGGGTGACGCGCCTCCCAGGAGAGAAAGAGCCCGAACCAGTGATGGGCGTTGGCTAGATTCGGATTGAGTTCGAGTGCCCGCTGAAATTCGGCCTCCGCCGCAGAGAAATCAAACAGGCTCCAGAGAGCGCCCGCCAGGGCGGCGTGAGCGTCGGCCGAAGAACCATCGATGTCCAGAGCTTTCTCCGCTGCCGCTTTGGCTTTGGGACCGGCTTCGCTCTGCGGGATCGGACTGTAGTCGGGCACCGCGACGTAATAGTTGGCAAGCCCGACATACGCCATGGCGTAGCCCGGGTCACGCTGAATGGCTTGCTCAAAGTAGTCTTTGGCTTTTCCCAGCGTCTCCGGCGTGCGCTTCTCCCAATAGTAGAGGCCTTTGAGGTAGAGCTGGTAGGCCTCGGGATCACTGGTCCCGCCCTTGGCTACTTGCTTCTTGGTCTCGCCCGACAAACGCTCGCGCAACTTGGCGGAGATGGCTCCGGTAATTTCCTGCTGCACAGCCAGAGCGTCGGAGAGCTTGCGGTCATACTGGTCGCCCCAGAGGTTGCGGCTGTTGCGGGCGTCGATTAATTCCGAGCTGATGACGAGCTGGTCTCCGTGCTGCACGATGCGTCCCGTGACCAGCGCCTGGACCTTCAAATCTTTCGCCACGGTCTGGGGATCGACGTCGCGCCCCTTGTAACGAAATACTGAAGACCGGGCCATTACCGTCAGGTTCGGCAGTTGCGAGAGATTATTGATCAAACTCTCGGTGATGCCATCGCTGAGATACTCGGAGTCGGGATCGTTGCTGGCATTGACGAAAGGCATGACCGCGACCGACGTGATCTGCTCCTGATTGCTTCGGCCTCGCCAAAAAAACGCGGCGCCCGCCAGCAGCGCCAACACAACCAGGCCGCTGATCGCCCAGAGCAGAGGCTTGATTTTCTTGGACTGAGGTTGCTCGGCGGCGATCTCCACTCGCGCGGAACTGGAATCCCGCCGCAACCGTTTCAGATCGGCCAGCATCTCGGCGGCGCTCTGATAGCGCAGGGCGCGATCTTTCTCGAGAGCCTTGTTGATGATGCGATCAAGTTCGGTGGGCAGCTCGGGATTAGCCCGCGCCGCCGACGAGGGCGCCTTGTGCAGCAGGGAATCGAAGATGACGGCCGACGTATTTCCGCTGAACGCCATGCGTCCGGTGGCCATCTCGTAGAGGACGGCGCCGAAAGAAAACAGGTCGGTGCGGGGATCGAGTTCTTCGCCGCGGGCCTGTTCGGGCGACATGTAGGCCACCGTGCCCACCGCCGTTCCCGGACTGGTCAGGTTCTCCTCGATGGTCGCGCCTTCAGCGGCGGGAGATTGCGCGCCGGTTAACTTGGCCAGGCCAAAGTCGAGGATCTTGGCTTGTCCGCGCTTGGTAATGAGGATGTTCGCAGGCTTGATGTCGCGGTGAACGATCTTTTCCGTGTGGGCGGCGTCGAGCGCATCGGCAATTTCGATGGCCAGCGCCAGCAGAGTCTCGGTATCCATGGGCTGGCCGGCGATGCGATGCTTCAGCGTGACCCCGTCCAGAAACTCCATGGCGATAAACGCCTGGCCGTCCTGCTCGCCAATGTCGTAAATCGTGCAGATGTTGGGATGATTCAGTGCGGATGCGGCCTGGGCTTCGCGCTGGAAGCGGGCGAGCGCCTGGGGATCTCTGGCAACCTCATCGGGCAGAAACTTGAGGGCCACAAAACGACGCAGGCGTGTGTCTTCAGCCTTATAGACCACGCCCATCCCGCCGCCACCCAGCTTCTCGACAATGCGGTAGTGCGAGATAGTCTTGCCAATCATGAAGTTAGACGCGGAGCTGAAGCCGTCATCTTAGGCGGAGGGAGAAGCCAAGTCAACGCAGCCTGACGGCGCTCAGAGCCCGCAAAGGTTGCTCCTGCAGGAAAGCTTCAATGCATCTTGGCAAACTCTGCCTTGGCGTCTTTCAAGATGGGGATGTCGGGGTCGGCGTCTTTCCAGAGAGCGAAGAATTCCTGATACGCCGAGCGTGCCTTCGCGGTATCACCCTGCAGGGTGTAGGCACGGGCGAGGCCCAGGCGAGCGAGTGCCCCCAGCGGAAAGTTGACGCTCACACCGGAGTGATCGATGAATTTCTGAAATTCTGTCGCAGCCGCAGCGCCGTTGTGCGCCGCCAATGCAGCTTCGCCCCGCACATAAACTGGATACATCGTGCCAATTTGAAATTGCGGCGGCTCTCCTAACTCATAGGGCGCGCGGCCTCAAGCAGCACCAGAGCCTTGGCTGGATCGTTGCTGTCGAGCTCAATGGCAGCCCTGATCGTGGGCAGCCAGTAGACCTTCATCAGGGTTTGAGGTCCGTAGTTCTTGTCTAGCTCGTCAACCAATGACCGGGCGCGAGCCACATCACCCGCCCGCGCCAGTGCCGAGCACAAAGAAGCTTCACGTCGCGCCCTTGCGATAGCGCCATAGCCGCTGTTACGCCCTGTTTGGCAGCCGCTGTATTGCCGAATTCAGCTTCACGCAGCGCGGCGCTTGCCTGCCACACGCCCGCGGTCTCGTTCGAGTCGGAACGGACTGCCGCATCCACGGCCCGGCGCGAGAAGTCCCGCGCCTTCGTCAGCTCGCCGTAATAGGCCTTGGTATCAGATTGAAAGGAGAGCAGGAGGTCCTCGGTTCCAGGTTTACCGGATGCCCGGCGACCTGGCGATCCATCTCTGCGGCGTCCTTTTTCATGAACGCCACCAGGTAGATTGCCAGATGCAGGAAGTCACCCTCGAACTTGTTGGCCTGGGCCTCCTCGATTTGCTTCTGGGCGTCGTCGACCCGATTCAGCGCCAGATAAGTTCCGGCGACGCTTCTGATCCGCCCAAACTTGTGGCTCTGAATCGCGTCGATGACGCCCAGAAGCAAATCGAGGAGGCCCAGGCCAACAAGTTCGAGGGTGATTTTCTGCATCTGGCAATCTACCTGGTGGCGTTCATGAAAAAGGACGCCGCAGAGATGGATCGTCAGGTCGCCTGGGCATCCGGTAAACCTGGAACCGAGGACCTCCTGCTCTCCTTTCAATCCGACACCAAGGCCTATTACGGCGAGTTGACAAGGCGGGAGAATTCTCGCGGCGCGCCGTGGATGCGGCAGTCCGTTCCGACTCGAACGAGACCGCGGGCGTGTGGCAGGCAAGCGCCGCGCTGCGTGAAGCTGAATTTGGCAATGCGGCGGCTGCCAAACAGGGCGTAACAGCGGCCATGGCGCTATCGCAAGGGCGCGACGTGAAGCTTCTTTGTGCTCTGGCACTGGCGCGGGCGGGTGATGTGGCTCGCGCCCGGTCATTGGTTGACGAGTAGACAAGAACTACGGACCTCAAACCCTGATGAAGGTCTACTGGCTGCCCACGATCAGGGCTGCCATTGAGCTCGACAGCAACGATCCAGCCAAGGCTCTGGTGCTGCTTGAGGCCGCAGCGCCCTATGAGTTAGGAGAGCCGCCCCAATTTCAAATTGGCACCATGTATCCAGTTTATGTGCGGGGCGAAGCTGGATTCGCGGCGCACAACGGCGCTGCGGCTGCGACAGAATTTCAGAAATTCATCGATCACTCGGGTGTGAGTGTCAACTTTCCGTTGGGGGCACTCGCTCGCCTGGGCCTCGCCCGTGCCTACGCCCTGCAGGGTGATACCGCGAAGGCACGCTCCGCGTATCAGGAATTCTTCGCTCTCTGGAAAGATGCCGACCCCGACATCCCCATCCTGAAAGACGCCAAGGCAGAGTTTGCGAAGATGCATTGAAACTTTCCTGCAGGACAACCTTTGCGGCTCTGAGCGCCGTCAGGCTGCGTTGACTTGGCTTCTCCCTCCGCCTGACGGCTTCAGCTCCGCGTCTAACTTCATGATTGGCAAGACTATCTCGCACTATCGCATCGTTGAGAAGCTGGGTGGCGGCGGGATGGGGGTGGTTTACAAAGCTGAAGACACGCGCCTGCGGCGCTTTGTTGCCCTCAAGTTCCTGCCCGATGAGGTCGCGAGAGACCCCCAAGCTCTCGCCCGCTTTCAACGCGAAGCCCAGGCTGCATCCGCACTGAATCACTCCAACATTTGCACGATTTACGACATCGGCGAACTGGACGGCCAGGCCTTCATCGCTATGGAGTTTCTGGACGGGGTGACGCTGAAGCATCGCATCAACGGCCAGCCTATGGAGACCGAGACGCTGCTGACGCTGGCGATTGAAGTGGCCGATGCGCTGGATGCCGCGCACACGGAAAAGATTGTGCACCGGGACATCAAGCCGGCGAATATTCTGATCACCAAGCGCGGCCAAGCCAAGATCCTGGACTTTGGGCTGGCTAAGCTGACCGGAGCTCAGGCTCCCGCCGCCGAAGGCGCGACCGTCAGAGAACCTGACCAGCCGGGAACGGCGGTGGCACGGTGGCTTACATGTCACCCGAACAAGCCCGCGGCGAGGAAAACTCGACGCCCGCACCGATTTATTATTTCTTCGGCGCTGTCCTTATGAAATGGCACCGGCGCATGGCGTTCACGGAAATATTCAGCCGTGATCTTCGATTCCCTGTTGCACAAGGCGCCGGCGTCGGCGCGCGAGAACCGGACCTGCCCGACGAACTCGATCGCATCATCAACAAGGCCCTGGAAAAGGATCGCGCGCTGCGTTACCAGAGCGCCGCCGAGATGCTGGCCATCTCAAACGCCTACGCCGTGATCCCAGCTCGGCGCGAGTGGATATTGCAGCCGGGAAATCCTCGCCCAAAGAAAATAAAACATTGCTCTGGGCGATTGGCGGCGTTGTGGCGTTGGCACTGGTGGCGGGCGCTGCGTTTCTTTGGCGAGGCCGAAGCGGTGGGGAGCAGATTAGCACGTCCGTGGCGGTCATGTTTCGTCAACACCAGCAACGACCCTAACTCCGATACCTGAGCGACGGCTACCGAGCCTGATCAACAATCTTTCGCAACTGCCGAACATCTGACGGTGAGATGACCGGTCATCTGCTCTTTTTGAGCAACATGATCCTCAGACTGTAGCCAAAGATTTCAGTTGCCAGGCGCTGGTCACAGGACGGATCGTAGAGCACGGAGATCAGCTCGTCGTCGGTTGGGAGCTGATCGACGCCCGCACCAACCGCAACCAGGGCGACCAGTATGACCCGCGACTCTCCGACGCACTGCCGCGCGTGCGACGGGAATTACCAGCGCCATCTCAGCCAAGTTGCACGGCGGGGACAAAGGGAGGCGCCGCGATCCAAAGCCTCCCAGGCCTATGCTCAAAGGTCTCTACTATTGGGAGAGGCGTACGCCCGAGACGCTGGACAAAGCCAAAGACTACTTTAATCAGGCCATTCAGAAGGATCCCGGGCTACGCCCTGGTATACGTCAGGGTACCACCAACTATTACGTAGCCGGTGCCCGACTGAGGGTCCGATACCGGAGAGCGAAGCCGCTCCAAAAGCGGCGGCGGCCGTTGGGAGAGGGGAGGATTGATCCTTCTTCTGCCGACGCTCATGCCGCTCTGGCTGGCTCTCTCTGGAGTTTGTTTGATTTCTCACAGCTGGAGCCCGAGTTTCGACGTGCCCTCGAACTTTAAAATCGAATCTGGCCAACGCCCATCACTGGTATGGACTCTTCCTCTCCTAGGGAAGTTAGCATAAAAAAGCCTATATCTCATCTGCGCCGCGCGGTCGAACTCGATCCCCTGAATCTCCGAGTCCCAATCCAACCTCGGCCAGGTCCTGGCCAAATTCAGGCGAACCGGGACGCCGGCGTGGAGCAAATAAAAGAAGGCGCTGGAGATGGATCCAAACTTCAACTATGCCCATGGCGTCGAGTTAAGCCGAAGGTAGTCGGGATACCGGCAGGCTCCGACCTGGCTATGGAAGAGTGGAAGAAATTCGCGGCGGCTTTAGTAATGATCCCGATACGGCCGTTGGAATCGCGAAGTTTACGGCCAAGTCTGGCATCAAGCCCGCCATCACCCAGGAAATCGAGATCAAGGAAAGACCTGGCAACAGAGCAGAAATCAAGATCCCAGTTCAAATTGCTTACCTCTACGCTCAACTGGGCGACAAAGAACAAACCTTGCCCTGGTTGAGTAAGGCAGTTGCGGAAAAAGCCGGAGGGCTGGAGCCGTCAAAATTGTCCGCGCCCTGGATCAGTGAGCACGCGATCCCCGGTTCATGTGCTCAACCTGCTGAAAGAGTAGGCCTGCCGCAGTAACGTTGCTTTCGCGCGCCGGATGGGTCAGCGTTTTGTCTCTAGTCTTGCAGGCTCTCAATTGACAGTCAGGACGAACGGGATGGTTGTGCCACCGCTGGAACAGCCTACGTCCTCGTGTGGACGAGCGTGTGCACCAGTCACGTTGAGCCCAGGACCGGAAATCATGGACGAGGTGACGGTGCCCATAAGTTGGACTCCTGGTAACTGTCGTAGCAACGGGATAACACTCGTAAAACCATCACCAAAGAGGGAGACGACTGGCTGCCAGTCGCGGTGACGGTGAAACTGGCGGACGATTGCGAAAAGAGCTTCGGTGGTCGGGGAGATCGAGCTGAGCATCGGCGCCGGGCGGGCGCTGCCGCATAGTGGATTCAGAGCGTTGCATCCGGGAGCAGGACGCGAGCCGGGAGAGTGAGCAGC
>CAWEVE010000015.1:0-33484 GCA_963812465.1 Terriglobia bacterium
GATGGTGCCGCCCGCGCGTATTCGGTTATACGGGGTCTCAGGATCGGGTTTGGCCCGAACCTCCGCGCCGGCGACTGGTTTGTCGTCCGAGGTTACCTCCCCTTCAAGTTGCGCGCTCGCCGAACTGAGCACGATCTCTAACGTTCCACCAGAGGAACCCTTCTCCACCTCCAGGCCATCCTGCAGGGCGTCCTTCGCTCCGATGCGCGCTGACTTCACGTACCAGCCTTGATCCGCCCCGAAGACCCGGAGCGCATAGTTGCCATCGAGAACGTCGGAAATCTGGAATGATCCGTCCTGCTTAGCCTTGGCAAAATCGAAACTCACGGTGTCGCTGTCGCTTATAGGCTCCAGATCAACCCGAATTCGGTCGAGGGCATTCAGCCCCGGACTGGCGGACACGATCCGTCCGCGTATAGTTATGCCTTTGCCAAACGCGATCACCACTGAGTCAAGGTTCTCGTTGCCAACCTCGATCTTCTGCTGCGCCCTGTGATGGACGTCGGTATCGTTTTCCACGGCGCTGAGGACATAGCTCCCAGGGGGAACGCCTTTGATACTGAATTCCCCCGTGGCGCTGGTACTCGCGTTGAAATCATCGCTCCAGCCCGCCTCGGACACGGAGAGCTCAAGATAGGCATGGGTCGCCGGCCTGCCATCCACTGCGATGACGCGTCCGGCGACCTGGACCGTTTTCACATGGCGCATGGCAAAATCGGCATCCACTTCCTCTCCCGGACCAAGAACGAGGGATTGCGCCTGATCGACCTGGATAACTCCAGGATAGAAGACCGGGGCATACTGGCTGCCGAGATAAAGCCGGGCAGTCCAATTCAAGTCATTGTCATCACTCGTCGCGCCGAAGTACCGCGCGTAGTCAGATTCCGCCGCCTTCAGGTAGTATTCGCCGGGTTTTAGCCCGAATATTCGATACTGGCCACGATCGTCGGTCACAGCGGCGGACGAGGACATCAACTGTTCTTTCTTCATTGATGGATAGTCCTCTTTCTCTTCGGCGCTCGGCTTGCGCAATGCCGTGATCGCCACTCTCGCCATCGGCTCACCGCTCTCATCGACGACCCGCCCCGTGACCACGGCCGCCCGCACCAGGCGGAACACAGCGTCATTGACTTCCTGGCCGGGCGCAAGCGTCAACATTGCCCCGCCGGTCATTCCTTTAGCCTGATACTGCTGGGCGATGTAGCCCGCGTGGGAAGCTGAAAAAAGGTACCGGCCGGGAGTGATCTTCTCGATTTCGAAGTGACCGGCACTGTCGGTATTGGCCGCGAATGCTTGAGGATGAGAGCTTTCGTTTCGCTCCAGCAGGATAACCCGGGAGGATCTGATGGGAGAGCCTTCGGCCGCGGTTATTACCTGGCCGGAAACCGCGCACAGAGCCGGCTCTTTCGCGGTCCTTTCGGCTTGTGGAGCGGCCTGGGCGGCCGAGGCCAATACCAGGGCCAATCCGACGTTTGCCGAGACAAAGGCGCGCATCGCAGGTACGCTCCGTCGCTTTCGGCTGCCTATTTTCGCAAGTCGGGGAGCAAAAGGGAAGGGCGGTCCTCAGTGCCCACTCATTTGTGGCCCTGGCGTTTCTTTGTGAGGCCGCGCCGCCCGTCGTCATCACCCATGCTCCTCCACACATCGCCAAAGCCACAATCGCGCTGGTCCATTCGTTGCCGTTGTGCGGAGCCTTGGCCACGCGGGGCAGGTGAAGCGAAATTACCCACAGGAAAAACATCAGTCCTAACAGCGTCGTCGCTAGATTTGTATACCGCCGGGAAATGATCGAGATGGCCGCGGCGAAAAATGCCGCGCCCACAAAATATGCCCAGAACAGATGACCGGGAATCCATGAAGGAACCAATGTCGCAATGAAGCGGGCATACAAAAAATGTTGAATGCCCACGACGATCAGCAGGCTGGCAAAAAATAACCGTCCCAGTCCAACCAAGCTCCCGGCGATGACCAGCGATGCGCCACACATCGCCAGAATTTCAAATCCACTCGTCCACGGGCCGGGATCGTGAGGATTCGCGGCAATCCTGGGGGCATAAATCAACACCGCACGCAGCAAAAGCATGATGGCGAGCAGCATTGCGGCCCCACGCACCTTCTTGCCGGTCATGATGCAGACGGCGGCCGCGATTAAGATTATCGCCGTCGAGTACGCCAGGAACGGACGCCCCGGCACCCAGGGCGGTCCTGGCACCGGCCCCCTGAACCAGGCATGCACCAGGAATTGAACCCCGAACCCGGCAATTGCAACGGCGTAGAACCAGCGGCCAAGTCTGATCAGGTCTGTCATGGCGTTTATTTTCGAGTGCGCTGGCAATCACGCAATCATGCCCCAGAGAATATAGTTCTAAGTTAATTCGCTCGTCCAGGTAGGAGCTGAAATCCAGATTGCAAGACTCCTGCTTGCGCGCTCATATATTGTGAGTCTGACAGACAATAGCGACTGGCGGATGAATCCTGGCAGAGTATTCCTCACGGCGCAATGGCGCCATCTTGCGATGCTGAACTACATCGTCGATCCTACCCTGCTCCAGAGATTTGTTCCCGCCGGAACCGAACTGGACCTGTGGAATGGCCATGCATTCCTTAGCCTGGTCGGATTCCGGTTCCTGAACACCAAAGTCTTCGGGATTTCCTTTCCGCTTCATTCCAACTTCGAAGAGGTTAACCTTCGCCTTTACGTGCGCCGCCAGGATGGACTCGACCTCAAGAGGGGCGTCGTTTTCATCCGTGAGGTTGTTCCCCGCTGGGCAATCGCAACTCTAGCTCGAACACTCTATAACGAGAACTATGTGTCCCTCCCCATGTCGCACCAGATAACGACTCTCGATGCGGGACTGGCCGTGGGCTACGAGTGGAAATGCGGAAGTCGGTGGAACCGAATGAGCTTGACGGTGAGAAGCGACCCGGCATTTCCGAAGGCTGGCTCAGAGGAGCAGTTCATTACTGAGCATTACTGGGGATACTCCCGCCAGCAAGACAGTGGCTGCATCGAATATCACGTCAGCCATCCATCGTGGAGAGTCTGGAACGCGGAAAACGCCCAGTTCGACGGTGATGTGGAGCAGCTTTATGGAAAAGATTTCGCTGGTGTACTGAGGCAGGCCCCAGCCTCCGCATTCCTCGCCGAAGGCTCCGCGGTTACGGTATACAAAGGCAGGAGGTTGTAGTAGATGTCAGACTTCGTCGCGCGAAACGGGCCGAGGTCGCACGTCCCGCCGCTGAGCATTTTCGCCTTCCCTGGCAATGGTCGCCAGAACCGATCCTCTCTCACCATTTCTTGAAAATCACGAACACCGCGGCCACGATCAGTGCGAAGCCAAGAATATAGTTCCACTTGATGGGTGCGTCCAGGTAATACACCGAGAACACCGAGAACACAGTCAGGGTGATCACTTCCTGAATCGTCTTCAGTTGCACCGCGCTGAATTCATACGAGCCAATGCGATTGGCCGGCACCTGAAAACAATATTCGAAAAACGCGATGCCCCAGCTGATGAGGATGACTTTGAACAAAGGAGCCTGCCGGTATTTCAGATGACCGTACCAGGCAAAAGTCATGAAAATGTTGGAAATGGTGAGCAAGACGATTGTGGTCATAAGTTGTTCTATGCTGCCTCAAACCGCCATGTTTTTTCCAGCCGGACGAGTGCAGGTAAATCCAGGGTAATTTGGCAATGACTTGCACGGTGGCCCGTCGATCACCTATCCTTTTGGCTGAGAAGTTTGCCGGGCTACCAACCAGCCATGCACCGCTTGACCGCCAGATTGCTGCTTGTTCTGCTGCTCGTGGGCACGTTTGCCCCCGTAGCGCTGGCGATCTCCGCGCCGTTGCCGCATGCCTGCTGTATGCGGAAGCCCATGCACGATCACGGCTCCCGCAGCCTGGAAATCCAGAATGTTGGCAGCGACCATCAAAATTGCTGCCCGCCCGTCACCACCGCCCATTGGGCTGAAGCAGGATCGGGAGTTCACTCGAATTTTCATCCCCCGCTGGCTTACCTGGCGCCCGATTCGCGTCCCATTTTTCGCGGCAGCTATGCAAACACTCTCCGGCCCGTCCGCGGCCCTCCTGCCAGCTAAAAACCTTTCCTGATTTACTGCACCTGATTTTGGGATCAGTCTGATTCCTCAATTTCAGGCGGAGTTGTCTTGCCGCCCGAAACACGGATATCGCTCCATCCAGGTGCATTCATCAAGGGCGATGCCGCTGCCAGCGTTAAAAAACGCTCAGGTCGGAAGCCCCGGACCCGAGTTAGGCAGTCAGGACAGACAGGAATATGACATACCAAAAAATACTCGTCTTGGCCGTACTGTTGAGCAGCCTGTTCGCCGACGCCACCATCTTCGGCACGGTCAGCGGCCTTATCCATGACCCGCAACACCGCCCGGTGCAGGGCGCGCAGGTGACCCTGCAGGCCACGGATTCCGCGTGGACGAAATCAGTCACCAGCGACGACTCCGGCGAGTTTCGCTTCGACGTGGTTCCGCTCGGCGAATACAACGTGACAGTTGAGCTGGCAGGCTTCGCTTCACAGGAGCAGAAACTTGTCCTTAGCTCGGGACGCGATGCACGAGTGCATTTTTCTCTCAGCGTTGCCCAAGCCAAAGAAACCGTCGAAGTCACCGACACGTCCCTGGGTGTGAATACCGAGTCGTCCTCCTCCACCACGCTGATCAGCCGCCGTCAGGTTGCCGAAACTCCCGGCGCCGATCAGACCAACAGCCTGAACATGATCACCGACTACGTTCCCGGCGCTTACATGGTGCACGACCAGCTCCACATTCGCGGAGGGCACCAGGTTTCATGGCTGATCGACGGCGTGCCCGTCCCAAACACCAACATCGCTTCGAACGTCGGCCCGCAGTTCGATCCCAAGGACATCGACTACCTCGAGGTTCAGCGCGGCGGCTACTCCGCCGAATATGGCGACCGCACTTACGGCGTCTTCAACGTTGTCACTCGCTCCGGATTCGAGCGCGATCGCCAGGCTGAGTTGGTCACCAGCTACGGCAGCTTCAATCGAACCGAAGACCAGTTCAGTTTCGGCGACCATACTGATCGCTTCGCCTACTACGGAAGCATTTCCGGAAACCGCACCGATCTCGGTCTGGAAACCCCCAGCCCCGAGGTGCTGCACGACTTGGGCGCGGGCCTCAGCGGCTTCACTTCCCTGACTTTTAACAAGACGCCGAACGACCAGCTTCGCCTGGTCGCCTCCGCCCGCGGCGATCACTACCAGGTTCCCAACGATCCGGATCAGCAGGACCTTGGCATTCGCGACGTGGAAGATGAGCGCGACGACCTGGTTAATTTTTCCTGGCTGCACACATTTAATCCTGGGACCGTGTTGACGGTCTCGCCCTTCTACCACTTCAATCGCGCTCACTACACCGGCGGCTACGTCGGTCAGCCCGATCCGGATGTCGTGATCCCGGAAGATGATCGCGGCTCGAACTATTTCGGCGGGGTGGCTTCTCTCGCCGTCAATCGCGGGAAGCATAACGCCCGCGCCGGAATCCAGGTCTTCGGCGCGCGCGATAATCAACTCTTCGGAATCATCACCAGCGACGGCAGCAATCCGCCACTCCGTCAGCGCGAAATGGTGTGGGGCAACGTCGAAGCGCTTTTCCTCGAAGACCAGTACAAGCTCACCAGCTGGTTGACCCTGAACGGGGGAGTGCGGCTTACCCATTTCGGCTCAACCATCAGCGAAAATGCCATCGATCCGCGGGTCGGCGCCGCGATCCGGATTCCGCGGCTGAACTGGGTTCTGCGTGGATTCTACGGTCGCTACTACCAGGCGCCGCCGCTGCTCACAGTGAACGGGCCGCTGCTCGATCAAGCTGCGAAAGATGGTTTTGGTTTTCTCCCGCTGCGTGGCGAACGCGATGAACAGCACGAATTCGGCCTAACCATTCCACTCAAGGACTGGGTTTTTGACGTAACCAATTTCCGCACTGGCGCGAGGAATTTCTTTGACCATGACGTGCTTGGCAATTCCAACATTTTCTTTCCGCTCACCATCGACCGGGCCCGCATCCGTGGCTGGGAAGCGACCGCCAACTCACCTCGCGTCGCCAAACTCGCCCAGTTCCACGCTTCCTACTCTCATCAATACGCCGAGGGCGCGGGCGCTGTAACCGGAGGACTCACCGACTTCGAGCCGCCCGATCAAGGCTATTTCTTTCTCGACCACGATCAGCGCAACACGCTTTCCGCCGGCGTCAACCTGCAACTGCCTCGGCGTTTCTGGACTGACTTCAATACCAACTACGGCTCCGGCTTCGTCGATGGCGAAGGCCCGGAGCATCTGCCTTCGCACACCACTTTTGATTTGTCGGTTGGGAAATCGTTCGGCGAAAGCTGGAGCGTCCGCATCAGCGGGCTGAATTTATCGAACCACCGCTACTTACTGGACAATAGCAATACGTTTGGAGGAACGCATTTCGTGAACCCGCGAGAAATTTCAGTCCAACTGAAATACAGATTCCACTACTAACAAACTGGGCTGGTGTGGCCGCGGGCGACTCGCCCGCGGTCCACTTACCGACCCTCAATCTTCTTCAACGCCTCCAGCAACTCCTCATTATTCGGCGCCTGGTCCAGCGGATACACTTTGGCAAACGCGATCTTCCCGCCCTTGTCCACGATGAACACCGCACGCTCGGAGATTCCTGGGAAAGGTTGCCCGTCCCGGAAAATACCGAACTTCTGGCTTACCTGGCCATGCGGATAGAAATCCGCGCACATGGGGGTGTTCATCATCCCGATCTCTTTTTTCTGCCAGGCGATTTTGCTGGGAATCGAATCCACGCTGATGTCCAATACCTGGGCGTTCAGCGCCGAGAATTTATCGCGATTCGAATCGAAAGCCGGCACCTGCGCCGAGCAGGTTGGCGTCCAGTCCAGGGGATGGAAGCTGACCACGACGTTCTTCTTCCCCAGATAATCGCTGAGCTTCACCTTCAAATGCTGCTCCCCCTGCACCGCCGGCAACTCGAAATCCGGGGCCGTATCCCCCACCTTCAACGCCATAGCTTTCTCCTTCCGATCAAGATCTTAACCGAACGCCGCAGCCTTACTCCTCGCGTCCCCGGCGGGTTCAGCGGCAAAATTAACATTGTTGTAACAATCTCAGAACGCTCAGCCGCTAATATTTCCCGATGCCTCAGGAGCCTCTCGTCATAGAAGATATTGCCGGCCCGAAAGAAGGACAACGCATTCTTCGTCTCAACGGACCTATCGTGATTACTACCCTCTTCGATTTTCAGGCCAAGGTGCGCGCCGATGCTTCCCGCATTCTGATGCTGGACTTTACCAATGTCCCCTACATGGACTCTGCCGGGATCGGAGCCCTGGTGGGCGCTTACGTCACTCATCAGAAGGACGGTCGCGGCCTGTATTTGATTGGCGTCAGCCAACGGGTGCGTGACGCGTTGCAAGTCACTCGTGTCCAGCAATTCTTCCGCTTCTTCGACTCGCAGGCAGCGGCGGAGCAGGCCAGCAACTCCTAAAAAGAAAAGGCGGCCCGAAGCCGCCCTTCTTGTCGAACGCTCAAAACAATCTTAGGCTGCTTTGACGTTCTCCGCTTGCCAACCCTTCGGCCCCTTGACCACGTCAAACTGGACCTGCTGCCCTTCTTGCAGGCTGCGAAATCCTCCGGCCTGAATCGCGGAGAAGTGTACGAACACGTCCTCGCCGTTCTGGCGGCTGATAAAACCATAGCCCTTGGCGTCATTGAACCACTTTACTGTTCCTGTTTCCATGATGTTGCTTGTTCCTTTTTCTTCGATGTAGCGCTTAGGTACTCGCAGGACTTTCGCAGGCAGGTCACGCTGGTTAGGCAGGGTTGCTGGAGCAAAAAAACCGCAAGATCAAACGCACCCAAATTGTACCACTCCCGGCGCCACTGAGAACCGAGAACTAGTCCCTGAAAACTGGTTTTCGATGTCAAGACGCCGGCTTTGTTCAAATCAATTGGATTCCGCAGTTCCGAATGTCGCAACCGGGGGTTTCACTACCCGGAATCGACCTCCGAACCGCAAATGTTTATGATGAAGTCCATGCTGCCCCGCGCGTTTGCCACGATTCTGCTCGCATCCAGCCTGGCTTTCGCCGGCATAACCGATGACATCCGCAATCAGCTCGCTCGAAATAATTTCGCCGCGGCCGAAGCCGAACTTCAGAGCTATCGCACTCAGCAGGGCGTAACTCCCGACTACCTCGAAGCGCTCTCCTGGATGGCCCGAGCCAACCTTGCCGCCCAGCATCTGGATCGCGCCGAAAGCTATGCCAAACAAGCCGAGAGCGGAAGTCGCCAGTTGTTGCAGAAGCGAACCCTGGATGCGGAGCCGCACCTGCCTGTCGCTTTAGGCGCGGCCCTGGAAGTCCAGGCGCAGGTGCTTGCCGCTCGCGGCCAGAAGGCACAGGCGGTCGCCTTGCTCCGTCGCAGCCTGGCTACCTATCGCAACACCTCCATCGGTCCCCGCCTGCAGAAAAATCTCAATCTCCTCGGTCTTGCCGGACAGCCCGCGCCGGCGCTAAAAGTAGGCCAGTACCTGGGCCCCAAGCCCGTGGCTCTCTCCCAGCTCAACGGATCCCCCGTCCTGATGTTCTTCTGGGCCCACTGGTGCGTCGACTGTAAGGCCGAAGGCCCGATCATCGCTCGCCTCAGCTCCGAATTCGGCGCCAAGGGCCTGATGCTGCTCGCCCCCACTCAGCTTTACGGCTATGCCTCAGCTGGACAAGACGCGCAGCCGAAGGATGAACTGGCCTACATCGAACGGGTCTGGCAGCATTTTTACCCGGCACTGCAAAATGTTCCCGTCCCGGTCAGCAAAGAGAATTTCAACTCGTACGGCGCCAGCACCACTCCGACCTTGGTTCTGCTCGATCGCGGTGGCCGCGTTGCCCTCTACCACCCCGGAGTCATGCCCTACGACGAACTGCGTTCCGCGGTCGAAAAGGTAGTCTCCCGTTAACCCTGAGAACTGAGAACCGAAAACTAAAAACTGGTTTCTAGTGGCAACCGCATGCGCTGTCCGGCAAGCAAGCCGAAAGCCACGTACAGATTTAAGATTTCCCGCCCGGGCGTCTACAATCTCGCCATCACATGGATCCCGCCCGCATCAGCGAGTTGCTCAGACCCTTTCTTGACCATGGCGCAGGAGACGCCGGATCGCGCCTTCAGGAGCGGCCTTTCCCCGTCGCAACTGCAAAGTATATCGATATATATCGATATACTTTTGCGTTGGAACGTCCGGGTCAATCTGACCGCAATCCGCCAGCCGGAAGAAATTGTCACTCGCCACTTTGGGGAGTCTCTGTTTGTTGCGCAACATCTGTTTCCTGCTGCGAGCCCAGGCGGATCGGCCGAACAAACTTCACCCGTAACGTGATTGACGTGGGTTCCGGAGCAGGCTTTCCCGGTCTTCCGATCAAGCTCTGGGCTCCGCAGATCCACCTCACGTTGATCGAGTCGAACCAGAAGAAGGCGATTTTTCTGCGCGAGGTTGTCCGTACTCTCGCGTTGGCGAATGTGGATGTGTTTGCCGGACGCGCCGATGCGCTCGCTGCTACGGGGGAAGATGGAGACATCGTCACCCTCCGGGCGGTAGAGCGGTTCGAGGCAATTATTCCCGACGGCCGCCGATTTGGTTGTGCCCGGCGGACGCATGGCCCTCCTCATCGGCGAGACCCAGCTCGAGCCACTCAAGAGACTGACCCCTGGCTTTCAATGGGGCAAGACGACACTGCTACCCCAGTCGTCGGGGCGATTCCTGGCCCTCGGAAGTAAAGAATCAAGTTAGTTAACGGGATCGCTAAAGTGGGTGTGACAGCGTAATTCAGACAGAGCGATAACTGGCTTATTACGTCATAGGAGCAAACAAAGTGGGAAATGCGAGTATCGATACCAGTGATCGACTGTACTTGCGACAGGTGCAGTACTAGTTAACATCGGCGAACCAAAGTAGTTACAAGTGGGACATAAAGCCTACATTTATGATGGTAGCGCATGCAAGCACGACAAAATGGACCGGCTATTGACGTGACAAAGTGGGAACAGGCCTAAAGAAATCCAATCCAGCTTGCCGCCGCCACATTCGCTCGTCAAGTCTGATATTGAAGTGTTCCACGTGGAACACTTCTCCTGAAAACGCGATTCCAGCTTCGTGAGCCAGGTCCCATCTCTCCATGCGCGGCGCGATGTTCCACGTGGAACATAACTCAAGTTTGTCACGCGCACAGAAGTGAATCGAACTAGATTGTGCTCGCAATGTTCCACGTGGAACATTGCTGCCATCATTGTCGGTCTGTCGGAAAGTCCGTCTGTGGAAAGGGCAGTGCGATCTTTCACAACTCACACTCCAGAAAAGAAATGGACGGATTGCCTGGTTGCACTGAAATGGGTCATTGCAATCGAATCTGGTTTCGCTCTATTCTGCGAACAGCTCTCGGTTCTTCAAAACCTAAATGGGACGCGTCATTGCTGTAGCCAACCAGAAGGGCGGCGTGGGCAAGACTACGACTGCCATCAATCTGGCCTCGTCCTTTGCGGCCGCGGAAGTGAATACCCTCCTCGTGGATTGCGATCCACAATCGAACGCCACCAGCGGCTTGGGCCTGGTCAAGGACCCGGATCGGATCAATACCTACCATTTGCTCATGGGGATGGCCAGCCTCGAGCAGGCCGTATTGCCAACTGAAGTTGAGCAGCTCTGGATTGTGCCGGCGCACAAGAACATGATCGGCGCCAATCTCGAACTGGTGGACGCGGAACGCCGCGAGTTTCGTTTGCGCGACGCGCTTTCCGTGCTGCGCGATCGATTCCAGTTTATTGTGCTTGATTGCCCGCCCGCACTCGACCTTCTCACTCTCAACGCCCTCGTAGCCGCCGACGCCGTGCTGATTCCCATGCAGGCGGAGTATTTCGCTCTGGAGGGCATCAGCGAGCTCCTGGACACGGTCGAGCGCATCCGAGGCAGCTTCAATCCGGAGCTGGCGATCGAAGGCGTGGTGCTGACCATGCTGGATGAGCGCACCAACCTGGCTCAGCAAGTGATGGCGGAGCTCAAGCGGTTTTTTGGGGACAAGCTTTGCAGCACCACCATTCCGCGAAACATACGGCTGGCGGAAGCGCCCAGTCACGGGCGGCCGGCGCTGCTGTACGATCCGCGGTCGAAGGGGGCGGAGAGTTACATACGGCTGGCCAAAGAGATCATTGCGCACCATCTGCCTGCGGCACCGGCAGCGGAGGAGATGGACAAGACTGCATAGTATATTGATATCAATCTATGTAATAAATTGATGTACGTCGATATACTTTCAAACCGCGGGCGGGTCGCCCGCGCCCACACAGTCACCAGCCGGGTCCACGACAGACATAGGACGGTCATGACAACCACAGCGGAGAAGGTCGCAACCGAAGCGGAAAAGGCGGTTCCGGAAAAAAGGAAGGCACTGGGGCGGGGATTGGAGTCGCTACTCCCCGGGGGGCCGCGGGTGTGCCCGGGGCTGGGATGAGTTCGCCAGCCGGCGCTGGCGCGGCGACCGCGGACCCTAACGCTTATTCCACCGTGCTGCCCGAGGTGCACGCGCAGGCGCGACCGAGTGGGGATGCCGTCACCCAGATTGCGCTGGAGCAGATCGAGCACAATCCCTATCAGACCCGTTATCACTTTGACGATGAGGCGCTGCAGGAGTTGGCGGATTCGATCCGCGCCAACGGGGTGGTGCAGCCCATCGTGGTGCGGCCGGCCGCGGACGGGCGCTTCCTGCTCATCCTGGGCGAGCGGCGGTGCCGGGCGTCGAAGCTGGCGGGGAAGACGACCGTTCCGGCGATTGTGCGCAAGGTTTCCGATCAGCAGGCCGCGGAGATGACCGTGGTCGAGAACCTGCAGCGTCAGGACCTGAACTGCATGGAGCAGGCAGCGGCATTCGGCAAGCTCAGCCGCGATTTCGGGCTGACGCAGGAACAGATCGGACAGCGGGTGGGGATTTCCCGGGAATCGGTATCAAACTACATGCGGTTGCTGAAGCTGCCGGGGACGGTGATGCAATATCTGCAGGAGGGACGGTTGGGATTCAGCGAGGCGCGGGTGTTGCTGACCCTGCTGGATCCGAGCCATGATCCCGAAAATTGCCGATGAGGCGGTGCGGAAGCACTTGTCGGTGGAGCAACTGGAGGATCTGGTCTTCAACACCAACGTGCCGCTGCAGAACCAGAACAGTGAGGAACATTCCCGGGCGCGATGGGTTGATCCCAACGTGCGAGCGGCGCAGACGGAGATGGAGCGAGCCCTGGGAATGCGGGTGCGCATACGCGACCGCAAGGGAAAAGGAAAAATTACCATCGAGTACGCCACACTGGAAGACTTCGACCGGGTGGTCGAGATGTTGAAGGGCAATCAAAAGCGCAACTAGAGCGCAAAGGATGTCCGCCATGAAGCGTGAGATTGTTTTTCTTCTGTGGGTCTCTGTCCTGTTCGCCCTTGGACAAGCCGCTTCCGCGGCGAGCGATCACGCCGCCGACGAGCAGGCCATCCGCCGGCTGAATGAAGACGCGCTGAAAGCCTACAATTCGGGTGAAGTTAGCACGCTCGATCGGATCGAGGATGCGGACTTCGTGCTGACCGGCGATTTCGGGGAAGTTTCAAGGGCACAGCAAATAGAGGATGCCAGTCATCATAAACAGAACGCCTCAGACGTGCGCCTTATCGTCGCCAACCAGCGCATCCGCTTCTATGGCGACACCGCCGTCCTTACCGAAATTGAGCGGTACGGCGATGGGCAAGACTTCCCCAGGTACCAAACCACCAGCGTTTGGGTCCGGCGTGGCCAGGACTGGAAGCTGGTTCACATGCATTATTCCACGCTGACTAAGTAGTTCCAGGCCGGACTCTTTTGGAAAAAAATCCTCAGTCCAAGCGAGCTTGGACTGCCTAAACGAGGCTTACCTTGTCGCCAACTATCAAGCGGGTGCTGGGAGCAGCGCTGTGGTTTGTTTTAGGGCATCTCAGCTGCGCTGTCATGCACCACCTTCACAACATGCCGTGGAAGTAGGTGGAGAAAACCGGTTTCCAGTTTGCCGTTCTCAGTTCTCGGGTGAACCGTGAGAAATCGGCGATGTGATGCGCAGACAGGTTGGAGAAAACCCGGTTTTCAGTTTGCAGTTCCCGGTTCTCAGTTGAACTAGCTGCCGGCTGAGAAGCCGCCTACGTTGGCAACGGTCAGGCGGAGGTATTTGTGGGGATTGACCGGGGTGTCGTTGATGCGAACTTCGTAGTGGAGGTGGGGACCGGTGCTGCGGCCGCTCTCACCGACGTAGCCGATGGTGTCTCCGCGGTGTACGTGCTGGCCTGAAATGCAGGCGAAGCTGCCCAGGTGTCCGTAGCGGGTGGTGATGCCGTGGCCATGGTCAACGATGACGGCGCGTCCGTAGCCGCCCATGAAGTCGGCAAACACGACCACACCGTCGGCCGGGGCCACTACCGGCTGACCGTCCTTGGATCCGATATCTACGCCGCTGTGGAATGCACCTTCTCCGTTGAACGGGTCAATCCGCTCGCCGAAGCTTCCCGTAATGGGACCTTCAACCGGCCAGAGATTAGGAGCGGAATTCGCCCGCAGCCAGTCGGCCGTAGTCGCTTCGCGGGTAAGTCCCAGAGAAATGCCGGTCATGGTAGCGCCGTTCAGGGCCGAAGCCTTCAGCGCGCCCAACTGGTCGAGAGAAGAGACCACTTGCGCCGTGCGAACATTTTCGGACGACGCGGTCACCATGTTGGGGTCGGACTTCAGACCATAAAGTGACGAGACTTCACCCGCCAGCGAACCCAGCGAGGCTACCTGGATGTCGCGCTCCTGCGCCACTTGCTCCAGGCGGGAGTAGCGATTCTTGAGATCCTCTTTTTCCGTGCGCAGCTCGTTGTAGCGGGAGACTTTCATCATCATCCGCAGATACGAGCTGGCGATACCGGTCAGGCTCATGCCCACGATCGCCGCACCCACCAGGAACACATAGAGGTAGTGAACGGGGATATGGACCTTGCGGAGCTGACCGTCATCACCGCGTGCGACAAAAAGAATGTAAAAGCGTTTTTGCAATTTTTTCCTTCCGCTAGTAAGCAGGACAGCGCGATCAAGGGCGGCTCGCGGTTTACGAGCAGCTCCACCTGCCATCCTCACTTTCGGGCTGGCCTCCCAACTTGGGACTTGAGGCCACCACGCGCCCGAACCCTACCGGAACCGGGATAACCGAAAGTCTTTGTCCGCAATCCCTACTGGATGCAGCACTTAGTTCGGCTATATGCGTTTGAACAGCATGGCAACGGTAACAAAGTAGGTTCCCCCCTGTCAACGTAAGGGAGGCTTACCAAGGCGGGGTGCACAGCCTTGCCCAAGAGGACGAGTTACTCGGTGGTGACTGTAGGACGGGGGGTAACGTGTCCCTGAGCTCTTCAGTGCAGGACATCGGACTACACACGCGAGACGTAGCCAGCTACGTCTCATGACGAAACCCCTCACATGCCTGCTTAGCCTGCTCTTGCTATATTGATTGCGCCTTGCTCCTCCCTGAAAAAACTCTCATTGCCCGCATTCGCAGGCAAGCTAAACGAAGTGGCGCTACCTTGGATGGCGGAACTGGCATTGGGGATGACTGCGCGGTCATCGAAATTCCTCGGGGTCACGAGGCCCTGGTCACAACCGACTTCAGCCTGGAAAACATACACTTCCGCAGGGCTTGGCACCCGCCTGAATCGGTTGGACATCGTTGCCTGACGCGTGGGCTAAGCGACATCGCCGCTATGGGTGGCGAACCGCTGGCGGCGTTTCTTTCGCTCGCCCTGCCGCGAAATTTGGCCCAAAGCTGGGTGGATCGCTTCCTCAGCGGATTGCTGAAGCTGGCGCGCGGAATTCAAGGTAAGCCTGGCCGGAGGCGATACCGCGGAATCTCCCGGGGGCGTGATGGCTGACATCGTGGTTCTAGGGTCCGTGCCAAAGGGAAAGGCGGTTCTGCGTTCCGGCGCCCGGCCCGGGGATGCGGATCTACGTGACCGGCGAACTGGGTGCTTCGGCAGGGACTCTGAGTTTGCTTTCCAGCCGTAAGAGAACACTTAAGCCTGCGGACTTTCCGCGCCACTTTTATCCCGTGCCGAGAGTAGAAGTGGGCCGCTTTCTGCGGGCTCGGAAACTGGCGACAGCCATGATTGATCTGAGCGATGGTCTCTCCACCGACCTGGGTCACATTTGCGAGGAAAGCGGGGTGGGAGCGGAAGTGGATGCGGCGTCTGTTCCTTCGGCATTGATTGGGAGGCCGGCGCGGAAGGTCAATCTGGATTTCGCTTTAAACGGTGGCGAGGATTACGAACTGCTGTTCACGGCGCGGCCAGGGGCGCGTGTGCCTTCCCGGATTGAGGGAGTTCAGGTCAGCCGGATTGGTCAGGTCACTCGTGGGCGGAAGATTTATTTGCGGAGGGAAGACGGTGTGAAGCGTGTGTTGCCGCCGGCGGGCTGGGAACACTTCGGGAAGAGCACGGACGTTGATGTAGGCGCGAGCGTCCCGCTCGTGCAGGGCGATGCAATCATCGCTCAGATGATCATCGGGATCAGGAAAAACAGAAAATGCACGGGTCGGGACGCACGAGCGGGACGCTCGCGCCTACACGGACCGTGCCTCGGGAGGTCACCTCTTCTGCATCTACTCTCCGATATCGAAGAGGGCTAAAGTAGTCCCATGCAGTCCTTTCGTGGTATTCGCATCTTCATAATGGTTCTAGGGCTCGTGTTGCCGGCGCTGGGCCAGCAAGCCCGATCTGCGGACATCGACAACACTTTCATCCAGAAACAGTTTGGATCGACGTGCACGCTGATGCCGGGGCCGCCGCAACTCAAGGCGGATCTGGATGGCGACGGCATCGAGGACCTGGTCGTGGCCGGGCGTTGCACCAACGCGCTGGTGGACCAGGCGGAGAATAATTTTACCGTGATCGATCCGTACAACAGCTTTTACGGCTACGGAAATACCAAGATCACCACCCAGTTTTCGTCCGAAGATCCTGCCATGCGAGGGCTGGTGCTGCTGGTGATCCACGGATCCGGCCCGGAAGCATGGCGCGCCGATAAGCCGAAGGCGAAGTTCGTGATTATCAATCTGCCCTTCCGGCAGATCACGGTGAAAAAGCTGGCGGTAAAAAAGAAAACCGTCATGGCGATTTATGCCGACGAAACCGGCGGCGATCATATGACCTCCACAATTTTTTGGGACGGCAAGAAGTACAGATACCAGCCGATCGGATCCAGCATGGAGTAGTAAGTGGGAAGCTCCCGAGGCCCGTGGGGACAGCCGCCCCCGGCTGTCCGATCGCCCGGAGGGCGATTGGGTTTATGTTTTCTGGCAGGTCTAGTGCCCGTCTCTGCCGAGCTTCGCTCGGCCACCCAGCCGGGGCGGCTGGGCCTACGTGGTCCGAGAAGCTTCGCTGGATATAATCTCTCCACCATGAACCTCGAACAGAAGCTCGAAGAACTGAAGAAGCGCGATCGCCTGGCTGCGGAAGGCGGCGGAAGCGAGCGCCGCGAACGGCAGCACAAGGAAGGCAAGATGTCGGCCCGCGAGCGGATTGAATTTCTGCTCGACGAGGGCACCTTCGAGGAAACCGACCAGCTGGTGACGCACCGCTCGAACGACTTCGGCATGGCCGAGCAGAAGTACTACGGCGACGGCTTCATCACCGGCTACGGACGCATTGAAGGACGGCTGGTGTTCGTCTTCGCCCAGGACTTCACCGTGTTCGGCGGGTCGCTGTCGGAAGCCAATGCGGCCAAGATCGTCAAGATCATGGACCTGGCGGCCAAGATGGGCGCGCCCGTGATCGGGCTGAATGATTCCGGCGGCGCCCGCATTCAGGAAGGCGTGATGTCGCTGGCGGGATACGCCGACATTTTTCTGCGCAACACTTTGTACAGCGGCGTGGTGCCGCAGATTTCCGCGATCATGGGACCGTGCGCGGGCGGGGCGGTGTATTCGCCGGCCATTACGGATTTCATTCTGATGGTGGAAAAGACCTCGTACATGTTCATCACCGGGCCTGATGTGATCAAGACGGTGACGCACGAGGAGGTCACGAAAGAACAGCTGGGCGGGGCTCACACTCACAACGAGACTTCCGGCGTGGCGCACTTTATGGCGCACGATGATGCGGAGTGCCTTTCCATGGTGCGCGAGCTGCTGAGCTTTATTCCGTCCAATAATCTCGACGATCCGCCGCGCCGGGCTTGTACCGATCCCATCGATCGCGCCGATGCCGCGCTCGACCGCATGGTGCCGGACGAATCCAACCTGCCATATGACATCAAAGACGTGATTCATGCGGTCGCCGACGATGGCTACTTCTTCGAAGTGCAGGAGCACTACGCGAAGAATATTGTCGTGGGTTTCGCGCGGCTGAATGGGCGTTCGGTCGGGATCGTCGCCAATCAGCCGGCGTTTTTGGCGGGTACGCTCGATATCAACGCTTCCACCAAGGGCGCGCGGTTTGTGCGCTTCTGCGACTGCTTCAACATCCCGCTGGTGACGTTTGAAGATGTGCCTGGATTTCTGCCTGGCATCACGCAGGAGTATGGCGGGATCATCAAGCACGGCGCCAAACTGCTGTTTGCGTTCGCCGAGGCCACGGTGCCGAAAGTTACGGTGATTACGCGCAAGGCCTACGGCGGAGCGTATTGCGTGATGGCGTCAAAGCATATCCGGACCGACGTGAATTATGCCTGGCCGACGGCTGAGATCGCGGTCATGGGACCGGAGGGCGCGGTTGACATTGTGTACAAGCGCGAATTGGAGAAGGCCGACAATCGCGAGGCGGTTCGTCAAAAGAAGATCGAAGAATTTCGCGAGAGATTTGCCAATCCGTACGTGGCGGCCGATCGGGGCTTCGTGGACGCGGTGATCCAGCCGCGGGAGACGCGCAAGAAACTGATTCAGGCGCTGGCCATGCTGGAGACCAAGCGGGATAAGAATCCGCTGAAGAAGCATGGGAATATACCGCTGTGAGGTGAATAACGGTTGTCAGGAAATTCAGCGTGAAGATGCGGCCGCTGGCGGCGAACTAAGAACTTACAGGTCACCGCATAGCCGAGAGCCACCACTCTATCTCGGATTCTTGTTCCCCAACTGTGTCGCATTGGACGTCCAGCGATAACTCCAGCCGCGGCGACAAATCTACTCGTGGATTCTGCGGCTTCGCCTTCTTAACTTTTCCGTTGCCGTTTACGCGATGGTGGTTCGCGCTGGCGGCGAAGTCCAGCTTCACGGGCTTAGGGGTGGGTGCTGGTGCGGGGAGAGCACCTTTCCCGCCGCAATCGACGGGGAAGGAGCGGGAGACAGCGCAGTCTTGGTTGCAACGGCCATGGGGAACACAGGACGACCGGCCAGACACACGACGAAGAGCGATGCGGAAAAAATTAAGAGCCCCGAGGTGGTGTTGAACCTGTTCGTCTCGGCCAGTAGCTCGCTTTAGACCCTTGCTGACCTGCTTTCGTGGCCCCCTTGCGAAGGCGACGGCGCGCGATCTGTGCTTGGGCTCCGGGCTTACCGCCAACCGGAAAAACTGTTTCAACGCCTCGGGACTCTATCTTGCCTCTGACGGGTGTTCCTGTTCGCCTCGACCAGCGCTTGGCTATAGACCCTTGCTGACCCTCCCTGATCCATCTTGCGATGTTCTGAGTGATCTCGCTTGAGCCCCGGACGCCGCACCAACCGGGTAAACTTTAGAACGTGTCAAAGAACGAGATTGGTTTTACTCCTTCTCATTTTTATAGTCAATAAAAAACGCGGTGGTTTATCTCGTTTGCATGCAATGGAGTGCAGCCTCTCCACAAGGGGGTGACCGGATTTGGTGCAGTTGCGTTGAAATGCCGCATGGACGCAGGCATGGCGCGAGCGATTTCCGGGGAGTTTGTTGGTAAGCACGGAGGGGAAGCTTTTCTCTGGATATTCTGCTCTTGTGAAAATTTGCGGAGAAATCAGCAGCAGTGCGGGTTCTCATTTTTCTTGGCGTTCGAACCACAGAGACGGACGAGGCTTGCCGAGCCTTGCTCGGCCTGGACGGCCGGGGGCGGCCGTCCCCACATGGTTCTTACTGCGTCACGTGTCGTGACCGCCACTTAGCGGACCGGGGCGTTCGCATTACAATCGCCGCGGGAGGGAATTTTCATGACGATCTTCAATGACGCTCGGGGCCGAGTGATTGACGCGAATTCCGGGTCGGTGTTTCGGTTGTTCGGAATCGCTGTTCTCGCGTTTCTGGCGGCGATTGCGTTGTTCGCGTCCGTAGCGCGGGTGGATTCGGGCCATGTCGGGGTGCTGACGCTTTTCGGACGGGTGACTGGGGAAGTGCTGCCCGAGGGAGTTCACCTGGTCAATCCCGTTTAAGGCCAATAACGAATTGTCGATTCGGACTCAGGAGATCAAGGAATCCGCCAGCGTGCCTTCGAGCGAAGGGCTGGTGATGAACCTGGACACCTCGCTGATCTATCATCTGAATCCCGAAAAGGCCGCCGAGGTCTACCAGAAAATCGGACCGAATTACATGGCCGTACTGGTGGAACCCAATCTGCGAGCGGCGATTCGCGAATCGACCGCGTCACACTCGGCCAATGCTTTGTATACCGGCGAGCGGGAAGCGGTGGCCAAACAAATCTACTCCCAACTTGCCGACAAGCTCGGAGAGCGCGGAATCCTGGTAGAGAGCGTGCTGCTGCGCGACATTCAGTTGCCGGCGACGTTGAAGTCGTCGATCGAATCCAAGCAGCAGGCCGAACAGGAAGCTCTGGCCATGAACTTCCGTTTGCAAAAGGAAACACAGGAGGCGCAACGCAAGCGCATTGAGGCAGGCGGCATCCGCGACTTCCAGCAGATTGTGGCGCAGGGCATCAGTCCGCAGTTGCTGGAGTGGAAGGGCATTGAGGCGACCGAGAGCCTGGCCAAGAGCAACAACTCTAAAGTGGTCGTGATCGGGAATAGTAAAAATGGGCTGCCGCTGATTTTGGGACAGTAGGCGACAGCAAGATGCAGCAAGATAAAGACTGAGGGCGGGACGCCCTCAGGACAGCCGGCGGGACGCCGGCGCTACTGGGACATGGCTGATCTTCTGGACGTACGGCATTTGAACGTTGTCTTTCCCCACGCGAACGCCGGCGGGCCTACTGCGCTGGCCGCGGTTCGTGACCTCAACTTTTCCATCGCGCCGGGCGAAGTCTTGGGGTTGGTGGGCGAATCTGGTTCTGGAAAATCCGTTACTTCACTCGCGCTGATGCGATTGCTTCCACCGAACGCCAGGGCCAGCGGCGAAATCCGATTTTCAGATGGAGATGGCAACTGCGATCTGCTGCAGTTGTCCGACTCGGCGATGCGTCCCTTGCGCGGTTCGAAACTGGCGATGATTTTCCAGGAGCCAATGACCGCGCTAAACCCGGTGATGCGCGTAGGCGACCAGATTGCAGAGGCGGTTCTGGCGCATCGTGAAGTCTCGAAGAAAGACGCCGGAAATCAGGCAGTCACGGCGATGAAGGAAGTTGGCATCGCCGATTCCGAACGGCGAGCGCGGGATTATCCGCACCAGCTTTCGGGCGGGATGCGCCAGCGGGTGATGATAGCCATGGCCATCGTGAACCGTCCTCAGCTTCTGATCGCCGACGAGCCCACCACCGCGCTGGATGTCACCATCCAGGCGCAAATCCTCGATCTGCTGGCTGAATTGCGGGAAAAGTTCGGGCTGACCATGCTCTTTATTTCGCACGATCTGGCAGTGGTTTCGCAGGTGGCCGACCGCGTGGCCGTGATGTATGCGGGAAATCTGGTGGAATTGGGATCGAAGCGCGACATCTTTCAGGCGCCGGCGCATCCTTATACGCGCGGGCTGCTGAATGCCGTGCCTACGTTAAAGACTGATCGCGGCCGACCGTTGGAGACCATCGAAGGGACGGTGCCGCCGCTGCATTCCATTCCTGCCGGATGCCCGTTCGAACCGCGTTGTGATTTTCGGGTGGAGGAATGTGGGCGCAGCTTGCCGGCGCTAGTGGAGGTTTCAGGCGGGCATTGGGCGAGATGCCCGGTGGTGAACGCGGGGTAATCTCATCCGGAGTTAAAGGCATAAACCACCAAGGACACGAAGTATCACGAAGGAAATCTCTAAGTTCATTCCTTCGTGGTACTTCGTGTCCTTGGTGGTTTATGCAGTTGCCGCCAGCGAACTTAATACTTTGGCATCTTCGGATCTACGCGGTCGGCCCAGGCCAGAATACCGCCGGCCAGGTTGTGAACTTTCTTGAAGCCGGCCTGGCGCAGGAAGTCCACGGCTTTGGCGCTGCGCACTCCGGAGCGGCAGTGAGCGACGATCTCGCGGCTTGAGTCCAATTCGTTTACCCGCTTCGGCAGGTCGCCGAGGGGGATCAGATGTCCGCCGATATTGCAGATCTGGTATTCGTGGGGCTCGCGCACATCCAGGACGAAGAGGTTTTCGCCTGCGTCAAGCCGCTTCTTTAATTCTTCCACCTGAATTTCTCCAGCTTGCACTGTCTCCACTGGCTTCTCCTCACCGCGAATTCCACAAAATTCGTTGTAGTCGATCAATTTCGTAATCGTGGGATGAGTTCCGCAAGCCGGGCAATCGGGATTCTTGCGCAGCTTGAGTTCACGGAACTTCATGTCCAGGGCGTCAATCAATAGCAGGCGGCCAATCAACGGTTCGCCTTTGCCCAGAATCAGTTTGATGACTTCCGTCGCCTGGATCACGCCCACCAGCCCCGGCAAAATGCCCAGCACGCCGCCTTCGGCGCAGGATGGAACCAGCCCCGGCGGTGGCGGCTCCGGGATAGAGGCAGCGATAGCACGGCCATCCTTGGTGGCGAAAACGCTGGCCTGGCCTTCGAAGCGGAAAATCGATCCGTAGACGTTGGGCTTGCCGGTAAGCACGGAGGCGTCGTTCACCAGGTAGCGCGTGGGGAAATTGTCGGTGCCGTCGGCGATGATGTCGAATTCGCGAAAGAGTTCGAGCGCATTTTCGCTGGAGAGCCGGGTGTCGAACTTCTTTATGTTCAGGAAGGGATTGATGGCCTTCAGCTTCTCGGCGGCAGAATCCGGTTTCTTGCGACCGACGTCCGCGGTGGAGTGAATGATCTGGCGCTGCAGGTTGGTGTAGTCGACGACATCGAAGTCCACGATGCCCAGCGTGCCTACGCCGGCCGCGGCCAGATACAAGGCCAGCGGCGAACCCAGGCCACCCGCGCCGATGCAAAGCACCCGCGCGGCTTTCAGCTTGTGCTGACCCTCCATGCCGACTTCGGGCATGATCAGATGGCGCGAGTAGCGCTGAATTTCGTCGTTACTGAGGGTTGCGGCTTCGGGTTTGACTTCTAATGTTGTGGCCATGAAAACCTCTCAACTGAAGAATTACCGGATTTACGAATTGACGGATTGAACAGCTATCGACAGGTGGGACAACAACAGCGGAATGTGAGCTTGGCTCTCAATTCGAAGATCCTAAAATCCGGCAATTGGACAATCAATTCCGGCCTCCCGCGATGGAGGGCACAATCGAAATACTATCACTGTCGTTAACCGCCGTGGCGTCCTTCTGCAGGTAGCGGACATCCTCGTCGTTGAGGTACACGTTGACGAAGGCGCGCAGCTTGCCGTCGTCGGTATAGAGATGGCGGCGCAGCTCAGGATGCTGGGCGACGAGACCGGAAAGGGCCTCGCCGATGGTTGCAGCCTTCACTTCAACCGCAGGCTGCTTGCCGGCGTATTGGCGCAAGGGCGTGGGGATCTGGATCTTGGGCATAGGGTATAGATGATGCCACAAAACAGGCAGAAGATTCAGGCGGGCCACGTGTGGGGCGGGCGCCCCGCCCGCCGCTTTTGAATTTGTCTTTTTGACTCCAGACTCCCGGCGTCACAGCCAACCCAAAAGCAACTTCAACAGCGGCGGGCGAGGGCGCCCGCCCTACACGATCACAATCTTTTCATCCACCAGTTGCTTATCGTTCTCGTCGCTGCCGGTGAGTTCAAACGCATTGGTCAGCACAGCCTTTCCCTTCTCGACGCTCGTAATCACGTAGGAACAACTGAACCAGTGGGCCTCCGCAAGATCGGTTTTGGACCACTGAGCGGGATGATCGGGGTGCGAGTGATAGAAACCGATAATGTCTTCGCCACGCTGGCGGCCTTCGCGCTGGATGCGGATCAATTCCTTGGGATCGATGTTGTAGCGGTTATGGGCGGAATCGGTGCGGGTATTGCCGGCCCGGGCGATTGAGCTTACTGCGCGCACGCCGTCTTCATTCATTTGTCCAAGTAACACGCCGCAGCATTCATGGGGGTAAGTTTCCTCGCCGTGCTGCCTGAGAGCTTCGTAATCTTTGCGTTGGATATTCAACATGAGGTCAATCAACGACAATTCAGGATCAAATCTGGAGTCTGCCGCCGGCCGCGCAGATTGCGATATTTAAAAACCCAGTTCCCGGTTCGCAGTTTGAAGTTCTCGGTAAGGTCATCCTTCTTCCCAGAATCTCTCGCTCAGATATTTGTCGCCGGAATCGCAGAGGATGGTCACGAACACGGCTGGCTCGTCTTTACCCAGCTGGCGCGCCACTTGCAAGCATCCCACAACGGCCGCGGCCGCAGAGATGCCGACCAGCAACCCTTCTTCGCGCGCCAGGCGCCTGGCCATGACGTAGGCATCTTCGGTCGAGATGCCGATATCCTGGTCGGCCAGCGTCGCGTCGTAAATTTTTGGAATGATGGCGCTGGCCATGTGCTTCGCGCCTTCAATGCCATGGAAGGGCGAGTCAGGCTGAAGCGAGATGCACTGGATCGCTGGATTCAGCTCCTTCAGCCGTCGCGTGGTCCCGACAAAGGTTCCGCTGGTTCCCATCATGGACACGAAATGGGTGACCTGCCCTTCTGTTTGTTGCCAGATTTCGTTGGCTGTGCCATGGTAGTGGGCCTGCCAGTTGGCGTCGTTGGAATACTGGTCGGCATAAAAATATTTATCCGGCTCCCTGGCAAAGAGTTCGCGGGCGGCGCGGATGGCGCCGTCGGAGCCGTCGCCGGGATCGGTATAAATAATGTTGGCGCCGTAGGCATGCAGAATGTGCTTGCGTTCCACCGAAACATTTTCGGGCATGCACAGGGTCACCGGAAAGCCTTCGGCGGCTCCGATCATGGCATAGGCGATACCGGTATTTCCGCTGGTGGAGTCGAGCAGGATTTTTCCGGGTCCGAATTTGCCGCTGGCTCGCGCTTGAGCGACGATGTTCGAAGCGGCGCGGTCTTTCACCGATCCGCCGGGATTGAACCATTCAGCTTTGCCGAGTAGTTGGACGCCGGGCAGATCGCGAGTCAAGCGGTCGAGGCGCAGCAGCGGAGTGTTGCCGATCAGTTCCAGGCTCCGGCGGCCGAGCGGACTGGCAGTCCGGCGCAATTCTGCTTCAGGGCGCGGCAGGCGTCGAAGAATCAGGCACTTCCGATCGTCTAATTGAGGGCCGCGGCATAAATTTTCAGCTGATCTGCGTGACTATCGTAATGTATTCGGGACTTGAATAAAGACTTCAGCGACGATTGATTGGATTATAAAAGAGGCTGGTTCGATTCCGGTGCAGATATGGCCCGGTTATGAGAAAGATGCGGAAATGCACTCTTTCCTCCGAATCTGCATCTGATCAGGAAGATGGACAGGTAGAAGAGCGGTAAGCGTCAAAAAAGATTGGAAACCCAAGGCGAATGACAACCAAGGTAGAGCAAAGAAGTTATGAAGACGCGTTAAGCTGGCTGCGCGATCACGGATTCGATTTGATCGAAGCTCCCGGCACGCAGGCCCGTGTGTTTCTGAAGAAATACAACGTTTCCGCCGCGATCCAGAAAGACGGAGACGATGGCGTGAAGATTTTCGCCTATCCCGGATACTTGATCGGCAGCGAGATTTCCAAGCTGATCAATCGTGGTTACCAGCAGTTTCTGAAAACCGCCAAGACCGAAGTCCCGGCTACCGCCGATCATCTGAAAGCGTTGCAACAATTCGCCGAGGAGCTGAAAGAAGGCCTCGGACTGCCCACGCTGTACAACGAATCGCTGGGCACGGTGAGTGATTCGTACCAGTACGATCGCATACAGGATCGCGATAAGCCCAAAGCGGAGCGCCCCAAGCGTCCCTGGGAAAAAGCCGGCACTCTGACTGCGGCTGCAGCAAAAAAGGGCCGCGCCTAAGTTCAGTCCCCTTGCCTACCTGAAGTTCATTGCCCTGTCATCCTGAGCGCAGCAATTCGATTCGCATCGCGAATCGAATTGTGAAGTCGAAGGACCCCTGCCGCCTCGACTGCCTGAGCATTCGTGGGATTTCCTCGCCCTCATTTCTATATTATTTCTATGCGAAACTCTTCCCGGAGAAACTCATGCGGATCCTCCTTCTGATCATAGCTCTGCTTTCCCCACTGGCGGCTCAGGAAGCGGCGGTACAGCAAGTGCTTCAACAACAGCAGGCGGCCTGGAACCGTCACGACCTGGAAGCCTTCATGGCCGGCTATTGGAATTCGCCCGACCTGACGTTCTTCGGCAGCAGGAAAACTTCGGGCTGGCAAGCCACCTTGGAGAGATATCGCAAGAGCTACCAGAGTGAAGGGCACGAGATGGGAAAGTTGGAATTCTCCGGCTTGCAGATCGAAGCTCTGGCTCCGAACGCGGCGTTTGTTCGAGGGCAGTGGAAACTGACCATGTCAGACGGCAAGACTCCGCATGGATTGTTCACGCTGGTATTTCGCCAGTTTCCGGAAGGATGGAAGATTGTGCACGACCACACTTCGCTGGAGGAGTGAGTTCCCCCCTTTCAGGACAAGTAAAGCCGAATTTCATTTTTTAATTCTTATCTGCACCCGGGTTCCCTCGGGCAGGTCTCCTTTGAGCAGTTTGACTGACTCCGCTTTGAACTATGCCTTCAAACTCCTGCGGGACTGCGGCGGCCCGCGCGGGCGAGTCGCCCGCGGCCACACGGATTGTGCCCGGCGCGCGGCCGGTTCCTTTGTCCATAGCCTGATTGGCCAGATCATCGGCTTCCTGATTGTGTTCGCGCAAGGCGTGGTCGATGGAGAACCAATCCAACTGGGCGATGAGTTGTTTGGCGCGGCCGTGAAGTTCCTGCAACGTTGCGTTCTTTACCTTGTATATGCCTTTGATCTGGCGCACCAGCAGTTCCGAGTCGCTGATGACTTTGAGCGCCTTATGTCCGTGCTCGATCGCGTACTCAAGCGCCGCGATCAGGCCCTGATACTCGGCGAAATTATTGGTCTGATGACCGAGATATTGGCTGAGCGCGGCAATTTTCCGTCCCGCTTCATCCTGAATCACCACGCCGTAGCCTGCCGGCCCGGGATTGCCGCGGGCGCCGCCGTCACTATGAGCGATCAAGTATTTTTCGGGAGTCCTGGCGTGCGAGCGAAGAAAATAAATTACGCGATGGATAAGAGGGCATGCAGAAAGTTTACATCCACATTGTAGGGACGTCGCTCGAGCCGTCTATTTTGCTTCGCTCCGGATCTGACCGCTGGAATTTAAACCAGGGCAAAAAACTTTCTGTGAAGTGACTTGTCATCTTCCGGCGGCCAGGCGGGTGGCCAGGCGTTGCGGCAGGTTCGCGGTCAATATGCGCTCTTGCGCCTGCTTCAGATTGTAGGGCACGCGGCAGAAGGTAACCACGCCGGCGTCTGAATCAAACACGGCAAAGGCGGCTCTCCAGTCACCATCGCGAGGCTGGCCGACCGAGCCCGGATTGACCAGGTACCGCATGCCTTCTTTGAGGGGGAATTCTGTGGCTTCGCTCTGTCCTACGGTGTTGTACACCGGGCGAAAGTAGTCGCTGGCGATGTTGTTGGTCGAGAACCCTCCCTGCAGATGAGTGTGCCCGAAAAATGTTACCGGAGTGGCGGAGGTCAGCAGGGGCTCGATCGCATCCCGCAGCGTGACCACGTATTCGTCCTCATCGACGGGAGAGCCGTGCACGAACTGCACCCCGGGGAGTTCGCTGATCTGAACCGGTCCCTGGGGCAGGGCTCGCAGCCACGTCAAGTGCTCGGGAACCAGCTGATCGCGGGTCCACAGGGCGGCCAGGCCGGCGATGGGATTGAAGTCTCTCAATTCCATTGCGCCGCTTGCTGCCTTGTCATGGTTGCCGCGAACAAAAATGTCTCCCAGGCCGCGGGTGCGCTCGATCACCTGATTGGGGCTGGCGCCATAGCCCACGACGTCGCCCAGGTTGACGACCAGGTCGTGAGGCGGAGCTGCCGCAAGGCATGCTTCCAGGGCTTCGAGGTTGCTATGAATATCGCTAAGTAGAAGGACGCGCACACGTCACCGGACAAAGGCGTGATTATAGACCTGTGGAGGGTTTGTCGCACCTATCTTTGTGCAAGGCGGGTCTGGAAGGGAAATTTGCGCCGGTTTCTGTTTCAGGACGCAGAAGCGCCGAGACGCGATTTCGCCAGAGAATGGGCGAATGGAGCGTGCAAAAAAAGAACCATCGGCGAAGAAACAAAAAGGGGAGCCGCGCTCCCCTTTTTATCAGTTCTCACAAATGTGCTTGCTGGTATTGCCCTACTCCGCTTTGGCTGTTTCCGCGCCGATCGCCAGAGCGTACTTTCTTCCGGAAAAGCGAATTTCATTCAGCGACTTTTTGCCGTCACTGTTGACCGTTGTCACTGCCGAATTGCGTTCGGGTGTGTGATTGAGATCAACCAGACGCGCGGGCACGGTGGCGATAACATTCTTACCTTGCAAAATATTGAGTTCGACGGTCGGTCCAGCGCCTTCCCATTTCACGGTGTAGTCACCGGGAGAGATCTGTGTTCCGTTGACGAGTAAAGGATCGACCACCTGAAGCGGACCCTTGTTGGCTGCGAACAGGCTCGTCGCCAGCAGCAATGTCAGTCCCAGCAGCAAGCCCTTGGAGATTTTCGACGCTTTCATTTTGCGCTCCTTTTTTCTTTCCCGAAGACGTCGGGAACCGGTTCTGGGCGGCCTGGACTCGCCTTCGTCAGGAAATTCTTGCGTTTCGTCGCCGAAGGCCTACAATGCTGCCTCGGGGTTAAGCAAAGAGGGCTGGGCCGCAAGGCTTCGTGCTCTCTGCTCGGGGATTGTTCTCACCTGGGCCGCCAAACCGAGTTTGAGGCCAATCCCTTTAACCCCTGAAAATCTTCTTCTCTCCCAACGCCGGACACGTTTTCAGTGCCGGCTTCGATCATTGCAAGGTACGGCGTTCACTGCTAAAAAGTTCCGCCGCACATCAATTTCGTATCACCTCTTTGGACGCCCTCCCCACCGGGTTGTTAGCAATTTCCTTCGAAAACCGCCAGACACTAACGATCTGTGTTGTGTGTTTAGAGCCGGTTCCGACACATAACAGAAGACCCGGGCGCAATTGTTCCGCCAAAACTGTTGTCTGCCTTCATCACCGCTGATACAAATCCGCTTCTGACTGGCGAAGATCCGCTTCTCACTATTGATTCGGAGGGGGTAGCGCGCAAGGCCTAAGCGATTGGCTAGGTCAACTTCAGAACAACTTTGCCGAAGTTTCTTCGTTCGAGCAATAAGCGGTAGGCGTCGGCCGCCTGTTCCGGCGGCAGCACGTGGCCCACGACGGGTCGCAAATGGCCTTGCGCCATCCACGCGGAGAGTTGTTCCCACGCCTTCATCATCAAGTCTCGTTTGGCGGACAAGTAGGATAGCCACAATCCGTGCACGCTCGCGCCCTTGGCATAGAGCAGGCGCGCATCGACCAACGCAGATTGTCCGGTCGCCGCACCATACACGATGACTCGGCCGAAATCACTCAGGCAGCGGACGCTCTTCATGGTGTGCTCGCCGCCCAACATTTCAAACACCGCGTCCACGCCCTTGCCGTGGGTCAGGTCTTTAATCGCTTCTTCGTAATCCCGCTGCTTGTAGTTGATTCCGTGCTGCAGGCCCAGCGCTTTTACCCGCACCAATTTTTCTTCCGAAGAAGACGTTCCATACATTTCCACGCCCAACAGTTTTCCGATTTGTACCGCAGCTGTTCCCACTCCGCCCGCGACTGCGTGAATGAGAACTCGTGGCGTGGTGCGCGTCCGCCGGGTTTTCGAGAAGCCCGGCCTTCCAGTAAGCGAAATAAGCGGTGAAGTAATTGACGGGGAATGCGGCGCCTTCCTCCGCGCTCCATTCTCTGGGCACCGGCCACAGCAATGCAGTCGAGGCCGCAACGAGCTCGGCGAATGCACCCCACTGCATGTAGCCCATAACACGCTGTCCGTCACTAGCTCGAGTCCCGCAAAACTCTCGTCCCGCAATCAGCGGAGGTTTTGGAGTCCCCGGATATCCTCCCTGCGCCGTCATGATGTCGGCAAAGTTGATTCCACCTGCCTCGACCCGGACCAACTCCTGCCCGGGAGCAAGCACTGGGTCGTCGACCCGGGGGACTTCCAGGACGTCCACATCGCCCAAGCGAGGGATAACAATGGCTTTCATGTGCCAAGTCTAACAGCATGATTGTTCATGCGCCTTTCCGGCTGGAATCTGCGCCTATTTGATGCGTCGGGCTGACCACAAAAGCATAACGGCAGAGAACGCAAAGAAAAGCCGCAAGGGCCGGTATCAGAAAAGCCAACCTCACGGCTGAAGCCGCGCACCTTATACATTCGGGCGGCACGACTAAGTCGTGCCCTTTCCTAGCGTGCCCCTCCCGAACGTGCACGCAATCCCTTCGTTGACGATCGCGGCTTTACGATCAAAGCTTGACGATCGAAGTTGGTATTCAAAGCGACGTGCGATATTCCGGAAGGCCCCGACCCTATGAGAGTGTTAGAGCGCCAACGCATCTGAAAGCGCAAAGGTTTGCAGCCCCGAAACCTGGTTTTTTGGCGGCGGGTATATACTTCCACTTACCTGGTTGGGGTTCCCGCTCGGCTGTTTTGGACGGGACGTCGGAGCTTTTTCATCTTTAATCAATATCATTCATCGGCTCCGTTTTAACAGATCACTGGGTACCGATTAAAGGAAACGCCGGGTAACCAGTGCGGGACTTGCATTCGCGGAAGGGGTCCGCAAGCGGGTTCCGGGGAGGTTCATCGGTGGACTTGGTCTTGGTGCGTTTTTTATTTGTTCTTATTATTACTGTTACCTGTTACCTGATTGATCCTTTTGGCCTGCCTGCAAAAATGGACGCAGGTATTGGCGCGATCATCGGCCTGGCCATCGTCCTGTTCGAGTGGCGGCTGCGACTGGTCAGCCTGACCCGCCTGATTGGCGCCGCCGTCGGCAGCATCCTTGGCATCTTCGGCGCCTATCTGTTCGCACTGGTAATTCGCAACAGTGTCGCCCCCGGACACACGCAGAGTTTCCTGCAAATTCTGGTAATGCTGCTGATGGCCTACGTCGGACTCATCGTAGGCGCCAATAAAGGGACCTGTTGAATTTGTCAGCGCTGGGCGGGGTCTTCGGCGGCGAAAAGCAGGGCAAGAAGAGCTACAGATACTCGATACCAGCGTCATTATTGACGGCCGGATCGCCGACATCGCCGAAACGGGCTTTCTCGACGGTATTATCGTGACTCCTCAATTCGTGCTGCGTGAACTGCAACTGGTGGCAGATTCCGCCGACTCTCTTAAGCGCAACCGGGGCAGGCGCGGTCTCGACATCCTGCAGCGTCTGCAGAAGGTGGCCTCGCTACAGATTCAGATCGTGGAAGACGATTTCCCGCCGTGCGTGAAGTGGATCTCAAGCTCATCGAACTGGCCAAATTATATGAGGGCAAGATCATCACCAACGATTTCAACCTGAACAAGGTAGCGCAACTGCAGGGAGTGGCGGTGCTCAACATCAACGAACTGGCCAATTCCCTGAAACCGATCGTGCTGCCCGGCGAAACTATGAAGGTCTTCATTCTGAAGGAAGGCAAGGAATACAACCAGGGCGTTGCCTATCTCGACGACGGAACCATGGTGGTTGTAGACAATGCGAGAAAGATGATTGGGAAGACCATCGACATTTCTGTAACGTCGGTTCTTCAGACTACGGCTGGAAAAATGATTTTCGGAAAGTGGGACGAACGCAACGGAGTCGCCATGACTCCCGCGCCGCAGTGAACGCCGCGCGCCGTCCAAAACGGAGAGGTTAAGAAAGCCCAGCCGATCATGGTGGAGCGGCCGGTCGAGTAGGGAAGATTCCTGGACGGCGCAGCCGCAGTAGGTGGCCCACTCAAGCCCGATTTTGGCTTGAGTGGGACAGTCACGGCAGGCTTGCCTTAAGCGGGTTATCGGGCTGTGACCGACTTTATCCTGATCGTGTCACCTTCGAGCATACCAACCACTTCCACTCTCACTCCGGCCAATCGATCGAGCAGACTCGGATCACCTTCCAGAGCATGAATTTCTTCGCCATCGACCAGCACATAACGTGAACCTTCGCGTACGCATACTCGGCGCATTCCGCTGAGGTTTTGTTTGACTTCATGGAATGCCGGGCGGTGCACCGGGAATCGGTGATCATGCCCGCGAAAGTCTTTCCAGATTCTGCGCCGTTCTCGTCCGCTTCGTTCACCCGCTGTGGTTGGGACGCAACCGCTGTCGCCGGTTGGTCTCCGGAGGCAGGGTCACTGATTGCCTGGTCACCGTGGTTACTCGAAAGAGACGCCAATACGTAGGACGGTGACGCACTCTCTCCCGGCTGCGACGAAGAATGTCCGACCGCTAGTACTACCGGTGCGCCGGCGAACAACGCCCCAAATCCCAGGGCCGCGGCTAAAGTTGCCACGCTACAAATCACTACCAGCGCCAGCCACGAACCACGTTGGTCTTTATTCGTCGCAACCATATTCGTCGTCCCCGCTGTCATTCGTCGCCCCGGTGAGGCTTGATCCAACCTCTTGCGTAGCATTTCTAGTGCCGATCAAACTGGGCGCTTAAGTTGCTGAAATCAAATGCTGGGTTGCACCGTCCGACCGGCTCGCCGGCTCGGACGAGATCGACGGCCTGGAACTTACACATTGCACGATAGATACAGCAACACACCCGTGTGGCAAAAAATTCACGAAGCGGGCAAAATGTCGGTACACGGAATGCTTTAGGAAAGCAGCGTCGAACCCTGCGACGAATCGAGGAAGCTTCGCGATTCCGTAAGCGGGACGGCATCAAGGAGCCCTGTGCCTTTCTTGGGAAATTATGGCGAAGCGCGACGCAAGAGCTCGAGTTGTGCGAGCCGTCGAAGGAGAGCAAGTCATCATGTACATAGTGTCGAGCTCGTGACGCCGGTCCAGGTGCTGTTATTAAATTGACTCACGCTCGCGGGCCGCTCAGATTTGAACACTCTCAGCCCACCCCTTATACTTACAGGCCGCTATGAAGGTGGTAGTGATCATTCCGGCGGCAGGGTTAGGATAGCGCATGCTCCCCGCCTCGGATGCCAGAGCAAAAAGCCTTCGGCCTCAAAGCGATTCTCCGAGTTGGGCGGAACCCCCATCCTGATTCACACACTGCGAAAATTTGCCTTGAGCCCCGAGATTTCGGAAATCTACGTCGCCCTGCGGGCCAACGAGATCGCGGGATTTCGCACTCGCCTGGAGAATGAAGCCGGCAACCTATCGAAGAAGAAGGTTGAGTTGGTCGAGGGCGGCGAGCACCGCCAGCAATCCGTGGCTCATGCGATCGCGGCAGTCTCGGCGGCGCCGGATGATATTGTCCTGGTGCACGACGCGGTTCGTCCCTTCGTTACCGAGGAGATCATTCACGATGTCATCAAGGCTGTCCGCAAGTATGGCGCGGCCATCGCGGGAATGCCGGCGATGGATACGGTCAAGCAGGTGGAGCGCATCTCGGAAGGCGCCGTCATCACTGCCACCATCCCTCGCGAACGTGTAGTGATGGCGCAAACTCCGCAGGGTTTTCGATACAGTGTGCTCAAGAAGGCGTTCGATGAAGCCACGGCGGATGGGTTCCTTGGCACGGACGAGGCTTCCCTGGTCGAGCGCTCAGGGCATCAAGTGGCCGTGGTGATGGGCTCCCCGAGAAATATAAAGATCACAACTCCAGCCGATATGGAGTTGGCAGAGTTCTTCCTGAAAAAGTAAAGGCAGCGCGTTTTCTGACCAAGACCAAAGACCAAAGCCCAAAGACGAACGACCAAGCAATCAGACTGGAAACCCGAAACTTGAAACCAGAAACTCGCATCGGTTACGGCTGGGACTCTCACGAATTCAAGCGCGGCATTCCGCTGAAGATCGGCGGAATTACGTTGCCGCATCCCAGGGGCTTAGGGGGCACTCCGATGGCGACGTGCTTCTCCACGCCCTGACCGATGCCCTGCTCGGCGCCGTTGCCGCTCCGGATATTGGCACTCTCTTCTCGCCTTCCGATCCGCGCTGGAAGGGCGCGGATTCCGCGGGTTTTTTGCCC